>NZ_BMPH01000004.1 GCF_014647495.1 Glutamicibacter protophormiae
GGCCAAGGAATCCCCGAACTGGGTCGAGGTGCCCGTCGGGGAGTACTCCCACTCCATCCGCATCAATCCGGGCACCGGAGCCTACTACCAGTCAGTGGCGCCGCCGGTGACCGGGTACCGGCACCGCCGGTTTCCGGATTTGCTGACGCAGTCGAAATGGGTGCGCGGGAAGACCTTGCTGCGTGAGGAGCTTGAGGACCCGCCCGAGGACCCCGACCCGTAGGACCAGCTCCCAAAGACTTCTTCCGGCAAAAGGAAACCGCCGATCTTCCCTGCAGGGAAAATCGGCGGCATCCGTAGTGCTTTCTCGTGGACTGGGGATCAGCTCTTCTTTGCCGACCCCAGGACGAAGGCATCATCAGCATGTTCAATCGGACCGGCCAACGGGTCGTCTGTTCCGTCCGCGCGGATGACATCGCGTTCGGGATTGCGGATATCCCCGATGATCTTGATGCAGATGTAGATCAGCATCGCCATGTGGGCCACAATGCCCAGGCCGTACAGGATCTCAATGGTCCAGCTACCGCCGAAGTATCCGCCCTCGGAGACCGCCTTGGCGCTCCACAGCCAGACCACCGCCCAGTGGAAAACCTCGACCAGCTGCCACACGAGGAATTCGCGCCACTTCGGCCGGGCCAGCACGTACAACGGGATCAGCCACATCACGAACTGCGGCGAGTACACCTTGCCCAGCAGCAGGAATGCGGCAACGATCAGGAACGCAAGCTGGGCCATGCGCGGGCGGCGCTGTGCGGTCAGGCCAAGGTAGGCGATGCCAAGGCAGGCCAACCCGAACAGGCCGTTGGACAGCAGCGACATCGTCGAGCCGGACATTCCAGTTCCGGCGAAGGCCAGCCACATCGAGGAGTTGCCCGCCGGGCGGTCCCCGGAGAAGGTGTAGAAACGGCTCCATTCGTCGAAAGCGGTGAGCATGAACGGGACGTTGACCGCCAGCCACGCCACCACGCCGGAGGCCAGCGACACCCAGAAGTGGCGCATGCGCCCTGAACGCAGGCACAGCACCAGAATCGCCCCGAAGAGGAAGAACGGGTACAGCTTCGCTGCGGCGCCGAGGCCCAGCAGCACGCCGGCCAGCACGATGTGCTTGCGCGAGAACGCCAGCAGGCCCAGGGTGGCGAGCATCACGGCCCACAGGTCCCAGTTCAACTGGCTGGTGAGGATGATTCCCGGGGCCAGTGCGACCATGATGGCGTCGCGGCTGCGATGGCGGGCGGCGTAGGCGATGGCCACGACGATCACCGCCCAGCAGATGAAGGACAGCGCCGAGTTCAGATCGAAGTATGCCAGCTGGCGCTCCGGGGAGAACCCGATGCCGGGGATCATCCACGCGGTCACGCCGGCGACGATGGCCAGCAGGACCGGGTACTCCAGCGCCTGCTCCGGCGGCAGTCCGGTGAAATACGGGAATAACTTGTCGGCCATGCCGCGGGTGCCGAACAGCTGCGTGAAGTCCGAATAGCACATGTGCAGGTGCTGCTCGGCCGCAGGCCAGGCATTCACTCGGCACCACTGCTTGGTCAGCACCGCAATACCGGCGCCGACCGCGGTCAGGACCAGCAGCCATAGGATCACCGGACGCGTCGCCTCGCGGGCGTTGAACAGGGTTTTAACCGGTTGCATCACGGTCCTGTTGCCTCGTTTCTTCTGGATTGGGAATACGTAGGAATTTGCGGGTTCGCGGGCTGAGCCGGCGACCCAGATGGCCGAACAGCGGCGCGGTCTTCGGATCGATGAACACCATGTAGGCCACGCAGAGCAGGCCGACCAGCGCGGCGAAGATTCGCATCCACAGCAGCGAGAACCACTGTGCCACGGAAAGCTGGTCGACGACGCCGGCGATCGCCAGCACCAGGCACAGCACGTACAGCAGGCGTTCCTGGCCGACGCTGAACTTCTTGCCCAGGGCGAAGAACGGGATCAGCCACAGCAGGTACCAGGGCTGGATGATCGGGGCCAGCAGCACGCTGGCCGCCAGCGCGTACCCGGAGTAGAGCAGCGGGTTTCCGGCCGGCTTGCGCAGCGCCAGCCACGCGATGATCGCCATGCTGAACACCTTGAAGACCGCGTAGACAATGTCGGCGACGGCATTGATGCTTCCGCCGAACAGCGATCCGATCCAGCCGACCAGCAGGCCGAAAAGGCCCACCGGGGCGTAGGGGAACGCCGCGTCGCCGGAACTGGCCACGCCGCCGATCCAGCCGAACCACAGGCCGGTGGCGGCGCCAAGCGCGGCGAGGATCGCCACCGTGATCGCGGTGATCCACAGCCAGACACGGATCTTGGAGCGCAGCCGGGCCTCGGGCTTGAGCATCGCCAACCCCAGGAACGGCAGCGCCAGCAGCATCACCGGCTTGATCGCGATGGACAGCGCCATGGCGATGGTTCCCAGTACGCGTCGCTGCCGGTAGACCAGCAGGAAGGCGAGCAGCACGCCGCCGAGCATCAGCCCGTCGTTGTGCACGCCGCCGACCATGTTCATCAGGAACAGCGGGTTCACCACGGAGACCCACAGCGTCCAGGTCGGATCGCCGCCGAGCTTGAGGGCCAGCCGCGGAATCGCGTAGATGCACAGCGCCACCCCTGCCACCGCGACCAGACGCATCATGACCACGCCGTATTCGGGGACTCCCCCGGAGACGAAATACGCCAGCCGGGCGTACATGAGGAACAGCGGCCCGTAGGGAGAGGAGGATTCGGCCCAGAGCGAGTCCGCGCCCTGGGCGAACCAGCCCGGAAGCTGGGACACCCAGTTCTCATAGGGCGAGAGCCCGGCATGCATGAGCCGTCCCTGCCCGAGGTACGAATACACGTCCTGGGACAGGATCGGGAAGGAGAACAGCATCGGCGCGGACCAGGTCCAGGCCGCCCGGCGCATCAGCCCCAGGGCCCGGTCCCCCAGCCCTTTGGTGGTTTGGCGCAGGCGCAGCCAGGCGCGGAACATCAGCACCGTGCCCACGGCCAGCAGCAGCGTGCAGATGATCACGCCGACGGTTTCGGCGCGCAGCGGGAGCACGAGCGGGGATCGGGCGAGCACCGATTCCTGGGCATAGGGCAGCCAGCCCACGCCCCAGGATCCACAGGTGACCATGGCCGAGGCGAGCAGCCCCTGGAGGATCGGCCCCCGCGAGTCCCGCGGACCCGGACGCTGCGGCGCGGCCCCGGGCTGCCGGTTGTCGCGGTGGGTGGGGGCTACGATGGCGCGACCTCGTCCTTCTTGGGGCCGCTGCGCAACACCCGAAGCCACTGCTTCGAGGGCACCAGACCGGTGAACAACGTGCGGGTGCGCGGATCCAGGTAGGCCAGGTAGAACATCGCGACCCAGGAGATGCCGGTGGACAGGTGCTTGACCCATGGGTCAAGGTCCCCGAGGAACTGCCAGATGAACAGCTGGTCGGCGGCGCCGAAGGCGATGAAGAAGGCGGTGGTGAAGTACACCCAGACGATCTGCCAGTCGTCGCGGATCCCGGTCACGGCGAAGAACGGCAGCAGCCACAGCAGGTACCACGGCTGCACGATCGGCGAGAGCACCACCAGCGCGGTGAAGGCCAACGCCATGCGCTGCACCAGGTGCGATGGCTTGCCCTTGAAGATCAGCACGAGCACCAGCACCACGGAGAGCAGGCGTCCGCCGACCTTCAGCACCGGAAGGATCCAGTTGGTGGGCAGCGAGAAAGCATCGAAGATGCCGGAGAGCAACGCGTTCAGGGCACCGACGGGGGCGAACAGCACCGAGCCGGTGCCGGTGCCCAGCATGACTTTCAGCCAGCCGATGCCGTAGCCGTTGGCCAGCCCGACGGCCAGCATGATCGCGGCGAACAGCGCCAGCGTGTAGCACCAGTAGAGGATCTTGCGCGGCCACTTCGCGTCGGTTCCCGCCCACAGCAGGCCGATGAACGGCAGCAGCACCATGGTGATCGGCTTGATTCCGATGGAGGCCGTCATCAGAACCACCGCGAGGACACCGCGCCGGGTGGCGGCGTAGTAGGTCGCGGCCACGGCCAGGCCCACCATCACCGCGTCGTTGTGCGCGGAGGCGACAAAGCTGATCAGGAACAACGGGTTCGCGACGGTGATCCACGCGGCTTTCGCCCCGGAGACGTGGTGCAGCGCCGCGAGCTTGGGCACATAAACCAGGCACAAGATGACTCCGGCGAAGGCAATCAAGCGAAAGAGCAGCACCGACAGGTCGGGGCTAAAGCCGACGGCGCGGAATACCCAGTATTCGAGCAGCAGGAACAGCGGACCGTACGGGGTCTCATCCTGCGCCCAGGTGATGTCGGTGCCCAGCTGGAACCAGTTGTTCAGCGAAGAGATGCCGGTGACGTAGGGGTCCTGCCCGGCATCCACGAGGCGGCCCTGGCCGATGTAGGCGAAGACGTCGCGTGAGAAGATCGGCAACGCCAGCAGCATCGGGGCGGACCAGGTCCAGACGGCCTTCTTGACCGCCTTCAGCGAATCCGGGCCCCAGCCTGCATTAACCTGGCCCAGCCGGAGCCAGGCACGAAACAGGATCCAGCAGCCTAGGGTCAGTACCACGGTGGAGGTGATGACGCCGGCGTATTCGGTGCGGATGGCGATTAACAGCGGGTTGCGGTTCATCGGAGAAACGCTGGCTAGCCAGCCGACGCCGAAAGAACCCAAGGCAATCATCATCGAGCCGACCAGCCCCTGCCACAGCGGGTTGAAGGACGCATGTCGATCGGTTGCCGACGGGGCGTCTGCCACGGGCCGCGCGGCGGAATCCTTGCGCATGTCTGGCGCCATCTTTTCCCTTTCGCCGTCCTCGAACCGCTCGGGGCGGCGGTTTGCCGCGCGTACTTTGCGCATGTCAGCGCGCCGAAACGGGCCCGCTGCGAACTTCTCCCACGGCCGGGCGCTGGACGCCCATTATTACAAAAGAATCAACGGAAACTCTAGCACGCAGGCCTGCGCCAACTCTGGACGACAGCCCGCATGCGAAGCGAATCACACCATTGGTCTGCGGCGCGGAGATGAATGCAAAACACCCGATCGGAAACCATGTTTCCGATCGGGTGATCATTTGGGGTGAGTAACGGGGTTTGAACCCGCGACCTTCTGGACCACAACCAGACGCTCTACCGACTGAGCTATACCCACCATGTTGGCTTTCGTACCAAGTCAAAACGCTTTTGCGCGGCGACCCCGTATTCGGCAACGAGAAATACTATACACACATTTTCCCGATGCTGGCCAATCGGCAACGCCCCTGGCGGCTGTGCGTTGCATCACTGGCCGCCGGGGAGTCGCCGGACGCCCCCTAGGAAGGGTTGGATTTAATCTCCGCGGCAATCCCCGCGGCAACCTCCGAAACCGGCCCGGGGGCCGGAACCATGACAGCGGCGCGGTAGTAGCGCAGCTCGTCGATGGAATCCTTGATATCGCCGAGCGCGCGGTGATTGCCATCCTTGGCCGGGGCCGAGTAGTAGGCCTTCGGGTACCAGCGGCGGCTGAGTTCCTTGATCGTTGACACATCGACGATCCGATAGTGCAAGTGGTCAATCACCTCTGGCATGTCGCGTGCCAGGAAATTCTTGTCAGTGCCGACCGAGTTGCCGGCCAACAGGGCGGTCTTCGGCTCCGGAGCATAGGCACGGATGTAGTCCATGACGACGGCGGTGGCCTCGGACATGCCCATGCCGCCGTCAAGCTCTTCGAGAAGCCCGCTGTTGATGTGCATGTTGCGGACGAAATCGCCCATCTGCTCCAGGGCCTGGGGCTCCGGCTTGATCACAACCGACACCCCGTCACCCAGGACATTGAGTTCCGAATCGGTCACCAGGACCGCGACTTCAATCAACGCGTCGTTCTCCAGGCTGAGCCCGGTCATTTCGCAATCGATCCACACAAGTTTTTCTGCAGAAGTAGGCATGAACTCAAATTTACCCCACCCAAAAATGCCCCGCTCTGCACCGGGAAACCCGAATTGGCATTTCCTCAAAGTTTCGGTGTATAGTAATTCTCGTTGCCAAGGACTCCGGTTGAAACTTAATCGTGTTTTGACTAGGTTCTTAGTAAATATGGTGGGTATAGCTCAGTCGGTAGAGCGTCTGGTTGTGGTCCAGAAGGTCGCGGGTTCAAGCCCCGTTACTCACCCCATTTAGATCAGGCTGGTATCTGGTTCGAGGGATAGTCCTTGACGAAGATTCCAGCCTGGTCTTTTTTCACTATGCCCAGCAACGATCCAGCGCTACCAGATCCCGGAACAACGCCCGTTCACCATGCTGGTCCGCAGCTCCAAACCAGGTGTTTCCATACGCTGCGCGATCGTCGACATGCAGGACCTTCGACAACCAGCAACCGCTGCAATGACTTCTTGCCCGGTTTCGGGGTGTCGCAGCCATCCTTGCAAAAGCGCGCCCGGGGATCGGCGCCCCGCTGGCAGCAGAAAACATCGTGACCGCCACAGCCAGGATCTTCGGCGCCAAGACGGCACGATGAAATCCGGCCAGAATGATCGGTCGAGTCACACATGACACCCTTGAGGACACCATGGTGGAAGCAAGGCTCTGCTCCAAGGATTACGAGCCCGCACGCGCCGTGCATTCGCGACCATGACAGGGCACAAAGTTCCAGGCAATTCCTTCGCACGGCGAGCCCAGCAATCCAAACTTGGAAAGAACAACATCAGCGCTGAAGCCGCCGCCCGCTCCCTTGCCGACTGCATAGAATTCCCTGCGACCCAGGCAAGCGTGAGGCCGGGCGCTGGGAACCCGAACCTGCATGACTCGGCAATTGCACGGGAAAACACGAGAAATCGCGAATTGATGAAAGTTCGGAAGGATAACAGCCTGCTCCTCCACAAAGGGCGATGAAACTACAGGGGATCACAGGCTTGATAGGAAGCAGCAAACAATCCGGCCGCTCTTCCCCGCCGTTCGCCCGAAACGCCGTTTCAAGGGTTGGATAATCGCCGGTTCGCAACTTCGAAAGCATGAATTCGTCAACTGATCACTGCTTTTGGACTGCAGTATGAAACAGGAAAATCGACGGACAACAGGAATTTTGGAAATGTTACGCCAATATTCGTTATTATTTCGGGCGCGTGAGCCACATCAAATTCGCCATGGAATGTCAGCCATGCAGTATGGAACATTCAATGGGTCGCGTCAATTATTCGACAAGCGTTGGATAACCTACCTAGGTTACCCGTTGACCGGGACATTATTACTAGTAAAGTCACTCTTGCAATACCCTCAAAACTACGTGAGTTATGAGTGGCCGATACTTGACTGGCGCTACCTGGGAGTTTGATATTAGTAGGATGACTGGCTTCCAGATCGAACGCCGAGAAGTTCTTCCCTCACGTGTAGATGCCCTGAACACTGCAATTAAGGCAGCTCATCGTGGTGGCCCCGTCTTCATCATCGGAGACGTCGGCACCGGACGCACAACTTTTTCCTTGCAGCTCATGGATCGCATCGAATCCAACTTCATTTGGATCATCGGCTCCAAGTCGCTGAGTTCGGTCCCCTTTTCCACCCTGAGCGTCTTGGCAACCCAGATTCCCGACGGGCCTGCCGGGACAACTCCCACCGAACTAGTCACAGGCATAGGCCAGGCTACAAGCAAACGCACACAGTGGATTTTCCTGGACCAGGCCGAACACGTGGACCAGCAGAGTGCTGCCGTCCTCAAGCAATTCTGTACCGCCGGCAACATTCGACTGGTTGTCGCGGCGACGACGGTACGTTCCATGCCGAGCGAACTTCGCTCACTGATCTCCTCGCCGACTTTCACGCGTATTGAACTCGAGCCGTTGACATATGAAGATGCGCACATGATGCTCGCCGAAATCCTTGCCGGAGAAGTCAATTCCAGCACCGTCACGTCGCTGCTCGAGTTCTCCGGCGGCCACGCATTGCATCTTCGCGAGCTGGCCCTGGACGCACAGGCAACCGGTGCCCTTACCAAGCAGCAGGACTACTGGACGCTCAGCCGTGCGTGGGCGCCCCATGGAAAGCGAACAACGGATCTCATCAATGCCCGGCTGAGCGATCAACCCGATAACGTCCGCGAGGCCTTGGAGCTTCTCGCCGTCACGGGCCCAGTTCCCCTTGGCGTGGCTCGCAAGCTCATGGGGCAGTCCATCTACGACGCCATCGACGCCGACTTGGTGCGATTGGACCTCGTGTCGGAGAATCCGGTGACCGGCGAGCGCACCGAACGCGTTCGCCTCGGAGCTGGGCTCTCATCGCAGCTGGTCTTCAGCAGCTTTGATTCCTCGACCCTGCGCCGGCATATCAAGACAATCGATGAGAGATTGTCGTGGGAGCTATTTGATTCAGCGTCTCGCAGCCGATTCACCAGGCATCGCTTGGATATGGGACTGACGGTGCCGATTCGGGAATTGCTCTCCGACGTTGAACAAGCGGCGAGCGCGCGACAGTTCGCTCAGGTGATCGCGCTGACCGACCTGCTGGATCAACAGCGAGTCGACTCCCCTGCGCAGTTGGAAACGTTGCTGATTGCCCGTGCCGACGCGCTATACGAGCTAGGTAAGCCGGAAGCCGCATTGGCCTTGCTTCAGGAACACCTGCCGCAGGGTTCGCCGGAGATGCGTTTTGTCGCCGCCAAGATTGCCTATGCGAGTTTGGGGCGGCTCGAAGTTGCGGAGAAGATTCTTGAGGAGCGTCCAGGTGATCCGCCCGGGGTCGCCGCGTATTTGCTATTGATTCGGTCAAGGGCGAATAAGCTCGTCGATGTGGAGGCGTTGCGCCGATACGCGGAAATGCCCGAGCTTCGAACCGAAGGTAGGGCATCGTTCCTGGCCCATGTGCTGATTGAGCAGTCATATGCGGGGCTGGCCGAAGATGCCATGGCTGAGTACGCTCGGATTTCATCGTCGCAGGAATGGCAGGAGTGGTCCGCCGCGGTGCGGGCCGAGCTGATCTTTGCTTTCCCCACGATTGCATTTGCTTTGGGGATGAATCCGGCCACGTTTGCGCAGATGTCGGTGGGCGAGGATCTCAAACAGGCGAACGCCGATCATGCGAATGTCATCGTGAGCATCGGCATGGGCTTCTTGGAGTCCGGACTGGCTTCACAGGCATTGTCGACCTTGGAACAAGCCATTGGACTGCTGTCCGTGGGAGACCCATATCTGATCAAGGGCTTCGCCTCGGCGTTCGCGGCCTACGCCGCCAATCTGCTGGGAAATCGGGCGAAGGCGTCGTACTACTTGGACATGTCTCGCTCCGAGCCTGCGGTGTCGGGGCAGATCTTGAGGCCAATCGCTGAGCGGTCCTTGTTGTCGGTGATCCTGGAAGTCGAAGGGCGCGATGCTGCGCAAGCACATTTGGAGAAGCATCTTGCGTCTGCCGAGGCTTTCGGCCGGAAAAACTTGGTGATGCGGCTGCTGCTCGAGGCCTGGCAGTGCGGGTTGCTCACGGACGTTGAGCGGCTCTCGCGGGCTGCGGAGCAGGTTCAAGGGCCGCTCGCGGCGACTCTGGCGGGTTACCAGGCGGCGCTCGACGACCCGACGGAGTCTGCTGTGGGCCAATTGGTCCAGGCCCATGCGGAGGCAGGGCAGCTGCTGCTGGCGGCGCAGCTGGCCGCCAGCGGCTCCGAACGTGCCAGGTCAATGGGGCGGCGGACTGCAGCTACCCATCTGTTGGGGCTGTCCTTGGAGATTGCCCAGCCGCTGGACCAGGTCAATACCCCTGCCTTGGGGCGTGCGCGCGTCGACGAGTCGCTGTTGACTGCACGCGAGTATGCCACGTGCATCAGGGCCGCCGAAGGGGCGAGCAATCAGGAGATCTCCAAGGAGCTGTTCTTGTCCCCGCGTACCGTGGAGGGCCACCTGCAGCGTTCTTACTCGAAACTGGGTATTACCGACCGCCGGCAGCTGCTGGCTGAACCCGCTACAGGCGACTCGGAAGTGCTGCAGGCCACAGAATATACTCTAGCCCTACCTATTTCTGAGTGATCACCTACCTAGTCCCCCGGTTTTGTTCCTTAAATGTCCATACTTACGCATATGATGATTCTTGTTCAGTCAGCCTATGCGATGGGTTCTTGGGGGAATCACAGTAGCTGATGGAACGGATCGCGGGACTTTAGATTGCAATCACTCGCAATGAGCGCAAATGACTCCCACCGATACAGACCGGTGCCAGCATCCTTTGATGCTGGCACCTTGTCGTTAAGGCGTGTTACGACAAGGATTCGAAACTATATTCGAATCTGGTGTCCATGGTGGTCTAACCCCGTGTTTTTCGTGACTTACTGCTTCAAAAATGACGAGAGCATCAGATATTCGACGTCAAATAGGCGCATGTCAGCGGGTGCGACCATAATGGAAGTGAATAAATCCGCAGGACGACAGACTCGTTCCGGCCTGCCGCACCTCCCCACCCCGTGAAAGGCATCTCCCCGTGAAACGCGCGCTCTTTGAAGAAGATCACGAACAGTTCCGCGAACTTGCCATTGAGTTCAACTCCAGGCAGATCGCCGGTAAGTATGCACAATGGGAAAAAGAACACCAGATTCCCCGAGAGGTATGGCAGTCGGCCGGCGAGAACGGCCTGCTGGGACTGGCCGTGCCCGAGGAATTCGGCGGCATGGGCATCGACGACTACCGTTTTCGTGTCGTGCTCGATGAAGAGTTCGTCCGTTCCGGACACCTTGCAGTCGCCTTGGCCCTGCACCTGCACGACGACCTGGTGCTCCCCTACCTGCTGGCCTACGGTTCGCAGGACCTGAAGCAGCGCTGGCTCCCGCGCTTCGTGGACGGCTCCACCATCACCTCATGCGCTTTCACCGAGCCCGGTGCCGGGTCGGACCTGCGTGGCGTGCGCACCAAGGCGGTGCGCGACGGTGAGGACTGGCTGCTCAGCGGTCAGAAGACCTTCATCGGCAACGGCGCCCATGGCGACGCAGCGGTGGTGCTGGCCCGCACGGATGGACAGACCTCGCGTGCCGGCGAGGATTCATTCACCCTGTTCATGGTGGAGCGTTCAGAGGGCTACTCGAATGGCCAGCCCTTCGACAAGATGGGGCTGCGTGCCTCGGACACCGCCGAGTTGTTCTTCGACGAGGTGCGCGTCTCCGACGCTGACCGCATCGGCGATGTGGGCCGGGGTCTCGCCTACATCAAGGAACAGCTGCCCCAGGCTCGATTGGCGATCGCCGTGGCTGCCAGCGCGATCTGCACCGCCGCGTTCGACCAGGCCCTGGCCCATGCCGGCGAGCGCTCCGCCTTCGGCCAGGCATTGACCGACTTCCAGAACACCCGCTTCGAGCTGGCGGATCTGAAGACTGAGGCGCATGTCACCCAGAGTTTCGTGGATCGCGCAGTGCTTGCGTACAACGCCGGCGAGCTCACCGCGGCAGAAGCGGCCGAGGTCAAGCTTTGGGCTAGTGAAAGCGCGAAAAAGCTCACCGACCGGGCGCTGCAGATCCACGGCGGATACGGCTACATCATGGAGTACCCGATCGCCCAGTCGTTCACCGCATCCCGCTTGCTGACCATTTTCGGTGGCACAAGTGAGATTATGCGTGAAACTATTGGACGAGCACTCTAAGCACTTTTTGGAAAGGAACTGATCACGTGCCTATTCGGCAGATCACCGTCTATGGGGAACCCGTCCTGCATACTCGCGCCGTGGAGGTGACGCAGTTCGACGACGAGTTGCGCCAGCTGGTAGCGGACATGCACACCACCATGGATGCGGCGCACGGCGTCGGCCTGGCGGCTCCGCAGGTTGGCCTCGGACTTCGCATGTTCACCTACGTCTACGCGGACCAGGACGACGCACCGGAACGCGGCGTGGTGATCAATCCGAGGCTCACCCTGTCCAAGGTTTCGCAGGGCGTCCCTGACGCCGAGGAAGACTCCGAGGGCTGCTTGTCCGTCCCGGGCCTGGATTTCCCGCTCAAGCGCGCCGACTACGCCAAGGTGGAAGGGTTCGACGAGTTCGGCAATCCGATCTCCTTCGAGGCACACGGCTGGTTTGCCCGCATCATGCAGCATGAGTACGACCACCTGGACGGCCTGCTGTATGTGGACAAGCTGCAGCCGCGCTGGGAGAAGCGCTGGAAGAAGGCCAAGAAGTCCCTGGGCTGGGGCGTTCCGGGCAACACCTGGCTGCCGGGCACCGATGAGGACCCGTTCGGCCACTAGGCCCGGAACCCCAGATACCGCTGATGCAGCGCCGCACCGATCCGATCGGTCCGCGCTGTTTCTGCGTTCCAGAGGGTGTCGGCCCGTCCCGAGCGCAGCCAGAAGGGCTTGACCATGCCGTTCTTGCCCGGGCCGATGCTGGCCTGCATCGGCGGCCAGCGAGCGATCCGCGTAGGACAGATAGTACTCGTCGAAGTGCCCGAGCAGCCGCAGCGGGAGCCGGTTCGGGAGCCGCGCGTCGAGCGCCGGGCAGTCCGCGAGCAGGTAGAGCTCCTCTTCGTGAGCGTCCAGCCCCACTCCATACAGCTGCGGTCCCAGGTCGGCGGCGGCGGCCTTGAGCTGCGTCAGCGTCTGTCCGGTGTACCAGGCGGCATCGCGGAGGCTGGCCGGCCCATGAGCCGCCAGATAGCGCCGCAGCAGCTCCTGCAGTGGTTCTGCGGGCTCGAAGTCCGCGGCCGCCAGCTCGTCGACGAGCATGAAGTCCTGTCCGGCCAGTCCGGCGCCCTCCGGGATCGGCCCCAGGCACAGCAGCCCGTCCATGACCAGGCACATCAGCAGGTGCACCCCGCGCTGGGCTGCGGTCGGGATTCCGTGCTGGTTCAGCAGCGTGAACAGGGTCGCGCGGCTTGCGCAGCCGTGCTCTTTCAGGTGGCCGAAGACCAGTTCGCCGGCGGCGTCGATGTCAGCTGCGCCGATCTGCACTTCACGCAGTCTCGGCGCCATGGCCGCGAGCGTGCGCCGTCTGGCCGCGCGGACCAGCCAGCGCACGTCGCCGGCGGCGCAGATATGCAGCGTCCCGCGCATGGTCCAGGAACGCACCAGCGCGCCGGAGGTGAACAGGGCGTCGATGTCCGCCCGGCTGGTTTTCCTCCCGGAGCGCTGGGCCAGCGCATAGCGCCCGGCGGCCAGGTCCTGGGACTGGAGGGCCAGCATGCGTTCCGCGGCCGCGGGGATGGACCCTGCAGGTTCCAGCAGCAGCTGGTTCGCCATGCGCAATTGCAGGATTCTGCGCCGCTCCATGGGCCGGGCCCGTCGAGCGCAAGGGGTCATGGCCGGCGGCCGCATCTGGTTGCTGCTGCTGGAGGACAGGGCCTTGCTGGGGTTGCTCGGCGGCATCGAATCATTCCTTGGCTGCGCTCGGTGGTGCTGCGAGCCTGACACAGAATCAGGCGCCGCTCAAGACCCGGGAATGCTTCGCCCGCCGCGTCATGCCAGTGGGGCGCGGATCCACTCGGCGAGCGCCTGGTTGAGCAGGGACCAGCTGGCGGCGGTGTCGAAGGAAGTCGCCAGGTGCGACGCGCTGAGCCGGTACATGCAGTACCCGGCCCAGGGCACGACGGTCAGGCTTTCCAGGCCGCGCTCCCACGCGGCAACCAGCACGGGTGCCACCTGGGGACTTCGCAGCACCGGGTCGAGGCTGGGACCGAGCGACGGTTCGAACATTTGTTCCCATCGGTCGAAGGCGAGGAGGTCGAGGCCCGCGCTGCCGTACTGCGCGGTCCAGACATCAGTGTCGCTGAGCAGCCCGGAGTCAGGCAGGATCTTCCCGGTACCCGGCGGTCGATACGGGCCGTGCGTCTGGCCGCCCCAGGCCTGGGCCCAGGTTCTCAGCCACCGCCGTTCCCAGACGATCCGTTCCACCTCATCCGGCATCGCGGAAGAACCGGCCTCCGGGACCGGGTGCAGGGCCGGGAGCGGCAGATCGTCGGCCAGGCCCCAGGCATGCCTGATGTACAGCAGCATCCTCAGTTGCTGCGCGTGCTCGTCGATGGCCAGCGACATGCCTGCGGGCCACGCGCCCGGGGCCGGGTTCGTTGATCGCTTCATGCCCCCGAGCTTCGCACAGGCCGCCACCCCTGGCAACACGATGGCCCGCGCGGCGGCGCCCGGATTACTTCACGCTCCACCGGTTCCGGCCCAGGCGCCACCGTTGCCCATCCAGGATTCCGCACTGGACATCGAACTCCGGAATGAATGCCTCCAGCCACACGCCGTCGAGGCGGACGCAGGCAGTGCGGCCCGGATCCCCGGCGCTGCCCACGAGAACCGAATACCGCGGCGGGTTTTCGCGCAGGCCGGTCTCCAGCACGGTGAAGCCGTCTCCGAAGGTCGCGGCGACATACATCGGATCACCACGGCGGGCGGGTCCGGGAGGGAACCTCGCAGCCTGCTAGGAACCGGAGGTTCTCCGATCTCCGAGGCCGGCGGTGCTCAACAGGTAGAGCCAAGCCCAAGACCATGCAGATGCCCAACGTCAGATACGGGGACACCAGGGCGGCCGCCGCCGCGAGCACATAGACGGGTATCGAAACCAGGCCGCAGCGCAGGATCAACCGCGTCTGCACGGGATCCGGCGCCTCGCGCAGCAGGTGCGGGCGCCGTTTGAGCAGGTGGTATTGCAGGGCGAAGAAGAGCGAGGAGGTCGCCAGGAACGAACCGGCCTAGAGCACCGCTGCCAGGACGCCCTGGCCGGGGACATCCAGATAGCTGGAGAGCACCGAGGTGGTGAAGGGCAGCACCACGATGCACAGCAGCAGGACCGAATGGTCCACCCTGGCCAGCCGGTGGAACATGGTGTGGTGGCTCAGCCACATGATGCCGATGGAGATCAACGACATGACGTAGGCCAGCGCATTGGGCCACAGCTCCAGCAGGCCGCGGGCCAGGGAGCGGCCCGGCTCCGGTTCGGGAACCTGCAGATCCAGCACCAGCAGGGTGATCGCCACCGCCATGACCCCGTCGGAGAACGCCTCACGCGACCGGTGCCGCTGGGCTGCGGGGATCATCGGCCGGGCTTCATGACCCGCCGCCCGGAGGCAGGGGGTGTTGCCGGGCGGGCGCCGGCGGGGCGTCGACTGCGCGAGCGCCTCGTGAGTCAGCCATGCTTGTGCCCCCTTGGCCGTTCCCCGGCCCCTCTCCCCGGGGCTTCCGAGTCTACTCCCGGGCCCCGGCGCCGGGAACGGCCAAGGGGCCGCACCCCGCGTGATGAATCACGGGGTGCGGCCCCTTGGAAGGGCGTATCGCTGCGTGGCGCCTAGGCGTTGACCGCTTCGGCCTTCACTGCAGGAACAGCAACCGGATGGGTGCCGGCCATGGTCTCGATGACGCGGACCACCTGGCAGGAGTAGCCGAACTCGTTGTCGTACCAGACGTAGACGACGGCGTTCTTGCCGGTGGCGATGGTCGCCAGGCCGTCGACGATGCCGGCGCGGCGCGAGCCGACGAAGTCGGTGGACACAACCTCCGGCGAGTCGATGTAGTCGATCTGCTTGTGCAGCTCGGCGCCCAGCGAGGTCTCGCGCAGGTAGTTGTTCAGCTCGTCCTTGTCGGTGGCGGTCTCAAGGTTGAGATTCAGGATCGCCATCGACACGTCCGGGGTGGGAACGCGGATGGCGTTGCCGGTGAGCTTGCCCTCCAGTTCCGGCAGGGCCTTGGAGACGGCCTTGGCGGCACCGGTCTCGGTGATCACCATGTTCAGGACCGCCGAGCGGCCGCGGCGCTCGCCCTTGTGGAAGTTGTCGATCAGGTTCTGGTCGTTGGTGAACGAGTGAACGGTCTCGACGTGGCCGTGGATGACGCCGAACTTGTCGTTCAGGGCCTTCAGGACCGGGGTGATGGCGTTGGTGGTGCACGATGCGGCGGAGACGATCTTGTCATCGGCGGTGATGTCGGAATCGTTGATGCCGTGCACGATGTTCTTCAGGTTGCCCTTGCCCGGTGCGGTCAGCAGCACGCGGGACACGCCCTTGGACTGCAGGTGCTGGGACAGGCCGGCCTCGTCGCGCCAGCGGCCGGTGTTGTCAACGACGATGGCGTTGTCGATGCCGTAGGCGGTGTAGTCGATGGTGGCCGGGTCGTTCGAGTAGATGACCTGGATCAGGGTGCCGTTGGCGAGGATGGTGTTGTTTTCCTCGTCCACGGTGATGGTGCCGTCGAACTTGCCGTGCACCGAGTCGCGGCGCAGCAGCGAGGCGCGCTTGACGATGTCGTCGTCCGAGCCCTTGCGCACGACGATGGCGCGCAGGCGCAGGCCGTAGCCGCCGCGTTCGATGAGGATGCGGGCCAGCAGGCGGCCGATGCGGCCGAAGCCGTACAGGACCACGTCGGTAGGCTCTGCGTCGGTGGCGCCGGCCTGGCCGACCTTTGCGCCCAGTTCGGCGGAGACGAAGTCGTTCAGGTCGGCGGAGCCGGACTCGACGAACTTCTTGTTCAGGCGGCCGAGGTCCACGGAAACCGAACCAACGTTCAGGGTTTCAATGACATCGAGAATTGCCTTGGTGGCATTCAGGTCCAGCTCTTCACCGTCGATGCGGCGCACCACGCGGTGGGCCTTGATGATATCGATGGCGGACTGGTTGATCAGCTTGCGGCCGTAGATGGAGGTCACCACATTGTTCTTGCGGTAGAGACGTCCGATCAGCGGAATCATGGCCTCGGCGAGCTCTTCGCGCCCGCTCCATTCTTCCTGGGCAACGACAGACTGCTGGGTCACAGAGAATCCTTCCAAATCAGCCGACTTGCAGATCCATAAAGCCGGTTGGCACCGAGAGAAGCACCATTGCTTTTGCGGTGGCGCGGGGTAACAGGATCATCCCCGCAAGTACGATTTCCATTCTAGACGGTGCAGGGAATTTCCACAGGCTTCCGCTTGTGAATCATCTCACCGTCCAAGAGTGCGAATGGGATGGCCGATACGCCGGGTTTTGTCCCGCCGAAGCGGGGACGGCCATCTATCTACGACTGCCGTTGCCGACAGCCTCTAGCGGTCCACCCGACTGCATGGGGCGAACAGCCCTCATAACGCAGTCTGTCTGACCTTGCTCCGAGTGGGGTTTACCGAGCCATCCCGGTCACCCGGGATGCTGGTGGTCTCTTACACCACCGTTTCACCCTTACCAGGAAATCCTGGCGGTCTATTTTCTGTGGCACTGGCCTGCGGGTTACCCCGAGTGGGCGTTACCCACCACCCTGTTCTGTGGAGCCCGGACGTTCCTCGGGACAATTGCTTGCCACGCGGCCGCCTGGCCATCCCATTCACCACCAGTCTAGTCCCTTTGCGAAAACTTCCTGCCCACCGGTGCCCGCGAACTGGCTCACAGGGGCTGCAGGTAGAAGTAGTCCTCCAGCAGCCGCAGCCAGATCTCGCTGATCGTCGGGTACGCGGGCACCGCATGCCACAGCCGATCCAGCGGCACCTGCCCGGCGACCGCGACGGTGGCCGCGTGCAGCAGTTCGGAGACGTCCTGCCCGACGAAGGTCGCCCCGAGCACTACCGCGCGGTCCCGGTCGATGACCAGCGTGGCGCGGCCGGCATACCCGTCCGAGTGCAGGCTCGCGCCGGCAACCGAGCCAAGATCATGCTCGACCACCGCGATGTCCAGCCCCTGCTCGCGCGCCTGCCGCTCGGTCAGCCCCACGGCGGCGACCTGCGGATCGCTGAACACCACGCGCGGCACCGCAGCGTGGTCGGCCGTTGCCGCATGCGCTCCCCAGGGTCCGGCGGCCAGCGGCCGACCGGTGAGCCGGGCGGCGATCGCGGCGCCGGCGGCCCGGGCCTGGTACTTGCCCTGGTGGGTGAGCAGGGCGCGGGAGTTCACGTCGCCCACCGCATACAGCCAGTCGGTGCCGGGAACCAGCAGCGTGTCATCGACCTCGCGCAGCGCCGTGGCCGCGATGCCGAGGTTTTCCAGCCCCAGCCCGTCGATGCCGGGTTTCCGGCCGGTGGAGACCAGCAGCTCCTCGGCCTGCAGCACAGTGCCGTCCGCCAGCTGCACGCCCACTACGCCGTCGGGGCCGCGGTCCACCCGCGCCGGGGTGGTGCCCGTGCGCAGATCGACCCCGCGCTCGCGCAGCGCCTGGGCCACCAGTTCCCCGGCGTAGGGTTCCTCGTTGCCCAGCAGCCGGCCGCGGGCCAGCACCGTGACCCGGGAGCCGAGCGAACAATAGGCGAAGGCCATCTCGGTGCCGGCCACGCCGCCGCCGATGACGATCAGCCGCGGCGGAACCCGCCGGGCCGAGGTGGCCTCGCGGGTGCCCCAGGGCTCGGCTTCGGCCAGCCCGTCGATCGGCGGCAGCACCGGCACCGATCCGGTGGCCAGCACGACGGCGCGGGCGGTGTAGGCCTGCGCTCCCACCTGGACGGTGCGCGGCGCCGTCAGCCTGCCGTGGCCGCGCAGCAGCGTGATGCCGGCGGAGTCGAGCCACGCCACCTGGCCGCTGTCCTTCCAGCCGCTGGTGAAGGCGTCGCGCCGGGCCAGCACCGCGGCGACGTCCAGCGTGCCGGCCGCCGCTTGCCGCGCTCCGGGCAGCCGCCGGGCAGCGTCCAGCGCCTGCCCGCTGCGCAGCAGCGCCTTGGAGGGCATGCAGGCCCAGTACGAGCATTCTCCGCCCACCAGCTCGGACTCGACGATCGCCGCGGATAGGCCGGCCTTCACCGCATAGTCCGCGGCGTTCTCCCCGGCCGGCCCGGCTCCGATCACGATCACGTCAAAGTCGGCGGCATTGCCGGCTGCATCCCGCATGGTCCCTCCCTGCGCTACAGGCGGCGAGCTTGCCGCTGTTGCTCCAGCGTAGTGAGCCGGCGGCGCCCGGCATAGGGGTCGGGGCCGATCCCCAGCCGTTTCCCGATTGGCTGGAAGTCGGCGACGGTGGCGATAAGCTGGAAAGCGTGCTTATTTTGCTGCCGCCTTCAGAAGGCAAGACCGCCCACGCCGCCGGAACCCCCTTCGAGCTGGCCGAGCTCTCGTTCCCCGAACTGAACGCGGACCGCGAGCTGGTCATCTCCGCGCTGGCCGAAATCTCCTCGCGGGACAACGCGCTGGAACTGCTCGGGGTCGGCGCATCGCTGGTCAAGGAGGTCACCCGCAACATCAAGCTGCATACCGAGCCCGCCGCCCGCGCCCACGACATCTATTCGGGGGTCCTGTTCGAGGCCCTGGGCTACTCCAGCCTGGATGCGGCCTCGCAGCGGCGTGCCGACGCATCGGTGGTCGTGATCTCCGCATTGTGGGGCGCGGTGCGCTTCGGCGACCGGATCCCGCCGTACCGGCTGTCGATGTCGGTCAAGCTCGAACCGCTGGGCAAGCTGGCCAGCTGGTGGAAAAAGCGCATGAGCGCGGCGCTCGACCAGGCGGCCGAAGGGCAGCTGGTGGTCGACGCCCGTTCCAGCACCTACGCCGCGGCCTATAAGCCGGCCGGCGGCAATACCGTGGCGGTCAACGTCTTCCAGCTACGCAACGGCACCCCGAAGGTGGTCTCGCACTTCGCGAAGCACACCCGCGGCGAGGTCGCGCGTTTTCTGGTGCAGCAGTCCCAGGCGCCGTCCACCGCGCAGCAGCTGCTGGAGCTGGTCTCCACCCGGTGGGAGGCGAGCCTGGTCGAGGACAAGAAGGGCACGGCGCTGAACATCCTGCTTCCGGAAGACCACCAGTTCACCACCGTGAACAAGGTGGCCTGAGCCCGGCTCAGCGTTCCGCCGCGGATGCGACCAGCTCGACCTCGAATCCCGCCTCATCCGCCAGGTAGGCGGCGTAGTGCTGCGGTCCGCCGGCATACGGGTGGCGGTCGGCGAATAACAGGCTGAATCCATGCTCCCCTGCCTCGGCGGCCAGCGCCTCGACCTCTTCCTGGCTTCCGGCATGGAACGCCAGGTGGTTCAGCCCGGCACGGGTGCGATCATGACCGCCGGGCAGCACGTCGGGCCCGGATTCCAGCACGATGTAGAAATCCTCGTGGCGGTAGCTGATCCCGGCGCTCCAGCGCGAGTCGGCCGCGAATCCCAGGCGCAGCAGGAGCCAGCCGAGCGACGCCTCGCTGGCGGCCAGGTCCTGGACCCACAACTCCAGATGATGCAGCATCGGCGTCTTATTTAAGGGGTGAGGATGAAGTCCCAAGGGTCGGAATTGACCTGGGAAACCTCGATCTCGACCTCGTGGCCCAGATCGCGCAGCACGTTGTCCAGCGCCTTGGCCGCGGAAGACAGCCACACCCACTCGGAGGCGAAGTGCGACACGTCGATCAGGTAGGGGAAGCCGGATCCGGCGGCTTCGCGCGCCTCGCTGGCCGGGTGGTGGCGCAGATCGGCGGTGACGTAGACATCGGCCTGGTGCGAGCGCACCGCGTCGAACAGCGAATCGCCGGCCCCGGAGCACAGCGCGACCTTGCGCACCAGCCCGGTACGGTCGCCGGCCACCCGGATGCCCCCGGCCACGGCCGGCAGCACGGTGTAGACGCGTTCGGCGAAATCCTCCAGCTTCATCGGCTTGTCGAGGAAACCGACGCGGCCCAGCCCCTCTTCGGGAAGCCCGTCCTTGGATTCGACCAGCGGCACGCAGTCCTTCAGCCCGAAGGCGTCGGCCAGCGCGTCGTTGACCCCGCCCACGGCGCTGTCGGCGTTCGTGTGGGCGGTGAGCAGCGCGGTGCCGGTTTCGATCAGCCGGTGGATCGCCTCGCCCTTGAAGTGCGTGCCGGCCACCTGGGTGACCCCGCGCAGCAGCAGCGGGTGGTGGGTGATCAGCAGGTCGGCGCTGCGGGCGATCGCATCCTCGATAACCTCAAGGGTGGGATCCACGGCCAGCACGACCTTGGAGACCTGTGCGCCAGTGCGCCCGGTGACCAGTCCGACGGCGTCCCAGTCCTCGGCCAGCGACTGCGGCCACAGCTCCTCGGCCGCCTCCAGGACGTTGCCCAGGGTCGCCGCCACGGTGCTGGTGCGTTCCTGCGGATCCGCCGGCTTGTCGGCAACGGGCTTGAGCGCAGGAGGCGCCACAACGGCTTCTTTGGACTGCGGTTCGTGCGAGTTATCTGCCTTGCTCTGCATAAGCCAAGCCTACGCGCTGGAACTGGAGATGGAACAGAATGCAACGCCGCGACGTTGGGAACTGTGTGAGTACTCTGAGCATTCAATCGCCCCATCATTTCACTGCCCGCCTGGACGTCGACGGCAAGCAGCTGACCACCTTCGTGCTGGCCGGCGGCTGCTTCTGGTGCCTGGACGCGGTATACCAGCGCACCAAGGGGGTGGCCGCGGTCATCTCGGGCTACATCGGCGGGCACACCGTCGACCCGGACTACTACCAGGTGTGTTCCGGAACCACCGGGCATGCCGAAGGTCTCGCGGTGATCTTCGACGAAGACGTGGTGCCCGCGGAAGTCATCCTGGACATGTTCTTCACCACGCACGATCCAACCACCCTGAACCGCCAGGGCTACGACGTGGGGACCCAGTACCGCTCGGCCATGTTCCCGCTCGACGAGCAGCAGCGCGAAACCTTCCAGAAGGCCATCAAGAAGTATGCGGGCCTCTACCCTGATCCGATCGTAACCACAATGGAAGAGTCGAAAGATTTCTACCCTGCCGAGGAAATCCACCAGGATTACTACTCGAACAACTCCCAGGCGGGGTATTGCAGGGTCATCATCGACCCAAAGCTCGCAAAAGTCAGGAAATATTACGCTCAATGGCTAATCGAGGCCTAAGCCTCCAGCTGCCCCACTAGTGTTGGACATGAACCACTCGCGGTCAGTGCACCGCGGAACTCGCTCGCAGACAAGTCACGTAAGGATTGCATAGAAGATGGCCAAGATCTACAACAATGTCACCGAAGTAGTTGGCGGAACCCCGTTGGTGAAGTTGAACCGCCTGAGCGAAGGCCTGCCAGGCAACGTCGCGGTCAAGCTCGAATTCTACAATCCTGCCAACTCGGTCAAGGACCGCATCGGCGTGGCCATCGTCGACGCCGCAGAGAAGTCCGGCGCGCTGAAGCCCGGCGGAACCATCGTGGAGGGCACCTCGGGCAACACCGGCATCGCCCTGGCCATGGTCGGCGCGGCCCGCGGCTACAAGGTCATCCTGACCATGCCGGAGACCATGTCCACCGAGCGCCGTGTCATGCTGCGCGCCTTCGGCGCCGAGATCGTGCTGACCCCGGGTGCCGACGGCATGCGCGGCGCGGTGGAGAAGGCCAAGGAAATCGTGGCCACCACCGAGAACGCCATTTGGGCCCAGCAGTTCGCCAACACCGCGAACCCGCAGATCCACGCCGACACCACCGGCCCGGAGATCTGGGAAGACACCGACGGCACCGTGGACGTGCTGGTCGCCGGCATCGGCACCGGCGGCACCATCACCGGCGCCGGCCGCTACCTGAAGTCCAAGAACGCTGACCTGCAGCTGGTGGCCGTGGAGCCGAAGGACTCCCCGATCCTCAACGGCGGCAAGCCGGGCCCGCACAAGATCCAGGGCCTGGGCGCCAACTTCATCCCCGAGGTGCTGGACACCGAGCTGTACGACGAGGTCCTGGATGCCAGCATCGACGACTCGGTCGCCACCGCCCGTGCCCTGGGCGTGAAGGAAGGCATCCTGGGCGGCATCTCCGCCGGCGCGGCCGTGTGGGGCGCCCTGCAGGTCGCTGCCCGCGAAGAGAACGCCGGCAAGCTGATCGTGGCGATCATCCCCGACTTCGGCGAGCGCTACATCTCCACCCTGCTCTTCGACGACATCCGCGGCTAACCGGCCCGGCGGGCGCGATCTGAAAAGAAGTTCGCCGAAAAGTGAATAAATCGGCGCGAGCCACCGTTGAACCGTAGAGGGTTCGCAATGGTGCGGCTCGCGCCGATTTGCTGTGTGACATATGTATTTCCGTCACTGAAACGACCAACCACTAAGGTAGAGTTCATGAGTTTCTTCTCCCGGCTACGTGAAGACCTGGCCACCGCCCGCTCCCACGATCCGGCCGCCCGCAGCGACGTGGAAAACTTCTTCGTGTATTCCGGCCTGCATGCCATCTGGATGCACCGGCTGGCCCACCGCATGTGGCAGAACCCCGCGCTGCGCTGGCCCGCGCGCCTGCTCTCGCAGGCGAACCGCGCGATCACCGGCATCGAGATCCACCCGGGCGCGACCATCGGCCGGCGCTTCTTCATCGACCACGGCATGGGCATCGTCATCGGCGAGACCGCCGAGGTGGGCGACGACGTGATGCTGTACCACGGGGTGACCCTGGGCGGCCGCTCGCTGGCCAAGGTCAAGCGCCACCCGACCATCGAGGACCGCGTGGTCATCGGCGCCGGCGCCAAGGTGCTGGGCCCGATCACCATCGGCGCGGATTCTGCCATCGGCGCGAACGCCGTGGTGGTCAAGGACGCCCCGGCCGGCTCCATCGTGACCGGCATCCCGGCGCAGAACCGTCCGCGCACCCCCGAGCAGCGCCAGCCTGCCGTGGACCCGGCCGAGTACATCGATCCGGCCATGTGGATCTAGCCTGCGGCAGCGCCAAGGCACCAACGGCACAGCGCCGGTACCCAGTGGGTACCGGCGCTGTGCCGTTGGTGCGGGGAGGCTACTCGCCGAGCAGGTGCGAGGGCTTCTGGCCTTCGAGCAGTTCCACGGACTCGTCGGAAGGGTCCTGCGCCTGGGCGCCGAGCTTTCCGCGGGTCAGCTTGTTCATGATCATCGCGATCGCGCCGTCGCCGGTCACGTTGGTCGCGGTGCCGAAGGAGTCCAGCGCGATGTAGGCGGCGAACATCAGGCCGACCTCGACCTCGCCGAAGCCCAGCATGGTCTGCAGCAGGCCGGCGGCCGCGGCGATCGCGCCGCCGGGGACGCCCGGGGCGGCGATCATCATGACGCCGAGCATTAGGATGAACGGCAGGTAGGCGCCGAAGGCGACGTTGCCGCCGGTGAGCAGCAGCACCGCGATGGAGAAGCAGGTGATCTTGACCATCGAGCCGGACAGGTGGATGGTGGCGCACAGCGGCACCACGAAGCCTGCCACGGAATCGGAAACCTTGTTCTTCTTGGTGGAGGCCAGGGTGACCGGGATGGTGGCCGCGGAGGACGAGGTGCCCAGCGCGGTGAAGTAGGCGTCGCGCATGTTCCACAGCGCCTTGAGCGGGTTCTGCTTGTTCATCGAACCGGCGATGGCGTACTGCAGCAGCAGCACCACCAGGGTCAGCGCGAAGGAGACCACGGCGACCAGCAGGAACTTCTGGATCACCACGACGGCCGAGCCGCTGGCGGAGAGGTCCAGGAAGATGCCGAAGATGAACAGCGGCAGTGCCGGGACGATGATGCGGCGGATGACGCCCTCGATGATCGCGCGGAATTCGACGACGCCGCGGAACAGCACCTTGGAGTGGAAGGAGGTGATGCCCACGCCGACCATGAAGGCCAGCACCAGCGCGGTCATCACCGGGAAGACCGGCGGCAGCACGATCTCAGTGGCGGAGCCCGACGCGGAGGCGCTCAGGGTCACGAAGGCTTCGAAGCCGGACCCCTCGCCCTCGGTGATGGCTTCCACGCCTCCGCCGGACAGCGGGCCGCGGAACAGCCAGATGCTGGTGAAGTACGCCAGCAGGCCGGCGGCCAGGGTGGAGCCGTAGGCGACGACCGCGGTGATGCCCAGCCACTTGCCGGCGCCCTTGCCGAGCTCCGCGATGGCCGGGGCGACCAGGCCGAAGATGATCAGGGGCACCACGAAGCCCAGGACGCCGGAGAAGATCGAGTTGTAGGTGAGGAAGACGCTGCCCAGCCAGAGCGGCATCACCGGGCCCAGCAGTATGCCGGCCACGATGGCCAGGACTATCCATCCCAGCAGCGGTATCGATTTCAGCAGCTTCATGATGATCCTTTGGGGTGAGGGGGACGGAGCGATGCGGTGCGCCCGCGGATTGTGTCGCAGCGCACCCAACAATGATAGAGGGTGGCCGGGGTGCACCGAAATTCCCCCGCGCAGGGGCGGATTTAAGTAGGCTGGTTTCCATGACCCAGCACCCCGCAGACACCCATGACACCATCCGCGTGCGCCAGGCCCGCGAGAACAACCTGAAGGGCGTGGACGCCGACATCCCCAAGCGCCGCATCACCGCCTTCACCGGGGTCTCCGGCTCGGGCAAGTCCTCCCTGGTCTTCGGCACCATCGCCGCCGAATCCCAGCGGCTGATCAACGAGACCTACACCGCGTTCATCCAGACCTTCATGCCCTCCATGCCGCGCCCCGACGTGGAGGTGCTGGAAAACCTGTCCGCGGCGATCGTGGTGGACCAGGAGCGCATGGGCGCGAACTCCCGCTCCACGGTGGGCACCGCCACCGACGCCTACTCGCTGCTGCGCGTGCTCTACTCGCGCTATTCGGAGCCCAGCGCCGGCGGCGCCGGGGCGTACTCCTTCAACCTGGGCGAGGGCGCCTGCGCGGTGTGCGAGGGCTTCGGCACCGAGGCGAGCATCGACCTCGATGAGCTGCTGGACTGGGACAAGACCCTGAACGAGGGCGCGATCACCGCCCCGAACTTCGCCCCCGGCGCCTGGCTGTGGCAGACGCTGACCGCCGGCACCCAGGCGGACCTGGGCGTGAGGCTGCGCGAGATGCCCCAGGCGATGCTGGAGCGGCTGCTCTACGACCAGCCCGGCAAGGTGAAGCTGAACGGCGCGAACATGAGCTACTCCGGGCTGGTCACCCGCATCAAGTCCAACTACATCCATTCGGGGCGCGAGATCAAGCAGGCGCACATCCGCGACTGGATCGACCGCATCTCCACCACCGCGCCCTGCTCGGCCTGCGGCGGTTCGCGGCTGGGAGAGAAGGCCCGCGCCTCGAAGATCAACCAGCTGGGCATCGCGGACATGGCCGCGCTGCAGGTGACCGACCTGCTGGCCCAGCTGGAACGGCTGGACATCCCGGCCGCCGCTCCCCTGCTGGCCAACCTCACCGCGGTGCTCCAGGCGATGGTGCAGATCGGCCTGGGCTACCTCTGCCTGGACCGCCCGGCCGGGACGCTGTCCGGCGGCGAGGCGCAGCGCGTGAAGATGATCCGCCATCTGGGCAGCGCGCTGTCGGATGTCACCTACGTGTTCGACGAACCCACCGTGGGCCTGCACCCGCATGACATCGCGCGGATGAACCGGCTGCTGGAAGACCTGCGCGACAAGGGCAACACCGTGCTGGTGGTCGAGCACAAGCCCGAGGTCATCAAGATCGCCGACCACGTGATCGACCTGGGCCCGGGGGCCGGGGTGCACGGCGGAGAAGTCACCTACAGCGGGGATGTGCCCGGGCTGCTGGCCAGCGGCACGCTGACCGGCCGGCACTTCTCCACCCGGATCCCGCTGAAGGATGCGGTGCGCCAGAAAGGAGCGCCGCTGGCGATCCGCGGGGCGCACCTGCACAACCTGAAAAACGTGGACGTCGACGTGCCCACCGGGGTGCTGTGCGCTGTCACCGGGGTGGCCGGCTCGGGCAAGTCCTCGCTGATCCACTCCACGATCTCCAAGCGCGAGGACGTGGCGGTGGTGGACCAGTCGGCGATCCGCGGCTCGCGCCGCTCCAACCCCGCCACCTACACCGGGCTGCTGGAGCCCATCCGGGCGGCCTTCGCGAAGGCCAACGGGGTGAAGCCGGCGCTGTTCAGCGCGAACTCGGAGGGCGCCTGCGAGCACTGCGGCGGCGTGGGCTTCACCTACACGGACCTGGTGTCCATGGCCGGGGTGGCGCTGCCCTGCGAGATCTGCGAGGGCAGGCGCTACAAGGCCGAGGTGCTGGAATACACCTTCGAGGGGCTGAACATCGCCCAGGTGCTGGATCTGAGCATCGAGGAAGCCGCGGCGCGGCTGAAGATCAAGAAGGCCGCGCCGATGCTGGTGCGGCTGAACCAGGTGGGGCTGGGCTACCTGAAGCTCGGCCAGCCGCTGAATACGCTCTCGGGCGGCGAGCGCCAGCGCCTGAAGCTGGCGATCAACCTGGGCAAGGGCGCGGGCACCTACGTGCTGGACGAACCGACCACCGGCCTGCACCTGGCCGACGTGCAGCGGCTGCTGGCGCTGCTGGATGAGATGGTCGACGAAGGCAACACCGTGATCGTGATCGAGCACCACCTGGCGGTCATCGCCCACGCGGACTGGGTCATCGACCTGGGCCCGGGCGCCGGCCACGACGGCGGCAGCATCGTCTTCGAAGGCACCCCGGCGCAGCTGGCGGCCGCGGACACGCTCACCGGCCAGCACCTGGCCGCCTACGTGAAGGCGTAGGCGTGGACGTCCGGCTGCGCAGAAACTGGCCCGCACGCAGCCCCGCTCGTTGTTGCCCAGGGCGCCGGGACGGACTGCGGGTAGGGCGCATTGCGGCGCCATGCGTTGCCAAAAGCCATATACTCAAATGATGGAGACTTTCAAGCGGCAGCAGGTCGTCGATTTTCTCGTGGACGACCTCGGCTACGACGCGCACCTGACGCCGTGGGGCATCTTCATTGACATGCCGAACTTCGAGGACACGGGTCGCACCGTCATCGAATGGCGCGTCGGCGAGCGCGACATCGCAGATTTGAATGGACTCAGGATGCCACGCGGATTCGTCGGCGGTGCCGCCTACGCAATGCAAGAGCTCCGTGCCGTGCTTGCCTGCTTCATCGGAGACCGGGGCATCATGCGCGGTTCGGCGTTGCGCATCGAGCCGGCGTAGCACATGGCGATGATCACTGCCTGAGCAGTCAGCGTGGTCGCGACATGGCCCGCGCGGCGAGCTGGCGCGCCGTGCGGCGGGCGATCACCCTAGGCGATTCCAGATTAAAAGCTTGCTCCGCCCGTGAAGCCGTGGTTTCCAAGGAGTCTCCTGCCGATGCTCCCACGTGGTGATTGGCAGCGCGCCCGGCTCCTGGCACAGGTGGTGGAATCCAGTCGGGAGGCCCGGGACGGCGACAACGGTCGCCGCCCTTCCAGCTCCTGCGCACGCGGCGACCCGGTTGCCCGGCTAGGCGGCGCTGAGCACCGCGACCAGGAAGTCGTCGTTCGGCGCGTGCAGTTGCCAGGTGGAGTATTCCTGGTCCACAGACAGCCCGGCGTGCGCGGCGTCGGCGCGGAAGTCCGCGAACTCGTAGCCGCGGCCGGCGCCGAAGCCCACCACCAGCCGGCCGCCCTCGGCCAGGCGCCCGCGCAGCCGGGCCAGCGCCGGGAGGCGCTCGCCGGCGGACAGGAAGGTGAGCACATTGCCGGCGCAGACCACCAGGTCGAACTCGGTCAGCTCCCCCGGCCCCTCGGGCAGGGTGAAGTCGGCCAGGTTGCCCTGCAGCCAGCGCACGAACGGATAGTCTTCGCGGGCCACCTGGATCAGCTGCGCATCCAGGTCCACACCCAGCACGCGGTGGCCGTGCTCGGCCAGCCAGCCGCCGATGCGACCGGTGCCGCAGCCCGCGTCCAGGATGCGCGCGCCGCGGTCGGCCATGGCGTCGATCATCCGGGCCTCGCCGTGGATGTCGCGGCCCTGCGCGATGAATCCGCGCCAGCGTTCGGCGTAGTCCGCCGCGTGGTCGGGGTTGTTGCGGAGTGCGGCAAGCCAGAGGTTTTCTTCGGGACCAGTCATGCTCCCAGTTTCCCACGACCGGCACTGCGCCCAGGCCAGGTGCTAGATGCGCACCAGCATCTTGCCGGTGTTCGCCCCCTGCATCATCGCGATGAACGCCTCAACGGTGTTTTCGATTCCGTCCACGATCGTCTCGTCGTAGGCGATCTTGCCTTCGGTGAACCACTGGCCCATGCGCTGACCGAACTCCGGCGCATGCTGCAGGTAGTTGGACAGGGTGAAGCCCTGCAGCTTCAGGCCGCGGGTGATCAGGTTCGCCATGTTGCGCGGCCCGACGGGAGCCTGGGTGGTGTTGTAGCTGGAAATCGCACCGCACAGCGCGGCGCGGCCGCCGTCGTTGAAGGCTCCCAGCGCCGCTTCCAGGTGCTCGCCGCCGACGTTGTCGAAGAACACGTCGATGCCCTCGGGCGCCATCGCGGCCAGCTGGCCGGCGACATCCCCGTCCTTGTAGTTGAAGGCGGCGTCGTAGCCGTACTTCTGCGTGAGCAGCTCGACCTTCTCGGGGCTGCCGGCGGAGCCGATGACGCGCTTGGCGCCCAGCAGGCGGGCGATCTGCCCGGCGGCGGTGCCCACGGCCCCGGCGGCGCCGGAGATGAAGACGGTGTCCCCCTCCTTCATCCCGGCGACCACGGTCAGCCCCACCCACGCGGTCAGCCCGGTCATGCCCATCATGTGCAGGCGCAGCGAGCTGGGCACGCCGGGGATCTCGGGCACCGGGGTGAAGGTTTCCGCCGCGGCTTGCACGGTGTCCGACCAGCCGTGCTGGTGGGTGACCAGCGTGCCGACGGGCAGCTGCTGCGCGGCGGAGGCGACAACCCGGCCGACGGCGCCGCCGGCGATCCGTTCGCCGATCTGGTACGGGGCGACATAGGAGCGCGTGTCGTTCATGCGGCCGCGCATGTAGGGGTCCACCGAGATGAACTCGTTGCGCACCCGCACCTGGCCGTCGGCCATGGCGGGCAGCTCGACGGTGCGGACCTCGAAGTTCTCTTCGGAGGGCCAGCCGGCCGGGCGGGAGGCGAGCAGGATCTGGGTGCTGGTGGTGTTGTCCATGGGTTGGTGTGCCCTTTCTGTAGTGGAGCGATCCGGAGGATGCCCCGATCGGCGAGTCGATAGGCTCCCTAGCGGAGCAGTCCGAGCGCCAGCGCGATGAGCCCCAGCAGCGGCAGCGCACCCTGCTTCAGGGCGGTCGAGGATTTTTCGGGGCTGGAAATGCCCAGCACCAGGGCAGCGAGCAGCATGGAGCCAAGGCCCGTGAAAACCAGCGTGGATCCCACGGCCAGCTGCCCCGCGAGCTGGAAGGCCAGCCCTGCGAGCACGGCGAGCGCCAGGAACAGGTTGTAGAAGCCCTGGTTGAAGGCCAGGGTCCGGGTGGCGCGGGCGTCCGCGGCGCTGGTGCCGAAGACCTTGCGTGTGGCAGGGCGTTCCCACCACAGCGTTTCGAGCGCGAAGATGTATACGTGCAGCAGCGCGGCCAACAGCGCCAGGAACTGCGAGGCGAGCATCATGGCTGCGTCCTTCCCTCGGCGGCCGCCGCCGCGAACCTATTTCTGTAACGACCATTTCAATATATACTGAAATGGTCGTTACGAAAAGGGAAAGGACTGTGATGGCTCGAACACTGGCCTTCGACCGCGCCGAGGTGGTGCGCCAGGCGCGTGCTGTTTTCTGGTCCCGCGGCTACGAATCGGCCGCCATCCCCGAGCTGGAAGCCGCCACCGGGTTGAGCCGATCGAGCATCTACAACTCCTTCGGCTCCAAGCGCGGGCTGTTCGATGCGGCGGTCGACAGCTACCTGGACGAGGTGGTCCGGCCGCGGCTCGCGGCCCTGGCCGGAGGCGACGTCGCCGCCCAGGCGCTGGACGAGTACCTGGCGGCGACGCAGGCCATTTTCCAGAAGCCCGAATCGCTGCCGGCGGCCAACGGGTGCCTGCTGATCAACAGCGCCAACGCCCCGATCGCCAGCGATGAACACGTCAGCCAGGCAATCTGCGCCTACCGCGGTGAATTGCACGCCGCATTCTCCCGCGGGCTGCAGGCCGCCGTCCCGGGACTGGCCGGCCAGCGTCTTGCGCTGCTGGCAGATGCGGTCACCGGATTGGTGGTCGCGGCCTTCGCGCTGGTCCGCATCAGCCCCGCCGAGGCGGCCCGGCTGGTCGAGTCGGCCCGGCGGCTGGCCAGGGCGCAGGCGTAGGGTCAGCGCCCGCCGGGCCCGCCGCCCAGGCCGGAGGCGTACTGCCCCGCGGTGACCGTCGCCACCGGCACGGCCCCGTCCAGGCTCCCGGCGCCGAGCCCGGCCGCCTCCTCTGCGCTGCCGCCGGTGGAAATCGTGTAGCTCCGGCCGTTCTCGATGTCCTTGGCCGAATACACCAGGTTCCCGGTCGGCTTGCTGGCGACGAACGTGGCAACGAGCTTCCCGGCCGAGTCCGCAACCTGGATCGCGGTGCCCGCGGGAACCGCGGATCCCAGCGAGACCTGCAGCCCGCCCTGGGTGGAGGATCCGCCCAGCCCCTGGGCCATCGAATCGCTGCCCGCGGCCGCCAGCACCCCGCCGGTGACGGCAACGTCCCCGTTCGCGTCGTTGGAACCGTTGCCGCCGGCGGCCGGCCCGTTCACCACGATCTGCCCGCCGGAAATCGCGATGTCGCCGTTGGAGTCCAGCCCGTCGCCCTCGGCATGAACTGTCACGCTGCCGCCGGAGATGGCCAGGTGGACGTCGCCGGCCTGTTCTGCGCCTCCCCCGCCGCCCAGGGGCGAGGCGGCGCCCGCGGCGTTCAGCCCGTCGTCGCTGGCCGTGGCATCGACGGTACCGCCGGAAATGTGGATGTCGGCGGCTTCCAGCGCTTCGGTCGAATCGCTGACCACGGCGGTGCCGCCGCTGATGCTCAACGCCGTCTGCGCCTTCAGCCCGTCATCCCCCGCGGAGACGGTGAGCTGTCCGGCGTACTGGTGCAGCCAGCCGCGGTCGGCATCGGTGTCGTTGGTGGAGCCGATGCCGTCCCCGGCGGCGGTCACGGTGCAGTTCCCGCCGAGCACCAGCACGTAGTTTTTGCCCTTGATCCCGTCGTCCGCCGCGGCCACCGTGACCCGCCCGGAATCAAGCACCAGCCCGCCCTTGCTGGCGATGCCGTCCTGGTAGTTGCCCTCCACGGTCAATGCGCCCTCGCCGGCGATGGCCAGGTCAGCCATGGAGTAGATCGCAGCGTTCGGCGCGTCCGCGCCCGTGTCGGCGTAGTCGGGTGCGTCGCTGACCGCGTTCGACGACCCCTGCGCCAGATGCAGCAGCACCTCGTCCGCCTCGTTGACCAGGATGGCGGGTCCCGTAAAGGACGCAATCTGCGCGCCGTCCAGGATGATCCGCACCGGGTCCTTTGCGGGGGCATCCACCACCAGCTGCCCGTCGCCGAGCGTCCCGGAGACCCGGTAGGTGCCCGCCGCGCTGATTCTCACGGTGCCGCCGGAGACCGAGACCGCCGCTGCATTCGCGCCCTCGGCGAGGGAGCCGGAATCGGCCAGCGTGAGCGTGGTTTCGGCGGCCGCGTCCCACTTCAGGTCCCGGGCGTCGAAGTGGGTGTCCTCGGTGACCTCCCCGGGTGCAGCGGTGCTTCTGTCGGGCGAGCTGCTGGGCACCGCCGCGCTTTGGAAGGTGGTGTTGCCAGTCACTTCGGACACGGTTTTGGTCGACCCTGCGGAGCAGCCGGCCAGGGCCGCGGCCAGGGCCAGAACCGCCACCGATGCCAGGGCCTTGGGTCGGAACGGGAACGTCATGGGGCTCATCCTCGGGGAATTGAAGGGGTTGCACCCATTCTTTTCCCCCAGGCTGTGACGTCTCTGTTCAGCGCAAAAGCCGCACGTATGAATCCCCCGCCCCGGCTGTGACAGGATCCGCAGGGCCGGCGGCGCTCGCCGGGCACAGGAAAAAGCCGGCCGGGCAAAGGAAGTGGTTCCCCTGCCCGGCCGGCATCCAGCGCTCGAAGACCTAGTGGGTGTCTTCGGCTTCGATCTCGGAACGGTCGCCGCTCCACAGGGTGTGGAAGGTGCCGTCCTTGTCGGTGCGGCGGTAGGTGTGCGCGCCGAAGAAGTCGCGCAGGCCCTGGGTCAAGGCCGCCGGCAGGCGGTCGCGGCGCAGGCCGTCGTAGTAGGCCAGCGACGAGGAGAACACCGGCGCCGGGATGCCCAGCTGCACGGCGATCGACACCACGCGGCGCCAGGCCGGAACGGCCTTGGCGATGGCCTCGGAGAAGGCCGGGGTGAACAGCAGGTTCGCAGGCTGCGCACCGGACTTGTAGGCGGCCATGATGTCCTTGAGCAGGGCGGCGCGGATGATGCAGCCCTCGCGCCACAGGCCGGCGATCTCGTCCAGCTTCAGCTCCCAGTTGTACTCGGCGGCGGCCGAGGTGAGCATGTCGATGCCCTGGGCGTAGGAAACCAGCTTCGAGGCGAACAGCGCCTGGCGCACGTCCTCGACGAAGTTCTCCGGCAGCGCGACCTCGGTGGTTTCGCCGGCCAGGGCCGACTGGCCCACGGCGCGGATCTCGCGCTGCGAGGACAGCGAGCGGGCGAAGACGGATTCGGCGATGGCGGAGACCGGGGAGCCCAGGTCCAGGCCGGACTGCACGGTCCAGCGGCCGGTGCCCTTCTGGCCCGCGGAGTCCTGGATGACGTCGATCAGCGGCTTGCCGGTGGCGGCGTCGGTGTGGCCCAGCACCTCGGCGGTGATTTCAATCAGGAAGCTGGACAGCTCGCCGGTGTTCCAGTCGGCGAAGATCTGCGCCTGCGCGGCCGGCTCGATGCCCGCGGCGCTGCGCAGCAGGTCGTAGGCTTCGCCGATGACCTGCATGTCGGCGTACTCGATGCCGTTGTGCACCATCTTCACGAAGTGGCCGGCGCCGTCGGTGGAGATCCAGGTGCAGCATGGCGCACCGTCGTCGGCCTTGGCGGAGATCTTCTCCAGCATCGGGCCCAGGGCCTTGTAGGATTCGGCCGAGCCGCCGGGCATGATCGATGGGCCGAGCAGCGCGCCCTCTTCGCCGCCGGAGACGCCGACGCCGACGAAGTGCAGGCCCTTCTCGGCCAGCGAGGCTTCGCGGCGGCGGGTATCGGTGTAGTGCGAGTTGCCGCCGTCGATGATGATGTCACCCTCGTCCAGCAGCGGAACCAGCTGGTCGATCACGGAGTCGACCGGGCCGCCGGCCTTGACCATGATCATCACACGGCGCGGGGACTCGAGGTTCGCGACAAGCTCTTCCAAGGATTCGGTGCGGATGAAGTCCCCTTCATCGCCGTGGGCCTCAAGCAGCGCGTCGGTCTTGGCTACCGAACGGTTGTGCAGGGCGACGGTGTATCCGTTGCGCGCGAAGTTGCGAGCGAGGTTCGCACCCATCACGGCCAGACCTGTGACACCAATCTGTGCAGGCATAAAAATAAGTCTCCATCAATTACCGGGAGGTGGGCCGGGAACAGAGACCGGGACAGTCACGGTCTCAGATCACGACCACGTGACCCTCCCATCTTACAAGGGTTCGCGAGGCGATTCCCAGCGCACGCACGCACTTAAAACATATTTGTTTACGCGCGCCGGGGGCCGCGATGGCCGATACCATCCGCCCATTGGCTAAACTGGCGTCATGGCAACTAGTCTGCACGCTCATGTGGTTGAGCATCTCGGCTCCCGCATCGTCAGCGGACAAATTCCCCGCGGCTCCATCATCCTGGCCGCCGAGCTGGAGCAGAAGCTCCAGGTGTCCCGTTCGGTGATCCGCGAGGCGGTGCGGGTCCTGGCCCAGTGCGGCCTGGTCAACAGCACCAAACGCGTCGGAATCCGGGTGCTCAGCGCCGAGCATTGGAATCCGTACGACGACCACGTGATCCGCTGGCGACTGGCCAGCGACCACAAGGGCGCACAGCTGCGCTCGCTGACCGAACTGCGCATCTCCGTGGAACCGATGGCAGCCGAGCTGGCCGCCGAGGTCGCCCCGGAGGAAATGCGCAAGGAACTGATGCTGATCTCGGCGCAGATGAACCACTACGGACGCCAGGGCGATTTGCGCCGCTTCCTCGAACTCGACATCCGCTTCCACGCGCTGGTGCTCGCCGCCAGCGGTAACGAGATGTTCGCCAACCTGGCCACCCCGGTCGGGGCGATCCTGCGCGGCCGCACCGAACTGGGGCTGATGCCCGAACGCCCCCACGAGGAGGCGCTGCTGTGGCACCAGTCGGTGGCCGACGCGATTTCCAACTCGGACCCGGCCGCGGCCCGGCGCAACATGGAAAGCATCATGCGCCGCACGCACAACGAGATTTCCAGCCTGTGGGAGAACGAGCCGCGCCTGTTCGTGGACCCGGGGAAAACCAGCTAATCGGCACCTGAAACACACAGCGATCCCGCTGCCGGCACCATGCAAGGTGCCGACAGCGGGATCGCGGCGTTAGAGCGGAGCCGACCCGATCAGGCCAGCACGGTGGCGATGCCGTAGAGCACCATCACGAAGGCGAAGCCGACGACGGAGACCAGCGCCTGGCCCACGGTCCACACGCGCAGGGTGGTCGGCACGTCCATCTGCATGAAGCGCGACACCAGCCAGAACCCCGAATCGTTGACGTGCCCGGCGAAGACCGAGCCGGCCGCCAGCGCGAGCACCATGGTGGCGATCTGGAAGGCGGTCAACGACGCGTCGGCCAGCACCGCCGGCTGCACGATGGCTGCCGCGGTGGTCAGCGCCACGGTGGCCGAGCCCTGCGCCAGTCGCACGATCGCAGCGATCAGGAAGCCGGCGATGATCAGCGGCAGGCCCACCGATTCCAGCGAGTCCGCGATGGCCGTGCCGATGCCGCTGGCGCGCAACACGCCGCCGAACATGCCGCCGGCGCCGGTGATCAGGATGATCGAGCACACCGGGCCCAGCGCCGAATCGACGACGGTCTCGATCAGGGTCTTGGCCTTGCCGGTGCGGAAGCCCAACAGGTAAATCGCCAGCATCACGGTGATCAACAGCGCCACCGGGGTCTCGCCGAACAGGCGCAGCCACTGCACCCAGTCGGCCTTCGGATCGACCACTCCGGCGGTGCCGAGCATGTTCAGGCCGGTGTTCATGAAGATCAGCAGCAGCGGGAGCAGCAGCAGGCTGAACACGGTGCCCACCGACGGCGAGGACTTGAACGGATCCGGCTCGCCCGGCTTGGTGCCGCCCAGCGCGGCGTCCAGGATGTTCGGGACTGCGATGTCAAACTTCTTGCCCACGAACTTGCCGAAGAGGTGGCCTGCGAAGAACCAGGTGGGAATGGCGACCAGCAGGCCCAGCAGCAATACCAGGCCGACGTTGGCTTCCAGCAGGCCGGAGGCGGCCACCGGACCCGGGTGCGGCGGAACGAAGATGTGCATCACGGAGAATGCGGTGGCAGCAGGGATCGCGTAGAAGAGCAGCGAACCGCCCAGGCGGCGGGCCACGGTGAAGATGATCGGCAGCATGACGACCAGGCCGGCGTCGAAGAAGATCGGGAAGCCGAAAAGCAGCGACGCCACCGACAGCGCCAGCGGCGCGCGCTTCTCGCCGAACTTGCCGATGAGCCAGTTGGTCATCACATCGGCGCCGCCGCTGGTCTCCAGCATGCGCCCGAGCATGGCGCCCAGGCCCACCAGCAGGGCCACGCTGGCCAGGGTGCTGCCGAAGCCGCCGGTCATCGTGGAGATGATGGAGCCGGCCGGGATGCCTGCGGCGATCGCCGTCAACAGGCTGGTGATGACCAGCGCCAGGAAGGCGTGGACGCGGAAGCGGATGATCAGCACCAGCAGCACGCCGATGGCCACCGCCGCCAGGGCGAGGAGCGCCGGGGTGCCCAGCGTCCAGTTGAGTTCGAGCTCAGTTGTCATTGTCGTCCTTGATCAAGTCGAGCGTGAGGGGTGGGGTGCAGGCTCAATAGCCTAGGAGGTTGGTGCGGCCAGAGCTGCGAGCAGTCCGTCGACGATCTGCGCGGGGGTCTGCGTGATGTCCGCGGTGATCACCCGCTCGTCGCCGTCGGGCTCTTCCAGCGTGGCCAGCTGGCTCGTGAGCAGCGAGGCTGGCATGAATTCGTGCTCGCGCCCCGACATGCGTTCCCCGATCAGGGACTTGCCGCCGGAAAGGTGCACAAACAGGGTGGAGGGTTCGTGGGCCCGGATTTGGTCCCGGTAGGAACGTTTCAACGCCGAGCAGGCCAGCACGATTGGGGCGCCGACCTGATTGGTCTCGGCCAGCTTCACTCCGATGATTTCAAGCCATGGCGCCCGGTCCGCGTCGTCCAATGCGTGGCCGGCGGCCATCTTGTTCCTGTTGGACTGCGGGTGCAGCGAGTCCCCGTCAATGAAGGCTCGCTCCAGTCGGCGGGCCAGCAGGTCGCCGATGGTCGACTTGCCGCTGCCAGAAACACCCATCACCACGATGGGAGGGATCAGTTCAGTCATGTGTCACTCCGTTGTGCATGAATACTGTAATCAGACTTTAGTGATCCAGTGATTCATAAAATCATATTTATATAGACTAAAAGTCAACCCATGTGATGTCAAGCAAGTTCTCGGCGTGAATCAAAGCCAATCGAATCCCTACTGGTCAGCGACGTATCTTCTGGACTTCCTCCATCGCTGGCGGCGACTTGGGCACAGATCCTTGGGGATTTCTGAGAAGTTCATGCCCCGTGCAGACCATTTCATTTAGTGAGGGGTATCGTCACGAACAAGCCAGTCAGAACCGACGGCTACGAATCAAAAGCATGGGAGTGCACAATGGGATTCTTAGGCTTCATTCTTCTAGGACTAATCGCCGGTGCCATCGCAAAGGCCATCCTGCCCGGCAAGCAAGGCGGAGGTTGGATCGCAACCCTCCTCTTGGGAGTCGTCGGCGCCGTGCTCGGCGGATGGCTCGGCAGCGTGATGTTCGACAAGGGCCTCGAAAACTTCTGGGACCTGTCAACGTGGCTGCTGGCTATCGCCGGCGCTCTGGTAGTCCTTCTGATCTGGGGGCTGGTCACCAAGCGCACGGCCCACTGATTAAACACAGCGACCCGCAGGAACGGCAGCATTCGCCGACCTGCGGGTCGTTGCGTGCCCGGCTACGGGACCGGGATGAGCTCAGTTATACGCGCCAGCGCAAACGGCTTTCGCTCTTCGAGGACTTGCACGTGTAGGTTTTACCGGCCTTCGACTTGCCCCTCTTGCCCTTGTCTGCGCCCTTGCAGAATGCTCCGGGAGAAACTGTGACCTTCACTGTGCCCGGCGCCTTGGGCTTGGAGGACGTGGTCGACTTCGAGGAACCAGCGGGCTTGATCGGGGTGACCTTGGCAGCCTTCTGGTTCTTGCAGGAATCCAAGACCTTGCTCATGGCCTTCTTTTCGGCCGAGGTCACCGAGAGCGCGTACTTCTTCTTCACGCTGATTTGGGTAGCCACGTACTGGCAGCGGAAGGACTTGTTCTTGGGAAGCCATTCGGCGGCATTCTTGTCGCCCTTCTGGCGGTTCGCCGAGGCGTCGGCTGCGATCAGGTTCAGCGGATCATTGGCAAGGGCCTGGCGCTGGGCCTGCGAGAGTTGCTGTCCGCCCGAAATCCACGCGTTCTTCAACGCGACCACATGATCGATATCCACCGAACCGGACTTGACCTTCCAGTTGATCTGCCTGCCGGTGTACAAGTCGTTCAAGGTCCCCGAAGCCACGGTGCACTTCTTCTTGTCCTTGAACTTCACCTTGGACATGTCTCGCGACAGGGCTTCCTGGCGCTCGTCGCACTTGTCCTTGTCGAAGTCCTTCCAGCCATTGCCGAACTTGGTATTGCGGTTGTACCCCGTCGCCGGTGCCTTGCCCTTCACCGGCAGCGTATTCAGGACAGTCAACGCCTTGGTTCCATCGAGCTTTGCGCCGGGCTTGACCGCCTTGGATTTCGTTGACACCAGATCCAGATCAAGCGGTTGCACCGATGCAATCGCGGGCTCCCCGGAAGCCTCCGCCGTGGTGCGTGTTCCCGTTTCGGGAGCAGAACAACCGACGAGCACCAACGCGCTCACTGATACTGTGGCCAAAAAACGGCGCAGCATAATTCCCCATTCTTGCAATGCGAGTGATGTTGCCCAGATCGGGCACGGCCACAACTCGTTCGTCTTTGCCGATGGACGAAGAATTCCCCAGCCACGACAGAGTTTAGCCAACGCCGCCGACAACCAGCGAACGGTGGTGACATCTTCACGGAACGGCTGTTCATTTTGCGCCCCTCGGGGCCTTGAGCAGTGCGGCTTCCCCGCCACAGCACGTTGCCAGTGTGGTGCCGTAAACTGCAATCAATCGGGAAATACGCCCGAAAGACCAGAAGGATCCGCATGACTCCGCCAACGCTGTCCGCTGACAAGCAGCCGAAACGTCCACTTCGACAAGCCGCAGTCCAAGGCACGGAGAGGACACGGTGGCGGGGACTCATTCACGCGTGGTCTACCCCGGGCGTCATCATCATGGGCCTGCTGCTCATCGTCCTGGCGGACGGGCAATTGGCCGAATGGACCACTGCCGTCTTCGCGCTGAGCTCCATCACCCTGTTCGGCACCTCTGCCTTGTACCATCGGGGCAATTGGACCGACAAGATCATGGGGCTGTTCCGCCGAGCTGACCACGCGAACATCTTCCTGCTGATTGCCGGAACCTATACTCCCGTCGCCGCCCTGACGCTTCCGGCAAAGCAGACGACCATCGTGCTGTCGATCATCTGGGTCGGGGCGCTGTCCGGAATCGCGGTCAAGTCGTTCTGGCCCTGGGCTCCTCGCTGGGTTGGCGTCAGCCTCTACATCCTGCTGGGATGGGGCGCTGTCATGTATCTGCCGGCATTTTGGGCGGCCAACCCCGCGGTGATGATCCTGATCGTTGCGGGCGGGCTTGCCTATACCGTCGGCGCGGTCTTCTACGCCCTCAAACGCCCCAACCCGCTGCCTGCTGTTTTCGGTTTCCACGAGCTGTTCCATGCCTGCACCATTCTGGCATTCCTCTGCCACTGGACGGCAGTGCTTCTGGTAGCGCTGTAGGATCCGCCCCGCAGACCGCCAAGAGCGTGGAAAACCACGGCGCCAGCCTGCCCCGCGACCGGCGGCTGGCACCGTGCACGCCGATGCCGAATGGTTAGCTTGTCGAAAGCTGGATCATCAACTGGTCGATGAATCGTTCACAGGCGGCGATCTGGTCGAGCTCGATGAACTCGTCCGGCGCGTGGGCCTGGGCGATGTCGCCGGGCCCGCAGACGACCGTGGGAATGCCGGCGCTTGAGAACAGGCCGGCTTCGGTGCCGTAAGTGACCTTCTCATCGGTGGCAATGGCACCGCAGGCAGCCGCCAGTCCCACGATGTCCTCCCCCGGCGCGGTCTCCAGCCCCGGAGCCCCGGCCTGTTGTTCAAAGCTCACCGAGGCCGCCGGGTTCCGCCGTACCATTTCCGTTTCAAGCCTTTCGGCTTCGACACGGAACCGCTCGGTCAGCGCTTCGCGGTCGACCTGCGCCAGTGAGCGGTATTCGAAAAACACCACGCAGCTTGACGGGATGGTGTTGACTGCGATTCCGCCGTCGAAGCGATTGACGTTCATGGTGGTCGTCGGCTCGATGAAGGATTTGTCGCGTGGCCCCGTGCTTGCAAGCTCCCGGGCCACGCCTTCAACGAAGGAGGCGAAGCGCAATGCGTACGAGATGGCATTCAGCCCCTCGCTGGGCAGCGACGAATGCGCGGCAACACCGGCGAAGCTGACTTTGAAGACGTTCATCGACTTGTGGCCGCGGATCGCGCGCATGCTGCTTGGTTCCCCGACGAAACAGCCACGGGGTGCCAGCCCCTGCTCGACGATGCGCTCGACCAGCGAAACCGCGCCAACGCAGCCGATTTCTTCGTCATAGGAAAACGCCAAGTGAATCGGTTCACTGAGTTCGGCGGCGGTCAATTCCGGCAGTTTCGCAAGGATCACGCCGAGGTAGCCCTTCATGTCGCAGGAACCTCGGCCATAGAGCTTTCCATCGCGCACCTGGGCTGCGAATGGTTCGCTGCGCCAGGCCTGTCCATCGACGGGAACAACGTCGGTGTGCCCGGAGAGCACAATGCCCCCGGTGCGCGAGCCGTCGACCGCCGGGATTGTCGTCAGGAGATTCGCTTTCAGCCCATCCGGGCTGGGGATCTTCACCGACTCGATGCCGTGCTCCGTGAGCTGGTCTTCAATGAGCTCAATCAACGGAAGGTTGGAATCCCGACTCGTCGTGTCAACGGCAATCAACTCGGTGATCAGCTCGATGCTCCGCCCGGTTGGCATTGACATGTTGTCTCCTATGGTCCGAGGGTGAACTATGGAGTTCCATGTTTTCATATTGTCAGGCCAAAGCCGGGTTATATGTCCGCAGATGCAGCGGCCCGTTATAAGTCGAACAACGCCCCGGACACTTTTGCAGTGTCCGGGGCGTTCGGGATGTTGTCGCCTGTCGCGGCGCTACTTCGTGAAGTCGTTCTTGATGTCCTTGGCGGCATCCTTGACGTGTTCTCCAGCTTGCTTCGTCTTGGCTGCTGCCTGATCTGCGAGGCCTTCGGCCTGCAGGTCTTCATTGTTGGTGGCGTCGCCAACTTTTTCCTTGACCTTGCCGCTGGCTTCCTGTGCCTTGTTCTTGACCTTGTCACCGAAACTCATGTGCACTTTCCTCACTGTCGCTGGAAATCCGTACATACCCAACGCTAACAATCGAGCTTCCGGATCAGTTGGGTAGGCGCTGAAGATAAACCCAAGAAAGCAGCAATTGCTTGCGGGGCGGGCAATGAGCGGATATCGTCCCGTGCGGCACTGTTCGGCTTTCGTGTACGAAGCGAACCTTATATTCGGAGTCCCGGAAGGCCCCTTACCGCAGACGCCGGAACGAAGACTGGAAGCTAGCACGAGGAAAGTATCAAGAACTTATTGCAGCATGAAGGGCCACGGGGAACGAGCAGGTTTACAGGTATTGAGCATCTCCACACAAGGGATTGGGTCGACGCCATCAACGTTTTACTCCGACTGCGGAAAACCCCACCAATTTCTTGGTGGGGTTTTCTTGCGAGTGAAGGTACTCGTGGCTATCCCCATATCCACGCAAACCGTTTGCCGCTCCGGACTACGCCCCCCGGTTTATCCGGACTTGCGACTATCACTATTGCTAGATTACAACTTACTCCCGACGATCGGAGTAAAGATCTCCGATTGTTTCAGAATGGCCAAGTAACACTTTGTCACGAAGCAGAAATACGGCATTTGACTCAGGAGATGCAATAAAACCGATTTTCTCGGACTGCCAGCGAGTATGGTGTGTGGGAACGAAGATGGACCGTGGAAACGAATGCCGCAGCTGCGGCGTTTCGGCAAAAAATCCGACGGGCAAACCAGTTTCGGCATGCCATCCATTGAAATCGACGACAACACCTGTTTCCCGCGACCCAGCTGTCCTTCTACTTCATCGGAGAACAAGGAAACCCGTTCACGGGATCTTGGAGATCTCATGAACGGGTTTCTTATTTGGTGGGCCCTACCGGGATCGAACCGATGACATTCACGGTGTAAACGTGACGCTCTACCAGCTGAGCTAAAGGCCCTCACCACTGCTGGCTGAGGATCATTCCTCCTGCCAACAGGGAATAACTTTACGGGGAACCACGCATCCATGCAAGTCAGGACTCAGTGACCTGCATCTCTAGGTCGGCGGCTCGGTTTGCGCATCACGCTTGGGAATCACAATTTCGCGCACAATGATCAGAATCGAAGCGGTGATGGGAATGGCAAGCAACGCGCCGAACAGGCCCAAAAGCGCAGCGCCCGTCATGGCCGCAATAATGACCAGCACGCCGGGGACATTGACCGCCTTGCCCATGATTCGGGGAGTCACCTGGTATGCCTCCAATTGGACGTAAATGAAATAGACAACGAGGAAAATCAGCGCCGACGTCGGGCTCATCAGCAGTGCCCCCAAAGTTCCAATACACAGGAACAGAACGGAACCAATCATCGGGATTAACGTAATCAGGAACGCCACCAGGGCGAATAAGACCGCGACCTGAGAGCCGAGCAGCAGAAAAATCACCAGGACCACTGAAGCATTGATCGCCGATAGCGTGACCGCTCCCGCCACTGACCTGCCCACAGCGAAAACGATCGAGTTCAGGGTCTCGGAGAACTTCTCACGCCGATAGGCAGGAACCAAACGTGCCACGGCCTTCTTCATCGGGTCCAAGGTGGAAACGAAGTACAGTGTCAGCACGATCACCAGGAAAGCTGAGGAGATGCCGTTGACGATACCGATGCCGACGTGCAGCACGCCTCCTGACAGCATCAGCAGGTTCTCTGCAGTGAAGTACGTTTCGAACGCGGCCAGAAGCTGCTCGCTTGCGCTGAACCCCATGGACTCGGAGAGCTCCGTGTACCACGAGCTGGCTTGAATCGCATCGATTTCCTGCGGGATGCTTGCAAGAAACTCCGTGAACTGGCGGACGATCGCGGGCACAACCAGCGCCGCAACTCCGACCATGAGAAGGACAAATGCCGCAATCACGGTCAGGACGCTCCAGCCATGAGGCATGCCGCGTCCCTTGAGCGCATTCACGGCCGGTGTCATGCCCAGGGCGAGGAACAGCGCAAGCGTAATGGACATGAGCACAGATGACATCGAAACCACGACCATGGCCAGCCCCACTGCGAGCAATGCGCCGGCGGCCATGACAAATCCTGTGGCGAATGGCTGCCCTGGAACTACCGTCAGGTTCTTGGGAAAACTGCGGAAGGTGAAGGTGCGCCTTCCCCGGTGGCCCGGCACTCTTGAATCCATGCTCATGGCAGTACCCTACCGCCCCGACTGCCGGCTGGATATAGTCGGCGCACTAATATGTCCTAGTCGATGCGCAAGTCGGTGGGAGACATTTGCTAGCTGCGCGCGGCCCAGCGCGGCGAATGAGGCCGTGCGGTCGATCCAACCGGATTCCAGAAGCCAGCAGGTGCCAACACCCTACTGCCATGATGCCCTTCCGCCACTCAGGCATCCACGCTGGATGGCCCTGGCGCAAATGCGGTGCTCCAATCCTGTCCAAGCGCGTCACCCCCTGCCGCCAGCGCGATCAATTCGATTCCGAGGCCTTCAATTCCGGGCTGCACAATCCAAACAGTCCGATAGTACGAATTTTCATGCAACGGCTTGGGTGAACCCAATGAATTTTGCGAAATCCCAGAGCCGCCAGTACGTACAATCGAGCCATGAATGACCGAAATATTGACGAGGAGACACTGCGCGAACTTGCCGAGGAAGGCAACGAAACTGCGCAGAAGCGGCTTGCCGACATCTATGAAGCTCGCGGCGACGTGGAGGCGCTGTCGGATCTGCTCGACGAGGGCAGCGAATACGCCGGCTTGCTGCTCACCAGGCGTGCCGCCAAGGACGATGACGCACGAGAGCTTCAACGGCTGGCCGACGCGGGCAGCCCGGACGCCCTGGAAGCGCTGGAACGGATGCTCGGAGATTAGCTCCGCAAGACCTCACCACACTGAAACGCAAAAAACCCAAGTTCCCGATCAATAATCGAGAACCTGGGTTCTTGTTGGTGGGCCCTACCGGGATCGAACCGATGACATTCACGGTGTAAACGTGACGCTCTACCAGCTGAGCTAAAGGCCCTAACCACATCGGCCTTTGCGAGCCAACGAGGAATTACTTTACAGAGCTTTTCAACTCTGTGCAAATCGGGTTCCCTCCCACAAAACCCGTAATTCTCTAGACCCTGTCGATTGCGCTCCGATAATCATCCAGGCTGCGCGGCTGCGTCATGGCACTGGTGAATGTCTGGCGCACAATTCCGTCTTCAAGGTAGATCGACAGTCGCATCGCAACACCCTGCCGCTCGTCGAAGGCTCCGGCTAGCTGCGCCACTCGACCATGCGGCCAGAAATCGGCTAGCAGATCGAATTGGATACCCAACGATTCGGCATAGTTTCGGAGTGCGAATTTGTGATCGACCGAGATTGCGACGACCCGCACCAAACGCTCATTGAAGTACCCGAGGTTCTCCTGCAGCAGCGCCAGTTCCGAACCGCAGACACGGGAAAAAGCCCACGGATAAAAGACGACCAGCACCCGGCCGTCGGACAGCCCGGTGCTGGTGATCGTTTCGCCGTATTGATTTTCCAGCGAGAAATCGAACAGGCGTGAACCCGTTTCGATCATCTAGTTCTTCTTGCGTGGTGCCAAACGAATGGCCGACCAGTCGGCCGAGACACCCTCGGTGGTGGTCACGTGCAGACCTGCACTCGGAGCTTCCTGCTGAATCAGCGATGGGGACACATGCCCCTCGCGACCCTGCTTCGGGGTCAGCAGCCAAACAATGCCGCCCTCCCCGAGGTTGCTCAGCGAGTCCATCAGCGCGTCGACAAGGTCTCCGTCGCCATCACGCCACCAGTAGATCACTGCATCAACGACGTCGTGATCCTCTTCGGTGAGCAAGTCTGAACCAATAGTGTCCTCGATCGCGTCGCGAAGATCGAAGTCCACGTCATCGTCGTAACCCAGTTCCTGGATAAGTTCTTCTTTCGTGAAGCCCAGTTTTTTAACGGACTCCAAGTTTGCCGATACGGCGTCGCTCACTTCATTCCTCCTGATGGTGCAAAGCGTTACTACCAACGAAACACCGTTTCGTCGCTCCATTCAAGCGCTGCAGCGATAACACGCCGAACGAATATCACCCGCCAAAATGTGACACGGCACCAATTGACAGGATCAACCTAACGTTGACTCCTGCACAGTGTTGCACAAGTCACCCAAAATAACCTATTTTATGCCATTTTGCCCAAAAATCTCGTCGTTTTTTCGGTGTTCCATTCATTAGAGTAGGCAGTGAACCGAGCAGGACACACCACTCCAGTGTTACTGCACCCGATGTCCCATCCCGCTGCACCGCAGAAAAATGTCTGCACCGCAGCGGAGCCGCAATTTCAATCAAGGAGCTTCAGTGGCTGTAGAGGAACACATCTCCCAGATCCGTAGCGGGTTGACGTACCAGCTGTCCGATCGGGATCCCGAGGAAACCCAGGAATGGCTTGACTCGTTCGACGCACTCGTCGAAACCCAGGGTACCGAGCGTGCCCAGTTCATCATCCGCTCGCTCCTGCAGCGTGCCGGCGCCAAGTCCGTTGGCGTACCGATGGTGACAACCACCGACTATGTAAACACCATACCCGTTGACCAGGAGCCCGAGTTCCCCGGCGACGAACAGATCGAACGCCGCTTCCGCGCCTTCATGCGCTGGAACGCGGCCATCATGGTGCACCGCGCCCAGGAGCCTTCCATCGGCGTGGGCGGCCACATCTCCACCTATGCCGGTGCCGCAACCCTGTACGAAGTGGGATTCAACCACTTCTTCCGCGGCAAGAACCACCCGGGCGGCGGCGACCAGATCTTCTTCCAGGGCCACGCCTCGCCAGGCATGTACGCCCGCGCCTTCCTCGAAGGCCGCCTGTCCGAAGAGGACATGAACGGCTTCCGCCAGGAAAAGTCGAAGGAAGGCCATGCGCTGCCTTCCTACCCGCACCCGCGCTCGCTGCCGGACTTCTGGGAATTCCCGACCGTGTCGATGGGCATCGGCCCGGCCAACGCGATCTACCAGGCCCAGCTGAACCGCTACCTGCACAACCGCGGCATCAAGGAGACCTCCGAGCAGCACGTCTGGGCCTTCCTGGGCGACGGCGAGATGGACGAGCCGGAGTCGCGCGGCTTCCTGCAGCTGGCGGCCAACGAAAAGCTGGACAACCTCACCTTCGTCATCAACTGCAACCTGCAGCGTCTTGACGGCCCGGTGCGCGGCAACGGCAAGATCATCCAGGAGCTGGAGGCCTTCTTCCGCGGCGCCGGATGGAACGTCATCAAGGTCGTCTGGGGCCGCGAGTGGGATGCCCTGCTCGAAGCCGACAAGACCAACGCCCTGGTCGACGTCATGAACCAGACCCCCGATGGCGACTACCAGACCTACAAGGCCGAGTCCGGCGCGTTCGTGCGCGAGCACTTCTTCGGCCAGCGTCCGGAAACCAAGGAACTGGTGGCGGACTACACCGACGACGCGATCTGGAACCTCAAGCGCGGCGGCCACGACTACCACAAGGTCTACGCCGCCTACAAGGCAGCCACCGAGTTCAAGGGCAAGCCGACCGTGATCCTGACCAAGACGGTCAAGGGCTACGGCCTGGGCTCGCACTTCGAGGCCCGCAACGCCACGCACCAGATGAAGAAGCTGACCCTCGACGACCTCAAGGGCTTCCGCGACCACCTGCGCATCCCGATCACCGACGAGCAGCTCGAGGCGAACCCGTACCTGCCCCCGTACTACCGCCCGTCCGAGGACTCGGTCGAGTACAAGTACATGATGGAGCACCGCGCCAAGCTCGGCGGTTCCGTGCCGACCCGCCGCCAGGAGTCCGACGTCAAGCTGACCCTGCCCGGCGAGAAGGCCTACGCCATCGCCAAGCGCGGTTCGGGCAAGCAGCAGGCGGCCACCACCATGGCCTTCGTGCGCCTGCTCAAGGACCTGATGCGCGACAAGGAATTCGGCCACCGCATCGTGCCGATCGTGCCCGACGAGTCCCGCACCTTCGGCATGGACGCGTTCTTCCCGACCGCCAAGATCTACAACCCTGCCGGGCAGAACTACCTGTCGGTGGACCGCGACCTGGTCCTGGCCTACAAGGAATCCCCGCAGGGCCAGCTGATCCACCCGGGCATCAACGAGGCCGGCGCCGTCGGCGCGTTCACCGCGGCGGGCACCAGCTACTCGACCCACAACGAGCCGCTGATCCCGATCTACGTGTTCTACTCGATGTTCGGCTTCCAGCGTACCGGCGACCAGTTCTGGGCCGCCGGGGACCAGATGGCCCGCGGCTTCATCATCGGCGCCACCGCCGGACGCACCACGCTGACCGGCGAGGGCCTGCAGCATGCCGACGGCCACTCGCCCGTGCTGACCAGCACGAACCCTGCGGTCATCACCTACGATCCGGCCTACGGCTACGAGATCGGCCACATCATGCGCTCCGGCCTGGAGCGCATGTACGGCGGAACCCACGAGGATCCGAACGTGATGTACTACCTGACCGTGTACAACGAGCCGATCCACCAGCCGGCCGAGCCGGAGAACGTGGACGTCGAGGGCATCGAGAAGGGCATCTACCTGCTCAAGGAAGCCACCACCGACGGCCCGCGCGCGCAGCTGCTGGCTTCGGGCGTGGCAGTGCCGTGGGCCCTGGAAGCCCAGAAGATCCTGGCCGACGAATGGGGCGTGTCCGCAGACGTCTGGTCCGTGACCTCGTGGAACGAGCTGACCCGCGACGGCCTGCACGCCGACGAGCAGGTCCTGGTCGATCCGTCCAAGGCCCGCCGCGTGCCATACGTGACCCAGAAGCTGTCCTCCGCCACCGGTCCGTTCATCGCGACCACGGACTACATGCGTGCGGTGCCGGAGCAGATCCGTCCGTACGTTCCGGGCGAGTACCACACCCTGGGCGCCGACGGCTTCGGCTTCTCGGACACCCGCTCGGCGGCGCGCCGCTTCTTCAAGATCGACGCGCACTCGCTGGTCGTGCAGACCCTGCACTCGCTGGTCGAGCGCGGCGAGATCGCGGCCGACTCGGCCGTCAAGGCGCACGCCAAGTACGATCTGAACAACCCGAACGCCGGCAAGTCCGGCAACGCCGGCGGCGACGCCTAGGCGCACGGCCCGTTCACCTCGAACACCGCTAAAGCCGCCCTGCCCGAATCCGTTTCGGGCAGGGCGGCTTGCCGTCTGCGGGCGGTGCGCCGGTCCGGGCTGCCCCTCGCCGAAGAAGCCGCAACGCTAAACTTGGAGGCATGGTCCCAGAAACCGAATCGATCGCCGCCGCGCGCGCCCGGGCAGCCCGTCCCGCGCCGAGCGCCGAAACCGTCAGACGGCTCAAGAACCACATCGGCGTGCTGTCCACCACCGCGCTGAAGTACCTGGACCAGCAGCTGCCCTGGTACCGCTCGCTGGAACCCAACGAGCGCGCGGCGCTGGGACTGATCGCGCAGAAGGGCATCTCCACCTTCGTCACCTGGTACGAAGACCCCTCCTCCATCCCCTCCTGGGTGGTCACCGACGTGTTCGGCGCGGCCCCCACCGAGCTGACCCGCTCCATCTCGCTGCAGAAGGCGCTGGGCCTGCTGCGCACCATCGTGGAGGTCGTCGAATCCCAGGTCCCCGACATCGCACCGGAGGCCGAGCAGGCAGCGCTGCGCGAGGCGGTGCTGCGCTACTCGCGCGAGGTCGCCTTCGCGGCGGCCGACGTCTACGCCCGCGCGGCCGAAACCCGCGGCGCATGGGACTCCCGGCTGGAGGCCCATGTGGTGGACGCGGTGATGCACGGGGAGGGCCACGATTCGCTGTCCTCGCGGCTGGCCGCCATCGGCTGGAAGTCGCAGAGCAACATCCGCATCCTGGTCGGCGCCACCCCGGGGTCGAACTCCGTCAGCTTCGTCTCCGCCATCCGCCGCCTGGCCACCCGCTATGCCCGCGATTCGCTGGTCAGCGTGCTGGGCGACCGCTCGGTGCTGATGCTCTCCGACACCAAATTCGAGGAGGCCGACCTGGGACGGCTCGCCCGCTTCTTCGGGCCCGGCCCGCTGGTCTACTCCCCCTTGGCCGCCACCGTCACCGACATGCCGCAGGCCGCGCAGGCCGCCATTGCCGGCTACGCCGCCGCCTGCGCCTGGCCCCAGGCCCCGAACCCGGTGGGCGCGGACGACCTGTGGCCCGAACGCGCCTTCAACGGCGACCCGCTGGCGCGCACCGCACTGCTGGAGCGCATCTACCGGCCGCTGCAGCAGGCCTCCAACGGCCTGCTGGAAACCCTGTCCAGCTACCTGGCGCTGGGCCATTCGTTGGAAGGCACGGCACGCGGGTTGTTCGTGCACGCCAACACCGTGCGCTACCGGCTCAAGCGCGTCTCCGAAGTGACCGGCTGGGATCCGCTGTCCCCGCGCGACGCCTTCGTACTGCAAAGCGCGCTGGTCGTCGGACGCCTGGCGGACTCCGGCCAATAACGCTTTTGGCGGTTCCGCACAGTCGCAGACCCGTCACGCAGCGGCGTTACATGGGTTTTTGCGTCCCCCATGCGCTAGGCTTTTGTAGGAAACCTACAAACCGTGACCGTGAGCTTGGTGCGTGACCACGCGCCACGAGGCCGCAATTTTTGGAAAGCTGTAAGAGTGTTAGCAATCGTATGCCCGGGACAGGGCTCCCAGACCCCAGGTTTTCTTTCCGAGTGGCTCGACGTCGACGGCGTGCGCGAGCACCTCGCCGCGCTGGGCGAGATCACCGGCCGCGACCTGATCGAGCACGGCACCGTCTCCGACGAGGAGACCATCAAGGACACCGCCGTGGCGCAGCCGCTGATCGTGGCCGCCGGCCTGGTCACCGCCCGTGCGCTCTTCGGCGAGCGGCTTCCTGCCAACGCCGTGCTCGCCGGCCACTCCGTCGGTGAAATCACCGCTTCGGCCCTGGCCGGTGCGCTGAGCGAAAACGATGCGATGAACTTCGTCCGCGTGCGCGCCAACGCGATGGCCGAAGCCGCCGCGGCGACCCCGACCGGCATGGCCGCCGTGCTCGGCGGGGATCCCCAGGAGGTCCTGGACCGGCTGGCCGAGCTGGGCCTGACCCCGGCCAACGCCAACGGCGGCGGACAGACCGTCGCCGCCGGCACCATGGAACAGCTCGCCGCGCTGGGCGAGAACCCTCCGGCCAAGGCCCGCGTGATCCCGCTGAAGGTCGCCGGGGCGTTCCACACCGCGCACATGGCACCGGCCGTGGGAGTGCTGCAGGAACTGGCCGAAACGCTGGCCCCGTCCGAGCCGTCCACCGCCCTGCTGTCGAACTACGACGGGCAGGCCGTCGAATCCGGCGCAGCCAACCTCGAATCCCTGGTGGCCCAGGTTTCCCGCCCGGTCCGCTGGGACCTGTGCATGCAGACCCTCGCCGCCCAAGGCGTCACCGGCATCCTGGAGCTGGCCCCGGCCGGCACCCTGGTGGGCCTGGCCCGCCGCGGCTTGAAGGGCGTGAAGGGCATGGCCCTGAAGACCCCCGCAGACCTGGACGCGGCCCGCGAGTTCATCGCGGAGCACACTTCCAACTAGGCGCCGCAGGGTGCCGCCCAAAAATTTTCGCCCGCTTGACGCGTCATCGCCCAACCGGTGAGGGCCACCTGGCCTAAGCTTTAAGCGGTGAAACCATCAGTGCGCCCCGTACGGGACGCACCGGCGGTTTCGAACAGTCGGATCATGGCCCGCCGCCGCGGGCATGAATCCAGAGCAACGACCGGATCCGTCCGGCATCATGAGAAAAGGAGCCATCCATGGCTAGCAACGAAGAAATCCTGGCAGGCCTCGCCGAAATCGTTAACTCGGAGACCGGCCTGGACGAAGCAGACGTGCAGCTGGACAAGTCCTTCACCGAGGACCTGGACATCGACTCGATCTCGATGATGACCATCGTCGTTGAGGCCGAGGAAAAGTTCGAGGTCAAGATCCCGGACGAGGAAGTCAAGAACCTGAAGACCGTGGGCGACGCCGTGAGCTTCATCGCCGGCGCCCAGGCCTAGCAGCATTCCGCCCGCGAACCTTTCGCGGGCACACCGTTGTGCGGGCAAGCCGCGCACACCGGCCGGTACGTCAAGCCGGCCCCACAAATTTTGACAGCAATGTTGTACCCCAGTAGAGAGTTTGATGATGGCGCGCAAAGTAGTGATCACCGGTCTCGGAGCCACCACCCCCATCGGCGGGGACGTACCTACCCTGTGGGAGAACGCCCTGAAGGGTGTTTCCGGCGCCGCAACCATGGAGGACAGCTGGGTCGAGGAATACGACCTGCCGGTGACCTTCGCCGCCCGCGCCTCGGTGCAGCCTTCCGAGGTGCTGACCCGTCCGGAGACCAAGCGGATGGACCCGTCCACGCAGTTCGCCGTGGTCGCCGCCCGCGAGGCCTGGGCCGACTCCGGACTGTCCAAGGACGACATCGACCGCAACAAGCTGGCCGTGGCCTTCGCCACCGGCATTGGCGGCGTCTGGACGCTGCTGAACGCCTGGGACACCCTGAAGGAAAAGGGCCCGCGCCGCGTGCTGCCGATGACCGTGCCGATGCTGATGCCCAACGGCCCGGCCGCCGCGGTCTCGCTGGACCTGGGCGCCGCCGGCGGCGCGCACACCCCGGTTTCCGCCTGCGCCTCGGGCACCGAGGCGATGCACGTGGGCATGGAGCTGATCCGCGCCGGCAAGGCCGACGTGGTCATGGTCGGCGGTGCCGAGGCCGCGATCCACCCGATGCCGATGGCAGCGTTCGCGTCCATGCACGCGCTCTCGCGCCGCAACGACGATCCCACGAAGGCCTCGCGTCCGTACGACGTGGACCGCGACGGCTTCGTCATGGGCGAAGGCGCCGGCGCACTGGTGCTGGAGTCCGAGGAGCACGCGCTGGCCCGCGGCGCCCGCATCTACGCGGAGCTGGCCGGCTCGTCGGTCACCGCCGACGCCTACCACATCACCGCACCGGACCCGGAGGGCCTGGGCGCCACCCGCGCGCTGAAGGCCGCCATGTACGACGGCCGCATCCAGCCGGAGGACGTGGTGCACGTGAACGCGCACGCCACCTCCACCCCGGTGGGCGACAAGCCGGAGTACACCGCGCTGAAGGCCGCCCTGGGCGAGCACCTCGACAAGGTCCTCGTCTCGGCCACCAAGTCGCAGATGGGCCACCTGCTCGGCGCCTCAGGTGCCGTGGAGTCCGTGCTGACCACCCTGGCGATCTACCACCGCAAGGCCCCGGTCACCATCAACCTGGACAACCAGGATCCGGAAATCCCGCTGAACGTCGTCACCGGCGCCCCGGCCGATCTTCCGGCCGAGGGCTCGATCGTCGCCCTGAACAACTCCTTCGGCTTCGGCGGCCACAACGCCGTCGTCGCGATCCGCAGCATCTAGCAGCAGCTGTCCCCCAGCGGGCCGGAACCGAGCACTCGGTTCCGGCCCGCTGGGCGTTAACCGGCGATCTCTATTGTCGCCGGGCACCGGGCGTTGCTACGCTCGATCTCGACGGGCCGCCCAGCAATTTCCATTCGAAGGAGCCGCACCATGCGCACCTTGATCGCCACCGCATTCATCTCACTGGACGGGGTCATGGAGGCGCCCGGTGGCGAACCCGACTACCGCAATTCCGGCTGGACCATGACGTCGGTGGACTTCGACCCGGCGGCCTACGAGATGAAGGGCACAGAACAGGACGAGGCCACGGCGCTGCTGCTGGGGCGCCGCAGCTACCAGGCCTTCTCCCCTGTCTGGCCCGCCATGACCGAGGAATTCCCCGGCTACAACGCCATGCCCAAGTACGTGGTTTCCACGACGCTCAAGGACAAGGACCTGGTGGAGAATTGGGGCGAAACCACGATCCTGCGTTCGACCGCCGACGTCGCCCGGCTGCGCGCCAGCGACGGCGGGCCCATCAGCATCCACGGCTCAGCGACGCTGGTCCACTCGTTGCAGGAGCACCACCTGATCGACCGCTACCACCTGCTGGTCTTCCCGGTGCTGCTCGGCGCCGGCAAGCGCCTGTTCAGCGGTGCCGAGCTGGGCGCGCAGAAGCTGAAGCTGGTCGACTCCGCCGTCTATTCCAACGGCATCCAGAAGAACGTGTTCGACGTGCTGCGCTGACCGGCGGCGGGCCCGCGTTACAGATAGGGCCGGGTGATCAGTTCGAGGTAGTGCCCGGAGGGATCCAGCAGGTAGACGCCCCGGCCCCCGTGCTCGTGGTTGAGCTGCCCGGACAGCTGGCGCTGCGGAGGGAACCGCATCGGGGGGCGCGGCGAACTGCAGCAGTACGCCGATGCTGATGCTCCGGAAGGGCCACCCACCGGGCTGCTCGGCGGCCTCCACCAGGTCCTTGGAGAACTCGGCCATCTGTGCGGCATCGGTCGAGGCGATGATGGTGTGGTTGAACTGTGCGGTCATGTTTCCCTTTTGGTTGTACGGTTTCCGTGATGCGTGGAGCGTCGTACGCAGGGAGGAGCGCGGATCAGGGAACGACCAGGAAGCCGTTCCGGGAGCGGCCTGAGACGGCCTGACTGGTCTTCATCACGATCGATCCTAGCACCAGGGCGGCAGCTTCGCGGAGAAACACGAAATGCGATCCCCAAGGGGACCGCATTTCATCTTTGGATCCAGCGCCCCGCACCGCCGGGGCTGGATTCCGGCCGCCAGGCGGCGACGGGACGACTAGTTAACCAGTCGCTAAACCACCTGGTTGAGCCATCGAACAGTCGAGTTCTCGCCTGCATGGCGGAAGGGTTCAAGTTCCTCATCCCAGGCCTCGCCAAGGGCGATGGACATTTCCTGGTAGAAGATCGAAGGATTGCCGTCGCCCTTCTCATAGGCCCAGCGGATGCGCTCTTCGCTGATCATGACGTTGCCGGCCGTGTCGATGGTCGCATGGAAGATCCCGAGATCCGGGGTCACCGACCAGCGGCTGCCGTCGACGCCCGGGCTCGGGTCCTCGGTGACTTCGAATCGCAGATGCTGCCAACCGTGGATTCCACTGGTCAGCAAGGCGCCGGTGCCCTGGGGTCCTACCCACTCCATTTCGGCACGACGAAAGCCGGGTGCAGCGTGCTGTTCGGTCCATTCCATCTTGGCCGGTGTTCCGAGCACGGACCCGATAGCCCATTCCAGATGTGGGCATAGCGCAGCAGTGGCGGAATGAATAAAAATTACGCCCCTGGTCATCGGTGCAGACATGCCATCCTCCGTACGGTGTTGATCGTCTTCCCCTACGTCAACATCGTGGTGGTGCAGTTACCGCCGATGATTCTATTTTGCCCGATGAACAGCACTTTTCGCTACTCGGGAGGACGATTTGGAGGGAATTGGAAGAATCCGTCAGGCGCGGGGGTGGGCCTGCCGGTAGCTTTGGCGCAGCCGATCCACGGAAACATGGGTGTAGAGCTGGGTCGTGGCCAGCGATGCGTGGCCCAGGAACTCCTGGACCGCGCGCAGGTCCGCGCCTCCGTCGAGCAGATGGGTGGCCACGGTGTGGCGCAAGGCGTGCGGCCCGCTGGCGGCGGTATCCCCCAGCGATTTCAACGCCTGCGAAATCACCTCGCGGGCTTGGCGCACATTCAGCCGGCCGCCGCGCACGCCAACCAGCAGCGCTCCCTGCGCCTTCTCCTCGTCGACCAGAACGGCCCGATGGGTCAGCAGCCAGGAGGTCAGCACCCGCTGGGCGGGATTGCCGAAGGGCACCACTCGCTCCTTGTTGCCCTTGCCGACCACTTTCAGCGTGCGGCGGCCGAAGTCAAGGTTTTTCACGTCCAGGGAGACCAGCTCGCTGATGCGCAGCCCCGAGGCGTAGAGCAGCTCGGCGATCACCCGGTCGCGGGCGTGGACCGCCAGCTGCTGCGGGCTTTGTTCTCCAGCGGCGTCCCCGCTGCCCTGCGCCCCGGCATCCGCGGCGGTCTGCGCAAGCAGCCGGTCGATCTGTCCGGGCTGCAGCACGTGCGGCAGCCTGCGCTCCTTCTTCGGCGCGACCAAACGCAGTGCGGGGTCCACGTCGATGAGCTGGTGCTTCAGCGCCCAGGCGAAGAAGTTCTTCACCGAGGAGATCCGCCGTGCGATGGTAGTGCGGGAGATCTGCGCTTCGTGCAGGCTGGCCAGCCATTCGCGCAGCATCTCCACATCCACCTGGCTCGGCGTGCTGACCTGGCGGGCGGAGTGCAGGAACGTGCCCAGGGTGCGCAGGTCCACTTCATAGGCGCGCAGGGTGTTCTCGCTGCGCCCGCGCTGCAGGCGCAGGTAGTCCAGGTAGTCGGCGACCGGCTCGGCGAACGAGGGCGGCAGCTGCGGGGAGTTGGGTGCGCGGGTATCCTGCTTCATCCCTTCGAGGATACCGCGCCGAACCCGCTCGCTAGCTGCGCACCAGCTTCCACCCCGCATCGTTGCGTACCGCCAGGCCGCGGCCCTGCAAGGTCGACAGCCCGCGCAGCGTCTGCAGGATCGTGACCCCGCTTCGGGCTGAAATCTCGTCAGGGCTCATCGGCTTGGTGAAGGACAGGACGTCGTAGAGCATACCGACCTCCACCGGCAGGCCGTCCACGGGGCGCTGGCGCGGATCGCCCGGTTCGGCGGACGCTGTGCCGGCGGGCGCATCCGGGGCGATGCCCAGCAGCTCGGAGGCCTCGGCCGGGCTGGAGATCAACTCGGCCGCGCCGGAGCGGATCAGCCGGTGGGTGCCGGCCGAGTTCGGCGAGAACACGCTGCCGGGCACCGCGGCGACATCCCGGCCCAGCTCCACTGCGTGGCTGGCGGTATTCAGCGCACCGGAGCGATGCCGCGCCTCGGTGACGATGGTCAGCCGGCTGAATGCGGCAATTAATCGGTTGCGGTTCAGGAACCGGAAGCGGGTCGGCGTGATGCCCGGAGGAACCTCGGAGTACAGCGCGCCGCGGGCGATGACCTGCTCCAGCAGGTTGTGGTTTCCCGCCGGATAGAGCCGGTCCGCTCCCCCGGCGAGGATCGTGATCGTCGGCGGGTTGGGGAAGTCCCAGCCGTCGAGGGACAGGGCGGCGCGGTGGGCGGCGGCGTCGATCCCGTAGGCGCCTCCGGAGACGATCGTGAAGCCCTGCAGCCCCAGCGCCCGGGCCAGTTCGAAGGTGACCTGGTTGCCGTAGTCGCTGGCATCGCGCGAGCCGACGATGGACACCGTCCGCGCGGGATCCCCGGCGAGGTTGCCGGGCTCGGCCGCCCGCCACCACAGGCACAGCGGCCGGCCGAGCCCCAGATCGCCCAGCTGGGCCGGCCAGCCCGGGTCCTGGTCGGTGAGCAGTCCCCCGCCGAGGCGCTGCATGGTCTGCAGGGCGGCGTGCTCGTTGGCGTAGGGCAGCCGTTTGCGCCAGCGGGTGAGCGCGACGTGAAGGTCCTGGGCGGAATTCGGGGCCGGCTGCTGGCCGGTGGCCTCGGCGAGCTTCAGCCCCAGGCCCTGCGGCACGTGGTCCTCGCGGCGGATCAGGGCCAGCAGCTCCGCCGGCGTCATCAGTTCCAGCAGGGCGGCCGCGGTGACGTCGTTCGGTTCGACCAGCTGGTTCAGCGCGGCCAGGCACAGGGTGTGCGGCTGGTGGCCGACGGCGTCCTGCCGCCGGGCCGGGGTCTGCGGTGCGGTGCTCATGGTGGTACTCCTTCTCCTGCGGCTAGGCGGTATGCAGGTTCTGGCGCAGGTGGGCGGCGATGTCCACATCCTCCGGCGCGGGCCCGGGGCGGCCCTGGGTGTCGGCGACGGTCCAGGCCACGCGCAGCAGCCGGTCGGTGGCGCGGGCCGAGAGGCCGCCGCGTTCCGCCGCGGCTTCCACGGCCCGGCGCGTTGCCAAGGGGTAGTCCAGCTCATGGCGCAGGATCCGGGTGGGGACCTGCGCGTTGCAGCCGATGCCGTAGGGCCGCAGCCGGGCTTCGGCGCGGGTCCGGGCCGCCAGCACCCGTTCGCGCACGGCGGCGCTGGACTCATTGGCCTGCTGCCCGACCAGCTGGCCGCCGGGCACCGGGTTCAGCCGCAGCTGCAGATCGGTGCGGTCCAGGATCGGCCCCGAGAGCCGGGCGAAGTAGCGGCGGCGGGCCATCGGCGTGCAGGTGCAGCCGGTGCCCGCGGCGTAGTTCCTCCCGCAGGGGCAGGGGTTGGAGGCCATGACCAGCTGGAAGCGGGCCGGCAGCCGGGCGTGGCCGCGCGTGCGGTCCAAGGTGATGAAACCGTCCTCGATGGGCTGGCGCAGGGCGTCGAGCACCCCGGTATTGAAGTGCGCCACCTCGTCCAGGAACAGCACCCCGTGGTGCGCCCGGGTGATCGCCCCTGGCACCACGCGCCGGGTGCCGCCGCCGATCAGCGCGGCGAGCGAGGCGGTGTGGTGCGGGGCGATGAACGCCGGGGTGCGGCGCAGTGCCGCGATCGGAGAATCGGCGCCGTGGGTGATCGAGTGCACGGCCGTGGCTTCCAAGGCCTGCAGGTCGTCCAGCGGCGGCAGGATCCCGGGCAGGGCGCTGGCCAGCAGGGTCTTGCCCGCTCCGGCCGGCCCGACCATGATCAGGTGGTGGGCGCCGGCGGCGGCGATCTCCAGGGCCAGCCGGGCCTCGCCCTGCCCGTTGACCAGGGACAGGTCGCAGGGCTCCTCGGGCGCCGCGGCGTCGGGCGGCCGCGCCCCGACGGCATGGCGCAGGGTGATGCTCAGCTGGGAGGCCGCCGCCCCGCAATGGACCAGCACCTGGCCCAGGTGCTCGGCCGCGAACACGCTGGCCCCGGGCACCAGCCGGGCCTCGGCCTCGTTGCCGCGGGCGACCACCAGGTTGGGCAGCCCCAGCGCCACGGCCAGCTGGGCGGCGGGCAGCACCCCGGGCACCGGTCGGAGCATGCCGTCCAGCCCCAGCTCGGCCAGGTAGACGGTGTTCGGCGGCGGCGCGATCTGCCGGTCGGCGGACAGCACGGCGATCAGGATCGCCAGGTCGAATCCGGAACCGAATTTCGGCAGCGTGGCCGGAGAGAGATTGACGGTGAGCTTGCGGTTGGCAATCGGGAGGCCGGTATTGCGCGCGGCGGCCTTGATCCGTTCGCGCGCCTCGTTCAGCGACGCATCGGGCAGCCCCAGGATCACGAAGCCGGGGATGCCGTTGCCCAGGTCGGCCTCCACCTCGACCAACGCGGCTTTCACCCCCTGGAAGGCGATCGCATGGGTGCGGGCGGTGCTCATGAGCGCACATCCGGCAGGTGCCGGCAGGACAGCGTTCCGCCGGGTCCGGGATAGACCTCGACGACGTCCACCCGCAGCTGCGGGCAGTAGATCCGGTGGGCCTTGCACCAGATAATCAGCAGCCGGTGCAGCCGGGCGAATTTGGCGGGGTTCACCGCGTCGAACGCGGTGCCGAACCCCTGCGACGAACGGGTCTTGACCTCCACCGCCGCCAGGGCGCCGGAGCGGTCGCGGACGACCAGGTCAAGCTCCCCGCTGCGGCACCGCCAGTTGCGGTCCAGGATCCGGTAGCCGCCGGCTTCGAGGTGTTCGGCGGCCGCCTGCTCGCCCCGGGCTCCGAGTTCCTGCTGCTGCGTCGTCATCGCCGCCTCCTTGAATCGGTCTGTGCGTGGTCAGACCAGTTTCAGGTTCGGCGGCGCGGGCGCGGGGCGGCAGGTGCGGATTGTGGAGAACGCGGTCAGTTCTCCAGCCCCTCCTTGGGGATCTGCAGCTCGTCGCGGTTCAGCTCCTCGACGTTGACGTCCTTGAAGGTGAGCACCTTGACGGCCTTCACGAATCGGCCCTGCCGGTAGATGTCCCAGACCCAGGCGTCGGTCAGGGTGAGTTCGAAGTACACCTCGCCGGCGTTGGACAGCGTCTTCACGTCGACCTGGTTGGCCAGGTAGAAGCGGCGTTCGGTTTCCACCACGAAGTTGAACAGCCCCACCACGGTCTTGTACTCGCGGTACAGCTGCAACTCCATGTCGGACTCGTAGTTTTCCAGTTCGTCGCCAGCCATTATTTTGCCTTCAATCTTGTGGGTTTACCTTGGTCCTTGCCGGGGCCGGAAGTCAAGTTCCAGCTCTTGCGGTGGTAGTCGCAGGGGCCCAGGGCCACGATCGCTTCGCGGTGCGCGGCGGTGGCGTAGCCCTTGTTGACCTCCCAGCCGAAGGCGGGGTGCTCCTGCGCCAGCTGCGCCATGATCCCGTCGCGCTCCACCTTGGCCAGGATCGACGCGCCGGCGATCGCCTGGCAGGTCATGTCCCCCTTGATGATGGTGCGCACCGGTATGTGCAGGCCGACCGGTTCGCGGTCCTCGGCCAGCAGGTCGAACAAGTCCTGTTCCGGAGCGGTCAGCCAGTCGTAGCTGCCGTCCAGCAGCACCGCTTCGGGGGCCACCGCGCAGGCTGCCACCGCCCGGGTGCCGGCCAGGCGCAGGGCCCCGGTGACCCCGAGCTCGTCGATCTCCGCGGCCGAGGCATGCCCGACGCCGTAGCCTGCCGCCCAGGCGCGCACCGGCTGAACCAGCTCCTCGCGCTTGGCCGCGGTGAGCAGCTTGGAATCGCGCAGCTGCGGGAATTCGGCGACGGCCTGGATGTCGATCACGGTGACGCCCACGGAAATCGGGCCGGCCAGGGCCCCGCGGCCCACCTCGTCGGCGGCGCCGATGAAGCGCACCTGGTGGGCGGCGGCCAGGTCCCGCTCGTGCTCCAGCGTGGTGGCCTTGGAATTGGCCATGCTAGTTGCCCGGACCCGGGACGCTGGCGAAGACTTCCTCGTGGGAGTCGATGGTGCCCCAGCGCGAGAGCGGCCAGGAGATGACCGAGGCCTTGCCCTGCACCGAGTCCACGTCCACGAAGCCGCCCTGGACGTCCGGGTGGAAGCGGGAGTCGGCGCTTTCGGCGCGGTGGTCGCCCATGACCCAGAGCTTGCCCTCCGGAACGGTGACCGTGAAGGCCATGTCGCTCGGGGCATTGCCGGGGTAGATGTAGGGTTCGTCGATGGGCGTGCCGTTGATGCTCAGCTTGCCGTCGACGGTGCAGCACTCCACGGTGTCCCCCGCGGTGCCGACGATGCGCTTGACCAGGTACTGCTCGCCGGCCGCCGGCAGGATGCCGACGAAGGACAGCGCCGATTCCACCGCGGTGGGCTGGGATTCCAGCGGCGGCAGCCAGTCCAGGTCGTCGCGGAAGACCACCACGTCCCCGCGCTCCAGTTCGAACGGGCCCGGAACCATGAGGTTCGCGAAGATCCGGTCGTTGATCTGCAAGGTGTTCTCCATGGAGCCCGAGGGAATGTAGTAGGCGCGGAAAAAGAAGGTCTTGATCACGAAGGACAGCACCAGCGCGATCGCCACGATGATCACGATCTCGCGGATGAAGCGCCAGAGTTTGTAGAGCGGTCCGCCTTGCTGCGGACTTTCGGCTGATTCGGCGCTCACGGCTGGGTGGGTCCCTTTCGCTGGTGGTCAATACCCTCCATCTTACGTACGCAGCCGCGCGGCGGAGCTCCGTGGCACGCTGCACGCACGAAATGCCCAGTTTATTGCCGGTCCGGCGTCGGCGATTTCGGGCGGTCGCGGCTAGCCGGGCGGGGTGCCGACGGTGGCCGGGGCCGGTGAGGCCGGGCCGCTGCTGTCGGTGAAGTCCAGCGGGATCCCGCCGGCCGGCTGGTCCTTGGCCAGCGCGTCCTGCACGGCCTGGCGTTGGGAGGCGTCCACGGCCAGGGTGAGTCCGCCGGTGCGCGGGTTCAGCGTGTACGCGTGGATCGCCGAGCGCAGCCACGGCTCCTGCTTCGCCTGCCACTCCATGATCTGCGAGATGCCCTCGCGCAGCTGGGCGTTGCTGAAGTCCACCAGGTGCCCGACCGCGCCGGCCTGCTCGATGGCCTTCACCGCGCCGTCGCTGGTCGCGGCGACGTGCAGCTTGCCATCCTCGATCCAGCCCTGGACGTATTCGTCGCCCAGCTGGGCCGCCAGCTGCTCGTTGGTCTGCAGCAGCGCGCTGACGTCCATGTCGGCTCCGCTCGTCGAGGTCTGGGTGGCGGTGGGCGGGGCCTGCGGGGCCGCCTGCTGCTGGCCGCAGCCGGTCAGCGCCAGTGCGACGACGGCGGCCGAGGCGGCCAGCCCCACCGGCAGCCGCCGTGCCGTATGTGTGCTTCTCATGTTCAATCCTCGTCTTCCGGCGGAACCGTCGGCGTGCCGCGGGTCTTGCACCCGAGGCTACCGGCCGTCCCGCAAAGCCAACTCGTAGGCACATGTGTGCCGCATGGCAATGCCCCGCTGCCTTCAGCGGCAGCGGGGCATTGCCATGGTGTCCGCGAGGCGGTCACCGGGGAGCGTGGTCCCTTAGCCGTGGCGTCGGGCGCTGCGGCGGAGCAACAGTACTGCCGCGCCGATCAGTGCCAGGGCGCCGCCGGCGGCGATCAGTGGAACGCTGCCCGCACCGGTCTCAGCCAGTGGCTCTTCCTTCTTCGGCGCATCCTGCTTCGGCTCGTCCTTCTTCGGGTCCTTGGCCTCGGTGGACTTGCTTGGCTCGTCGCTGGCCGAGGCAGTTGGCTCGGCTGAGGACGATGGCGATGCCGATTCGGACGGCTCGTCGGTCGAATCGGTCGGCTGAGTCGGAGTCGCCGATTCCGCAGGCTCATCCGTCGAATCAGTCGGCTGGGTCGGAGTTGGGGTCGGCTTCGGAGCCACCACAACAACGTTTCCGTTGACCTGCTCGGACTTGTTCAGCCCATTGACTGCCTCAAGGGTGAAGTTGAAAGCGCCTTCAGTTTGCGGCGCGGTGAAGCTGAAGTTGCCCGAAGAATCCACGGTCACGGTATCGACAACGTTGCCGTCGACGATCACGTTGACCTTGGTGCCGCTGGAAGCGTCGGTCACGTCGCCGCTGAGCTTCGCGCCCGGCTTGACCTCGGCCCCGTTGGACGCCGAGGTCACCATCGGTGCGTTCACGAAGAACTTCACCTGGTAGCCCTTGATGTAGCCCTTGGACTGCACGTCGGATAGCGAAGTGTACATCGCGATGTCGTCCGAGGTATTCGGCTCTCCGTCCTCACCCTCACTGTTGGCCGAGTTGATGCCGACTGCACGCGAGCCGACCATGACTGGTCCGCCGGAGTCGCCCTGGTCCAGCACCGTCTGGCCGGGGTTGTTAGCCAGGTAGCCCTCCACCGCCCGCAGATCGTTTTTCAGTCCCAAAACGAAGAAGACGCCGTCGCCGATGATCTCCGAGCAGCTCCAGCCGGTGGTGCGGCCCGACGAGCAGGCCTCGGCGCCGGCCACTGCCTTGGAGACGCCGGTAACCTTGACCGAACCCTCGCGAGGACCGGCAGCGGGCCAGTTCGACACGAGCGCCGGCAAGTTCAGCTCGGGGTTTATGTTGTCGATGACGGCGATGTCGGTGCCAGGCTCGTCGTTGCCTGTCGGCGCACCCGAGTTGTTGGGGCCGCCGAACTGGCTGAACCCGAAGGTTCCCAGAGGAGCCCCGATGGCATCCAAAGAATTCGGCTTGGACTGTTCGGCAATGCCGAAAATCTTGCCCTGTCCGTCGTCGGTGCAGTGGCCCGCGGTGATGATGGCATCGGCACCGTTCGGGGCCCAGGCATTGAAACCAGCCGAGCAGATAGTCGATGTGGCGCTAGGCCCGCCTGTCTTATCGACGAAGTAGCCCATGGCACCGAAGTAATCGTTTGCGGCTGAGGTCTTAGCCGGACCCGAGCCCTCAACGAGCTCGACACCCTTGGCCTGTTCCACGAACTCCTCCAGGGTCAACGACATGACTGCAGAAGACTTACTGGGAGTCGATCTGGACTTGCGCTCGGCGGCGGCAGGACCGCCGGCGATGATCTGAAGACCTTCCTTGGTGTTAATGATCGCGGTCAGTCGCGTCAGCTCGCTCGGTTTCACGTTCTCGAGGACTTCCTCGTAGACGTCGCCGACATTCTTGATCGCGCCGATCTCGGTGGTGATCGAGGCGGTCTTGGTAGACGAGGAATCCAGGACCTTCTTGGCCTTGACTTCATCAGCCTTGCTGACCTTGATCTCTGCCGTGGTGCCATTGACGCTGGCGGACGCCTTGATGCCCTCGTGGCTCAGTTTCTCGCGGATCTCCGCGACTTCTTCCGACACCTTGGATTCTGCGTTGAACTGCTCTACGGTCTTGCCCAGATCGCGCTCGACGGCTTCCTTCAAGCCCTCGGTCTCCACAGCGCTATCCGAGGCGTCGTCAGCCGAAGTTGCAGATGCGTTCGTGGACGCGGCTGCGCTTGGCGATTCCGAGGGTGCGACGGCGGCTTCGGGTGCTGCAGCGGCAGGCATGAAGCTTCCGCCAACTACCAAGGCCGTGGCCGCAACAGCGACGAAGCCGCGTTGCGCCGTCTTATTATTCGGTTTTGGCATTAATGCTTCTCCCAGATCGAAAGGTGCGAGGGTTTCGGCGCGCCTTCGTATGTATGGGCGCAGCGAAACGGAGTTTGTTACCAAAATGAAACCCTATCGGGGAATACGTACAGGTTTCAAGCACCAGATCCAACAAAAATACAAACTATGGATTACATAATGCCTAGTCAGGCTAGTTAGAACATTTTGACTCAAATCACAACAGGCGAAGTGATTCAAAAAATTGAAGATTCATCTTCCTTTACTTCAACCTAGTCAGGCAGAGTGGGCGTGCCGTTTTGCGCAGAATAAGAGCAACTTCCTCCACTTATCCGAAGGCATCCGCAGAATTGTCCAAACTTCGTATTAATTCCCGCGTGTCGAGACAGAAGTTTCTTCAAGCTACCCCTTAAATGACCAATTTCAGACGGCTTGATCGAACGTTGAGGTTGATGGCACAAGGAGTCCCGAATCCGAATCGGGCAGAGAAAACCCACGTACGCAGGTCGCATACGTGGGATGATTCCGATTCTGACGCATCGGACTCACCGGGCGAATGGCTAACGGATTTCAGAGCGGTGTTCGGCCGGCCAAATGATATGGGTTGCTTGCCCGGTAACGCGATCCAGGCTGATCATGCCACCGCCGCTGGCGCCAAGCAATGACCGGGAATCCTGCGACACTGATCGGTGGTCTCCCATGACCCAGATCCGACCGGCAGGAACTTGAACGGAGAACTTCATCTCGCTGGGTGCATCGCCTGCGAAGAGGTAGGGCTCGTCGATGGGTTCGCCGTTAACCGTGATGCGGCCGTCGGCGGAGCAGCATTCAACCGTATCCCCGCCGACCCCGATAACGCGCTTGACGTAGGAATGCGAGTTGCCGGAAAGTTTGAAGGCACCCATGACGTCGTCGACCACGGAGGAACGGGCATACGGCAGGAAGGAACCGCGGCCGTCGAATACGATGACGTCTCCACGCTGGGGCTCGGCGTCATCGTAGGCGCGGCGGTCCACGGAGATGGCCTGGCCGGGATTCAGCGTGGACTGCATCGAATCAGAGCGGATGCTGAATACGTCGACGAAAAATGCGCGGATGATGATCACAGCGACCAATGCGCAAATGACGGCGAGAACAGCGAAGCGCCAGACCCAGTAAAAGGCCCGGCGCTTCGTGATTGCCGCTTCAGGGCGAGCAATCTGGTTCATGGAAGAACGCAGATTACTTCTTGCCGCCGAAGTCGCGCTTCTCGCGGATGCGAGCAGCCTTGCCGTGACGATCGCGCATGTAGTACAGCTTGGCACGACGTACGTCACCCTTGGACACAACCTCAATCTTGTCGATGATTGGGGAGTGAAGCGGGAAGGTACGCTCGATGCCGGTGCCGAAGGAAACCTTGCGAACGGTGAAGGTCTCGCCTACGCCGCGGCCCTGACGGCCTAGTACGTAGCCCTGGAAGACCTGAACACGGGAGTTCTTGCCTTCGATGATGTTGACGTGCACCTTGAGGGTGTCGCCAGGACCGAAAGCAGGAACGTCGGAACGCAGGCTGGCTGCATCCAAAGAGTCAAGAATATGCATTGTGCATCTCCTAGGATCAATGCCGCAGGTCACCGAATCCTCGTAGCGGGGCTCTTCGAGCGCCTGAATCGGCGTCGAACTCCCCGGAACGTTTACCACCGGCTGGCTTTAGCAACCGATGCGGCGGTTCTTGAAGCCCGGGATCCCCCTGCGGCAGGAGTCGGACAAAACACACCAAGAAACAATTTTGCCATATAAATGGCCTCCAGGTGAACACCTCGGCGGCGGAACCCGCCGTGATGTCGACCTCGTAAACCGCCTACTCGGATTCGGTCCCCGCGCCGGTGGCCCAGTCAAGCTGGGACTTGGGCAGGATTTCGCCATCCACGACGGCGAACCCGTTATGCCACAGGGCGTCTCGGTCGCGACGATTCAGGCTTTCCACATCGAGCTGGGGAATCAGATCCGGGCGGCGGGCTGCGGTGCGCTTGATCTGTTCGTCGCGGCGGTGGCGTGCCACGCGGTGGTGGTTGCCGCCAAGAAGCACCTCGGGCACCTCACGGCCGCGCCAGGAGGCCGGCTTGGTGTAGACGGGGTACTCCAGCAGCACGTCGGAATGGGACTCCTCAACGAGGGACTCCGGATTGCCGATCACGCCGGGGATCAGCCGTGCGATGGCCTCGACCATCACCATGACTGCGACTTCTCCCCCATTCAGGACATAGTCGCCGATCGACACCGGGATGACAGTGAAGTTTTCGTGCGCGTACTCGATGACGCGCTCGTCGATGCCCTCGTAACGGCCGCAGGCGAAAACCAGGTGGTCTTCTTCGGCCAGGTCGTAGGCCATCTTCTGGTTGAAGACCGTCCCTGCCGGCGAGGGCACGATCAGCACCGGCTTCTTCTCGGCCGGGGCCTGGGCACGTACGGCGTCCAGCGCCTGGCCCCACGGCTCGGGCATCATGACCATGCCGGCGCCGCCGCCGTACGGGGTGTCGTCCACCTTGCGGTGCTTGTCGGTGGCGAAGTCGCGCAGGTTGGTGACGTTCAGGTCTAGGATGCCGTCTTCCGCTGCCCGGCCGATGAGCGAGAGCTGCAGCGGGTTCAGGTATTCGGGGAAAATCGAGATGACGTCCAGGCGCATTACTTGGACTCCCCTTCGGGCTGCTCGGAGTCCTCGGAGTTCAGCTCCAGCAAGCCCGGCGGCGGGGTGATGGTCAGCGTGCCGGCCTCGGTGTCGATCTCCGGGACGAACTCGTCCACGAACGGCAGGTAGATTTCCTCGCCCTCGGCGTTTTCGAAGACCAGCAGATCCTGGGCCGGGTTGGTACGCAGCGCGGTGACCACGCCGACCTCGACGCCATGGTGCATGACCTTGAGGTCCTGCAGCTCATGCTCGTACCACTCGTCGGAGTCGTCTTCCGGTTCCTCGCCGACCTCGATCTCCAGACGGGCGCCGCGCAGCGTTTCGGCGGTATTGCGGTCCGAGATCTCCTGGAAGGTCAACAACAGGATCGTCTTGTTCCAGCGCGCGCTCTTGATGATCAGCGAATCAACCGGACCACCGGTGACATGCAGGACTTCGCCGGCGACGAAGCGCTCTTCGGGCGCGTCGGTGAGGACCTGGGCCGTGACTTCGCCACGGATGCCGTGGGGCTTGCCGATGCGGGCTACCTGCAATCGCATGTTCGCTGAACCTTTTCTTCGGTGGGTGGCTTCAGATGGTGAAGGAATAAATTTTGGGGTGAAACACTAAAGGAGTTCCCGCGTTGTAGAGCGGAAACTCCTTTAGTGGTGAAACACGGCCGGGGCCGGGCTTCTAAGTTGTTCAGCCTCGGCGTCGATCAGTGTCGATGACATCAACACGGATCGATTCCTTGGCCAACGCTGCCATCACGGTGCGCAGTGCCCGTGCGGTGCGACCCTGGCGACCGATCACACGACCGAGATCATCAGGGTTCACACGTACTTCGAGCAAGTCGCCGCGGCGGGTGGACTTCAGGGCAACCTGAACATCCTCCGGTTCCTCGACGACTCCGCGTACCAGGTGGTCTAGCGCGTCAACGAGCATGATTACTCAGCCTCGGTAGCTTCAGCCTCTGCCTCTTCGGCAGCTGGCTTTTCAGCCTTCTTGGTGATGGCTTCCTTGAGGATAACCGAGCCCTTTTCAGGAGCAACGAATGCTGGCTTAGGCTCGGCAACCTTGTAGGTGCCTTCCTGGCCATCGATGCCCTTGAACTTCTGCCAGTCACCGGTGACCTTCAGCAGTGCGTGTACCTGCTCGGTTGGCTGAGCGCCAACGGACAGCCAGTACTGTGCACGGTCCGAATCAATCTCGATGATCGAAGGGTTCTCGGTCGGGTGGTACTTACCGATCTCCTCGATGGCACGGCCATCGCGCTTGGAGCGCGAGTCCATGACGACAACGCGGTAGAAAGGTGCGCGCATCTTACCGAAGCGCTTCAGACGAATCTTTACGGCCACTTTAGTGGTCTCCTGTTTCTCAACATGGTCGAGCCAAGCGTTGTGCACCTGTGGGGCAGGCCTTACTAACCCGGCTCTAAAAGGACAGGATTCGAAACGGAGAGAGGGTCCATAACAAATCGAGTACCCTGCAATTATGCCAGAGACTCCGGACCCAAACCAATTCCTCCCACCCTCCGCGTGCCCGATCATCAGATGAGCTTGGTCACGCCCGAGTTGGAAGCGGAGTGGCCTCCCGGGAGGGAACTACGATTAATTCTATGACCGTCACCTCTGCTTTGCTTTCCTTCGCCGTGGTCGCCGCGCTGATGACCCTGGTTCCAGGGGTCGATACGGCGCTGATCCTGCGCTCGGCGGTGACGCGCAGCCGATTGGACGCACTGGTGGCGGCCCTCGGAATCTGCTCCGGCGTCTTCATATGGGGCATCATCGCAGCCGCTGGAGCGTCCGCGGTTCTGGCCGCTTCCCAGCTCGCCTACCAAATACTGACCTATGCCGGAGCGGCCTACCTGATATTCCTGGGCGGCCAGATGATCTACCGTTCCTTGCGGCGCCGGGAACTGGAGCCGACGAATGTTTCCGTGGCCAGCAGCAAATGGAAAGCCTACGCGACGGGCTTGGTGACCAATCTGTTGAATCCGAAGATCGGCGTCTTCTACATCGCGGTGATCCCCCAGTTCACCCCGGCCGATGCCAATGCGCTTCTCATGGGCATCGCGTTGTCTGCGGTGCATGTGGCAATGACCCTGGCATGGGCCGGAGTACTCATTCTGGGAGCCTCGCTGGCCGGACAATGGCTGAGCACGCCGAAGGCAGTGACGTGGATGGACCGGATCACCGGAACGGTACTGGTCGGATTCGGACTCAGGGTGGCGCTCTCCAAGCCTTAGGCTCAGCGCCGCAGGGATCAACTAACCGTTCTGGTTTCCTGTCGAGGATCCGGAAAAGGCATGCCGGGCCCAGTGAATTCTCCGGGTCCATGTCAAGCATGCGGGTTTTAGGCAGCGGTGTAGAGCCGGTTGCGTTGGGGTATCTGCAAGGGATCCACGTGCTTGGGGAACAAGATGTAGGCCAGTCCCCCGATTTTCACGAGCGTGAGCAAACCGGCATGGATCGCCAAATGGTGCCGCCGGCACAGGCACGAGGCGTTGCGGCAACTGGTTTTCCCGCCATGTTCCCACCAGTCGTCGTGGTGGCATTCGAGCATTTCCGGCGGCGCGGTGCAGCCGGGCACAATGCACCCACGGTCCCGGGCCAGCGCGGCCCGCTTGATGGCTTCGGTGAAGAATCTCTGGGTCCGCCCGACGTCCAGCGGCTGCCCGTCGGCCCCGAAGATCACCCGGTAGATTGCGCCCTCGCACATGAGCCTGCCGGTTTCGGCCGCGTCGAGCTTTACCCCGTGGTCCGTGGTCGAGGTGAGCCGGTCGGGGTGCCGCAGGTCGTCAAGGGCCTTCAACTGGATGTGGATTCCAATCCGGGGCGCGATGGTTTTGGCGCTTTGCCCCGGGGTGCCGGCTCCCAAGGCCGCGAGAAATGCGTTCAGCCGGCGCTGGGCGGGCGGGACGTCGGCGTCGCCGCCCAGATCGGGATCCTGGTCGCTGAATGTGGTTCGAGACTGTCCGGCGCCCTCGTCGTGCTCGGAGTCCATAAGCTCGAAATCTTGTTCAGCCGAGTCCAACAACGTTTCCTGCGATCCTTCGTCCTTGGCCTGCCACCCATCGAGGTCGACGATGTTCTCACTAACCTCGCCAGCGCTGCCGTCATCGGCGCCGGAATTGATCCCGGACCAGTCCGGTGCCGGTTCGTCGGAGCTGAACAGCGGGTCGGTCTGGATCTCCTCGTGTTCCGCCGCCTCGACGTCCGCGGTGCCGCGTTCGGCCTTCTGCGAGCCGGCGCGCCCTGCACTCCGGGCGGCCTTGCCGGCCTGGGTGCGCGGGTTGTCCGCTTGCCTCATCATGGAGCGAAGCTGCTCGGCCTGCTCCCCCGCGGCACGCAGGTCGTAGCAGTCCACCCCGGCGCGGGTGCCGCGGAAGAAGATGCCGGTGTCCGGGGCGTGGTTCTTGCCATGCTCGCGCCGGTAGTCGGAAAGCAAGGTGGATACCTGCTTCTCGCTGGTGGTGCGATTCGGCTCGATGAGGGCCGCGGCCACGTGGTCTTCCATGAGGGCGCCGTCGGCGTGCCGGGCGGTGGGCGGCAGCGGCGTGCCTTCGAAGCAGGTGTCGGCCGGTTCGAACTTGTCCAGTGCCCGGGCGGCCTGGGCGATCCGGCGAGGGTCCACCGTTCCCGGGTTCTCGTACATTTGGGCAAGCCGGGCCAAACGCGGGGCAAGCGTGCCGCCGTCCATGGCGCGGCGGGCGATGAGCAGGTGCGCATCGTTCAGCCGGGAGGCGGCGCCATAGTAGTTCAGGCCGAGCCATGCGGCGGCGAAGTCGGCGGTAGTGCCGTAGTGCGCGCGGCCGGAATGCAGGCGCGGTGCGGCGCCGAGGTGCAACCGCCCGTAGGCGTTCTGATCCTGGGCGCGGCGCAGGGCGGCCAGTTCGTCGTCATCCAGCAGGTGGGCCCCGGTGGATTCGAGGTGGATTTGGCTGCGCAGCTGCTCGCGCTGGGTGTAGTGGAACAGCTTTTCGACCAGTTGGGCGTGGGCGGCGGCGACCCGCGGGTCCTCGATCCGGCGCAGGGCTTCGGAGAGCTTCACCAGCAGCGCGCAGCAGGAGGCCATGACGTCGAGCAGCGCGGCGGCCGCGCCGCGCGGGATGCTCCCGGTGATGACTTCGCGCAGCACCTGAAGTGCCGCGGCTAGCTGGTGAATACTCATGAAACCAGACTGGTCCGGCAGGACCAGGAGCTGCAGGAAGCGGACGCGAACTGTGGAGAAGAAGGCGGAAATATTTATCCACCCCCGGCAAGGCGCCCGCGAGGGCCGGTGCGGGGCGTCGGCGTAAAGGATTGCAGAGTGTGACGCGAAAAAAGTTGCCCAGGGCAACGGTTAGGCGCTTGATTCAAAAAAAATGTTAGCGAATGCCCACGGATTGATATTTGCCCGGACAAGCTTAGGCTAACCTGAACAAGGCATTTGGCCACCCGGGCGACGCAGCGGCGCGCGCGGGCGTATGACGGATGGAAACCACCATGATCGGAAACTACCTGATCGGACTGCGCGAGGGACTGGAAGCGGTCCTGATCGTCGTCCTGCTGATCGCGTACCTGACCAAAACGAACCGCAGGCACCTGCTGCCGCGCATCTACGCCGGCGTGGGCGTCGCGGTCGCGGTCTCGCTGGGTTTCGGCGCGCTGCTGACCTTCGGCCCGAAGGGGCTGACCTTCCAGGCGCAGGAGATCATCGGCGGCACGCTGTCCATCCTGGCCGCCGGCCTGGTGACCTGGATGATCTTCTGGATGGCCAAGACCTCCAAGACGCTGAACAAGAACCTGCAGCACCAGGTGGACCAGGCCGCCGACGGCTCGGCCTGGGGGCTGGTGGTCGTCGGGGCGCTGTCGGTGGGCCGCGAGGGCCTGGAGACGGCGCTGTTCATCTGGGCCGCCGCGCGCACCAGCGAGGACACCTGGGAGCCGCTGCTCGGCGCGGGCCTGGGCATCGCCACCGCCATCCTGCTCGGCGTGCTGCTGCACCGCGGCATCGTGAAGATCCAGCTGTCCAAGTTCTTCGCCTACACCGGGGTGCTGCTGGTCATCGTGGCCGCCGGCGTGCTGGCCTACGGCGTGCACGACCTGCAGGAAGCGGGTGTGCTGCCGGGCATCAACACGCTGGCCTTCGACCTCAGCGCGCAGCTGCCGCCCTCGGGCGTGGCCGCCACCTTGCTGCAGGGCATCTTCAACTTCACCCCCGCGATGACCGTGCTGCAGGTGGCCGCCTGGGCCGCCTATATCGTGCCGGTGATGTTCTTCTACCTGCGCGCCCTGCGCACCGGGAAGCAGGGCGCCAAACCAGCGCCCACGCCGGCGCAGCCCCGGACGCAAGCGCCGGACAATGCCTGAGCACCGCCCCGCACCAACCATTCGCACTACCGAGGATCCACCACCCATGACCAAGTTCCTGGCACCCGCCGCCCTGCTCGCGCTCGGCGCCCTGGCCCTGACCGGCTGCACCGACAACAACGCCGCCGCCAGCGCGGACGGCTCGATCGCCGTCACCGCGAGCGACGACGCCTGCACCCTGGCCAGCGCCACCGCCGCCGGCGGCACCCTGAGGTTCACCGTGAAGAACGAGGGCACCAAGGTCAACGAGTTCTACCTGCTGGCCGAGGACGGCCTGCGCATCGTGGGCGAGGTGGAGAACATCGGCCCGGGCGTGAGCCGCGACCTGGTGGTCATGGCCCCCGAGGGCAGCTACTTCGCCGCCTGCAAGCCGGGCATGGTGGGCGACGGCATCCGCTCGCCCTTCACCGTGACCGCCGCGGCCGCCGGCCAGGAGGTCTCCGCGGACCGCGCCGCGCTGCAGAAGACCGCCGTGGACCAGTACGCCGCCTACGTGAAGGACCAGTCGCAGCAGCTGCTGGCCGGCACCGAGGACTTCGCGGCGGCCTTCGCGGCCGGCGAGGAGGCCACGGCGAAGGAGCTCTACCCGCAGGTGCGCATGCACTGGGAGCGCATCGAGCCGGTGGCCGAGTCCTTCGGCGACCTGGACCCGATCCTCGACGCCCGCGAGGCGGACCTGGAAGAGGGCCAGGAGTTCACCGGCTGGCACCGCGCGGAAAAGGACCTGTGGGCGCCGAAGGGCTACACCAAGATGACGCAGGCGCAGCGCCAGCAGATCGCGGATGGGCTCGTGGAGAACACCGCCGAGCTGGCCACCCGCGCCCAGGCGCTGGAATTCACCCCGGACAAGCTGGCCAACGGCGCCAAGGAGCTGCTGGACGAGGTCGCCACCGGCAAGGTCACCGGCGAGGAGGAGGCCTTCTCGCACACCGACCTGTGGGACTTCCAGGCCAACCTGGAGGGCGCGAAGATCGCCTACGAGGACCTGGCCCCGCTGCTGAAGGGCACCGAGGACGCGCTGGATGCCGAATTGGCACAGAACTTCGCGACGCTGCAGGAACAGCTGGACGCCTACCGCGTGGGCGAGGGCTTCAAGTACTACGATCAGCTGTCCACCGCGCAGGTGCAGGAGCTGGCCGCCGGGGTCGACGCCCTGTCCGAGCCGCTCTCCCGCCTGACCGCCGCGGTGGTCAAGTAGGGGCACGGCATGAGCGAGACGAAGAACCCCGGCATCTCCCGGCGGCTGCTGCTCACCGGGGCCGGCGCCGGCGGCGCGGGCCTTGCAGTGGGCGCGCTGGCCGCCGCGGCCTTCGGCGGGCAGCTGCCCCAGAAGCCTGCCGCGGACACCGTGGACTTCTACGGCGAGCACCAGGCCGGCATCACCACCGAGGCCCAGGACCGCATGCACATCGTCGGCTTCGACGTGACCACCAAGGACCGCGGCCGGCTCATCGAGCTGCTCAGGGACTGGACCGCCGCGATCGAGCAGATGGCCGCCGGCCGCCCGGTGGGCGGCGGCGGCTCCTACGACGCCCCGCCGGAAGACACCGGGGAGGCCGAGGGGCTGAGCCCGGCGCACCTCACGGTGACCGTGGGCTTCGGCCGCTCGCTGTTCCTCGACGAGCACGGCAAGCCGCGCTTCGGACTGGAGGGCAAGCTGCCCGAGGCGCTGATCGAGCTGCCGCACTTCTCCGGGGACATGGTGGAGGAAGCCCGCAGCGGCGGGGACATCGTGGTGCAGGCCTGCGCCAACGACCCGCAGGTGGCGGTGCACGCGATCCGCAACCTCTCGCGCCTGGGCTTCGGCACGGTGCGCGTGCGCTTCAGCCAGATCGGCTTCGGCCGCACCGCCAAGACCACCAGCGCGCAGCAGACCCCGCGCAACCTGTTCGGCTTCAAGGACGGCACCGCCAACATCCTGGCCGAGGACGCCGACGCGCTCGCCGAGCACGTCTGGGTGGGCGCCGGCAGCGACCAGCCGTGGATGGAAGGGGGCACCTACCTGGTGGCCCGGCGCATCCGCATGCAGATCGAGACCTGGGACCGCTCCTCGCTGCGCGAGCAGGAAAACGTGGTGGGCCGCATCAAGTCCACCGGCGCCCCGCTGTCCGGCGGCGAGGAGTTCTCCGAGCCGGACTTCGCGATGGCAGGTTCGGCCGGGCCGCTGGTCCCGGTGGATTCGCACGTGGCGGTGCTGCACCCCAGCGCGCACGGCGGGGCGCGGATGCTGCGCCGCGGCTTCAACTACACCGACGGCTCGGACGGGCTGGGCAGGCTGGACGCGGGGCTGTTCTTCATCGCGTTCGTCGTCGATGCGCGCACGCACTTCGTGCCGCTGCAGCAGGCGATGAGCGCGAACGACGCGATGAACGAGTACCTGCGCCACACCTCCTCCGGGCTCTACGCGATCCCGCCGGGCATCCAGCCCGGGCAGTACCTGGGCCAGCAGCTCTTCGAGGGCTGAGTCCCTGCCAGCGCCTGCCATGGCGGATCTTGCGGTGCCGCGCCTAGACTGGGCCAACCATCGGTTCGGCGGCGGAGGACCCCATGAGCACGGTATTGCAGCAGCACAAGATCACCATCCTGGCCGGGGCGCGCACCGCGGTGGGCCGCTTCAACGGCATGTACAAGGACCTGGAGGCGGCGCAGCTGGGCGCCGCCGCGGTCCAAGGCGCGCTGGCCCGCAGCGGGCTGGAGCCCGAGGCGGTGGACGAGGTCGTGATGGGCTGCATCGGCCAGGTCGGCGCGGAATCCTACAACGCCCGGCGGGTGGCGCTGGGCGCCGGCCTGCCAGCCAGCACCACGGCGTTCAACGTGAACCGCTTGTGCGGCAGCGGGCTGCAGGCGGTGTTCAGCGCCGCGCAGTCGCTGGCGGTGGGCGCTTCCCGGGTGGCGGTGGCCGGCGGCAACGAGTCGATGACCGGCATGCCGTATCTGGACTACTCGGCCGGGCAGGCCCGCTCGCTGGCGCCGCGCACGCTGCGCCACGGCACCCGGGCGATGCTCACCGATCCGTTCAGCAACCGGCACATGGGCACCACCGCGGACGCGGTGGCCAGGAAGTACGACGTGGGCCGGGCGGCGCAGGACGAATTCGCGCTGCGCTCGCAGCAGCTGGCCGGCAGCCAGCTCGCCCGCCAGGCCTTCGCGCAGGAGATCATCGAGGCGCCGCTGGCCGGCGGCGAGGGCCAGGATCGCGACGAGCACCCGCGGCAGGGGGTGAGCCTGGAAACCCTGGCGGCGCTCAAGCCCGCCTTCTCCCCCGATGGCACGGCCACCGCGGGCAACTCCTCGGGCGTGAACGACGGGGCGGCGGCGCTGGTGCTGGCCCAGGGCGAGTACGTGCGGGCGCACGGGCTGCCGGCGCTGGCCACGGTGGAGCACGTGGTGGTCACCGCCATGGATCCCGCCTACATGGGCTACGCCCCGACCTTCGCGCTGCGCAAGCTGTTCGCCGAGACCAAGCTGGGCCCGAAGGACATCGACGTGTTCGAGCTGAACGAGGCGTTCGCCGCGCAGGCGCTGGCGGTGATCCGCGACGCGCAGCTGGAGCCCTACAAGGTCAACCCCTACGGCGGGGCCATCGCGCTGGGCCACCCGGTGGGAGCCACCGGCGCGATCCTCACCCTGCGCGCGGCGCTGGACCTGCAGCGCCGGGACCTGGAGTACGCGGTGGTGACGCTGTGCATCGGCGGCGGGCAGGGCATCGCGGCGCTGCTGAAGCGGGCCTGAGCGCTACTGCAGGGCGGAGGTGAGCCGGGCCAGCGAGTCCAGGATCTTCTCGCGCCACGGCCGGCGCTTCCAGCGCTGCAGGTCCATGGGCAGGCTGAGCTCCCGGTAGCCGTCCTCGACCTTGCGCATCTCGGCGACGAAATCCGCCCCGCGCACCAGCAGCGAGACCTCCATGTTCAGGCTGAAGGAGCGCATGTCCATGTTGCTGGAGCCGATGACTGCGACCTGGTCGTCGATGGAGAAGTGCTTGGAGTGCAGCACGGTGGGCGCGGGGTACTGGTAGATCTTCACCCCGGCGGCCAGCAGGTCGGTGTAGTAGGAGCGCTGCGCGTGGTAGACCATCGCCTGGTCGGCGACCTCGGAGACGAACAGCTCCACGTCAAGCCCGCGGGATGCGGCGGTGATGATGGCCTGCAAGGTGGCCTCGTCCGGGACGAAGTAGGGGCTGGTGATGCTCACCCGGTGCCGCGCGTTGTGGATCAGCGAGACGAAGAGCTTGAGGTTGTTGTCGTTCTCGAAGCTCGGCCCGCTGGGGATCACCTGGGCGTCCAGCCCGTGCACGGTGCGCGACTGGTGGGTGCTGGGGGTCTCGTGGTGGATGCTGGCCTCGCGCACCCGGTACTTCTCCCCTTCGAGCAGCTCGTCGGTTTCGCTGTACCAGTCGGTGATGAACACCGCGTCCAGCTCGGAGACGATGGGGCCTTCCAGCCGCACCATCAGCTCCTTCCAGTGCAGGCCGCGGCGCAGGTTCTTGGGCTTGAGGTAGCTGGAGTCGATCAGGTTCTGCGAGCCGGTGAAGCCCACCTCACCGTCAACGATCAGCAGCTTGCGGTGGTTGCGCAGATCCGGGCGCTGCCATTGGCCCTTGTGGGGCTTGAGCGGCAGCATGTGGTGCCATTCGATGCCCAGCCGGTCCAGCTCCTCCATGGTCTCCTGGCGCCGCGGCAGGGTCAGGGTGGCGACGTGGTCGAAGAGCACGCGCACCGCGACCCCGCGCCCGGCGGCCCGGCCCAGGGCGGCGACCAGCTCGCCGGTGGCCTGGTCGCTGACCAGGATGTAGAACTCCACGTGGACGAAGGTCCGCGCCTTCTCGACGGCGCGGACCATGGAGGCGATGGACTGCGCGTAGCCGCCGATCAGCGTGGCGGAGGTTCCCGAGACCATGCCCAGCGCGCCGAGCTTCTCGTTCATCGCCACGGTGGGCACCAGCCAGTCCGGGGAATCGAACTGCGCCCGGTGCCCGCTCAGCCCGGAGGCGGCGTGCATCAGCTCGTTGACCTGCTGCTGCTTCTCCCTGCGGTGACGCGGCAGCCGGCCGAAGCCGATCAGGAAGAAGGCGATGGCGCCCAGGTACGGAATGAAGATGATCGTCATGATCCAGGCGATGGCCGTGGCCGGCTTGCGGCGCGAGGAGATGACGATGGCGGCGGTCAGGCCGATGGCCAGGTGCAGGATCAGGAAAACCATGCCAACGACGTCAGCTGTAGTCAAAGCGCTGCCTCTCAGTTCCACGATGCGCAGCCGGGCGGGCTGCGGCGGCCGAAAGCGGCCCTGTAGGAAATCCTATGTTCCTGGGCGCGGTTTTCCGCAGCTCACGCGCTGCCGGAGGGTGTCCAACCTCTCAGCCGGTCCCCTGACTTATCAGGACCCCCTGGGCGTCCGATAGATATATTGAAGGTGCAAGTAACTTGCCGCGGCGTTCCCCGCCGCGCCTCATCACCCGCACCCCAAGGACAACAAGCATCATGAGCAAGAAAGCTGGATGGATTTCAGCGGGCGTCGTCGCCTCGCTGGTCGCCGGCGGCGCCGTCTACGCCACCACCTCGAATTCGGACTCCCACGGCACGGTCATCCGCGTGGTCGACGGCGACACCGTGGATCTTCAGATCGCCGGCGAAGAAACGCGTGTACGGCTGCTGAATATCGACACCCCCGAAACCGTGGATCCCGACAAGGCCGTCGAATGCATGGGCCCGGAAGCCACGGACTACCTGAGCTCGCTGCTGGGGCCCGGGGAGAAGGTGGACCTGGAATACGACGTCGAACGCGAGGACCGCTACGGGCGGACCCTGGCCGGGGTCTTCAAGGACGACCTGTTCGTCAACAGCGCCATCGCCGCGGCCGGACTGGGCGTCGCCGTGAAATACGCGCCGAACGTGAAGTTCTACGACGAGGTGCTGGCCGCCGAGCAGCAGGCGGCCGACACCGGCGAGGGACTGTTCAGCCCGGCCGTCGACTGCACCATCCCGGCGCAGCTGGACGAGGCCGGCACCGCGCTCTCCGAGGTTTCGGCACTGCCGGCCGACAGCATCGAGGAAGCGGAATCGCTCATGGGCGAGGCAGCGGCCGCCGTGGGCGTGGGCCTGGCGGTGAAGAGCGCCCTGGGCAAGGCCAAGGCAGCCACGCATCCGGTGACCTATGCGCTGCTGAACGGCCGCTACGCCAGCGACGTTTCCCGCCTTTCCACGCGGATCGATGACACCCGGCGGCTGGAGGCCGTCCACAAGGAACAGCGCGCCGAACTGGTGGAGAAGGAAAAGCAGCGCAAGGAAGCGGAGCGCAAGAAGAAGGAAGCAGAAGCCAAGGCGAAGAAGGCGGCCGAGGCAGAAAAGAAGGCCGAAGCCGCCGCCCAGCGGGCCGCCGAGCAACGGGCCGCGGCGAAGGCCGCGCAGAAGGCGCAGCAGAAGCGCTATTCCGCGCCGAAGTCGACGCCGCGGACGCAGCCCAAGAAGTCGGCGCCGAAGACGAATTCCTACTCGAACTACACCGGCCCGCGGTGCTACGCACCCGGCGGCAAGACCTGGAAGCCCTGCTGATACCAGGCGGCCGGTAGACCAGCGGCTTGCCTGCCGCTGATTGTCCCGTGTGATGCCCGGTGCCCGGTACCCGGATCCTCGTGATCCGGGCGCCGGGCATTGCTTATCTTCAACCCAAATTACTGTCCCGCCGGTGTCATATTTATCCACCGACCAGAGACAAAACCACGGGCACCCCTAGGATCAGTATCGTCGGAGCACTGCGCCGCAGTGGACCGGCCTGACATCCAGACTTCAGCATCCCCGGGGAGAAACCATCATTTCCATCACCCGCCGGTTCACGGCAGCCTCGGCCGCCACGGTCCTTGCGCTTGCACTCAGCTCTTGCTCTGCTTCTCCCTCGCAGCCCTCGCCCGAACCCTCGGGCACGGCTACGGCTACTGCTTCGCCTACGGCTGCTGCTACATCCACGCCAACCAGTTCAGCATCGGCGAGCGCCACGGCGCAGGCCGCGGAGACAGTGAAGCGCACGGTGGGCAAGGGGCATTTCGAACTTGAATTGCCGGCGGACTGGAGCCTGAAGGAAACCGGCGACTACGCCGAGGGCCAGATCTACGAGGACATCAAGTCCAGCTACAGCATCCGCAATGCCAAGGGCGCCCAAATGGCGGTGCTGGGAACCGGCATCGAATTCTACTGGCATGGCGAGCCGCCCATGACCCAGGTGCACAACGAGATCGTCGACTTCAGCGACAAGGCGATTAATGGCCAGTCCTATGTTTTCGCCACGTCCGAGGACAGCACCGGAACGTCCATCAGCCTGAGCATGGCCAGCAAGGAGCAGCTCGCCGAGGCTGATGCCTTGCCTTGGGTCTTCAACCCCACGCAGTCCAGCGCGGCGACGTTCTACCGGGTCATTGAGGACGACGAGCAGCTCGCGGGAGTGGATCCGAGCCTGACGGAGATTGCCCGGGCCAAAGCCTATGCAAAAACCCCGGAGTACCGGCAGCTGAAATCCGTCATGCTCTCGATGAGGGAAATCAAGAAGTTCACCGCCCCGCCGCTGGGCGAAGCGAGCACCGCGCCGGCCTCCTGCGTTGGTGCGAAGTACTCCTATGATCTGGGAAATTCCCAGCTCAGCTGCGACGAAGCCAAGGCCTTCCTTCAGCGGCTGCTGCAGGAGCGTCCAAGCACCGGGGGCGTGGAGATCATGGGCGTGGGCGCCTGCATGCTGGCTTGGGAAGATGCCCCTGGCTTCTGCCTTGTCGAGTCAACCGGCGGGCGTTTCGACTTCAGCGTGCGATAGGCTTCGGGCCGCCGCTCCCGGACCGCACCGAAAACACGAGGCAACCGGGTGCCTCGCAGCGTCGTGCCTGCGCCAATCCATGGCGAGTTTCACGTAGCGTAGGCAACAACTTGACGCGGCCCGCTGGGTGAGAAGCCCAGCGCCTTGAATCATCGTAAGGATTGCATCTGTGGATATTCAGACGGAGCCCCTCGACGCCTATATGGTCACCTGGCAGGTGGAGCTGGAATTCGGCGGCATGACCACTGTCTGCCTCCAGCGCGCCGCGGCATTTGCCGAACGCTACGGGCACGCGTCCGTGGTGACCTTCAACGCGGACCCCGCATACGAGGTGGTGCTCCAGAGCCTGCGCGAGCGCGGCAAGCTCTCGGAGAAGGTCCGGCATGTGAACTTCTACGAGCATCTGGCGGCGCATCCGCTGAAGCCGCAGGCCAAGCTGGCGGCGGCGAAATTCGTTCCGGAGCATACCGACTTCAGGGCCGCGCTCAGCAACACCTACCTCGACTCGGACACTGCCACATTCAGCGAGCAAAGCTACGCCGGCCCGGAGAAAGAGGTCGAGCGCAAGTCCTACTTCCGCCGCAACGGAACGGTATACCTGACCGATACCAAGTTCCCTTCCGGCGGAACGGAACGCCGCCTGCTTGAAGTTGTCAACGAATCCGGCGCGGTGACCGCGCGCTTCGCCAGCGCCGCCGCGTTGTACCGGTACTGGCTCTCCGAGCTGGTGGACCACGAGCATTCGCTGGTGGTCGTCGACAGCAAGTTCTCCGCCAAGTTCCTCAGCGCCTGGAACACGGTCCACGTACCCAAGCTGTTCGCCTTCCACAGCACGCATGTCAAGGCAGGGCAGAACCTGCTGACCGGTGCGCTCGCCGATGGGCATGCACCGATGATCGAGCAACGCGCGAAGTGGGACGGCTTCGTTTTCCTGACCGAGGCGCAGCGCAGCGCCTACGTGGCGCGTTTCGGGGATGCGGAACGCACTTTTGTCGTGCCCAACCCGGTGCGCAGCGGGCACATCGATCCCCCGCTGCCGCAGCGCAACCCCGCCCACCTGATTGCCGCAGGATCCCTGACCGTCAACAAGAACGTGGCGGCCTCGATCAAGGTGGTTGCCGAGCTGAAGAAGCGCGGGCTGGAGGCCACGCTGAACGTGGTTGGCCAGGGCTCGCAGCTCAATGTGCTGGAGCAGCTGGCCAGCGACCTGGAAATCCGGGACAACATCGTCTTCCACGGGTATTCGGACCAGCTCCCCCGGCATTTCGCTGCCTCGGCCATCCACCTGCTGACCTCGACCAACGAGGGGCAGGCGCTGGTGCTGATCGAGTCGCAGCAGCAGGGCTGCGTGCCGGTGTCGTACGACATCAACTTCGGCCCGGCCGATTCCATCACCGACGGGCACAACGGCTTCCTCCTCCCCCACGGGGACATCACCGCGATGGCGGACAAGGCCGAGGCGTTGATCCGCGACCAGGAGCTGGCGGCGCGCATGTCGGCCAACGCGAGGAAATTCGCCGAGGACTGGGCCAGCCGGGACATCGTAGCCCTGTGGATCGAGACCAGGGACGAGGCAGCCAGGCTCAAGAAGTCCGGCTCCCCCGAGCAGCTCGCGGCATTCACCGCGGATCTGCAGGGCATGGATTTCCTTGACGGGTCGGTGAAGATCCGCTTCGCCCACGGCGTGCCGGCACCGGTGACGGGCCAGTTCGAGCTGGTGCTCATCGGGCGCGATTCCAAGGAGGTCCTCGCCAGCATCCCCGCCAGCGAGGTGGCCGCGGAGAACGCGGCGTTCACCGTCAGCACCGAGATCCTGGCCCAGCCCGGCGTCGCGGATGCCATTGGCGACGCGAGCGTGAAGTTCAGCAACGGCTCAAGCTCGGAAACGAAGCGGCTGCGGCTCGCGGACCCGGTGCTCGTGCCGTACCTGACGGCCTACAACAACCTGTCGATCAAACGCGTCTGATCCGGACCAGTTCCGGACGCCCGCAGTTTGGCGCGCCAATGGGTAGCGATCCGCAAGGATCGCTACCCATTCGTTGTGCGTGCTCGAAGGCTTCGGGCTGGCTCCTAGCGCACGGCGACGCGCAGCTGGTTGTTCCACGGATCCTTGAACTGCAGCTCGGAGCCGGTGTGGTGGTTCTGCACGCCCGCGAAGTCCAGGCGTTCGGCGATCTTGCCGATCTCGTCCTGGGTCGGGACGTTGATCAGCACCTCGCCCAGGCCCAGGGTGTCCTTGCGGGGTCCTGCGCCGCGGGAATTCCAGACGTTCATGGCCATGTGGTGGTGGTAGCCGCCGGCGGAGACGAACAGCGCCTGGTTGCCCAGGGCGGCGGTCTGGTCGAAGCCCAGGGTCTGGACGTAGAACTGGTGGGCGGTGGCGACGTCGCCGACCTGCAGGTGGACGTGGCCGACATCCGCGCCGGCCTGCTTCTGCCCGGTGACCGCTTCCTCGGTCAGGTGGGTGTTCAGGAAGTTGTTCGGATCCAGGTAGATGGTGTCCATGGAGACCTGGTCTCCGGTCCAGGTCCAGGTCTCGCGCGGGCGGTCGAAGTAGAGCTCGATGCCGTTGCCTTCCGGATCGGTGAAGTAGAAGGCTTCGGAGACCAGGTGGTCCGAGCTGCCCACGAAGCTGCTCTGGTTGTACTGCGCGGCGGACAGCACGGTGGCGGCCAAATCAGCCTGGGTCTTGAACAGCAGGGCGGTGTGAAACAGGCCTGCTTCGCCGCGGGCCGGCAGTTGCAGACCGGGGGCCGGTGTGAGTTGGACCAGGGTTTCGGCGCCGCGTCCGAGGCTGGTGCCGGCGGCGCTTTCCTTGAGCACTTCCAGGCCCAGGGCCTGCTGGTAGTAGGTGCTCATGGTGTCCAGGTCGCCGACCTTGAGCTGCACGGCATTCATCGACAGCTGCTCGGGGAGCTTGTCTTCCTTCAGGGGTGCCATGGTCGGCGTCCTTTCTGCGGGTGGGTCATCTTCCTTGATTTCAGACTACGCCTCTTTAGTTGAAGCTTCAAGCTTTATCGTGAAATGTGGCCCACGTCCCTGAATTCCACCCCGGTCGCAACACTCCGAGCCAGGCAGGCTCTTCCCCTTTGGTAGGACGTCAAAGTATATTGGCCAGTGACCGCCGTCACTCTCAGGGGGCGGGGAATCTGCGAGCTGGAGGATACACATGAGCGTGACCGAGGAATTCCGCACGGTACGGGATCAGCTGATCGCGTGGCGCGAAGACTACCAGCTCGCCTGCGAGCAGTTCTCCTGGCCGCGCTTCACCCACTTCAACTTCGGCTTCGACTGGTTCGACCAGGTCGCCGCCGACCCGCAGCGCGCGGACGCCCCGGCGCTGGTGATCACCGAGATGGACGGCTCCTCCACCCGGCGCACCTGGCGCGAGCTGTCTGAGCGCTCCACCCAGCTGGCCCGCTGGCTCAGCGATGCCGGGGTGCGCCGTTCTGATTCCATCGCGGTGATGCTGGGCAACCAGGTGGAACTGTGGGAAACCATGCTGGCGGGCATCAAGCTCGGCGCCATCCTGGTCCCCTGCACCACCCAGCTGACCCCGGCCGACCTGGACGACCGCATCCAGCGCGGCCACGTCTCCTGGGTCATCACCAACGAGGCCGAGACCCCCAAGTTCGCCTCGCTGGACGGGGACTTCACGCTGGTGCAGATCGGCGGGACCCCGGCCGCGGGATCGCTATCCTACGCGGATTCCTTCACCGTGCCGGTGGAGTTCGCCCTGGATACCCCGACCCGCGCCGAGGAGCCGCTGCTGCGCTACTTCACCTCCGGCACCACCTCCCGGGCCAAGCTGGTGGAGCACACCCACGTCTCCTACCCGGTGGGGCACCTGAGCACGATGTTCTGGATCGGCCTGGAGCCCGGGGACGTGCACCTGAACGTCGCCTCCCCCGGCTGGGCCAAACACGCCTGGTCCAACCTGTTCACCCCGTGGATCGCGGAGGCGACAGTCTTCGTCTACAACTACGAGCGCTTCGACGCGACGGCGCTGATGGAGCAGATGGCCCGCGAGAAGGTCACCAGCTTCTGCGCCCCGCCTACCGTGTGGCGGCTGCTGATCCAGGCGGACCTGACCCAGCTGGAGACTCCCCCGGCCAAGCTGGTCTCGGCCGGGGAGCCGCTGAACGCCGAGGTCATCGACCAGGTGCAGCGCGCCTGGGGCCAGGTGATCCGCGACGGCTTCGGGCAGACCGAAACCACCGTGCAGATCGCCAACCCGCCCGGAGAGCGCATCGTCATCGGTGCCATGGGACGGCCGATGCCCGGCTACCAGGTGGTGCTGCGCGACCCGCTGACCGGGCAGGAATCGGACACCGGGGAGATCTGCCTGGTCACCGATCCGCGGCCGCTGGGGCTGATGAACGGCTACTTCGAGGACGCGGAGAAAACCGCGCAGGCCTTCCGCGACGGGGTCTACCACACCGGGGACATCGCCGAACGGGACGAGCACGGGGTGCTCACCTATGTGGGGCGGGCCGATGACGTGTTCAAGTCCAGCGACTACAAGCTCAGCCCCTTCGAGCTCGAATCGGTGCTCATCGAGCATCCGGGGGTCGGCGAGGCGGCGGTGGTTCCCGCGCCGGACGACCTGAGGCTGTCCGTGCCCAAGGCCTATGTGGTGCCGGCCGCCGGCTACACCGCCGGAGCCGAGCTGGCCGAGAGCATCCTGGCCTACTGCCGCGAGCACCTGGCCGCCTACAAGCGGATCCGGCGCCTTGAATTCGCGGAACTGCCCAAAACCATCTCGGGCAAGATCCGCCGGGTCGAGCTGCGACGGGCCGAGGAGGAACGCCACCGCACCGGGGACGCCCCGGGCAGGGAATACCGGGACACCGATTTCCCGGGATTGTCCTCCAGCTAGCCCGCAGCGCCGGAGCGGCGCACCCGCCGCAACCGTGTTTTGATCAATATTGCCGGTGTTGTGCAAGTCGACCGCACAACCTGACGCAACAATTCGTCCATAGTGAGCACCAGAGTATATTGAACACAGAAACGTTCACCCTGCTGTCCGTGCAGTCTGCCTGCCGCGGAAAGGACTCCCATGAGTAACACCGAGAAGTTCCGTGCGGCGCGCGACCTCCTCCTGGCCCACCGCGACGACTACGCCGGTGCGCGCAAGGCCTTCAGCTGGCCCCAGTTCAGCGACTTCAACTTCGCCTACGACTGGTTCGACGAGGTAGCCAAGGATCCCGCCCGCTCTGACACCCCGGCGCTGATCCTCACCGAGCCGGACGGCAGCAGCGCACGCTACAGCTGGGCCGAACTCTCGCGGCGCTCCACCCAGGTGGCGCGCTGGCTTTCGGAGAACGGGTTCAAGCGCCAGGACACCATGATCGTGATGCTCGGCAACGAGGTGGCGCTGTGGGAGATCATGCTCGCGGGCATGAAGCTGGGCGCCGTGATCATCCCCTCCACCACGCAGCTGACCAGCGTGGACCTGGCCGACCGGATCGAACGCGGCAAGGCCCAGTGGATCGTCACCAGCTACGACCAGCTGCCCAAGCTTGAGCAGGTGCCCGGGGACTACACCACCGTCCAGGTGCGCGGCGAGGCCGCCGCGGGCACCCTGCACTTCGATGACTCGCTCCAGGCTCCGGCGCAGTTCGCCCTGGACACGCCCACGCGCGCGGATGAGACCCTGCTGCTCTACTTCACCTCCGGCACCACCTCGCTGGCCAAGCTGGTGCAGCACACCCACGTGTCCTACCCCGTGGGGCACCTGGCGACCATGTTCTGGATCGGGCTGGAACCGGGCGACGTGCACCTGAACGTCGCCTCCCCCGGCTGGGGCAAGCATGCGTGGTCCAACTTCTTCGGCCCGTGGATCGCCGAGGCGACGGTGTTCGTCTACAACTACGAGCGCTTCGATCCCAAGGCGCTGATGCACCAGATGGATGTCGAGAACGTCACCAGCTTCTGCGCCCCGCCCACCGTGTGGCGCTACCTGATCCAGGCCGACCTCTCGGCGCTGCGCACTCCCCCGCGCAAGCTGGTCTCCGCCGGCGAACCGCTGAACCGCGAGGTCATTGAGCAGGTGCGCAACGCCTGGGGCCAGGTGATCCGCGACGGCTACGGGCAGACCGAAACCACCGTGCAGATCGCCAACCCCCCGGGAGAAGCCGTCAAGGTGGGCGCCATGGGCCGCCCGATGCCCGGCTACGAGATCGAGCTGCGCAACCCGACCACCGGCCAGCTGGCGGAGGTGGGAGAGATCTGCCTGCGGCTGGATCCGCGGCCGGTGGGCCTGATGAAGGGCTACTTCGAGGACCAGGCGAAAACCGACACCGCGACCCGCAACGGGGTCTACCACACCGGGGACATCGCCGAACGCGACGCCGAGGGGGTGCTGACCTATGTGGGCCGCGCGGATGACGTGTTCAAGTCCAGCGACTACAAGCTCAGCCCCTTCGAGCTGGAATCGGTGGTGCTGGAGCACCCGGCCGTCGCCGAGGCCGCCGTGGTGCCCTCGCCGGATCCGATGAAGCTGTCGGTGCCGAAGGTGTTTGTGGTGCTGGCGCCCGGCCACGAGCCGTCCGCGCAGACCGCCGAAAGCATCCTTGGCTACTGCCGCGTGAACCTGGCCCCCTACAAGCGCATCCGCCGGCTGGAATTCTCCGAGCTGCCCAAAACCATCTCGGGCAAGATCCGCCGGGTGGAGCTGCGCCTGGCCGAAAGCGACCAGCACGCCCAGGGCAAGGTGCCGCCGAAGGAATACCGGGACACCGATTTCCCGTCGCTGAAGTCCCTGGGCTGATCCCCGGGATGCGAAATGGCCCGAGGGGCCCGGACAGCCACGCTGTCCGGGCCCCTCGGGCGTTGGCGCCGGGCGCCGGCTACTTGCTGCGCGCCTTCGCCGCGCCGAGCAGTCCCTTGCCCAGGTAGTACAGCCCGTCGGCGTACCAGGCGATCATCAGCAGGTTGCGCAGCGGCTTGGGCACGGAGGACAGCTTGGGGCACTTGGCCAGGGCCAGGTGGGCCAGCGCCCCGGAACCGAGCACCGCCAAGCTGGAGGTGATCAGCGCCTTCGGGCCCCAGCCGCCGCGGTAGAGCAGCTTGGCGATGCCGCTGGCTTCCCGCTCGTGCTCGGCCAGGGCGGCCTTGAGGGTCTTGACCGGGCCGCCGGTGGCGACCACCCGGATGTTCTCCGGCAGCGGCTTGCCCGTCAGGTAGTCCACGCTGCGCGGGTCGAAGCCCAGCAGGGCCACGAAGCGCTTGAGGTTCTTCAGGTTGCCCGGCGCCTTGACCAGCGCGAGCGCTTCCTGGAGCTTGGACTGGTCGCTGATGATTTCGCCCAGGGTTTGGTCGTCTTCCGTCTCCCAGCCCAGCAGCGAGGCATCCAGCTCGGCCAGCCGGTCCGCGGCCGGGCTGCCGGATTCCGGCTCGATGATCACGGTGCGTTCCAGGTCCACGAAGTAGCGCACCGACTTCGGGAAGTAGCTGCGCCGGGAACCGACGCCGGTGACCAGCGCGCTGAGCGTGTTGCCGTGGCGGGTCAGCGAGAGGAAGGGGCGGTTGGAGCGCGCGATGGTCACGGTGTCCACCGGTGCGGCGGACATGGCCATCAGCCCGGTGCCGTGGTTCCACAGGGTGAGCACGTTCTCCTCCAGCCCGGCGGCGACCACCAGCTCGGAGCCCTTGAGCTTGCGGCCGTGCACCAGTTCGGTGGCGGACCCGTAGTCGCCCAGCACGTCCTCATCCGGGGTCGGGCCGTCGATTTCCTCGCCGTCCAGCAGCACGTAGTCGGCTTGCGTGGAGTTCTTCAGCTCGTGCACCAGCTTGGTGACCCGGGAGCCTTCGCGCAGCTTGCCCCTGGCGTCCACGCGGTAGAGCACCGCGTCGCGGGCGGGGCTGACCGTGGCGATCTGCGCCGCGACCTCGGTGGCGTGCTCGCGTTCCACGGCGCCGCCGACGAAGCCCAGCAGGCGCCGGTCCGCCAGGGCGGTGCGCACCACGTCGGCCGCCTCGGGCTGGTCGCCCAGGAAAATGAACTCGATGTCGAGGTAGCTGAACTCGCTGGAATCCACGAAGGTAAACCCCTTTGGGATGGGTGGGTCGGGTGCTTGTTTTAATCATAGGCGCGCTGCGGGCGCCCGCCGCGGATTAACCCGCGCACTGCCTTGGCTAGCGCCGGCGCCGGCCCCGGATCCAGCGCACCGCGCCGAACACCAGGTTCCCGGCGGCGTCCACGTAGCCCACCGCCAGGATGAGGACCACCAGCCAGGCCGGAGCCCAGGGGCGGTCCCACTCGGTGCCTGCGAGCATCAGCGAGAAGACCAGCGCCTCGATCACGCCCCAGGCCAGCTGCAGGCCGGGTTTCCAGGACAGCGGGTTGAACCAGCGCGGGGCGGCGCTGCTCTTGCGTGCTTCCATCGCCATGGCTCGGCCCATGGCCTTGCCCAGGCCCATCGGTTCAATCGGCGTCGAGCCGGCCGGCACGCCGGGCTCCTGCAGGTACCGCGCGGACTCGGGGTCGTGGCCGAAGGCCGCGAGCACCTGCTGCGCGGCCTGCGGGCCGCCGGTGCCGGTGAGCACGCGTTTCAGGATCTCGATGTCCTGCGCCGAGACCTTCATGGTGCCCAGCTCGTCCAGTTCCGCGGGGTCGGGGGCCAAGTAGTGGGTTTCAAGCACCTGCAGCTGCTCCCGGGCGTCGGTGCCGGCCGGATGCTGCACCGCAGGGCTGGCGGCTACCGGCCAGATGTGCACCCAGGCAGGTTCCCCGCCCAGCTTGGAGCTCTGTTTCGGGAACCAGAAGCTGGCGGTGTAGCGCGGGCCGGTGCGGCTGAGCATGATGGCCGGATACTGGTCGCCGTCCAGATAGCCGCCGATCAGGAAGCCGTCGTGCACCGCGACGGCGGTGCGCTGCGGATCCTCGGGAGGCAGCAGGTGCCACGCGGTTTTGGAGGCTGCGGCCAGCAGCTGCAGGTCCGGCTCGGTCAGCGCTCCGGCCAGCAGCGTGCGCCCTGAGGGCATCTCTTCGAGGCGGGCATCCTGGATCGGTTCCCCGCTTTGGGCCTCGACGTCGTCCTGGTCCGCATACAGGGCGCCGGTGCCGAACTTCAGCGCCAGCGCGAAGTCCTCCACCTGCTGCCCCAGCCGGGTGCTCCCGTCGGCGGCGGCCAGCAGGATCAGCCCCTCCGGGTTAACTGCGATGCCGACCTCGATGAGCACCAGCCCGTTCCACGGCGCCGGCTCGGAGACCAGCGCCAGCACCTCGCGCTCGGCCAGCAGCGTGCGCACCGCCGCTTCGGCCTGCGCCCCGGGGGTGTTGTCGAAGATAAGAGTCAGGGCGGCGACCAGCGTTTCGGGCTGGCCGCCGCCCTGTGGCGACTCGTGGCTACTTCTTGCCAAGGTACTTCTCGAAGCCCGCCGGCAGGTTCAGGCTCGAGGGGTCGAAGTCCTGGGCGCCCTGGCCGAAGGCGGCGCCGGAGGGCGCGGAGGCCTTCTTCTGCGAGGATTCCAGCTGTGCCTGCGCGGCCTTGGCCGGGTTGCCGTACTTGACCTGCTTCTTGCCCTTGCCCTTGGCCTTCGCCTTGCGGGCCGCGCCCTTGCCGGCGCCGGGCATGCCCGGGATGCCGCCGCCGGCGGCCATCTTCTTCATCATCTTCTGGGCTTCGGCGAAGCGCTCGAGCATCTGGTTGACCTCGGAAACGGCGACACCCGAACCCTTGGCGATGCGGGCGCGGCGCGAGCCGTTGATGATCTTCGGGGCCACGCGCTCGTGCGGGGTCATCGAGCGCACGATGGCCTCGACGCGGTCGATCTGGCGCTCGTCGAACTGCTCGAGCTGCTGGCGGGAGATCTGCGCGCCGGGCATCATGCCCAGCAGCTTCTTCATCGAGCCCATCTTCTTGATCTGGGCCATCTGGGCGAGGAAGTCGTCCAGGGTGAAGTCTTCCTGGTCGGCGAACTTCTTCGCCATCCGCTCGGCTTCGCCCTTGTCCCAGTTCTTCTCCGCCTGCTCGATCAAGGTGAGCACGTCGCCCATGTCCAGGATGCGGCTGGCCATGCGGTCCGGGTGGAAGACCTCGAAGTCGTCCAGGTTCTCGCCGGTGGAGGCGAACATGACCGGCTTGCCGGTCACCGAGGCCACCGACAGGGCGGCGCCGCCGCGGGCGTCGCCGTCCAGCTTGGACAGGACCACGCCGGTGAAGTCCACGCCCTCGTGGAAGGCCTGGGCGGTATTGACCGCGTCCTGGCCGATCATGGCGTCGATGACGAAGAGCACTTCATCCGGGTCGATGGCGGCGCGGATGTTCGCGGCCTGGGCCATCATCTCGGTGTCCACGCCCAGGCGGCCGGCGGTATCCACGATCACGATGTCGTGCAGCTTGGCCTTGGCCTCGGCCACGCCGTCGCGGGCCACGGCGACCGGATCGCCGGTCGGGGTGTCGAACTCGGAGGAGACGCCCGGGTGCGGTGCGTAGACCGGCACCCCGGCGCGTTCGCCGTTGATCTGCAGCTGCTTGACGGCGTTCGGGCGCTGCAGGTCGCAGGCCACCAGCATCGGGGTGTGGCCCTCGGCCTTCAGGTGCTTGGCCAGCTTGCCGGCCAGGGTGGTCTTGCCGGCGCCCTGCAGGCCGGCGAGCATGATCACCGTGGGAGGGTTCTTGGCCAGGTTCAGCCGGCGGGTCTCCCCGCCGAGGATGGCCACGAGCTCCTCGTTGACGATCTTGACGACCTGCTGGCCCGGGTTCAGCGACTCGGAAACCTCGATGCCGAGTGCGCGTTCCTTCACCTGGGCCACGAAGGCGCGGACCACCGGGACGGCAACGTCAGCGTCCAGCAGGGCGCGACGGATTTCGCGGACGGTACCGTCGATGTCTGCCTCGGACAGGCGGCCCTTGCCGCGCAGGTTCTTGAAGGTTGCTGTCAGGCGATCGGAAAGTGAATTAAACACGTGCCGGGCACTTCTTTCGATAGGTCTTGTGGTGCGCAGTTAAATCGCACAGGACTCGACTACCAAGAATATCAACAATCCGACACTTGGCTAACCGTCGGCGCACCCAAGACCGTGTGAAATCCGTTTTCCGGCGCGTCACGGCGGCGGCGGCCGTCCCCAGGGGTCATTCCCCGTCCACCCGGCCGGCGGTGCGGACGGTAGTTTCCTGCTCCTGGACGGCGTCCGGCTCCGTTGCCGCGGCGCTGCTGCGTGCAGCCTCGCTCGGCTCGGCGGCCAGCGGGGAATCCACGGCCGGACTCTTCTGCGTGGCCGGCGCCTTGGCGGGAGGCGTCGCCGCCGACGTGTCCGGAGCCGCAGGAGCCTTGGTCGGCTTCACCGGGGTGTCCGGCGCGCCGGGCGCTTGCGGCTGGCCCGGCGGCGTGGCGGTTCCGTTCGGCGCGGATGGTGCGCCGGGCTTTACGCTGCCCGGAGGCGTGGGCGCAGTCGGCGTGGCGGTGCCGCTCTGGGTCGGCGAGGCTGAAGGTTCCTCGGTTGCCGCCGCGGTGGGCTTGGCCGGTTTGGTCGGCTTGGTCGGCTTGGCGGGCTCGGTCGGCTTCGGCGTAGCGCTCGGCGTGGGTGTAGCGCTGGGTTTGGCTGTAGCGCTCGGCTTCGGTGTGGCGCTGGGCTTGTCCTTGGACGGAGGTTTTTGGGTCGGTGCCGGGCTGGGCTTGAGAACCATCGGGGTGTCGTCCTCGGGCACCACGACATCCGGGTTGTCCTGCGTGTCCTTGGAAGGCTTCTGTTCCTTCGCCGGCGCCGAAGGCTTGCTGCCCTTCGGCGCGCTGTTGGCGTTGACCGTCAACCGGCGGGAGTCGACCATGGCCTGGGCCTGGCCGGGGTTCAGCGGCAGGTAGTTGCGCGGATCGTGCCAGCGGCCGTTGATGATGACCTCGAAGTGCACGTGGCAGCCCGTGGAGTTGCCGGTGGTCCCGGAGCGGGCAATCAGCTCTCCGCGCTTGACCCGCTGCCCCACCGCGGCGATGAGCACCGAATTGTGGCTGTAGCCGGTTTGCACGTTGTGGCCGTGGTCGATGGTGATGCGTTTGCCGGAGTGCCCCGCCCAGGACGAGACCGTGACAATGCCGTCCTCGCTGGCATATACCGGGGACCCGCAGGCGATGGGATAGTCCTGGCCGATGTGGATCTGGTTGCCCGGGCCGGTCGGGTTCGCGCGCCACCCGTAGGGGCTGGAGATCCGCCGGGTCTTGACCGGCGGCAACAGTTCCAGCCCGCCCGGGAGCCGGCCGATCTGCCCGACCTCTCCGATCAGCAAGGTGGAGGCGTTTTCCGCGCGGATCTGCGCGCCGGGGGCCTGCGGGCCGCCGACCAGCTGCTCAGTCGGCGCGGCGGGACCGGGTCGCTGCGCGTTTTTCATCATGAAGGAAGGACGCCCGTCGATGTCCAGGACCTGTCCAGCACCTCCGAACACCGCCAGCGGGGCGTACGGGTCGACATGGACCGCGTCGCGGGTGACCTCCCAATCCATCAGGGCCGCGGCAGACGCTTCCATGCCCGCGGCCCTTGAATGATCCGGGCCGGCCATGAGCGGTGTGGCCAGCGTGCCGGAGATGCCCAGTGCCAGCACGAGGCTGGCCGCCCCGTACAGCGCGCGCTTGTTTTCGCGCGGCCTCCCCGGAACGGCCGGTTCATGGTTTACCTGATGACGCCTTTTCATAATTTGCCAGTCCCCAAACTGCAAATCCAAAGTGGCCTCCAGCGTATCGACTCCGGGCCCACATAGCCAGAGTTTTCTGGCGGCGCTTGTCCCGGCACAGCGGCAGATGCCGGAACCCCAAGGTTTTCCCAGCAAACAGAACCGCCGGTGGCTGCTTGGCCCACCGGCGGTTCTGTCCGGGCCCCGGTGTCCCGGGACCCTTCCCCTATGTTGTCTAGCTGGTTTTTCTCCAGCGGGCAACGGCTACTTGGTCATCAGCTGGTACCCGCTTTCGTTGTGTTCCGCCGCGTCGATGCCGGCGATTTCAATGTCGGCCGGGACTCGCCACGGGCTGACCTTCTCGATCACGGTTGCGATGACCCAGGTCATGGCCGCGGAGAACACGATGACCACCAGCAGTGCCATGAACTGGGAGACCAGCTGGGCGAATCCGCCGCCGTAGAACAGGCCGCCGGCGCTTTCTGCGGTCGGCATGGCGAAGAATCCGAGGAACAGGGTGCCGATGACGCCGGAGACCAGGTGCACGCCGACCACGTCGAGCGAATCGTCGTAGCCCAGCTTCCACTTGAGGTTCACGGCCCAGGCCGAGCCGGCGCCGGCCAGCACGCCCAGCAGCATCGCGGCCCACGGGGCGATGTCAGCGCAAGACGGGGTGATGGCCACCAGGCCGGAAACCAGGCCGGAGGCGACGCCCAGCGAACTCGGGCGGGCTCCGCGCAGCTTCTCCACCATGATCCAGCCCAGCACCGCTGCACCCGGGGCGGCCAGGGTGTTGACCCAGATCAGTCCGGCCTGCTCAATGGTGGTGGCGGCACCGGCGTTGAATCCGAACCAGCCGAACCAGAGCAGTCCTGCGCCGAGCATCACCAGCGGGGTGTTGTGCGGCTGCGGGCGGTCGTGGAAGTTGTGGCGCTGGCCGAGCTTGAGCGCCAGGACCAGGGCCGCCACACCGGCGTTGGTGTGGACCACCGCGCCGCCGGCGAAGTCGATGGCTTCACCGAAGATCTTGCCCAGGAACCCGTCGGCGGAGAGCATGCCGCCGCCCCAGACCCAGAACGCGACCGGCGCGTACACCAGGGTGACCCACAGGGGAACGAACATCAGCCACGGGGCGAAGCGAGAACGGTCAGCGATGGCTCCGGAGATGATGGCCACGGAGATCATGGCGAAGGTTCCGGCGAAGCCCGCCGCCAGCAAACCGGACTCCGGGGTGTTGTGCAGGGCGAAGTCGCTGATCGGGTTGCCAATGATTCCAGCGATGGCCGGTTCGCCGGCGGAGAACGAGTACCCCCACAGCACCCAGACGATTGCGGTGATGGCCGCCGCGGAGAAGCTCATGAGCATCATGTTGACCACGCCGGTGGCCCGGGTCATTCCCCCATAGAACAGCCCGAGCGCCGGTGTCATCAGTAGAACGAGTGCTGCGGCGATCAAGATCCAAAGACTGGCGACATCCAGCTCCATCTAGTCCACATCCCCTCACGGTGTTTGGTGTATCGGTGAATAATTTCTGTTGACTTAACCGGAATACTCGGCGTTCGTCTCAATACATAATTCTTGGCCACCGATGTTTCGCCTTCCTCCACCGCTCGTTTCGAATGCGTGACAAAGCGAGCCCGCGCGTAACGGTCTGTTTCCCGCCGTGTTACCGATGCGTTTCAAAAATCGCACCATGCGAAAACCGCGGCAGCCGATGAACGGCTGCCGCGGTGGTGCGGTGAACTGCTGTGCGCTACAGGCGGGTGATCTTCACGACCTGCATCTCGGGTACGGTGGTCGAACCGCCGACCTGGGTGTCGTAGGTCAGCGAACCGGACACCGTTGCGGTGACCTTGACGATGTCTTCGGCCACGACATCGTCCAGGATGTCGCAGTTGGCCAGGCCGTCGCCGGCGTTGAAAATCGTATTATGCTCGTAGTCGTACTTGCCGACGTGTGCATGGCTGACGTTGGCGCGGAAGGTGCATGGCCCGGTGGCCGAGTCGAACTGGGTGACCCGCGCGTAGAGAATCACGTTCTTGTCCAGGTGCGAGCTGGGCTTCTTCACGATCTGTGCCAGCTCACGGCTGGTGATCTTCTTGGCCTTGTTGGCCTTGGCCTTTTCGGCTTTCTGCTTGGCTTCCTTCTCTGCCTTCTCCTTGGCCTTCTTCTCGGCCTCCGCCTTTTCCGCTGCTTCGCGTTCGTCATTTGCGCTGCGCAGCTCGTCGGCCTCGGCCTGGGCCGCGGTCAGCTTCGTCGTGGTGTCAGCCAGCTGGGTTTCCAGCTCCTGCTTCTCAACGGTCACCGCGGCGGCCGAAGCCTGCACGGCTTCATGTTCTTCGGTGGACACTCCACAGCCGGCCAAAACAAGCGCCGCAACTACTGCGGAAACGGACATCGCGATTTTCTTCACGATAATCCCCCAATCATTCAAGTGCGAGTACCCGGCAACCCCCTGTCGCCGGGCAATCATCATCTTGGCATTGACTACCGACAAAATAAGTTCGCACTGCAATACTGGAGACATGGATCGTGAGTTCTTCGCCGCGGACGCGCTTGAGGTCGCACCGCGGCTCCTCGGAGCAGTACTCGGTTTAAGCAGCCCTGAAGGCACCGTTCGCCTGCGCATCACCGAAGTCGAGGCCTACATGGGATTGGGAAGCGGCGGGTGCTATGACCCGGGGAGCCATTCCAAGGACCGCAAGACGCAGCGCAACGCCTCGATGTTCCTGGGGCCGGGGCATGCCTACGTCTATTTCAGTTACGGAATGCACTTCGCGCTGAATTTGGTGTGTTCGCCTGCCGGCATCGCCTCCGGGGTGCTGATCCGCTCCGGGGAGATCATCGACGGACGCGAGCTCGCCAGGGAACGCAGGCTGCGCAAACGTCCACCTGGAACCGACCCGGCCACGCTCTTGGACCGCGATCTGGCGCGCGGTCCGGGAAATCTTGCCGCGGCGCTGGGCATCAACCGCCCGCAGCATGATGGACTGGATCTTCTCGCTGCGCCGTTCACCGTGGAAACGCGAACTCGGGTTCCTGCGGCCATTGCTTCCGGGCCCCGCGTCGGCGTCGCGGGTATTGCCGGCGGTCCACAGTTCCCATGGAGATTCTGGATTCCGGGAAACAAGTCTGTTTCAGCATTCAAGCCCGGGCGCAATGCGCCACGGGCTTGAACTACTGAACTTTCTTGCCTAAACGGGCAGTGATTAAGCACATTCCGCAGAAAGCAAGTGTGAAGGTCTCCTGATGTAAGGCAATTTTCAGCCTTCCAACAGAGCGTCGACGAACGCTTCGGGGTCGAACGGAGCCAGATCATCAGGGCCTTCACCCAATCCGACGAGCTTCACCGGGACACCGAGCTGTCGCTGAATCGCGACTACGATGCCGCCCTTGGCGGTGCCGTCCAGCTTGGTCAGCACGATGCCGGAGACGTTGACAACCTCTGAGAACACCTTGGCCTGGGCGAGGCCGTTTTGGCCGGTGGTTGCATCCAGCACCAGCAGCACTTCGTCAACCGTTGCCTTCTTTTCAACGACACGCTTGATCTTGCCAAGCTCGTCCATCAGTCCGACCTTGTTCTGCAGTCGACCGGCAGTATCGATCATGACGATATCGACTTCCTGCTCGATGCCAGCAGACACAGCTTCGAACGCAACAGACGCAGGATCTGCTCCATCGATGTCCGACCGAACCGTCGGCACGCCGACTCGGTCGCCCCAGGTGGCAAGCTGCTCGGCAGCTGCGGCACGGAAAGTATCCGCTGCGCCAAGGAGCACGTCCTTGTCCTCTGCGACCAGTACGCGGGCCATCTTGCCGATGGTCGTGGTCTTGCCGACCCCGTTGACTCCAACCACCATGATGATGCTCGGACGGTCAGGATGCGGCTCGGGGAGGTAGGAACGGTCGAGGCTTGGATCAACCAACTTGAGGAGTTCTTCGCGGAGCATGGCCTTGACCCGCTGCGGGTCGCGGCTGCCTTCTACCTTCACCCGTTCGCGCAACGCGTCGACAAGTTCCAGAGTCGGCTCGGTGCCGAGGTCTGCAAGCAGCAGGGTTTCCTCGATCTCGTCCCAGACGTCCTCGTCGATGGAGTCCTGGCTGAGCAGAACCAGCAGGCCCTTGGAGAACATGTTGTTGGACTTGGTCAGGCGTGCGCGCAGTCGGGCTAGGCGCCCTTGGACTGGTTCAGGAACATCCAGTGCGGGAGCACTTGGGATCTCGGGCTCAACGACTGAAACAGGCGCTTCGGTTGCATCCGTGGTGGCGGCTGAGCCTTCGAAGGTGTCAGTTTCGCCTCCAGCAACGGTGGCGCTGGGAACGTCGTCAGCGTCACGCTCTGTTGTGTAGGGAGTCTTAGGCTTGCGGCCCTTGGCTACGAAGGCGGTGGCAACAATGCCCACCACTACAACGACCGCGACAATGATGATGGTAAGTAATAGCGAATCGGTCACGTTCTAAATCGTCTCATATCTTCGGCGTTTTCTCGGCTTCAGTGATCAAACCGTCTACCGGCAACTTTGCTGGGAAAGACATAGAATGGCATGTGGTCCTCAGACCACTAGTTCTTGACAGAAAGGCTGACCGCCGCAGGCAGCGTCCTGACGTCGCGGCGATGATTATGGCATTTACCCAGAAGGCTCCTGCTCGCCCTCCAATTCCGGCCGAAATTCGGGTGCTGCTGGTTGCGGCGTTCATCATTGCTCTGGGATTCGGCTTGATCGCACCGATTCTCCCCCAGTATGCGGTGAGTTTCGATGTAGGTGCAGCCGCGGCGACCGTGATTGTCAGCATCTTTGCCTTCACCCGGTTGATCTTCGCCCCGGTGGCGGGCGTGCTCGTGGGCAAGCTGGGCGAGCCTCGCATCTACGTCACCGGCGTGCTGCTCGTCGCAGTCTCGACACTGCTCTGCGCAGCAGTGCAGGACTACACTCAGCTCCTGCTGGCCCGTGGATTGGGCGGATTCGGCTCCACGATGTTCACCATTTCCGCAATGGCGCTGATTGCCAGGTTGTCTCCCGAAGAGTCCCGAGGCAGAATTTCCGGCTTGTATGCGGGATCGTTCCTGCTGGGCAATGTGGCCGGTCCGGTTTTGGGCACTGTCTTGGCCCCGCTGGGGATGCGCCTTCCTTTCGTGATTTACGGTATCGCCTTGGTAATTGCCGCGATGGTGGTTTACATGGCGTTGGGCCGTCGGCGGGATCTTGACGAACGGGCCAAAAATCCGGCGAGTGCGGCGACTGCAATCGAAGTTGTCACCATGCGACAGGCCATGGGATCTCCCACCTACCGGGCTGCACTGTTTTCCGGGTTCAGCTATGGGTGGCTGGCTTTCGGTGTCCGCAACAGCATGATCCCGTTGTTCGCGCTTGCGGTCTTCGGCCAAGCCCAGGGGCAGTCAGTCGCGGGAATTTCATTGGCCATCTTCGCCGTGGGCAACGGTTGCGCGCTGCTCTTCTCCGGAAAGCTCACCGACCGTATCGGGCGGAAAATCCCTGTCCTGATTGGCATGAGCGTACTGATTGTGAGCATCGGCGCGATGGGCTTCTTCACGTCGCTTGCCGGGTTCGTGATTTGTTCGGTGATCGCCGGCTTCGGCGCAGGAACCTTGGGCCCAGCCCAGCAGGCTTCCGTTGCAGACGTCATCGGCTCGGGCCGCAACGGCGGAAAGGCCCTGGCTGGGTTCCAAATGTGCCAGGATCTGGGTTCCATCATTGGGCCGCTGATTGCCGGTGCCATGGCGGACTTCTGGAGCTACCAGCTGGCATTCAGCGTCTCGGCCGTAGTGGGCTTGGTCGGCGTTATTGCTTGGTTGCTGGTGCCACAGACTACGAAACCAGTTCCTACCGACGATCGACAGCCCTGAATTCTCACCCTCCGGCAAATATTACTTTGAACCGAGCTCCAATTCCCGGCGCCAATACTGCTTTCAGTACCTCACCGAACCTGGGAATATATGGTCACGCGTCGGAACTCCGACGCTCCATTTTCTGGCTAATCACAGTAGAGACACCGTCTCCGCGCATGGTCACGCCGTACAGGGCATCCGCGACTTCCATTGTCTTCTTCTGGTGGGTGATCACGATCAGCTGCGATGATTCCCGAAGCTCTTCGAAGATCGTGATGAGTCGTCCCAGATTTACGTCATCGAGCGCGGCTTCCACCTCGTCCATGACATAGAAAGGCGAAGGACGTGCCTTGAAGATGGCCACCAGCAGTGCCACCGCGGTTAGTGATCGTTCACCGCCGGATAGCAGCGACAGCCGCTTGATCTTCTTGCCAGCCGGGCGCGCCTCAACCTCGATGCCGGTAGTGAGCATGTTCTCCGGATCGGTGAGGACCAGCTGCCCTTCTCCCCCGGGGAATAACCGGTCGAAGATGCGCTTGAACTGCACCGCGGTGTCGTTGTAGGCCTCGGTGAAGACACGCTCCACGTGGGAATCCACGTCCTTGATGATCTGTTGCAAGTCCCCTCGCGACTTCTTCAGGTCCTCAAGCTGGCCGGCCAGGAATTTGTGCCGCTCCTCAAGGGCCGCGAATTCTTCCAGAGCCAATGGGTTGACCTTGCCCAGCGCCGCAAGATCGCGTTCGGCCTTCTTGAGGCGTTTTTCCTGTTCCACGCGGTCGAAAGGTTTCGTGCCCACGGCATTGCCGTCCTCGTCAACGTTGACACGAAGTTCGGCCCACTTGTCATCAGGGTCGGCAGCTTCGGGGATCAGTTGATCCGGGCCGAAATTCGCGATCAAGTGATCCGGTGTATACCCCAGCTCTTCAAGAGATTTCGTTTCAAGGTTCTCGATTTTGATGCGCAGCTCGGCGCGCAGTATTTCGTCGCGATGCACGGCATCGGCCAGTCGGCCGAGTTCAGCGGAAAGCTGTTCAGCCTCGGTTCGGTTGCTGCCCAATAGCTCTTCAAGTTCAGATTTCTTGACCGAGAGTTCATCACGTTCCTGGCCGGCCATTGTCAACGACAACTCAATGAATCGAAGCACTCGTTCGGACGCGCGTTCCACGCGCTGGGCCTTCGCTGCTTGGGCTTTACGTTCGGCGGCGCGCTGCAGTGCCACCTCCCGATGGGTACGCTCGGCAGCCGCAGTGCGGCGCAAGCCGTCGACTCGGGAGCGCAACGCGTTAACTCGCTCTTCGCTGCTCCTGAGCGCGAGCCTGGCTTCAAGTTCCTGCTGCCTGGCGGCCGCCGCGGCATCCGCCAAGGCAGCGCGGGCGGCATCGTCGACAGGCTCGTCCTCCGAATCCGTCGAAGCCATCTCCATGCGCTCGCTGATTTCCTCGTAGGATTCTTGTTCGATTTCAAGTTTTTCAACGGCCGTGTCCAGCCTTGATTCCAAGGACTCCTTCTCGGATTGCGCCGAACGGAGCTTGTGCCCCAGTCGGGCCAGGTAATTGGACAACTCGTCGATTGCAGCGTCTGATTCAGCCAGCTGGCTCAACGCTTCGTCCCTTGCCTGCTGCGCGTCGGACAGCACCGGAGCGCGCTGCGCCACTTCGGCTTCCAGCTGTTTGTGCTCCTCCTGCGCTTGGGTTAGCTCAGCTGACGTTTGCTCGACCAAGGCCTGCTGGGCGATCAACGATGCTCCAGCCGAGTCTCCAATGGAGCTGTGGAGCCCTGCAAAAGATACGCCGTCAAGCGTGGTGATCTTGGCTTCCGGATGCGCCGCGAGAATCTGCTCGACGGATCCGAGATCGGGGACAACATAGTGATCGGCAAAGATGTTGTCCAAGAGATTTGAGAACTTCTCGGTTGAACTCACGATGTCCCGCGCCGTAATGGCAAGCTCACCAAGATCAGGGGTGGACACCTTCGGGACATCGGCATGGACGAAGGAGGCACTGGCGGACTCTTCTTGCGACACTTGCCGGATCAAGGCAATTGCGTCAGCTGCGCTTTCAGCGACCAGGTGCTCCGCCGTGTCGCGCAGGATGGCGGCTACAGCTTGTTCATAGCCCTCGTTGACCGCCAGCAGCTCTCCGAGCCGGCCGGCGAGGACGTCCGTCGAACGTTCGAGCAAATGTGCGGATTGGTCATCTGGTTTTGCGTTGAGTTTCAAGGCCTCCCATCGCGCACGAAGACCGGAAATCCGGACCGACAATTCGCGTTCTCGCTGGGTATCCCGGCCCTGCTGTTCTGACAGGCGGGTGAAGGCTGCTTCGGCATTTTCGAAGACGTCGTTGAGCTGGCGCTCGCCAAGGAGCCGTTCTTCCAGTTCAGCGTTCACCGTTTCGTGTGAGCGCGCATCAGCAGCAAGATCGGCATCGAATGATTGGACGGTGTCTTGCAGACGGGAAATTTCCGCGCGTGTCACGTCAACGCGGCTGCGTGCCGACGCCACCTGCGATGCAAGGCGGGACATCCCCTCGCGGCGATCCGCCGCTGCGCGCAGCATGGCAGCCATGCGCTGCTGTTCTACCCGCGATTGTTCTTCGGCGTGTTCCTTGGCTTCGATGGCTTCGGCGAGAATTTCGTGGCGATCTTCGACAGCTTCTATGAGTTCTTCGAGTTCCTCGTTCAGACGCTCGGCTTGAGCTTCCAAACGTTCTGGATCACGGCTGGAATCAAAATGTGTCTGATTACTTTCGAGCAGTTTCCCCCGTTCACGTGCCAACGCGGTGAGCGAGCGAAAACGCTCAGCTTGCGTGGTAAGCGCGACCCAGGTTCCTTGCATCTTTTCGAGCCTTGGGGTGAGAATCTCAGCACGTTCGGAAAGCTCTGCCACCTGACGGCGGACGCGTTCCAGACGCGAGGTGACGTCCTGTTGCTGCGCCTGGATCTTTGATTCGTCGTTGATGTCCTGGGCCAGCTTGTTGTTCAGCGACACAAGATCATCGGCCAGCAGGCGTGCCCTTGCATCACGTACGTCCAATTGCACCGTCTGCGCTCGGCGGGCAATCTTTGCCTGGCGGCCCAAGGGGGCCAGCTGGCGGCGGACTTCGGAGTTCAGGTCCTCCAGCCGGTCCAAATTGCCTTGCATTGCCTGCAGCTTGCGCAGTGTCTTTTCCTTGCGCCTGCGGTGCTTGAGCACCCCAGCGGCTTCCTCGATGAAGCCGCGTCGGTCTTCGGCCGTGGCATGGAGAATTCTGTCCAGCTGGCCTTGTCCGACGATGACATGCATTTCACGGCCCAGCCCCGAGTCGGACAGCAGTTCTTGGATGTCCAGCAATCTGCACGAATTTCCATTGATTGCATATTCGGAGCCACCGGCCCGGAAAAGGGTTCGTGAAATCGTGACTTCGGCGTAGTCGATGGGCAGCTGGCCATCGGCATTGTCGATGGTCAGTGAGACGTGCGCGCGTCCCAGCGGAGGGCGCCCCGAAGTTCCGGCGAAGATGACATCTTCCATCTTTCCGCCGCGCAGCGTTTTGGCCCCCTGCTCCCCCATGACCCAGGACAGGGCATCGACAACATTCGATTTGCCCGAACCATTGGGCCCGACAACAGCCGTGACGCCCGGTTCAAACTCGAAAGTGGTCGCCGAAGCAAAAGACTTGAATCCGCGAACGGTAAGAGTCTTCAGATGCACAGCGTGAAATTCCTCAGTTTGGCCCGGTATCGATAGTGTTAGCATGGGCGCGCAGACCATGTTCTCCGAAATGATTCTATCGAAACGACTCGGCGAAAACCGGTTTCTGCTCGCCTTTGCGCACATCAAAAACGAGGGGTAGATCATTTCGTGGACGTCTTATCAGAGATCGAGGACTGGCCGGTCGACAACGCAGTGTCAGTTGTCGTCGATGGGCAGGGAGCAATCGCAGGTCAGCATGGCGACACGGACAGGCCCTATGCGTTGGCTTCGGTAACCAAGTTGCTCAGCACCTATGCGTTCCTGATTGCCCTGGAGGAAGGAGCCATCGGTCTTGAGGACCCCGCAGGGCCTGAAGGATCGACGGTTCACCATCTACTTGCTCACACCGCAGGGTACGACTTCGATTCGGAAGTCATCCGCTTCGAGGTTGGTGCCAAACGCGGATACTCCAATTGCGGATTCGAAAAATTGGCCGAACATCTGGAGCGGGAAACAGAAATCAGCTGTGCCGACTACGCGCAGGAAGCGGTCTTCGCGCCTCTCAGAATGAACTCGACCAAGATCGCTGGAAGCTGTGCGAAAGATGGTTGGTCGACCGCTGCGGATCTTGCAAGGTTCGCAGCAGAACTCCTCACGCCGACGCTTGTTTCACCGCAAACGATGGCCGACGCCACCCGGGTGCATTTCGAGGGCTTGGCTGGAATTCTGCCCGGATACGGGAGACAGAACCCGAATGACTGGGGTCTGGGATTCGAAATTCGCTCGACAAAGAATCCGCACTGGACCGGAGCTTCGCACCCCGCCAAGACCTTTGGGCATTTCGGCCAGTCAGGGACGTTCCTGTGGGTGGATCCCGTGGATCGTCTGGCTTGCGTGACCCTCACAGACCGCAATTTCGGACCGTGGGCGGCTGAAACCTGGGCCGGTTACAACGAACGCGTGCTCAAGGCTTACTCCGCCTAGAACCTACTTGGGGATCCGCCGCGGCCGAGGCTGGCATACCGGGCAGCTATAGGAAGAACGCCCCATGAATGGATCGCGGCGGATCAGGGACGGGCGCCCTTGGTCGAGGCACCGCAGGCATTGCTCGCCTTCTCGCCCATAGGCGTTCAGCGATCGTGAGAAGTAGCCGCTCGCGCCATTGACGTTAACATAGAGCGAATCGAAGCTCGTCCCGCCGGCTTCCAGCGCCCGAGTCATTACGTCAATAAGTGCCTCATTCAGCAGCGTCACCTCGAAGCGGCGGATGGTGGCAGTGTTTCGCAGGCCAGATAACCCGGCGGCCCAAAGCGCTTCGTCGGCATAGATGTTTCCAACGCCTGAAATAATTTCTTGGTCAAGGATCGCCCGCTTGAGTTGAGTCGTCTTTTTGCGCAGTGCGGCATAGAGATCCTCAGCGGTTCGAGCCGGGTCCAGCACGTCGCGCGCAATATGAGCGGCGGCCTGTGGAATAAATTCGCTCCCGCTGCCCGCACCGCCAGGGCCGCCGTCGGAGGTTGCCACGAGCGGGGATAAGAACATGCCGCCGAAAATCCTCTGATCGACGAAGCGCAACTCGGCTGGAACACCGGGAATGTCGCCGAGGGTCAGCCGTACCTTGAGGTGCTTTTCGTCGGGAGCGGCAGGTTCTTCAACCAGAAGTTGGCCGCTCATCCCGAGATGGGCGATTAAAGCCGTGGGCACGGAAAGGCCGTCAAGCTCCATCCATAGGAATTTTCCGCGGCGGGCAACGGATTTCACCGTGCAGCCTGTCAGGGATTGTTCGAAGTCTAGCGGGCCGTCTCCGTGCCGGCGGACCGAACGCGGGTCCAGGACTTGCACCGATTCAATTCGGCGGCCCCGGACCCACTTGTCCAGCCCTACGCGGACTACTTCAACTTCAGGTAATTCCGGCATTGAAAACCGCCCCTAGCTCCGAGGAATTTGTTCGCCTGGGTGCAGCATGAGCCATGAGTTACGGGCAGCTTCCTGCTCCGCTTCCTTCTTCGACGGGCCATGGCCGCTGCCGTAGAACTCGTCCGAGATCACAAGGGTTGCTTCATAGGTACGTGCATGATCAGGGCCGGAACCGGTCACCTGATAATGCATGTCGCCAAGCTTCTTTGCGGCTACTTCTTCCTGGATGACAGTCTTCCAGTCAGTGGCAGCTCCAAGCAGGCGAATGTCTTCCAGCAAGGGCGTCACGAACCGCAGGACTAGTCCACGGGCGGCATCCATTCCCTGAACCAAGTACGTGGCGCCGATCAACGCTTCCATGGTGTCTGCAAGGATGGAAGCCTTATTGGCACCGTTGGATTGCGCTTCACCGCGCCCCAGGAGGATGTGTTCACCAACTCCCAGGTCTCGGGCGATGATAGCCAATGCACGGGTACTGACGATTGCTGCACGGCGCTTGGCCAAGTCGCCTTCGGGAAGATCCGGGTACTTCTGGTAGAGGTACTCGGCGACCGAAAAACCAAGGATGGAGTCGCCTAGGAATTCGACGCGCTCATTGGTTGGTATTCCACCGTTTTCGTACGAATACGAACGATGAGTCAGGGCAAGACGAAACGTCTCGGAATCAATGTCGATTCCGAGACGCTTCATTAGTTCTTCTTTTGAAGACATGTCTTAGACGTCTGCGACCTTGCGACCCTTGTACTCAAGGAACAGTTCGGTACCGGCCGAGTCGGTGACAACCTTTGCCTGGTGAGGCAGGCTGTAGGTTACGCGACCGTTTTCAACGGTCTTCACCAGGTTAGGCGCAGTAGCCTTCCACTGAGAACGGCGTGCACGAGTATTCGCACGGGACATCTTCCGCTTTGGAACAGCCACGACTACTTCTCTTCTCTCTTGTCTGACGTATTATCGGGTGCCGCGTTATCTGCGGCAATGTCGGACAGCTGCGCAAGCGCTGCCCAACGCGGGTCCAGTACCTCATGATGGTGCTCGGGTTCATCATTGAGATTCACTCCGCATTCGCTGCAGAGACCCAAGCAATCCTCCCGGCAAACCGGCTGGAATGGCAGTGCGGTTCCAATTGCGCTCCGCACCACCGGGTCGATGTCAATCAAATCACCAACGACCCAGTACTGATCCACTTCATCATCGGCTTCGAATTCTTCGCTGCCTTCATAGTAGAAGAGCTCTTGAATGTCAGCCTCGAAATCGTACTCGATGGGCTCCAGGCATCGTCCACATTCCCCCGCAATTTGTGCGGTAGCGGTACCCGATACCAGGATTCCCTCATGTACGGCTTCAAGGCGAAGATCTAAGTCAAGCTCAGATCCTCCACGAATGCCGATGAGTGCATTTCCCACATCTGTGGGTGCCGGAACCTGCTCGCTAAGAGTTTTCATCGAGCCTGGCGAACGGCCAAGCTCCTTGGCTGATACAACCAATGGCGAGTTGCGATCGACTTCGCCATGTGACGATCGATCAGAACGCTTATCGCTGATGATGACTCCTATAGAACATAGTCCGACATTTAATCTTAGCGCACACGAGACATAGTTCCCAAATCTGCAGCACCCCAAGCAAAGCTGCTTTACTGCGTCCTACATTTCGAATGATGAAGGCACCGGCAACAAGTCATGAAGCAAACGAGGAACAAGGCGCCGAATTTCGTTTCGCTTCTCCTCAGATACTTCCTGCGACCCATCGTTGATAACCACTACTTCAACATCCCTTCGCCTCGTGATTCGCCTAAGCCGTGAAACAGCAATCGAATCTGCTGGATCAATGTAGTCGTACCTGATCCTGCCTGGAACAGCACGACCGGTACTAAGGGCGAAGTTGAAATAGAACGATCCGGCTAACGCCGCGTCGGAAAGTGACCGAAATTTGGCACGGCTCGTGGCAGCAAAAACTTCAGGATAGCGCTCCTCCATCTCATTCATGACGCTGACTCGAAGAGCGTATGGAGTATGGAAAAATTTCCGATTGTATGTAGGGAATCCATCCCGAGAAAGGATTTGACGTGCATTCTTCGCCGCCACCGTCGAAACATTGTCTTCATCAGAAATCGGCGAAAAATCCACCAGAGCCCTCGAATAGAAGACCTTAGAGATTCCGTTAGCATGGAAAAACCGTTCAGGACTGAGCGGTGAGGTGAGTATCATGTCATCGTTGAAATAGAGGAAATGCTCAGACAATTCCTTGATCCGGTGAAGGTTCGCCTCAATGGCATGAGAGTTGAATACCGGAAGCTCGGTGGAATCTTTCCAAATCTCCGAGTGGTCAACAATTTGGACTTTTGAATCCACACTACTATTTAGCCAATTTGGGCGCTGCCTATCCGTGACAATGTAGATTTTTCGAATCCAAGGTGCATACTGCTCAATAGATCTCAAACAGTACCGAAGCTCATCTAAGGATTCAAAGCGCGAAACATCAACTGCATTTTTGACCAAATCATCGTCGGAGTTACCAAGGGCCGCACTCTTGCGTTTCTTCCACTCAACATCATCGCCATCAACCCAAGTAATCACTGCATCAATTGGGAAATCGACATCATAGCCTAGAGCAGAATTGGCTGCTCCCATGTGCTCCGCCCAAGAAACAGCATTCGAGACCGGGTCAGGGAGCTCAGTAGCACGCGGGTTCCAAACTTCACTGATCAACCGGTCTGTCTTAGCATCTGAACCCCAGCGGATAATATCTACCCCCTGCAGGGCATTGCCGAAAAAATGGGATTTCTCGCCAGAAGCCACATATCGATATAACCTGACGCCCACGACGTCAGACCGGTTTGCAAGGGCCGCGACAAATTCTTCCTTGGAAATCGCCCTACCGTTAGGTAGGAGTGCACGAAAATACCACGAGGTGAAAGACGGATCCCCAGCAATGCTCTCCAGCGCTTTCCTATAATCGCGTGAGGGAATATTGACAATTGGTATACCCGAGTCCCCTCGTTCGAATATCCAATGCGAGAGGTTAAGCTCTTGCAACTTCGTCTTGATTATCAATAGGTTTGATTTCTTTAGTGAATCAAGATTTAGATTGCAATCAATTTCCGCAATCCGAGGCCCCACCGGAGCACTGAACAAAATTCTTCCCTCAGCATCTTCTGCTGTCAAATTTTGCTTTACTGACGCTACGGAAACCATAATACTTTCCGTCCGCCTACGAACATTTCGAGAAAGCGAGGCGACGGCACTGTGTTTAAACTTGGTTGCTAACTTGCTCAATTCCATATACTTTATCCGATCAAAAAAAGAATGACTGACTGTTCTTAATCTAAACTTCGTCGATAGTCGGGTAAGGGAACCTAGCACGGAAGAATTGATCAAGCATTTCGTCTACCTCGGCCGAACTAAAATTGGCATTTTCGGCCTCGCCGAATGTAATCATGTCAAATCGATCTGTTGCGACGAGATTGCTTAGACGTGGGCGCAAGAAATCATCACCTAAAGAGCAGTATGCATAACGAACTGATCCTGGTTCATAAGTCCCAGTAAAGTAGCCGAAATACTGCGCGAATGATGACAATAAGGAGATGTCTGTTTCACTTCTGAACTTTGCTGCCCGTACGGACTTAAATATTTCGCTATAGTCGGTTTCGATTCTCTGAAGTGTCGACCTACGATGCGGGTGTGGCGTGTGCAGCATCGCCCGGGTAATCACCTTGCCAAATCGTTCTTGCAGGACACGGCGGTTATTCTGAGCAGCCCACATATGCGGTTCGACATCTTGCTGAGGTCGGAGGTCTACCTTGACAGGTGACAGGAAGAACTTCGCTATGCCGTTCGCGTGGAAGTAATTTGCGGGCACCTGCATACGCAAGAGCATGGTGTCATCGTTAAAGTACAAGAAATGCTCGGCGAGCCCAGGAATGCGATGTAAGCATGATTCGATTGCATGGGAATTGAACACCGGAAGTACACTCGGATCAGGGAAAATTTCTCTGTGTGAAATTACCTGAATTTCCGACTCTTGGGAGAGCCAAGCCGGCCGCTGATCCGCAGTAACAACGTAGATGTTCCGGACCCACGGCATGAACGTACGCACACTTCGAACCGAATACTTCAGTTCATCACGATTGCGAAACCGCATCGCGCCAGCCGCGAGATCTCCGCCATCATCGCTGGCTGGACTATGCGCCTCTTTCTGGGAACGCCAGTCGGGATCAGAGTCATCAACCCATGTATAAACCACATCAATTGGGAAATCTATCTGATCCCATAGTGGAGAATAGAACAGTTGAGAATTCGAATCGAAATCATGGTCAAGAAGCAGATCCACGCCAGGGTTGTGACGAGGTGGAACCCAGCCGCTACGTTCCTCATCATAACTCCAGATTTCAATGTCAACGCCAAATGCTGATCCCCAAGTAAACCGACGCAGAGGGTCTGATTCCGGAGTGAACAGTCTAAATACATCGGCTGTCTCAGCCTGCATGGCCGATAATTGTTCGATGCCAGGATGCCAGTCTGAAGAAGAGATGACACTATTACCCCGAAGTGGCTTGACACATAAACTCTCCAGCGACTCTTTCAATAGCGTAAGGAGTAGCTGCTCACGGTCATCGCTCCTGATGGCTATCGAGCGTCGGAAATAGCCGTAGGCAGGGACATTAACATGCGCAATCTGACCGCTCTCGAGGAACCTGACTGCATCATCAAAATTCTTAGTCTGCACGGCTCCGACAGAAAGATCATCAGGCTCAACTATTGAAACTTCAAAAGGGACCGGTGAATCTTTTTCAAAGAAATTTTTAGTTTTGTCTGCGTCATATAGGTTTGGATCTTCTGCGGTAGCGGTTATTCGCATATGTCGTCGATTGGTTTCTGATCGAGATTCAGTACCCGCACGGCGTTCCAACAAATCTGAGTACAGTTGAATCCAACGGTCAACAACGAGATCCGGAGTATACCGACTAGCAGTTAATATTGCCCGTTTCCCCATGCCATTGCGCAGAGCAGAGTTGTCCGCAAGGGTTGCCAAAGATTCTGCAAAAAGTTGAACATCATTGAGCGGAACTAGCAATCCGTCAACTCCGTGGGTAACAATGTTCCTGGGGCCGATTGGGCAATCGTAGGCGACAGTCGGGACACCCGCCGCCGCTGATTCTAAAATCACAAGTGGTTGACCCTCTGCACGCGACGTCATCGCATGAATACTCGCGTTTTGCCATTCCATGGTCAAATCGCCAAGGTCGGTTGTGAACGCAACAGCATCCTGCAGGTTCAATTCGCCAACCAGCTCACGCAAGGCCAATTCCTGCGGACCGTTGCCATATAGACGTAGCTTCCAGTCCGGATGATCCGCATGAAAAATTGCAAATGCTCTGATCAGATGATTAAACTGCTTCCCCGGTGCAAAGCGGCCCGCAGCAATAACAGTCTTGTTGTCCAACGTCGACTGAGGCCTAAAAATATCATCGAGGGAATTAGGGACTATTTCACTCACGAAGCCTTGCGCTTGAAAATTCTCATCAATCCATTCTTTGTTCTCTTGATTCAGTGAAACGATAGCGTCCAAATCATGTGCAACAGCTTGAAGTGGCTCGATTCCTTTGCCGCGCTGCATACTCGCACGATGCTCTTGAGCGACTAGTACAGTGTTTCCCGGCAAGAAAAGCGATCCAAGCATGGCCAGAGCTGGCGTCGTGGTTACCACAACGTCAGCCCTGATTTTACCGAGCTCCTCTCGTGCTACAAGTTCGGTGAGCTGGCTGAATTGATCGTCCCATTCTCTTCGAATGAGCATTGCTGGCAATTGGTTCAATTCTCGGGAAGCCAACACATCAAAGTTCCCCGATAGATCATGCGCATTTTCACCGAGCCAGTAAGTGACCCTAGCGACGTCGCCAATCGCTTCACTAAGTGAGCCGTCCGTTCTGTACAGACTAAAAACTGAGATTTCGTGTCCACGTGAAACAAGGGACCGGATCTGCGACTGGATTGCATGTTCTGTTCCAGCTTTAGAATCACCGGTCGTCAACAAGAATGAAATTTTCATGCCTAGCGAAGACCTTTCTTAATTACTTTCAATGCCAAATGACCGTCTATAGTCCAGTAGATCCGAGCTTTCGAAGAGAAGCGATCGTCCCCTACCCAGAACCACGGATATTTAAATGATTTTCTTGGGTTAATATTCTTTTGACCCCAAAAAGTCACTCGGCTGTCTGAATCGCCTCGAATATAGAAGTCCCACAACGATTCTCCATCTCGAAGACTATGAAGAGCGTCACTGAGTTCAGTAAGTGAAAAAACATTGCCATCTCCATCGACAGTTGTTCCCGAATTAACTACAATCCCAGATTTGCGCGGGCGTATCGTGAGCTTCTGGGCATTAGGGAACCACAGTTGGACAGAATCGTGGTTGGTAATGATCTTTGGATCGTCAAGCCGGTTGCTTGGATTGAAGAAAAAATAGCGAGACGCCAGCCCAAGAAATTTAAGAACCCGACCGGATACTGCGGGCAGAGCAGGATATTGAACGGTTCCAGAGCCACCCGGGATTTCCAAGCGGTATCGTCGACCAGAAGGTGATATGCAGAAAACGGCAAACCTTCTTTGAGGCTTCAAAGTTGCTTGAAAGTGCTGCAGGCCTTGTACATCTCGAACGAACTCCATGGGACTTGCGTTCAACTTTGAACCACATTCCTGGAGTTGAACCTTGAGAGGGCTGTTGGAAAAACCGCTCTTCGAAGATTCAATAAGAACGCTCAAGAGCCCGGACTCTGAAAGGGAGAATCGAACGATTGTTGGAGCTTGCCGTGTCATCTAGCTATAATTCCTAATCCGTCTAATATCTTTTCGGAGCCGCATCACTCAACTTCTAACCGTCTATATCATCTAGCGGAGTTGGGCAACCTTTCGACGCGTAGCACCACCTTACATTCTATTCGATTCCGACGATCTTGAATAAAATCGAGATCCACAACACACGCTTGCTTTATTCTTCGATAGTAAAGATCAAATTGCTAAAATCGGATGCGAACATAGTTGGAACGTTAGATCACAAATCAAAAACTACATCTAGACCCTAGAATAAACACTCACATTCAAGGAACAGTTGTATTTATACTTAATTATAAATAGTTTCTCCACTGCCACTAATTCACCAAGACTTATAAATGATTAAACTCTAGAGAACTTTCGACTATTTGAAATCTTATCGCAAAGCAATTTCGCACGCAGGTTTGTTCAAAAAAGCATACACTTGCGAATAGATGCAATTAGAATCCCTGAATATTGCCATGATCAAAATTCATAAGACGACTTTAGTGGAAAAATACTTTCCAACATTCTTCGAACGATAATGTCTCGTTGACTCGAATTGCTCGTAGACAACACTTCATTAATGCAGAAGACTGAAGGCCGCTTGAGCCGCATAAATCTCCAAGCGTCTAGATAAAATTCGTCTGATCCAATCTCGAGGTATTGATAATCAATATCAGCGGAGTATCCCAAACCGAGGCGTGCAGCGATGTGATGAGCAAGAGAAGAAGGAATTGAAAGGTCCAGTTCCCCTCGGAATTTTTGCCTTGAGATCCTTTTGATCTCTTCCGGGTAATTGTCTTTCAAGTACTCATGGACCGTTTTACGTTGCGGATGCGCTACATGTTTGAATTTCCGCGATACCGTTCGATCAAAATCACGTATTAGGATATTCCTATTATTTCGTGCTGCCTGGTTAACGGGAAGATCCACATCGTTTTCAAGTGCGAAATGCCGATTTGACAGTGAAAATTTCGTTTGTCCGACAGGTCCATAGAATGCATTCGGATGCAACATCTTGCCGAAGAACACATCGTCATTGACGTATATAAAATGCTCTCTTAGCCCAGGTATATTGGATAAATTCGCCTCAATTGCGTGAGAGTTGAATGTGGGAAGTGAATCACTTGGGTTTTCAAATATTTCTTCATGGGATACAAGGGTGAGCTTCGGATGATCCTTGGCTAACCATTGGGGTGCTTGCCCCGCTGTAACTAAATACACATGGTTGATCCAAGGCATATTCAGTTCCAGTGATCGAAGAGAAAACAAAAGTTCGTCGCGTGATTTGAAGCGCCCGAGTCCCGCAACGCTTTCGCGGTAAGGATAATCTTGATTTTGCAATGATCTCTGATAATCTTCTTGCCACGACTGATCGGAAGAATCGACCCATGTATAGACCGCATCGACTTTACCGACAAAATCTTGGGCATCCCATATTGCGGAAATATTGCTTGCATAGACGTGCCAGATCGCACCAAGCCCCCGCAGATCCATCTTGGCCATCATATCGCCATTGTCAAATCGATCGCGAACACTCCACGATTCTACGGCAGCATAGCCATGTTGGCCAGATAACTTTGAAATTACTAGACCTTTTTGTTCGAAATCTTTACGCAAACGCTGCCAGTCGCTTATTTGAATACAGTTACCTGTAGAATTGCGATCTTTGGTAAAATCTATTTTTAGATTATTCGCTACGTGGGTCGTTAAATTTTCGTTATAAAATCTAATTTCTGAAATTGTGCGTTGTTCTGAGTTCGAATTTTTGAGGGAGTTATTTAACAAATGACGATATAAATCGTCGGGTAACATACGCCCGATCTTACCACGCCATCCTGTTATCATGTGCGCTCCCTCAATATGGGTCAATTTCTCAAAATCTTGCAAAACCATTGCATCAACTATTGATGCTATATCTGTTTCATCACCCCAAAGTGGTGACTCACCGTGTAGAAGAATATTCCAAGGCAACTGCCAGAAATTGAAAGACTCTCGGATCTAATATGATTAGTTCTACGGACTTCAGGGATTAACTTAATTCTTTGACAATCTGACTCAAAGTATCAAGGGTGTTCTTCAATGATTCAACATGCCGTTCATCGAATTCGCTAAGAACTCGCTTCATCTCGGTAGTCGAGATTCCGGCAGTGCGCGGTAGGTATACGACTTCGACTTCGTCGCCAAGATCGTCGAACTTGCCCTTCCAGTCTTCACCGATTCCGAAGACTTTCACATCGTACTTCTTGATATCAAGTCGTTTCTGTTCCCAGTTTTCCTCCGGGATGGCGAGGTCGACATATTTGATAGACTCAACGATTTCTCGTCGCTGTTCGAACGGAACAACCGGCTTCTTGCCCTTAATAGCGTTGAATTCATCTGTCGACACACCAACGATAAGGCGGTCGCCCTTTTCGCTAAGGCGCTTGAGGATATTGAGGTGCCCGATGTGGAAAAGGTCGAAAGTTCCGTACGTCAAAACAGTTTTCGTCATGTTTACCTCCAAGTCACGTTTAACGTGCATAGTGATCATTTAAGCGGTTAGGACCGCTTCTGGTTAAAGAACAGGCGGGCGCCCGGCCAAAGTCATTCGAATGATGGTTCGCCAGGAAAGTTTCGGCCGTGGTTCCAAGTACCACGGGCTACCCTTCCAGCCTGCTTTCCACCCTGAGAGGTATTGTTTCACGCCGCTTTTGTTTTTGCGTAACCTCAGACATTCGACGAGCATCCATGAAATAGGATAAATCCATGCAAACGGGACGGGAAGGTTTCTCCGTGCCAGCCAAACTCGGTTACGTGCGTTAAGCCGGTAAAATTCGTCATGCCGACGCGGGTCGATTACCGGATGCCCGATCCTCATATCGCCCGCATACCACACGTAAGTACCAGTGTCCCAAACACGCCAGGCAAGTTCGATCCCTTCGTGCGCGTACCAAAATCCGCCGGCCCAGCCACCAGTCTCGTCGAATAATTTTCGTTTAGTCACTAAACAGGTTTCGCCAACGTGAAAGACCTTACTCGGGTCAATGGCCGTTCTCTTGTTGAGACGAGGAATCCATCTTGTCGGGTTCTGATCCTCATGTTCCGGGTCTGTGATTCGAGGCTGCAGCAGTCCCATCTTTGGGTGTTTTTCGAACCTGTTAACTGCGGTAATCAGAAAGTCATTGTCCAAGAACCATGAATCGTCGTCTAGGAAACACAGGTACTCTCCAGAGACATGATTGACACCGGCGTTTCGTCCAGCGGGGATACCTTGGTTTTCCGGCAAATGGAGAGTTTTGATCGATTCTGGAATTCCTGAGGGATCCCAACCATTTCCTACCACGACGGCGTCAATTGAAACTCGTTCTTGGGCAAGGAGAGAATCCAGTGCGCGTCGCAGTTCAGCAGGACGATTGCCCATGGTGAGAACAACAACACCAATCGATGGCTGGCCGGTGGGCTGCAACGCGGATTCCTGTCCATGTGACGTGTTTGATAATTCCATATCTATGCCCTAAGCCTCGATGAAGCCATATTGGAAAGAAAATGGCCTGCATTGACCAGTACGCAGGCCGGCAGCAAGATCCAGATTATCCACTTTTCAGCAACGCCAGGTACACCCAACGCTACCGAAATGATAGAACAAAACAGAATAATTAGGCTGAGCTCAACAGCGTGCAAAAGTTTATGGAACGGCAAGAATCGTGCCAGGGAGCGTAGCCGGCCGATCAGCGTGGTTGTCGGTACGGCACGAGCAGCGGCGGTATCTGGCAGCTTGCCCAGACCAGCCATCCCACGTGCTGCGTGGACCATCAAGGACTGGGAACGGTTTAGTACCAAAAGAACTGACAGACACGCGGCCATGAACAACGTTGGCCATGCTTGGCCAGCGCTAACAGGATCACCTGATAGCTCGGTAAACACGCGGTAGCCCAAGGCGATTGGAATCAGTGCTTCGGTCGTGTGATGTCCGACCATGTCGATAAAGATCCCGCGCGGCGATTGTGAAGCACGCCAGCGTGCAACTTCACCGTCCGAGCAGTCGAAGTACAGCTGCACCTGTGAGAACACGACAGCCAGCAACGGACCCCAGATACCAGGGATCAACAATGCCAGCGACATGCACCACCCAGAAAGGATCATTAGCCCGGTCACCCCATTAGCGGTAATCCGTGTTCGGACCAAGACAGCTGTCAGGTAGATCGAGATATGCCGAAGGTACAGTTCTGCAGTCCAATGCTCCGCATTCTTTCGAGCACGCACTTCAGGAGGCTGGCAGACTGCCCGTAACTGTTCCAAGGTGGGATTCTTTGGACGTTCGACGGTCATTTGACTCGCCCCCGATCCAATGTTCCGGCCGCGCCCACGACTCGGCCCTTCACATATCCGGCGGCCCACGGCAGATGGATGCTCTGGAATGCTACAGCTGCGAGCAGTTTCTCGCCGAGGTTTTCAGCTTTGGACGAGATGCCAGCGGCAACCGTGGCGCCAGCGTAAAGTAGCGGTGCGACCTGGAGCAGATTCAATCCGGCACGGGCTACCTTGGGGAGTTTTGGCGTAACAAAAGGCGCAGCGAGCGTCGCCGCGAGGCCAGCACTTACACCAAGAAGCAATAGCGGTGGCAAGTCGTGGCGCAGGGACTTGCCTTCGGGGTAACGACGGGCGATTTCACCACGCCATGTACCCGAAGCGTATGACTGGCGAATCAGCGCCTTGAAATTATCACGCGGGTAATAGCCGACCTTCAGTTCCGGATCGAACCAAACTTTGTACCCTGCCTGACGGATCCGCATGCACAGTTCCCAGTCCTGGGCCCTCCACATGTCTTCATTGTAGAGTCCAACCTTTTCGAAAACTTCCCGTCGGAAGATGCCAAGGTAGGCCGACTCGGCTTCGCCCTCGGGTGCACCCGAGTGGTATGCGGGGCCGCCAAAACCGAATTTCGAATGATATGCTGCCGCGATCGCACGTTGAACTGGCGTTTTTCCCTTGGCGTCCATAAGCCCACCGACATCGTGGGCGCCGACGCGGAACAGCGTCTCAACTCCTCGCCGAGTGTATTCGGGAGGAAGCTCGCTATGGGCATCGACCCTCATAATGATGGGGTGGGTTGATTTGCCAATGGCGAGGTTCAGCGCATTGGGTGTCCGGCCTCTCGGATTATCAACGAGGATAATACGGGAGTCTTCAGAGGCCAGGCGTTTCGCAACAGCGTTGGTGCTATCGCTGCTTGGGCCCAATGCAAGAACTAGTTGCTTGTCGCCCTCGTATTCCTGGGAGAGGATCGATTGAACAGCCTCATGCAAATATTCGGCTTCGTTCAGCACCGGCATGACGTATGAAACGCCAGGAAAGTCAGTCATCTGTCACTTACTTCTTATGCTGTTGATACGCCTTGATAACCGTGTCCGGGTCGCCGTCCATCTTCTGAACACCCTTCTCGATCCAGATGCATCGGTTGCAAGTTTCTTTGATGGAATTCATCGAGTGCGATACCAGGAAAACCGTTCCGGCGTTTTCCCGGATCTCACGAATCTTGGCTTCACTGCGCTTGCGGAATTTGGCATCGCCGACCGCTAATGCCTCATCGACAATGAGAATGTCATGCTGCTTGGAGGCAGCAATGGCGAACTTCAAACGGGCAGCCATTCCCGACGAGTAAGTTCGCATAGGCAGATCGATGAACTCTTCTAGCTCGGCGAACTTCGTAATTTCTTCACGCATAGTTTCAACTTCTTGACGGTTGTAGCCAAGGGCCAAACCACCAAGGGTAATGTTCTTGTCGCCTGAAAGGTCCGGAATCAGTGCCGCACCAACACCCAGCAGGCTTGGCCTGGATCGTGCGTACACTGCACCGGAAGCGGGCGGCGTGAGTCCAGTAATGGCTCGTAACAGCGTCGACTTACCGGATCCGTTGGAACCGATGATGCCGATCGACTCATTCTCGTACGCAACGAAAGAAATACCTTGGAGCGCGTGGACTGTACGAACACCGCGCATCTTTGGCTGCAGCAATCGCCGTGCTCCGGCGGTTCCAACAGCCTTTCCACTGGAAAATACCTGGTACTTCACATGGAGGTTGTCCACCATGACGACAGGCTGTCGAGTTTCATCAACGGTGAGGGTGGATGACTTGATGTCTTCGGGCTTGACTACATCGATGAACGACGTGTCGTCGGAAAATATCGGAGCGGGTTCGTATTCCGGGTGGAGCCCGGGATTGATTAAATCGTCAAAACTAATTGGCACGGCCATAGAGCTCCTCAGCCTTCCAGAAATAAATGAGTCCGAAGCCCAGCGCCAGCAGCGCCCAGACGGAAACTACAATCCATGCGAATGGATCGTAGGTGGCATCATTCATGATCATTGCGCGGGCGATTTGCAGCGTCTGGTACAGCGGATGAAAGTCGAATATCTGAACGAGCCAAGGCCAGTGGTTCAAGATTCGGTCAACGCTGAATAGAACGCCCGAGGTGTAGAACAGCATGCGGGTAATCAGTGGCAGGATCTGGGTGAAGTCCCTAATGTGCACAGTGATTCGAGCGCAGATCAGGGCGATTCCCATATTAAAAACGCTGAAGATCATGAGCAACGGGATGATGACAAACCACGACCATTTGGGAGTTGTGCCAAGAATCATCGCGTAAATGAACATGACTATGACCATGGGCATCAATGTCAAGAGATTCTGAGTAACCTGGGCAACCGGCAATGTCAGCCGGGGGAAGGATAGCGATTGGACCAGCGCTTGGTTACCGGTGATGGACTTCGCGCCACCGTTCATGGAACTCGTAAAGAACTCGAAGAGGAATACCCCGATAACAACGAAAACTGGAAAGTCTGGGCCCTTACTGTCGCCTTGCAAGACGCCGAAGATGACGCCATACATAATCGCGTTCATCGTCGGTTTGAGAACAACCCAGATCATACCCAAGCGGTTCTGCTGATTTTGCTTCTGAACACGCGCCTTGGCAAGTTCGTAGATGAACTCACGCCGTTCCCAAGTCTGCTTCAGGTAGCTGGCCAAGCTTGGGCGGGCACCCACACGGTGCAAGCCAAACTTCTCGGCTTCTTCTGCCACTGTCATGTGTGAATTGTCCTCATTGTCTTCAACCAACTTTTGTGCCGTAATAACACAGATGTTCAAAGTCTAGTAGATCGGTCTGGATTTTCGACGATTTCGCCTGCCACGGGTGCACAACTGTAGTGTCTGTCACTCGTTCAATCTATTCTTGGGGCGGATTTTCCTTGAGATACTCATCCATCGTGTCGGCTTTCAACGCTACACGAATTTGCTGGATGGCCTGCTCGCTGGGCAGTTCAATTGACTGGCCATCTGCACTCGTGGAACTGCCAGCTGTTGGCATCGTGAACATTGCCAAGTCGTTCGTATCGACGTTTTTGAGCTGCATTCCCAAACCGACTAGCGTTGCGGCATCGAAGCTGCTGTCAAAGGTCAGGTAGGGCGACACCTTATCGACGATGTCGTACAGCTTGACCGGGTTGGTCAGCGTATCGGCCGATAACATCTGGCTTGCGGCAGCTGCGATGAATTTCCGTTGATTGGCGACCCGCTGATAATCACCGTTGCTGAATGACTTGCGCTCGCGAACAAACCTCAAGGCCCGGTCACCTTCCAGAGTGATCTCGCCTTGGGGGTAGAAGTAGTCGGTGTCGTGGGCTGTGAAAGGGATGTCGTTCTGAACTGTCACGCCGCCGAGGGCGGTGGACAACTCCTTGAATCCATCAAAGTCGATCATGGCAACATGATCAACTTTGGTGTCGAAAAGTCCTTCCATCGTTTGCACTAAGAGGGGAATACCGCCAAAAGATACGGCTGCGTTGAGTTTGTTCTTCCCATATCCAGGGATGTCAACGTACATGTCTCGGACCGTAGACATAATGTATATCTGCGAACGGTCCTCCGGAACATGTACGAGCATCATGGAATCGCTGCGCTGGCTGACTGCCCCATCCAAGGCAGCCGATTGGGCTGAGTTATCGTCTGCATGGTCAACACCAACCAGCAAAATATTCATGGATCCATCATCGGGATCCTTTACCGGCCGTGCATCTTCTTGTTCTTGGGTGAAGTTAAGGTCAACGGTGTTGGTTTTGGAATTGAAAGCATGCTGCAAGTTGAAGAGATAGTATCCAGCGCCCAGCACGGCAATCAAAAGCACGGCCAGCGCGGAAAGAACAACGGCTCTTACGCGTTTCTTCTTTCGCCGCGCGGCACCAAAACGCACACTTCGAGTGCTGATGTCATTCTGACTTGGATCGTTTGAGTTCATTTCTATCCCACCGAGAAAATTCCGTCGAAGCCAACGGACCTTCCAAGTGACTTCGTGCAATCAAAAAGACTACCCAAGATAAATGTGATTATCCTGAGTAGCCTTTAATGACTGTTAGTCTTCCATCTCGGCGACGAAGTCCTTGAGCCAACTCTTCAGACCTTCACCCAGATCTTCATGATCTACCGCAAGGGTGATGTTGGCCTGCAAATAGCTGAGCTTGTCTCCGGTGTCATAACGGCGACCGCGGAATACCACTGCGTGCACACCCGCGCCTTCGCCTTCGGCGCCTGCGAGGACTTGAAGTGCATCAGTGAGTTGTATTTCGTTGCCACGGCCTGGTGCAGTATGTTCAAGAACTTCGAATACCCTCGGGTGCAGCAAATAGCGACCGATAATGGCCAAATTGCTTGGAGCGTCTTCAGCCGCCGGTTTTTCAACAAGGCCGTTGACCTTGACGAAATCCTCGCCACTGACGGACGAGACATCAGCGCAGCCGTATGCACTGATCTGTTCGGGAGCAACTTCCATGAGGGCGATCACGGACCCGCCGACCTTTTGCTGCACGCTGGCCATAACTGAAAGCAGCTCGTCGCGTTCGTCGATGAGGTCGTCACCAAGCAGAACCGCGAAAGGCTCGTTCCCTACATGCTGCTTCGCGCAAAGGACAGCGTGTCCAAGACCTTTGGGATCGCCCTGGCGCACGTAGTGAATGTCCCCCAAATGGGTAGCCTCATGAATAGCATCGAGCTTCTTCTTATCGCCCTTGGCTTCCAAGGAATACTCAAGCGAAGGGACACGGTCGAAGTGATCTTCTAGCGCACGCTTGTTGCGGCCGGTGATCATGAGCAGGTCAGTGAAGCCAGCCTTCGCGGCTTCGGCCACTACGTATTGGATTGCGGGCTTATCTACAACAGGCAGCATCTCCTTGGGCATCGCTTTCGTTGCCGGAAGGAATCGAGTTCCGAGGCCCGCTGCTGGAATGACGGCCTTTGTTATTGGACGATGAGTCATTAATTAAGCGACCTATCAGTTAAAACGAGTGAAATTACAGAACTACAAGCATATATCTACGGGGTAGAAATACATATTTTTGCCTACTTCCTCATCAGCCGTTTCATCACTGCACGTGGGAAGTATTCCGCGACATCGCCACCCAGGGTCTGCACTTCCTTCAGAAGCGATGACGACAAATGGGTGAACCGCGTATCGGCCTGAAGGAATACAGTTTCAACACCGGTCAAGTGGCGGTTCATGGTTGCCATCGGAATTTCGTATGCGTAGTCGACAGTGCTTCGCAGGCCCTTGACGATGGCTTCCGCACCCTGTTCCTTGCAGAAATCAGCCAACAAGCCCTGACCCATGGGAAGGGCCGTGACACCGCGGAGACCGCCGACCGTCTCCTCGACGATGGCGACTCGCTCATCTTCGCTGTATCGGTAGTTTTTTGAATAGTTCGTCGATACCGCGACGATCACTTCATCAAACAGGCTGGCGGCTCGAGCAATAATTTCGACATGACCATTGTGAATCGGGTCAAAGGATCCTGGGCAAACGGCTCTACGCATACGTTGAATGTATCAAGAAGTCCCGGCCAAAACGTGAATTGCGGATAAACCCAAGTAACGAAGTGACGTTTCGAATGCTCGACCGCACATGTCCCCCGTACATAATGGGTTTATGAGCAATGATTTCAACCCTTGGCAACGAACAGCGCACGGCGCGAACCTCTTGGATCCGGCTGGCACGCCACGGGTGACGATCTTTGAAGAAATCACAGGTCTTGCCAACAAACACAATGCATTGAATCTGGGACAGGGTTTTCCCGATACAGAAGGACCCGAAGAAATTCGCCAAATCGCACTAAAATCGATTGCTGAAGGTGCAAATCAGTACGCACCCGGTTCAGGGATACCAGCCCTCCGCCGCGCCATTGCCTCCCATCAAAAACGGTTCTACGACCTCGAGCTGGACCTAGAAACCCAAGTAGTCGTCACCACAGGCGCCACCGAGGCCATTGCCGCTGCAATCCTCGCTTTCGTTCAGCCCGGTGACGAGGTTGTCACATTCGAGCCTTACTACGACTCGTATGCGGCCATGATCGGGCTGGCGAACGCAAAACACAACGTGGTCCAGTTGCAGCTACCGGATTTCCAACCAGACCTGGCCAAGCTCCGCGCAACGGTCACTGACAAGACCCGGATGATAATTCTCAACAATCCGCACAATCCGACTGGATCCGTATTTGGGGAAGATGTGCTCAATGAGATCATTGCACTGGCTCACCAGCATGATTGCATTATTCTTTCCGATGAGGTCTACGAGCACCTGACATTCGGGGTGAGCCATGTTCCCGTTGCTACCCTGCCCGGTGGATTCGACCGGACGATTACCATCTCGTCGGCGGGCAAGTCCTTCTCGTTTACCGGATGGAAGGTCGGCTGGGCGACCGGACCTGAAAAACTGATTACCGCCGTCAGAACGGTCAAGCAGTTTCTCACCTACTCGTCGGGACCGGCTTTTCAACCTGCCGTGGCACAAGCCTTGGAACTCCCAGACGAATTCTTCGCGCAGTTTGCCGGCTCGCTGGGGCACACCTGCGGTCTTCTTGCCGACAGCTTGGAACAGTCGGGCATCCCCGTCGTCCGCCCCCGTGGAACATACTTTCTCGTCGCAGACGTTAGCCAGCTAGGTTATCAAGACGCGACTGAGCTCGCTCGACTGCTCCCCGAGCGGCTAGGGGTAGCGGCAATACCAATGTCAGTTTTTGTGCATCCGGAAAATAGGCAGGCCTACTCATCTCTCCTGCGCTTCGCGTTCTGCAAGAAGGAAGACGTGATCTTGGAAGCGGCTCGACGCCTGAGCCGACTGCCGGAGCTGGTCCGATGACCGCTTCAAGCCAGAAGCGCTGGCTTGGATTTGTCCAAGCGCATGCAAACATTTATGACGATGACCTCGTACCCGGAGCGAAGATCCTGGCTATCGGCGGCGCAGAACAATCCCATGTGAACCTCGCCCATCCGGAGGAGGTTTTCTATGAATACCTCGCCAGGATTGCGAACCATCTCAAGGTACTGCGAGAACCCGGCGAACCGCTGAGGATGCTTCACCTGGGGGCGGGGGCGCTCACCCTTGCCCGTTGGGCTAGTGTCGTCTTTCCGAATAGCACACACGTGGCAGTCGACATCGAGCGGGAACTACTTGATTTCGTAATAGCGCAACTCCCGCTGCCGAAAAACTGCTCACTCGAGACCATCGTCGCCGATGCCCGCGATGTCCTGCACAACCAGCTGGACGGCCGGACATTCGATGTCATCATTGTCGATATTTTCAGCGGCCCCGAGGCACCCGAGCATCTGACGGTAACCGAGTACTATTCGGAGCTGTGCACGGCGCTTGACGACCAAGGGCTGTTATTCGTCAATATCGGCGACGATCCGCCCCTGGCATTCACGGACCGGCAGGTAGCGGCCGCCCGACAAAACTTCGACTTTGTCATGCTGAGTTCCTCGCCTGAAATGTTTACCAGGCGATACCCGGGCAACTTGATCCTGACTGCCGCCAAACACCGCTTGGACGATTCAAGCATCAACCAATGCCAAGCCTCGGGACCTTTTCCCTCGGAAATCAAGCACTCACTCGGGCTGGACAGGTTCGGCAAACCATAGGTGCGTCTCGCCGTATTTCTTGTCGGCGAACGGCTGCAGGCTAACGGGCCACAGGGGGCGCGGAGACCGGCTGGATCGCTCTACAATGACTGTCGCATCGTCAGCTAGCACGAGGGAAACCTTCAGCAGCGTGGTTTCGAGTTCCGCTTCGGTCAAGGGATACGGAGGGTCCAAAAAGACCACGTCGAATGTCCTGCGAGGTATCCGAGTAGATTCGTCAAAGTAGCCGTCAAGAATCGAGTCGACTGATCCGCGCTGGACGGAAGCAATGTCGCTCTTCAGGGTTTTATTGATCATCGCGGCATTCTGCTGGCACACCGCAACGGCCTTGGGAGCTTTTTCGACGAGAGCCACTTGGCGCGCTCCCCTGCTTGCAGCTTCCAGCCCCAAAGCCCCGGATCCGGCGAAAAGATCCAGCACCCGAGCGCCCTGAAGAATATCCCAACTCTCCAGCCGCGAGAAGAGTGCTTCTTTGACCCTGTCCGTGGTTGGTCGCGTAGCGTCGCCGGGAACGGACTTCAGCGGGTTGCCGCCGGCCGCGCCGGCAATGATTCGGCTCATTGATTCTTGCCGCTTTCACTTAGTTCTTGTTGAGGAATTCACGGGTGGATTCATCGACCCAGTTCTTGGTGGTCGCCAGCAGTACGGGGTACTTCTCCCGCCATGCCGGCATCGCCATAAGCGCCCTGACATCATCCCGTGCCTTTTCAATCAATGCCCGGTCCCTGATGATGCTCAGCTCGCGAAGCGCCGATTGGCTTCCCGATTGCTGGACGCCTAGGATATTTCCTTCCTTGCGCTCCGCCAGGTCGGCCTCCGCCAGTTCGAAACCGTCCAGGGTTGATTCGATGACGCGCAGGCGATTGACCGACGGATGATCCGCATCCAGCCATGTTGAGAGCAGGCACGTGCCGGGAAGGCCGCCACGACCCACACGTCCGCGCAGCTGATGCAGCTGGGAAATTCCGAAGCGTTCGGCGTCCATGATCACCATCAACGTTGCGTTGTGGACGTCCACACCGACCTCGATGACCGTCGTGGAGACCAGTACATCGATGTCCCCCGCCGCGAAGTCATCCATGATTCCCTGCTTGTCGTTGGAGTCCAGCTGAGAATGCAGTCCCTGCACCCTGATCGACTCGAAGTCGGGCAATCCACCGAGCAGTTCCAGCATCTTCTCAACGCTCATCGACTGACCGGAAGTGTCCTCGTAGGTCGCCAGCAATACGCCTTGCTCACCGGCTGAATCGCTGATGCGCGGGCAGACAACATAGACTTGGTGGCCTTTTGCCACTTCTTCGCTGATACGCGTGTACAGGCGGTTCCTGTAGCCGGAAAGCTGCATCGGAACGATGTGGGTCGAGATCGGTGCCCTGCCGACGGGAAGGTGCTTGATCGTCGAGGTGTCCAGATCGCCGAAAACCGTCATCGCAACGGTGCGTGGAATCGGCGTGGCAGTCATAACTAGCGTGTGGGGCACCGAGTCGTTGGCCTTGGCCCGCAAGGCATCACGCTGCTCAACACCGAAACGGTGCTGCTCGTCGATGACGACCAACCCGAGTTCTGCAAACCTTACCTGCTCCCCCAGCAGCGCGTGGGTGCCGACGATCAGGCCGGTTTCGCCGCTGGCGATGCCCAGCAGCGCTTCGCGACGTTGGGCGGTTTTCGCCGAGCCCGTCAGCAGCGCGACGCCGGTTCCTTCACCTTCATTGAACAGGCCGGGGTCGGCCAATGCTCCCAGCATCTTGGTTATGGAGGCATAGTGCTGGGCTGCCAGGACTTCGGTGGGCGCCAGCAACGCTGCCTGCCCTCCGGCATCGATCACCTGGAGGATAGCCCGGAGCGCGACAACGGTTTTGCCCGAGCCGACCTCGCCCTGCAGCAAACGGTGCATCGGATGGTTCAGCTCCAGATCCTGGCTGATCTCGCGCCCTACCTGCTGCTGGTCATCGGTGAGGATGAAAGGCAGCTGGGCATCAAACTTGTCGGCAAGCCCGCCGCTACGACGCGGCCGGGCGACGGAGTGCTGGGTGCCGATTTGGCGGTTTCGTTCAGCAAGCGAAAGCTGGAGCAGAAATGCCTCTTCAAAGGCGAAGCGCTGGCGGGCAACGTATGCATGCTTCAACTCGCGTGGGGAATGCCGGTTGGCGTAGGCCTGGTGCCGGATTGGATAATGATGGGTATCCAATAGCTCCTGCGGGAGGAATTCCGGCAGATTCTCCTGCGTCATCTGTTCAAGCAGGTGAGCCATCAGGTCGCGGATCTTCTTGTTCGGCATCTTGGCCGACGCTGGATAGATCGGTATGGGGCGTGGATCTGCTTGGGAGGCCTCGTCGAGCACGGCGTAGTCCGGCTGGTTCAATTGCAGATGGTCCTGGTACCAACCGACTTTGCCGCTGAACATGGCAATCGTTCCGACGAGCAGATCCGAGCGTGCTTGATATCCGTTGAAGAAAGTCATCTTCAGCTGCTGGCCGGCATCTCCTAGTTCATCGCTGACGGTGACCTCGAAGATGAATCCCTTGCGCGAGTGCATCTGGCGCTGGCTGATGTTGACGACTTGCGCCACCACCGTTACATGTTCGTCGAAGGGCAGCTCCGCGATGGGGGTCAGTTCCCCCACTTCAACGTAGCGCCGAGGAAAATGTCGAAGGAACTCTCCCACCGTGCCGTAGCCGAAGGCTTTTTCCAATGCGGTTGCATTCTTGGCCCCGAGCACCACGGAAAGCGGCGAGCTTTCGAAATCCCGGCTCGTCGTTTCAGCCGTCATGAATGCAAAGATCGGTCACGCTGATATTTACCGGGTTCCCCTGCTTTCGAATGAGATCCAGCGCTGCCTCGGGATCTTGGACATGCACGTGGACTCGCCACCGGTAGGTGTCTCCCTCAAGCTGGTTGACCGGGGACATGATCACCGAGTCTCCCAGCGCGTCCAGCTGGCCGCGAAGTGTCGCAGCCCCCAAGGCGTCCAACGCCACAGTGCACATGACTTCCACACCGTCGATTTCCTCGAAGTCGAAATGGACATGCGGATCTTGAACGCTGTAACCGTGGAAGCTTTCATAGTCGTCAAAATCAGTATGTTCGTTGCGAATGGCTGCGCATAGCTCGTCAATGATCACCAGCATGCCGACGGCCCCGGCGTCCACGACGCCTGCTTTGACCAGGCTTGGCAATTCGCTTTCGGTGCCCTTGACAGCCAATCTGGCGGCTTGCGTCATCTGAGTCAGCAAGGTGTCCAACGCCGCGCGGCTATCCCTGTCGACTTTGAGGTGCATCAGCGTGGAAGCTGCCGCCAAGGCCAGTGCATTGATCACCGAAAGCATGGTGCCTTCCACGGGCTCGCTCAGCGCCGACCAGGAGCGGACCTTCGCCCGTTCCAGCCCCAGGGCCAGCAACGGTGCCGTCAATCGCGGCTGTCCCTGCCACGGCTCGCTGAGGCCGCTCAGGAAAACAGCCAGCAGAGTCCCGGAATTGCCGCGCGCAGACTCCATGGCGGCGCGCGCGGCAACTTCCAGGAATCCACCAATGTCATCGCTTTCCAACTTGCTGACGGCATCATGACCGGCACGTGCAGTCAGGTAGAGGTTGCTTCCCGTATCACCGTCGGCAACCGGAAAGACATTGATGGCGTTGAGGCGATCCGAATGATTCCCCAGGCTCTTGACACTGCGCGCCAGCCAATGGCGGATAGCGCGAACCGAAGTATCGAGTTTCTGGGTGGTCATAAAGAGTGGTTCCTTCAATGGTTACTGAGACAGGTCAGTAGAAGCTACAAATTCGTCAACCGTATCGTTTTGGAGTGCTTCTCCAAACTTGTTAATCGTATCCATATCCGGGATGACAATCGACTGTCCGTCGGCCGAACGGCCCGGACCGTTGTTTGGAAGGGTGAAGAATTCCATGTCGCTGGTGCTGACGTTGATCATCGATGAAGCGATTCCAACGACCTTGCCTGCGTCCAAAGTATCGTCAACCGCCACAAACGGAGCGAATTCGCTCACGACATTCTGAATCTTGACGGGGTTCGTCAGGGTGTCCTTCGACAGGATTTGGCCCAGCAGCGCCTTGACGAACAGCTGCTGATTCTTGACGCGACGGTAGTCGCTGCCACCGGGACCGGTAAATGCCTTGCGCTCTCGGACGAAGGCCAGCGCTTCTTCGCCGTCAAGCTTCTGCACACCTTCCGGGAAGTAGAAGCTCTTATTGTGAATTGGACGGAAGGCAATGGGGTTGTTGATGGTCACGCCTCCCACAGCATCGGTCAATCCCTTGAATCCTTCGAAGTCAACGGATGCAACGTGGTCGATGCGCACGCCGAACAGGCCTTCCAAGGTCTCAACGGCTTTGGCCACTCCACCGTTGGCAAATGCGCGGTTGATCTTGGCTTCGCCAATTCCTGGAAGATCCAACCAGGTGTCGCGCATGATCGATGTCACATAGACGCCGGAACGATCTGACGGGATGTGCACAAGCATCATGGTGTCCGAACGTCCACCGTTGGGAAGCGTGGCGAAATCATCGTTCTGCTCGTCGTTTTCGCGTTGCGCCCGAGTATCGCTGCCGAGAAGGAGGATGTTCAGCGCATTCTCGGATTCCTTCTTTACCTCTGGACGAGTTTCCTCGGCGGGGAAGGCATTCTCAAGCTTCTGGCTGTTGTCATCGAATGTACGTCCGAGGTTCCATGCGTATCCGACAGCGACGAGCGCGGCGATCACTACCAACGACAGGATACTCAGGAGGACTACTCGCCCGGTGCGCTTCTTTTTCTTAGCGCGCGAACGCGTAGGCTGTTCTTCGAATGACATATGCTACCTTTCACAGATTCAACTCAATACATCTTATCTTTCAGATTCGCACGGTACGCTTACAACGTGTCCAAAATCAGTTTGAACCCGGAACCGTCACCAAAACTTAATCGAAAATTTGGTCGAACCACGGTATTGATCGCCTTATTCGCTGTTGTCGGGCCCGGTCTGGCCGCTTGCGAATCTGTTGCATCCGTTGATGCTGCTCCTGACGCCGCCAACCCCTTGTGCGCTGAAATGATGGTCGTGCTGCCCGAAGTCATTGGAGACGCCGAGCGCCGTCCCACCTCGTCTCAAGCCACCTCAGCGTGGGGAGACCCGTCCCAGGTGGTCTTGCGCTGCGGTGTCGAAGTACCGGGACCGACCACCGACCCCTGTGTATCAGTCAATGACGTCGACTGGATCGCCCACGAAGGTGAGGACGGCATCTGGACGCTGACCACCTATGGTCGCACTCCCGCAACTGAAATCATCATGGATCCGCAGGTCATCCCCTCAAGCACGGTTCTAGCCACGCTGTCTGATGCAGCCTCCCGGATTCCCGCAGAGAAACAGTGCGTCAGCATCCAGAAGGACGAGAAACTCTAGCGGCCGGTCGAGGCACCCAAGCTGCGGTCTCAAAGTGCATAGGGAAATGCGTCTTGCATCAATTCATCGGTAGGTGAGTTGAAGCAAGACGCATTTCAGCTACTGCCCTCTAGCGCAAACCGACCTTGCGTTCGCTGGCCAGCGCGATCAGTTCGTCGATCAGTTCACGATAGTTGATGCCGGTTTTAGCCCACATTTGCGGGTACATGCTCGATGGCGTGAAACCTGGCATCGTGTTGATTTCGTTGATAATCCACTCGCCTTCGGGAGTGTAGAAAAAATCAACCCGAGACAAGCCCTCGGCGTCAATGGCGTCAAAGGCCTTGACCGCAAGATCCCGGATCTGCTTGGTCGCTTCCTCGCTGAGCTGGGCGGGGCAGCTCAATTTCGCTGCGGCGCCGTCAACGTACTTCGCCTCGAAGTCATAGAACGTGTGGCCATTGTCGGCCACCGAAATCTCTCCAGGCAGGGACGCGCGTGACGGGGTCGAACCGCGGCCTTCAAGGACACCGCACTCGATCTCTCGACCGACGATTCCCTGCTCCACGATGACCTTGGGGTCTTCACGGCGTGCAACCTCGATGGCGTCCCTCAGTTCCGAAGGAACATCGACCTTGGTAATGCCAACCGACGAACCAGCTCGGGCTGGCTTGACGAACAGCGGGTATTCAAGCCCATCGCAACGCTGGAGCGCCGACTCGCTGTCTCGCAGCCACTGCTTGTTGGTAATGACTTCGTAGGGGCCGACCTTGAACCCGGCGCTTTCGAAGACCACCTTCATGAAGTGCTTGTCCATGCCCATGGCGCTCGCGGCAATACCGGAACCCACGTAGGAGACTCCAGCCATTTCAAGCATGCCCTGGATCGAACCGTCCTCGCCGAACGGCCCGTGGAGCAGCGGAAAGACCACGTCGATTTCGCCAAGCTCGGAAATGGCCGACTGGGACAGGGACATCAACGAGGTTTTGTTGGGATCCGTCGAGAGCTGCACCGGGTTGTCGACATCGGAGATCTCCGGCAAGGAACCAGTGTTGAGGGCCCAGTCCTGGGGATCTTCGGTCAAGAGCGTCCATTCACCCTGACGCGTAATGCCCACGGGCACGACGTCGAAACGTTCCCTGTCGATCGCGTGCATCACGCCCGCAGCGGTGACGCAGGACACCGAGTGCTCGGATGACCGGCCACCGAACAGGAGCAGGACCCGAGGTTTGCGTTCAGTCATTACTGCAATTCTCCTTCAGACTTCAATTCGCGAGCCAGCAGGCGCTGCGCCATGTTCTCGACGCTGAGCGTGCCTTCGAGCACCATCACGACGGCCTCGGTAATGGGCATGTCGACGCCGTGCGTGCGGGAAAGGTCGAATACCGCTCGTGCCGACTTGATGCCCTCGGCTGTTTGCGACATCCGGTCGTTGACCTCATCGAGGAACAGGCCCTGCCCCAGAAGGCGTCCGGCGGTGTTGTTGCGCGAGAGCGAGGACGAGCAGGTGGCCACCAAGTCGCCCAAGCCGGAGAGGCCGGCCAGCGTGTCCAGGCGGCCGCCCAATGCCAGGACCAGGCGAGTCGTTTCCGCGAGGCCACGCGTGATGACGGTGGACTTGGTGTTATCGCCCATGCCCATGCCGTCGCACATGCCAACTGCCAACGCGATGATGTTCTTCACGATGCCGCCGAGCTCCACGCCCAGCACGTCATCGTTGGTGTACGGGCGGAAATAGGGAGCCGAGCACAGCTGCGCGATCCAGTTGGCGGTCGCCTCATCCGAGCAGGCGACAACGGATGCCGTCGGTTGTTCGCGAGCAATTTCCATGGCCAGGTTCGGTCCGGACAGCACCGCAATACGTTCTGCGGGCAGTTCCGCTACTTCTGCGATCACTTGGCTCATACGCAAATCCGTGCCGCGTTCCAGTCCCTTCATCAAGGACAGAACCACTGCCTCCGGCTCGATGAGGTTCTTGAAACTCTCCAGTTCTGCACGCAACGACTGGGATGGGATCGCCAGCACCACCAGATCCGCCCCGGCGAGGACTTCCTGGCGGTCGGATGAAGCGGAGATGTTCTGCGGAAGCTTCGTATCACGCAGGTACCTGGAATTGGTATGGCGCTCATTAATCTCACGCGCGGCATCGTCCCGGCGAGCCCAGATTTGAACCGCAATGCCGTTCTCGGCCACGGCATCCGCCATCACCTTCGCGAAAGTGGTTCCCCAGCTTCCGGCACCCATGACGGCGATCTTGCGTGGTAAAGGCTTGGTCACGATTCTTCTTTCGACGTTGCTGACGTGTAGTTACTTGTCTGGGTTCTCAAAGCTTCGGCCGGTCCTGGCTTGGCCATGCTCGCTGGGATCCCATGGCTTGCTCGGCGGTGTTTCACCGCGGATTTCTGCCTGGAGTTCGGTGATCGATGCCATGATGCGTTCTGTCGCTTCTTCCAGCACCTTGCGGGTACGCGGCCCGTTGCGCAAGTCGTCGAGGTCTACCGGTTGGCCAACCGATACCGTCACGTGTTTGCGGGGAAACAGGTACATCTTCTTGGAGTAGCGAGGCAGCAGCTCCTGGTCGCCCCAGTGCGCCATGGGGATCACCGGCGCACCGGTCTGCAGCGCCAGACGGGCAGCACCCGTGCGGCCGACCATTGGCCACAAGTTCGGGTCGCGAGTCAGGGTGCCTTCGGGGTAGATCACTACGACTCCCCCGGCGTCCAAGACTTTTTTGGAAGCCTTCAGCGAATCGCCGGCGCCCGCGGCGCTGCGCGCCACCGGGATCTGTCCGGTTTCGCGAAGGATCCACCCGAGCACCGGCGGCTTGAACAGCGATTCCTTCGCCATCCAGCGCGGCAGGCGGCCGTGGCTGTACACAGCATGGCCGACCACCAGCGGATCGATTTCGGTCAAATGATTCGGGCAGAGGATGTACCCACCCTGCGGGAGATTCTCGAAGCCCTTCCACGTCTTCCCCATCAGGGAGTTCATCAAGGGACGAACGATATTTCCCAGGACATTGAAAATACGCTTGGTTCGCGGGCTTTCGCCGGGAGCCTGGATTTTAACCACGGACCGGTATCCTCTATTCGCTCAGTTCAACATTGGCGCCAAGCGCGGTGAGCTTGTCCATGAAGTGCTCGTATCCCCGGTTGATCAGCTCAATGCCGGTGACCTTGCTGGTTCCCTCGGCAGCCAAGGCCGCGATCAGGTGGGAGAAGCCTCCGCGCAGGTCCGGGACGTCGATTTCCGCGCCGACCAGCTTGGCTGGTCCGACAACCACGGCGGAGTGCTTGAAATTGCGGTGGCCGAAGCGGCACGGGGTGGATCCGAGGCAATCGGTGTGGACCTGGACGGTGGCACCCATGCGAACCAGTGCGTCGGTGAAGCCGAAGCGATTTTCGTACACGGTCTCATGGATTACCGAAACGCCGTTGGCCTGGGTCAGTGCGACCACCAGAGGTTGCTGCCAGTCGGTCATGAAGCCCGGGTGGACATCCGTCTCAAGGATCAACGGGTTCAGGTCGCCGCCCGGGTGGTAGAAGCGGATGCCGTTGGCCTTGACCTCGAACTCGCCGCCAATCTGGCGGTAGACATGGAGGAATGCAGTCAGGTCGCGCTGCTGGGCATCCTGGACGAAGATATCGCCCTTGGTCACCAGGGCTGCGGAAGCCCACGAGGCGGCCTCGTTGCGGTCCGGCAGCGCGGTGTGCTCGTAGCCGTTGAGCTTGTCCACACCCTGGATGCGGATCACGCGGTCGCGGTGCACGGAAATGATGGCGCCCATCTTCTGCAACAGCGAGATGAGGTCCAAGATTTCCGGCTCGATGGCGGCGTTGCTGACTTCTGTGACGCCCTTGGCGCGAACTGCAGACAGCAGTACCTGTTCGGTGGTGCCGACGCTTGGGTACTTCAAGTGGAGTTTTGCACCCTTGAGGCCCAGCGGTGCGGAGATGCGGATCCCATCAGTGGCCTTGTCCACGACCGCGCCGAATTCGCGGAGGACTTCGAGGTGGAAATCAATGGGACGGTCGCCGATGCGGCAGCCGCCGAGGTCCGGGATGAACGCCTCTCCCAGCGAATGGATCAAGGGGCCGCAGAAAAGAATCGGGATGCGAGAATCGCCGGCGTGTGCATCGATCGCCTGGTTGGAGGCCGATTTGGCCTGGCTCGGGTCCATGGTGAGGTCGCCGGTTTCAGGATCCTGTTCGACCTTGACCCCGTGGATCTCCAGCAGGCTGCGAACGACAGTAACATCCTTGATCTCTGGCACATTGCGGAGCACCGAGGGCGTATCGCCGAGCAGCGCCGCCACCATGGCTTTGGGAACCAGGTTCTTAGCTCCGCCGACTCGTACGGTGCCTTCAAGTGGCACACCGCCATGGATCGTCAGGATCTTACCCATGTATGAAATACCTCATCGCGTAGTCGTTATTACCTGCTCCAGCCTGCGGGCCGTGAACTAGCAGGACTAAGTAAGCATACCGCCTCAGCCAGCATGAAATGGGACCGATTGTCGCGTGGCGTGGGTATTGTGAGGATGCTTTCAGCCTTTGAATTCAGGGAATACGCCGGCGGAAGATTCAAACCTGAAACGGCCAGTTCGCATTCAGCACAATGCATGGTGCTGGAAAGCAAACGGGCCGCCGGAGGCATCCGTGGAGAGCATCGAAATCTGCTTGATGCCAATTCCGAGATGACGGTGCTTAGTCGGCGAATCGCGCCGGCAGGGTCTTCGGCTTGTGCGAAGGGCGTGCAGCCTCGAACTCGGTGATGTCTCCTTCGTGCTGGAGGGTCAGGCCGATGTCATCCAGGCCTTCCATCAAACGCCACCGCGTGTAATCGTCGATTTGGAATGGCGCGGAAATCGATCCGCACTGGACCGTGCGGGAGTCCAGGTCGACAGTGACCTCGGTGCCCGGGTTGTTTTCCAGTTCTTTCCAGATCAATTCGATGTCGCTTTGGGCGACTTCGGCGGCTACCAGGCCCTGCTTGCCGGAGTTGCCTCGGAAGATATCCGCGAAACGTGCCGAGATCACAGCCTTGAAACCGTAGTCCTTCAGTGCCCAGACCGCGTGTTCACGGGAGGATCCGGTGCCGAAATCGGGTCCGGCCACCAGTACCGACCCCGCATTGAAGGGTTCCTGGTTGAGGATGAAGTTCTCGTCGCGGCGCCAGCCGGCGAACAGGGCATCTTCGAACCCTGTACGGGTGATGCGCTTGAGGTACACGGCCGGGATGATCTGGTCAGTGTCGACGTTGCTCTGACGCAGGGGTACACCGATTCCGGTGTGGCTAACAATCTTTTCCATGACGGTGATCCTTCCTAGACCGCTACCGAGGTATTGACGAGATCGCTGGGCGAAGACAGCGTGCCGCGGATTGCCGTTGCTGCAGCCACCAACGGCGAAACGAGGTGGGTGCGTCCGCCCTTGCCCTGACGGCCCTCGAAGTTTCGGTTGGAGGTCGAGGCGCAACGCTCCCCTTCGGAGAGCTGGTCCGGGTTCATGCCAAGGCACATGGAGCAGCCGGCGAAACGCCATTCGGCGCCGAAGTCCTTGAAGATCTGGTCCAGGCCCTCGGCTTCGGCCTCCAAGCGGACGCGCGCCGAGCCGGGAACCACGATCATGCGGACATCCGGGTCCTTTTCCTTGCCCTTGATCACAGCGGCAGCTGCGCGCAGGTCCTCCATGCGGGAGTTGGTGCACGAACCAAGGAACACGGTATCAACGCGGATTTCCTTCATCGGGGTACCACCGGTCAGGCCCATGTACTCCAGTGCGCGTTCGCAGGCCTTGCGGTCGTTTTCATCTTCGAAGTCTTCAGGAGTCGGCACCGAGGCGGAGAGCGACACACCCTGGCCCGGGTTGGTACCCCACGTCACGAATGGTTCCAGTTCATCAGCATCCAGGAAGACCTCTGCATCGAACTGGGCTCCCTCGTCCGAATGCAGCTGCTTCCATTCCTCGACGGCCGCGTCCCAGTCCTGGCCCTGCGGGGCGTGTGGACGTCCGTTGACATAGTCGAAGGTGGTCTGGTCAGGAGCGATCATGCCGGCACGGGCGCCTGCTTCGATCGACATGTTGCAAATGGTCATGCGGGCGTCCATGGACAAGGCCCGGATGGCGGAGCCGCGGTATTCCAGGACATACCCCTGCCCTCCGCCGGTGCCGATCTTGGCGATGACGGCAAGGATGATGTCCTTGGCGGTCACACCCGGCTTCAAGGTTCCCTCGACGTTGATCGCCATGGTCTTGAACGGCTTCAGGCTCAATGACTGGGTCGCCATCACGTGCTCGACCTCGGAGGTGCCGATGCCGAAGGCCAAGGCCCCGAAGGCACCGTGGGTGGAGGTATGGGAGTCGCCGCAAACCACGGTCATTCCCGGCTGGGTCAGGCCAAGCTGCGGGCCGACCACATGGACGATGCCCTGCTCCTTGTCGCCCAGTGAATGCAGGCGCACACCGAACTCCTTGCAGTTCTCCCGCAAGGTGTTGATCTGTGTCCGGCTCGTCAGGTCCGCGATCGGCTTGTCGATATCAAGCGTTGGCGTGTTGTGATCTTCCGTGGCGATGGTCTGATCAGGCCGGCGCAGTTGGCGCCCGGCCAGGCGCAGTCCTTCGAATGCCTGCGGAGAGGTCACCTCGTGCAGCAAGTGCAGATCGATGTAAATAAGATCCGGCTGGCGGGCTTCGCCTTCGCCGGTTCCACGGCGCACAACATGCGCATTCCAGACCTTCTCGGCCAGTGTCTGTGGCGACTGCGTGGCAGACATGCGACACACTCCTCAAGCTACGTACTTTTGATATCTCAACTGTGACACTTCATAGAAGGACATTTCCAGTATGCGGACTTGAATCTCAAATGCTGAGACGGGAGAATCGAGATATGACAACAGGAAGCGGCGTAGGCGTGCTCGACAAGGCAGCCGCCATTCTCAATGCGTTGGAGAACGGGCCCACCACGCTCTCGCAGCTGGTGGAACTGACACAGATTTCCAGGCCAACCGTGCATCGAATCGCGCAGTCCCTGGCCCACCACGGGCTTGTAGGAAGGGACCTGCACGGCCGTTTCGAGCTGGGCAGCCGCCTGGTGGAACTTGCCAGCGCCGCCGGTGAAGACCGTCTGGTCAGTGCCGCGGGACCGATCCTCCTCAAGCTCCGCGATCAAACCGGAGAGAGCACCCAGGTCTTCCGCAAGCAGGGCGACTTCCGCGTCTGCATTGCCAGCGCAGAACGCCCGGTTGGACTGCGTGACACCATCCCCGTGGGCACCCAGCTATCCATGAAAGCTGGTTCCGCTGCACAGGTCCTTCTGGCTTGGGAAGACAACGAGCGGATGATCGACGGCCTGCATCATGCCCGATTCACGCCTACGATTCTGGCCGGAGTACGCCGACGCGGCTGGGCGCAGTCGCTGGGCGAACGTGAGCCCGGGGTTGCTTCGGTATCGGCGCCGATCCGAGGCCAGTCCGGCCGGGTCATTGCCGCACTGTCGATGTCCGGCCCGATCGAGCGCCTGACCCGCCAGCCGGGAAAGATCTTCCATGAATCGGTTGTCGCCGCCGCGAATGAGCTGTCGGAATTGCTCCGGGCCCAAGCCGAACGCCCCTGAGGCCGGGGCAGCATTTAGTCCTAGCGGTTCAGGGCGGCGGAAAAATGGTCGAATCCGCGCGACCCATTGACGATCTGCCCATCGATTTTCACCAGGGCCCGGCGGCCAGTCTGGGCGCTGGCCTCACCGATAACTGTGAATTCTTCAGGGATTGCGGCACCCTTCGGGAACACCGCGAGCAGGCCGAAATCCTCTCCGCCTTCGAGAACCCATTGCATCGGATCCGCGTTGAGAAGCACCGCCGCCGGCTCCAAACGGGCGGCGAAGTCCTTGAATGAGTCTCCGTTGAGGTTCAGGTTGACGCCGCTGGCCTTGGCCAGGCGCGAAGCATCCTTGATCAGGCCATCGGAAATGTCCATCATGGCACTTGCCCCGGCGTGGGCCGCACGGGGACCCGATTCCAACGGCGGGGTCGGTTTGCACTGGGAATCAACGATCCTGCGGACCGAGCGGTTCCAAGTCTGCCATTGCGTACTTCCGTCGAGTACCGCGAGCCCGGCGCCGGCAGAACCCACTCGGCCTGCAATGGCAACACGGTCCCCTGCTTTGGCACCGCTACGCAGCACCTTGCCGTGCTCGCATTCTCCGATGACGGTAGTGGTCACCGAGATTTCGGTGGCTTTGCCCAAATCTCCGCCGATGACTGCCAGCCGGCCTGCGCCCAGGCCTTCAACCGCTGCGGAGATTCCCTTGGAGAATTCCTTGACCCATTCAATGCTGGTGTGTTCGGGCAGCGACAGGGAGATGACGGCGCCCGTGGGAACGCCGCCCATGGCATTGATGTCCGAGACATTCTGGGCGATTGACTTCCAACCGATGTCAAAGGCCTTGTGCTCGAAACCGCTGTCCCAATACAGTCGAAAGTCCTGATTCTCAACGAGGGTATCAACGGACACCACGACCTCTGAGCCCGCAACGGCCAACGCTCCGGCGTCGTCTCCAGGGCCAAGGGGTGCTTGTTTGGAGTCCAGAAGAGGCAACATGGCATCAAGGATTCCCTGCTCCCCTAGGTCGCCGACAGTCGGGAACTTGCTAGCTTGGTGATTCGTCACAGAGTATTAATCGGCTTTCTTCGCGGCCTGGTTAATGAGATCCGCGTAGCTGTTGAATTGGTCCAGGTGCGCAGCGACAGGATCCACGATGTTCTGGCGGACAACGCCTGCGACCGAGCGTTCAAGATTCCGGTGCACACGCTTTCTCTTCATCTTAGCGACCATTCGATTGACAAATGAACCAGCGATCCCCAGGACGATACCGAGCAGTAGCCCGAGCAAAAGCATGAGGGTGGGGACCGGGAAACCTTCCACCTTCGGAGGCTCCGGAACAGCGAATTGCAGGTAGCCGGCTACGGCAAGAGCACCGAGCCACAGGGCGCCACCCAATGCCACCACAATCGACACCCATTGAAGAACCCTCGTCAAGGGCCACCACCACGACTTCTTTTCCACGGCGAGATCCGTAGACGCAATGGCCAGGTCAATTTCCTGGTCCATTGTCCCCAGCCGGTCAGCGGCACTCGCCCTGAGATTGTCGGTCCAGCCCGCGGGCAATCCGTCCGAAGCCCTGGAGAGGTAGGTGTTGACCGAATGCCTAATGCCTGCTGATTGCGCCGCGGACAGCGGCGGCTTGGAAGTCAGGGCCAGCTCGGGACGCTCGTGGTTTCGACCCAGGTTCATCCGCTTCAGCGGGTCGTTCTTGAAACGGACCAGCCAGCTGGTCAAGGGCCAGCCAGTGTGGGAGGAGGCTCGGAGCAAGTAGGATTTGGCCGCCGCGTCTGCAATCACGTTCACTCCGTGGGCGGCGGCGATGCCTTGCTCCAGCTCTGCCTGATCAAGCTTCCCCGGAGCGTTGACCTGTTCCACGCCAAGTTCGGCAACGAGACGATGAACCACTTGATCAACGTCGGCCTTCAGCCGTCGAATCGACAATGCCTTGTTTTCCGCGAGCTTTGCGATTCGCGCCCGCAAGGCGTCGATACCTTCGCCGGTCTTTGATGATACCGGCAGGATCTCCAGTCCCCTGAATCCGTCTTGGGCAAGAAGCCCTGTCAGAGAATTTTGGATCTCCGCTCGATCGGATGGTGCAACAAGGTCAATCTGGTTCAGCACCACCAGCAAGTTGCCTTCCAAGGATGCCAAACCATCAAGATATCCCCGGTGTATGGATGCATCTGCGTACTTCTGCGGATCCAGCACCCACACCATCACGTCAACCTGGCCGGACAACCTGTCGACAATTTCGTGGTGGCCGAGCGCGGTTGAGTCCATGTCTGGAAGATCCAGCAGGATGAGCCCTCCGCTCGTGCCAGTGCCACGCGAAGCTTTGCCGGTTCCGAGCATTGAATCAACCACGTGCCGCTCGTCAACTTCGAGCCAATCCAGCAATTCTCCTGACCCATCAGGGTTCCAAATCGCCGCGATGGTTTTCGTGGTTGTCGGTCGAATGACCCCGGTCCGGGCCAGCTGCGCTCCGGCCATTTCATTAAACAGGCTCGATTTCCCGGAACCCGTAGCTCCGAAGAGACCGATGACCACGTGGTCAGCGGACAGCTGGCGCCTGGTTTGGGCGCGGGAAATCACCGTTGCCGCAAAGTCCACAGTTTCCGGGTCGAGGTGAGGCTCGCCAAGCTGCACCGCCTCGGAGATAGCCTCGATCTGGCTCATGAGGCTGGATTGCGCCCTGAGTACTTTGCGCTCGCTCATACGTGATGACCTTTCTGGCCTTGGGCGCGAATAAACTCTGCGAGGGCTTTTAGTTCTTCGGGCTGCTGGTGAGTCGTGATGACGTTGCGGTAGACCTCGGCGTTCGTGGTGATCAGCTCGTGCGCGCGTTCTTCGAGCATGACGCTGGCTCTGGCCGCCATCCGCCGCACGGCGTCTTCACCGAATATGGCTTCCAGCAGTTTTTGGCCGACGACCGCAGATCCTCCGGCGATGCCGAGCTCCAGTCCGGTCAGTCCCGCGGTCGAGGCGAAAACGACAACCATGAGAATCACCGCGATACCGTTCACGCCGAAAGCCACCATCCGCGCGGTCTTACGTTTTCCAGCGCCTTCTTCCCGGATCATTGTGAGGATGTCTTTTTGCCATTCGCGGACGGTCTGGCTTGCCAGCTCGTTCAGGTCGCCGGGCAGCCTCGGAGTGGGCAGTTCGCGACTGAGTTCCTGCCCCATGGGCGTCGTGCGCCAAACCCGGTCTAGGCTCGCTGCCGCTTCGGTAATCTCTGCGACAAATATCGCATGGAGGCCCGTTTCAATCGCCTGTTCAACTTTGTTGCTCGCCGGTGGTCGCCCGGAGAAGAAGGAACCAATGCGGTCGCGAATACGGCCTACGTTACCTTCAATTCCACGCAGCAGTTCGCCTGCACCGACAAAATCCTGCCATCTGGCCAAGATTTCTCCGCGCAGCAAGGAGCCATCCTTCAGCGCAGACTTCACCACGTCCAGCGCCTGGTTGAAGCGCTGGTCCACACCGAGGATCAGTTCCTGCAATTGTGCTTCCTGGTCTTCAAGCTCTGCGTAGAGTTCGCTCACGTCCGCAGCAGACCGCTTAAGCGCACCGTCAAGAGTCTGAACCGCGATGCGTTTCCGTTCCTGGGCGTCCTCGGCCAAGCCTCCGAGCCAGCTGGAAATTGGTTGCGTCAGCTCTCGCGGCAATAATTTGCGTTGGTCGAGCTCCATCTCATGAATCACGTGGATATCAGAAGATCCCAGTCCCTTTTCTGCGAGCAGCCGTTGTAAATCAGGGAGGATTTCCACTTCTGCGCCGGCCGGCACACGATTGAGCACGATGCTGACCGTGATGTTCCGCGCTCCGGCTTCCGTGAGCAAATCCCAGGGCAGCGCGTCCGCGTAGCGGTTAGCGGTCGTGACGAATATCCATAGGTCCGCCGCGTTCAAAAGCTGCGCCGCGAGCGCGCGGTTTTCATCCGAAATGGAATCAATGTCCGGCGCATCAACGAGGGCTATCCCGGAGGGAACTTTTGCGTGTGGAGCGAGCCGCACTGCCTGGGAATTCGTTTCGGCGTCGTGCTGTTGATACCCGGACTGAGTCTGCCTTTTCAAGGCGGGAAGGATCCGTCGATCTTCAAACCACGACGCCTCGGAGGGATTGTAGGCAAGGACCGGCATGCGAGTTGTCGGCCGAACGGCACCGGACGCGCTGACCGACTCATCAAGCAGTGAATTCACCAGGGTGGATTTCCCGGCACCGGTGGAGCCGCCGACAACGATGAGCAGTGGCGCATGGAGATTTTCCAGCCTCGGAACAATGTAGTCGGCGATCTGATGAATCGTCTTGGCTCTGAGTACTTCGCTGGGAAGCATCGGATTGGAAGCGGCAAGCAGAAAAGTGAGCCTGTCTAGTGCGGAGCTCAGGGCAGTCAGCTGCTTGATGGTTTTGAGTGCATCACCTGAGTTCTCTGGGGTAGCTGCACCGCCCGCAGAACGGGATTCCGAATATGCCTCCATGTGACCATCTTGCCCTATGCGGGGAGGTTATTTGAAACACATCGGGGAGATTTGGCTGGATATACAACAAGCCACAGATTTACCTGTGGCTTGATTGGTGACCCCAACGGGATTCGAACCCGTGTTGCCGCCGTGAGAGGGCGGAGTACTAGGCCGCTATACGATGGGGCCGTATATTCCCTTGCGGGAGGGCCTGCGAAGAATGCTTGGTGACCCCAACGGGATTCGAACCCGTGTTGCCGCCGTGAGAGGGCGGAGTACTAGGCCGCTATACGATGGGGCCGTATGCCAAGAATTTCTTCTCAGCTCATCAAATTACTTTGATGAAGCGCTGGGATACCAGGACTCGAACCTAGAATGACGGAACCAGAAACCGTTGTGTTGCCAATTACACCATATCCCATTGTGACTTGGGCTTTCAGAGAAAATTAATGAATCAATTCTCACTGATCGCTTCAGCACGAGATATAACTATACCGACGTTCTGGAATCAACACAAATCGACGGCCGTCCTAGGAATCAGCATGAATCCTGTCGAAACCTTCATCGATTAACTCTGCTAAAACCCATAGGTCACGGATTCGAATCCCCGAGAAATCCTGGTGGACAGACCCGCGGTCGAGTAGTACCGCGGGAAGTCCTGCATTGCGGGCTCCTGCATAGTCGTTGACAGGATTGTCCCCCACGTAGAGCGTCTGTTCTGGTCGGCTGCCGAGTCCTTTGCAGCCCGCGAGAAACGGTGCGGCTGCAGGCTTCGGTGCGCCGGCGGTATCGGATCCGACAACTACGTCAAATCCGGGCAGCCCAGCAATTTCCAATTTTGCCCGTTGGTAGGATTCAAGGTTGTTGCTGACCGCGCCGAAAGGAATTCCCATGGCCCTGAGCTGTTCCAGGTGCGGCGTGACGTCGTCAAAGGGGCGCCAATAGCTGCGCACTGTTTTCTCGTAAATTGCGGCCCACGATTGGTACTGTTCCCCCGCCGGCGGCTCCGCATTCACGAGTCCAAATGAATGCCGCAGGCGCATTTCACGCTGCTCCAGGAAAGTCAGCTCGCCTGCCATGTAGCGTTCGTAGGCTCCGGCTTTGTCATCGGCAAACGCGGCGGCAACAGCATTTGCCCCCGCTTCGTCCACGTGGCCAAGCTCTTCGGTTGTGAGCTCCAAGAATGCCGCGATTGCCGCTGCCCGAAGGTCCACCAGGGTGTCGTCAATGTCAAAAAGTACGCCTTGGATGGATCCTGTGCCGGATCCACCCAAGGCGTTGCGTACTTCGTTCACGAAATTGGAGTTTTCCGCTACCGTGAAGCGCCGAAGGTGCGCAGACGGTTAAGGCTCGAATCCCGGCCGAGGATTTCCATGGATTCAAACAACGGCGGCGAGACTCGCTTGCCGGAAACGGCAACGCGTGCCGGTCCGAAGGCCTGGCGCGGCTTCAATTCCATCTCTTCCACCAGCTTGGTCCGCAGGGCATTCTGGATCTCTTCCGCGTTCCAGTTCTGCACGCCTTCCAACGCCTCAAGAGAGGCATTTACCACTTCACCCAGGTTGGCTGGCATGCCCTTGAGCGCCTTGTCTTCAACAACAATCTCGTCATCATTCTTGAAGAGGAATTCGAGCATGTCTGCAGCTTCGCCCAGCAGGGTGATGCGCTCCTGGACCAGGGGCGCGGCCTGGTCGAGGATCTCTTTTTCACGGTCGGTGAGTTCTTCACCGACGAGGCCTGCGGCCTGGAGGTAGGGAACCAGACGATTGCGGAAGTCCGTCGGTTCCAGCATGCGAACGTGCGTGCCGTTAATGGCTTCGGCCTTCTTCACGTCGAATCGAGCCGGATTCGACAGCACGTCGGTCACGTCAAAAGCCTTGATCAGTTCTTCGCTGCTGAAGATGTCCTGATCCGCGCTCAGGGACCAGCCGAGCAGCGCCAGGTAGTTCAGCAGGCCTTCAGGAATGAAGCCGTTCTCGCGGTGCAGGAACAAGCTCGATTCGGGATCGCGCTTGGAGAGCTTCTTGTTGCCCTGGCCCATCACGTATGGGAGGTGCCCGAACCGCGGCATGTACTTGGCAACACCTACATCATGTAGCAGTGCGTAGAGGACAACCTGTCGCGGCGTGGAAGACAGCAGGTCCTCGCCGCGCAGCACGTGGGTGACTCCCATCAGCGCGTCATCCACCGGATTAACCAGCGTGTACAGCGGCTGGCCGTTGGCGCGGACTACGACGTAGTCCGGCACGCTGCCCGACTTAAAGGTGATTTCGCCACGGACCAGGTCGTTGAAGGTCACGTCCTCATCCGGCATGCGCACACGAAGCACTGGTTCGCGGCCTTCGGCCTTAAAAGCGGCAATCTGCTCCGCGGTCAGTTCACGGTCGAAGTTGTCGTAGCCCAGCTTTGGGTCGCGGCCGGCGGCCTTGTGCCGCGCTTCGACCTCCTCCGGCGTCGAGTAGGACTCGTACAGGTGTCCCGCCTCGCGAAGCTTGGCAATGACGTCCTGGTAAATGTCGCCGCGCTGCGATTGACGGTACGGCTCATGCGGGCCGCCCACGTTGACGCCTTCATCCCAATCGATGCCCAGCCAGTCCAGCGCGTCCAGAACCTGGTTGAAGCTTTCCTCGGAATCGCGCTTTGCGTCGGTATCCTCGATACGGAAAATCATCTTGCCACCGGTATGGCGGGCATAGGCCCAGTTGAACAGGGCCGTACGAATCATGCCTACGTGTGGAGTGCCGGTAGGCGATGGGCAGAAACGGACGCGAACAGGAGTGTCTTCGGTCACGGATGGAATCAGGGAAAGATCAGTCATGATGATTCCATTCTATGCCTTCGCGCCATCTTGCCGAATTCACAGCACTAAGGCCCCCGGTCTTTGATGACCGGGGGCCAGTGCGGTACCACCAAAATGATGATGGCAAGTTGGTGGTTTTTCAAGTTGCAATGAAAACCACGTTTGCCCAAATCGCGTTATCGGCGGAACACCGAGCGGAGAGTGCCGAGGCCTTCAAGCTCAATCTCAACGATGTCGCCCGCGTCGACGAGCCCTACGCCTGCAGGGGTGCCGGTCATGATGACATCACCGGGAAGCAGCGTGAAGGCTTCGGATGCCCGTGCAACGAGTTCGGAAACCGGCCAAATCATGTCCTTGGTGGAACCATCCTGGCGGACCTCGCCATTCAAGCGCGTAGTGATCGCGACGTCATCAGGATCTTCCAGTTCGGTTTCGATCCAGGGTCCGAGCGGGCACGAACCATCGAATCCCTTGGCACGAGCCCACTGCGGGTCTGTGCGCTGCGCGTCCCTGGCAGTGAGGTCATTGGCAATCGTGTATCCGAAGATGACGTCGCTGGCCTTTTCTGCCGGCACGTCCTTGCAGATACGTCCAATGACGACGGCCAGCTCTCCTTCGAAGGAAACCTCCTGCGAAAACGCCGGGAGGGTCACTGGTTCGCCGTGACCGACCACCGAGGTATTCGGCTTCAAGAACATCAGCGGCTCCGGCGGGACTTCGTTGCCGAGCTCCTTGGCGTGCTCACTGTAGGTTCGGCCGAATCCGACGACCTTGGAACGCGGAATAATCGGCGCTACCAGACGAACGTCGTCAAGGGGGTGCACGGCACCGGTGGTCTTGATGCCTTGGAAGAACGGATCCCCCGCTAGGACATGAACGTTTTCTCCATCGACAACTCCGTAAAGCGGGTCGCCGTCAACTACAAATCGTGCAATGCGCATAATTCAACCCTATCTCGCTCTGGCCACTGCCTGGCACGCTCCGGCGGCTTACTTGTTACAGATAAATGCGTTTAGTTCTTCATCACTCATCGTTTGGAGCTCAAGGTCCGGGAAACCTGTCGGGTTCTGGCTCTGCCAGCGCCACATGTCACCCACCATCTGCTCAAGTCCGCGCTCGGCCTTCCACCCAAGATCAAGGCGGGCTTTCTCCGGGTCGGCATAGTTCTCAGCAACGTCGCCGGCGCGGCGTTCCACGATCTCGTACGGCACAGGGCGCTTCGAGATGCGGGCGAATGCATCGATGACCTCCAGCACGCTGGATCCGGCTCCTGTGCCCAAATTCCAGACGTGGGCACCAGTTGACTGCTGCAGGTACCCGAGGGCCGACAGGTGTCCTGCCGCTAGGTCCATAACGTGGATGTAGTCCCGAACGCCGGTTCCGTCGGATGTCGGATAATCACCGCCGAAAACATTGACCTTGTCCCGCACTCCCACGGCAACCTGGGCCACAAATGGCATGAGGTTATTCGGGATGCCTTGCGGATCCTCGCCGATCTCGCCGGATTCGTGGGCTCCTACTGGGTTGAAATATCGCAAGTTGGCGATGGACCAGCGCGGGTCTGACGTCGCCAATTCTTCGAGCATTTCCTCGATATGAAGCTTCGTGCGTCCATAGGGATTGGTGGCGCTGCGAGGCGTTGACTCCAAAAGCGGCAAGGCCGTCGATTCGCCGTAGACAGTCGCGGATGAACTGAAAACGAGTGTCCGGCAATCGACTGCTTCCATCGCATCCAGAAGATTCAGCGTGCCGGTAACGTTGTTGCGGTAGTAGCGCAACGGTTGGGCTACGGACTCCCCCACGGCTTTCAACCCGGCAAAATGGATCACTGCATCCGGACGCAGGGACTCGAAGATCGAGTTCATTTCCGCAACATCGAGCAAATCGACATGGTGAAGCTCCGGTGCCCGTCCCGCTAGCTGCGTAACGCGGCGAATGGACTCCGGCGAGGAATTGCTGAAGTTGTCGATGATGGAAACCCGGAAGCCCTCCTGCAACAACAGAAGGACGGTGTGCGAGCCAATGTACCCTGCTCCACCGGTAACCAGAACGTGCATGCCAAAAATCCTCACTCAAGACGAATTGCCTGTGCAATTAATATTGCACAGGCAATTCTACTAATTTTTCTAGGCGTTAGGCCAAACGCTCCAGCCATCCGTGGCGGTCTTCGACCGTTCCGCGCTGGATCCCGAGCAATTCCTCGCGGATCGACATCGTGACATCGCCAGCCTTGGCGTTCTCCTCGCCAATGAGTTCCGTGCCGTTCTTCAGAACGCCAATCGGGGTGATCACTGCAGCGGTTCCGCAGGCGAAGACCTCGGTGATCTCGCCACTGGCAATGCCTTCACGCCATTCATCGAGGGTGATGCGACGTTCCTCGACGTCCATTCCCCGATCCTTGGCAAGCTGGATCACGGACGAGCGGGTAACACCTTCGAGGATGGTTCCGGTCAGTGCCGGAGTCACGAGCTTGTTGTCCTTGGTAACGAAGAACACGTTCATGCCGCCAAGTTCTTCAACCGCATTGTCGTTGAATGGATCAAGGAAGAGCACCTGCTTGCATCCGTTGTCCTCGGCTTCAAGCTGGGCAACGAGCGATGCCGCATAGTTTCCGCCGCACTTGGCCGAACCGGTACCGCCCCGGCCTGCACGCGCATAATTCCGGGACACCCAAATAGCCACCGGCTTCAGTTCTCCACCGAAGTAGTTGCCTGCCGGCGATGCGATGACCCGGAAGGAAACTTCGCGCGCTGCACGAACACCCAGGAACGCCTCGGTGGCGATCATGAATGGACGCAGGTAGAGGGCCTCGCCATCACCGGTTGGCACCCAGTCGATATCGGAAGCAACGAGCTTGCGCAGCGACTCCACGAATACGTCCTCGTCGAGCTGGGGCAAAGCCAAGCGTGCTGCCGATTTATTCAGTCGGGCGGCGTTCGCGTGGGGACGGAATGTCCAGACAGAGCCGTCCTCATGACGGTAGGCCTTCAGCCCTTCAAAGATTTCCTGGCCGTAGTGGAGCACAGAGGCAGCAGGATCCAGTGCGATAGGGCCGTATGGTTCGATGCGCGCATCATGCCAGGTACCGCCGTGGCCTTCACCGCTGGCCGACCAGTCAATGACTGCAGTGTGGTCGGTGAAGAAATCCCCGAAGCCCGGGTCGGCAAGAACTTTTGCGCGGTCCGCGGCGCTCTTGCGGTTCGTTGAGAGATTTTCGGTGAATTCCATCTAACCTTGGACTTCCTAATTCATGTACGAGCAACGGGTGTCCCACAAAGTTGCGGAACACCCGTTTGTGGATTAGCTACCGGTTACTCAAAACCGGAAACTTCCCTTTTAGCTTATGCCAGCAGGGCTACAATTGCATCGCCAATTTCGCTGGTGGTGCGGTGATCGGTCAGTTCCTGACGTGAAGTGATCTCTTTTTCGACTGCCCGTTCAACAGCCTTGGACTCTTCAGAGAGTCCCAAATGGTCAAGCATCAACGCGACGGAAAGGATCGCTGCGGTCGGATCGGCCTTCTGCTGGCCGGCAATGTCAGGAGCGGAGCCATGTACAGGTTCGAACATCGACGGGTAGGTCCGCGACATGTTGATGTTGCCGCTGGCCGACAGACCAATGCCGCCGGTGATTGCGCCAGCCTGGTCCGTCAGGATGTCACCGAAAAGATTGTCCGTGACGATGACATCAAACCGGGCAGGGTCGGTGGTCAAGAAAATCGTCGCAGCGTCCACGTGGAGGTAATCATGGGTTACCTCCGGGAAATCTGCTGCGACCGCTTCGACAGTCCGGCGCCACAAATGGCCAGCATGAACCAAAACGTTGTGCTTGTGAACCAGGGTCACGTGCTTGCGCTCGCGCTGAGAAGCGCGCGCAAAGGCATCACGAACAACGCGTTCCACGCCGTAAGCGGTATTCACCGACACTTCGGTGGCAATTTCGTGCGGGGTGCCCGTACGCACGGAGCCGCCGTTGCCTACGTAGGGGCCTTCGGTGCCTTCGCGCACAACAATGAAATCGATATTGCCCGGATTGGCCAGCGGGCTTTCAATGCCCGGATAAAGCTTCGAGGGACGCAAGTTGACGTAGTGATCCAGCGCAAAGCGAAGCTTCAGCAGCATTTCACGCTCAATCAGCCCCGAAGGAATGCGGGTGTCGCCGGGCGCGGCACCTACCGCACCAAACAAGATGGCATCGTGCTTCTTGAGACTCTCCAGGGTCTCCTCTGGCAGAGTTTCACCGGTTTCCAGCCAATGCTCGGCGCCCAACTTGTAGGTGGTCAGATTGACCTCCTTGTCACCACCATTGGTGACAAAGTTCAAGACTTTGACGGCTTCCGCGACGACTTCTGGTCCAATGCCATCCCCAGGGATGACTGCAATTTCAAAAACTTTTCCCATAGCACCAAGCCTATCGAATCAAGTCCAACATGTGAGAGCCCGTCTCAAATAGTGAAAAATGTAAGCTTTCCGCTCTTCCGACTTCAGACTCGGGTATGAGGTATCTCAGCATGGGGGGCAACTAAACTTGAATGCGATGCACCGTTCAGGGCATTCGTGGCAACCGTGTGCAACAGCACGTATTCCTATATCCAGAGGCGTAGTTGATCCTTTCAAACCCGCATCGCCGAATTGATCGGTGGATTCGCGAAAATTCGAGCAAAGTGGATTTTGCAACGGGCCTAACCTATACGCTCTTTTGCCTGCTCTTGACAGCAACCCTCGGGTTCAGCAGTTCGCTATTGACTACTCTTTCGCTAGTTGCCATTTCCCTGATGCAAACCGCCCCCTTAATGATGCGCCGTTCCAAGCCATGGCTTGCGACACTCATTGTCACGTCAGGGCATCTGCTGCAGCTGGCCTTTGCAGGGCTTGTACTGCCCTCACAGCTATCTGTCCCAATCATGGTTTATACGATGGCTGTCTATGGAAAACGGTGGCAGTCCTTCACCACTTTGGGTTTCGGATTGCTCGGAGCCTTGTTGGCTACATTCAGCATGTTCAACAGCGCCAACTCGTCCTACGGCTTCTTCACCTTCTTCAGCTTCGACATGATGGTGTCATTCGTCGGGCTGGCCCTGGTCGTTACCGTTTCCTGGACCTTCGGCGACCTTGCGCGTAATCGGCGTCTGACAATGAAAGCGTTGCAGGACCATGCCGCGCGCCTGGAGAATGAACGCATCATCGAACGCGATCTTGCTGCCGCCGATGAACGAAACCATATTGCACGTGAAATGCATGACATCGTGGCCCATTCCTTGTCAGTGATCATCACACAAGCTGATGGCGCCCGCTACGCCGCGGTGAAGGATCCATCAATTGCCATCGACACGCTGAAAACCGTCTCCGATACTGGGCGTGCGTCCCTCCGTGAAATGCGCAGATTACTTGGCGTCCTACGCAAGGACGAGGAAGTCGCAAACCGCCCGTTGCCAACTTTGGCGAACATACCGGATCTTGTCCAGAACGCTGAAACTGCCGGGCTGGACGTTCGTTTCGGCTTTGAGGGATCGCCGCGAAAAGAACTGCCAGCAGGCGCTGAACTCACCGCCTACCGGAGCGTCCAGGAAGCACTGACCAACGTAGTCAAGCATGCAGGACCGAACACCACTGCATCGGTACAGCTCAGTTGGATCTCGCGTGGACTGGAAATCCGCATTGAAGACAATGGTCGTGGTGCTGGTTCCCTGACTTTCGACGGGCAAGGCTACGGGCTGCAAGGCATGAGCGAACGTGTCGCCCTATACGATGGAACCTGCAGTGCCTCTCCGAGAACAGGTGGAGGATTCACAGTTTCCGTATTCATTCCCTACTCGGAGGACTAACACCCAATGGCATCAGGCAACATAATCAAGGTCGCACTTGTTGACGACCAGTTGCTGGTTCGCAGCGGTTTCCGAATGTTGATTAATTCGCAGCCCGATATGGAAGTCATCGCCGAAGCCGGCAACGGACGCGAAGCGCTGGCAACACCCTCACTACAGCAAGCAGATGTCATCCTGATGGATGTGCGCATGCCGGAAATGGATGGGATACAGACCACCGAGCGCCTGCTGGACCCAGCCAAGAAAGCCGCGGATGGGCCCAAGGTCATCGTTCTGACGACTTTCGACATGGACGAGTACGCGCTGAGCGCCATCCAAGCAGGGGCCAGCGGTTTTCTTCTCAAGGATGCGCCGCCGGAGGAGCTGCTTGAATCCGTCCGCACGGTCAACCGGGGAGATGCTGTCATTGCGCCATCGACGACGCGGCGATTGCTGAATCACATGGCCCCCATCCTGAAGAGGTCCGTAGCGCAGGCCGACAACTCGCTGATGTCGGCGGTGGAGTCCCTGACCCCACGCGAACGTGAGGTCTTCGGACTCATCGCTGAAGGACAGTCGAATCCAGAAATCGCCGAAGGTCTCTTCCTATCGGAAGCCACAGTCAAAACTCACGTCGGCCATATTCTGGCCAAACTGGGTGCACGAGATCGTGTACAGGCAGTCGTCATCGCCTATCAGACCGGAGTAGTCAGCCCGTAAATCGGCACGAAGCGGAAATCGGCCGTGGCGCTATTCCGATCTATCAATCGGAATAGCGCCACGGCCGTTTCAACTCAACGAGCGAAGACTATTTTTCTTCCTCATAGCGAGGAAACACCGGGGCCGGCGCTGGAAGCTCGGTTCCGGGAACCAGTGCTGTTCCATAGTTTTCGAAATTGCGTGCCGACCCTTCGCCCACCGCAAGGACGTTGAGCAGTGAGGTCATGGCTTGGGGAAGCACTGGCTGAAGCAGGATAGCGACCTGGCGGACAATCTCTATCGTCACGTAGAGGACGGTCTCCATGCGAGCAGGATCCATCTTCTTCAGCTTCCAAGGTTCTTGCTCCGCGAAGTACGCATTGGTATCTCCGAGAACATGCCACACGGCTTCCAAAGCTCTGCTGAATTCTTGGCGGTCGTATGCATCCCGGTTGATCTCCAACAGGTTCGCGGCGGCTCCCAGAATTTGGGTATCGGCTGCCAACAATTCACCGGGCGTCGGCACCAATCCCCCGCAGTTCTTGGCTACCATCGACAGCGAACGCTGTGCAAGATTGCCGAAGTTGTTTGCCAGGTCGCCATTGATACGCGCCACGATGGTCTCGTGGTTGTAGTTTCCGTCGGCGCCAAAAGGTACTTCACGCAAGAAGAAGTACCGAACCTGGTCCAAGCCATACCGGGTGACAAAATCGTCAGGGGAAACCGTGTTGCCCAACGACTTCGACATCTTCACACCGTTGTTATGCAGGAAGCCGTGAATCATGACTCGTTTGGGAACCGGCAGTTTCGCGGACATCAGGAACGCCGGCCAGTAGATCGCGTGGAATCGCGAAATGTCTTTGCCAATCACGTGGACGTCCGCTGGCCAGTATTTCTGGAAGGATGCCGACTCAACGTCCGGGAATCCAACACCGGTCAAGTAGTTCGTCAGGGCATCGACCCATACGTACATGACGTGCTTTTCGTTGCCCGGCACCGGAATTCCCCAGTCGAAAGTGGTGCGCGAAATCGAAAGATCGGTTAGTCCACCTTCAACGAAACGAACAACTTCATTGAACCGGGAGCGTGGTGCACCGAAGTCGGGATTCTCCTCATAGTAAGCCAAGAGCTTGTCCTGATACTTGGACAGTCGGAAGAAATATGATTCTTCTTCGGTCCAGGTAACCTCAGTGTCGGTTTCCGTAGCATATCGAATTCCGTCTTCTCGCACGTCGGTCTGCTCTTCGGTGTAGAACGCCTCATCCCGCACCGAGTACCAACCTGCATACTTGTCCAGGTAGATATCTCCGTTGGCCTCCATGCGGCGCCACAGCTCCTGCGCAGCTGCGTGATGATCTGCATCTGAGGTACGAATAAAACGGTCATAGCTCGTTCCGAGCTCGTCATTCATTGTCTGGAAGGCATCCGAATTTCGTTGCGCAAGCTGGGCAGGGGTGATCCCTTCCTTTTCCGCGGTCTGCATCATCTTCTGGCCATGCTCATCGGTACCAGTCATGAAAAAGACGTCGAAGCCATCCAAACGCTTGAAGCGTGCCAACGTGTCGGTTGCCACTACTTCATAGGCATGCCCAATATGGGGAGTGCCGTTCGGATAGGAGATTGCAGTTGTCGCGTAAAAGGGTTTCTGCTGAGAAGTCACGATCTAAATTTACCTTAGTCCCGCCGGGAAAGTGGTTTCCGTAAAGCTCCGCGAATGTCACATCAGCCGATCAAGGTAGTCCCAGAATGCTCCACGGAGTGCCCGCCGAATCTTCTGTTGGTCGGTCTTCCACTCCCCTAGCACTTGCGCACAATCTTTCAGCAATGTTCTATCAATTTCCAGAGGCAGCTGAGGCTTATCTGCAAGGAGTTCAAGTACTTCTGCTTGGGTGGTGAGTGCCAGCCATGATTCGGCAACCTTGCCTCCGATTTCCTCGGCAACGGCAAGCTCTTTCTGCTCGTACGCTGCACTGCCCTGAAACCCTTGGCGACTGGAGCCGCTGGAATAAACAATTTCCGCATCGGGCAATGGTTCCACGGAATTAAACGGGCCAACTTTTTGCGCCATCACGGCCGGTGTGGGAACTGACGGCCTGTCGATTGTGTTGCTATCGTCTGGATTTGCGCCTGCTTTGGCAATGAGCGCCGATTTTTCAGAATGGTTCTGGTCCCACTCAATCACTCGGGTGAACGCAGAATCCAAGAGCTGGTCTGGGATCGTCTCAATGGCATCAGCTGTGAGCGCCAAGTGTTCAGCGACAGAGGCCACGCCCAATCGGCTTTCTGGCTTAGCAACCCCTAGGAGCACTACCCTCATTCCAAGATCCTGAGCTTCTTCGACGGCCTCTGCCAAGTCGTCATCTCCTGAGACCAGGTACGCAACTGATGCTGCACGAGTACGTGCGACACCGACTAGGTCCAAGGCGAGTCTCAGATCCACACCTTTCTGTTCGCCATTATAGGAAATACGGCCTAAGCGAACTTTTACCCCTGAAATCAGCCCAATACGTTTGTGCTGCTCAGTAAACAGTCCATCTTTCGAAGCGTCATACCAGTAAACCCGTAGGTTACTCAGGCCAGAGTCCTTCTTAACGGTTTGGACGATCCCCCGCACCAACGATTCGTAATGGGTCGTAAACGCGGATCGCAATGTCGTTCCAGCGGCGCGATGCCCACCAAGTGACAGTAAAAATCCGGCATCTATAAAAATTGCAGTTTGGCTTGGCATAGTTTGATCGTACGGTACAGCCCCTCAAAGTTGACTTATCCGCTAGTGGTTAGTGTCTAATCAGCTCTACGCCGGCTCTCAAACAATTAAGCGTAGTGCGGAGGCGCAGAATTCTTGGCAGGTCCGTTCCATTAAGATGCGGTTCATGCCTTTGCCCAAGGTGAAGATATTCACGCAGGAACGAAAGCCCTGCGCTTCGATCTCCTTCTGGTCCAGAAACCGGGTGATCGCTTCAACGGTCCCGGGGACGATCTTGCTGGCTTGCCGCAGAAAATACGCCCTGGTCCAAAGCATCGCGGTGTCTTGGTAGCCAGCCTGCAGAATAGCGCTTGAAGGTACTCCTGCTCTTGCAACTGGGTACCGCTGTTCCGCGAATATGGTGTGTAATCTCGCAACATCATAGACACTGAAACTCATCACTTCATGGACATTGGATCTCAATACTTTGTGTGACTGGCCGGACTCGCGGTGTTTAGCAGAGGTATTTGGTAGCACCTGTGCGCGTATCGGATGTGAAATCTCGGGACTTCGTAGACACTGAATCTCATGGCTTCGTAGACAGTGGATCTCAATACTTTGTGTGTCCTGTCTCATCACTTTGTGGACACACGATCTCATCACATCGTGGACACGATGTCTTACCTCTTCGTGGACATTTACAACTGGACTTTCTGGCACGCTCAATTGCATGCCTAACGCACTTCCTCCACGCCTGCGCGCGATGATCATCAGCTTCGACCCGACACAGCCCGAGGCCCTGACCATCAGCGAATTCTGCAAGACCCAGAAAATCTCGCGAAGCATCTTCTACCGCATCAGCGAACGTGCCACCCAAGAATCAGCCGGCGCGCTCCACCCGCGCTCCAGAGCCCCAAGGCAACCTTCCAGACGCTACGGTCCCGAAGTGATCAACGAACTGGTCAGGATCCGCAAAGAACTCAAAAAAGACGGTTGGGACTACGGACCGAAAACCATCCACTACGAAGCAACTATCCAGGATGATTTTCCTGGCGGACAGATCCCGTCCGTGGCGACCATTGCCAGGTTGCTGTCCAGTGTCGGTCATGTTGAACGCAGCCCGCGCAAGCGCCCTAAATCCTCCTACGTCCCCTTCGTACGCTCCACCGCCATGGCACTGTGGCAACTCGACGCATTCGAGTTCAGAACACTCTCCGATCAGGTGGTGACCGTCTACCAGCTCATCGATGATGCGACGCGATTCGATGTGGGTTCCAGCGCGTACGCACGGCACGAGAACAGCGGCGATGCGCAACAGGTGCTCACCCACGCCATCAATGAATACGGCCCTCCCAAGGAAGTCCTCAGCGATAATTCCAAGGCGTTCAACCAGCTTCGCGGTGGAACCATCGGCATCGTTGAGGCCTATCTAGCTTCTCAAGGAAGCATGCCGATCACAGGACTACCGGGCAGGCCGACGACTCAGGGCAAGAATGAACGCTCGCACCAGACCCTTCAACGGTTCCTCAAAGCCAACAAACCCCAAAATCTTGCTGACGTGCAGAGGTTGCTCCGTCGTTACCGTGAGCATTACAACCAGCGCCGCCCACATCAGTCCTTGAATCAGGTGCGAAATAGGGTCTCTTGGTAGTGATGTTCCGGCGACCTGGTGTGTAATCTCGCAACATCGTGGACACTGAATCTCATGGCTTCGTGGACAACCGATCTCACGACTTCGTATGTCCTGTCTCATCACTTTGTGGACACACGATCTCATAAGATCGTGGACACGATGTCTCAACTCTTCGTAGACACTTCAGACACCCTTTTTCTGGCAACGTCGAGGACATGGCCAAAATCCTTTCTCCACGCGTCCGAGCGATCATCATCAAATTCGACCCAACTCAGCCAGAGGCTTTGACCGTCAGTGAATTTTGCAAAACCCAGAAAATCTCCCGCAGCATCTACTACCGCATCCGCGAACGTGCCGCCCATGAAGCAGCCGGAACCCTGCACCCACGCTCCCGAGCACCGAAGCAACCAGCCCGCCGCTATGGCCCGGAGATCGTCAACGAACTGGTGAAGATTCGCAAACAGTTGAAGACGGATGGATGGGACTTCGGACCGAAAACCATCCACTACGAAGCCACCATCCGCCCGGACTTCCCGGAAGGTCCCGTCCCGTCCGTGGCCACGATCGCCAGGCTGCTGGCCAGCGTGGGCCATGTTGATCGCAACCCTCGCAAACGTCCCAAAGCGTCCTATGTTCCGTTTGTCCGGTCCACCGCCATGGCACTGTGGCAGTTGGATGCTTTCGAATTCAGAACAACAGCCAACCGACTGGTCACCGTCTATCAGCTCATTGACGACGCGACCCGGTACGACGTGGGCTCCAGCGCATACCAACGCCACGAGAACAGTGGCGATGCCCATCACGTGCTCGCCCAGGCAATCGGCGCATACGGGGCACCACGCGAAGTGCTCAGCGACAATTTCAAAGCGTTCAACCAGCTGCGTAGCGGAGCCATTGGTGCCGTGGAGATCTATCTTGCCTCCCAAGGGACCATGCCCATCACGGGCCTTCCAGGACGGCCGACCACGCAAGGCAAGAACGAACGATCCCATCAAACATTGCAGCGGTTCCTGACAGCGAACAAACCACAAGAGCTATCCGACGTACGCAAACTCATTCATCGCTATCGCGAACACTACAATCAGCGCCGCCCTCATCAAGCTCTCAACCAGTCGACGCCGCAAACAGCATGGGACCTGCTGGAACATACCCCGGCAACAGCACCGATTCCACTGGTGGTGCTGGAAGCAAAAGCCGCAGAATACCTGCAGAAACGACGGCTCGGGCGCTCGGCGGTGAACCGTGCCGACGTCGTGGTGTCCAAGTCAGGAAGAGAGGTGGAACTGGCCTCACCCTTGGAACCGCAACGTCAGGAACTGCAAGGCAACCAGATGCTGGTGGATGTCACGCGCGATAACCGACAGACGTACTACAAGGGCTATCACCTCTCCTTGCCAAGCACCTTTGCCGACCGCCGATTCGTTCGGACCATCTCTGAGACGGAATTTATTCTTTCTGACCCGGAAACAGCGGAAGTTGCCTTCAGTTTCCCGTTGCCCATGATTGCGCTCAAGGTTCACGGAAAGTACGTGGCGTCCTATTCGATCAAAGGCGTGCAGCTAGCGAACCCGACGGCCCAATGGCAGAAGAAGGCCGACGAATATCTGGAGCAGTATGAAACACGCCAGCAGCAGATGCCTGAGGTCTTCGACTATCAATAAACAACGCGATAACTACCGGCAGCTTCTCCAAAGAAGGGGCTGCCGGTAGTTGTGTACGAAGTCGTGAGATCGGTTGTCCACGAAGCCATGAGATTCAGTGTCCACGATGTTGCGAGATTACACACCATGTATCCAGAACGGCACTACCAGGTCGTCGGAACGGCACTACCCGCTGATGCTATTTGGCAATCAGGCAAGCCCGCAGAAGGCTTGGGAGCTGCTGGAGCACACACCGGCCACCGAGCCGATACCGATGGTGGTGCTGGAAGCCAAGGCGGCTGAGTACCTGATGAAGCGCCGCGTGGGCAGCTCGGCGGTGAATCGCGCTGACCTTGTCGTTTCGAAAACCGGGGACATCTTGGACAAGCTCACGGAGCAGCACGAGCCTGCCATGGATCGGGAAAGCCATCAGTTACTGGTTCGGGTCAATAAAGACAACTGCCAAGCGTATTATCGGGGCAAGCAGATCTCGCTGCCGCAGACCTATGCCGACCGACAGTTCCTGAGAACCATCACCGATAATGAATTCATCTTGTCGGATCCCGATACCGCAGAAGTCGTGTTGAGCTTCCCGTTGCCCCTGGTGGCATTGCGTGTTCATCAGCGGTTTGTGGCCTCGTACTCGATCAGAGGAATTCACCTGGCGCACCCAACCAAGCAGTGGAGCCGGAAGGCCGCCGAATACCAGGCCCAGTACGAAGCGCGGGAAGAAGACATGCCAGAGGTCTTTGATTACCGGTAGTCAGCCATTGCCGGCGGCTCCCGAATGGGAACCGCCGGCAGCTGTGTACAAAGTCATGAGATCGGTTGTCCACGAAGCCATGAGATTCAGTGTCTACGAAGTCCCGAGATTTCACACCACTTCGATACACAGGTGCTACCAAATGCTTCTGCTAAACAATACGCGCACAGGTGCTACCAAATACCTCTGCCAAACACGCTAGCCTGGAATCGAAATCAGCATTCCAAGCCTTGCCAAGCTTCGACTCTCGACCGGGGCTTGGGCGACGGTCTGCGCTCTGGCGGTGGAAGCGTTGGGTTCGGACTGTTCAGTATTCAAGCACTAGAGTCAGACAATGGCTGCACAAGACCGAGAGTTCACGTTGCAATAACACCACTATAAAAAGACGCAAGATACTACGGTGAGAACGTATTACTCAATTATTGAATATGAAGCAGCTGATCCAATTCAGATGAGACTTCGACGTTATATTTAACAAAATCAAATGAAGGAACAGGTAAACCCTTCTCACAAAAATCAAATAATGCGGCCGTGAGATCAGAATCTGTGGAATCAACGACAATACCATCACGCGGACCCAAAACATCTTCAACAACATTGAATCTAGTAGTGATTACAGGAACTTTAAGAACCAGAGCCTCCAAAATTGCGAGACCTTGACCCTCATACTCGCTAGCGAAAAGAAAGCAATCAGAATTTCGGACAAATGGGAAGGGATTCTCCTGAAGACCAACAAATTCTACGCTTTCAGAAATATCCAATTCGGCAACGAGTCGAACCAATTCACTCATCAAAGGTCCATCGCCAACGATTGTCAAAGTTGATTCGCGATATCTTTCGTTGACTCGCGCAAAACTACGAATAATTCGTGCTTGGTTCTTCTCCGGCGAAAGTCGTCCAACAGTAACAAAATTCGGTCCGCGTTGTCGTGTTGCAGACCTTATATGTTCCCCTGCGAGTGACAGTATTCTCTCACCATCCACAAAATTACGTACGTGGGTAAACCTACTTGGGTCGGCATACCTACCCAATTTATTGCTATTAATTCGGGCTAACTCCTCAGTTACAGATACGATCTTTGTAAAGCGGCCATACATCGGAAAAACAGACATCAGATTCTTAAAGTGCGGCTTCTTTGATCCGATCGTCCGATGCGCATCGAGCAGTAGATCATTATGCGCCCAAAGGTACTTTCGCTTCGCGTTGGATCGAAGCAGCAACTCTCCCCAAAACACTTGGTACCCGTCAAATCCGATCACAATATCAAAATCGGAATCACCAAAACACCTACGCCACTCACGAGAAAATATGGGTTTAATAGAATCCCGATACTTAGAATTTGTTCGCAGCCCACCGCCCTTGGTGTATGCCCAATATGCGCGACGTTGGAACCATCGCATGGATACGTTTCCGACACGAGGCATAAGCCGTGCCCTTTCATCCAGTTCCATGCTTTTTTTAGTCTGAAAAGACTTCGAAGAATAGGGAAAGATTACTGTTACATCATATTCATCGTAATTGATTCGTGAAATGAGATTAATGACAGCAGTAGTAATCCCATTAGGAATCAATGAGCCAGCATGAATTAGAAGGCGCTTTTTATCATGGCCAAGTTCCAGGATTTTTTCAGATTTCTGTTTACCAAAAATAATACTAATGGCGTTTTTAGTAGAATCAGAAGTATCTTCTAAAGCATAACGACGCTTCCAAGAAATACGCGCCGCCGAATAAGAATCATGCATGGACGACTTTAATATAGAATCAGTCACGCTAAGCACGTCATAATTGACGCTCCCAGGAAGATCATCAACACTAAAATACAAGCCACGGTCTTCGGCGTAAGATTCATAGTCAGAAAAAATAAAATGAACCGGACGATCCAAAGCCAAATAATCAACAAATATGCTAGAGTAATCTGTAATCAACTGATCAGTAATAGAGAGAATTTCACTTGTATCAATATCACGCGGCAAGATAAAATCAGGTAGTTCTCGAGGATTCACTGTACGTAGTGCTAATTGATGTACCTTAGCAAGTACGGTGTAAGAAGAACCCAGATTAGATTGTATTTTCGTTACCGTATCAATTATTTCGGAAATATCTGAGTGAACATTATAAGCGTTTGCGCCTTTCCACGTAGGTGCAAAAAGAATTACTTTCTTGCCAGCGGTAAAAATTCCTTGTTTTTCCAAACGATGAATAGTCAATTGCTTACTGGCTGACAATTCCAGCATACGAGCGACGCGAGGTTGCCCCACCTCTAGGATTTTTCCCTGGTAGATATTGGAAAGCTTAAAAGACGTACTCAAAATATCTTCGGAGAAAAACGCTCCACTTGACAATATGTAGTCGGCCGACAGAAAGTTTCTGACTACATTTCTCGCGTCGCTTCTCCCGTTTGGAACTTCATATCCCATCTTCTTTACTGGAATACCATGCCAGGTATTAATATAAACCTGATCATTTCGCTTAGCAAATTCGTGAGGAAAGGTGGAATTATTGATTAAATACTTACAAGTTGAAAGCATCTCAAAATATGTAATCGAACGGTACTTTACAAAAGAAATATTATCAAAATCTGCAAACTTATCTATAAGCGAAGCCAAAACATCCGCATCTCGTATAGACCAAACATGGTGCAGATGCGAATAAGCCCGGTTCGCAATGAGCGATTCGAAGATTGCAGCCGGATTGCAGTTGATGCCTAGTCCATCAAACGCCTCGTAAAATACAAAGTTATTACGTAATGGTGCATAAAAGTACTTTGAAAGTCGGTTCTCATGAGCAACTCGTCGAATCCGTCGTTCAAAACTGCGTAGGTATTTAACTGGATTGCGCTGAAAACTCACAGTGAACCTCTAACCGTCATCTGATCCATAAAATATAGTCCAATTCAACCGCGTCTAACGTGATTTTATTTCGGCGACTTCTCGTCCAATCCAAGTACAGAAGTCCTAAACTGATATGACGCATTTTTGTAGTATGATTCAGGATCGAATGCAACTTGAGGCACCCAACCCTCTATGAATTTGCACATTCCGGCGGCAAGGCCATCAATAGTATTCTCAACAAGCATACCCAGGCCATTCTCAACGACACTACGTGAACCGACAACATCAGTTGAAATAACAGGCGTACCAAGAATCAGTGACTCGATCATGGCCAAACCCTGTCCTTCATACTCTGATGAGAATACGAAACAATCCGATTGGGCGACCAACGAAAATGGATTGCTAAGTTGACCTGTAAAAACAATATCTGCGCTAAGTCCTAGTCGCTTTGTTCTTGCTTCCAAGCTCTGGCGCAATGGACCATCGCCGATAATGAGCAGGCGTGATTGCGGATACTTGGCTTTAACAATTGCGAATGCATCGATCAGCTTCTTGTGTCCTTTTTCAGGCGAAAGTCGTGCCATGTTGACAAATACATTCTCTGCACCAGATAGGTCATCAAAATAATATGACAAATCAGATCCGCTGATCTTTGCCTGTTCAATTGGATTCTGAACATCAATCAAATTATCAGCATATACAAATTTCTTTACAGGTAAACGGAACTCCTCCGAAATTTTCTTCTGATTTTCATCGTGAACTGACTTGCTGACAGAAACTAGTCGGTCATAACTACCATAAAGCGAAAACAGCCCCTGCATTCTTGGGAACCGAGAATCACGTTCCCTTACCATGTCATTATGAAGATAAATGACTTTATTTGTTTCGTGATTGATTGGATTTGCTAGAATCGAAGCCCAAAAGCGAGAGTAACCTTCAAAATTAATTACATGATCGAATTTAGCATATCCAAATACACGCAAAAATTCTCTTTTCATAGCAGATGCAAAAATCTGATTTTCTTCTACGGAAATCAAACCTGAATCCTTATGAAACCTATCACTCACTAACCGCTCTTCAGGACCTAATACCTGTCCTCCAATGCGGGCAATAAACTTAACACGTTCAGAAACGGATTTTAGTATCCGGTGAGACTCACCGTCGACTGGAATCTGCTTCGCATCAATCGCAACATAAACATCGTAGCTATCGGTATCGATAGAATTTACAAGATTAACGAAAGAAGTCGTGATACCGTTGGGAATAAATGAGCCTTGATAAATGAGAATCGATTTTTTCTCAGAACTCATTGTATTAGGCTCATAATTCGGATCAAAGAAACACTCAATTGCTCTTTTGCTAGCATTTCCGTCTTCGAATTTTATGAAGTCAAAAAATTCGGAATAGTCTTTCTGCCCCGAGTGAAGTGCATCATCTACTGCACCGAGCAACTCATCTTCATTCCAGCAAATCTCACCTGGCCACTCATTCTGGTTGAAATACACTCCCCGCTGTTCAATGTACTCATCATAATCCGGAGTATAGAAAATGATTGGTCGCTGAAGAGGCAAAAAGTCGTAAAAAATACTCGAATAGTCTGTAATGAGTACATCGACTGCGGACAGTAGTTCATTGGTATCAATTTCTGGCGGTACAACCGAAACCGGTAGGTCCGTACCTGAAATTGCACGTTCGGCAAAACGGTGAGCTCGGAATACTACTTCATGTCCGTCACCGACGAGCTTGCCTAGTGTTTTAACGAGAGCGTCATTGTCGAAAGTCTGTTTACCAAGCTGCCCACGCCACGTTGGCGCATAAAGCACAATTTTTTTGCTATCGTCGAAGACACCGAGCAGTCGGCGAATTGCTTGTATCTTAGAAGAAGAGGCTGAAATGCTATGGTCGATTCGCGGACTACCACCAATCACAATTTCAGCCGTCAGTAGTCCATCAATATCGTGATCGTTTATCAATGCATTTGCAGTATGCTCGTTAGGTAAAAACAGATGAGTGCTGTGCAACAGATTTCGTACGACGTTGGAATGTTCAAAATGTGCATTTTTTACACGTTTCCCCATAAGTTTCAGCGGAGTGCCATGCCAAGTATTCAAATAACGCTGACCGCTTCTACGAATAAAATAGGTTGGGAAAGTTGCATTATTCACTAGATATTTTGCGCAGGCAAGGTGATAAAGATATTCGTCACTATGCTGCTTTACCAGCATAGTCCGAGGGCAACTCAGAATTTCTTGAGGCGTATTCTTTAAGTCATTTATAACCCAGACAAATTTCAATTCCTGATAGGCAACATCTTTTTTTAAAGTATTATAAATAGCAAGAGGATTGCAATGAATGGAAGATCCGTGGCTTGATTCGAACAAAACTGTATTGTTCGAGATCTCGGTAGATTCACGAAAGTCATTGTAAATCATGTGTCGTCTCGTCTGAGGACCTTTAAGGTATGGACGCTCGTCGACTCCACTCGGCCGCGCGAAGTTTCTTGTGCGCGCAAAGCTATCAGAAGAATCTTTATATTTTCTATCACCAAGTAGGGCCAGACCCTTTTTTGCGAATAGGCTCGATTTCGTTCCGGTTCGGTGGAAAAGACTATGCTCAACAGATTCGGCGGCTCTAGCGAATTCTCCCGCACGTAGAAGAACATCTGCCTGGTATTCGAGACGCGTAGATTCAGAAGAGCCCGGATTTGGTCGTAAACCCGGCGTTATGAAATCGAAGAATGCCAGACTTTTGAAAACGAGTTCATCGCGTTCAGATTCATTAATGACGAGTGCCGCTTCTTCGCGGTTTAGCGTTCCATAGGCTAGGCAAGAACGAACGTAAGCATCGCATGACGATTCATAGTCTTTCGCTTTGGCAAAAGAGTAGCCCGCACGAAACCAACGAAACGCTTGATTATTACTTCCAAATGCTGCCGACAAGGTATATGAAGCGGCAGCAAGTTCATAATCTCCAAGACGATCATTTACGTATCCAAGGCGATACTGGCAATCCTCAAGCTTCAATTCGTAAGATAGCGCCTGTACGTAGAATTCTCGAGCAAGTTTCCAGTTGTACAGCTTTTCAGCAACTCGACCACAAGTGTAGAGCAGCTCGCCCTTGTCAAGTTCCTGCGGTAAGAAGTTACGATAAGCTTCGAGAGCAAATACCCACTGCTGCTTTTCCTCGTGATAAGCTCCAATGCCGAACTTCTTTTTCTTACCACTCTGGCAACTAAGAAATTCTTGATATAAAAGATTGGATTTCTCCACCTGGCCTGCCCTTTGAAAGGATAGGCCGGCGTTGTAGAGCATCCATGAATCTTGTGCTGATTTGTTCGAATTTCGGTACGAAATTTCAAAGTTACTGCCAGCAAGTTCAAATTTGCGAAGGTAAAAAGCAGCATGAGCAATTCTAAGACTCCACTGTGATTCTCCAGTCCGACTGAGCTGCTGAGATTCTAAAACCTCAAGCTCTCTCCAACGCAGCTCCGATTTATTTAGTGCTAGCGCCAGCAGATCTGTAATCTCTGGAGAGTCAGGATTCTCTGTATTCAAATTTTCAAGGAAAGATACAGCAGTTTTTGGTTCCCGAGCATGGATTAGTGATTCTGCATGAAGAATCCTTATATTTTGAGAATTATTGCAATATTCGAGTGCTTTCTCAAAAGATCGTGTGGCTTCTTTAAATTTCCCAGAGGCTCTTTGAGCCTCACCAAGTGCAATATAGGCTTCGGATGATTTGTGCCCATCTGTGATCAAATCAGCTAGTACATTTATAGCTAACTCTGGCTTGTTAGTTCTCATCCGACAAGCAGCCAGACGCAAGTTCACTTTTGGATCCGCATTACCGTTATCCCGAATAAATTTTTCATAGAGTCTTGCTGCTCGCCACCAGTGGTTTCCCTTTTCCAGTTGACGTCCTAATATCAATGTGGTGGAAGACTGGAGATTAGACATGAATATTTCCTATCTATGCCGCCTTATTCTAAGCGGAGCAACGAAGTTTTATTATTTGAATACATATTAGGGAAAGTATCTAATATGAGTGTGGTTGAGACTTTTTATTTGAATTCTAAAAAGTTGAATTCCTAATGATTTTTGAAACCGGCTTGTTGTAGAGCGGCTTCAAGTTTTTGATCAACCTCATGTGTCGCTGGATCATAGTCAACTATAGAAGTTCTGTTATATTTCCAATTCGTATTAATTCCGAGATAATGTCTATGAACAAAGTCTTGAGAGATCTCCGGCTCAAAACCGCCGCCGAACCCATGAACTTGCCACTGGTATTTATCGTCAACTCGCTTTGGAGAGATTGCCCATTTTTCAAGGCTTTTACTCTTTTTTATGTCTTTGTATTTAAAGTCAGTAAAGCGCGGAAGGCGCTCACTTTGATTGTCAATCTGCACGGTTTCAACCCACGAGCCAGAGAACCTGATTGCGCCATCTTTTGACGCTAGTACTCCGTCAACCAAAGAAATATCGTTCTCTTTTACTACTAATTCATCTATATCAACATTAACGACCACATTGGACTGTCGGAGATAGCGTCGTTTAGCGTGCTCGAGTACGCCATATTGACAATAATTAGAATCCCATTCTTTGTTTGGCCCCGAGCCAGGTCCGTACTTGAAGTTCCAAGGAACAACCACGGCTTTTTTATTTCCTTTATGCTCTTGAAAACATTAAGAATATCATTTGGTGAATATTTTGAAGAATTATTATCGTAGAATAGAACCGCGTCTATGCCGTGTTGTCGCGCATAATATGTTGCCCAGTCTTCAATCCATTTTAAGTCATTGTTTTTTGATAGTGTTACTAAAACATTTCTATCTTTAAAAACATCGGAATGATTTTTTTGGATTTTACCTCTTACTGAAAGTTTGCCGACGTCAATTCTAAAGGTGCTGTCATTAGAATAATAAATCTCTTCTGCAGGAATCGTTACTTTCGAGCGTTGCGTTTTCCATCCGTCGGCGAACGCATCCTTCTGGTGAACTTCCTGTCCATAAAGTTCAATATTCGCGATTTTGATGATGTCTAAAAGATTTCTAAGTGGCGGCCCTGAAAATACCACACCGTTATAGTCTTCAAATAAGTCGTAAAAAAGCGTATGATGATCGAAACGTTCCAGGTAGTCACTCTCCTGATTTCGCTTAGACCGTGGAGGTTTTCGATATACGCCCACGTTGGGGCGTAGGAGGACTGGCGAGATTTCGGCGATATGGAAACTCTGTGATTTCACTACCATTGTCCTAGTTTGCTCGTATTGAAATTAGGTTCTATAGAACTTTTAAATACGTCAACCGACTTTGAATAGCTTCCCGGATACAGAGTTACGTTTCTTCCCAAAAGGCTTCCTGCGATTGCTACGTGCATTCTATCTGTAAATATATTTTTGTAGCTAGATAGGATTTGAAAGAATGGGGTGATTGGCTTTGAATCATTCGCCAATAGGCTCAAGTCTAAATTATCTGGATAGGTTCGAGCATTCGGATTCTTTTCGCGATCTTCTCGGAAAAAATTCCCTCGTTCAATCACTGGATCGTTGGAATCTTTCTTTATCTCTAAATAGAAAGCCGTATCATGGCAGAATTTACTATTTGGATTTTCCTGTTTACTAAGAAAATTATCACGTCTAAAGTACGTAATATTATTAGCATTTTCTAATGGCGGAAGCTCAAACGTTGTTGGCAAGACTACGACATTATCGAAAGCTCGGTGGACTTTTTCCACAAATCGTCTACTGCCATTCCATTTTTGACACCACGATCCACCTCCCCCTGCGATCAAAATTGTACCGTCGAGCCGTGATCCCAATTTAGATACGGAATCGACTATGGATTCTACAGTGCTTCTAGACATCTGAAGGTAATCCACATTGTTCGCGCGAAGGAATTGTTCGTTTCCCTTGTGGATTAGGCCGTCTCCCCAGTTACCAACATTTGCCACGTAGACAACTTTTTTGCCTCTAGAAAGCGTCCTGATCTCAGCCGCCATTTCTTTGAACGCCGTGTCTTCTCGGAGGGATTTAAGTCTCATAATTGTCTTCCCGTTGTCTATCTAGGTGGAATATGTCATTCGGTTGGACTCCTGTGCAGTGTTATTCTACAGGATCTTAAACTATTGACTTCCTATTGTAAAACAGCAAAAGGTAGGATCAGGGGTCCGCGCCCATTTGATCCTACCCCATGCAATTGCCGCTCTAGCTTATTGCGTTCTGCATCGTGCTTTCGGCTGTTGGCAGTTCTTCCTTGCCGAATCTCAGAACATACTACTCGGCAAGATTAATCTCGCGCGCGACACTAGCTCCTATCGCAGCGCCGACAATATCCAGCACTCCTTGTGGTAGTGCAGAGTCGATGTTAATCACTGCTAGCGCTTCAGCACGATTCTCGTCGCGTGAAACCTGCATACCGGCAATGTTGATGCCTTGCTCGCCCAACACATTGCCCAAAGAACCTACAACACCAGGACGGTCAGAGTAACGGACAACAATCATGTGGTCCGAGATTGGGATCTCGATTTCGTGTCCATTTATGCCTACGAGCTTTTCAATCTGCTTCGGACCGGTCAAAGTTCCTGCTACTGCCAGCTGTGCACCTTCGTTGCTCGCACCCTTGATAGTCAGCTGGTTGCGGTATTCAGGCGAATCGGTGGTCTTGATGAGACGAGTTGCAACGCCGCGCTGCTCTGCTAGAACCGGAGCATTGACGTAGGAAACCTGGTCGGAGACAACATCCATGAAGACACCCTTGAGTGCGGACAGTTCCAGAGCCTTGACATCCAACTCGGCGATTTCACCAGCAACAACTACATCGATGCTGGTCAACGATCCGGTAGTCAGCGCATTGAAGATACGGCCGAGCTTCTCGATCAGCGGGATGCCAGGGCGGACGTTTTCGTCGATCACACCGCCAGCGACGTTCACAGCGTCCGGCACGAGTTCGCCGGCCAGAGCCAGGCGTACCGACTTGGCGACCGATACGCCGGCCTTTTCCTGAGCTTCGTCGGTAGATGCACCCAGATGCGGGGTGACGGTGACGTTGTCGAATTCGAAGAACGGCAGGTCGGTGCTTGGCTCGCTGACGAAGACGTCAATGCCGGCACCGGCAATTTCCTCGTTCTTGAGTGCTTCATACAACGCGTCCTCGTCAACAAGTCCACCACGGGCTACGTTGACTACGTAAGCGGTGTTCTTCATCTTGGAGAACGCATCCTTGCCGAGCATGCCCAAGGTTTCAGGGGTCTTCGGCATGTGGATGGTGATGAAGTCCGCCTGCGCCAGAAGCTCGTCAAGGGTCACCAGGGTTACGCCGAGCTGGGAGGCTCGTGCTGGAGTTACATACGGGTCATAAGCAATGATGTCCATCCCGAAGCCCTGCAGTCGGGCGGCAACCAGTGCGCCGATGCGGCCAAGGCCGATGATTCCGGCCTTCTTCTCGAACAATTCCACACCGGTGAACGAGCTACGCTTCCAAGCTCCACCCTTGAGCGAGGCATTTGCAGCCGGAATACGGCGAGCCAGCGATACGATGTGGCCGACAGTGAGTTCGGCGGCCGAGATGATGTTCGAGGTTGGTGCGTTCACGACCATGACGCCGGCCTGGGTGGCCGACTTGATGTCCACGTTGTCCAGTCCGACTCCAGCGCGGGCAATGACCTTCAGGTTTTTTGCCGCTGCGATGGCTTCGGCATCAACCTGAGTAGCCGAGCGGACGAGAATGGCATCGACATCGGCGATGGCTTCGAGCAGCTGGGAGCGGTCCGCTCCATCGGTCTGACGAATTTCAAAGTCGGGACCGAGCGCCGCGACGGTTGCAGGCGAGAGCTGTTCGGCCAGAAGTACGATTGGTTTGTTGTCAGACACGGGTGTGGCACCTTTGCGATTTCATTGGGCTGGTGGCTTGCATGGAGACCTCGGCAGGAGATCCCCGTTAATCAGACTAACCCCTCAGATGCCCCGATTCGCCTTGAATTCCTGCATGTTACGCACAGAATGGCGTACTTTGTGAAAATTTTCACGAGTGATTACGATAAGTACTACTGAGTTATCAGCGGCTCCTAATGAGCAACGCTAGACCATTCTGTCGGTGTGATGATGAATCCGTTCTCACAGGTAGTTCCCAACCGGAAGCAAGATCACTTCACTCGACTTACATGCCTGTTCAGACTTTTACTTTTCACCTATTTGACGCCCATCACAAAGCGTGTGTCCATGTTGCCCCAATCTTTCTGTCGCCGCTGCCCGTCCAACTCGTCCACTGTCTCGTGCACGGACGAACAAACCTGGGAGCATCTACAGGGCCCGGCCTCCGGAGTGCTAGAACGACCTAGATGCCACTAACTCGTGATCCGAGCAGGCAGGAACCACCGAGAGCTAGAACGCTCGACTCGGCGAGCGCAGATTCTACAAGGCCGCAGGGCCCAACCCTCCAACCACTCCTCACACTGCAGGGCAACATGTGCACTCCTAACGGACGGGCCGCGCCCGAGTGCTTCATCGGTTGCAAGGCTGTGGAGTCAATTGCGGCCTGCAGTCGCGAATAGCTCCCTACGCGACAACTTTTCGCCGTGTTCCGGCTCAGCGTGCAGCGGCCTCGACCTGGCCCACGATGCAAGGGCGCTCGCTGCTGTTCCGGATGAATGCGAATCTTTGTTGCACCGGCAGTATTTCCGGTAGCGCACGATCCCGGTTTTGCATGCTTGCGCAGTCCTGAGCGCTGGCCACTACACGCAACGGCACCGCGTGTATGGCGCCCATCCCAATAGCGTCAGGATCTCTCATTCGATTGTTCTCAATGCATGACGCTGACTATTTCGCTACGCAGCACGGCCCCCTCACGGTTTCCCCATTCTCCGCGTTAAATCTGAGCGCTCGGCCCGTCTTCGCATCCGTGAGTAGATGCAAGGTTCGGCCTATCGCCGTTGCCGCCGCACAGTGCGGAAAGTGCCGCGCAGGATACATCCAGAAGTATCGAAAGCCTGTTAGTTCACATTTGCAAAACACCGCAGAATTTTGTGAATTGTCTTACGCTTTGTTCCTGCCGCCATCTTGAATCGGCGTGGCTCCGAGGACCCATCGAGCACTCCCCGGTGCGCGGATTTCAGGGATCGAACAACACTGGTCAACATTCTATTCGGATACTTATGCGGCGCACAGGATTGCACTGCCAGATGCCCTCGAACACCCCATATTCACGCGACTTCGCGCGAACGCAAGGTTGTTTATAACGATTTGCTAACGATATTCGATGCATGCAACCATGATTCACGTCGGATACGGAGCGTTGCCCCCAACAACATGCTCCCCCATCCTCCCCCAGTACTTGGCGCCTGTTACCCCCTGCGCATGCTTACTTGATAGACCTATGATTAGAGGCCTCCCCTTGACGAAAATCGATAACGAGACCCCCCGCTCGCACAATCGACCCAGCAAGAAACGCTTGGCGAAGGCAGTTGCCGCAACTGCCGCGCTTGCCACGGCTATTGCCGTGGTGTCCCCCGTAATCGGCTCTACGTCTGCTGCAGACGCCGCTTCGAAATACACCGTTGGCAAGGCCATCGTCTCAGACTCCATGTCGCGCACGCAGACCTCCGGATGGGGCAAGTACTCATCTTCTGTCGCATACAACAGCAAGGGCACCGAGTTCTCGGTCAATGGGTCCCGCGCACTCATTGCCTTGCCGGCATCGGGCAAGACCAAGGGTGTCAACACCAACTACAAGCTGCAAGACGTAGTCGCCAACTACAAGGTGTCCACGAACAAGCTGGCTACTAGCGGTGCCGGAATCTATTCGTCGCTCCACGCACGCAAGTCCGCCGCCGGAGACTACCGCGCAACGTTGCGCGTTTCCCCGCAGGGCGTCACTTACCTGGAACTCAACCGCTGGACCAGCAAGGGCATGAAGTCCCTCACCAAGCCCGTGAAGCTCGGCTTCAAGGTTGCAGCAAATAAGCAGACCAACCTCAAGCTCGAAGTCACTGGCAAGCCTGCCGTCAGCGTACGCGCCAAGGCATGGCCGGTAGGAAGTGCCGAACCGTCGGGCTGGAATACCTCGGCGACCGACTCCTCCGCTGACGCGCTGACCGGCGTTGGAACTGTAGAGGTGAGCGCGTACCGCGGCAGCAGCAGCCCCGTTTCGACTCTGTCCTACGATGACTTGGTCATCGCACCAATGAAGTTGGCGAGCACCTCGACGCCTGATCCGATCAAGCCGACGACCCCTCCGACAACACCGACCACTCCCCCTTCATCGGGGAACGGCTACGTGGCTGGGTGGGGAACCCCAGTATGGCAGGATGAATTCAATAGCTCGCTGTCCAAGTGGACCGTCCGTGATGATGCAACGCACGGCGTTCTGTCCTATGACCGAGCCATCATCAAGAAGGAAAACGCTACCACCAAGGACGGCGTGCTGACCATCAAGGGAAAGCGGATGGACAAGCCGGTCATCAAGAGCGGCACGCGTGAATTTTCCACCGGATATGTCGATAGCATCGGCAAGTTCTCGCAGAAGTACGGTCGTTGGGAAATGCGTGCGCAGTTGCCGCTGACCAAGGGCAATGCGAAGGGCGTATGGCCGGCCTTCTGGCTTCGTCCTGACGGCGCCAAGACCGGTGGCGAAATCGACATCATGGAGGCTTACGGCACTCCGCACAGCGCCAACACCTCCTTCAACCCGTTCAACCGCAGCGAAGGAACGCTCCACTACGACCAGAGCGGCAAGAGCAAGACCAACTCGTGGATCCCCGTCACCGACCTGTCCGGCGGCTACCACACCTGGGCCTTTGAATGGACCCCAGAGGGAATGACCTGGCTGTTCGATGGCAAGCCATACAAGACGGTCAAACGTGCAGGCAACGCCGCTTACGAAAAGGCCTTCGAGACTGCAGCCAAGTTCCATGTTCGCCTCAACATGCAGTACGGTTCCCCGTACTGGGGAATGCCGGACTCCACCACCAAGGACACCGCCGATTTCAAGATCGACTACGTCCGTGCGTGGGCCTACAAGGGCTAGTCAGAAGCGCCTCAGGGCATTAGCAGTACGCTCGGATGCTTTCCTACGCCATTCCAACCTTTCGCCAGTATCAAGCTGCGTGAAAAATGGATGGTTCATCCGATCGAAAGTTATTGGCCCGCGATTTACCGAGGATTGCCCGGTTGGAAGTATCCAGCCGGGCAATCCTCATTTGCGTCCTCCGGCGAGCCGTGCGCAATTCTGTGCAATGGCATCTGCGTCATGGACCTGCTAGCAAGCCTGAATTCTCGGTGCGGCCGTTGAGTTCAAAGGCGCACAGGCCTTGGCCGCCGGGAGCCTGGTTTCCGGCCATTTCCACGAGGTTCACAGCTTTGCTCACCGACCGTGCTCGTCCAGCGGGTACTTGCGCCTGCCCAGCGTCTTGGCAATCTGCTGGACGAGGGGCTCCAGCCCAAACCTCCTGCTGAGCCTGACGGATACCCAGCAATAGATTGGCAAGGCTACTGCAAGGTGGAGCGCCGCGACGAGCAGACTCGGTTCGAGGAGAAAACGCCAGAGCATTCCGCCTCCTCCGAAGATCAGCAGACTGATGGCAGCCAGTGGCAGGAGCTCGCGAAGCGGGACACTGCAGCGCATGCTGCGCGCAACCTGGAGCGTCGCCAGGGCACTGTCAACGAGCACCGCGAGCGACCACGCGGTGATGGCCCCCAGAAGGCCCCACAACGGTACCAGCCACAGGTTGAACAGCACGGCGACCGCCAAGGCACAGAACTTGTTGCCCAATTGCCATCGGCTTTTGCCCCCCATGAGCAGCATGCTTTGAACGCCCCCAGCCGAGACGACCAGCATCATCACCAAGCTGATGATGGCCAAGGGCACTGCGCCGGCGGTGAATCCGGCTCCAAACAATGACAGGACGCCTTCTGAGAAGATCGCCAGCGTGAGGTAGAAAGGCCAGGCGCACCAGACCAATAGTTTCGCGGTGTCGCCGAAGAGGCGCTTGGCCTCCGTTTGGTTCCCTACGGCTAAGCACGCACTGAGCATCGGACCTGTCACCAGTCGCGCCGTGTGCTCCAGCATCACACCGAGCCGGACGCACCGGTTCACCGCACCGTAGATGCCCGCCGCCGCGGGGCCGAGAAAAATCGCGACAGCGATGACATCAATCCACTCAAGCAGCGTCTCAACCAGAGCGCTTGCTCCCCGTGCGGAGGAGAAACTCCAGAATTTTCCCGCCGAGAGCTCCGCATGCGGCAATGGCGTGCCGACAGTTGCCGTCCTGCCGCTGCCGGGGGTGAAGCCGGCGATAGCCCGCCATGTTGCCGCAACGGCCAACGCGGCTGCCAACAGCACGGGAACCACCCACGAAGTAGCAAGCTGCAGCAGGCTTCCGCCCAGGAGAATCGCCAGGGCCACGGTGCACAACCGCGTTGCCGGAAGCAGAATATTCTGAATGGCGCTGAAGCCGGCTACACGCCCCATTCCCCGCATGGCGCCGAACCCGAGATTCATGACCGTAGCGGGAAGAAGCATGACCGCCATGATACGGATGACCTCGGTGAGCCCGTGGACACCCCACAAGTTCTCCAGCGCGTCTGCCACCACCCAGAGCGTCAGACCTGCCAAGGCGGCGAAAATCAGAACCGGCACCCCGGCGATGGCCACCGTGCGCCGCAAGTCCCGGGGGGTGCCCAGGACCTTAATCGCGGCCAGGGAACGCACCAGCCCGGTATCTGCCCCGAAGGTGACAAACACGGTGGCGATGGAGAAAAATGCCATGATCTGGAAGAACAGGCCTGCTCCCTTTTCCCCGACCTGATTGCCCACATAGAGCGTGGTTCCGAAGGCGAGGACAGCACCGCACAGGACGCTGGAAAAGGTCAGTATCGTCGTGCGGGCTGTCCCCGGCGCCTTGGATGCGGCGTTGCCGGCCAGCACCCGCTCACCCATGGTTACCCACGTACCTTTGCCGCAGCAGCACCGTCAGGAGAATCGCCAGCACGCACAATTGCAAGACCGATAACCCGTAGAACGGGATCAAGGACAGGCCGCCCAGAATCGCAGCGTGCAGCCACACATCGGCCACCGATGACTGCCGCCAGGTCCGGAGCAATCCCCCGGCGAAAAAGTAGAGGAACAGCGCCAGTCCCACGAAGCCATAGCAGAACATCAGCGTCCACAGGAAGCCCTGGGAGCCCAGCGACACCCCGATGGTGGGATCGATGCGCGGACTACCATGCCCTAGAACCGGGGCTTCAAGGCTCTGTTCCCAGGTTTTCACGTACAGCGCCATACGACCGCCGGTTGAATCGCTGTACTCCTGACGCCCGAGAATCTCACTAACGGCTCCGCTCGCAACCAGCCCCACCCCAAGTAGTGCCGCGCCACCGAAAAATGCCGCGGCCATCTTCCAGTGCCCAAGGCCCAGAAGCCGGCACAGGGCGTACACCACCGCGATCGCCAGGCCGACAAGCATTCCGCGATTGCTCGTCGCAACGGCGGGAATGAACGACAGCGCCAGCAGCACTCCGAGCAGTACGAAAGACCTCCAGCGGCGTAGGGTGGCCATCCGCGAAAGGACCACTGGCACGAGCATGGCGAAGGCTGCGCCCCAGCTGTTGGCATAGGGAAACGGCGCGGCCGGACGGTAGAAGGGCTCCGGGGCACCCCACGGCCGCTGGACCTCCGCCAGCGGCGGGGCCACGAGATTGCGGACCAGTTCATTGGTGGTCACCGCTTCGGGAAGCACGGCTCCCAAAACGGTTTTCACCCTGACTTCGGGGATCAGCAAGGCCACGAAGCCCAGGGCGACAATCGCGATCCACACGATCACCAGATAGTTGACGATTCGCTCCTTGGGCAGCGAAAACCCCGCGTTCGCCACATAGAGCATGCTCACGCCAGCCAGGATCAGGTCCATGGCGCGCATTCCGAAACCGATAAGATCCCCGGTGCCGTGCACATTCACCACTGCTGCGGCGACCCAGATGAGGAACAGGAACCAGGGAGCCATACCCGGCAGGAAGTTGACTCTTTTCGAATTCAAGAGATAAAAAACCATCACCGTGGCCAGCACCGGCGGCAGCAGTGGGATCGCGCCCAGGAACCACCACACCGGAAAACCGACCAGCAGCGCGGCGATCGGCCAGCGCGGCAGTTCCCGGGTGCCTACGCCCCCGATGGCCGCGGTCGGGCCGGTGGTGTACAGCCGATACGGTGTCAAATGCCTCGTCCCGCCTTCTGCATTTGCCGCACAAGCCATCCAGCATCAACCAGGCCGGTTGAGACCACCAAGGCGGCGTAGGCCCGCAGCTGTTTCCAATCGCTGCGCAGGGAACGCCGGGCCCAGCTGCGAGCCAGCTTCCGCTGGCCCAGCGCAGCCTGGGCGAACGCCACCTGCCCGGCGATCCGTGCGGTGCCTTGGGCGCTGCCCTCGAACTCCGGGAACTTGGCGAGAATATAGCTCAATCCCGCAGCGATGTTCTCCCAGCGGCCCGCGAAAAAGGACGGCCTGTCCCAGAGGACTGACACCAGGGGCTCCTGGGTAGAGTGGACATCCCCGAAGCGGGTTGCGCGGATCAACAGGTCGTAGTCCTCGCCGTAGCCCGCGGGAAGCTGCTCATCGACCAGGCCGATGCGGCCAATGAGGTCCGCGCGCCGGTAGAGCATCGTGGAAGGATGTACGGCCGTCACCCGGGAGCGCAGGAAATTGTCGAAGGACACCTGCGCCGGCGGGGTGCGGACAATATTGGAGCCGTCGGTGCGGATATCAATTGCGCTGGCAATGGCCACTGCCTGGGGAGCTTGTTCCCACGTCGACATCTGCCGTACCAGCTTCTCCCGATGCCAGTCATCGTCATCGTCGCAGAACCCGATCACGTCCCCTCCGGCAGCGAGGATGCCCGTGTTCCGTCCCCCGGCAAGACCCGGCGTCCGCGCATTCGGGATCGTCGACAGCCTCCGGCCTGGCGGAACCTCAATGTCCGTGAGCGGGTCTACGGCGATCTTGTCGAAAACGACAACAACTTCGATGGCTCCTTCATAGGACTGGTCGAGTATTGACCTGACTGCCTTGCGCAGCAGTTCGGGGCGCCCGCAGGTGGTAATGACCGCGCTGACGCTGGCAAGAGTTTCCTGTTGTCCCCGTGCTGTGCTGGTGTCTTCGTGGAGTTGGTTCATTTTCCCAGGCCCTTCAACTGTGCGTACTTCCGGCGTGCGGAGATTCCGGCAAAAACTGCTGCGAAGCCAAACAGGATCACGTAGCTGGCAAGGAACAGCGTCTGGCTCCCCCACAGTACGAATACCCAGCACATGACCCCTGTGTCGACCGGAAGAATCAGAATCGACCAGAGGATGCCCTTCTGCCCTGGGTCGCCTGCATCGCCTGCGCCTGCGGAGGATTCCGTGCGGGCCGTGTGGTAGCGGCTCAGCTGCTCGGCCAGGATTTGGCTGGTGAAATGCCCCACGGACAGCAGGGCGAAGGCCAGGGGCAAGTACTTCAGGGGCGATTCGATCCCAAATGACAGCTGGAATCCGAAGAATACGGCGACATGCAGCGCCGGGGTGCGGACGGCGTCGACGACATGATCCAGCCATTCGCCGGCGGGGCTGCCCGTTCCGGTGATCCTGGCCACCTGTCCGTCGGCGGAATCCATGACGTACCCGAGCGCCAAAAGCGCTGCCGCGGCAAGCCCGCTTCCCCAGCTGGCTGGAACCACCACGAGCAGCAGCAACCCGATGGTGCTGGCGCAGGCGCTGACCAGCGTGACCGCGTTCGGGCCCAGCCCCATCGAAACGGCTGCGGCCGCAGAAACGCGCGCGGCCCGACGGTTGACCCACCGCGAATACGCGGGAACACCGTCACCCGGTTTTTGCGCATGATCCAGCTCGTTCAAGACCTGCATGAATGTTGGACGGACTCCCGCAGGTGTCCGCGCCTCTGTTGTTCTCACTGCTCCCCCAAAAAGTTTGTGCTCGCTCGGCGCTGCCCCATGCAGGCGCCGTTCCCCTATTGATCCAGCAGCCCCAGCTTCTCCAGATCCTTCTTCATCACGTTCTGCGCTTGCGCTCCGCTCACCAGCTCGGCTTCGAGTTCGAAGCTCGAATCCGGCGTCGCCCGCCAATTCGAATGGACTTCCGCGGCGATGACGTTCGCTCCCGCTCTGAGGGCGCTGGCGGGAAGCGTCACCTCAAGCGGCGCGTTGTGCGCTGCGCTGGTCCGCGGCGCTGCCGTCGCATAGGTCAGGTAGGTCAGCCCCGAGGTCGGCAAATTCTTCCGCGCCACCTCGACACCATTGACATAGACCGCTATCCCGTCATCCGATCGGGTTGTGATTTGCAGTTCCTGCACCCCCGCCAGGGACTTCACAGTGAAACCATGGCGGAAGTAGCTGGTCAATGGCTTGGTTCCGGCCGCGGCCAGTTCGGTTTGGATCTGCGTGCTGCCCCAGCCCAACGGGGCCTTGCCCTGCGCCCATCCAGCGTCGTCGATTCCAACTGCCGCCCAGTTCGCTGCGGGAGCAGAATTCTCAAACCTGTACTTCCACGTGGCTCCGGATGCGACGGCCATGGCCGGTTCGTTAACCACCGGAGAAGCTGGCGGGTCGGGCTGCGTGCCCAGGTTTCCCGTCAGTTTCAGGTCGAAGGACGAATTCGGAGTACTCCGGTAATTGGAGTGGACTTCGACGCTCACGACGTTGTTCCCATCATGCACGGCCCAGCCTGGAACCGTGACTTTCACGGGATTCGCTTGCGCGGCACTCGTGCTCGGCGCCGTGGTCGCATAGGAGTTGTACGAGATGTTGCCGGATCCCATATTGGCGCGGGCCACCTCAACTCCGTTGAGGTACACCACCATGCCGTCATCGGCGATCGTCTCGAATTCCAAACTGGAGACTTTGCTGGCATCGGCGACGTTGAACGATTTCCGCAGATGGTAGGACAGCGGTTTCGTGCCCGGTGCGGCCAGCGTGGTGCCGAGGTTCGCCGAGCCCCAGCCCAGCGGGGCCTTGCCCGTGCTCCACGACGCATCGTTAAACCCCGTAGTGGCCCATTGTGCCGGCGGCGCGCTGTTCTCAAATCGGAACTTCCAGTTCTCCGCCGAAGCGATGTACTGGATCGAACCGGCAGGGACGGTATCCGTGCTTGCGCGGAACACCTTCGAGGAAGCCGAGCGGTTTCCCGCGGCGTCCGTTGCGCGGACGAAATAGCGGGCCCCGTCGACATGCTCGACTTGGAGGCTCGTGCTTGTCGTTGTGGCAATCGTCCTGTCGCCGCGCAGCACCTGATAGCTGGCCGGCGATCCGCTGGACGCCGTCCACGACAGCGTATCGGTGCTCCCGTTGCTCACGGCCTTGGCCCCGCCCGGTGTCCCCGGGGCGGTCGAATCATTCAGCGCGAACCGGGCGAACCCGCCGGACCATTGGCCTGAACCGTTGGTGCGTACTGAAGAAACGAGATCTCCACCGCTCCAGAGCACTCCGCGGCTGTCCACGAAGTTGCCCCAGATGCCGTAGCCGCCACGACCCTTGATCACCGGGTTGAACTGCGGCAGGTAGTGTCCGGTGGTTGCGTCCCAAATGCCCACGAGATTGATCTTGTCGGCAATGCTCCAGCTGGGTCCGGGCCCCGGCCACACGGTTCCACCCGTGTAGTTCCAGTTTCCGCAGTGGCAACCCGCGTAGATCAGGCCGTTTTGGCCGGTGACATCCTGGAAGTCACCACCGGCCCGGGTGATGTTGGTGGACAGCCGTTCGAAAGTCGATGGATTGAAGCTGAACAAGCTGTGCTCGGATCCTCCGAGCCATACACGGCCGCCCTCCTCGGCAATTCCGAACTGGAAGTGCGCCGGAGCACTCGGCGTCCAGTTCCAGGTATCCACCCCCGCTCCGGATGCCGTACGGATGGCAGCCGCCGCATCGGTGGGCACGCCGTTGGACGAGGTGAAGTATCCCGAGGCGTAGAGCCGGTTGCCGTCCTTAGAAGGAGCCACGTCCAGAACCGTCCCGTTGAAGGCCGGGTTCCAGTTGCGGTCGGCCGTACCGTCTGCCACGGAGACTCGCGCGGCAGATCGTGCGTAGACCGCACTGGTATTGGTCCCGCCGGTCAAATGGGTGAATGCTCCGCCAATATAGAGCCATTGGCCGTGCACGCCCAGAGACCTGACGGACACGGAGCCACCGGTGATCCGGTTTTCCATCCCTACCTTCCACGACGTGGAGGAAGCCCCGGTCGTCGCGTTCAAAGCGACGATGCCCACCGTTGGTTGGCCGTTGGCCTGCGTGAATTCCCCGCCGGCCACCAGCAAACCGTTGGGCAGTGCCGTGAGTTCCTTGACCTGGCCGTTGAGCTTCGGCTTGAATCCCGGCAGGAACTCTCCGGTCGTCACGTCGAAGGCAGCGATATACGACTGCTCTACGCGCCCGGTGCCGCCTGAGTCCTTTTGCACGTACCTGAAATTGCCCCCGACGAACACGGTGTTTCCAATTTGGGCAAAGGTCTGGGCCTCGGTCCGCAGCTCGCCGCTACCTGAGGCCAGGCCATTCACGCCCCAAACAGTCGGCATGGCTCCGGTCGATTGCATGGATCGCTGCTCGTACTTCGGCGTTCCGCCATCGGGAATCGTACCGAAGTCCAAATCTGCCTGCAGCAGCTTCGGTCGAAGGTACATCTGGGTGAACGGCCGCGCGTTGCCCACGCCGGCGGAGGCCGACCAGAGATAGCTGTTGCTCGCGCTCGTGCCGGAAATGGACGAGCCGAAAGCCCATCCCTGGGTCCAGCCCTGCGTCTGCGCTTCGTTCGTGTCCACCCTGGAGGTGCCTTGGCCGGAGCCGAAGGATGCGGTGGTGCCGCCATTGCCCGTTTGGTCGTCGAACTTGTAGCTGGTAATGGGGGTCTGGGAGGAGAATGCCCACGTCCAGCGTTCTCGCTTGCTGGTTTGGAATCGGGCTTCCTGCCATTGGGATCCGTCAACGTCCAAGGCCCGACGCAGCCGGATTCCATCGCTGAGCGTCTGGGCCGATTTCCCGTTGAGCAGCTCGTCGATGGTGCTCGAAGCTAGCTGCTTGGGCGCGAACGCTCCTTGGCCTGTGACGGTGGAACGTACCTGGGCGGCTGTTCCAAGCCCTTCGTAAGTTTCCTTCCAGCCCTGGCGGCCTCGACCGATCAGCACCCACCCGCCGCCGTCCGTTTCCTGGTCGCAGTAAAATTGCTGCGGAGCTGCCATAGCTGGGGTCTGCAACCAGTAAATACCAGACGCGGACGAAGGGTCGATCTTCTTGGCTTCCCAGCAGGATGCCGCCGCGTTAAGTTCGCTCGACCCATCGAATGTTGGCTGGCCGGCAGCTTCTGCCGGGTGGCTCATCGCGCTCAGGCTCGACACGACAAGGGCAACAATGGCTGCGGCGCAAAGAGGGAGGCTCGCGCTTCCCCGTCGGGCAAATCTAGATGCACGTTTCATGGTCTCTACCGAACCTAAAATCAACAGTTGGGATCTTCAGGGAAAATATGGTTGACCACCAGAAGCTGGCCTTCGTGCTCCTGGAGATCATAGATATTCAGCGCGGTCCGTGTTCCGGGCTTCGCCGTAGGCGTGACAACGAACCCGTCCGATTCCGTGACCTGGATGCCGCTGGAGTCGATGCACAAGTACACTCGATGAGTCACGACATCATCGATAGTCAGATCCTCGACCTTCGGCTCACCGACAATCAAGATCTCACCTGTTTGCTTCCAATTGCTGGCGGCATACTCCATGTATTGGGCCTCGAGTTCACCCAGCGCAGCGCCTTTGGCAACACCGGTGTAGTCGGGCGGTGATCCGATGGCCGTCTCCGGGCTCAACAACTTCTTTCCGAAATTCGGAGATGTCATATTCTCGGACTTGCCGATGAACCCGTTAGTGACCGCTTGTTCAGCGGCATCGCTCTTGCGGGACTTCTGCGGCCAGGTTTTTGGCGGCTTGACGTCCGTGGCGATCACACGGGCCGACGTCGGGTCGTCCGACGCTGGAGGCACGACCTCGTTTCCGGTTGACGGACCTGTTTCGGGCGCTCTGGAAGGCTTCGTTGCGGCCGCCTCCGGAGAAGCAGTTTCCCTTGCACCGGGAATTGCCGATACGGCTCCAGCAGCATCCGATGATGGCTCGGTTTGGGAGGATTGCGACTGCTGCGGGACGCAGCCTGCTAAGCCGGCCAGTAGCATGGCAACCACGAGGGCCCGCGAGAACTGAATACGCTGAACCTTCTTCATGGCTGTTGCAGGCCTCGGTTATCAATCGAAGTTCGCACAAACTTCCCCACCGGATTCGTGGCTCGCGAGCCGCGTCCCTCATTTGCCTTTGAACTTCGTGAACGCATCATCGACCAGGCTTTTTTCAGCATTTGCGGATTCCGTGGATCATTGATTAGCTTTTCGATTTCCGCCTCGAGAAACGCCGTGGCGTTTGTCGGATCACTGATTCTCGGGGCTTTACGGAAGCAATCCGGATTCTCCAACGCGGCGTCCAAGGACCAGCGCAGTTGATCCTCCGAATGGATGGCGACCACTTCCCCGTGGCGTTCCATGGTTTCGGTAAATGCGATTTGGTGCCCGTCGACGACTTCTTGGTTTTCCGGCCATCGCGGCACGGCGATAGGCAGAGCACCAACCTCCCGGGCGTCCAGAATGGACCCGGGGCCGCCTTGCACGACAACCACTTTTGCCCCCGCGTACAGGTCCAGCAATTCGTCGCGAGACATGCGGCTAACCCCCAGCGCATTTCTCGGGGCTCGGCTGGCGCCGTACTGCACTAGGCAGGTCGGACGATCCTCCTGGCTGCCCAGCCAATCATCGACCCAATCGATGAGCCGATTAAACAAGTGAAGATCTGTTCCCACGGAAACCACGATCTCGGGCTGGACCCCATCGAGCGTTTCCTGAAGAAGTGTCAAAGCAGTCATAACAAATGTCCAATGTTCACAGCATCAGGATAAAATCGCTTCTGTTCATCCCACTGCACGCAGAACAGGTCGCTGATCGGATAGCAGATAGTTCCGCTCATCGTCGGCAGAGTTATTCGGTCAAAGCACTCGATGTAGACCGTCCTGATCTTCATGATTTTGCAGACGATGAAGAACGGGACGCTGACCCCGGCACCATTGGAAATCACAACGTCCGGACGGATTCGACGCAGCGTAGGCCATGCCAGCCAAAAGTTCCTAATGGCGTTCAAGGCATTTCTGGACGTCGGAAAATAGGCCCACGAAATCCTCTCGCCGCTCAAGGACGAGGTCACCTCGGACTGATTAAATGTCACCCAATCACGTTCATGCTTGCCCCACCACGACTTCAATGACAGTAGCTGAGCCAGGTGACCACCCGGTGATGTCACTAGTAGAATTTTCATCTGCTCCCCCTTTGCAGAATTTTTGCCGAAAGATTCCGACGCCTAAATGACGCCAGCGCTCTCCTCGACCTTTATTTCCCTAGAATCTCGATTAGGCGACCCTTCACTGTGGCCTTTCGGCTTTTCAATGAAAACTAGGCAAATCGCTCCTTGGCTCATCCCGCCTAGGAACGCCACACGACGGCTTATCGCCGTGATCGGTGTCGTCTCATCGACCAACAGGATTATTGAGTCCAAAAATCTGTCGCTCAAAAAAGCCACTCGGGAGTCTGCAACCTCAGTCGGAATTCCAATAAGCACGGTATCCATGCCGGCCCATGCACTTCGCGCGGCTGAGTCCGGCCAACCACGATCAAGTTCCTCTGGCGAGATAGCAGCCAGAGACATGCTGTAGCTGTGTTGCTCCCGTGCTTTCAATCCCTGATAGAGGAGCGAACGGATTCTTGCTTCCGGGGTTCGGCCAAGACCCAGCAGCCCAATGGCCTTGGGGTACCGTGTCCCGGGCTCCCCCGTTCCTATCTGCGACCTGACGATCCACCGCATCCCTTCACGGTCTGCGGGGTTACGCAAGGCGAGTACCTCCAAACCAGTCAATTCGGCCAGGCGAGTCGCGTTTCCTACGGTTTTGCTTAAACGGTCCCGGACGACGGCAGCGATCAGTCCCAGGACCAGGCCTCCGGCGAGCCCTGCAACAGCGTACAGAAGCAAACCCGCATACGATCCAGCATCAGCCGGGTCTGCGAAACCGATGATACGGCCCGGATTCTCTGCTACAAGGGAGAGGTCGTTACGTTGATTGACGAGGTCAGCGAGTGCCAGCTCGTAGGATGAACCGTTTTTTCCGGTCTGGCTCAGAGTCTCAATGCGCTTGTCGATTGCCTTGATGTACGTATCCGCGACCTGCGCGGCACCCTCGGCACGGAATTCCAGATAGGCCGCTGCCAAAGCGTTGGCTTTATCCGCTGCACGCTGAGGATTCGCATCAACGACGGTCACGGTAAGAACCTGGGAGCCCTGCGGTGCCTCGATCCTTGCGTTTTCGCTCAGCGAAGCCGCGCTGGCTTCCTCTCCTAGGTCTTCTGCTGCCCTCCGCGCCACTTCGCTAGAGCCCAAGATGGCACGTTCGGTCGTAATGTTAATTTGCTGGCTCGCCGTCGCCGATGAAAACGGATTCGTAGTTAGCGGGTTAACAGTCAGAACTGTTTTGGCCGAATAGCTTGTTCCGTTGACGACGCCAAAGCCCAAAGCAACGATGACGGTAAGTACCAGTACCGTACATACCGTCTTCCATCTAAATACGATGCGCCCCCAAATTTCCGAAAGCAGCACGGGCTGCCTGTTTACCTGCACAGTGTCCCCCAAATAACACGATGACCTGCTCAAGCTAAGTAAAATAGCCGCATGCGCACCATACGATTTCCCAGTTGCCCTCAAGCATATGTCCATCAGGCGTAGCAAGCACGGGCATGGAGATACCCGTTTAACACTTGTGTGACTAGAATCTCTACGCACTAATACTCGAAAAACGTTGATCGCATGATATTCAGATTGATTGAGCCCCACGCCAGCCCAAGATTGCGAACATCGTCATAGGTGTTCGGCTGATATCGGTCTTTTCGGACAAAAGATCTGGTAGGCGTGGCATCCATCGCCGTTCTCCCCAGCGGCGGAGACTAAAAAGGAAGTCATTGCAAAACGATTGCCCGCTGCCGCGCACCCGATTTCATTGGAATCTCAGGTCCCAGCTCGACTGCCATCATGCGCGGCTCATGTCTTCCATCTCGGCAGCAGTAGCCGGAGGTGCCAAACAGATGGCCATAACCTCTGCCCGGACCACATTTCCCCGGTTGGAGCAGGTAAGCAGAGCTTGGCCGCACCGAAAATGACGCTCTCGAAATCACGCGTGCGGGACATCGACCCGAAAAGTTCGCGGCCTACAGATTTTCGTCCACGCGATATCATGCACGCACCAAGTAACGATGCGTCAATGGCCCCTCAGGCAGATGAGCATTTTTGGGGACGCCCTGCACGTCGCTCACAATTTTCACCGCCACTGCCACAGCGGCCAAGGCGGTAGGAGCCGCCGTGAACCACGAACGAGTTGGAAGGCAAGAGGCGAATTAGCTAACCGACCCATCCAGCAAAGAAGTACCAATTATTCGCCCCGCAAGGCCAATTTCATCATGCCAAATCGAAGTCGATGGCTGGAAGGCCCAATCGACCCCGCTGGCTACTGACCTCGAGCTATCCGTTCAAAGTTATCCAGGGCCATCCGGAGCTTAGTTGATGATGTGTGCAAGGTATACGGCAAGTACTCGATGTCGACACCAACTTTGCCGAAACGTTCTTCAAGATCCTGGCCCTTCGCTGTGCCTCGCCAGTCATCGCCCTTGAAGAAAACATTAAATTTCAGGATTTTCCACGTTTCTAGCTTGTCAGGTAAATCTTCAAGTATTGCTTCATCGACGAATTCAATACTTTGGACGATAGCTAAACGCTCGTCCTCCGGAATGAAAGGTTCGATGCCCTTATTTGCTCTCAGCATTTCATCTGACACGACTCCAGCGATCAGATAGTCGCAACGTTGTCTCGCTTGCCTGAGAATGTTGAGATGACCGATGTGGAACAAGTCGTAGGCCCCAGCTGCATAGCCAACAAGCAAGGAGCGAGGCCGCCGGCCTTCCACATGCGATTCCATCGCCGGTGGAACGGCCATTCGATTGTGTTGACGCTTTTCAGTTAGAGGTCCGGAACCCGGAGCAATTTCTTCCCTCTCGGCCCTCGACACATTATTCGGAATCTCTTGTCGCGGCGTATCCTCCGGCAAAACCAAGCCGTGAGGGTTGCCCCACGAATACCCGTCGTCTAGCTTCATGAGCGTGCGTCCAATTCCCCCGATGTAACGCTTGGCCGGATTTGGCCACAGTATCCACTCCCTACGATAGGATTCATATGCAATATTGCCACCCCTTCCGCGTACTTGATTTTGGCTTTTTTCCAAGTGTTTGGGGTTTCCCTCTACTCGGTTCGCTACTTGAATAGCCTTTGGGCCGGATGACGTATGCCCCGACGGCCGAGCCAGGTTCGCAAGGGTGCGCAGAATTCGCACTTACTCGGTGAGGACCACCCCGCATTTTGATACCACGCTCGTTTTCCTGGCGGCAGTTTTGGCTGGGCGCCAACGCAGTCGGCAACATGGTGGGCAAGTCCGAGACCTGGTCCTTGGAACCGAGATCCAGGGAACGCAGTTCCGCACCATAGCGCCCATTGAATCAGCTCCATTCGCCCGTGAGCCGAGTTCGATCAAGTGCAATTCTTATAGGGTCGCCTTGGAATGCAATGGCCCGGAAACAGGCGGCGCTAATGCCCGCTGGCAAAAGAACTTCTTCTCATCGTGTCGCCTACAACTAAGTAAGAATTATTTTGATGCCCTCGCGGGCCGACGGAACTTCATGGATGGTGCAAGATGCCACCGGCCAGCCGAAGGCGCCCAAACGCTGGTGCTTCCCATCTTTTCCTCATCGGGACAGGCCCTGCTCCGACTGAATTCTCTGCGATGTGACTTGTAAGAATGCTCAACCCTGCACCGCCATTGGGAACACAGTGACGCAAATTGCACACTCGGATATTTCCTGATTTTACGGAACCCATACTTTAAAGATTGTGTTTCGCCGTATGCTGGGCATGCCCCGGAGAGATGTTCTTTCGGCGGCATCCACGCTCGCGCGTCGGGAGACGCATCATTGGGGGATGAAATGGGCTTCGTCATGGGGATGACACGCCGCTTTATAACGACATTCAGCCGCACCGCGAAGATTTCCGCGGCGGCTTTCTCTGCTACGGTACTGGTCGCCGTCGGCTTGCCAGCGGTTCCTGCAGCTGCGGTGACACCAGGCTGCGGGCCTGAGGCCAACGCGATCGTCTGCGAGAATTCGAAACTGGGGACGTCCTTCGAAGAATGGGACATCGACGGTGCCGGGGACGATTCCATCCAGGGGTTCGCCACCGACATTAGCGTCAACGTAGGCCAACGTGTCGACTTCAAGATCGATACGGACGCGAACGCCTACTCCATCGACATCTACCGCACCGGCTGGTACCAGGGGCTGGGCGCCCGCAAGATCACCTCCGTCCAGCCCAGCGCCCAGCTGCCGCAGCGCCAGCCCGAATGCCTCAGCGACGTCACCACGGAACTGATCGACTGCGGGACCTGGGCGGTCTCCGCCTCGTGGAATGTTCCGGCGGACGCCGTCTCCGGCGTCTACCTGGCCAAGCTCACCCGCAAGGACACCGGCGGATCCAGCCACATCACCTTCATCGTGCGCAACGAGGCCAGCACCTCGGACGTACTGGTCCAGACCTCCGACCCCACCTGGCACGCCTACAACCTGTACGGCGGCTCCGATTTCTACTCGGGCGCCGACAACGGCCGGGCCTTCAAGCTCAGCTACAACCGGCCTTTCGCCACCCGCGCAGGTTTGGAAGCCCGCGATTTCTACTTCGGTGCCGAATATCCGCTGGTGCGCTTCCTCGAGCGCAACGGCTACGACGTCAGTTATTTCTCCGGCGTGGACACGGACCGGCACGGCGAGCTGCTGAAGAACCACAAGGTCTTCGTCTCCGTAGGACACGACGAATACTGGTCGGGAGCGCAGCGAAAGAACGTCGAGGAGGCCAGGGATGCCGGCGTCAACCTGCAGTTCCTGACCGGCAACGAGGTGTACTGGCGCACCCGTTACGAGAAATCGCCCACGGACCAGAAGGACTACCGCACCTTGGTCACCTACAAGGAAACCTGGGGCAATAACAAGATCGACCCGTCCGAAGAATGGACCGGAACCTGGCGGGACCCTCGTTTCGCCTCCACCGCCAACGGCGGCGGACTTCCGGAAAACGGATTGACCGGCACTGCCTACGTGGTCAACAGCGGCGACTTGCCCGTGACGGTCAACGCGGAGGAAGGCAAGATGCGCCTGTGGCGCGATACGCCGTTGAATGCCCAGAGCCCGGGGGCCAAAACCGAGCTGGCTCCGCATACCGTGGGCTACGAATCGAATGAAGATCTGCCCAACGGCTTCCGCCCACCGGGTTTGATCCACCTGTCGACCACCACCGGTTCGGTTCCCGAATACCTGCAGGACTTCGGCAACACCGTGGCCGCCGGCAGCACCACGCACCACACAACCATGTATCGTGCGGCCAGCGGGGCGCTGGTCTTCTCCACCGGGTCCGTGCAGTGGACCTGGGGCTTGGACCAGTGGCATGACGGAGACGGCGCGCCGGCCGACGCCCGCATGCAGCAGGCCCAGGTGAACCTACTGGCGGACATGGATTCGATGCCGACCACGCTGATGAGCGGGCTGGTTATGCCCACCGCGGCCAAGGACACCACCGCGCCCACAGTCAACGTGACCACCGCACCCACGGGCTCGGTGCGCAACGGCGAGAAAATCACCGTCAAGGGCACCGCCAGCGACCCCGGGGGCCGTGTCGCCGCGGTCGAGTATTCATTCGACGGCGGAACGACCTGGAAGGCCGCCCAGGGAACGGCCAACTGGAGCTTCACCGCAGTCCAGGAAGGCAGCGGCGACGAGCAGCTGCTGGTGCGTGCGGTGGACGACTCAGCGAACTACCCGCAACAGGGCACTGCGGTGCCGCTGCAGATCACCGGACCCTACAGCGTGTTCGGCGAGCGCGTGCCGGCCACCGCTGACGCCGGCGACTCGGCGGCGGTGGAACTGGGTCTGCGCTTCACCGCTCAGACCGACGGGTACGTGACCGGCGTGCGCTTCTACAAGTCCAAGGCCAACACCGGCACGCATACCGGAACGCTGTGGACGCTGAACGGCACCGAGCTGGCCACCGTGACGTTCTCCAACGAATCGGCCGAAGGCTGGCAGACCGCAAGTTTTGCCAAGCCTGTCGAAGCCCGTGCCGGGGACGAGTTCGTGGTTTCCTACCACGCGCCGAACGGCCACTATTCGGCCGTCACCCAGGACTTCGCCTACCGCGGAGCCGAGGCGAACCCGATCAGCGCCGCCGGCGGCTTCGGCGCTCCGGCCGCGGGATTGTTCGTCAGCGGCGCAGGGTTCCCCACCCGTGACTGGGACCGGGCGAACTACTTCGTCGACGCGGTCTTCGAAACCGGGGAGTCCATCAGCCTCAGCGCCTACGGACACTCCCCCATAGACACCGCACGCAGCGTGCCGACCACCACGCCCATCGGGGCGACCCTGTCCAAGAAGGTCGATCCCGGGTCGGTCCAGATCACGCTGAAAGACGCCTCCGATACCGCAGTCCAGGGTGCCACCTCCTATGACGCGGCCACACGCAAAGCGGTCTTCACCCCGCAAGCCGAACTGGCCAAGGGCACCACCTACACGGCACAGATCAGCGCCACGGATACCACCGGCAACCCGGTGAGCGGCGGCGGAACCTGGAGCTTCACCACGGTGCTCGCCACGCCGGCGGATCCGAACGACTGCCCGTGCGGCCTGTACCCGGATGCGCAGGTTCCCGCCGTGCCGTCGGTCAACGACGGCCGGCCGGTTACCCTGGGCACCCGCTTCTCCGCCGTCGAAGACGGGCAGCTGCTGGGACTGGAGTTCTACCGCAGCCCGGGCGAAACCGGAGCGCACACCGGCTGGCTGTACTCCGCCACCGGCCAGCAGCTCGCCGAGGCCACCTTCCCGGATGATTCGGCCGTCGGCTGGCAGTACGCCGCCTTCGACACCCCGGTGACCATCTCCGCGAACACCGAGTACGTGGCGGCCTACCGCAGCAACGGCATCTACCCGGTCTCCCCCGGCGCCCTAGGCAGCCCGACGCAGGTCGGCCCGCTGCGCACCAGTGCTTCGGCCGGGCACTACACCTATAGCGACCAGTTCCCGGACTCGATGGTCTCCAGCAGCTATCTGGTAGACGTCCGCTTCCAGCCGCAGGGCAAGCCCGTCAGCCTCGGCGAGCGATCCCCTGCCAGCAGCGTCTTCGATGCCCCGGTGGACTCGCAGATCTCTGCCACCTTCAGCCAGCCGCTGGAAGCCGGAGCCCAGCTGGAAGTCAGCACAGGTGGCAACGCCATCGCCGGAACCACCGCGGTCTCGGAAGACGCCAGGAAACTGACCTTCACCCCCGGCGCCCCCTTGCCCGAGGCCAGCGTTATCACCGTCGCGCCGAAGAACATCTCCGGCACGGACACCGGTGCGGCACAGATCCCGGCGTGGACCTTCCGCACCGCGGGAGGCGGCGAGCAGCTGCGCACCTTCCTGGGCAGCCAGGAACCGGCCAATCTCGATCCATCGGATTCTTCCGCGGCCGAGCTCGGCATCAGGCTGACCAGCAGCCAGGACATCGAAATCCAGGCGCTGCGCTACTACCAGGGCCCGCTGGGATACGGCGAGCACACCGGAAGCATCTGGGACGCGCAGGGCAACCTCCTGGGCACCGCCAGCTTCCCCGCGACCACCGCACAGGGCTGGCAGACCGCGTTCCTGAGCACCCCGGTCACCCTGGCCGCGGGGGCCGAGTTCGCCGTCTCCTATCAGGCCCCGAAGGGCGGGTATGTCTTCACGGGCGCTGACTTCGCCAACGGAAAGACCGACGGTGTCCTGTCGCTGACGGGCGCCAACGGCATCTACAGCTATGGCGCCGGGAGCATGCCCGGCAGTTCCTGGAACAACAGCAACTACTTCGCAGACCTGGTCTACCGAAGCCTCTCCGGCTCCGGGCAGCCCACCGAAACGCCATCGCCGAGCAGTTCGGCACCGAGCGACCTGAAGGTCACCTCCCGCAGTCCCGAAGCGCAGGCTTCGGCGGTCCAGACCTCGTCTGCGGTGAGCGCGACATTCAACCGACCGGTGGCCGAGGGGTCGAGCCTGTCCCTGAAGCTGGAAGGCACGGCCGTGGACGGTTCCTCGGCGCTGAACGCCGAACGGACCACGCTGACCTTCACCCCGCAGGCGCCGCTGCAGGCGGACACCGTCTACACCGTGGATTTCTCCATCAGCGGGGAGCCGGAAGGCTTCGCCAACCCGTCCTCCTATTCATTCAGGACCCAGGCGATGCCCGAGGATCCCGCGAACTGCCCGTGCGGGCTGTTCAACAACACCGAGACACCCACCGTCGCGGCGATTGCCGACGGTACCCCGGTCACCCTTGGCACCCGGTTCTCCTCGGATGTCGAAGGAAAGCTGACAGGGCTTGAGTTCTACCGGAGCATCGGAGAAACCGGAACGCATACCGGCACGCTGTACTCGACCTCGGGCGAGGTGCTGGCAACGGTCCAATTCCCGGACACCAACGTCTCCGGCTGGCAGTACGCCGCCTTCGAGACACCGGTGCAGATCCAGCCGAACAACGACTACGTGGCCGCCTACCGCAGCAACGGAACCTACCCGGCCACGCCGGGCAAGTTCGCCGCGACCGCGCAGACCGGGCATCTGAAGACCGGTGTCGGCGCCGGCCACTACAGCTACGGCACGGGGTACCCGGCGTCCACGGTCACCACCAGCTACCTGGTGGACGTGAGGTTCGTCCCGAAGGCTCCGCCGGTCACCGTCACCGAACGCAACCCTGAAGCCGGAGCCTCGAACGTCGCCTTGGACAGCACGCTGAGCGCAACCTTCAGCCAGGCGCTGGAGAGCGGTGCCACGCTGAAGGTCACCGGGCCGGACGGCGAGATCCCGGGGACCTCGCAGCTGGGCCAGCAGGGCACTACGATGACGTTCACGCCGGCCTCCGCCCTGCCGGAGAGCAGCGTGCTGACCATCACGCCGCAGAACATCCGCGGCGTGGAATCCGGCGCGGCCGCCATCGCGCCGTGGACCGTCCACACCGCCGGAGCCGATCTCCAGCTGGATTCCTTCCTGGGAGACCAGGTTCCGCAGACCCTGGATCCGCAGGACACCGGCGAGGTCGAGCTGGGCATGCATCTGGCGGCATCCGCCGACCTGACGGTCCACGCGATCCGCTACTACCGCGGCAGCACCGGCTCCGGGGCCTCCAGCGGAAGCCTGTGGGATACCCAGGGCAACCTGCTGGCCACCACGACCTTCGGGCCGGCCACGACTCCGGGCTGGTATACCGCGTACCTGAGCACTCCGGTGGCGATCAGCAACGGTGAGCAGTTCACGGTGTCCTACCACGCGCCCAACGGCGGGTACGTCGTCACTGGTGCGGACTTCGCCAACGGCAAGGACAACGCAGCGCTGAGCCTGTCGGGCAGCAACGGGTTGTTCGCCTACGGCCCCGGAAGCCGGCCTTCGAATTCCTGGAACAACAGCAACTACTTCGTGGACCTGCTGTATTCGGTCAATCAGGCGCCAGCAGCCCGGCAAGCACCGGACGAGCCCTCCTCGGTGGAGCAGGCCTCCGACGGGCCTGCCGAATCCACGGTTCCGGCGGCACCGCAGAACACCGGGGATCCGGAGCCGGCGCAGCCATCCCCGACGGCCACGCCCACCGCGGACGGCGGCGAAACACCTACGCCGACGCCGGACGACACGGACGGCGTTGTGCCGCAACCCTCCAGGCCGCCCGAGGCTTCGGAGCAGTAGGGGGAAGGGCAGCATCCGCAGTTCGCGGGCGCTGTGGTCTCCGGACATCAACAGAAACAGTACAAGGCGTGGCCGGGGAGAGTATTCTCCCCGGCCACGCCTTGTCACGCCACGGCCCGGCACCGCCTCGCTAGTTGGCCGACCGCACGACCGATGGCGACCACGCATGTTCAATCAGCAGCTCGGGTTCCGCCTCGGCCCGGGCATCGATGACGTAGACGTCGCTGTCTCCCACTGCTCCGGGACGCGGAACCCCGAACAGCAGCCGGCCGTCGTCCAGCCATTCAAGCTGGTCGTCGAAGCCGTCGCGCAACCCGATGACAGTTTCCTTGCCGGTCTGCAGATCCAGCACCGCAATATCCCAATGCACCGCCGCGCCCGAACCGGTGCGCTTCTTGTACGCGACGCGGGTGCGGTCCGGCGATACCGAGGGGCATTCGGCGTTCCCGAGCACCGAGGCCAAGGTCCGCGTGGAGAAGCTCCCCTTCATCAGCCAGGTATTGCCGCCGGAGGCGACGGTCACGTAGAACTCGTCTTCGGAGACGAAGCTGACGCCCCAAACGTTGCGATCCACGGCAGTGAGCTCCTCGCCGTCAACCATCATGGTGAAGTCTTCAAGGTTTCCGTACCCGCTGCCGTCAGCCCTCGTCACCGTGGTCTCGGTGGAAAAGCTCCCGGCCGCGTAGGAATGCCCTGTCACGAATGACGTGGTTGCCACCAGGCCTCCGTCAGAAATACGGGTGCGGCTCGGGATGCCTGGAAGCGGCAGGGTTTCAACAAGGTTTCCGTCGGCATCAAGCACGTCGTTTTCGAAGGTCGTGGGAATCCCGCGGCGCGTCTTCATGCAGGACACCAGCCCCGCACGCTCGGCCACCCGGTCGCAGGGAATCTCGGTCACCGCGCGCTGGCCTGACGGCGCGTCCAGGGCGACGGCGGCCATGGACCCGTAGCCCTCTCCCATGGCGGTATTGCGGAAGACGATGCGGTCGCCTTCGGGCATGGTCGCACGCAACGCCGCCGCCGAGGCGCCGGTTGTACGTTCCTGGTAGCGCTGGAAGGCCTGCACGCTGTAGATCCCGGCCGCTCCGAGGACCAGCACCGCAATGGCAATTAGAACCAGCGTCCGCTGCCTTCCCAGGAACTTGGGCCCGGTATCGCTCATGAATTCTCCTCAATCGGCCGGGAGGCTTTTCCGAGCAAAAGATACCAAGCCAACGGGACCGCGAGCAAAAGCAAGGCCGCGACGCCGAGCAGGGCGAGGTTAGACCCGAACAGCACCCACAGCACGCCGAATCCCGTAGCGGACAACAAGCGGGCTACGGCCACAACCGTCTGCGCCGCCCCGATCCCCGTGGACACCGATCCCTCCGGCGAAAGCTGTCCAGCCAAGGCCGCCAGCACTCCGTCGGTCGCCGCGTAGAACAGCCCCAGAGCTGCGAGGGCGGAAACGATGAAGAACAGCGATCCTCCCCCGCTGGCGCACAGGTAGGCGACGGCTAGTGCTAGATGGCCCGCAACGAAAACTGCTGCCCGGGACGTCCGGTCTGCCAGCTTGCCCAAGGGGATCGCCAGCAGCAGGAACACCAGATTGGAGCCCACAAACAGCAGCGGGAACCAGAAGTAGTCCATCGTTCCGTGGGCCATGAGCGCCAGGTAGACGAAGCCGTCGCCGACCGTCAGCAGGCCGAGCAAGCCCGCGGCGCACAGCATCCTTCCCATCCGCCCGCGCGACAGCATCCGCAGCAACGGCTTGAATTTCAGCACCTGGATGCTCCGCTCCGGTTCCGCGGCCGCAGTGCGGGACTGCGCTGCAGGTACGGGCTTCGCCCCCAGCTTGCGATTGGGCACCACCAGAACGAGCACCGCGACGCCCAGAATCGCCACGGCCAGCGACAGCACGAAAACTGCACGGTATCCGTCAGGGACCAGCAGCAGGACGACGAAAGCCAGCATGGGGCCCGCGGTGGCGCCGATGGTGTCCAGCAGCCGGTGCAGGCCGAAGGAGCGAGCCAGGTGCTCGGGCTGGGACGCCTGTTGGATCATGGCATCGCGCGGCGCCGTGCGGATCCCCTTGCCCACGCGGTCCACCCCGATGATTGCGGCGATTCCGGCGAACCCCGTGGCGAACAGCAGTCCGATACGCGCCACCATGGACAGCCCATAGCCTGCGACTGCTACCGGTTTGGGCCGGCTGGTCTGGTCGGCGGCGTATCCGGCGGCGATGCGGACCAGCGCGCTGGCCGACTGGTTCAGGCCCTCGAAGAATCCATAGGCGATCATGGACAGCCCCAGCGCACCGGTGATGTACATGGGAAGGATGGCGGCGACGGATTCCGAGGAGATGTCCGTCAGCATGCTCACGATGCCCAGGGCGATCACCGTCGGCGAGGCCTTGAACGCCACTTTTGCGGCCCGGGAGGTGTTGGATGCCTTGTTGCTTCTCCAGTCCGAGAGGCTCAGGTACATTTTCCCTAGTCCTCCACGGTGAAGACGCCGGCAGCGTTGATTTCGGTCAATCCTGTGGGCAGCTGGTGCAGTGTCACCGTGGCGGTGTCCTGACCGAATCCTGCCTGTAGCCGGGTGCTCCCGTCAGCCTCGGAACTGGTGGTTGCCAGCCATTGGAGGTCCTTGAAATGCGACTCGTAGAACGCGAGGATTTCTTCCACGCCCTGCTTGCTGCGGCCCTGCACCCCCACCATGACCAGCGAGGACTGCTTCTCGACGGAAGACCATTCAATCGTCGTGGACGACGGCAGCGGCATGGCGTCCTTGGGGAATCCCTTGGTCAGCTTCCCCTCTGCGGCTCCGGGCTTCGGTGCCTTGGTCAACACCGGCTTGCGCGGTTCGCCGCTTGGCAGGGCGCCGGAGGATTTCTCAGGATCCTCAGGAACCTCAAGGCGTTCATCGGCCTGTGTTGGCTGCGGATTCCAGCTCGGGCGGGTCGCTTCGACGTTCTCCGAAGTGTCCGCTGGCTGGGAAGGCTTCGCGCCGCCGGACGATGGCTGCGTCGGCGATGTCTCGATGGGCGTATCGGCGCTGCCTGTCGGCGAATCGGTGCCCTTGGAAGCGCCCGCAACCGCGGTGCTCGACGGTGCTCCAGCCATTGATGGCGCCTCTGGTCGCCCCATCCAGTCCAGCGTCATAGCCACCGCAAAAAGAATTGCCGCCAAAGATAGAATTACGGCAATCAAAGACTTGAATTTCATTTTCTCCCCCATGGATATCCCGATCCCCCACGAATGCGGAATATCACCACCACAAGACTAGAACGCCATGGGCCCTGATGTCGCTTTTGGCTTCCAAGCGTGACACTCGATTACTACTTGCAAGTACGCTATTCCCACCTATTTGCCACGTAATTCAGCAATTCGCATTGAGAAAGTTGTGCGCTGAATCTATCCTCGGAGCTACGAGGTGCCCAACACCGCACTTGCTGGGCGCCCATGGCTAATACGGAGCCATACTTGGGGGAAATTACATGTCACATATTGAAAACACCGCTGATGTTTCCGCGGGGGCACGTATCGGTGCCGACGCACGCATCTGGCATTTGGCGCAGGTCCGCGAGGGGGCCGAGATCGGCGCTGGCTGCAACATCGGTCGAGGTGCCTACATCGGCCCTGACGTGATCTTGGGCAAGAATTGCAAAATCCAGAACTACGCTTTGGTCTATGAACCTGCGCGCCTTGAAGATGGCGTGTTCATCGGCCCCGCCGCCGTGCTCACCAACGACCTCTATCCGCGCGCCATCAATACCGACGGCTCGCTGAAAGACGGTTCGGACTGGCATGCAGTGGGCGTCACCCTGCACGAAGGAGCGTCCGTCGGCGCCCGCGCGGTTTGTGTTGCGCCTGTCGAAATCGGTGCCTGGGCCATGGTGGCCGCGGGCTCCGTCGTCAACAAGGACGTTCCTGCACATGCACTTGTGGCGGGAGTTCCTGCAAAGCAGATCGGCTGGGTCGGAAAATCAGGCCACCGCCTGGTCCTCGAAGGCGATGAGTGGGTCTGTCCCGCTACCGGCGAGCGCTATTCCGTCGCTGACGAACAGCTCGCCCCGGTCGGCTGAATCCGCCGCGCCTTTCATTCACCTACGTCGTACCAGTCCCTGCCGCCTGCAGCAAAGCCCTGCGGCCGCGCCCGGCTGGATTTTGCAAGGAGTCGCAAGTGTACTCAACTCATCAAAAAATCAGTCTCGGAGGCATCGTCGTCGACCTGATGGACCAGCCCGCTGCGGTCAAGCGGATCATCGATCATGCCTTGGCGCCAACGGATTCCGTGGGCCCGCTCTCGGTCGTGTCGGCGAACTTGGACCATATCGTGCAGTTCGGCAACGAAAGCCGGTGGCGCGGGGTGCTGGGCGATTCAACGCACAACACCAGGCCGTTGCGCCCCGGCAACGATCCGGTGCACGATGCCGCAGAGCGCGGCATGCACTGGTTGACGTTGCTTGACGGGGCGCCGTTGGTGGCCCAAGCCAACCAGATCACTAAGCAGACGTGGCCGCGCTTGGCCGGCAGCGATCTCATAGGGCCCATCCTCGATGCCGCCGAGCAGGAGAATCTCTCCGTCGGTTTCCTCGGAGGCCAGCCTCGGGTGCAGCGGCAGCTGGCCGCAACGCTGCCGGTGGACAGGCCACAGCTCAAGGTTTCGGGATTCTGGGCCCCGTCGCGGGACGACGTCGAGAATCCGCAGGCGTCCTTCGAGCTGGCCGAACAAATCCACGACTCGCAGACCGACATCCTGGTGGTGGGCCTGGGCAAGCCTCGCCAGGAGCTGTGGATGGCCAGCTATGGAGCCCTAACCGGGGCCAAGGTGCTTCTGGCCTTCGGCGCCGTGGTGGATTTCCTGGCCGGCGCAGTCAAGCGATCGCCTGCCTGGGTCAGCGACAACGGCCTGGAATGGGCATGGCGGCTGAGCCTTGAACCTCGTCGACTGGCGCAGCGCTATCTGGTCAACGATCCCCCGGGATTACTGCGGATCCGACGTGAGCGCGCCCATCTGACGGGACGCGTCGAACCTCGCAAGGTCGAAAACCTCCCGAAGGCGCTGGAGCGGTTGCAGACTTCGCCGGGTAGGTTCTGCTCCGCTTCGGAACACGCTGACGTGAGCATCCTGGCCGTCACCTACAACAATGAAGATTCGATTCAAGACCTGCTCGACAGCCTGCGCAACGAAGCGCAGAACATGCACCTTCGGGTGGTGGTTTCCGACAATGGGTCCCGCGATGCAACCCTTTCCATCCTTGAAGAACACGAAGATGTCCTCGTCTTGGAAAATCGGGCCAATCTCGGTTACGCAGGCGGTATCAACATGGCCCGCACGCTGATCGGCGACAGCGATGCCGTTTTGGTGCTCAACCCCGACCTGACGGTCTCCCCCGGAGCTATTTCAGCACTGACGGCACGCATGCGCCGGTCGGGGGCGGGAATTGTGGTGCCGAAACTTTTGGAGTCGGACGGGACAACCTACGTATCGCTGCGCCGCGAGCCGACCTTGATGCGTGCGCTGGGTGACGCGTTGTTTGGCGCCAAGCTTTCATCCAGGCCGGGATGGACCACCGAGATCGAGTTCGATTCGGAAAGCTACGCCTATCCGCACCAGATCGACTGGGCCACGGGTGCCGCGCTGCTCATCGACGCGAAGCTGGAGCGGCAGCTCGGCCCATGGGATGAGCAGTTCTTCTTGTACTCGGAGGAGACGGACTACTTCCAGCGTGCGCGTGCTGCGGGGGCGAAGATCTGGTACGAGCCAGCAGCGGTGATGACCCACCAGATGGGCGGGTCGGGAGCTTCCCTGGAGCTCAACGCACTCATGGCCGTCAACCGGGTGCGTTACGCCCGCAAGCACGGAACGCCGCGCCATGCGTCCGCATTCCATGCTCTTGTGGCCCTGCACCAAGCCGCGCGGCGCAACAAGCCGGCGCATCGGGGCCTTTTCGCACGGGTCGCCGACGAGAAATCCTGGCAGGCGTTACCCTCCGGGACGCAGACGGTCAATGGGGGTGCGTATTTCCCCCACGGTGCGGTGATCATCCCGGCGCACAATGAGGCCAGTGTCATTGCCCGCACATTGACCCCGTTGGCTCCGCTGGCGGCGGCAGGCACGATCGAGGTCATCGTTGCCTGCAACGGCTGCACCGACAACACTGCGGATATTGCCCGCAGTTTTGCCGGAGTGCGGGTGATTGAATCTCCCGTCCCGTCGAAGGTGGCGGCCCTGAATATGGCCGACGAATCCACCGATACCTTCCCCCGGCTGTATCTGGATGCCGATATCACGTTGACTGTGTCGGCCTTGCGCATGACCTTCGAACGGCTGAACCAGCCAGGTGCGTTGTCTGCCCGTCCCGCGTTCGAATACGACACCACCGGTGCATCGTGGGCGGTCCGTTCCTTTTACCGGGCGCGCCGCCGGCTGCCCTCGACCAACAGCGCGCTGTGGGGCGCCGGGGCGTACGCCATGAGCGCCTCGGGACGTGCCCGGTTCGAGCAGTTCCCGGAGCTCACCGGCGACGACCTGTTTGTGGATCTGCAGTTCGGGGCCGAGGAAAAGCAGATCGTACCAAGCATCCCGGTCAAGGTCGCGACCCCGCGCACGGTCCAGGCCTTGATGGGCATCCTGAAGCGCAACTATCGCGGGCAGGCTGAAATTGCTTCGGAGGCCCCAACCATGGCCACCACCTCCGGCACTATGCAGACAGCCCGAGAATTGGCGCGTTCCGTTGCGGGGCCGCGGTCGGCGCTTGATGCAACGGTCTATGCCCTTATGGTTGCCGCTGCCAGGCTAAAGAACCGGCAGGACCAGACCAAGGTTGTCACCTGGGAGCGGGACTTGACCAGCCGCAGTTGAGCGGGGCAAGCTTGGCGGCTGCGCATAGCTCCTCTGCTGAAAGGCACGTAGAACCCGGCGGCGTGTAGCGCGCCCAAGCGGCATGCGGGCCCTCGCCGCGTGGTGGGGTCCCAGCAGCTCAACGGTTCAGCAGCTGGCCCCGGCAAGCTTGTAGAGGTGAATCGCGTTACCGTCGGCAAACACGTCTGTGAACGTTCCGCCAGGTGCCCGGATCGTCCGGCCTTCACCGATGGCTTCAACACTTCCTTGCAGATCGCATGAGACCCTGAATTCCGTCTCCTGCTTCGCTGCCTGTGCCGAACCAGCCAAGATGTACAAGTCATGGCCGACAGACTTGACCACCGCGTTCGTCGGGCCATTGACGGCCACTGCTCCTTCAAGAATGGGGGCGTTGATGACCGCAGCGAGATTGGCCACCTCCATGTTGATCGCCGAAAGATCGTTGCCCAGCTCGGTTCCGCAGTCCCGCAACACATGCTGGGACTGGCACGTTCCGCCGAAGCTGTGGTTGAAGTACACAATGCCCCGAGCCCCGGCGATGATGCTCTGCCACACCGCCGCACGGATCTCCTGGATGGCAATCGGGCGAGAGCCGTTGGCGAAAGGCAGCCCGATTTCAACGAATCCCCACACGGGCTTGCGAGCTTCGGGATCCATCAGGTTACGGATTCTTTCGACCGTCCACCCGTAGTTGGCGGCGAGACGGCATTCTTCCGCGGTCATGTCCCGCGGCGTCTCAAATCGTCTTCCCCCCTCATGCTGGCTGCAGATATTCGGGTCCGTAAACCAGTAGTTGTCGGCCGAGACTATATCGGCATAGGAATTGACGAACTTCTTCCCGGGTTCATCCGGATCCCAGAACGTCACCCCTTTGCCGAAGTTCGCGTAGACAGCCAAGCCTTGTGGCGCCTTGGCCAGGGATTGCTCCATCACGGTGTAACCGCAGCGACTCTCTTCCGGTTCGCACACGGGGGCTTCCCCCGGCCAGGCCCCGGTCCAGAGACCGTCGCCGGATTTGGCCCACATGTCCACTTCATCAGGCAGCACGAATCCGTTCTGTTCTTCTGTGGGAAGGCTGGACAGAACATACATGTCTTGGTTCCGGGCCAAGGAAGTGTCCGAGTCCGGAGTGACTTCAACATAGGTGTTGATTCCGAACGACTTGTCGGCTTGGACCCCCGCGACGTCGGTCAGGCTCTCATGCCAAAGAGCCAGCGGAAAGAACCCGGTGTCATCGGGCAGTCCATTCGTGAACTGCGAATAGTAATCGGCGCCTCCGTCGATGGCCCGCTGATCATCCTGCAGCGAAGATACGTTCCCGGCAGCCGTGCTGCAGCCGGACAGGGCCAGCAGGCCGGCCGAAAGGAGCAGCACTGGCTTCCAGACGGCGGCTGCCTTCTGCGTTCGCTTGTAGTCCATATCTCGCCTTTCGTGAATCAGTTGCGGTTAGGGCCAGCCGAGCTTTCGCCGGGTCAAGTCGTAGGCAAATCCAACACCCACAATGGTGAGGAATCCAAAGAGCAACAGGGCCCATTTGGTCCGCGGCATGATGGTCTGCGGCACAACTTCTTCCGGATACGTATCGGTGAGAATATAGGCACTTTCGATGATCTTCATATCCGCTTGAGGTTGTGCAGCCAAAGCCACGATTTCGTCGGTCATGACATTGAGCTTCTGCAATGCCGCCTCGTTAGTGTCTGCGACCACTTCGACGCTGATGATTGCGTCGGTCATGTACGTTTGCCATTGGCCTCCCGCGTTCGGGACGTACACAGCTGAACCAGAGGAGATACCGGTTCCATAAATTGGCGCCGACACAGTTTGGATGGCGTCCAGCCCGTGCACCCCGTCATAGCTGTGCTCAACCATGGTGGCGAACGGAATCAGGTCCCGAGCATCGGATCTCAGTGAATTGCCGCCCACCGAGGAAGCCGGCGGAAGGAAAACAACGTCGCGTTGGGCCCAGACAATGCCCGGAGTCGACTTGATTGCCATGGCAACGGGCGCCGCAATGAGCAGTACCAGCATCGCCGCTACCGTTGCCAGCAGATGCGCCCGATGCTTTGATACGGAAACCACGGGGATCATGATCCTGTTATAGGTGTTCTCCTCGCCGACCAGCCTCACGTACGCCGCCGCCAATCCAAGCACCAAGAAGAGGACTCCGGGCGCTTGGGGGAAGGACAACGCATCAAAAAACGCCATGAGCGACGCACCGACCGTGATCGAGGCTGCCAGGCCCACGCCCACATGGCTTTCCAATGTACTCATTTTTGCCTTGCGCACCGCGAAGAGGCAGTAGACGGAGGTCAGCAGCAGGCCGAGGAAACACAGGATGCCCACGATGCCGATTTCGAGCAGCAACTGGAGCAGCTGGTTATCCAAGATGCGGTAGGAAGGAAGAAATGTTCCAAACCCGCGGCCAAACCACGGATGGATCTCAAAGATCTCGAAGGCGACGCCGTAGCTATCGGTGCGTGAGTTGACGCTTGAATCCACGGCGGAGAACATGTCCCCGATCGTCCGAATCAGCTGCGGGAACGCGACCGCGGCAGCGCCCATCCCGGCAATCATCGACGCAATGGCAATGCGCCGCACTTTGCTGTCCCAGAACGGAAACATCGCTACGAACCCCAGCACCAGGCCGATGAGCGCCGATCGAGTCAAAGAAATCAAGGCGGTGAGTACCAATAGCATGACAGGAACGAGTCGGCGGATCACCCGGCGCGTCTGGTCTCCCACGCACAAGGCCAATGCAAGCGGCAAGATGCTCGTGATCACCGAGGCGAATTCCAATGCGTGCCTGGCAGTGCCTCGCGGGCGCATGTACCCGCCGCGCATGTCGATACCACCGTCGCTGCTGGCCAGCCCTGGGGTCGGTATCCTGTCGATGAGCACCGTCCCGGTGGCGAACTGGTAGACGCCCAGCAAGGCCACCAGCGCACCGGCAAAGACCAATCGTCGGATCAGGACCATGAGCCGGTCGAAACTCGGGATGCCGTCGGCCGCGACGAAAAACACACCGGCATAGCTGGCTAGCTTGATCAGCCCCGTATCGGCGGCGTTTCGATCCATCATGGGGACGGTCATGGTTGCGGCGACCACCTCGCTGGCCAAGACCGCAATGCAGAACAAGGTGAAGGCGATAACTACCGGGTTGGGGAATCGCGCTCGTGTTGACCGTCGGGCGCGGAACCACAGCCACCAGACCAGAAGTCCAATGGAAAAAACGACCGATGGCGTGCCTGATCCGCCCAGTTGTGCAACCACCCGGTCGCTGGGAATCAGGAACATCAGCGCAACATAGATGCTTAGCCCGGTCACTGCATCCGACTTGACGCTGGTTCGCGTCGTTTTGACGGGCGTGTTCGCTGGTGCTGGAAGCGCAATCGTCAGCATCAGTTAGAACCCGTTGAAGGCTTTCAGGCTGCGGACCTGCAGAATCGATGCGTCGGTCGAACGCGGGCTGTCAGAGTCGCTGCCGTCCGGCACCTCACCCGTCGCCGGCCCAGGCAACTGGCTGTCGTCCCCGGTTTGGTCGTTTTCGAGCCGTGAATTCCTCCTTTTATCTGAGCGCCTGCGCCGAGACGTTTTATCCCCGCCCTGATCGTTGGCGCGCTTGGCGCTGCGTCGTGCCAGCAACTTGTCGACGGCGGCGGCGAGCAGCAACGTACCCACACCACCGGCTCCCGCTGCGACTGCCATGAGCTGCAGCTGCTTCTTGTTTTCTTCCTCAGGCTCAGCGTCCTTGGCGAGTGTCATGATGCCGATTTGCGCGTTCGCTTGGACTTCCAGTTGGTCTTGAAGCCCCACAAGGGTCTTCGGCACCTGGGCTACTACTTGGTCCAGCAACGCCATGGTTGCGTCGGCTTCAGGTGCCACGGTGGTGATGTTGATGATCGGGCCAGTGGTTGTCGCGTCCTGTTCCAACGCGTATCCATAACCTTCCTGCTCCCCGACCAAGGCTTTCTGGGATTCCGCAGAGTTCATGCTGATCACCAAGACGTTCAGCGCCTGCCCCAGCCCGCCGAGGTAGAGATACGGATTGTCTCCGTCCACTACAGATTTTTCCGGCGGCAGCAGTATGACTGTGGCCTGCGCCTGGTAGGTGACCGGCGTGACTGCATAGGCCCCGTAGACCATGCCTGCTGTCGCCAGCAATCCCGCGAGTACGATGTACCATCGGTGGATTAAGCTGCGCAGCATGTCGTTAACAAACATGTTTCCCCCAAAAATTTGCCGCCACGGCGGCACCCCCATGCCACACGATCCCCAATTATCGGTGGCGTGGCCGAACGAACGATGTCCGTCGGCTTACTCGAGTCTACGTGCCGGTGAGCACGCAGTCATCAATATCGGCCAAAAGTTGCTGTGCTCGTCGTTCCCAAGTGTGCTGCTCAGCGATCTGGCGCCGTTCCTGCCGTTCGGCAGGCTCAAGGCCCGTGGCCACTGCCTGGCCCAGCAAATCCACGAACTCGCGGGTGGATTCTGCGATCAAGACGTGTTCGGTGGCCAACCATTTCGATGACGGCAGGTTCGTGGAAATGACAGGAAGTCCCGCGGCCAGGTAGTCCAGCGTCTTCAAGGGAAAACTTGCCTGGTTGAATTCATTGTTGGCATATGGGGTGATGCCGACCCGGCAATGGGAAAGAAATTCTGCAATCTGCTCGGACGGGATCTGGCCTACCCACTGGACCCCGTCGGACGCGAGAAATTCTTCCATCCGTGCCCTCCATGCCGGGTCGTTGCCCCGGAGCGGACCGGCGATTCGCAGGGCGATTCCGGCGTCCCGGATTGCTTCCAGCAGATTCAAATCCAACCTGTCATTGAGCTGCCCAACGAGACCGGCGGCAGGCTGGCCGGCATCGGGAAGCAGGTCCTGGAGCCTGCAGCCATTGGGCAGTAGCGTAGCACCGCACGAGGGATCCAGCTGGGTTAGCTCCTGGACCAACGTCGGAGACACGGCGAATACGGCATCGGCTTCGACCAGATTCGCGCGCAACCTCTTGATGACGCTGCCCACAGGCAATCCCATCAGCTGTTCACCGGCGATCCAATCATCGGTGACGTAAAGGATCTTGATGCCATCCAGATCCTTGGGAAAGGATGCCGTGGCCGAGGCATTGATGATCACCGGCTTCTCCGCGCTCTGCGCCCGCACGAACGTGCGGATCCTGTGCAGCGGAAGCAGATCATACAGGTTGCGCAGGATTGCGAAGCGCACTCCGCCCGGAACCTGAGTCCGGATTCTAGTCACCGAATTCTCCAGTTGGTCGACCACCACCGGTTTCAGCGACACACCCCTGCCTTCGGACACCGAGGAACGGATGGTCCTCGGAGGATCCACCCACAGTACCGAGGCCTCTCGGGACAAGGCGCTGGCCAGCATGTGGTCCGTGCCCTTCAGATCATCCCAGAATGTCCCGGGGACAAAAACGACGACGCGCTGCCGGGCACCCGGATGCTGGCTGCGCTCCACCAGTAGCTTGCGCGAATTGAAGTCGTCCATGACGACCTTCCGCTGCACCTTCTGGATGGCGCGTTCGGCGAGGTAGCCACCGAAGAATACGCCGGCGCGCACGGCCTCGGACCAGGAAGCCCGTCGGCGGTCGAGCGCTGAAGTGTAGATGCCCTCCATAGTGGATGCAGCAGCTTGAAGCGAATAGCGTTCCTCCACCAGACGGCGGCCGAAGTCCCCCAACCGGCGTCGCAAGGGCTCGTCGTCGAGGATCCGCGCGAGTTCTTCGGCCAGTACCGCTTCGCCGCGCTCGGCGCCCTCCCCGACTCCGTACCATCCCTGCCACTCGAAGTCCTTGAGCGTGGTTTCATCCAGGAGTTTCCAATAGCCGTTTTCCCCCTGGACCACCAGCGGCTTGGCGAAGCTCAGCGACTTCAGCGCCGACCCGCCCATTCCCAGCATGATGTCCGCCGCCGCATAAGCCCCACGCGGATCTGACATCTGGCCACACATGATGATGGTGCCCGGACGGGCCTCGTTGGCCGCGGCGGCTTGCGCGGCAACCAGATCTTCGGCTGATCCGTCGCCCACGATGGCCAACGACACATTCCGGTGCTCTGCGAGCTTGCCGACGTGGGTAATCGCCGCGAGGATTCCTTCCAGTTTCAGCTCCGGAACCAGCCGGGAGACAACCACGAGCAGCAGGTTGTCATCCGGAATCCCGTGGGCGCGGCGGAACTGCTCGCCCAACGCCGCATCGGCCCGGTTTTCTCGGGTATCGATGGGCGGTTCGAGCAGCGAGACCTGCGAGTAGCCCTTCTTGCGCCGCTCGTCCCTGATTTGTTCGGTGCCTACAGTCAGCGCCATGTCGCGCGGGATGAAGTCGGCGACCGCCATGGACATGACGGTCGATACGCTGGTTTTCCCTTCCAGCCCTTGCACGGCCAGCCTGCATTCGAGCGAGGGAGGCCATTCGAATCCATGCAGCACATCCAGCTGGCGCTCAACGGCCAGCCTTCTCAGGTCGGCAACGATTGCCGGCGTGGGCCGGAAACGCGGGCGCGGGGAAGCGATGAACTCCAGACCGCGTTCCTTGATGCGTTCGACCAGCGGCCCGGGCCACCCGTAAACGATGACTTCATGCCCTTCGGCCTGAAGCTGGGATGCAATGTCGATGGCATTGAGCTGGCTTCCGCCCATGTCCAGGTCATGAGGGTAAAGAAGGATTCTCATGCTGGCACCGTCGTTTCGTCATTTCGCGAGATGTTGCGGATCGTTGCGATTTCACCGCGTTGCTGCCAAAGCAGCAATCCCAAGATCAATAAGGTAAAGAGCCCGCCCAAGGCCAAGGCAGCCAGCGGATGGATATCCAGTTCGCCGGCAAAGTAGCAGACCAGGCTGGTGGCCAATCCACCGAGCGCTGGGCGCCAAAACGCCTTGAGCAGGAAGAGGAAATGCACTCCCAGATTGCGAAGCTGCCCCAGGTAAATGGGAAGAATAATGGCAAACCACACCAGCGTCTGCGCGGCGGCCAGGCCAACGATGCCGCCCAGCTCTGCGCCGATCCACAACGCCGGTACCAGCAGCACCAGCCCGATGAACTGCACCGTGAAGACCACGGAGGTCCGGCCGGCAACCACCAGGTAGTCATAGACCAGTTCGCAGAAGACCCTGGCCAGCGCGGCGATCACGAGCCACATGAGCACCGCGGCCGCAGGCATCCAGACCTCGCCGTAGATCAGCTGAACCAGAGGTTCGGCGGCGCCGGCCAGAGCGGTGAACACCGGGATGCTCACGCTGGCGACCAGTGCGAACAGGCCCCGCAGGGTGTTTTGCGAGCGCTGCGGATCATGCTGCACGGCGGCGAAGACCGCCGGCGCGACCCGCCGCAGCGGCTGGGACACAATGTTCAGCGGCCAACTGGACAGGTTGAAAGCCAGCACGTAAAAACCCAGGGCGATGGTCCCCAGCAGGGCACCGGCCATGAGCTGGTCCGCGTAGCCAACTAGGAACACCACGATGCTGGATCCTGCCAGCGGTAGCCCGAACTTCAGCAGTGCAGAGGCCTTCTGCCGGTCGAACCCCAGGCGAAAGCGAATCGGGGAAGCTGCAAGGAACATGATGCCGGACAGCACGCTGCCCACCAGCCGGCCGATGGCCAGCGCCATGGCGCCCATCCCCATCAAGGCCAGAACGATTGACACGAGGGCGCCGACCCAGACGTTCACCTGGTCGATGACCATGCGCGGTCGCTCCAGAAACGAGCGCTGCAGCAGTGCCGCGGGACCTGCCACCGCGCCATTGACCAGCACGGACAAGATCAGCAGCCGGACCACCTGCGTGGCCTCAGGGTCCCCCATCAGCGAGGTGAACTGCGGCGCCGCGAGCCACGCCAGTGCGCAGAACACGGAGCTTCCGATTAGCGACAGTGTATTGACCGTCGGGAAAATCAGCGCAGGATCGCTCGGCCAACGCACGATGGCCAGGGACACCCCGAGCTCGTTGAAGCTCAAGACAGCCATCAACGCCACCAATGCAATGGCGAAGGTGCCGAACTGCTCGGGCCCCAGCACGCGGGCCAGCACGATGCCGATACCCAGCGTTCCGAGCCGTGAAATGAGCGTATTGGCCAAGCTCCAGCCGAAAGCTCCACCGGCCGAAGGGCCAGAAGCCTTGGCGGGCTTTCCTGACTCAAGCCGGTGTTGCGCCATGGCTAGAGGACCTGCTTAAGTATCTGAACCACCCGTTGCTGCTGTTCCTCGGTAATGTGCGGGTACAGAGGCAGCGACAGGATGCGCCCGGCGGCCTGCTCTGCGACGGGGAAGGACCCCGCGCCGTAGCCCAGGTGCTCAAAGGCGCCGGTCAGGTGCACCGGTTCCGGGTAGTGGATGCCCGCCCCGATGCCTGCCTCGTTCAGCTCGGCCAGCACGCGGTCGCGCTCCTCGACCTGGATGACGTACAAATGCCAGACGTCCTCATTGCCCTCCGCCTGCCGCGGCAGGACCACGCCAGGAACATCCGCCAGCAGCTTGGCGTATCGTGCGGCGGCTTCGCGGCGAAGCTGGTTCCAGCCGGCCAGCCGCTCCAGCTTGGCGCTGAGCACCACGGCCTGCACCGCATCCAGCCGGGAGTTGCGGCCCACTGCCTCGTGGACGTACTTCACGCGGCTGCCGTGGGCCGACAGCAGGCGAACCCGTTCGGCAAGCTCTGCATCGTTGGTAAGGACCGCGCCGGCGTCGCCGGCCGCGCCCAGATTCTTGCCCGGGTAGAAGCTGGTGCCGGCAATGTGGCCCAGGGTTCCGGCGGTACGGCCGAAACGGGTGGCGCCCTGCGACTGCGCGGCGTCCTCGATGATCACGGCGCCGCAGGCGGCGGCGATGGGTTCCAGCTCTTCCACGAAGGCGGTCTGGCCGTACAGATGCACTGGGATGATCGCCTTGGTCTTCTCGGTGACCGCTTCGGCCACGGCCAGCGGGTCGATGAGCAGATGCTGGGGGTCCACGTCCACCGGAACCACGGTGGCTCCGGTCAGGCTCACGGCCTCGGCCGTGGCCACGAAGGTATTGGCCGGGATGATGACCTCATCCCCCGGGCCCACACCGGCGGCGCGCAGCGCGAGCTCCAGCGCGTCGGTGCCGTTGCCCACCCCGATGCAGTGTCCGGCGCCGAGGAAACCCGCATAGGCCTGTTCGAAGTCGCTCACCGCGGCGCCGCCGATGAATGCGGTGTTCTCGAAGATCTTGGCGAGGCCGGCATTAACCTGTTCCTGGACTTCGCGCTGCTGCGCCTTCAGGTCGACCAGTGGAATGGGTGCGTGGGTCGTCAGCGAGTTGTTGGTCATCGAGTGGCTTCTTTCAGGCTTGCGTTCAAAAGTTTTTCAGTGTGCGGGGCCGGGTGCGGCCCGGCGTTTCCCGTGCCCAGCGGTCGGGCCGGATTTCCGGCCCAGGTCTGTTCCGCCGGCAGGTTGGCGATCAGCGCCGCGGCCATGCCGAGCACTGCGCCGCGGCCGATGCTGAGGTTTTCGCGGACCGTGCTGTTGGTGCCCAGGTAGGCTTCGCTGCCAACGTGCACGGTGCCGGCCAGGGCGGCGCCGGCGGCCAGCGTGGCGAAGTCCTCCAGGACATCATCATGGGTGAGTACCACCCGCGGCATCAAGACCACGTGGCGGCCAATGCGCACGTCGCAGGTGGCCACGGTGCCGGCCAGGACGATGCTGCCGGCGCCCACGCTGACGCTGCCGCCCAGCACCGCGTGGGCGCTGATGTGCGTTGCGTAGCGTTCCTCGGGCAGGCCCAGGCGCCGGGCGATGGCCGCCCGCGAGGCGCCCTTCCCGGCGCACAGCAGCAGCTGTTCGCCCCGCTGCGCCGCGAGCTGCAGGCCGCCCAGCACCGGCACCCCGTTCACGCGGGTGCCGTGCAGGTCCGCGTTGTCGTCCAGGATGCCGGACACCTCGTGGTCGCCGGTCTGGCGGATGGATTCAAGAGCCTCCCTGGCCAGCCCGCTGGCGGCCACGAGCAGAACCTGGGCCATGCTATGCTCCGGCGCTGGTCAGTACGCTGGCCGAGAGCACGCTGGCGATCACGCGGTCCTGTTCCGCTTCGCTCAGGTCGTGGTACAGCGGCAGGATCAGCGTGTTTGCGGTCAGCCGTTCGGTCACCGGCAGCGGGATCGTGTACCCGGAATGCCCGGCGTAGGCCGGCTGCAGGTGCGAGGCCATGATGCCGCGGCGGGCGGAGATCCCGTCCTCGGCCAGCTTGGCCAGCAGCTGTTCGCGGTCCAGCGGGAACGGGTGGCCCACCTCAACCCAGAATGACTGGTAGTTGGAGGTCCCGTACTCCGGGTCCTGCACGCAGCGCAGCCCCGGTACCCCGGCCAGCGCCTGCTGGTAGCGTGCCGCCAGTTCCCTGCGGCGCTCCACCATCCGTTCAAGCTTGGAAAGCTGTACCAGCCCCACGGCGGCCTGCATGTCGGTCATCCGGAAGTTGAAGCCGATTTCCCCGTAGCTTTCCTGCGGGGCCAGCGTGGACCCATGCCGGTCCGCGGCGGAGACATCCATGGCGTGCTCACGCAGGCGGCGGGCGCGCTGCGCCCACTGCTCGTTGTTCGTGGTGAGCATGCCGCCTTCGCCGGTGGTGAGCAGCTTGCGCGGGTGGAAGGACCACGCCGACACGTCGGCACCGGCACCGACGGGCGCACCGCGGTAGGTGGATCCCGCGCCGCAGGCCGCGTCCTCGACCAGTGCCAGGCCGCGCTCGTCGCAGAGCCTGCGCAAGGGCTCGAGGTCCAGCGGCATGCCGCCCTGGTCCACGGCGATGATGGCGGTGGTCTTGTCCGTGAGCGCGGCGCGGATGGTTTCCGCCGTGACGTTGCCCGTAGTTTCCTCGACGTCCGCGAAGACCGGACGCGCCCCCAGATAGGTCGGGGCGTTGGCCGTGGCGATGAATGAGAATGATGGGACTACCACGTCATCCCCTGCCTGCACGCCGGCGACCTTCAGGGCCAGGTGCAGTGCGGTGGTGCAGTTCGAGGCCGCTACCGCATGCCCCGCCTGCTGGTGCTCGGCAAATGCCTGTTCAAATGCTGCGGTGCGCGGGCCTTGTGCGACCCATCCCGAGGCGATGACCTCTGCTACCGCGTCGGATTCGGCCGTCCCCAGCCATGGCTTCATGACGCTGATGCGATCCATGATTCTTCCCCCAAGAAATCGTTGTTCGCGTGTTGATCCACAAATGTAGTGCGTACGCGCTGTTTTGCCTAGTGGCTTGCGGCGACCGGCTTCTTCAGCAGGCGGCCGGCGGCGACTTCCTCGCGCAGCGGTTCCCACCAGGTCACCAGCCGGCGCAGGCCTTCTTCCAGTCCCACGGTTGATTCGAAACCGAGGTCGCGGCGGGCAGCGCTGGTGTCCGCCAAGCGACGTACCACCGAGTTCACTGCGCGTTCCGGACCATATTCAATGTGCGAATCCGAGCCCATGACCTTCAGCAGGGTTTCGGCCAGCTGCTTGAGGCTGGTTTCCGTGCCGCTGGCCACGTTGTAGACGCCTTCGCGGATCGGGCTGGCGGCGGCGAGCAGGTTTGCGCGCGCAATGTCCTCGGAGAACACGAAGTCCATGGTCTGCGAGCCGTCGCCGAAGATCAGCGGCGGCAGCCCGTCGGCAATACGTTCCATCCAGCGCACCAGCACCTCGGTGTAGGCGCCGTGCACGTCCATGCGCGGTCCGTAGACGTTGAAGTAGCGCAGGAGCGTGTAGTCCAACCCGTACATGGCGTGGAAGCTCTTGAGCAGGCCCTCGTTGAAGGTCTTGGCCGCGCCGTACAGGGTGTCATTGTTGTACGGGTGGTGGCGTTCGGTGGTCGGGAACTGCTCGGCCATGCCGTAGACAGAGGCGCTGGAGGCGGCAACGACCTTCGGGATCTTGGCCTCTACGGCTGCTTCGATGACGTTGTAGGTTCCGTTGACCATGACATCCACCGCCAGCCGAGGCTCCTCGGCGCACTGGGTGATGCGGATGGCGGCCTGGTGGAATACCACGTCCTTGCCCTGGGTGACCTCGCGGACCAGTTCGCGGTCGGCGATGTCGCCCTCGATCAGGTTGACCCGGCCGCTGGCCAGTGCCTCGGTGATGTTGCCGCGGCGTCCGCGGACCAGGTTGTCCAGGATGTCCACCTGGTCGGCGCCGGCGGCCAGCAGCTGGTCGACGATTTCCGAACCGATGGTCCCTGCACCGCCGGTGACCAGGAATTTCTTGCCTTCAAGGCGTGCCAGTGGCTGAGTCATGATGCGTTCTCCATTGCGGAAGTTTCGGTGTTGTACTGCGGTGAGGATCCGTTGGCCAGGCTTGCGCTGGCATCTTCCAGGACGCGCAGGACGCGCAGTGCGGATTCACCGTCGGTGGGTGCGGGCTGGTTGCCGCGGATGCTGGCTGCGAACTGCGAGACCATGAGTCCCAGCGGTTCGAATTCGGACAGGGCCGGAGACCAGGTGTCCCCGAGCCGGTAGGAAATCGTGGCGCCCTTGCGGTCCTCGGAATCGGTGCGGATCAATTCCTGGCGGTCCAGGTCCACGCCGCGGTCGAAGATGCTCAAGCGCTGCTGCGGGTTCAAGTCGTCCCAGATCAGGGTCTTCTTGCTGCCGCCGATCACCATCTGGCGGATCTTGGTCGGCGAAAGCCAGTTGACGTTCACGTGGGCCAGTGCGCCGTTTTCCAGCGGCATGCTCAGGTAGCCGATGCAGGACTTGCCGGCCTGCAGCGGGTCCGCGCCCTGCGCGGTGACGGACAGCGGGCGCAGCCCGCCTGGAAGCACGAAGTCCAGGATGGACAGGTCGTGCGGGGCGAGATCCCAGAACACATCGACGTCGGGCTGGACCAGTCCGAGGTTGATGCGGGTCGAATCGATGTAGAGGATTTCCCCCAGCTCGCCGTCGGCCAGCAGGTCGCGGATCTTCAGCACGGCCGGCGTGTAGCAGTACGTGTGGTCGGCCATCAGGATGGTTCCGGCGTCGGCCGCGGCCTGCACCATTTCGCGTCCGTGCACGCTGTTGTCCGCCAACGGCTTTTCGACCACCACGTGCTTGCCGGCGGCGATCGCCTGCATGGCGATGGCGTAATGCGTCCTTGCCGGCGTGGCAATTGCGATGGCGTCGATCTCGTAGTTTTCCAGGAGCTCATCCAAGGATCCTGCCACTGCAGGCTCTCCGGTCTTGCGGGCCAGTGCCCGGGCGCGGTCGAGGTCCATGTCGCAGATGGCGACAAGTTCCCATTCACTGCTCATTGCAAAGTTTCGCGCCAGGTTAGGTCCCCAGTATCCTGCACCGACCACCGCGACTCGCAGTGCGGGGTTGATGCTTGTATCTGGTGCGATGCTCATTTAGTAGGCTCCATCCGGTTTGATCATGACTTTAAAGGTGCGCCATACGATGCGCAGGTCGCTCAGGACCGTCCAGTTCTCCGCGTAGTACAGGTCCAGGCGGATGCTTTCGGTCCAGTCCAGGTTGGACCGTCCGCTGACCTGCCACAGTCCGGTGACGCCTGGCTTCAGGTAAAGGCGACGGTGGTCGTGTCCCGTATAGCTTTCGACTTCCTTGAACAGCGGCGGCCGCGGACCGACCACCGACATGTCGCCACGCAGGACGTTCAGGAACTGCGGCAGCTCGTCGAGCGAGTGCTTGCGCAGCAGGCGACCGATACGGGTCACGCGGGGGTCGTCCTTGAGCTTGAATAGAGGTCCAGCTCCTTCGTTCTGGGCTTCCAGCTCCGCCAGCCGCTCCTCGGCGTTTTCCACCATTGAGCGGAACTTGAGCATGTAGAACGGTTGCCCGTCTAGTCCTGCGCGTTCCTGCTTGTAGAAGATCTTGCCCGGGCCATCCATCCGAATGAGCAGGGCAATGATGAGGAATACCGGGGACAAGCCCAGCAGCGCCAGCGAGGCGAAAACGATGTCAAACCCGCGCTTGAGCCAGAACCTCCACCCGGTGAACCGGGCCAGTTCGACATGCAGCAGCGGCATCCCGTCAACAGGGCTGGTCCGCACGCGCCGGCTGGCCACGTTGGTCAGCGAGGAAACAACGATGAGCTTGGTACCGGTCTTTTCCAGACGCCATCCGAGTTCCTGCAGCGCGGTATTTCCACCTGCCAAAGGACCGGCGACCACGACGGAGTCTGCCCCGTAGCGGTTGACTTCATCCTCAATGGCTCCGGATTCATAGGACAGCGGGAGCGTCGGGTCCACGGCCCGCAGGGCCTGCTCGGAGTCTGCGTCCTTGTCTCCATCCAAGAGCACGCCGACTACGCGGTAGGCGGGACCGGACTGCTTGGAAATCTGGCGAACGACGTAGGGTGCGTCCTTGATCTGTCCATAGACCAGAACGTTGCTCAACGCGAAGCCGCGTTTGCGTTGCCGTGACAACCACTGGCGCCAACCCCAACGCCCCAGAAGCAGCGCTCCGAGACCGACTGGCAAACTCAGCAGGATGAACAACTTGTAGTCCAGGTTTCCTGTGATGATCGCGATCAACCCGATGCCTCCGGCAACCGCCGCGGTTGCGTAGACCAGGAATTTGTATTCCTGCATTCCTACGGCAATCCGGCCGGCGGCCCGGGTTTGAAAAAAGACCAAACTGAGAATCCAGGCCACCGCGACAATGGCTCCGGTCAGGGCAAAGTGCTGCGACAACTGTTGCGCGGCTGGATCCATCTGGCCTCCGGCCAGAACGAAAACTTCCGGCAGGACACTCGCTGCGGCGATGATGATGAAGTCCGTGATCGCCAAGCGACGGACGTAACGTCGCCCGTCGACTGCGGCAGTGGATGCTACACCCGAACCTGCTGTCCTGGTTGAGCTGAACAGCTTGGATGATCCAAAGTCATTGCTTTCAAGGCGTCCGCTAAGCTGCGACATGACCGAACCCCGCGACCTGCGAAGATTCCGTTGCGCGGGTGCAGGCGCGTGAAAGCCCCCCAAAAATAAACATCTTGTGCAATCCCCCAAAATGATGCAAATTCCCCAATTGAGAGCCGCTTCCCCTTGCGTTATCCCGCAACTCTCGTTACTTCGAGCTTATGATGCGAGTTACTTGGTGGCACGAGTGGCCGATCACTCGAATTCTGAGAATAAACTCTGAGAACATACTCGACCGATACCTAGGCGATACCTAGGGAGCACCTGCACCGCAAACGACAAAACAGGCCCCATACCAACGATCGGGGGAGATCCGGTATGAAGCCTGTTTCGTATAAGGGGCGAACGGTTGCGCTGGGGGGTAATCCTTGCGGATTCGCTAACCGCCGCCCCGTCTATGGGAAGGAGTCCTCAGGGATATTAACCACGTGCATGGTCCCCAGTTCTCTCGTGGACAGTACGGAATCCATGGATCCCGCGCCGCTCCCTAACAATAGAGACTACTTAGGCTCCACCGGCCTGCACACGCGTGTTTCTTACTTCAAGATTGCTTGAAACCCGTAGTCAGCTTACTGGACTGTCCCAAAATCAAGTTCCGCAACAACTAGTTCCGAACGCTCGGAAATACCAAGCTTTGAGAAAACCCTGTAGAGATGGCCCTCGACGGTACGTTGCGAAACGGTCAGCACTCGAGCGATTTGCGCATTGTTTTTCCCGGACAATGCCAGCTGGACAATCTCCGCTTCCCGAGCGGTCAGCTCGGTCAGCGCGAGTGCACGTGCAACGTATTTGTTCGGATTAATCCGGTGCTCGTTAACTACCCGCGATGCCTGGCGAAGCAGTGTGCCGCAAGTCCGCGAGTCCCCCGCTTCCGAGTACCGCACCGCCGCACGAGCCAGAGCTTCGACGCCAATCAGTACTTCTTGGCTTCGGAACGCTTTCTGTGCAAGCTCTTCCAGCGGTTGGGGCTCGCTCCTGGCGCGGTATTTACTCAGTTGCAGCAACAATTGCGACTTCGTGCCTTCATGGTCGCTGCAAAGCTCCATCAAGCGTTTGAGGTCCTTGCTGCCGGCCAGCTCGTCGTCTGACAGATGCGAAACCCTTTGGGCAAGTGCCATTCGCTCGAAAACAGGGAAGTCTTTGAGCTTCTCGTTGCCTTTCGGCCTGCCAATCGTCGCGGCCGACCCCCTGGCAAAAACTCGCTGGTGCGACGGAGTCTCACCCAGGAGGCCTGGGTACTGAGAAGGGGATTCGAACACGACGAAGGATGAACCTGTGCCGAGGCCTCCTCCATATTGGCGTGCCATGGCGTGCAGGTTCCGTGCGCACACCAGCACCTGGGCGGGATCGCCGAACCGTAGTTCGGCGACTGCTTCCGCGAACCTCCGAACGGCTAACTGGCTGCGCCCCTGCAGCAGATCAGCAAGCCCCATGAGCAGGATGACCACACCTTGGTGCTGTACGCCAAAACGTTTTCCGCCGTACCGATAGGTGTCAAGAAGCTGCTGAGCCCTATGATTCTCCCCCATTTGCAGCAGATTCCATCCCTGTAGGAACAGCAACCGGGTTTCATACAGCGTCCGGGCCTTCGGATCGTCGGAGATCAGCGCGATGGCATCCTGCGCGATAGCCAGTGCTTGTTCGGAGCGTCCGGCCATGCTTTCGGCATCGCAATACATCAGCCGGGCGATGATCTGGCCTTCATCGGGAAATTCGGGGTCATTAATGATCCGCTCGAATTCTTCTGCCGCGGGGAATTGCGCGTTGACCGAGTTCACCCGCTTCCACAGGTCCAGCAGCTGCTGCGCATACTGCTGATCCGCCACGGCCTTCGCCGATTCAGTATCGGCTGGAAGATTCAAGACCCATTCCCGCCACTGCTGGATGTAGTCGCGCATCAGGGGCAAGTTGTTGCCTAGGTGGGTGACAACCACCAGTAGCTGGCTAAAGGCCAAGGTCAGTAGGTGCGGCTCCTTGGCCGCTCCGACGAACTTCAACAGGATGTTTCGCGCAGACTCGAACCGTCCCAGGCCGAGCAGCACGTCTGCCTCGAACAATGCTCCCTGGCCGCTGGAATGGGCAAGTTTTCCAGCCCGGCAAAGCTCCCAAGCCAACGAATAATCGCCCTCATCTAAGGCGGAAGTTGCGGCTTCCAGGATCTGCTCGGTCGTAAAGACCTGTCCCAGTTCCAACCCCCAAAGCATATGGGAAGCCGACTGCTCGACTCCCAACGTATTCGTGCACTGCTGCCATGACTGGTACAGCTGGGCACTTCGCTGCGATGGAATCATCAACCGAAGCACTTTGCGGTGCAGCTCGGAGGCCAGTGCCACAGTGCCGTCCGGCGTTTCGACCAGCTGGCCGGCGTCGGTCATCCGCCGGTACTCGAAACGGCCGCAATCGAGGATCCGCTTGGATGCCGGCCCTCCCAGAGCCAGGAGTTCCATGGTGCGCCGCTCGTCGTCGGTGCTCAATCGTTGGATTTCACTGACGAGGTCAGTGAGCCGCGAGTCGGCACCGATGCCGTCTTGGATCAAGATCCAAATCCCCTGAGGTGCACTGGGGCCGTAATCCAGTTCCTTGTCTTGGACCAGCAGTCCCTGCTCCAAACTGGAAGCAATCAGGGCCTCCACGAAGCTTGGATTCCCGCCGGACAGCCGGTGGATCGTCCCAGCTGAGATTTCACAAAGGATCCCCCCGATCATGGATTCGGCAACCGCTCGGGTTCCGGATACTTCCAATGGCTGAACAACGATCGTAGACATCAGGGGCGATTGAGCCAGCTGCCCGACAGTCGATTCTGGTTCCAGGACGCCAGTGCCCAGTGCAATCAGCTTGATCGCGGCATTCTCCATCAGGGTGGAAAGCACGAAACAGCTCTGCGCATCCAGGAAGTGGGCATCCTCAACGACAACGATCCTTGGCTGGTCGCTATCGGGAACGCTGGCCAGAACGTGGTTGATCTCCCGCAGCACCTGCACGGGTTCTTCCACTGATTCCAGGGCGTCGAGATATGGCGACAGCACGCCGTAGGGCACTGAAGCCAGTGTTGGGCTGCAGTAGAGCTTCATTGCAGGCTCGCTGAGCCCGATGCTGCCCATGACCGCGTCAACCAAACTGGTCTTGCCCATCCCCACGCCGCCAAGCACCAGGGCACCGCTCGGCTCCGGGGTGCTGACGACATGCAACAGGTCGTGGTACTCGCTGGACTTACTGCGGCTCTTGTAATCTATGGTGCTCATAGCTGTCCCGCCGCACGTCGGCTGGCACGATCCAAGGCAGTGAGTTCTTGCCGATTGCGTACCTGCAGCTTCGAATACACCTGGTACAGGTGTCCTTCGACGGTACGAATCGAAACACCATTTACTCGCGCAATTTCAAGGTTCGTTTTCCCCGAAATTGCCAGCAAGGCAATCTGCGACTCGCGCTTGGTCAACTCTCCGGCCCACGTCGGTGCGCCGGTTTTCGCAGGATCCGGGGCATCGGCCCGATTGTTATCCGCGAGGTACGCAGGGCGCTTGAGCGTACCCACGAGCTTTGCCAGCTTACGCTGGTCCTTTGTCGTCAGCGACGAAACCAGCGCATTGCCAGGGCCTGCTCCCATGAGAAGGTGACCGGCAGATACAAGGTTGCGGAGCGCTGCAAACAGGTCAGCTGGTTCGCCATGATGATGCTTCGCGAGCTCGGCGTACATTTCTGCCGTGTCTCCCTGGCATTCTGCGGCTACGGCGCCCAAACGGGAATCGTTGTCTTCATACCCCAGTCGAAGTGCGCACGCCAAGCTGCCCATCTCCAGCGTCAGGTATCCAGATGCGCGGGATCGATCGGCAATGGATACCAACTTCGAGATCGCCAGCGCTGACGATCCGATTGCGGCCAGGCTCATGGAGGAGAAGACTTCCGCTACCCAGCTGTGGAAGTTCACCAGCCCAGTGACCGAGCTTTCTTCCTGTTCTTGTGCCAGAAGTTCTGCAGCTTCGGTCCGCCGTCCCAACCCCATCAGGGCGTGCGAAACTACGGCTTCCATTGCAACCCTGTCTGCGGATTCCCCCTGCTGAAGCGCTTGCCAGAGGCAGGGTTCAAGAATCTTCAGCGCACGTTCATGATCGCTCTGTAAGGCGAACAGAATGCCCCTATGGCTCTCTGCCCGGGCGATCAATTGCGGATTGGCGAACTTCCCGGCCGCAAGCTCAGTCGCCCTGACCAATGCCTCGGCGTACTTTCCACACAGCATTTCGGTGAGGAGCAGCTGTTCTTCTATCTCTCCCAGGTCGTCAGCGCACATACCGCCGTAAGCGGCCATGCCCAAGCGGCGAGTTCTGAGCTCATTGCCGATATGATCGACGATCGCCAGAGCGTCGGTCTGGTGCGCCCGCGCGGCGAGGTTGGTCGACTGCAAAGCCATGGCTCGCAAGTGCAGTCCCCGGGTCATCCACCCTTTCAGATGGACCGGGGTTTCATCGACAGTCTTTTCTTCCGCCCCTGCAATAGTCTCGGCTTGAGCCGAGTCAACCAGCTGGGCCAGTAACTCAAGCTCTTGCTGGGCGCGCAAAAGCCGATCCTGGGACCACGCATCGTCAATGGCTGAACGAAGATTCTCATGTGCTTCCTGCACGAGGCGCAGGGCAGCAGGAATGTCGCCCTGCAGAAGCAATACTCGGATGTGAAGCTTCAAAATGCGGATGCGGGCAAACGGTGCCTCAACCCATTTCTCGCTGGCGTACCCGTTGCGTGAATACCTTTCCGCGATTACAAGCAGCTCGGTGTTCTGACCCAGATCCGACAAAATGGACATCCCTGATAGCGCCACGGCCGTCGCAGGATCCTTGTGCAGTTGTGCCACGACTTCGTTGCAGCGGCGTTCCATGTCCGGATCAATGTTCTGCCGAAGCATCAAGCGCAGCAGCGGAATCGCGATCATAACGCGGTGATCCGCCTCCGGAACGACCTTGACATGATCCTTGGCGATCAGCTGATCCATGGCCTCGGTCTGCTCGGAACGGTGCACCATGTCTCGTGAGACTGCCCCGCCCATGGCCAGTGCATACAAAAGTACGCGTTCGGAGTCTTCCAGCCCGGAGGTCATGGAATTGAACATGGTTTGCACTGCAGCCCCATTGCCCAGATCCAGGTTCCGAAGAATCCATGTTCCGGATTCCTGGCTCAACTGCCCGTTGGAAATCCAAATCCTCGACAATTTAAGAATCAGCCCACGGTTGCTGTCGGCCAGATACTGCAACGTCGAAGCAGCAAATGCCGAGATCGGCCCTTGCAGTTCGGACTCCAGAAATGCCCGCGTCTCCAGGGTGGTCATGCGGCTGATGCTCACATGCTCCATCTGCCCGGTACGGAACAGCGAAAGGATATCCTGCGGCAAATCCTGGATTTCATCGCAGATCACAATCAGCTTGATCTTGTGCATCGCCGCAAGTTGGGCAAGCAATGACCCTGACTCTTCATCGATGAGTTCCGGCTTTCCGAGCAAGACAACAGAAGCTTTACCATCCGGGCACAAGGCCCGAGCAAGTCCATGAACAAGCTCATGCCGGCTTGGCCGTTCAGTCGTTTCAAGCTGTGCCAGCAGAAACGCCAAAACTCCCATTGGCATCTTTTGGCCGAAACTGCTGCCATTGAGCCGAATGAGTCGTTGCGGATCAATGAGTTGGCTGTGCGCCGCTTCTACGCTTGCGCGCCTGCCACTGCCCGATGGTCCTGAGACCACCGCTCCGGACTTTGCAGGATTTTCTAGAATCCTGCCGATCTCGGTAATTGCGTCAGTTGGAGTTGCGACCAACGCATTGGTCTCGCCCCAAAGCCTGCGTGAATTCCGAGTATCTTCCCCAATAAGTACTCTCGAGTACTCCATTTAAAAACCGCCCCAATCGGTTCATTCCCCAAATATGACTGCGGATGGATCCCCCGACCAATCCGCGTGCTTTCATCCTAGGCGCGCATTAGACAAAAATCACCATATTTCAGGGCGCTTCAAACGATCCAAGTATGACTACGCAAGGAATCAAGTACATGCCCCTCCATGCCTTGCAGCCAGTGCACTGCGCAGGATTACTTAGGATAACCAGTTGACTAGATGATTTATGTCAACAGTTAAGATCGAAGGCCTCCCCGTTAGTTGCACTGCGCCACGAATCCGCCGATCCCAGTAAGGTTTACTCGTTTTTTACTGGGTTACTCATCAGGTCCGCAAATTAGTCGACCATTTGACTGGCTTCACTCTTAGCCTTGAGGTAATCCGCCAGACGAACCAAGTATGCAGTGGGTTCGTACCCAGTTGCCCGAATCTTTTCCAAGCTAAAAGTGCTATTCCGGGGCCGAGGAGCAGCCATTACCACAGTGCGAGAGTATTCGGCAGCCGACGTTGGCCGTACTTGCCCAGAGTCGTGTCCGGACAGCTCGTAAATCGCCTTGGCCAAGTCAAACCAGCTGGCTGCCGGGCCTTCGTTTTGCAAGTGGTAGATCCCGCCGGGCTGCCCCGTATTGATCAAGTGCAAGATGGCGTCCGCCAAATCCTCCGCAAACGTCAACCGTCCGAACTGGTCATCGATCACTTGCGGTGAAACCCCGCTTGTCGCGAGCCTGAACATCGTGTCAACGAAGTTCTTGCCATCACCGACAACCCAGCTCGTTCGCACCACTGTATGTTCCTGGTGCGAAGAAACTGCAGCCTCACCAGCCGCCTTACTCTGGCCATAGACGCCCAGAGGCGCAATGGGATGGTCCTCAGCGACGCACTGGTCTTTCCCATCAAAGACGTAGTCAGTGGAGACATGGATCAGCTTGACGCCATGCTGTGAGCTCCGAGCTGCCATGTCCGCAACCGCCGTGGCGTTAACCCGCCAAGCGGTCTTCCGTCCTAGAGGATTCTCCGCTTCATCCACCGCCGTCATCGCCGCAGCATTAATGACATGGCTGTACGAAGCCCATGGGAAACCTTCTAGGAAGTCGGGCCGCTCCAGATCGATCTCGCCGCGGGTGAATACCTCGATCCGAGGATCTTGCTTCCCCAACTGCGCAAGGGCACGCCCCAATTGCCCGTTGCCGCCGAATACGGCAATCTTCTTCGGCAAAACCGGCTTAGCGTTGCCCAGCGATGGATGATTCCGATCCGCGTCGGAAATAATTGCTTCCTCGATAGCGATCGGCCAGTCGATTCCGAGGGCGGGATCCGCCAGATTGACGTAGCTGTACTCCGAGCGAGCTTGCTCAGTCCAGTGCTCGGTCACCAGATACGAATAAACGGTTTCGTCTTCGAGCGTCTGGAAGCCATTGGCAACTCCTCGCGGAATGAACAACGCAGAGTCCGGCCCGACAACCGCGGTATGGACTGCACCGAATCCCGGACCCGGGCGCAAATCCACCCAGGCGCCGAAAATCTTCCCGGAAAGCACAGAGATGTACTTGTCCCATGGCTCTGCATGCAACCCGCGGGTAGTCCCGCGCTCGGCATTAAACGAAACGTTGTTTTGCACCGGACGAAAGTTAGGCAGCCCAGCGCCGACCATCTTTTCACGTTGCCAGTTCTCCTTGAACCACCCGCGTGCGTCTGCATGCACGGGCAGCGTCAGTTCAAGCAGTCCTTCGATCGCGGTTGGTTGGACGTCAAGTCGCTTGGCCTCGCTCATGCCGTGGCCGCCTGCGAGGTGTTGCCCAGCTGCTGTGCATATCGGCTTTCGGTTTGCGCCTTGCTCGGCTCCCACCAGGCTTGATTGGTGCGATACCAGTCGATGGTTTGCGCCAATCCGAGCTCGATGTCCGTATACTCAGGCTCCCAGCCCAGTTCGGTACGAAGGGTCGTGGAATCGATGGCATATCTCAGATCATGGCCCGGGCGGTCGAGCACGTGATCGAATGCATCCTCCGGCTCTCCCATGAGTCGCAGGATCATTTTCAGAACCTGGATGTTGTTGCGTTCTCCGTCGGCACCAATCAAATAAGTGCGTCCGGCCTGTCCCTTCTCCACGATGCGTTGGACCGCGGACGAATGGTCCTGAACATGGATCCAGTCGCGGACGTTGGTTCCGTCGCCATAGAGCTTTGGCCTGTCACATGTCAGGACATTGGTGATCTGGCGTGGAATGAACTTTTCTACGTGCTGGAACGGACCGTAGTTGTTGGAACAATTTGAAAGCGTTGCGTTGATACCGAATGACCGCACCCAAGCGCGAACCAGGAGATCGCTTGATGCCTTGGTCGACGAGTACGGGCTTGATGGATTGTAAGGCGTGGTTTCGGTAAACCGCTGCGGATCGTCCAGAGCCAGATCTCCATACACCTCGTCCGTGGAAATATGGTGGAACCGCACGTTGTGCCGGCGTACCGCTTCAAGCAGCTCAAAGGTCCCCACAACATTGGTCCGTACGAAGACACCCGGATCGTGCAGCGAGTTGTCGTTGTGCGATTCCGCCGCGAAATGCACAACGACATCGTGCTTCGCGACCAGTTCGTCGACGAGGGCCGCGTCGGCAATATCCCCGACAACCAGCTTGACCCGGTTGTTCGGAAGGCCCTCCAGAGATAGCCGATTCGCCGCATAGGTCATCTTGTCAAGGATTGTGATGGCGCTGTCGGAGTGCTTGATCATGTGGTGGACATAGTTGACCCCAATGAATCCCGCTCCCCCAGTCACAAGGATTCTATTCATAGCCCTACGCTAACCAGCATTACGCGCGCGTTGTGCAGACCTAGAGATTTTCGAGTACGGATACGCTGACAACCAGTATTGCGTCGTTGCTACGCTCGAATTATGAGGGGAATCATACTTGCTGGGGGAACCGGGTCGCGTCTGCACCCAATTACGAAGGGCATCTCAAAACAACTGGTGCCAGTCTTTGATAAGCCCATGATTTACTACCCGCTATCAACTTTGATGCTGGCTGGTATTCGGGACATTCTAATCATCACAACGCCTCAAGACGAGGCGCAATTTCGGAGCTTGCTCGGCGACGGCTCGCAGTTCGGGATCAGGCTCAGCTACAAGGTGCAGCCGAAGCCGGAAGGACTAGCGCAAGCGTTCATTATCGGTGCCGATCACATTGGGGATGAGTCCGTTGCCCTTGTGCTGGGCGACAACATCTTCCACGGACCGGGCTTCGGTACTCAACTGCGGAAATACGTAGACCAGCTTGGAGCCACGGTATTTGGCTACTGGGTCAAAGACCCGCGGGCCTACGGCGTGGTGGAATTCGACGAGTCCCACCGAGCTGTTTCCCTGGAGGAAAAGCCGGCTGAACCGAAGAGCCACTACGCAGTACCCGGGTTGTATTTCTACGATAATTCCGTGGTCGGCAAGGCGCAGACACTCGCTCCATCTCCGCGGGGCGAATTGGAAATCACAGACATCAACCGCCTGTATCTCCACGAGGGAAGCCTGAATGTGAATGTCCTGGCCCGGGGCACCGCTTGGCTTGACACCGGAACTTTCGAATCTTTGAACGATGCGTCCAATTTCATTCGTACCGTCGAAGCCCGACAGGGTTTGAAAATCGGTGCTCCGGAAGAAGTCGCCTGGCGTCAGGGGTTCATCGACGATGGACACCTGCGCAGCTTGGCCGTCGAGCTCGGCAAGAGCGGCTACGGAGATTATCTCAAAGAGCTGCTCGATCACAGGTTCGCAGATCCATATCACGCTGCCGCGGATCCGCTGAGTGTCTAGATACTTCTGTAAACGGTAAATACGGATGCGGGAGCCTTGGAATAATCACTCATGATTATTCCAAGGCTCCCGCTTTCGTGTTGGCCGGCCCTAACGGATCTAGCCAGTCGTTTTGGCAATTTCGAGGCGTTCTTCAGCACGGGCCCAAAGGCGGCCAAGCCTGTCGGCCTCGACATCATGCATGATCTTCCGGTCCTTGTAGTAGAACGTCCCTGGAAAGAACGTGATTTCACCGAGGTAGACGCCCTTGGACGTATTTTGGAATTCCGCGCGACAGACGCAACACGGAGTCGTCTGGGATACCGTCTACCGTTGTTAATGACTCACGGGTTACTGAGACACGTATCATCGGAAAAGTCAGCTCAAGTTTGTCTGAAACTTCTACTGCTCCGGAACTGTCTGCGGCAGTTGAAAATGGTCACAATTTATGTTGAATCTCGTCGTCGCGACATGAGAATTGTTGAGATATCCATCCAAAAGAACCATTACTTCATCGCCGAAGCACGAATACATCTGGACATCGCGCGCTGGCGTAGTCCTATTTGAGTAGCACAGAAGTCTCAACGAATAGGTGCGTCAGCGATCCAATTGGGTTCTACTACGGTCGTGGAGCGATGCACTGTAAATTGCTAGCAAACTGACGGTGTCAATGCATGATGTTGCCCTGCTCTGCGCACTTCACATGCCAACGGTGGAGCTAAACAATTTCAATGGCTGGGGTCATGAATGCCGAATTGGGCAAACAACGTACCACTCTAGTTTTACGCGGCACCGAAGCAGTTTCTGGTTTTCAAAGCAACATGCGGGCGGCTCGCAGCGACTGCCCAGAGTAATCATGGTTCCGCACGGTACAGTTGGCATTCAAAGAAGCGGATTTGCGAAAATTTGTTTTCCGCTATGCAGGCAGGACACGACGAATACGATCAGGAGGATTCTTGAGCGTTAGGGACTGGCTAGGCGACCAAGCTAAGTCAATGATTCAATCGAAGCCGGGAGCTACGGCCAGGAAGTGGCTCGGGCTCGAACCAACTATTGCGGCTAATCATGAGCTAGATCGAATATCCGTCAGTGGATCTGTCGTAGTATATTTCAGCGACGCGGTGCAGAAGAGTTATCAGCTTGAACAGTGGCTACCTACCTTGGAAGAGCTCAACAGGCATCATCGTGTGGTGCTGGTCTTCCGTAAGGTTCAAGCACTTCGTTACTTTCGCCAGCTAACCAGCCTGCCGAAAATCTTCCTGCGCCGCTTTGAAGATCTGGTCACTTTCTACAATCACAACGATTTTCGGATTTGCCTGTATGTCAACAACGGCGTCGCGAATTTCCAATCCTTGAGTGCACCGCAGTTGGTGCATGTGCACATCAATCACGGAGAAAGCGACAAGCTTTCGATGGTTTCAAACCAAGCGAAGGCATACGACAAGGTCTTCGTCGCCGGACAGGCCGCCATTGAGCGTCACCGCCGCGCGCTCTACGACTTTGATCTGTCCAAGCTCGTGAGTGTTGGTCGACCTCAATTGGATAACGACTACGATCCGATCATCGATCCATTCAAGGGTCGGACGATCATGTACGCTCCAACGTGGGAAGGCGAGAACGAACAAAACAACTACACTTCCATCGACGTGTATGGTGTGAAAATCGTGCAGACCATTCTTTCACAGCCTGATACCCGGGTGCTCTACAAACCGCATCCTCGAATTGCCAGCTCGACGAATAAGGCCGTCACTGAGGCCCACTTGGCAATTGTTCAGATTCTCGAAGAAAGCTCCGAGCAGGGAATCCCCAATAACTATGTGGAGGCAGGGGACATCCTTGCCCACTTCCAAAGCACCGACGGCATGATCACCGACATCTCTAGCGTCGGGCTTGATTACTTATACCTATGCCCTGAGAAGCCCTTGGTACTCACCGACAGGAGAAATAACCAGGCCCTCCTGAATACTGACGCCCCGATCAGCAAGGCTTGTCCAGTTATCACTGTGGGCAACGAAGAAGAGATTCTTACGCGGTGGGCCGAGTACAGCCAACCAGAATCGATTGCGGTGCGCGCTGAAATGCGATCCTACTATTTCGGGACGAACAATTCATTAACCTCGACTCAGGCATTCCTAGACGCCATTGATCAATTGTTGGCGACTCGGTCGGAATCTGTGAAAAAGCGAAATCAGGAAATCGTCGAATAACCTGCTTTCGGCGCATTACATTCCCGTGCCAAATTCAAGTCAGCGCGAGGTCCGCAATGCAGCACGTTCAGGTTGGGTACGTCGAGCTTTCCGACCTCGGCGTCGCCGTTGGAAGACAGAAAATCCAGGGAATATTATTGAGTTTCTGTCTGTGCCTGGAAGTGATTTCGATTCGGAGGGAATGAGTTCGCCTCATCCCCCATCGCAGAATGCCATGCCCGGTATCCTGGGAGCTTTTTCCTTCGATCCATCAGCAGGTCGGCAATATGGGTGAAAAAACGTTCGGTTGACTCGCCTCGACGAATATCTCCAAAATAGTAGCTACGTATATCAAGTCGTTCCTCCGAGAAATCGTCAGATTTGATCCATGATGGCAGCAACGTGTTCAGGGACGAAAGTTCACGAGCGCTGATCACATTGCAGGCGCCGGCTACCGGTGTGTCCAATAGAAGCTGCGGAAGATTCTGTCGCCGATCCGTAATGACCAGTGGCTTGTTTGGACACAGATACAAAAAATCCAATCCAACGCTGGAAACGTCGGCTACCAGCGCATCGATCGAGTCAAACATTGCAAGAACATTGCCAGAATCGTGGTATTCGTGGTTTGATCCGGTGCGACGCGAGTGATCGATCAGGGCGCAGATCCTTTCGTGCGACTCCCTCACGGACGACGTCCTAGAGTCGATGATCCTTGGATGCGGTTTGTAAATAACCCTGAAATCGTCGCAGGATAGCAGGGCCCGGACAATATTTACTCCGTAGCAATCAATGGACGTGTAGTTGTTGTCTTCGTTCTCCCCTTCCCAGGTGGGAGCGTACATCACCGTGAATTTTTCATGGGCCGCTAAGGTTGGTTCGAATCGCACGTCAAGCTGCGGCCGCCCCGAAATCACCAGCTTGTCCAGGTCGAAATCAATAAGCCGGGCCTTGTATCGCTCAATGGCTGCAGGCCCGGCGACGAGGACTCGGTCATAAGCTTTGGCCTTGTTGGAAACCATGGAAAGCTTGTCACTTTCACCATGATTGATATGCACATGTACAAGACGCGGGTGTTCCAAGGACTGGAAGTTCTTCCGGCTGTTGTTCACGTAGAGAACAAGCTGGAACTGGTTATCCTCATATAGATCCATCAGACTGGAAAAACGACGGACGAACATACGTGGCAATTCGGTATGTCGGCGTATTTGACGGAAGGTTGCAACGTCGCGGAACAGCAGGACTACACGATACGACTCATGCAGCTGTTCCAGGATCGGTAGCCATTGAAGCAACTGGTACATCTTGTCGGGCTCATCGCCGAAGTACACAACGATAGTGGCGTCAATAGACACATTTTCGATCTCGACATTGAACGAACGGCCATTCTCAATACCTATCCAACCGAGCGCTTCATGAAGACCCGCTTTCCGCCCCAATCTTCCCGCAAGATTTCTCGAGTCGGTTTTTACTGCTGCTACGAGTTGATGAAGTACATCCTTCATGGTGCCAGACTCCCCGGGTCCAGAATTCGAGTATTAGTAGGCCATCGATTCATCCACTAATTCTGCAGCTACCCATTGAATCATCAGCCAACTAATGCGACGCCCAGCAACTACTTTGCCCCAACGAGATACTTGTGCCGAACATCACATATTAACAATAAATATTATCATGAAATATGGAGAATTGACGCGTATTTAAAAGATGATCGACATTCAGTTACCCCCACTTCGGACTCAAGTATTTAGATCGGAATAAGGTTGCAACAATGCAACCAAACAGTGTTTCTGCATCCGCGGAAAATTGTTTGAAGCATGCCGCTTGCCGATCAGCCAGATATTCGCTGCGGTTCCACAAACGAATCAAAATGATATCGATAATCATTCCAAACCACACTCGCAATATACCCGAGTTTGGGGCAAATAATACGCAATCGTTGTTGGCAATTGACGACCTGTCGACAACTTATTGCCCTGCCTAATCAATGATTATAAATGCGAGCCAAAAACCATTGACAGGCATTCCATGCCTTGGGCAATCGCGGGACTACGTCAGTCCGATCTCACGGCAAGCGGGTGCCGCGCAGGATTCGACAATCCCACGCGGCACCCGCCGTTCCGTTTACTTGATTTCAGGCCTGTTTCGACATTCCCTTTCCCTATGGGGCCTGGACTGGATTCGCGGGACTTGGCACAAGATCGGTCGCATTTGAATATGCAACTTCGTCCTGCCCCTGATCGTCCGTATAGGCGATGGCCAGCCTGATGTGGTGGTCCTGTTGCGCGGCGGTTACCGTGAAGCTAGCCATGTTCGAACCGTCTCCGGTAGCGCCATCGATGTCCGTCCAATTTTCACCATCGGTGCTCTGTTGCCAGGTGTACACGCCGCCTGGTTCTTCGAGTACCGACTCAACACCGTCAGCATCCGACATGTGCGTGGTGATATGCAGGTTGTCGCCAACTTGCGGTGTTTGAGGTGCGATGACCGCGCCGACTGGTGCATCATTCACGTTCGCCACGGCTTCCGTGCCCGCGGACGAGATCTGCTCGTGCGTGCCGTTGCCGTCAATGTAGGTCACCTGGATCCTGACAGGAGCACCAACCTCCGCGTCGGTGAGCGTGAACTCGCCAGACTCATTGGTCTGGGTAGTTACCCAGGCACTGGTGAACGGATCGGTACCAGCCTCAACGAACGACTGCAGCGAATACGTGAACGCCGAATCAATGCCGTCGAGGTCGGTGACCCCACTGGCGTCCGCGGTAATCGTTCCATCTTCAGAGATCGGCTGCGTGTAGTTCAAGGTGACTTCGCCATCGGCCTGACCGCAGTTTGCGGTAGAGCCCAGCGGCAGACAGACGGCCTTGTCATTGAACTGGATGCGTTCAATGTTGCGCAGCACGTTCGACATTTCCTCGCCTTCCAAGGTGTTGACCACCTTGACCACGTTGGATTCCAACTCCGTGACCGTGTAGTCGTCGGCAATGCCTTCGAACACCGCGGTATCAATGTTGTTCGCCTGGTTCTCCAGACTCATGACCTCGCGGACAACATGAAGCTCGGTGGGATTGATGGTCCCGTTGAGCATCCTGGTGTTGAACGATGTCATTGAGTCCCGCGACTCGACCGCACCGCCTTCTGGACGGTATTCAAGCCGGACGTTGAGCCATGCGTCGCCGTCAACAAAGTTGCGTCCGTCGCGAGGTTCAATGAGGTCCGATCCCTGACCGCCAAGGAGGATGTTGTTGTTGAAGTCGCCGTCATAGGAAACCGGGTCGTCTTGCAGGAACGGCCTTGCATAGGCAGGTACTTCCCCACCACCAAGCAGCTCACGCAGATTGTCAATCCGATTCAGATGGCTCTGGGTCAGCTGGTGTCCGTAGCCGATCTGCCCGCCGGCTGGATCAAAGGTCAGATCGATGCCGCCCTGCGAACCGCGGAGGATATCGTTGCCGCGCCAGCCACTAGTGGCTTCGGTCTGCAGGAACCTGTCCCTGATGCTGGTCAGGTCCTGAGGCATACCGACAATGAATCCCATGTCCGCATTTACCGGCGTGGTGTGATTCTTGTGAGTCACCCAGTCGAAACCGAGGACACCGGAGTACCTGTCCGTTCCCGGACCGGCCACCATGATGTCATCTCCACCCTCGGCATCGAGGTCGTTGTTGCCGCCGTTGCCGATCAGCACATCGTGACCACCATGGTAGAGGTTCGGATCGTTGAACATGGTGTTTCCCATGTCGCCCTGAACCAAGTCGGCGCCGCCCAGACCCTCAAGCCAGTCGTTGCCTTCATCGCCGTAGAGGACGTCCGGTCCGGTGGAGCCGATCAGGAAGTCATTGCCCAGGCCGCCGTGCGCGGTAACCCTGTCTTGGCCTCCCAGCATGTAATCCCTGCCAGACCCGCCGAAGGTCAAATCGGCTACGCCCGGTCCGGGGTTCATGACGTCGTTGCCGGCTTCGCCCTGCAACCTGTCGCCGTCTCCGAACAGATCGTTGAGGATGTCGTCGCCGTCACCGCCCATCAGGGCATCGACGCCGTCGTCACCTTCGATCCGGTCGTTTCCGCCCTTGCCCCAGATGGAGTCGTCGCCGAGTCCGCCGCGAATGGTGCTTGCCGCGTCGGTATCCTGGATCACGATGTGCTCAGGGCCGGTGAAGCGCCAGCCCGAAGCCGCCGAACCGGTTAGGCCGGCCGCATTCAGCTCAGCCTGCGGCTGATCCAAGTTGAACGTCAACTGAGGCGAGGCGAACACGTCATGCGGGACGCGGTCAGCGGTGGTGTTGCGCAACACGATCTGCGACAGCGAGTTCGCCTCCAGCGAGCTGAAGAGCGTATTGCCCAGGTTCCGCGAGAGGTAGTAGAACCGGTCGCCGTTCTGCAGATCTTCCAGCTGCTGCTCGAAGACGTAGTTGAAGGTCGAGCCGAGCATGCCTCCGAAGATGTATGGCTTCTCAGCCAGTCCACCCATCCACAGGTCGATGTCGTTGACCCCGGTGTCTGCCGCAGGTGCCGACATGAATGCCGCATCTGCCGCAAGCGCCGTGCCTGCTGCACGCTTGGCTTCCAAGGTCGTCGCGTCAACCACCGATGGGTGGTTGGCGTAGGCGGCCAGGAAGTTCGAAATCGACTCCGGGTTCTTCATCGACAGCCGGAAGTCTTCCCAGCTTTCATATGGAGCCAACTGCGAATCACCGGATTCGTTGTAGAAGGTCTCGCGGGCCTTCTGCAGCGGTGGAACGCCGGCGTCCCTGGCACGGGCCATATTGATCGCCGGAAGGTCCAGCGGCAGCCCCAGCAGCTTGTTGCGCAGGGTATCGGTCACGAACTCATCGATACCGTTGGCGGTCTGGTTGGCCAGCCCCTTCAGGATGCCTCCGGCCGAGTCATCGGCAGACATCGGTTGTCCATCCGGCCCGTTGGCGAACGCCGTTGGATTCAGGAATGCATCCAGCAGAGGCATTTCCGTCACCACGCCATTGTGCTCACGTGGAATGGACTCGCGCAGCATCGAGTGTCCGAAGCGGTACACCGCATGGGCAAACTCTGCACTGATCGACGAGTTCACGTTCGGCTGGTACGAGTTCTCGTTCAGCACCGTCGGGTCGATCGATGGCTGGATCCTTCGGGCGAATTCCTCGAAGACCAGGTGCTGGTACTGCATCTCGGTGAAGAACCGGGCAGCCTGCATCAGGCGTTCGCCGTAGTTCCAGAATCCGTCCTTCTGGTACCGGGCCAGCAGGCTGGCCGGCATGTTGTTCTCCAGCTCGTCCTTGACCTGGGCCTGCACTCGGTTGTGCTCGGAGTGGAACACATGGTGCACGGAGGTCAGCCCGATATTCTCATTGCCGCGTCCGTCACCGGTGATGTAGTGGGCGTCCAAGGCCACGTTGTCATACCCCGGAATCGTGACGCCATCGTTGCTGATGGTGGGATCCTTCGGAGTGGCACCGTGCGCGATGTCATCCAGGAAGGAAGCGTTCGCGGTGAGCACGCCTTCGGTGGACAAGGGATTGGCCCGGTCGCCGGAGCGCATGCCATCGGCAAACGCCAGCTGAGCCTGGCCGTTGGCGTCCCGCACGAGACCGCCGTAGGGGTCCGTGACCAGCAAAGGAACGTCGAGCACATCGAAGTCGTCCATTGCGATACCCAACACGTTGCGTGCCTGGTCCTTGACGTCCTTCCACGTTGGCAGACCGCCGTTGGCGCCGTTCAGGATCCGGCCGGTTGGAACCGGCGAACCGTTGTTGAGCTCGTATTCACGCATGAACGCGTTGTGCGAAGCGTGGGAACCGTAGGTCTGGTTCTGATCGACGAATGGAGTCGTACGGTTTACGTGCTCCCGCTGGCCGTCGGTGGTGTCAATGGTTGCACGTGTCAGTGTCAGGAAGTTGGTTTGCGATCCCGGAACATACAGCGGATCGTCCTCCTTCAACGGGATCACGACAGTACCATTGCCGCCCTTCGAAACGAGGTCAAGTCCGTGGTCGAAGAACTGGCCGAAAATCGTGAACAGTCCGGTAGCCGAAGCCGAAAGCCCTTCATCGGTCGCGATGTCGGGAATCACGAAATTGGTGCTGGTAATCAGCGGATTGACCAGTTGATCCAGGGACATGTTGACCGCAGTGTTTCCGCCAAGAATCACGATGCTTCCCGGTTGCAAGCGAGTCAGCTCGGCCTTGACAAGGTCGGGCAACGACCCGTTTTGCGGAACCAGGATGATCGGGGCGCCCTTGGCGCCGGCGACCGAGGCGATCGACAAGGCATCCGGATAGTTGGAGTTGGTTGTCAAGTACGCAACCGGCACCGGAGGCTGGAAGTGAGCCTCTGAGATGCGGACCGCGGTCTCAATGGATCCTGCCCCGCCGATGCGCTCTGTCGTCCATGATGCCTTCAGCTGATTCTCTACGGCAGTCGATACGGCGCTCGTTCCACCGAGAATGACCACCTTGTCCGGGGTCAACCTGGCGATTTCATTTCGAACCGCAGTAGTCATGCTGTCGCGCCCAACAAGAAGTACCGGCGAATTGTCGCGGGCAGCCGGTGCGGCGACCGCAAGCGCGTCCTGGAAACTCGAACCAGTCGAAATGTAGACCGTTGCTACTGGATTCGCGTCAGGATCCGGGTGCGCATACTTGCTGATCTCGACGGCCGTATTTGCAGACGTACTGCCGAATATTCTGCTTACACCGGACGGAGCGAACGTCGCCAGTTGAGCCTCAACGGTAGCGCTGATTGCACTAGGACCACCTGCGATGATGATCTTCTCTGGGCTCAACCGAGTCAGCTCTTCAGCCGCAACCGCAGGAATGCTGTTCGTATTGATCAAGAGCACCGGCGCGTTGGCTTTCCTCGCGATCGCGCTGACGGTGAGCGCATCGGCGTAATGGTTGACCCTGGCGACAACGACGGTGTCTACATCGGCAGGAAAATTCGCGGCGCTGATTGCAGCAGACGTTGCAACCGATCCGGAACCGAACAGGCGGATGGCTTGGCCACCCTGTTCCAGCCCTGCCCCGTCAACACGGTCAGAAACCGCGCCAGCCGCAGGATTGCTGACTGTCTGGTCAACAATCAAGTTACTGATGGTACGGGGCTCGGAGTCGTAGACAAACCCGTCGGTTTGGGCGTAGCTTGTCCCTGGGCCAGGCTGGTCCGAAGGGTTGCCGGGCGCAAACGGTGGTGTTGTTTCTGCTTCCTTGTAGTCGGCTTCCAATAGCCGTGGGAAAACTTCCTGCGCAGTGCCATATCCATTTTGGCCAGGCATCAGGTTATTCCAGCGTCCATCGACTGTCCGAAGACCAAATGGCAAAAGCGGCGAGCCCACGCAGGGATCACCGTCAAGGTCGAAATGAGTCTGGGATGGTATGTCGAATGTTGAGGTTGACTTACAGAGAGGCGACGAATTGCTGTCGGCGAGGGAATCCTCAGCATGGGCTTCGGAGATTTCAATTTGCTTGATGATGAATTCCAGGTCGCCTTGCGAGACATTGAAGTCCTGACCCGGTGGCGGTGCTGCGACCGACGCGGGGGCAACTAGCATTGCTCCCGTAATTGCGAGTGTGGCGGCGGCAAACATGGCGCCAGCCTTCTTGCCCGTTATTTCGGGCAAACTTCTCCTGTGTGGCACGTTCAACTCCCCAAAGTTAAATGGTCCGACGCTTACCGTCATTGGACCAGCGATGCCCGAGCGTCTGCCCCAAATCACTATCCATACCCGCCTTGGGCCCCACCCCCGAGATGAATTAACTATCCGGGAAATTTTAGATTAAGTAAAGGTTAATATTTTCGGTAAATCGACCTTTCGCGTGCTACGAAAAATCTCGCCACTCCAGAACTTAATTGGTTGCAAAGCGCATCTTTTACTACGCGAATTCCAACACCAGTCCATATCTAATTTAATTTGAAGTTCAGGGAAATCCACCCTATAAACACTCAGTCAACACCTCCAGAAGGATGGAAATTTAGCGACCTCCTGCATTTTCCACTCACGCGATCAGTTTTCAACTCGCACACAGCTCAACAGATATCAGGGAGGGAAGATATTTCCTGCGTGTCTATCACGAAAATTCCCTGCGCATTGTTGGAGACTTTCAACGAATTATGTTGCTGTTTGTCAACGATAAAACTTTCCCAGAACTCATGTGCTGCACGGAACATGACCGAGTCGACATCCAAGCCCGTGGAGCACCTGTTTTGCTCCCAGAATCCTCGCTGAGGGAACTCGCGCACATCTAACGCCTGCAGCATGCAGTGCGGCGGACAGCAAGGGATTCATTCCAGGTTGTGTTCTCAGGCTGCCAGGCTGGCCTGCCGTCCAACGATCTACGGCAAAGGTCCTGATTGCGGGCATATTTCCATAGTGGTGAAACCAAATTTTTTCCGTATTCGCCAATCCGCTAGACTTTGCAATGGTCTGAGGACTTTCACCTCAACCCATCATCACTTCCTGGGGGAAAAATGAATAAGATCCTTCGGAGGGCCCTTGTGGTCCTCGCCTCTGGCGCCTTGGTTTTCTCGGGCGCGACTACCGCTACCGCCCAGCCTCTTACTGCCGCTCCGGCCAGTGTCAGCGTAGCCGCCGCAAAGAAGGCGTCCCCGGCTGTCAGCATCAAGAAGATCGGCAACAAAACCGTTTCTGGTTCAGCCAAGGCCACCATCAAGCCAAATTACTCGAAGGCGAAGAGTGCCAAGGTCAAGGCCGCAAACTTGACCGTCAAGAAGGGCTCCAAGACCGTCGCCAAGAACAAGGCCTCAGTCAAGCTCTCGGCTGGAACCTACAAGGTCACCACCTCGGTCAAGTACCAGTACAAGGGCAAGACTTCGACCGTGAAGAAAACCGAGACTCTGAAGGTCGTCAAGAAGGCCGCAAAGAAGGCCCCGGTTTCGAAGAAAGCCAACGGTTACAAGTGCCCATCCGGCTACCCGGTCAAGGGCAACCGAACGGGCAGCAAGAACGAGTGGAAGTACCATGTCAAGGGCGGTGCCTTCTACGATCGCACGAAGCCTGAGGAGTGCTTCAAGAACACTAGCGATGCCCGGAAGGCAGGCTACCGCGCCTCCAAGCGCTAACCACAGCTCGTTTCCATGAAGGCCGGGCAGGAAACACGCGGAAATCGTGTTCTTGCCCGGCCTCTGGCGTCCTCCAGGTCGTTTGCTGCGCGGCGAGGCTTCAGGTACGAAGCTCGAAAAAGAGAAAGCTCAAGAACGCGTCGCGTTCGCGCAGGTTCTCCGGCAGGATCTCTTCCGGGGCATCCTTGGAAAACGGCGGTTCCCAGATTCTCTCGATGTGGAACCCTGCCTTCAGGAACGCATCTGCCATGACATGCAGGGGGTGGTGCCAGTAGGTCAGCTCGGCACGCTGCCCCTTGAAGGTGAACTCGTCGGTGTAGAGGGTCGGCTTGAAGTAGTCCTTGCCCGGATGGTTCCAGGGATAGAGGAGCGGATGATTCACCGAGAGCATTAAGCGACCGCCCGGTTTGAGAACGCGGTGCACTTCCGTCAAGGCCGCGTTCCACGTCGGCAAGTAGTGGAAGACCAGCGAAGCCACCGCATCATCAAAGGTGTTCGCAGCGTAGGGAAGATCCTCCCCTAGCCGTGCGACGCTCAGCCGAACCCGCTCCCCCAACCTGCGCTGTGCCAAGTTGATCATCGCCACGCTGGAATCGAATCCTTCGACCTGCGCCCCGCGCTCCAGCAGCGCCGCGGCCAGAGGACCGGAGCCGCAGCCGATGTCCAGGATCCTGCGCCCGGAGACGTCACCCGCAAGCTCCAGCATGGCGGGCCGCTCATAGTAGGCGTTCAGCAAGCTGGATTCGTTCTCATCCGAATAGGCCTGCGCGAAATCGTCGTAGTTCGTCTGTTGCGCCACTGTTCAGCTCCCTTGTTTCCACCGAGCGTAGCGGCCTGGCCTGAGTTCTTCCGGAGAATGGCAAAGCGCCTGCCGCTGGCATGAAACATGCCGGCAGCAGGCGCCTGCGTCGTGAAGACTATTCGACGTGGTTCCGCTTAGCGGGCCACGGAGCCGTCAACGTAGTCGTCGCTCGAAGCGTCCGAAATCCACGAGAACAGCGAGCGCAGCTCGCGGCCGGTGGTCTCGATCGGGTGGGCCTCGCCCTTGGCGCGCAGTTCCAGGAACTCCTTGGCGCCGTTGGCCTGGTCATCCATGAAGCGCTTGGCGAAGGCGCCGGACTGGATGTCGGCCAGAACCGCCTTCATGTTCTCCTTCACCTCTGGGGTGATGACGCGCGGGCCGGAGACGTAGTCGCCGTACTCTGCGGTGTCGGAGATCGACCAGCGCTGCTTGGCGATGCCGCCTTCCCACATCAGGTCGACGATCAGCTTCAGCTCGTGGAGCACCTCGAAGTAGGCGATCTCCGGCTTGTAGCCGGCCTCGGTCAGGACCTCGAAGCCGTACTGCACCAGCTGCGAAGTACCGCCGCAAAGCACAGCCTGCTCGCCGAACAGGTCGGTCTCGGTCTCCTCGGTGAAGGTGGTCTCGATGACGCCGGCGCGGGTGCCGCCGATGCCTGCCGCGTAGGACAGGGCCAGCTCCTTGGCGCCGCCGGTGTAGTTCTGCTCCACGGCGATCAGGTCCGGGATGCCGCGGCCGGCTTCGAATTCGCGGCGCACGGTGTGGCCCGGAGCCTTCGGGGCAACCAGTGCCACGTCGACGTTGGCCGGCGGCTGGATGAAGCCGAAGCGGATGTTGAAGCCGTGGCCGAAGAACAGGGCGTTGCCCTCTTCCAGGTGCTCGGCGATCGAGTCGGCGTAGACCTTGGCCTGGACCTGATCCGGGGTCAGGATCATGATGACGTCGGCCCACTTGGCGGCCTCGGCCACGGTGGCGACCTTCAGGCCCTCGGCCTCGGCCTTGGCGCGGGACTTGGAACCCTCGGCCAGGCCGACGGTGACGTCCACTCCCGAGTCGCGCAGGCTCAGTGCGTGCGCGTGGCCCTGGGAGCCGTAGCCGATGATGGCTACCTTCTTGCCCTGGATGATCGAGAGGTCTGCGTCGTCGTCGTAATACAAATCAGCCATGTGAATTGCTCCTTGTGTCTTTCGGAACGGAAGGTTTGGTACTTGCACCAGCATCTATCTTCAAGTGTGGTGCCTGTGATTGTGAAATGTCGTGTTCGTGTCCGAAGAAGTCATCTGCGGCTGTCCGCGGACACGGTCCGGCGCTAGGCCGAAAGGCTCTTCAGTGCCCGGTCGCTCATCGACTTGGATCCGCGGCCCACGGCCAGCGTGCCGGCCTGGACGATCTCGCGGATGCCGAAGGGCTCAAGCACCGAGAGCAGCGCCTCGATCTTGGCCGCGTTGCCGGTGGCCTCGATGACCAGCGAGTCGGTGGCCACGTCGATCACCGACGCGCGGAACAGCTCCGCGGCCTGGGTGACCTGCAGCCGGGTGGCTGCGTCGGCGCGGACCTTGACCATGATGTGGTCGCGCTGCACGGAGGACTCCGGCAGCAGCTCCACGATCTTGATGACGTTGATCAGCTTGTTCAGCTGCTTGGTCACCTGCTCCAGGGAATCCCCCTCGGCGTCGACCACCACGGTCATGCGGCTGATGCCCTCGATTTCCGTGGGGCCCACGGCCAGCGAGTGGATGTTGAACGCACGGCGGGCGAAGAGGCTGGCGACTCGGGTGAGTACGCCGGGCACGTCTTCGACCAGTACGGACAGCGTATGCTTTGCCATGCTCTAGTCTTCCTCTTCCCATTCCGGGGTCATGCCCCTGGCGATCTGGATCTGGTCGTTGCTCACTCCGGCGGGGACCATCGGCCACACCATGGAGTCGGCGGAGACCACGAAGTCGATGACCACCGGGCGGTCGTTGATCTCCAGCGCCTTCTGGATCGTGGCGTCGATGTCCTCGTCGCGTTCGCAGCGCAGGCCCACGCAGCCGTAGGCGTCGGCCAGCTTCACGAAGTCCGGAACGCGCGCGGTGCCGTGACCCGTGTTCAGGTCGGTGTTCGAGTAGCGTGCGTCGTAGAACAGGGTCTGCCACTGGCGGACCATGCCCAGCGAGGAGTTGTTGATCACCGCGACCTTGATCGGGATGTTGTTGATCACGCAGGTGGCGAGCTCCTGGTTGGTCATCTGGAAGCAGCCGTCGCCGTCGATCGCCCAGACCACGCGGTCCGGCTGGGCCACCTTGGCGCCCATGGCGGCGGGCACCGAGTAGCCCATGGTGCCCAGGCCCGCGGAGTTCAGCCACGAGCGCGGGCGCTCGTACTTCACGAACTGCGCGGCCCACATCTGGTGCTGGCCCACGCCGGCCACGTAGACGCCCTCCGGGCCGGTCAGCTCGCCGATGCGCCCGATGACATGCTGCGGGGCAGACAGGCCGTCGTGGGTCTCGGTGTAGCCGATCGGGTAGGTCTCGCGCAGGCGGTCCAGCAGCGACCACCAGTTGGACAGGTCCTGCTGCGGCTCGGTCTCGAACCGGGTCTGGCAGGCCTCGAACAGCTGCGGGATGATCTCGTCCAGCGAGCCCACGATCGGCACGTCTGCCACGCGGTTCTTGGAGATCTCCGCCGGGTCGATGTCCGCGTGGATCACCTTGGCGTTCGGCGCGAACGAGGACAGCACGCCGGTGACGCGGTCGTCGAAGCGGGCGCCCAGGGTGATCAGCAGGTCGGACTGCTGCAGCGCGGTCACCGCGGAAACGGCGCCGTGCATGCCGGGCATGCCCACATGCTGCGGATGCGAATCGGGGAAGGCGCCGCGGGCGGTCAGGGTGGTGACCACCGGGGCGTTGATGAACTCGGCGAAGGCCTTGAGTTCCTCGTGCGCGTCGGCCTTGATCACACCGCCGCCCACGTAGAGCACCGGACGGGTGGCGCCGGCGATCAGCTTGGCGGCCTCGCGCAGCTGCTTGTTGTGTCCGCGGGTGACCACGCGGTAGCCGGGCAGGTCAACCTTCGGCGGCCACGAGAAGGTCATCTGCGCGGTCTGGGCATCCTTGGTGATGTCCACCAGCACCGGGCCGGGACGGCCGGTCTGCGCCAGGTAGAACGCGCTGGCCATGACCCGGGGGATGTCCTCCGGATTGGTCACCAGGAAGGCGTGCTTGGTGATCGGCATGGTGATGCCGACGATATCGGCTTCCTGGAACGCGTCCGAGCCGATGAAGGCGCTGTTGACCTGGCCGGTGATCGCCACCATGGGAACCGAGTCCATGTTGGCGTCCGCCAGTGCGGTGACGAGGTTGGTTGCGCCCGGTCCGGAGGTGGCAATGCAGACGCCAACCTCCCCGCTCACCATGGCGTAACCCTGTGCGGCATGGCCGGCACCCTGTTCATGGCGGACCAGGATGTGATTGACCTTGGTCGAGTCCATGAGCGGGTCGTAGGTGGGAAGGATGGCCCCACCTGGCAACCCGAAGACGTCTTTGACGCCCAATTCTTCCAGCGAGCGGACGATGGCTTGTGAGCCCGTCATCTGCGTGGGAGCAACGATGTTGTTCGGACCCTGAACCGGGTTCGAAGCTTCCACGACAGAAGAGACAGCGGCGGCGGCATCCTTGGGTCGACTAATTGACTTCGCAACCGACGCCGGATTGGCGGGTGTTGAGTTGCTCATCTGGATCCTTTCCATTTCTATCTCTTCATCTTGCGCATAAAAAACGCCCCACGGCCGTCACTGCTGACGAAAGGGGGCTGCGCGTCACCGATCTTCTGCCTGTTGGCCAGAACTGGTATCAGGCTCCGCGCCTGATAACTAGTAGTACATCGGTGGTTGTTTGCATGTGTCTAATCTTTCTTCACCCAGTGGCAAAGATCAACTCGCACCCCGTGCCATCTCATTATATGAGATGGATGTCCATTGGGTGGACGCTTGACACGCCCACCCGAGGACGAACTTCTTTTTCTTCCCGCTGCGGCTACCCGCAGTAGGCGCCGGTCGAGGCCGACTTCACCAGCTTGGCGTACTTGGCCAGCACCCCGGAGGTGAACTTGGCCGGCAGCGGCTCCCAGCCCTCCTTGCGGGCTTCGAGTTCCGCCTCGTCCACCAGCAGGTCGAAGCTGCGCGCCTTCATGTCCACCCGGATGCGGTCCCCGTCCTTGACGAACGCGATCGGACCGCCGTCCACCGCCTCGGGCGCCACGTGACCGATGCACAGGCCGGTGGTGCCGCCGGAGAACCGTCCGTCGGTCAGCAGCAGCACGTCCTTGCCCAGGCCCGCGCCCTTGATGGCGCCGGTGATGGCAAGCATCTCGCGCATGCCCGGCCCGCCCTTGGGGCCTTCGTAGCGGATGACCACCACGTCCCCGGCCTGCAGCTCTCCGCGGTCCAGCGCATCCAGCGCACCCTGCTCGCGCTCGAAGACGCGGGCGGTGCCCTCGAAGACCTCGGCGTCGAAGCCTGCCGACTTCACCACGGCGCCCTCGGGAGCCAGCGTGCCGTGCAGGATCGCGATGCCGCCGGTGGTGTGGATCGGGTCCTGCATGGCGCGCAGGATCTTCCCGTCCGGATCCGGCGGGGCGATGTCCGCCAGGTTTTCCGCCACGGTCTTGCCGGTGACGGTCAGGCAGTCCCCGTGCAGCAGCCCGGCATCCAGCAGCGCCTTCATGACCACCGGGACGCCGCCGATGCGGTCCAGGTCGTTCATGACGTAGCGGCCGAAGGGCTTCAGGTCGGCCAGGTGCGGCACCTTGTCGCCGATGCGGTTGAAGTCCGCGAGCTCCAGGTCGACGTCGGCCTCGCGGGCGATCGCCAGCAGGTGCAGCACCGCATTGGTCGAACCGCCGAAGGCCATGAGCACCGCGATGGCGTTCTCGAAGGCCTTCTTGGTCATGATGTCGCGGGCGCGGATGCCCTGGCGCAGCATCTGCACCACGGCTTCCCCGGAACGGTGGGCGAACATGTCGCGGCGGCGGTCCGCCGAGGGCGGTGCGGCGGAGCCTGGAAGGCTCATGCCCAGCGCCTCGCCGATGGAGGCCATGGTGTTCGCGGTGTACATGCCGCCGCAGGCGCCTTCGCCCGGGCAGATGGCCTTCTCGATGCGCTCCAGGTCGCCTTCGCTCATCTTGCCGGCGGCGCAGGCGCCCACGGCTTCGAAGGCGTCGATCAGCGTGACGTCCTTTTCGGTGCCGTCCTCCAGCTTCACCCAGCCGGGCATGATGGAGCCGGCGTAGAGGAAGACCGCGGAGAGGTTCAGCCGGGCGGCGGCCATTAGCATGCCGGGCAGCGACTTGTCGCAGCCGGCCAGCAGGACCGAGCCGTCAAGGCGTTCGGCCATCATCACGGTTTCCACCGAGTCGGCGATGACCTCTCGGGAGACCAGCGAGAAATGCATGCCCTCGTGGCCCATGGAGATGCCGTCGGAAACGGAGATGGTGCCGAACTGCATCGGGAACCCGCCGCTGGCGTGGACGCCTTCCTTGGCGCCCTGCGCCAGGCGGTTCAGCGAAAGGTTGCACGGGGTGATTTCGTTCCACGAACTGGCGATACCGATCTGTGGTTTGGCGAAGTCCTCATCCCCCATGCCGACCGCGCGCAGCATGCCGCGCGACGGAGCAGCGTGGATGCCATCGGTCACTGCACGCGACCGTGGCTTGATGTCCGGGCTGGAGTCATGGCTCATAAAACATCATTCTAGGAGTCAATATGACCAATTGGGCAACCCATGACGCGAGCATGACACAAATAGGTTGCTGAAAGCACTGATCAGATTGCCCAAATCCGCTTGTTCCCGAAACGATCGGGGTAGGCGGCCGGCCACGCGACGCTGCGCCACGCCTGCCTTGACTTACTTGGGCCCAAGAATCCGGGTTCACGCCGATGGGAAGACCCGCCAGCATTCCCAGTGTCATTAGGCGTGGGGCAGGCGCCGTCAACCGCTGTTCCGGCACCGTCCACCTGAGAATTTCATGGGGTCGGCCGGCAATCTGGCCCGGCTTGCAGGTATTCCTTAGTAGAGTGAGAGACATGGACACCAGCCCAGCCGATAACCCGACCGAGCAAGTCAAGGCGCGCCTGCACCGCGTTTTCGATTCGCAGATCCCGAATTTCGCCAGCTACAACCTGGTGGCAGGAACCGGTATCGCCGGCTCCGGGGGGCTTAAGGTCATCGGCTATCGGCAGCAGCCGGCCGAACTGGTCCTGGCTCCGGTCAACTCCAGCAATCTCACAGCTTCCGAAGACGCCATCACCATCAACAACACCAACGTCAACCAGCTCGCCCTGCTCAACGACGGCGAATACGAGGTGGCCACGTCCACCGGACGCGTCTTCCGCTTCTCCATCCCGTCGCACCCGAGCATCGACCTGCAGCTCGACGATGCGGTGTCCGTGGCGGCAGTCATCGACCAGGAGGTCGACGCCAAGGACTTCGCGGATTTCATGGACCACTTCATGAACACCATCGAAGGAACCGAGAACTTCGTGTAAACCGCGCACGGAAGCTCACAGACCTCGCGGCGGTTGACTAAACCGGCAATCCACGTGCGACTGCCCGAAAACACCAGACCCCGGAAGCCACCCATTGTTGGCATCCGGGGTCTGGTGCTGTCGGTGCGATGTCAGGAAAGGGCCTCAGCCGCGAAGGCCGTAGAACTCCATGTCCGGCGCCTGCGTGACCAGCCAGGGGCTGAATGCCCAAGGGGTGGCGGTGATCGACCGGCCCAGCTGCAGCGGATCAACCCATTGGAAGTCCATGACTTCGTCGGCCGCCGGCGCCAGGTCCCCGTCGATCACGGCAGTGAACACCGGGCAGATCTCATTTTCCACGATGCCCGAGGCATCGGTCGCCCGGTAGCGGTACTCGGGCAGCACCACAACGAGCTGGGTGATCTTCATGCCCAGCTCGCGCTGCGCGTGGCGGCTGATGGCATCCTCGAAGGACTCTCCCGGCTGCGGGTGCCCGCAGAAGGAATTGGTCCAGACTCCGGGCCAGGTCTTCTTGTCCAGCGATCTGCGGGTGACCAGCACCTGCCCATCGGCGTTAACCACATGGCAGGAGAACGCCTGGTGCAGGGCGGTGTCGGTGGTGTGTACTAGTTCCTTGGGACAGGTGCCGATCGGTTCGCCGGTCTCTGAAAGCAGGATTACGTCCATGCTCCCCACCGTACCCGAGCTGGCGCCGAGACGAAGCCCGGGCTCGCCAGCTGGCCGGGCCGCGGCCGTGCCGCGTACCTCACGCAAGGCTCAGCTCCGCGATGATCAGCATGGTCAGCAGGAATCCGCAGACGTAGTTGATCCACAGGAACCTCTTCCAGGCCTTGTTGACGCCGCCGGAGGTTTGGTCCGTGACACCCAGGTGGGGCAGGACATTGAGCACGTAGGGCAGGGCCAGCACACCGGCCAGCGACGGCAGCCCGTCCAGCGATGCGAACAACAGGATGCCAGCCGTCAGGTACGCCCCGAGCACCAGGTAGAGCGTGGTCCTCGCCGAGCTGACCGTGGCAATGGAACCCAGTCCCGCTTCCCGGTCCGGGATGATGTCCTGGATCGCGCCGAGCGCGTGGCTGGCGATCCCCCACAGCAGGAATGCTGCGAAAACCAGCCACTGGGTGGCGCCCAGGGCGGCGCCGGCCAGCACCCAGCCGTACACCGCCGGCGACACGAAGTGCACGGCACTGGTCACCGAGTCCAAACCCGGACGTTCCTTGAACCGCAGCTTCGGCGCGCTGTAGGCGAGCACCGCGGCCAGCGAGACCAGCAGCACCAGATTCGAGGCGGCCGACCCGGCGAGCGCCAGCACCAGCGCGAAGGGGACGGTGGCCAGCAGGCACCAGCGCAGGACCGCCGTGTGCGATTCCCTGGCCAGCAGGGCTCCCTCCACGCCGCCCTTGCGCGGATTGCGCAGGTCCGATTCGTAGTCGAACACGTCGTTGACCCCGTACATCAGCAGGTTGTAGGGAATCAGGAAAAACAGCGTGCCGATCACGAATTTCCAGTCGATGCCGGCGCCGGCCAGCAGGTAGGCGGCGGCGAAGGGGTAGGCGGTGTTCACCCAGGAGATCGGCCGGGAGGTGAGCAGCAGTTCCTTGATCATGGTGCGCTCCTCGCGATGGTTTCCGGCGTCGTGTCCTGTGCCTGCGGGTCGGCGCCGAGGAGCCACCAGAGCCCGGAGACGAACAGGACCGCGCACACCGGGTAGAAGAAGTCCTCGATCGGTGCCAGCCCGATGCGCACGCCGGTCAGCGTGTGCTGGCCGTAGTCGAACAGCCCGACATAGATCATGAGATTATCGAAGACGGCGGTCAGCACCAGCATGACTCCCACGGCCGCCGCCAGCTGGCCCGCGACTCGGCGCAACGGGATCCGGCGCAGCAGCAGGGCGGCGGCCAGCATCAGCACCGCGGCGGCGGTGAACCAGAGGCTGAGTTCAAGAAACATGTCCGGCTCCGTTCCGCTGGCGGGTGCGGCGCAGCCAGGCGGCGGCGACCGGCCAGCCGGTGAGCACGATCATCGAGGAGTAGCAAAGGAACAACAGGAAAAAGACCTCTTCCAGCGGGAACTGGTCCCCCACCATCAGCCCGGTCATCAGCTCGGAGGGCAGGTGCAGGAAGATGCCGCGCTGGATGGCCAGCACATCCCAGAGGACGAAGAAGCCGGTGCCCGCCGCCAGGCAGGCCACCGCGCGCACCGGGTGGCGGAAGATGAACAGTTTGCCCCGGGCATCACACAGCAGCATGCAGCCCAGCAGCGCAACCAAAACGAGCAGGTAGATCATCGGGCCGTCCTTTGCCGGTGCTGGAACTGCGCCGGGTCCAGGGCTCCGGGGGCGGTAATGCCCTCGATGGCCTTGGCCGCCAGCTCCCCGCTGATCAGGCACATCGGCACCCCGACGCCGGGGCGGACGGTGCTGCCCGCATAGTAGAGGCCGTCGACGGTGGTGCTGCGGTTGCCCGGGCGGAACATGGCGCTTTGGCCCAGGGTGTGCGCCAGGCCCAGGGCGCCGCCGCGGAACGCCCCGTACTGCTCGGCGAAATCAGCGGGGCCGATGCTCTGCCGCACGATGATCCGCTCGCGCAGGTCCGGGATCTTCGCCCAGCGCGAGAGCTGGTCGATGGCGGCGTCGGCGATCTTTTCCACGGCCGGGTCTCCCTGCCCGTCGGGCCCGCCGGCTCCCCAGGCCGCGGCGGCCGGGGCGGGGACCAGGATGAACACGTTTTCGCACCCCTCCGGGGCGACGTCGGGATCGGTGGCGCTGGGTTTGCACACGTAGATGCTGGTCTGATCGCGCAGCGGCCGGCCCCGGCGGATGCGGGCGAAATTGTCGTCCCAGTCCTGAGTGAACAGCAGGTTGTGGTGCTCCAGCTGCGGCAGGGTCCCGGTGATGCCCAGGCAGACAAGCACGGCGCTGGGGCCCGGGTCCAGGGATTCGAACTTCTTCGCAGTGTGGGTGTGCAGGTGCACCGGCAGCAGCGCGCCGTCCAGGTGGCGCGCGTCGGCGGCGCCGATCACCGCGTCGGCGGGGGTTTGCCGCGCCCGGCCCTGGGCATCGACCCAGCGCACGGCGCGCACCGCCGGCTTGCTTGCGCGGCCGGTGCCGCCCGGTTCCTGCCGGTGGCCGGTGTCGATGCCGGTGGCCGTGGCGCCCAGCTGGATGCTGGCCCCGTGGCTGCGGGCCAGATCCGCCATGGCGTCGGCCACGGCGGCGAATCCGCCCAAGGGGTATTGCACCCCCTGGGTGAGGTCGAGGTGGCTCATCAGCTGGTAGAGGGCCGGGGTGCGCCGCGGGCTGGAGCCCAGGAACACCGCAGGGTAGCCCAGGATCTGGCGGGCCGGCGTGGCGGCGAAGCGCCGCGCGATGTGCCGGTGCAGGTTCCCGGCCAGCAGCGGCAGCAGCCGCGGCAGGTGCTTGAGGATCTCCGGGCGCAACAGGGATTTGGGGTCGCGGAAGTCGTCGTAGAGGAAGTGCTCCAGCGCCAGGGTGTAGCCGGTGGCGGCGTGCTCCAGGTAGGAATCCAGCCGGTCGCCGCTGCCCTGCTCCAGTTTCTCGAACAGCTCGCGCACCTCCGCACCGGTGCCCACGTCCACCGGTTCGGCGGCGTGTTCGAAGAAGGTGCGGTAGCCCACCGGCAGCCGGCGCAGCCGCAGCTGCTCGGCCACGCTGGTCCCCATCAGCGCGAACCAGTGCTCGAATACCTCGGGCATCAGGTACCAGGACGGTCCGGTGTCGAAGCGGAAGCCCTCGCGTTCCAGCCGCCCGGAGCGCCCGCCCACGTGGTCGTGGCGGTCGATTACGGTGACCCGGTGGCCGCGCGCAGCGAGCAGGCCGGCGCTGGCCAGGCCGGAGAACCCGGCGCCGATCACCACGATGTCCTGGCGTTCGGGGAGGTCTTGGCGTTCAGTCATGTGCTGGCGTTCAGGCTGCATGTGGTCCCCCGTTCAGCGGCAGGCGCGCCGCGTCAGGTCCGTGCACGGCCTGTCCGGGATCGGGATCGGGGCCGGGTCCGCGGCGGCGGTGGCTCGTGGCCAGCACGCGGGCGGCGATCAGCGCCTTGCGCGGCGCGGAGACGGAGATGCGCCGGGTGAGCAGCTGATCGGCCGGGGCCTTGTCCAGCTGGCGGTTCAGCCGGGCGAACAGGTCGTGGGCCATGCGCACGGCGCGGGCCGCGGCCGGGGCCAGGTAGGGCATTCCGGCGCGGGCGTGGGCCAGGTCCGCCTCGATGTCCTGCACGAGGTTCCGCTTGTGTTCCTCGGTGAAGTGCTCCAGATCCGTGCCGGGGAAGTACACCCGGTCCAGCTGCCCGCTGTCGGTGGCCACATCGCGCAGGAAGTTCACCTTCTGGAAGGCTGCGCCCAGGCTGCGCGCGGCGCGTTCCACCAGCTGCGCCTGCGCAGGCGTTTGAGCCGGGGCTCCGGGCATGGTGCGGAAGACCTGCAGGCACATCAGCCCCACCACCTCGGCGGAGCCGTAGATGTACTCGCGCAGGCTCTGCTCGTTGTGCCGGTGCACGCTCAAGTCAGCGCGCATGGAAGCGAAGAACGGGTCGGTCAGCTCGGTGGTGATGCGGGTTTCGCGAGCGGTGAGCGCGAAGGCGTGCACCACCAGGTTGGTGCTGTAGCCGCGCTGCAGCGCCAGGGCGGTCTGCTGCTGCAGTTCATCCAGGCAGTCGCCGACCGCCTGCGGGTTCAGGCCGGCCTGGCTGGCCACCCCGTCCACGACCTCGTCGGCCAGCCGGACCAGGGCGTAGATGTTGGCGATGTGCGCGGCGCTGGCGGCATCCAGCATCCGGCAGGCCAGCGAGAAGGAGGTGGAATACTCCCCCAGCACCAGCCGGGCGCTGCGCGCCGCGGTGCGGGAGTAGGTCTGCAGGGCGGTGGGATGGGCGGGGGCCATGCTCACCAGCTCCTTTCAAGGATCAGCCGGGTGCAGTGGTGCAGCCGGGACTGGGCGTCTTCGGGCAGGCGGAGGAAGGCCGCCGAACGGGTGGCGGAGGTGCACAGCTGGCGGGCCAGCTCGCGGGCGAAGGTCTCGGCGTCCTGCTGGGCCATCGCCTGGCGCACCTGGTGCGCGGAAACCCTGCCGGCGCGGAATTCCTGCAGCAGGGCGGCGAACTGGGGGTCCTCGGCGGCCAGCGAAAGCAGGATGGTGCTCTTGAATTCGCGCAGGTCCGAGTCGGCCGGCTTGCCGGTGTCCTGCGGGTTGCCGAAGGTTCCCAGCACGTCGTCGATCACCTGGTAGGCCACACCCAGCTTGGAGCCGATGGTTCCGAGCAGCTGCGCCTGCAGCGCATCGGCGCCGGCCAGCAGGGCTCCGGCCTGCAGCGGCAGCTGGAAGGAGTAGGCGGCGGTCTTCAATTCCTCCATGTGCAGCACGTCCGCCGTGGTCGCCGGGTGCGGATTGAGCGAGAAGAGCAGGTCTTCCAGCTCGCCGGCACCGGCCTGCTCGATGGCCTGGAAGAAGCAGGCCTCGACCTGTTCCTCGTTGTCCAGCCCGGCCGCGGCCCGGCCGGCCACCTTGATGGCTTCGGACAGCAGCAGGTCCCCGGCGATCAGCGCGGCGCTGTTGCCCGCGTGCTCCGCGTCGGCGCGGCTGCGCCCGAAGCCCGCCGCCTCGTCGCGGTAGAGGGCGGAGATGGTGGGGGCCCCGCGGCGCAGGAAGTCGCGGTCGATGATGTCATCGTGGATGATCAGCGCATTGTGCAGCAGCTCGAAGGCGCAGGCCAGATCCAGCGCCTGGCGGCGGTGGCGCCCGCCGAAGGCCTCGTAGCCGAGCATCACCAGCCCGGGCCGGGCCAGCTTCCCGGTGGCCAGCCGCTCGCCCAGCTGGGCCCAGAGCTTCGCGCCATGCCGTGAGTAGTTGGCGGTGCGCTGGCGGGCGGAGTCGGTCAGGCGCTCCAGGTGCCGGGAGATCTCCTGCAGCGTCGCGTCATCGGCGAAGGCGACGCTGCGCTGCACCGGTTCGGTGTCGGTGCGGTTTGCATGTGTGGTCATGGTGTCCCTACTTCACTGGTTTATCGGTCTGCTCCGGGGCCGGCCCGGACGCGTCCGCGGAGGGTGCTGCGAGTTCCTCGCTGGCCTGGCGCAGCAGCTCGGCAGCCTTGGCGCGGCCGGGGCCGTCGAGCTGTTCACAGAGTTCATGCAGGTAGCGCATCAGTGCCAGTCCCGGACCGGTACAGTGCGGATAGTTGGCCCCGGGCCCCACCACGGTGCGGCGGCGGTCCCCGTCGTGGGCATGGCGGGAAACAAACCCGCGTGACTCGAGCCGGTCCAGGACGGTGGTGGATCCGGCCGAGGACAGGCCGAGGTAATGGCTCAGGATCCCGGGACTGACCGGATCCATCGTCCGCAGCAGGTTCAGGGCGCGCAGGTCCGAGTCGTTGAGCTCGAGTTGGGCGCGGTAGCGGTTCTGGGCCAGGTCGTAGGACAGGCACAGGTGTTGGACAAGGCGGAAGATGTCTCCGGTCGAGACCGGCCCGCCGGGCGGAACATGGGAATTCTCTGGCATAGTATCTCGTTTGGTTGATATTTAGCCTATCTAGATACATCATGGCTTAAGTACTCGGATTTGTCGACTCTTCCCGGAAAGTTTTTCAGCAAACACCCAAGGAGACCGATCATGCAGCAGTCCCTGGCCGTCCCCCGCGGCCCAGTCCTCCCCGCCCAGGTAGGCACCCTTCTGGCCATTGCGCTGGCCGTCTACGGTTCGTTCCTTGGCAGCGGGGCCGCCGGCGGCACCCCCATCCAGGATGCCGCCGGCGGATATCTCAGCGCCGACGCCACCTTGCTGGCCCCGGCCGGCCCCGCCTTCTCCATCTGGTCGCTGGTTTATCTGGGCTTGGCCGTCTTCGCGGTCTACCAGCTCACCGCCCCGGGCGCGCGGTCCGAAACCCTGCGTCGACTGCGCGGCCCGGCGTCGCTGTCGGCATTGCTGAACGCGGCCTGGATCCTCACCGCGCAGCAAGGCTGGCTCGTCGTCAGCGTTGCGGTCATCTTCATCCTGCTGGCCTCGCTGGTCTGGGTGGTGGTGCTGCTGCGCACCTACGGCAGCGCGACACGAGTCGAGCACTGGATCCTGTGGACCACCTTCGGCGTCTATCTGGGCTGGGTCTGCGTGGCCAGCCTGGCGAACACCGCGGCGTGGCTCGCCTCGCTGGGTGTCGGCGCCGATGCCGCATGGCCCGGCATCGCCACGGTGGCGCTGCTGGTGGCGGCCGCCGCCATCGGCGTGGCGCTGACCGGCTACACGCGCGGCCAGCTGGCTCCCGCGGCGGCCATCGTCTGGGGCCTGGCCTGGATCGGCGTCAGCCGGCTGACCGGAACCAATGAATCAGCACTCATCGTCAGTGCGGCGCTGGCCATCGCCGGCCTGCTGCTGCTGACCGCGCTTGGCCTCGCGCTGCGCGCCCGCAAGGAACGGAGCATCACATGAAATTGATTGCCGTCACCGGAGCCACCGGCTACATCGGCGGGCGGCTGGTTCCGCTGCTGCTGCGCCGCGGCCACCGCGTCAGGGTGCTGGCCCGCGACGCCCAACGGCTGCGCGACGTGCCGTGGCGGGACCAGGTCGAGGTTGTCGAAGGCAGCCTGCAAGATGAGCAGGCGGTGGCCGAATTCTGCCGCGGCGCCCATACCGTCTACTACCTGGTGCACTCCATGTCCGGCACCCGGAACTTCATGTCCGAGGAGGAACACTGCGCGAAGATCATGGTCCAGTGCGCTGCCGCGGAATCCGTGGCCCAGCTGGTCTACCTCTCCGGACTGCATCCGGAAGGCGAGTTGAGCGAACACCTGGCCTCGCGGGTGCGGGTGGGCGAGGTGCTCCAGCCCGGGACACCGGATCCCGACGGGCTGCATACCCTGATCCTGCAGGCAGGGCTGGTCATCGGGTCCGGCTCGGCCAGCTTCGAGATGATCAGGCACCTGAGCGACGTGCTTCCGGTGATGCCCGCGCCGCGCTGGGTGAAGAACCGGGTGCAGCCGATCGCGGTGCGCGACACCCTGCACTACCTGGCCGCCTGCGCCGAGCTGGAGGCCCCGGTCAACGCCACCTACGACATCGGCGGGCCGCGCGCCTACAGCTACGCGGACCTCATGCGCACCTACGCCAGGGTGGCGGGGCTGCGCGAGCCGAGGATCTGGGCGCTGCCGGTGCTCACCCCGCAGCTGGCCTCGCACTGGGTCAATCTGGTGACCCCGCTGCCGCACACGCTGGCCACCGCCCTGGTCGGCTCGCTGCAGCACGACTGCGTGATGGGTTCGCACCGCATCGACGAGCTGATCGCCGCCCCGGACGGCGGGCTCACCGATTATCCGGACGCGGTGCGGCTGGCCCTGGAGAAGATCGCCGCGGATTCGGTGGAGACCAGCTGGGCCACCGCGCACCCGGTCTCGGCCCCGGCCGAGCCGTTGCCCTCGGACCCGCACTGGGCCGGACGCAAGATCTACATCGACCAGCGGAGCATGGAAACCCGGGCCGGGGCGGAGGAGCTCTACCAGGTCATCGGGCGCATCGGCGGGGAGTCAGGCTACTTCGTGCTGCCGAGCCTGTGGCGGATCCGCGGGCTGATGGACAAGCTCAGCGGCGGGGTGGGGCTGCTGCGCGGGCGCCGCTCGCGCAGCACCCTGGCCCTGGGCGACGTGGTCGACTGGTGGCGCGTGGAAGCGCTGGAACCCAACGAGCTGCTGCGGCTGCGCGCGGAAATGCGGGTTCCCGGCCAGGCCTGGCTTGAATTCCGCCTGACCCAGCGCCCCGGCGACCAAGTCCAGGTCACCCAGCGGGCGATCTTCGTGCCCCGCGGACTGGCCGGCCGGGCCTATTGGTGGTCGGTGAGCCCGTTCCACACGTTCATCTTCTCCGGCATGCTCAAGAGCATCGTGCAGCAGGCGGAGGGGTCCAGCACCTAGTCGCCGGTTTTTCCAGACTTCTCGTCCGGGCCTTCGAGAGCAGTTTGCGCCCTGCTCATGCTGTCTTCCATGGCATCGGAGGTCCGGGCGAGGAACCTGATGATCACCTCGCGCTCCGCGTCGGTGAATTCCCGGGCCACCTCGAAGCGCTGCGCGTGGTGGCGGCCCACCTGCTCGCGGGCCATCAGGTGCGTCGGATCGGTGACCTCGATGCACCAGGAACGCCGGTCGGTGGGATGCGGACGCCGGGCGACGTGCTCCCCGTCGATCAGCCGGTCGATCATCTTGGTGACCGAGGCGCTGGAAATGCCCAGATAACGGGCGAGCTGGCCCGGGGTGACCACGGTGCCGGCGTGCTTCGCGGAAATCAGCATGCGCAGGGCGCGCATGTCGGTCTCGTTCAGCTTCATGAAGCTTTGTGAATTGCGCATGATCTGGCGTTCCAGCCGGCGCATGCGGCCCATCTCGGCCATGATGCGGTCAATCTGGCCCAGGGCCTCAGGGCTCATGCCTTCGCGCTTGATCAGATTCTGGTCCGGGTCGGATTCCGCCAAACCATACATCGTAGGCAGCTTTCGCTCCTTCACCGTTCCCCCTATCCGAGCCGCGCGCCGTGCGGCTTTCCGCTCAACGGCGCGCCACCGGCGTTACTTCGATACTAAGCCCTCAAGGACACCGGGCGCGCAGAAGGCCGCGGTGAAAAGCGAAAACCCCGCGACCGCAATCGGTTCGCAGGGTTTCCATTGGTGCGAGTAGAGAGACTTGAACTCTCACGTCCGAAGACACTGGAACCTAAATCCAGCGCGTCTACCAATTCCGCCATACTCGCTCGCGCTACACCGGAAAGCGGATTTCCGAATGACGACCTCATTTAGTGTAGCGGAAGTGGCAGTCGATAAGAAATCGACCCGCACCGGGCGTTACTTGGGATCAATCCCCAAGTCACGGCGGAGCTTTGCGACGTGTCCGGTCGCCCGTACGTTGTACTGGGCGAGCTGCACCTTGCCCTCCTCGTCGACCACGATGGTCGAGCGGATCAGGCCCTCATAGACGCGGCCGTAGTTCTTCTTCTCGCCCCAGGCGCCATAGGCTTCGGCGACCGCATGGTCCTCGTCGGAGAGCAGCGGGAAGTTCAGCTCTTCCTTGGCCACGAACTTTTCCAGCTTGGCAACACCATCCGGCGAGACGCCCAGAACCTGGTAGCCGAGTCCGGTGAGGGATTCGATGGAATCGCGGAAGTCGCAGGCCTGCTTGGTGCAGCCCGGGGTGGAGGCGGCCGGGTAGAAGTACACGATAGTTTTCTTGCCCAGGTAGTCAGACAGCGACACGGCATTGCCGTTCGAGTCGTTGAGGGTGAAGCTCGGGGCCTGATCTCCAACGGAGAGTCGTTCGGTTTGCGCTGCTGCAGTGCTCATCGGTGAAACCTCGTTTCGTAGCTATACAAAAAATCCGGCCTGACGAATCAGGCCGGATCTACCGTGCGCCCTCCGGGACTCGAACCCGGAACCTAATGATTAAGAGTCATTTGCTCTACCAATTGAGCTAAAGGCGCTAACTTCACTCTGACTAGTTATCTTTCGAACCGGTCTTTGCGACGTAGATAATCATACGCAGAACTCGGCAAAAATCAAAAATCGCCAACAGCGGCCCGAGAACGCATCAAAAGATCAGGTCAAAGCGAAAATGCCGGAATCCCGCCACGCCTGCCTGCGCACAAAAGGGCAAATTCCTTGCGCGTGCGTTGGGCCACATGCGGCCGCCGGACGGGCCCTCCCGTCCGGCGGACGCATGGCGTCAACCTACTGTTTTGCGGCGCGGCGGCGCAGCCACAAGGCGAGGCCTCCGACGGCCGTGAGCACGAGCGCGCCCAGGGCTGTGAAGATCACCGATGCACCGGTGTCCGCCAGCGAGTTCTCCTGGGGCTTTGCCTCCGGGTCCGGGTCGCCGGCATGTGGCGACTGCCCCGCCTCGGATTCCGGCGCAGGTTTCGGACCAGGGGCGCCCGACTCCTCCGGGGCCTCCGGCTTCGGGGAACCCTGCTCCAGGCCCGGGGTGTCGGCTCCGTCCTCATCCATTCCGCTGCCGTGCCCGTCCTCGGGATTCTCCGGCTGCTCCGGCGCCGCGGTGCCCTGAACGACGACCACGCGTGATGCGATCGCCTGGTTGCCGTTGGCATCCTGCACGGTATAGGTCAGGGCGTAGCTGCCCGGCGTGGCCGTGTCGACCGCGCCGATGACCTCGATCCGCCCGGTCACATCCCCGTCCGTGTTGTCCGCGGCGCTCACCTGGTCCATGGGGTCGAAGGCGTCGCCGACCGTGAGCTTGGTGCTGTCCGGCACCTTCAGCTCCGGGGCGGAGGTGTCGGTTCCGGCGGCATTCGCGGTGAACACACCCATCTGCCGCACCTGGCCCGGGGCCAGCTCCTGGTCGGTCTGCGCATCGACGCTGGTGACGTACCAGGAATAGACCTCGCCTTCGGTCAGCCCGGCCCATTCGACCGAGGCCGGCCAGCCCGAGCGGGCGGTCGCCTCGCCGATCACCTCATCGGTGGGGGCCAGCGACATCACCGCGTCGGTGGTGAAGCTGGTCTGGCGCGACTGCAATTGGATCGGCAGGCGCAGTTCGTCCTCGGTGCCGTTGTAGCGTGTTTCATCGTCGAACTCGGTCGCCCCGAAGTCCTGGAGCAGCGGCGAGTAGGTGTCGATGGCCAGCTCCGAGCGGTCGACGTCGAACTGCAGCATGCGCAGGTAGCTTGCGCCGAAACGCAGCATGTCCTGCGGGCTGCGCCCGTCGATCCCGGCCAGCCCGAGCTGTTCGGCGCCGACCTCGTAGAACTGGTAGTCGGCGAGCAGCTCGACCACGTTGTTCTGCGCTTGGCCCACGTCCTTTCGCACCTGGATGCTCACCCCGTGCTCATGCCCCGACAGCACCAGGAAGATGTTGCTGTTCTTCTCCAGGATCCCCTCGGAGATCCGCTTGCCGTCGTGCGAGTAGGCGGCCCCGCGTCCGTCGGCATTGATGCTCGGCTTGTTGTACGCGTGGGTCATCAGCATGGCGTTGCGGTCCGGGTACTGCGCGAGCACCTCGTTGGCCCAGGCGATTTCCTCCTCGGTCACATCGAACCCGAGGTACAGGGCGATGAAGTCCAGGCCGCCCGCGCTGAACAGGTCGTAGTGGTTCTCATTGTCCTCCGGAGCCCAGGACTGGTAGCTCGCCTGGGCCTGCTTCCATCCCTGGCTGCCTTCCAGCGCCTCGTAGCGTTCGGGGCCGAAATACTGGTTGTAGAGGTTCTCCGGGCCGGTGTCCTTGCCCGAGCGGTTGTCATGGTTTCCGGGCAGCACCCCGTTGGGGATCCCGGTGTCGTCGAGGATGCGCTGGGCCGAGGAGCTGAATTCGAACTCGCGCTCGGCGATCCGGCGCTGGGCGTCCTCGTCCGCGTAACTCTCCTTGTGCCAGTTCTCCACGATGTCGCCGGTGTGGGTCACGTATTCGATCTTCCGCTGCTCGGCGTTCTCGGCGATCCATCGCGGGATCGCGGTATACGCTTCGGCCCAGACCTTTTGCTGCTCCTCGGAGAATTCCTGCTCCACCGCGCCCTCGGTCAGGTATTGGGTGTCGGTGAAATGCACCATGGAGAAGTCGTAGTCCTGCGGGTCCTCGAAGGCCCCGCGGACCGGCTCGTCCAGGTCGTCGGCGAACGGGTCGTGCCCGGTGACCAGGAGCTGCGCCTTGCCGTCGGCCACGTGCCCGGCCGAGATCGCGCCATCCAGGGTCAGCAGCCCGTCCCTGACGCCGCGGCCGCTGGCCACCAGGTCCCAGGCGGACTTTTCATGGTTCCAGACGCGCACCTGGGCTTCGCGCTGCGGATCAAGCTGGCCGCTCCAGCGCACGCTCTGCTCCGCGCCCTGCGCGTCGGCATCCACGGTGAAACGCTGGTAGGGAATCCGGCCCTCGCCGGTGGCTTGGCTGTCGAAGAACGATCCGTCGCCCGGCAGCATCTGCCCGCCGGTTTCCTGCGGCGCGGCTTTGGCATCGCCGGCGAAGTCCAGGGTGTCCGGCAGCTGGTCGATGACGCCGGAGGCGCCGCCCCGGGAAATACTGGTGGCGCCGGCGTGGAATGTCGAGCGCACGTCCCCGCCGTCCGGGTTGGTGGCGTTGGCCGACAACGTGACGGAGCCCTTGCCCTGCCCGGTCTGCGTGCCGTTGCCCTCGGGAATGCTGCCCGAGGTGAATTCGATCCGCTGCGAAATGGGCCGGCCGAAGACGTCGGTTCCGGCGGCTTCGATCCCATGCTTGCCCGCGGCCAGCCCGTCGATCGCGTCCCCGGGCTGAATCGGCGTTCCATCCAGCAGGTACTCCAGGTTTGCGCCGATGAGGTCGGGCACGTTCCACGCCACCTGGAATTCCGTGGCCTTGGTGATTTCCGTCCCGGGCGCCGGGGTGCTCGACTCGATGTCCGCGGACAGTTCGTTGACGTGGCCGAGCGCTTCCTTGTTCAGCGAGGCGATGTGCGGGGCCGCGAGCGGCTGGCTGTAGATGCGCACGGCGGCGATCTTGGACTTGCCATGGAACTGCACGTTGCCGTTGGAGGAGTCGGCGCCCAGCACGAAGTTGTGCGCCTCGGGCTTCGGCGGCCAGGTCACGGTGCCGCTGCTGGCTTCCTGGGTGGCGGCAAGCTTTCCGTTCAGGTACAGCTTGATCTGCTTGCCGTCGAAGACTCCGGCGGCGTGATACCAGCGGCCGCTGTCGATGGTGGCAGTGGCCGAACGGTAGGCGCCGGTATGCAGCATGAAGGAGAGCTTGTCTCCGACCAGGCTCATCGAGAAGCCGCCAGCTTCCTTGTTGGAGCAGAGGTTCTTTTCACCCGTCGCCGCAGTGTCGCCGTCGTAGCGGAAGACGCATTCAAGCGTCATGCCCTGGGACAGGTTCTGGTATTGGTCGCCCAACGGGTAGGCCAGCGCATCGTTCAGACCATCGAAGGCGGCGACCTGCTTGCGCATCGCCCCGTCCTGGGCGATGACCGGTTCGTCATGGACCGCGGCCTTCACCCCGCGGGACCGGTCGATGGTGGAACCATCTGTGAAGTCGATGTCCATCACGTCGGCGCTGGGTGCTTCGGGCATGGCGTGGAATTCTTCGCTCAATGCCAGCGCCTGCGCGGCCGGCATGGCTTCGCTGTAGAGCCGGGCCTGGCCCAGCACGACATCGGCGAAGGCTTCGCTCTTTCCCACGGCGCTGTCGGCTCCGAGAACCATGTTCTGCGCCCGCGGATCAACTGCCGTCATGACACCGCTGGCTGGTGCTTCGGAGACCAACTCGCCGTCGACGTAAAGCTTGATGCTCTTGCCATCGAAGGCACCCACCACGTGGTACCACTGGTCGGTACGCAACGAGGTGGAGACCCGCTTGTAGGACCCGTCCACGTGCAGCATGAAGTCGAGCTTGCTGTTCTTGGCAGTCAGCGCGAAGCCGCCCCCCTGCTTGTTTCCGCAGAAGGTCACCTCCTTGGCAGGAAGTTCACCGTCGAATTTAACTGAGCATTCCACGGAAAACGAGTCAGCCAGTTGCGCGTAGTCTGCCTCGCCCAACGGATAGGCATAGGCGTCATCCTTGCCATCGAAGTTGGCGCTGACTCGCCCGTTCTGATCATCGGTCTGCAGCGCTGGCTCGCCGAAGGTACTGAGCACACGCCCCTGGGCGCTATCTTCCGCGGACTTCGTGGAGAAGTCGACATTGAGCAGGTCCGCCGTCACCGTACTCGGCGCAGCCCACGCGGCGGGGGCAAGTCCCACTCCCGTGGTCAGCACGCTTGCGCCTACGAGCAGCGATACGAGAGTCGTTGATTGAGTTTTCATGATCCTTATTTCTTTGCAAGGTACAGGCTTGGTCCTTGGCAAAGCTATGGGACCCATCAGAACAAATGGTGTTAATTCACAAACCCTAAGTGACTTAACGATTAACTCTTAGACGTCGAGGCTGATCCTCGCCCATATTCCACTAGTGAGAAGGCGTTGCATATTTCTGCCTGTGCACTCATGGGGGTGAATATCACACTCAGGTGTTACTTTCGCGGGGGTTGTCTGCGCAGACGGCGGCATGTCAGGAGGGATGGGCAGCGCTGGGCGGCGAGGCGCTGTGCGCCAGGGGAAACACAAAAGGCCAGACCGAAGCCTGACCTTGTTTTTGTGCGCCCTCCGGGACTCGAACCCGGAACCTAATGATTAAGAGTCATTTGCTCTACCAATTGAGCTAAAGGCGCATATTAATTTGTGTAAACAATGACTCCGCAACGAAGAAATTGTTCGTGCGCCCCCCGGGACTTGAACCCGGAACCTAATGATTAAGAGTCATTTGCTCTGCCAATTGAGCTAGAGGCGCCCGCTGCGATGTTCTAGAAGCTTTTCGGCTTCGCGCTTTCGCAACGAGATAAAACTCTACCAGCTTTTGAGCTTCGCGCAAATCGAGAACACGCTTTTCGGCGGTGAGCTGCATTACACGAGATGACTAGGGGTTACTACCCAAGAAGCGGTGGACTTTGTAGAGTGAATTCATGACTACCCAACGTACGGTTTCCTTTCCTACCCAAGAGCTGCTTGACGCCGTGGGAGAACTACCCGCGAATTTGAAACCCGTCATTTGGGATCTCGAATCAGACCCGGATTCCCCGCTGGAAGACATCGACATCGCGATCTTCCCCTATATGGCAGATCCGGAATTCCTGAAGAATGTCCGCAAGGCCGAGAATGTCTCCATAGTGCAGACACAAACCACCGGCTACGACGGAATGGTCGACATGATCGGAGACCGCGCGACAATCAATACCGCATCGGGCGTGCACGCCGCCGCGACCGCGGAGATCGCACTGGGCCTGGCCCTCGCTTCGCTGCGCGGTTTCCCCACCTCGGTCCGCGACCAGGACCAGGGCCGGTGGAATCCGCTGCGCTGGCCGGGCTTGGCCGACCGGACCGTCGGCCTCGTCGGTGTCGGAGGCATTGGCGAGGAAATCCGCAAGCGCCTGGATCCTTTCGAGGTCAACCTGCTGCGTTTCGGATCCACCGCGCGCACCGACGAGCACGGCGAGGTCTACAGCACCGGGCAGCTGGCAGACTACGCGGGGCAGATTGAGGTGCTGATCCTCATTGTTCCGCTCAACGACTCCACCCACCATCTGGTGGACGCCGAGCTCCTGGCCAAGCTGCCGGACGGCGCGACCATCGTCAACGTCGCCCGCGGCCCCGTGGTGGACACCGACGCGCTGGTCGCCGAAGTCGCCAGCGGCCGTCTGAACGTCGCCTCGGACGTCTTCGACCCGGAGCCGTTGCCGGCTGACCACCCACTGTGGAAATGCCCCAACGCGTTGATCACCCCGCACAACGGCGGCAACACCGAGGCATTCTTCCCGCGCATGGTGAAGCTGCTGAAGCGCCAGCTGCAAGCCTGGTCCCAGGGCCGGGATGGCGAGAATCTGGTGCACCGCCCCTAGCCACGAGCAATTGCTAACATTTTGATCTCATTGGCGGCATCCCCGGCAGGTTCAGCGGATGCCGCCGGTTCGTTGCGCTATCTTTGATAGATATCCCTGAGCGTCCCGCAGTATTTGCGTCCACGCAAAATGCCGATGCGGCGCGCGCCGGGGAGCCTTGCCTGCCAGATTAGGAAGTTGAGCCGCACCGTGCCCGAAAAGCCGCAAAACCTCGTCTCGCGACGCGCATTGCTGACCGGCACACTGGCGGGCACGGCCCTGGCCCTCACCGCCTGCACCACGTCGCCGAACAGCTTCGCGACAGCTTCGCCGACGGCGGCGCAGACCGCTTCCGAGGTCCCGCGCACCCTGCGCCTGGCGGCCCCCGCTCCCCCGGCCGGACTCGATCCGGCGATTACCGGCGACAACGAATCCTTCCGCGTCTCCCGGCAGATCTACGAAACGCTGGTGTCCATCGACGCCAACACCGGCAGCCCGATTGCCGGCCTGGCCGAATCATGGACCCAGTCCCAGGACGGGCTCACCTATACCTTCACCCTGCGCCAGGGGGTGCTCTTCCACGACGGCAACGAGCTGGACGCCGAAGCGGTGGTCGCGAACTTCACCCGCTGGGCCGCCCTGCCGCCCGCGCTGTCCGACTACTCCAGCCAGGGCTTCACCGACGTCTTCCACCATGTGGAAGACGTTCCCAAGCTCCCCTCCGAGAAGGACCTCCAGCTCCAGGCCGACGACGACCGCCAGCCCACCGAACGCGATCTGGCTGCGCAGCAGCAGCGCCTGGAACAGCTCGCCGCGCTGAAGCCGGTCTTCGAGCAGAACCTGTTCACCGGCAAGTCCTCCGCCGGCAGCGCCAGCTACTTCGGCTCGGTCAAGGCCACCAGCAAGTACCTGGTCACGCTGACGCTGCGCCGCCGCCTGCCCATGCTGATCGACGCGTTGTCGCTGCCCGGCATGGCCATCGCCGCGCCGTCCACGCTGACCGGCGGACCCCAGTCGAACCCCGCCAAGTCCTTGCTGTCCGCGCCAATGGGCACCGGACCCTACCGCTTCGTCTCCCACAAGGACCAGACCGTGCGGCTGGAGCTGTTCAAGGACTACTGGAACCGCAGCCGGCTGGAAGCCAACAGCCGACACCCCCAGGTGGTGCTCCTCTCCTCCGTGCCATCCCCCTATAACCGCGAAAACGCCATGAGCGCGGATGAGATCGACGGTTTCGACCTGGTATCCGTCGATATCATGCGCGACCTGGTGCGCAGCGCCAAGCTGGTGGTGCAGCGCGATCCCTTCTCCGTGCTCTACCTGGGCATGGACCTGCGCAACAAATGGCTGGCCAAGCGGGAGTTCCGCCAGGCCATCGCGCACGCGGTGGACAGCGGTCAGCTGGCGGGCAAGCTGTTCATCCAGGGCACCAAGTCCGCGGCGAGCATCATCCCGCCGGCGCTGTCGGTGCCCGAGCCCGAAGCCCGCTACAACCACGACGAGAACGCCGCCACCAAGCTGCTGGAACAGGTCGGCTACCAGGGCGAGGAGATCGAGTTCGCCTACCCGCTGCGCGTCTCGCGCAACTACCTGCCGCTGCCCGAACGCGTTTTCGCCCAGCTGGCCGAGGACTTGGCCAAGGTCGGCATCCGGGTCCGCCCCCGCCCCATCCCGTGGACCGAAGGATACGTGGACACCGTGCGTTCCAACCGGTTCACCGGCCTGCACCTGCTGGGCTACTCCGGTGGCTATCGCAGCGAGGACGATTTTCTATCGGGCATCCTGTCCAACAAGGCCGCTGAGTTCGGCTACAGCTCGGCGTTACTTGACTCACAAATCCTGGCCGCCCGTTCGCTGGATCCGGGCGAGGCGCGCACCGCCGCCTACGCCGCGATCCTGCAGACGCTGAACTACGATTTGCCCCTACTGCCGCTGGTATTCCCCATTTCGGCACTGGCTTTCAACCCCAATGTGGCCTTCTACCCGTCCTCGCCGATGCTCAACGAGTGCTATGCCGACATCCAGATGAACAATTCACCGGCTATCTCAAGTTAGCCACCACTGGCCCGTCCGAGCCAGTTAAGGATTTCTAACCGACGGGGGTAAAGGTCTACTCTGGGTTAGAGCAAAGTATCACTGTCGATGGAGATCCTCGTGCCTTCTGTAACGTCAACCGAATCTTTTGACGTAGTACTAATCGGAGCCGGCGTCATGAGTGCCACGTTGGGCACCCTGATCAACCAGCTGGAGCCAACCTGGTCTATCGGTCTTTTCGAAAACCTGGACAAGGCCGGGCTGGAATCCTCCTCCCCGTGGAACAACGCAGGCACCGGCCACTCGGCACTGTGCGAGCTGAACTACACCGCCGCCAAGGCCGACGGATCCGTGGATCCCGCCAAGGCCATCGGAATCAACGAGCAGTTCCAGATCTCCCGCCAGTTCTACTCGTGGGCCGTCGAAAACAAGCGCGTCGCGGACAACTCGTTCATCAACGCCCTGCCGCACATGTCCTTTGTGATCGGCGATGACCACTCCAAGTACCTGAAGACCCGCTACGAGGCCCTGAAGCCGAACGCGCTGTTCGACGAACTGGAAATCACCAACGACCTGGACACCATCAACGAATGGACCCCGTTGGTCGCCAAGGGCCGCAAGGACTCGCAGAAGGTCGCCGCCTCCCGCGTTGTCTCCGGCACCGACGTCGACTTCGGCCGCCTCACCGCGGACCTGACCGACTCGCTGGGTGCTTCGGGAGCCTCCATCAACTTCGGCCACAAGGTCAAGAACATCAAGCGCGACGGTGCCGGCTGGGAGCTGACCGTCAAGGACAAGGCCTCGGGCGCGGTCAAGACCGTCAAGGCCAAGTTCGTTTTCGTCGGCGCCGGAGGCGGCGCGCTGCCGTTGCTGCAGAAGTCGGGCATCGACGAAATCAAGGGCTTCGGCGGCTTCCCGGTCTCCGGCCAGTTCCTGCGCTGCACCGATGAGACCATCATCAACCAGCACCACGCCAAGGTTTACGGCCAGGCGTCGGTCGGCGCCCCTCCGATGTCGGTTCCGCACCTGGACACCCGATTCGTCGACGGCAAGCGTTCGCTGATGTTCGGCCCGTACGCCGGCTTCTCCATGAACTTCCTGAAGTCCACCGGCCAGATGGACCTCCCGCTGTCCCTGCGTCCGCACAACATCATCCCGATGCTTGCCGTGGCCAAGGACAACATGGCGCTGACCAACTACCTGATCAAGGAAGTTCTCAAGTCCCGCGCCAAGAAGGACCTGTCGCTGGCGGAGTACTTCCCTGAGGCCGACGGTTCCAAGTGGGAACTGATCACCGCTGGCCAGCGCGTGCAGGTCATCAAGAAGGATGCCAAGAAGGGCGGCGTCCTGCAGTTCGGCACCGAGGTCATCACCTCCTCGGACGGCACGATCTCCGGCCTGCTGGGTGCTTCCCCAGGCGCATCGACCGCCACCCCGATCATGATCGGCCTGCTCTCGCGCTGCTTCCCGAAGCAGTTCGCCGGCTGGGAGTCGAAGCTGAAGGACATCGTTCCTTCCTACGGCCAGAAGCTGAACGAGAACCCGGCACTGTACGCCGAGGTCAAGGCAGCCACCGATAAGGCACTGGGACTGAACTAGTCCCAGTTGAGACCGATGGCCCGCACACCAACTGGTGTGCGGGCCTTCGTGATTCTTGTGCCTGACGGCCAGTGGTGTCGTCGCTATTGCCTGATGAGACTAGTCAACTAACAGTAGTAGTAGCTCTGGCCTCCGGGTAGATAGCAGCGGTTCGGTTCCTTGCCTGAGCTGGATCCGCCGTAGTCGTAATCGTAGTCGTATTCATCCCAGATCCATACTGCCGAACTCGTCCGGCTTGAGCTCTTGTAGCCGCTGCGCTTGCTTGTTACTTTGACCGTCAAGTCGCTGTACACATCGGCATATTTTGCCTTGTACTTCTTCTTCGTGGCGCCCTTGATCGGCGAGCCATCACGGTACCACTGGTAGGAATACGATGTGGCCTTCGGGGTCGACTTGCCCGGGTTGGCGGTCAGGGTCTTACCGTACGCAGCTTTTCCGGAAATCGTCGGCTTCGAAATCTTATTGAACGACGCTGCTGAGATCTTCTTCGCAGCAGTCGCATACTGTCCGTTGTCGTAGCCCTTGCGCTTGGCCACGACCCGGACGGAAATCTTCTTGCCGACATCTGCGGATGTCAACTTATACGTCTTCTTATTGGCGCCACTGATCTTCTTGCCGTTGCGATACCACGAATAGCTGTACGAAGTTGGAGTTTTGCTCCAAAGTCCGTTGGACACCTTGAGCGTCGAACCGAACTTCGCCGAGCCGCTCACTTTGGGTTTCTTCGAGACTTTTAAGAGCACCGGAGCGACGTTCGTCTTCTTGGTCTCGAACGAGCCGGATTTGAATCCAGAGCGTTTGGCCACGACCCGGACGGAAATCTTCTTGCCAACGTCCTTCGGGCTCAGTTTGTATGAGCTCTTGGTTGCACCGCTTATTTTTTTGCCGTTGCGGTACCAGGAATAGGAATACGATGACGGCTTTGCGTTCCAGGTGCCGTTACTGACTTTCAGCGTCTGGTTCTGCCTGAACGTGCCCGTGACTTTAGGTTTCGACTTTGCCGACAAGGTCGTCCCCGAGACAGTCACCTGGTTGCTCGCGGCTTGCCCTGTACCAAACCCTTTCCGTTTCGCTATGACGCGTACAGTGATCTTCTTGCCAACATCGTCAGGTGAAGATCTATATGTTGATTTGATCGCGTTCTTGATCGCCTTGCCGTTACGGTACCACTGATATGAGTAGGACGTTGGCTTGATTTTCCAAGTACCGGTGGTAGCAGTCAGCATTGAGTTCCAGCTCATTTTTCCTGTGACCCTTGGCGCCTCGGACGCTTCCAAGTTCCCACCGTAAACCGGATCGGTACTTTCTACCCAACTATTTACCCCAGAATAGGCTTCAGCATTGAGATTCATCGTTGCGTACATGCTTTTGCCCGCATCAGACGCGTTCAGCTTGTACGTGCGTTCATTGGCATTGGGGATTTTTTGCCCATCGCGGAACCACTGAATCTCTGACATCCAAACTGATGGGGCGTTGTACTTGCCATCCACGATCTTCACCGTGGAGCCAACTTTCAGCTCGCCAGAAATTTTAGGCCTTGCCAGTGCTTTCAGATCTCCTGAGTTCACGGTGAATGGCCAGAAGGTTTTTGTCACGTCCCAAGCGCCTGGTTTAGTGAACACCGCCAGAAGCTGGATCTCTTCGCCGTATTCACGAACGCTTAGCGTCAGGGATGGTTCCTTGGATATGACCACGCCATCGGAGACACGTATCCATGAATAGTCAACAGACGCTTCCCTATCGGAGTAGTACCATAACTTGATTGTGTCGCCCACACGACTACGTCCAGAGGACAGGACTGGTTCGTCGTCTCCGCTCGCCTTCACCGCGCAAGGTTTAACGAGCCTGTCAGAGCCATCGACGGTCAAAACTTTTTTCATGCCATCAGCAGTTGAAGAATACACCGTTACGGCAACATTGAGTTCTTTGCCTAGGTCGCCATTCGAAACCACATAGCGCTCATCAGTTTCATTGCGAATTGGTGCACCATTTCGATACCACTGGTATTTGAGTTCTGCCTCGAAATTGAGCTTCCAAAAAGCGAAATCCGAGATCTGCCCGGCTTGGACTGTTTCGTCCGGGCAGAAGTATCCTTCGGGATCCTTGTCCCCGATAAAGGTGGCTTGCGCTGTCTCCCCGACAGCAAACGCGACCGGCGGAATGCTATTTCCAACGATCAATCCGCACGCGACAGCCGTGGTCAACACTAGACGTGGAAGTTTTGCCAGAAATTCCCCCAAATTATTTCCCCATTTCAAAACGAGTGATTTATCGTTCGCGAAAATCGAACGATGGCGTCATTTTATCGTGAAGGACCTAAATGTTCTTTATATTTCATCAGGTCATCCAACGGTTCCCAGAAGGACATCAGCCCTCTTGGTTCTCGGCTCAACACACTTACATTGTGGCCCGGGCTCCACGATGAAACTTGCCGAAAATTGAATCTGCACTCAGCTACTGACTACATTCCCTTCACTCAAACAAAGGCAAATTCCCCAATTTGGCAGCAGCCATGCAGTCTGGATCCGCCGAACAGATCCTCCATTCGGATGATCTTCGGCTCAAACCCCCGTGGATTTTCGGTTGTTTTCGGCCAACGAACTAGAGTTAAGTTGATCCACCCCATTTCGCGACACCGCTAGGACCATACCCGCATGCAGCGCTTGGCCATCTTGTCTCTGAAAAACCGGGCGCTCATCGCGCTGGTCACGGTCTTTGCCGCCGTCTTCGGCGTCATCTCCATGAGTTCACTCAAGCAGGAGCTCATTCCCTCCCTCGAGTTCCCGCAGATCTCCGTCATGGCCACCCAGATGGGTGCGAGCCCCGAGGTCATCGACGAGCAGGTCGCCGGCCCGCTGGAGACTGCCCTGCAGGCGGTGGAGGGCCTTGAATCCTCGACCGCGACCTCGCAGACCGGATTCACCCGCATCTCGCTGATGCTGGAGTACGGCACGGACATGGACCGCGCCCGCTCCCAGGTGGACCGGGCGATCGCCAACGCCAAGTCGAGCCTGCCCGATGACGTGGAGCCCACGGCCTTCGCCGGCTCCATCGCGGACTTCCCGATCATGCAGATGGCGATCTCCTCCGATAAGTCGCTGGAGGCGCTGAACGACGACGTCGAGCGCATCATGCTGCCCAAGCTGCAGAAGATCGACGGGGTGCGCGAAGCCTCGGTCTCCGGGGGTTCCTCCCAGCACATCGCGGTCATCCCGGATGACGCGAAGCTGCGCGCTGAAGGCTTGACGGTCGCCGACCTGAAGGACGGCATCGAGAACGCCGGCTCCCCGATGCCCATCGGCACCATGGACGTGGACGGCCTGACCCTGCCGGTGATCGCCGGCTCCGCCCCGGATACGCTGGCCGCGATCAAGGAAATCCCGCTGCCGGCAGACAACGGCCCGGTGCTGCTGCAGGATGTCGCCAAGGTGTCGGTCCAGGCCGATGCGGCCACCAGCATCACCCGCACCAACGGCGCGGAAACCCTCTCGGTGGCGATCACCAAAACCCCGGACGGGGACACCGTGGCCCTGTCCCACCAGATCACCGGCATGCTCGACGAGCTGCAGGCGGAGCTGGGCTCCAACGCCAAGATCACCACCATCTTCGACCAGGCCCCGTTCATCGAGTCCTCCATCGAGTCGCTGACCACCGAGGGCGCGCTGGGCCTGGGCTTCGCGGTGCTGGTCATCCTGGTCTTCCTCTTCTCCATCCGTTCCACCCTGGTCACCGCGATCTCCATCCCGCTGTCCCTGATGGTCACCTTCATCGGCATGAACGCCGGCGGCTACACGCTGAACATGCTGACCCTGGGCGCGCTGACCATCTCAATCGGCCGCGTGGTGGACGACTCCATCGTGGTCATCGAGAACATCAAGCGCCACCTGGCGCACGGCGAATCCAAGTCGCAGGCGATCCTGCTGGCCGTCAAGGAAGTCGCCGGGGCCATCACCGCCGCGACGCTGACCACCGTGGCGGTCTTCCTGCCCATCGCGCTGGTCGGAGGCCTGGCCGGCGAGCTGTTCCGCCCGTTCGCAATGACCATGACCATCGCGCTGCTGGCCTCGCTGATCGTATCGCTGACCATCGTGCCGGTGCTGGCCTACTGGTTCCTGCCGCACCGCCCGGGCAGCGCCGCCACCCACACCGTGCACCTGGCCGAGGACAAGTCCTGGATGCAGCGCGCCTACGCCCCGGTGCTGCGCGGAACGCAGAAGCACCCGGTCATCACGCTGCTGGCCTCCGTGCTGATCCTGGCCGGCACCGTGGCGATGACCCCGCTGCTGCAGACCAACCTGCTGGGCAACACCGGCGAGAACTCGATCTCCATCACCCAGAAGATGGCCCCGGGCACCTCGCTGGACGCCACCCGCAAGCAGGCCGAGAAGGTCGAGGCCGTGCTGCGCGAGACCGAGGGCATCACCGACGTGCAGATGACCGTGGGCTCGGCCAGCGGCTTCGCGGCGATGTTCTCCTCCGGCTCGGACACCGCGAACTTCACCGCGATCACCGACTCCGACGCGGACCAGCTGGCGCTGACCGACACCGTGCGCGCCGAGCTGGATCAGCTGGCCCTGCCCAAGGACTCGACCCTGAGCTTCTCCGGCAGCTCCGGCGGCATGATGTCCTCCGACGTCACCGTCGAGGTCAAGGCCCCGAACGAGGACATCCTGCGCGAGGCCACCGCCGCGGTGCGCTCCGCCATGGAAGGCACCGAGCACGTCACCCAGCTCAGCGACAACCTCTCCGCGATGCGCGAGCAGGTCAGCATCGACATCGACGCCACGAAGGCCGCCGCGGCCGGGCTGACCGAAACCGAGCTGTCCGGCATCGTCGCCTCCCAGGTCTCCCCCGTGCCGGCCGGCACGCTGCGCCTGGAATTCACCGACATGCAGGTGCTGATCGGCGAGGGGCTGGATCTGACCTCGCTGAAGGAGCTGCAGGAACTGCCGATCCCGACCGCCACCGGGGTCAAGCAGCTGCAGGACCTGGCCACGGTTGAACGCGCCGACGTGGTCCGCCAGGTCACCACCTCCAACGGCCAGCGCATCGCCACGGTGTCGCTCGCCCCGCAGGAGAACATGCTCGGCTCGGTTTCCAAGCAGGTCACCGAACGCCTGGCCGGCGTGGAACTGCCCGAGGGCGCGACCGCGGAGATCGGCGGCGCGGCCACCGAGCAGGCCGAGTCCTTCAACCAGCTCTACCTGGCGCTGCTGGCGGCCGTGGCGATCGTCTACGTGATCATGGTGGCGACCTTCAAGTCGCTGGTCCAGCCGCTGATCCTGCTGGTCTCCATCCCGTTCGCCGCCACCGGCGCGATCGGCCTGCTGCTGGCCACCGGCATCCCGCTGGGCCTGCCGTCGCTGATCGGCATGCTGATGCTGGTGGGCATCGTGGTCACCAACGCGATCGTGCTGATCGACCTGATCAACCAGTACCGGCATGCCACCCCGGAAAGGGAGGCGATGAACCTGCAGGATGCGATCACGCACGGCGCCCGCCAGCGCCTGCGCCCGATCCTGATGACCGCGCTGGCCACCATCTTCGCGCTGGTCCCGATGGGACTGGGCATCACCGGGCAGTCCGGCTTCATCTCGCAGCCGCTGGCCGTGGTGGTCATCGGCGGCCTGGTCTCCTCCACCCTGCTGACCCTGGTGCTGGTTCCGGTGCTCTACCACCTGGTCGAGTCCCGCAAGGAGCGCACCGCGGACCGCCGCGCCGCCCGCCGCCACGCGCAGAACCAGGCCACCTCGGCCGAGGACCTGGCCGTGGCCATGGACGGCGCCACCGCGCGGATCACCGCGGTGGCCGGGGACGGCGAGTCCGGCCAGCTAAGCGTGGCTGCCAAGAGCGCCAAGCCCGGCAAGCAGGCCAAGGCCCCGAAGCAGCCGAAGAAGCAGTCGGGCGCGGAAACCGTTCCCGCACCGAAGCCCGCCTCCGAAGCGGCCCGCGACAGCGGCCGGATCGTGAACCCGGCGACCGGCCAGCTGCCGATCTCCCGCAAGGAACGCAAGGAGTTCGAGCAGATGCTGCGCGCATCCACGCAGGACCAGCCGGATTCCGGAGATCCCGGCGCTTCCGGGGAACCGAGCACGGGCCGCTAGACAGCAGCTACGGCACGCAGAAGCCGGGGCGGGTGCATCGTTTGATGCTCCCGCCCCGGCTTTGCTGTGCTGCAGCCTTGAGCCTAGCTGACCTGGCTCCCCGCCTTGTCGACCCGGCGGTGGAAGCGCATGCCCGCCAGCCCGCCGAGCACGGCACCCAGCAAGGCCACCGCAGCGACGACCACCAGGGCGATGATTCCCGCCGCACTCAGCGTGCCCTCATTCACCGGAATCCTCGGGAAGCTGTTGACCTGCGCCAGCACGTTGTACTGGCTGCCGCCGATCCAGCCCAGCAGGGCGACAACAGCGGAAATGACCAGCGCCCACAGCCAGACCGCCACACCCTGCCGGGCTCCGTGGAAGCGGGCCATCCGTCCCGCCACGTAGCCTCCGCAGTAGTAGGAGACCAGGACGATGGCGGCCAGCACGATGACCCCGAGCATGCCCACGGTCTGCGGATCCTGGTTTAGGCTCTGGGCCACCTCGTCCGGGTTGGTTCCGGTGCTGACCCCGACCGCCGCCCCGGCTGCTGCCACCAGGGCGGTGAGCACCACACCCATGCCGGTGGCGCTCAGCCAGCCGAAGAAGGCTGAACCGATCTTCATCCCGCCGTACAGGTGCCTTTCCCGTTCCACCGCGGCATTCCAGCCACGCGGTGACTCCTGCGTTCCGGTCCGGTCCGAGTGTGGCACAGTCTCCGGCTCGTACCGTTCGCTGCCCGCGAGATTCCGCCCTTCGGCCGCGTCCCGGTCCCGGGGTTGGCTCTCATCGTGATCTGCCGGCATGCGGTGCGCGGGCTCCGACGCGCCTTCGCCGCGCGGATCGTTTCCTGCACTGGTGCTCATGATTCCTCCTAGCTGACTTGGCCTGTGCCGTCGCCCTGCGGCAGGCGGCCCGGGCTAGATCCCGTCATCCCGGGACCGGTCGCGGTTGACCGGATCCACGCGTCCGGAATCCCCCTCGGTTTCCACTTCTTCCTTGCGCAACCGCTCGGTCACCTGCTCATCCTCGGTGACCGTCTCGGTGCCCAACCTGACCTTCTCCACCGGAACAGCTTCCTTCTCCACGACCGGGCGTTCGGCATGCAGGGTGACTTCTTCTTCCTGCTCGCCAAGCTCCGGCTCGCCGGCCGCGTCACCGGCCAGCGGCTCACGTTCCACCCGGACCTCCTCGTGGCTCACCGGAACCGTGGTCGTGACGTCCTCGGTGACCACGTATTTGCGCAGCCTGACGCGTCCGGTCTCCACCGACTCGGTTCCGACACGCAGCTGTTCCTCGGAGCGGGTCATGGACTGGTCTGCGCCTTGGCCGTCCAATGGCTTGTCCTGTCCGCGAACCGGGTCCAGCTCGTCCTCGACGCCCGCGTTATCGCCCGGCGCCAGGGTGCCGAGCCCGCCGTCCAATGGACCGGCGGCGGTGCGGTCGACGCCGGACTCTCGATCCATTCCCGTGCCGCGGTCTGCTTCGATTCCCTCCGGTGCCGTGGCATCGTAGGCGCGGTTGTAATAGCGGTAGAGTTCCTGTTCATCGGCCGGGCTCAAATGCCCGTCCTCATCGTCGATGCGCGGCGCGCCCTTGACCGTCTGCTTGTCGAACGGCACGATCACGGTGTCGCCGTCCATCCTGGCCTCATCCAGCGGGACGAAGCTCTCGGAAAGCCCGAATAGCCCCGTGCGCACGGTAACCCACTGTGGTTCTCCGGTCTGGTCGTCCAGGAAGACCTGGCCGAACTTGCCGATCTTCTCCCCGTCGGCTCCTACGACCGTTCCGTCGTGGTGCAGCAATGCGTCGATCTGGTGCTTGTCAATCATGGTTTCGTTCCTCCCGTTGCGGTATTCGGTAGTTCGATATTCCGGACAGCGTTGGCTTCCCGGATGATCCTGCGCCTTGCCGGGCGTGACGTCGTACCATCGATCCATCCGGTGCCACGGATTGCGCAGCACGCCGGAGCGTGGATAACTCGCACTTGGGACATCATTGATGCCCTGCGCGGCCGTGTTCCCTTCAGCAGGAATCGCCGGCAGGCACGACTATTGCACCCTGCGTTCTGGCCGAAGCCGCTCTCTTGCATCCGCATGGACGATGCCTTGGCAACGACTGTGAACTTATGAATCTTCTGCCATCGCCGCCGGTTTGGTGCCATATTGGCCGTTTGTTCTCGGCCGTTGGCTTCAGGCATCGCGGCGGAAGAATCGTGCCGTCTCGGTGCCCAGCAGCACTGCCGCCGAGGCGATGATGAGCAAGAGGGCGGTGCTTGGGCCGTTATGCCCGGTCGCACCGGTAGCCATGAAGGTGGCGGCGTTGCCGAAAGGTGGCGGATCAGCTCCTGTTCCCGATTGAGGCGCAACAGCTGCAGGGTCTACGGCAGCCCGACCTCCAGCATCAGCATCACGACGATCGCACTGGCGGAGTTTCGGATCAGTGGCTCCGGCCCGCTGGCCATCAGGCCCAACAGAACCAGATATCCCCGTCACCCAGCGTCGAGGTGACCCGATCGCCAACGGTGAAAACGCCGAGGCGTTGAACGCTCAACGCCGCCGGGGCGGTGCCCAGCGCGATCGCCAGCATCCCGCCGAGGAATCCGGGCGCCACCACCACGAGCGGCTTGGCGGCCAGAAGGACACCATGCCGCGGCATCGCCTGCGGCATGGAGCCGATCTGCTTCGACGAGTATTCGCCGGTCAGGTGCAGCACCACGCCAGCGGCGAACAGTAGTTGGCCGAACTTCAAGGTCGCGAACAGCAACAGCAGGGCGGGCATTGCGCTGTCGTAGCCGTTCTCACGGCTAACCTTGCCCCTCGCGCCCAGCAGCTAGCCCAGCGCCATGGTGGCAAGAATTTCGGCGACGAACAACCCGGTCAGCGAGCGCAGAGACAGGAACTTTGAGGTTTTGGCCTGGGTCGCCCGCCCTAGCTACGCCAGGGTATTCATTGGGATCGCATCGTTTCTTCTGGTTGGACGGCGTATGCGACCGCGTTGCTGGTCAGTTAGGTGTAGATCGATTCAAGCGAGGTGCCGGCAGAGCTCCGCTCGTGCAGTTCGATACCGTTGCGGAAGGCTTGAGCTAAGCATCGTCAGGGTAGCCCCGACGACCTACAACCAGTCGCCGGATCCGGTCATAGCCTTGTAGCCGCGGCCGCGTGCCAGCTCGGCGAGCCGTGAGCCTACGGGAACTTTACGAAGATCTGCGCGCGGCTGTGGGCATCGAGCAGCTGCACCGTAAGTGCCTGGGTAATCAACTTGCCGCGCCCGATCAGGATCAGCTAGTCGGCGACCTGCTACACCTCGCTCATTAGGTGGTCGGAGAAGAACACCGTGCTGTTTGGGCCGGCTCGCCCGCGCATCAGGTCGCGGATCCAGCGGATACCTTCCACGTACAGGCTTCTAATGAGACTGGCAAACCCCCGACGGCGGCTGCGAATTTGACAGTGAAAGATCTAACACAGATCCATCAAGGCTGCCAGAATCATAGGTAGGATCCGGTTCGGCTACTCTCATACATGACGGAACTGCGGACGTGTTCAAGATGCAGACATTGCCTAGCTCTAAGAGTCTTTCCAATATCCGACTAATAACCGCTAGGTCCCAATCCGACAATTGGCGGCCATTCCTCCTTCCAGAATCCCATCCGAGATTTGGCTAGGTAGCCATTGAACGGTGCAGTGCTGTCCCTAGAATTAGTAGCATTCTTCCATCCTCCTACCGCTGCCCACAGCACCGCGATAGCTGCGGGATGAAGTTGTGGGCCCCCGAAATTAGTGGAAACGTGGCCTGCCTCATGCAGTTAGCGTAAACTCAGCCCCACACTCTTCAACCAGCTCATGCTGGCCGTGCAGCAGTTGCTCAAATTCCACCGGAGGAACCATCCTCAGGCTTGAATGCAGCCGGTGGCGGTTATAGAAATCCCCGATCCACCAGGCGACTTTCCGCTTCGCTTCCATCCGGCTCGGCCACCGGTAGCGGTCATAGAATTCGCTCTTCAACGTCGACCAGAATGACTCGCTCATTGCGTTGTCCCAGCATTAACCGGCTAATATTTGCTTAGTTTGAGCCATAACCGGCTAATCTTCCTGCTTCAACGCGGGGTGGTGTGCGGCCGGCCTTCAAGGCGCCGGAGGCGTTCTTCCTGAGTGCGGACCCGTGCAGCTAACGCCTCGAGCTGGACCCGGAGCCGATGGACCTCGGAAACAAGGTTCGTTTCCGCATGCAGGCGGGTTTCGGCAATGCGCTGGTTGATGAGTTCACGAGCCTGGGCATTGCGGTAGAGACTCGACCGGGGAATACCCGCCAAGGCGGCAACGGCGACGATACTGATCCGGGCACCCTGTCCAGCAAGCTCCCGCAGGGCCATCTCAATCCGGTCATCCAGCAACTCGGGGCTCATGCCGTGCCTGCCTCACCGATCAGCAGATCCAACTGGGCCACCAACGCTTCGTGTCTGCGCGCTTCGCTGTCCCAGCCACGGCCCCGGGCATCCTGAGCCAGCAAGGCGGCATCCTTGCGCTGGGCTTGGAGCACTGGGAGGTTGCTGTTCTCGGTACGGAAGCTGGGGCAGTGCTCGCAAATATTCGCATATGGGCAAGCTTCCTGAGCCGGGGCCCGCAGGCAGTAGCCACCCGCCAGCCGTGATTTGATAGTCGGTGTCGCACGCCAGTCACCACTAGTGACGCTGGCGATCGGCAGCAGCGTCCTTCCCGTTCCGGTGGTGGTGCCGATGCGGGTCTTGGCCAAATCCAGCGCACGCTCATATTCGGTGCGGACGGTCGAATCGAACAGCGAGGCATAACGCAGGCTCATCTCTGCTGAGACATGCCCCAGCAGGCTCATCAAGGCCTGCAACGTGACGCCGGCGTTGATCAGAGCCGTGGCATAGGTATGGCGTAGTTGGTGAGTGGTCACGTGACCGAGCCCGGCGCTGGCTGCGGCACGGTCCAGTTCCGCCCTCAGCCCGTTGACCTGCAACCGTTGCCCATAATGAGTGAAAAGGAACTGCACGGGTTTCCCGGTCACCGGGTGGGTGAGGGCCTGCCCTGGGGACCGGGTGGCGATGATCCGGTCCAGCAACGCCAAGCTGTCTTCGTCTAGAGGCACCATGCGTTCGGTCTTCATCTTGCCCAAGGGGACTTTCAGCCAGGCCCCATTGCCAGCTAACTGGTGGACGCAGTCCATTTCCAGGTCCAACAGCTCACCAATCCGCAGGCCGCACGCTCGTTGCAGCAACAAGGCGTCGGCTGCCAAACGGTTGGGCGATTCCAGCAAGGCGCGGGCCAGCATTCGGTCGCTGTCCGGCGGCAGGTAGCGCGGCAACGGCCTGGGCAAGCGCGGGACGTCGGAGCGGAACAGCAGCTGCCTGGACGGGGCGTCGGGCCATCCCCATTCGGTGATTTCCCGCAAGAAGTTCGAGACGGCATGGATCCTACGGGCCTGCTCCGCAGGCGAGAGGATGCCCCCGGACTTGGTGTTCGGCGCCCGGCTCAACGCGATCAGGTACGGCTCGATATGCTGGCACCGCTCCAAACCCTCAGGTCCAGAAAGTTCCGGGTCCAACGTGGTGACATAGGCACCGAAATGCGCCAGTCGAGTCGCCAGCGAAGATACCGTGTGGGGCACGCAGGTCACGGTTTTGCGGTCCAGATACCGCACCAACGCTTCTGCTAGAGGCCCCTGGACCGTGTCCATCCGCTGGGTGAAGGTAGCGCGAGTGTCTGGTTTCGGTGGCGGTTCGGGCATGAGCTCGGCATGGAACAAGACCCTGCGCACGTCGTTGTTGAGCCTCAGGTAAGGATGCGCGGAACGGCCTGTGCGGTGCTCCCGCGCCCGGCAGGCGGCCTTCGAACTCCTCCAGGTCACCGGCCTGCACCGCGGCGAGCGGAGCGCCGGTGTGAAGCAGCATCCGGGCGACAACGCCGGTGGTCATCGCCCGGCTGACCCGCTCGCTGAAGCCCAGAGTGCTGGCCTTGTCCAGGAAGAAGAGCAGGTCAGCTTCTAATGCTTGGCCCGTGCAGGCGCTGAGAATGTTGGTGAGTTTGGTTTCCAGAAGATACCCGTAGTCCCCATGCAACCTGCCGCTGAGCATCAAGAAGAAGATAAACCCCGTCGTGTGTTTTTTTGGTTTCTGTGCGCTGTGCCAGTGGTTCGTCCAACCAGTCTTCGGGCTGCGGCCAGCGGGCCATGAAGGTTCTCGCCCCGGAAAATGCCGGCTTGGAACCGTGCCCGCGCGCGGCCAGATAGTCCCTGTATGCGTCCACGTCGTGGGTGGGGTCTTCAGCTGGTGGATTGCTGGCGCTTGCGAGCTGCATCGTATTAGACTTTCACGTGGGCGGGCGCCAGATGGATGTATCGGGCGGTGGTGTTGACGTGGGCATGGCCCAACAGCTCGCGCATCACGGCTAAGTCGACTCCGGCCTCGGCCAATGAGCTGCCGAAGGTGTGGCGCAGCGCGTGCGGGTGGGCCTCGGCAGCTCCGGAGATTTCCCGGTGGTAACGGAAAATGGTCCGTAGCCCGGCCGGGGTCAGCGGGTGGCCGCGGGTCTTGCCCTTGGCGACCACGAAGAGATTCCGGCTGGATGATTCGGGCCGCTCAACCAGCAGGTAGGTTTGGATGGTTGCGGCGACGTCGGTGTCCAGGGGGATGCGGCGTTCCTTGGAGCCCTTGCCGTGCACCAGCAGCCAGCGGGCGCCGATATCGATATCTGAGACTTCCAAGCCCAGAACCTCTCCGGCACGTAGCCCGCAATAAAGCATCAGCCCGGCCATGGCCCGGTCCCGCCAGGACTTCAGGTCTTGGAAGAGCGCCACGACTTCGTCGTGCTCCAGGGCGCGAGGCAGTTTGCGGGGCTCACGTAGCCGCAGGGCAGAGCGGGGCTGGGGTCGGGCCAGATGTCCGAGCAGCCCGGAGCGGTGCTCCGGTCCGTGCCAGCGGGCTTCGGCGCCTCGGGGAACCGGGTTTTTCACGGTGGGATCGCGCATCACCATGAACGTGAAAAGACCCGAGACGGCAGCCAGACGCCGGTTCACGGTGGCCGGGGCATAGCCGTCGGCTCGCTGGCCTTGCAAAGTCACAACATTAGGGCCAGGGCGGCCCGGAACCGTGGCATGCCGGCAGGCGGTGAGGTAACGCAGCATCACCTCGGTACTCACCTCGGGGAGGCTGAGGCCTTCGGTGGTGAGCCAGCGGCAGAAGGCCAGCAGGTCGAAGCCGTAGGCCCGCACCGTTGCTGGCGAGTAGTTCCGGTCAGTCAGATAGCCAAGGTAGTCGTTGACCGTGATGAACGCGGATGAACCAGTTCCGGCGATCATCCATGTTTCGCCGGAGGCCTCCAACCGCAGTTCCGGGTCTGTCTCCATGGGACAAGAGAATCCGCCTCGTTCTGCTGAAAGTCAAGGATTATCGACGGGTTTCCGGGGGTGAATAATTGATTTAGCCGGTTAACGGGGATGCCCCGACCCGGCCCATCGAACCGATCAGCCCGTGACGTTCCAGCGTTTGAGTGAATTTCCTGGACCGGAACTGGCTGCCGCGGTCACTGTGGACCTTGACTCCACGTGGGTAGCCACGGTGCGCAACTGCCATTTCCACGGCATTGACGGCCAGATGGGCCTTCATCCGCGAATCCATTGAATAGCCAACGATCCGGTTACTGAACACGTCTTTGATCGCACACAGGTACAGCTTTCCTTCGCTCGTGTGGTGCGAGGGCGTTATCGGTCAGCCACAGCTGGTTAGGCTGCTCGGCGGTGAAGTTCCGCTGCACCAGGTCATCATGCACCGGTGGACCAGCTGGTGAGTACTTACGCTGGCGTTTGCTGATCACTGAGCGGATCCCTGCCTTGCGACATAACCGCCAGACCCTGCGCTCGGAAACTTGGTATCCGGCGTCTTCCAGATCATCGGCCAGCACACGGTACCCGCCCTCTGGATCTTCCTCGTGAAGCTCATGCAGCTTGCCGATCAGCTCCTGCTCTTCGATTTCCCGGGCAGAGACAGGGTTCTTCAGCCACTTGTAGTACGCCTGGGTGCTGAACCCAAGTACCCGGCACGTCACCGCCACTTCGAATATGTTTCCTGCCTGTTTTGGCGGCTAGTTCTTGGACGAGCGGGCCCATTATTTTGGGGAACGAATATGCGGCTGGGAGAGGTAGGCTGCGGCCTTGCGCAGCACTTCGTTCTCCATTTCTAATTCGCGGATGCGTTTGAGCGCTTGGGACATTTCTTTGCGTTCGTCAGCATCAGAGGCTGGGGTCATTCCGTGGGATTGGTAGCCGGCATCGCGGACCCAAGTTTGCAGCGCTGTTTTGGATACTCCCAGATCCGCAGCGACTTGCTTCTGAGAAATCCCCGACTCTACGAGAGCGACGGCGTCCTTCTTGAATTCTTCGGTGAAGATTCTTGGCATGGTTTTTGTTCCTTCGTTTGAGCATAACCATAGCTGGGTTATGCGGTCGAAGTGTCAACCAAACCTTCAGCAGACCCCAATGCCGCCATCCGTGTCCGGGCGAACTCATCCTTTAACGCGTGCATCAGTTCGAACCGTTCGACCGATATTGCTTCGACGCGAAGAAATACGCTGCTTTTCCCAAGAAACGATGGTCCTCCCGCAGCTCGAAGACTTCCTTGTCCAAGCGCTTGAGTTCCTCGCGTTCGGACTCATCCAGCGCCCCGGTCGGCTCACCGTCCAAGCCTCGGCAGGAGCGCTCCTTCTTCACCCAAGTGCCCAGCGTTTGCTCACCGATGTTCAACTCCTTGGTGACCGCGCTGATGCTGCGCGCGGTACCGATGACCAGGCCAGCGGCTTCCTTGCGGTACTCCTCGGTGAAGGACCAGCGTTGCTTTTTCATGTTGCTCACTAGTGACATCCTCTCAAAAACTGGGATCGGCTGATCCCGCTTATTCGAGTGCATCTTCTATATCTGTCAAGCCGTGATCGATGACAAATTAGCAGTCTCAAGAATGTTGTAGATTCGACGAGCAAGATACCTCTTGATGCACCGGCGGATCTCCTTGACTGTTTTGCCCTCGGCGGTGCGTTTCTCGACGTAGGCCTTGGTCTCCTCGACATGGGCCATCCGCACCATCGCGGCGGTGTGCAGGGCCTTATTCAGTCGCCGGTCCCCACGGCGGTTCAACAGATCCCGGATGGTGTTCCCCAAGGATGCCGGGAGAGGATTCACGCCCGCCAGGGACGCGAGCGCGGCTTCGGAGCGCAGCCTGCCGGGGTGCGACTACGCGGCCACGCAGACCGCGGCTACCACCGGCCCCACACCCTTCAACTCGAACAGCTCCTTGCCTTCGCTGAGCTTGACCAACGAAGTCATCTCGGAGGTGTTGTCCTTGATCTGCGCGTCCAGCTCGCCGATACGTTGGGCCAATCGCACGGCTTCGGCGCGGGCGATCCTCAGCTCGATGGCCTCGTCCCGGGTGCGCCATGCGGCGACCTGCAGGATCTGGGCATTGCTCAAGGGTTTGCGAGCGTCGATGCCCAGCAGGGTGACGCGTAGCAGCGCGGTCAGCGCATTGACGTAACGGGTGCGCTCGGTTCCGAACATGTCTCCCGGGCGGTGGCCAGCACGCGCAGGCCGGCCCGGGCACCGTCATTGATCCGCGGGATACGCAGCTTGTGGACCTCGATGGGCAGCACGGCGGTGGCCATGCGCTGGGCGTCCAGAGGATCGGTCTTGCCCATGCCGCGTCCGATTTTCTGGTAGCCGGATGGCGCCCCGGCGACCGCGTATGCGGCCTCGGTGACGGCGCCGGCGAGCACGGCCCCGTAGGAGGCGGCTCCTTCAATGACCCACAAAGTGATGGCGTCCGCTCCGGTGCGGCGCCCGGCCCAGGTGATGGCGCATTTGATGCCTGCCGCGGTGGTGGGGAAGTCGCGGGTTTCGATGTGCTCACCGCTATTGGCGAGGATGGCGTAGACGTGCTTTTTCGCGTGGGTGTCCACGCCGATGATGTGGGAGTATGTTTTGGCGACGCTCTGCGAGACGATGGACATGCGGCTGGAGTGATTTTTCATTTTTCACGGATGGGAGATGCGGCCGGGTGCGGCCGGTACCAGTCCGGGAGAGAAGTCACCGTCGGAGCAACACCGCGATGGGTCACGCCCCTTTTGGGGTGGACAGTCTTCTGATCAGGCTACCGTGGTGGGCCGGGCAGGCGCCGGCCGCCCACCGCTGAGAGCAGACGATTCACCCGAATGACACCGTGAGGGTCATGTCCACTATGAGTCATGCTCTCGGCCGTGGGAGGCCCGGTTCCTACCTTGCCAGCTGATCCCAGACCAGCCATTACAAGACTCACAGTCCACTAATTCAGGCTAACCCCAGTTGCCAGTCACGGGCGCCACCGGCGAGGCTTCCCACCGGCGAGGAGCTCAATGCTGGAAGCACTAGTCACGGTTTTCCCCATCCGGTTCCTAACAACATTTGGGAGCAAACTCAAGATCAACACGCGCTGCTGACTCCGGCATAGAGATCGGGAGTCAGTGATTTATGATTACCCATGAATTCGCGCTGCCGGAAACTGGACAAATTTCTACGCAGTGCTTCTTCTCACCCATAATAGCTAGACCCTATGGTGCGCTTTGGTTTCAATGCATCCATAATCCATGCCTACGAGGACGGACATCAGGAGCACCAGTTGGCGTAGAAAATCATCCCTGTGTGGTGCCTAAGCTCATCATAACTATCCGAACGAGGTCTCGAATATCGCTTTGACGAATGCCGCATTCTCGTAGATGACATGGCGTAGCCAGTCGATCACAGGAAGGTCAGTCGGCGAGGCGATCACTTCAACATCGACAGTGGATGGTAATACGTGTTCGAAGATAAATTTTGAGCGAAAAACATGGTAGCGGTTGGTGACTACGGTAATCGATTCCCATCCTCGTTCTTCCACCAACTTTTTTACGCTTAGGGCCTCACCATACGTACTATCGATCTCTGGTGTAAAGCAATGGATATCATCGCGAGTGGCATTACGGCAATTTAGGTCTTCCAATAAGGCCCATTCGGGCTTGACTATCCCATAGCTCAAGCGCGAAGGAAACCACGAAATGGCAAGTTCGTCGGCCTCGCCGGCCGAATATAAATGAAACGCTGTCGGTAAGCGGGAATCACCCGGAGCTAGTGAAATCACAGCATCGGCATGTCTCTCAGTTCCCGGAGTAGGCGCAAGGACCTTGCTAGTTACCAACGCTACCCATATGAAAAGGGAAGCAGTAAGAAAAAGAACGATCAGCATGCTGGACCGGATTCTGCGATGCTTACCGTCACGACCGGAATAGGTCCTAAGGGTCAATCTCATGTCGCCTTCGTAATTGGATAGAAAGTCGAATCACCCATCACAGATATTTTCGCGCCTTGATACACACCTCGCCGCTGCATGAGAACTAGGAAGACTACAGAGACTCAACAAAGCCCTGTAGTTTGCGAAAGACAAAAAATTTTACCACGCATCGGACAGACGATACTAATAAGTGCCCTTAGATCGCCCCTAACTCGTGCTTATAACGATCTACCAGCTGGCCAAAGCGTTGCTCAGAGTTGCAAGACAGAGCGGCTATTCGCTGCTTCAAGTGCCGATTCAACGACCAGAAGGGTACGTTGCCCCTGTTCCATGGTCACAATGTCAGACGGTCTGCCAAGGACAGCGTCGCGGAAGTTCTCGTGTTCAACGCGTAATGGTTCGCGTTTAGGGTATGAATACCGAGTGACATCGCCTTCCGAGACACCGCGGAAAGACGAAACCGTATCCCACTCCAGAGGAATGGTGCCGTTGGCATAGAATGTCAAGTCACCTGTAGCGGTATCCGCAACGAAGGCACCCTTCTCGCCGGTAACTACGGTGAGACGCTCTTTCATTGGGCTGAGCCAATTCACCAAGTTATTGACGATCACGCCTGATTGGGTGCGACCGGTAATAGCAATCATGTCTTCATGAGCACGTCCACTCTTGAAGGCCGTTTGAGCGAATACATATTCATATTCGGACTGCACCACCCAAGCCGTAAGGTCGACATCATGTGATGCCAAGTCCTTGGCTACTCCTACATCCGAAATCCGGGAGGGGAAAGGTCCTTGTCGTCGAGTTTGGATCTGATAGAGCGCGCCTAATTCACCGCGCTCGATCCGGCGACGTAGTTCCTGCAACGCAGGGTTGAACCGCTCAATGTGTCCGACTGCGCCGACCAGCCCCGCATCCCGGAATGCGTCCACCATTCGTTGACCCGCCTCCAGTGAATGCGCGATTGGCTTTTCCACTAGCGTGTGCACACCGGCCGCACCAAGCTGTAGGGCCGCCTTCTCGTGGAAAGCGGTCGGTACCGCGACTACCGCAATGTCAATACCAACTGCAATCAGGGCGTCGGTATCTGGCAGAATCTTCAAGCCCCCGGCAACTCCATGGGGATCCCCACCTGGGTCAGCAATTGCGACGAGCTCTACCCCTTCAACCTCCCGTAAAACTCGGGCATGGTGACGGCCCATCATGCCCACTCCAAGTAGGCCAGCGCGAAGCACCATCGTCAGGCACCCGCCTTCGCCAGAGTATTAACGGCACAGACAATGCGATCCAGATCCTCCTGTGTAAGCGATGGATGCACCGGAAGGGACAGTACCTCGCGGGCTGCTTTCTCCGTCTCAGGCAAATGTAGATTATTCGCGTAAGAAGTAAGAGAAGGTAAACGATGGTTAGGGATCGGATAATACACCCCCGCACCCACGTTGTATTCGTTTTTGAGCGCCGCGACAAACCCGTCCCTGTCCTCAGGCACACGGATAGTGTATTGATGATAGACATGCTCCGCGCCGTCAATCACCGGAGGCACTGTCACACCATCTAGGCTCGCATCCAAGTAAGCCGCATTAGCTTGACGCGTCTTCGTCCATGCATCAACTTTAGTCAATTGAACCCGCCCGATCGCAGCATGGATGTCAGTCATCCGCGCATTGAACCCGATAATCTCGTTCTCGTACTGACGTTCCATCCCCTGATTGCGCAACAGCCGAAGCTTTCGAGCGACCTCGTCGGAAGCCGCGGTAACCATTCCGCCCTCACCACTGGTCATGTTCTTTGTTGGATACAAACTGAACATTGCGAATTCTCCAAATGAACCCACTGGCCGACCATCCAGCATAGCTCCATGCGCCTGCGCGGCATCCTCGTAGATGGCGATGTCATGTTTCTTCGCAATCGGTTCCAATTCTCGCATTCGTGCCGGATGGCCATATAGGTGAACCGGCATGACTCCCCGGGTCCTTGGAGTGATGGCCGCAGCGACCGCGACCGGATCCATGGTAAAGGTGTCGGGCTCAATATCGACAAACACTGGCGTTGCCCCGGTCAATGCCACCGAATTCCCTGTAGCAGCGAAAGTAAAGGATGGAACGATAACTTCATCCCCTGGCCCAACCCCAGCCGCGAGCAGTCCCAGATGCAATCCAGCCGTACCGGAGTTCACTGCCACTGAGGGTCTGCCCGGTACGAAATGTGCGGAGAATTCATTTTCGAAGGCGGCGACTTCCGGTCCCTGCGCCACCATGCCGGAGCGCATCACCCGGTCAACCGCCATACGTTCATCGTCACCGATAATAGGTTTTGCAGGGACAATGAACTCGCTCATGCGTTCTCCTTGGTCAATGTAGTTTCTGTTTCCATATAGCGTTCTTTGGTTACTGGGCAGATCCAGATCCCTGGTTTCTCTCCAGCTATGAGGGGCTGACCCGCCTCACCGACCCAACCCAATTGTCGTGCTGGCACGCCGGCCACCAACGCATAGGCTGGCACGTCCTTTACAACCACCGCACCCGCAGCGACAGTTGCCCAAGGCCCGATAGTCACCGGAGCAACGCAGGTAGCACGTGCACCGATCGACGCACCACGCTCGATAGTGACTCCAACCGGTTCCCAATCATCGGCAGTCTTAATAGTTCCGTTGGCGTTGATGGCCCGTGGATAGGTGTCATTCGTTAGCACTACGGCTGGACCTACGAAGACGCCGTCGGCGAGTCGAGCAGGCTCGTAAAGAAGAGCATAGTTCTGCACCTTGCAGTTGTCTCCCATTACTACACCCGTACCCACGTAAGCACCGCGACCAATGATGCAGTTTGCACCCAGTCGCGCGTCTTCGCGCACTTGAGCCAAGTGCCAAATACTTGTCCCTGCGCCAAGCAGGGCATCAGCGGATACATCGGCAGAATCGACGATTCGAACGGAGGAGGGATGATTTGCGATAGCGGATTCCATTCAGGAAAAGGTCGGGCGTAATTTGTTGTCTATGCTTTAGCACTCATCGGCACGGATCCGGTACCGACGACGATTCGCGGGGTCCCGGCCCATCGGTCAGCATCGGTCGTGTTGCGTCCATCGACTAGGAGTTTGATGCCCGGCAACTGCGATGGCATCAGGTCGCGGTAGTCTGCATGATCGGTCTGCAGGATGGCAAGATCTACTTCATCACCAGTAACATACGGATCAAAACCAAGTCGTCTTAGTTCCTTATCACTGTAGAGAGGATCCTGGACGCTGACTATCGCACCAAGATCACGTAGCGCATCAACTGTGGGGAATACGCCGGAGAACGCGGTCTCTTTGACGCCACCTCTGTAAGATGCACCAAGTACCACAGCCCGCTGGCCTTTCAACGTCCCGAGGACACCCTCGGCTTGCTTCACCAGGCGTTCAGGCATCGAGGCGTTCAACAACCGCGCAGTGCGGACGATGTCAGCATTCGGATCCGTGGCAAGGTACAGCCGTGGGTATACGGGGATACAGTGCCCGCCCACGGCGATACCTGGCCGATGTATATGGCTGTACGGTTGCGAATTGCACGCCTCAATGACCTGATAGACGTCAATCCCCTGCTCGGCGGCGAACAGCCCGAACTGGTTGGCGAGGCCGATGTTAACGTCTCGGTAGGTTGTTTCAGCAAGCTTCGCCATCTCGGATGCTTCTGCGGTGCCAAGATCCCAGACCCCGTTCGGACGCCCTAGCTCAGGACGTTCGTCAAACTGCAGCACCGCTTCGTAAAACTCCCGACCAATGCGGCAGCCGTCTGCCGACAGCCCGCCAATAAGTTTCGGATACTTGCGAAGATCCTCGAATACGCGCCCAGTGAGCACTCGTTCAGGGGAGAATACCAGGTGGAAGTCCTTCCCCTCTTTCAAGCCTGAACCTGTCTCAAGCATCGGCTTCCATCGTCCGCGGGTCGTGCCAACCGGCAGCGTCGTTTCGTAGGAAACCAGAGTTCCCGGCGTGAGATGTTCAGCCAAGGAGCGCGTCGCTGCATCCATCCACGTAAAATCCGGCTCCCAGGTGGCGTCATCGACAAACAGAGGGACCACGACAACCACGACGTCCGCGTTCGGAATAGCTTCGGCATAATCCGTAGTCGCACGTAGACGCTCCGGCACCAAAGCACTCAACTTCTCCTGCAGGAAAGCCTCACCAGGGAACGGCTCCTTACCGGCATTGACTAAATCAACTGTCTGCGGATTGAGATCCACGCCGATCACGTCATGACCGGAATCGGCGAACTGGACGGCAAGTGGAAGCCCGATTTTACCTAGGGCGATTACGGCGATATGCATGGACTTCATCATATAGGAGCACAGCCCTAACTCTTTCAGCGGCTGATCGTTTCCCGCGCTCGAAAAAATTCAAAGCGAACCTTTTCGCAGTTTACATATACCCGCATCCCCTTAATTTTCACCCAAAGCGGCTCTTCAGGATTGAGAGTGTAATCGCGGTCTAAACCCGCCAGTCTCCAGCAACGACCGTGCGA
>NZ_BMPH01000005.1 GCF_014647495.1 Glutamicibacter protophormiae
GCGGATCAGTCCTGCTTGGCTGACGAGTTGTTTGACGTGGAAGAAGCTTTTGGGATCACCGGGTTTTACGGTGGGAGCTGGAGATTCCAGCAGAGAACTGCGAGGCAAATAATGTCCTTGATAGGGGCGACTCGCGATGTCTTGAAAATGTTTGAGCAAGATTCGGAGCCAGTAGGTTACAGTCTAGCCGGGCGTAGGAGCTTTACGATAGCGCCAGACTCATGTTGACCATCATAGAATCGCAGTCTTTGAAAAGACCGCGATCGATTGGTGCACGCCGAGTCTGTGCTCAATGCTACGCAGCAAGGCTACCCAGGTCTCACTTGTGGAGGTTCTGTTTCTGACCCCGATTTTTGGCGCTAGTTGTTGCTCAGAGCGATGGAAGCTGCAATACGCGTGAGCGCTTCCTCATTGCTGATCTGCAGCAGGTCAGCAATCATGGCAACCATCGCCTCGCCTAGCCGCGCGAGGATGGCCACGGCTTGAGCATTACCGCCATCGAGCTCGGAAGCGATGGTTAAGAAGGCTTCACGGTCTTGGCGCACAAGTGAAGTGAGAAGTGCAATTCCTAGTGCTGCTTCAGGGCTATTGCCCATGAGATATTCCCGTCGATGAAGATGAAATCGGATGATTCTTCAGTACTTGCGGCGTAACGTCAGCGGCTTCTTGAGCCTAGCAGGATATTGAACCCTTATAAGCTTCGTATTCTTGTCCGGTGAAGGCGTGCTGCATAACGACCCTGGTGTTGTAGCTGTGCATAACCTCCGAGTGGGGGGCAGATTCCTAATTGCAGGCCTACAGTTCCAGGAGTGAGTAATCCAATGAGGCCGCCCCCCGCTGAGGACCCAAGTGAGCGCAAATTCCAATACCACGGTGTCACCTACGATGTACTGCGCTTCAACCCCAATGTGAATGCCACGACGGTCTTTTACTCCCCTTTCAAACAAGTATCGGCAACACTGCCCATCTTGGGTGCCAACGTGTGCCTGGAAGCGAAAGCCACCAAGCGCGCCCAAGGGCTGGTCTATGTCCTCGCCAACGATGACACCGGCGAGCTTTTCGGCATCTGGTGTTTTGCTGAGGACATCGTCTATCACGATTGAACACCATCAGCCCATACTTGACGAGAGAATTCTAGACCTAGCCCGGGGCAGTAAGGACCGTCACCTGTGGCGAGCCATTGGAGCCCTCCTACTTAAGTTCGATTTACAGCGAAAATAGGAGCTGTTAGCGTCGGGGTGAGAGATTAATCCATACGATAGTTAGGAAAACATCTTGTCACCAAAAACTGTGACCAGGCCATCCATCGCTATCCTTGCAGCTGCTGCGTTAGCTGCGACGTTTGCGGCTCCAGCTAACGCAGCGCCAGTACAGAACTCAGCTTCGTTAGCTGTTGAAGCTCAGAACATCATTGAGGATCAGAAACAGGCGGAGGAACTGCTTCGAATCATCGACGACATTCCAGAGTCGGTGCTCTTGCAGGGAGACGAAGCAACGCGTCAGTGGATTTCAGAGCACCTGGTGCAAGGAAGCAACATTGAGGGAGTTGCCACGCGAGCAGGTTTCCTTGAGTGCTCGGGAGCTATCCTTCTTGCCATCGGTACTACTGCGATCCCCGTAGCCAAGGTTCTCAAGATCAAGAAGCTCATGAACTCTCTCGGCGGCGTGAATGAGGCCATCAAGATCATGTGGGGAGCAAGTTTCTCCTACGAGAAGCTCCAGGCACTAGGCGGAGCCGCCGCAGCTCTCGGAGCCGAGCTTCTAGGCATTGCTGCCATCAAAACTGCTTGCACCTAAGGAGTAATCGCCATGAAGAACTACATCAGACCTGTTCTTACGTTGCTGTGCGTTGTTGCTGCAGCAGTAACGTATTTCGCATTCAACAACATCCTTATTGCGCTGCTCTTCGCGGCCTGCGGTGTGATGCTCTGGGCCTTCTTCGGGAAGGAAAATGATCCTTCTGTAGAGATCACGAAGAAGGTGGATCCCAAGGAACTGAAGGAATATCGTCGTCAGAACCCAGAGGCTTCGATAAGCGACGCGATTCGAGCAACTCAACCATAGCTTTTGGAAAGCTCCTATTTTTGAGGGTGCTCCATTTTTGGGGCACCCTCTACCAGTTAAGATCGCCGCCAACGCTGGTTCCACAGGGTCTCTTCTTATATACGGTTAGCTCATGAAAGAGACACTTCGCCAGGGATCTCGGGAAGCACCATAGTATTCGTGCCGGGGGTTTTTATGAGTCAACGCGCGGGGTAGGAACCTCATGCGAAGAGGAGTATGCTCAAAGGATGCCCATCGATGGGCTCTTCGCACTGTTTTAACATACGGCATGTAGGAAGTCATCGACGGTAGGCAATCAGAGGCATCTTTCTCTGAAGCCTTAAACAACGGAGACCCGCATGTTCCAGATACAGCCACCAGCTCGGATTACCCAAGAACTTCGCCAACTATTCGACGGTCCAGAAACACGGCATCATCTTGCCACTCATGGCGGACTAGCCGATAAACCGAGAATTTTTACTCCACCGCATGAGCTCCTAACTGGCGTCCTAGGAAAATCACTTAAGCTCAAACCATCTCTAATTCTCGCTGTTTTTGATGCAGCCACGGATGATTTGAGTCTGTGGCTCGTCTCGCGCTCTACGGCTGTAAATAAGCCAGTACAAGCTCAGCCGCGGGGGATCACCATCCGCGAATTCTGCCAGACCATGCGGGGACTATCACCTGGGCTTTTTCGTTTGGCTGGGTGGGCGGAGAACGCAGTGATTCATGAAATCCCTTGGAATGTTAGAAACGATATTCGGCACTCCTTCCGCTACACGCACACGTGGTCTTAAAAGTCGGAGCCTATTAGCAGCGAGGGTTCTGACTCTGGCTCTCGACAATACTCACGCCCGATCGGTTGTAGCAATACACGGAATTCTCCAAGTTTATTGATTGGGTTTCACGGATTCGAGGCTCCACCACCCCTTGAGTGCGCGTTTTGGTTCCTTCACTCCTTGAAGCTGTATGCCGCAGTGCGATCCTGAGGAGTAATCGCTCATGTACCCCACCAAATACTCGTAGTCATGTTTTCGAGGTTCTGCTGGAAGAGTAAGAGAATTTTTCGCAGCGATCCGGAACTTGCCTCGTTATTGGTTTTTGTCCTCCATGCGAGAGTGCAATGGAGCGGGGCACGGCCATGGGCTGCCGCCCAGCTTTTGGAAGTTGCGGGGAGCCCTCTCGGAACCTGAAGACATTCTGAGTGGGGCGGGCTTTGATTTTCTACAGCTTGTAAAATTCGGGGTATGGAAACTCAGAATTTAACGCCATTTGATGCGGTCGTCCTAATGTCCTTCGGTGGACCGGAGAAAAACGAAGATGTTCTTCCGTTTCTCCAGAACGTCACCGCAGGGCGGGGTATTCCCGACGATCGCCTGGTTGAAGTCGGCGAACACTATTACGGGTTTGGCGGTAAATCGCCCATCAACGACCAGAACCGCCGATTGCTTGATGCCCTGCGTCGGGAGTTTGAGCGACGTGGAATCACGACTCCAGTACTATGGGGAAACCGAAATTGGGATCCATACCTCACGGACACTGTCCGTGACTTCGCTAAGCGTACGGGAGGCTCGCGATTCCTTGCTATCGATACCTCCGCATACTCTTGTTATTCATCATGCCGCCAGTATCGCGAAGACTTCGCCAACACTCGGAATGTCCTTGCCCAAGAAGGACTGGCAGTGTCTTTCGAGAAGGTCCGCCAGTACTACAATCACCCTGGTTTTGCGTACGCAGAACTGGACTGCGTACATCGTGGACTAACCAATTTGATCCAAAAAGTCGGCCCTTTGGATCCACAGAAGCATCGCCTGCTCTATGTCACTCATTCCATTCCACTGTCTATGCAGCAAGCTTCTGAACGGCAGACCGCCGGGTATCGCGAGCAGCACCTACAACTGATTAAGTGGATCGATCAGGAACTTGGAGAAAAGCAACCGTTGAGCGCTGAGTTGGTGTTCTGTTCCCGTTCTGGTTCCCCTGAAACACCATGGCTGGAGCCAGATATTAACGATCGCCTCGAGGAACTCGCCGCCGCCGGGACGGAGGGGGTTGTCGTCGTTCCGTTGGGATTCGTCTCCGATCATATGGAAGTAAAATACGACCTTGATACCGAGGCCGCGCAAACCGCCAAGGACCTAGGGCTGGTCTATGTGCGTGCAGCGACTGTCGGGGTTGACCCGGTGTTCGTATCGGGACTTGTCGACGCCGCGCTGGAACGGTCGGCCCAGTATCGTGGCGAGCCTGTCGATGCTCCGGCGGTCACCCCCGAGGGTCCGTTGAGCCCTGGCAGCGGTTCATGTTCAACGACCTGCTGCTTGGGAAGACAGCAGAAGCCCACAACGCCCAGTTGGGATTCCCTAGCGGACATCGACTGATCCTATTAGTTGATGGAGGAAGTTCGGATATAAGAATTCAGGAAGAATAACGCTCGTGCAGGCCATGAACCACTTGGTTCACGGCCTGCACTTTTCTCAACGATAGACAGTGGACTTCGCAAGAACCGCATTCGCGGATGTCGGATCCGAGAGATCCAACGATCAGGTTGGTGGCGTTGGAGCGAAATTGCCCGCCACCTTCGCGCCGCTACCAAATTGTTTACAGTTGAAGGTTGATATCCGCTCAGGAAAGTACATGAGAGGACGATTGGCAAGCTCGTGAGGAGAGAGTCCCTACCAGCGGTTCGGCTAAGAATTGGGTTCCGAGCAACTCTCCCAATATTGGTGTGACATGCATTGTCATGGCGACGCGGGAAGCGCCCAATGATCAAAGCAAGCGGCTATTCCAGATCCCGCGAACACCTGTTCAGCCACCCCGGGCACATTCACCCCCAAACACACCGCGGTAATGAGAACCATTCTTATGCCCAGCCAAGGAGGCGGCCTATGCGGCGGCTACGACTCAATGAACGACTGGTCCACCCGCTGAACTCGGATGAGGTCACCGACGAGGTGAACAAATGCTGGGACCTGGGCGCGGGTTCCGCCACGAGCCCCTGACCTGGCCGGGTGGCTGTGCAATATATGGAAGCCAGTTCGAGTTGAGAACCCGTGGTTCAAGGGCGGCAACTTGCACCGGTTGCGCCGTTGATCCAAGAATCCGGGGTTGCTACTGAAACTTGGGGATGCATTACTGCCTATTCGGCTTTGGCCCTGGCATTCTCATTCGGTATCTGTTCGACGTCCGGCGTGCCGTTGGCCGGGCGGAACCGAATCTCGCTGACCAGCGTGCCGAGAACGATCACCGCAGCACCGCACAACGCCAGAGCGGACATCCGGTCCCCGGCCAGACGGCCGAAGATGCCAGCCCACACCGGTTCACCTGCATAGATGATGGTGGCGCGGGTCGGGGAGACCGACTTCTGTGCCCAGTTCATAGTGGCCTGGATCAGGCAACTCGCGGCACCCAGCCCGACAGCTGGAAGCACCCAGTACCAGGATAAGGTCGGCGCTGTCTCGCCCACGGCAGGCATTGCAGCGAAGCCCAACAGGCCCGCAACCAGCAGCTGCACCACGGTAACCCGCCCCAAATCGACCTTACGGGCGAAGACGCTGATCAGAACGATTTCCGCGGCCATGGGAAGGGTGCTGATCAAGGTAGCGATCTCTCCTGGACCTAGTCCCGTGCGCACCGCGTCGGGGCCGGCGAGCAACAGCAGCCCGACGAACGCCAACCCGGCGCCAGTCAGCATCACGGCACCGGGCCTCTTACGGAAGACGATCCACTGCAGCAGCGGCACCAGCGGGACGTAGAGCGCGGTGAGGAACGCCGAAGTGCTGCTGTTGATGGTTTGCAGCCCTTGCGTCTGCAGGCCGTAGCCCAGGAAAATCATCAGGCCAATCGCCGTGCCGGCACCGAGTTCCAATCGCGTCATGCCGCGCATGGAACGGCGGAAAACCAGCGTCGCAGCCAGACCGGCCACGAGGAAGCGGACGCCGACGAAGAACATCGGCCCGCTGTGGCGCATGGCCAGATGGACCAGGAGAAAGGTTGAGCCCCAGACAGCGGTGATGGCAAGCAACGCGGCTTCCTGGCGGCTGATCGAAACATACTGCCGCACCGCGGAAATTCGCATCATTCTACATATCTTGAAGTGACGATCACCGGACCGGCAAAACCAACGGCTGCCTCAGCTCGGATCCGATCGTGCGCAAGAAGCTGTCGTGGAAGTTCGGGTCCGGCACGAATGCACGTCGATTCCAACCGCTGGCGAATAAATGAATGATTATGAACGCATCAGTTCGGTTTGGGTCGAATGAATACTTGAGTATTTCGATTTAAGAAGCGAAATATTTGACCATATGGCGTAACCGCCCATATCGTTCTAACCAGAATCAAGAGCGTCAGCTATAAGCCCTGGCTTGCTGGCCGGCAACCCTCTCAACGGTAGTGGGGTGCTCCAGGTGAGGATTCGGTTCCACGCAAAAACGCGTGGCACAAGTACCGCACATCGAGTGTGCCAACATTTGGCATCGCGCAGGGGAGTCCGTGCGCCACCGCCGGACGTTCACGCTCGCTGGGCACGACCCGAAGGAATCGAGCCATGTCTTTGAATCAGGATCTTGACCCGCTGACCTTGCGCAAGGTTTTCGCGCAGCATCCATCCGGTGTCGCCGCATTATGCACCGTTCTCGACGGAGAGAAAACCGGCCTTGTTGCATCATCCTTTACCGTCGGCGTATCACTGGAACCGGCACTGGTCATGTTTGCGGTGCAGAAGACTTCCAATACCTGGCCCAAGCTGCGTACCGCGGACCGCATCGGTGTCTCGGTGCTCAGCGAACGCAATGACGGGGTTTGCGGGCAGATTGCCTCCAAGCATGGCGACCGTTTTGCCGGCGTGGAAACCCACGAAACGGAACAGGGTGCACTTTTCATTCAGGAGTCCACCCTTTGGCTGGAGACCTCAATTTACAAAGAAGTGGAAGCCGGAGATCACTGGGTGATCTTTCTGGAGGTGCATGGCCATGATTTCTCCAACCATTCCCCGCAGATCTTCCACGATTCGCGATTTCACTCATTGCCAGTGCCCGAATTCGTTTAACTGATATCACTTGACGCTGCGGCGCGGAGGGAGAACTTTCGCGCCGCAGCGTCATTTAACATCGCGAGTGACGGGTGCCCATGGGATGGAATGATTTTCATCGCCGGCCGCGCGCCGAGCCGCTGGTTTTCACGGCCGGTCGGGCGATTGTGACAGAACAGCTGTCCACAACACTATCCACAGCTTTGTGGATAACCTGTTGAATATGGTTGATAACTTGTGAGAAACGCCTTGATTCCGGGTATTTGGCTGTTGATAACGCCTTAGGGGTCTATGGGTAGTGGAACAAATTAACCTTCTATCCACAGCTGTGAGAACACGAATGTCCAAGTCAAAGCTTAGTTAACGCCCATTAAGTGGGGTAATCCACAGGGTTATCCCCACGTAGTGAACAGGGGAATCCACAGGTAGGTGTGTGTTATCCACACATTCTGTGGATATCAGGGTTTACCTCTGTTAACAACCCACCTAGTGTTGGCACTGGGAACGACTATCCACAAGGGCCTTAGGCCTAATTGTCGGTTGGTACTGAAACGATAGGCAGTTGCCGTCGGGGCAAGAGTGGTTTCCCAGCGTGTACATAGGGGATGGAAGTGTCTGTAATGAGTGCAGAGCCGATCTACGAAGAACGAGGATCCGATGCGGCGCGCAAGCCGCCGCAGGACATCGAAGCGGAAATGTCAGTTCTTGGCGGCATGATGCTCTCCAAGGATGCCATTGCCGACGTCGTCGAGGTCCTCCGCGGCACCGACTTTTACCGCCCCGCCCATGAAGCAATCTATGAAGCGGTGATCGACCTCTACGGCCGTGGCGAACCCGCGGATGCCGTGACCGTGGCCGACCTGCTGACCAAGCGCAATGAAATTTCGCGTGTCGGCGGCGCCGCCTACCTGCACAACCTGATCCAGCAGGTTCCTACCGCCGCTAACGCCGGCTACTACGCGGAAATCGTGCGCGAACGCGCCGTGCTCCGCCGTCTGGTGGACGCCGGCACACGCATCGTCCAGATGGGCTACTCGCCGGATGGCGAGGTCGACGCCATCGTCAATGAGGCGCAGGCCGAGGTCTACAAGGTTTCCGAGAACCGCGGCAGCGAGGACTACGTGCGTCTGTCCGAGATCATCGAGGGCACCGTCGACGAGATCGAGAACGCCGCCAACGCCGGCGACGGCATCACCGGCGTACCCACCGGCTTCTACGAATTCGATGAACTGACCCAGGGTCTGAAGGGCGGGCAGATGATCATCATCGCCGCCCGTCCCGCCGTAGGCAAATCAACGTTCGCGCTGGATTTCGCCCGGTCCGCGGCGATCAAGCACAACATGGCCACCGTGTTCTTCTCCCTGGAAATGGGCCGCAATGAGATCGCGATGCGCCTGCTCTCTGCGGAAGCTTCCATCCAGCTGCAGGACCTGCGCAAGGGTTCGGTGGAAGACGCCCAATGGACCAAGATCGCGACCACCATGGGCCGGTTGAACGAAGCCCCGCTGTTCATCGATGATTCGCCGAACATGTCCATGATGGAGATCCGCGCCAAGTGCCGACGACTGAAGCAGCGCAACGAGCTGCGCATGATCATCCTCGACTACCTGCAGCTGATGAGCTCGGGCAAGCGCGTGGAATCGCGCCAGCAGGAAGTCTCCGAATTCTCGCGTAACCTCAAGCTGCTGGCCAAGGAGCTCGACGTGCCGTTGATCGCGCTGTCGCAGCTGAACCGCGGTTCCGAGCAGCGTACCGACAAGCGGCCCATGGTCTCGGACCTGCGTGAATCGGGCTCGATCGAGCAGGACGCCGACATGGTCATCTTGCTGCACCGCGACGACGTCTACGACAAGGAAAACCGTCCGGGCGAAGCCGACGTGATCATTGCGAAGCACCGTGCCGGCCCCACCAAGACCATTACCGTGGCGTTCCAGGGCCACTACTCGCGCTTCAGCAACATGTCCTCCGAGGGCTAGGCGCAAGTAAACATTCCATGGCACCCGCTGGGTTGGCTGACCGCCAACTATAGTGGGTGCCATGTTCGTTTCCCTCCAAGCGTTGCTCTGGGGCACCGCGGCCGGATCGGCCCTGCTGATCGGAGCGGCCGCGGCCTGGTGGCTACGAATTTCCCGGGTCTGGGTCTGCGCCGTCATGGCCTTCGGCGCCGGCGTGCTGGTCAGCGCGCTGAGCTTCGAGCTGGTGCTGGAAGCCTTCACCCTGGGCGGGCTGGCCGCGACCGTCGCCGGAGTCGTGGCCGGCGCCCTGCTCTACTTCGGGGCCAACACGCTGCTGGCCAAGCGCAGCCGCAGGAAAAGGCGTGCGCGGGGTGCCGGCGGAGCCGAGTCCTCCTCGGGGTCTGCCATCGCCGTCGGTGCGCTCATCGACGGCATCCCCGAATCCGTGGCGCTGGGCCTGGGGCTGGTCGCGGGGGCCAGCGTGAATCCGACGATGCTGATCGCCATCTTCGTCTCCAATATTCCCGAGGGCCTGGCCAGTTCGGCCGACATGAAGGCCTCCGGGCGCAGCGGACGCTCGGTCTTCACCCTGTGGGCGTCGATCGCGCTGGCCAGCGGCCTGGCCGCCTTCATCGGGGCGATCGCCCTGGAGGGCATGCCTGCGGAGGTGCTGGCCTTCACCACCGCCGTGGCGGCGGGAGGCATCCTTACGATGATTGCCGACACCATGATTCCCGAGGCCTACGCGGTGGACCACGACTACACCGGGCTGCTGGTCACCGCCGGGTTCCTCAGCGCGTTTTCGCTGCATGCCATCGGCGGATAGCCGCCGGTCCCGGGGGCGGAATGAAGCCTTCGCGGTTCTGCGAGAATGAACCCATGCCCCTGAACAAGAGCTCCCGCACCGGTGCGCCCGGCATCGAGACCATCTACGCGCCGCAGTACCTGTCCACGACCCTGGGCATGTTCATCCTGGTGTTCCTCGTCGCGTTCGAGGCCATGGCCGTCACCACGGTGATGCCCTTGGTGAGCGAGATCCTGGATGGCGAGCGGCTGTTCGCGCTGTCCTTCGCGGCGCCCATGGCCAGCGGCATGCTGGGCATGGTGGCGGCCGGAGAAATCACCGACCGCTGGGGCCCGAGGATTCCGTTGTTCGCCTCGGTAGCGGTCTTCCTGGCCGGGCTGCTGGTGTGCGGCACCGCGGCCAGCATGGAGATCCTGATCGCCGGACGCATCCTCCAGGGAATCGGCGGCGGCGCGATCACCGTGGCGATCTACGTGCTCATCGCCCGGGCGTACCCCGGCAGCCTGCACGCGAAGATCTTCGCGCTCTTCGCCACCGCCTGGGTGCTGCCCGCGCTGATCGGCCCATGGCTGGCCGGGATGATTGCGACGTTCATCGGCTGGCGCTGGGTGTTCCTTGGCGTCATGGGCTTGGTGGCCCTCGCCTTCTGCGCCATCGTCCCGGCGCTGAACCGGCTGCCCAGGGAGTCGCACAGCGAGCTGGGCCCGGTCTCCGCGAAACGACTGCTGCTGGCCGGGCTGACCGGAGCGGCGGTCATCGCCATGAACCTGCTGGGAAGCAGCGGCAGTTCCTGGTCGTTGCCCGCCCTGCTTGCGGCCCTGCTGCTGGCGCTGTTCACCATCCGTCCGCTGCTGCCCAAGGGCACCTTCAGCGCGCGCCGCGGTCTGCCGGCCACGATGAGCACACGGACGCTGACGGCCGGCGCATTTTTCGGCGTCGAGGTGTATCTGCCCTACCTGCTGCGCGAGGACTACCACCTGAGCCCGGACCGCGCCGGGCTGGTGTTGACGGCCTCGGCGCTGAGCTGGTCAGTGGGCTCGTGGTTGCAGGGAAAGCTGGGCGAGCGGCTCTCGAATTCGCGCAGCATCACCATCGGCGCGCTGGCCAGCACCGTCGCGATTTCGACGGCGCTGCTCACCGCGGTGTACCACCCGCCGGTTGCGGTGCTGATCCTCGGCTGGGCGGTGGGAGGCTTCGGCATGGGCATGATCTACCCACGCCAGAACGTGAACATGCTCAAGCTGTCGGCCGAGCATGAGCAGGGTTTCAATTCTTCGGCCATGACGTTGGCCGATTCGCTGGGCACCGCGGGCGCAACGGCGCTGGGCGGAGTCATTTTCGCCGCGGCCGCCGCCGGGTGGGGCTTCATCTCGGTGTTCAGCTTCTGCCTGATCCTGGCGCTGCTCCTCATCCTCATTTCGCCGCGCACCAAACCTGTCGCCCAGCCTTCCGCGTGACTACGCTGGGGCTATGGACACCGATCTTCCGAAAACCAGCAACCCCGCCGCCAGGGCCTTCGAGCAGGCCGGCATCACCAGCCTCGAGCAGGCGGGCAAGGCCGGCGCCGCGGCGTTGCTTGCGCTGCACGGCGTCGGTCCGAAGGCCATTCGCATTCTCCGCGAAGAGCTGGCCGCGCGCGGACTGGAGATGAACCCCTGAAACTCCGGGCTTAGCCGCGCGGCAGGATCCCCAAGTGGCTCGGGGCAGGCTGCACCAGATGCGTCTGGTACTCCGGATGCTTGGCGACGTATCCCTTGACGTACGGGCAGACGGCCACGATCTTCGCCCCGCTGGAGATGGTATTTTCCAGTGCGAACTTCACCATGACGCTGGCCAGGCCCCGCCCGCCGTACTCCTCGTCCACCGTGGTGTGGAAGAAGACGCGTTCCACCCCGTCGGACCCGTCGTAGTCGCGGTAGTGGGCCGCGCCGATGCGTTTGCCGTTGTCGTCCAGGGCAAACCGCTGGCACTCGGGGAGGAATACGGGCTTGATTTCACTCATGACTTTGTTTCCTTTGCAGAGTTACTAGGACGGGTTGACGCGTGGGCGCAGCTTGACGGTCGGCAGCGCCGGCGCCGGAAGTGCTGCCGGGGTATCCGGCGGGAACGGGCCGAAGCGGTCTTCGCTGGCGTCGCCGGGTTCGGCGCCGATTTCCGCCTGCCACTGCGCGCGGAACGCCAGTACCTCGTCATGGGAGCGTCCCACGAAGTTCCACCACATCAAGATGTCTTCGTTCAGCGGCTCGCCGCCGATGACAAGGGCGAGAACGGGTTCATTCCCGGCCTTGAGGCGCAGGCGCGTGCAGCCGGCCCGCACGTAGCCCAGCTCGCGGGCTTCCAGCTCGTGCCCGTTGACTTCCAGGCCGCCGGAATCCAGCAGGACGCCGTGCTCGTGATGCTCCGGAACCATGATCTCGATTTCGGCTCCCGGTTCCAGGCGCAGCTCCGCGCCGGAAAGTTCGGTGTGGGTCTTGACCGGAGAGGTGGAGCTCTGCGAGCCGACGGCATGGCTGCCCAGGAATACCGACAGGGACCAGCCTTCGCCCTGCAGCGGTTCCGGGCGGTAGTTCTCGAAGGTCGGCTGCATGTTGCGCGCGCTGTCGGGCAGGGCGGTCCACAGCTGGGCCCCATGCAGGATGGTGGTGCCTTCGGTGAGGATCTCCGAATGGCTGATGCCGCGCCCCGCGGTCATCAGGTTCACTTCGCCGGGGCGCACGGTGGCCGCGAAGCCTGCCGAGTCCAGGTGGTTGATGTTGCCGCTGAAGAGCCAGGAGACGGTTTGCAGCCCGGTGTGGGGGTGCCGTGGAACGTTCATGCCGCCCGTAACCTTGACGTCGTCCGGTCCGTAGTGGTCGAGGAAGCACCACGCGCCGATGAGGCTGCGCTGCTTCTGGGGGAGCGTGCGGAATACCGTCATGGCCCGCAACCCGCCCAAGGGAACCTCGCGTGGTTCGAGGATCTCGATTTCGGACGGGGATTGACCCGCGCAGCAGTCGATTTCTGCCGGTGCCTGCTCAAGGTTGCTCATAGGCATAAGGCTATGCAGTGGAACCGGCTTTCGCTACCTATTGGCCGGCGGCGTGGCGACGGGTCTCAGGCACCGTTGGCGGCAAGATTCGCGGTCGCCAATTCCCGGCGACAGCGTACGATCATTAGAAGGACAGCGTCGTGACGAGGAGAAGTAGAGGCCGTGGAGAGCATGAATCTGCAAGACGAGGAACTGCTGCAGCTGGAGAAGCAGGTGTGCTTCGGTTTGGCGGTCGCCTCACGTGCGGTGATTTCGGCGTACAAGCCCGTACTCGACCCCATGGGATTGACGCATCCGCAGTATCTGGTCATGCTGGCGCTCTGGGAGTTCGCGCCGATGAGCGCGCGAGAGCTGAGCGGCCAGCTGCACCTGGATCCGGGAACGCTATCCCCGCTGCTCAAGCGCCTGGAGACCGCCGGCCTGATCACCAAGACCCGCAATCCGCACGACGAGCGGGCCATCGTCATCACGACCACCGAACGGGGCGCAGCGCTGCGAAACGAGGCCGTGAAGGTGCCGAAGGAAATGATGGAGCGCTTGCACCTGAGCCTAGAGGACGCGGTGGAGCTCCGCACGATTCTGGACCGGATGATCGCCGCCGGTTCGGCGGCTCCGAAGGAGTGAACCGTCAATTCGTTGGTGCACCAACTAATATCGTAGACTTGGGATACCAGGGGATGCTGACGGCGTTTCCGATAACACCGAAGAGGAAAGACCATCATGGATGAGTCCCCGCTGCCCATCATCGAAGACACTACGGGCCTGAGTTTGGGTTATCGGGCGCTGTGGCGTCTGAAGTACCTTGGTTTGAGCATCTTCGGCCCGGCCGAGCGCAACCTCGGCGACAGCCCGCGCGAACGGCACAAATGGGACCGCGCCTACAGGGTGCTCAAGGCCCACGAGGCTGCTGGCACCCAGGCCGATGAGCTGACCATATATACCGCCAGCCGCATGGAGCCTCGTCGCCGCCCAGGGCAGTAGATCTCACATCGACCAGGGCGGGCGGAACGCGATAATCTACTAAGCATGGATTCGATGACTGAACTGGTTTTGTCCCGCCAATTTTCCGCGCCGCGCACCGCGGTCTGGGCGGCTTTCGTGGAACCGGAAATCATCTGCCAGTGGTGGGGCCCCCATGGCTGGTCCATCGAAGATGACTCGATCATTTTCGAACCAATGGTCGGCGGCCGCCATGAACTGACCATGGTGCAGGTCGACAACCCGGAGGCCAGGGTCCCGCTGAAGGCGGTCATCACCGCCTTTGACGAGTACACATGCCTGGTCAGCGATGACGGGCCGCACGAAATGACCTTGGACCTGGTGATCAGCACCCGCGTCGACTTCCGTGAATTCGCCGGGAAGACCAGCATTACGCTGACGCAGGGCCCGCTGCCCTACGAGGTCATCGAATCCAGCACCAAGGCCTGGAACTCGGCGTTCTCCAAACTGGAGAACCTGCTGTCCGAGTTCTTCTAGCCTCGCCCGATGTACGGCATGCCGCCGGCGGTGATGGTGAACTGGTTGATTGAGGTTCCCAGCGGCATTTGGGCGATGTAGGCCACCGCATCCGCCGCTTCGGCCAGCGGGAAGGTCGGTTCGACCACGCGCTGGCCGCTGGGCTGCAGCGCGCCCTGGGTCGCCCCGAAATCATCCAGCAGGTCGCTGGCGGTGTTCCCGATGTCCAGCTGGGTTGCGCGGATTCGATACGGACGCCCGTCGAGCTCCAGCGACTTCGTCAGGCCGGCGATTGCATGCTTGGTCACCGTGTAGGCGACCGAATTCACCCGCGGAACCTGTGCGGAGATCGAGCCGTTGTTGATGATGCGTCCGCCGCCGTGCAGCTTGAAGTGGGCGAAGGCCGCCCGCGCCGCATTCATCGCGCCGGTGAGGTTGATGCTGCAGACTTCGTCCCATGCTTGGGAGGTCAGTTCGTCGATGGCCACCGCCGGGCCGAAGATCCCGGCGTTGTTGAAGAGCACGTCCACGCGGCCGAAGCGCTGCGTAGCCTGCGCGAACACCGAGTCCACCGCCTGCGGGTCGGTGACGTCGGCGGGAACCACCAAGGCATTGGGGTGGCCTTCGGCGGCCTGGACCAGGGTGGCTTCGGTCCGACCTGCCAGCACCGCATTCCAGCCACGGGCCAGCAGCAGCCGCGCGGTGGCCTTGCCGATGCCGGTACCGCCGCCGGTAATCACGATGGTGCGGGCGGCCGGCGGGTTCTCGGGTGACGGGGTCATCAATTCTCCTTGGAGTGTTCAGCGGGACATTGGTGAGGCGTCTGCTCTCATCCTAGGAACCGCGGCACCCAAGTCCCAGAACCGCCCGGGATGTTGCGCCCGGAGCGGCTTAAGCAGCCGGGCCCCGGGGGAAATCCCCCGGAGCCCGGCTGGCGGCAATGCGGCTAGACGCCCAGCGGCTCCTTCTCCCGCTCGGTTTCGGCCGGCTGGCCGGCCTCGGCGTCGACCCCGTTCGGCAACGCGGCGGCCTCGGCGGCCTTGGGCTGGTGCTTCCCGCCCTTCAAGGCAGCGAGCTCCTCCTCGGGCACCGGGTGCAAGAAATCGACGACCGGCTTGAGCTGGTCCAGGACCATGACCACGGCCAGGCTGGCCAGACCCCAGATGGCCAGGGTGGTCAGGTGCGTTCCGAGGCCGGCCGCATCGAAGTAGAGGATCGAGCGGATGGCTTCCGTTGCGGCAGGCATCGGCAGAATGCCGTGCAGCCAGCCGAAAGCCTCGGGCACCATGTAGATCGACAGCGACGCGTTGGAGGCTGGCACACCCAGGAACATCACCACGGCCAGGATGGGCAGCATGGCGATCATGCCCATGAGCCGGCTGAAGATCGTACTGAACATGGCCACGGCGCTGATCGCCAGCATGCCGGTGCCCCACAGGGACCAGAAGTGGCCCTGGACCGCGCCGGTGAACGGGCCGGCGATCAGGTAGAGCACCGCGGACATGAAGGCGGAGTAGCCTGCGACCAGTGGCAGCAGGTTCTTCAGCCGCCGGGCGTGCGGGGCGGCGGTGTCACCGACGATGATGACCATGAAGCCCGCCATGATCCAGCCCATGCCCAGGTACATGGCGGCCATGCCGACGTTGTCGCCCTCGGGCAGCGGGGCCAGCTCCTGGTGATCCAGCGGCAGCTGCTGTGCGCCGGCGACCTGTCCGAAGACGGTGGTCAGCACCTGCACCGCGGAGTTGCCCGAAGCCTGTGCGGTGTAGAGCACGGCCTGCGGGTTCTCCTGCGACGGCAGCACGAACGCGCCGGCCAGCTCCTGTTCACGGATCAGAGCCTCGGCTTCGCCGGCGTCATCCAGCGCGGTGAAGTCGAACATGCCCTCCATATCGGCTTCCAGCCCGGCGACGGTTTGCTCGGCCTGCTCGATGGTGGAACCGACTACGGCTACCGGCATGTCGCGCACGGCAGGGGACTGCATGGCGCCGAGCATGAAGGTCAGCATGATGCCGATCATGCCCAGCGGAATGGCGCCCAGGGTGATGTAGCGCCAGGCGCGGCGCTTCGGGCGCGGACCGCCATGCAGGCCCGCCACATTGACCTCGGTCGGGGTCGGGCTCTTGCCCTTGGCGGTGCGCACCGCGTCCAGCACGTTGGTCAGCAGCAGTGCCGCAACGGCTCCGCCGACCAGGATCAGCAGGTGGATTCCCGCGCCGTCGCCGTTGAAATACATTACCGAGCGCAGTGCCTCGCCGAGCGCCGGCATCGGCAGGAACTGGTGCAGGAAGGTGTAGAACTCGGGCAGCACATGGATGGACATTCCCAAGTTGGAGGCCGGCTGGCCGAGCACCATAAACAGGAACATGCCCGGGATCACGGCCATTGCGCCGAACAAGCGGGTCAGCAGCAGCTGCCCGGCGCCCACGGCGAACACGCCGAGGGCCAGTACGCCCATGACCTGCAGGCTCTGCGCGCCGTCCAGCACACCGAGGATCGGGCCGGCGATGAGCGCGCCCAGCGCGGACATCAGGACCGACCAGCCGGCCAGCAGCGGGAAGGCACGGCGGCGGCGCAACAGCTCGGGGGAGTTGGAGAACGCCAGCGACCACGGCATGTAGCCGGCGGTGACCATCGCGGTGGCGAGGAACATGGCGCCCATGCCGCTCGGGTCGTTCTCAGGGAGCGGCGCGACGTCCTCGGCCGAGATCTCCAGGCCTGCGTCCAGCAGCACCGGCGTGAGCGCCGACTCCACGGCGGCGGAGGCGGAGACGCCCGCGCCGCTGGCGGTGTAGAGCATGGCCGTCTTGCCGTCCAGGTAGATTGCGGCGCTGGCGTCGCGGTCGTAGACCTCGTCACGGGCCTCGAGCTCGGAGCCGACAATGCTTGCCTCCAGGGCCGGGCCGTTGGCCTGCTCCAGGACGGCCGCGAAGTCCTCGGCCTCCGAGGAGCTGGCGGCGGCGATCGCCACCGGCATGTCACGGGCTTCCTGGTGGTGCATGGCGCCCAGGTAGCCCCAGATCATCATGCCGACGATCAGCAGCGGCATGATGAACACGGCTGCAGTGCGCCCGATCTTTTCAGCTTTGGCGCGCTTGGCTGCGACAGCCTGCGGATCGGGGGCTTCCTCCTCCCGCCTGGACTTCCGCCGGAGCGGAGTCTGGTGTCCGGGGCCGGTGGTGTGGTTGCTCAAGCTGTCGTGCTCCTCGATGTTGATCGTTTTCGGCGGCGTTCGAATAACGCCTTCGTTGCAGTCTATCAACTAATTTACGCCACATGGCGTAAAATTTCCTGTGAAGGTCATGAGGATAGACTTGGCGACCGGAGCAAGTGGCGCGGGGAAGGAGTGTGCGGGCATGAGCCGGCATAGCGAGAAGGCGCGCGAAGCGCTGATGGATGCGGCGGAAGAACTCTTCGCCGTCCATGGGATCGACGGCGTTTCGAACCGCAGGATCACCGAACATGCCGGCACGGCGAATCATTCGGCGATCAAATACCATTTCGGGACCCGCGACGACCTGCTCAATGCGCTGATCCGGCGCGCCATCACCGAGGTGTCCAGATTCCGTGCAGGACTGGCGGTGAGCGAGGACCGTGACGGCGGGCTGCGCGAGGTGGTGACCCACCGGGTGCTTCCGTGGATCTACTACTTGTCCGACCAGCCTGCGCCGTATTGCCGGGCGCAATTCCTCTATCAGGTGCGCGGTTATCCCGGGTTGTCTAATATCGGCACGGAATTGCTCAGCGGCGATGAGCTCCAGGCCGATCTGGTGGGACGAACCCGTGCTGAGCTGGAGGGAATCCCGGCCTCGGTGATCCGCGCGCGGGCGGGAATTCTGGGCTACATGACGCTCGGGATCTGCGCTGAATTCGAACGACAGGTCGCCGACGGTGCGCGCGAAGCCACCTGGGATGAGCTCGGCTATTTTCTGGTGGATGCCATCGTGGGCATGGTCGCGGCACCGAGCACCGCGAAATCCGACTTCCTTGATTTCGGCGACCCGCCCTTCGGGTAGGCGCGGAAAATTAGGCTGCAGATCAACCCACTTATCGAAGGGCACTATGAAAAGCTACGGAAAATCCCGAGGCGATGATCAGTCCTCGCCCCAGGAGCTGGCCAGCAGGCTGAAGGAGCGCGTTTACGTCACCTTCACTGCGCTCGCGGTGCTGCTGGCGATGAATTTGCACAGCCATGACCCGAAGCCCGGGGCCTCGGCCGTGAGCTTGGTGGTGACAGTGGCTGCAATCCTGATGGCCGGGCTGGTGGCCGACCTGATTTCCCACTCGACGGTCCATTCGTCGCTGCCCACGCGGGCGGAGCTGCGCCATCAGCTAGAGGTCGCGTGGGGAGCTGGCGGAGCCATCGTGGGGCCGCTGGTCCTGCTGGGGCTCAGCGCGTTCGGGGTCTTCTCCACCTCCACGGCGCTGATCTGGGGGCAGTGGATGCTTGTGGCTGCGTTGGCGTTCTTCGCGTGGCTTTCGCTGCGCCGGAGCAAGCTCGGATTTTGGCGCACCTTGTGGTTGATGTTCGTGCTCGGCCTTGTCGGCGTCGTGGTTATCGCGCTGCAGCTGCTGGCCCATTCCTAAGCCCCGCACAGTGCGGCGCGGGTCGCCCCCGATTCCCTGTTTACGCGAATTCCTTGACCGCCCGAGAACTCCGGGACATGCTGTTATCCAACGTCGCGGGGCGGAATGCCGGCGGCGTCGGGCGCTTAGGCTCCCTGATACCTGAAACGGGGATGACATGAAGAAATTTTCACTCGCAGCCATTGCGCGCAGCGAATTGCGCGAAGCCGTGAATGCCAGCAATGGCCGTGCGGCGCGCACGGTCTTCGGCGGGCACGAGCACGTCATGCGGCAAACCGTGATGGCGCTGGCGCAGGGCACCGAACTGCAGGAGCATGAAAACCCGGGGGAGGCCACCATCCTGGTGATATCCGGGAGGATCCGTGTCAGCTCCGGCGGAGAGCAGTGGGAAGGGCGAAGCCAGGATCTGTTGATTCTTCCCAGCGGCCGCATCCAGGTCACTGCCTTGGAGGAATCGAGCATTCTCTTGAGTGTGGCCAAAAGCGGACGTTGACTGTTCCTTAAATAACGTAGAGACCATGCCCGACGCCTCAGGAGAATGGTCTCTACGCAGTTCTTGGGTGCACCTCAGGTGCAGTGCTGGTTACCGGCCGAAGAGCTTGGCCCAGATGCTCGGCGCTTGCGGGGTGATGCGAATGCGCGGGGCGATGTCGGGGTCCAGGTTCTCGATCGGTTGAAAGAGCCCTGTCCGCAGTGCTTCGGTGGCCGCGACCAGGCTCTGTCCCTCCGGTGAGCAGTTGAAATTGGCTGGATTGATAGCGGTCATTGCGACCCTCCTTCAGATCATTCAACTTCCGAATGGTGGAAGTTTTATTTTGCTTTACGAAACCAGTATGAGACCCGTTGAGGGCGGATGGCAATAGCCGCAGGCAAAAAAACTTATCCACGGTGCGGAAGAATCCTTAAAGTCTGACATATCCAAGATTTTTCGCCGCCCCACTTGACGGCCATGGTGTGAACTGGATTACAGTGGTGAACAAGTTCCACGGAGCCAACATCTAGTCGAAGCCGAATTTTTCGGTGGTAAGGGTGTTCAGCTAAGGCTCCCTGGGTTAACCCCTGAGTTAGAAATGAGCTGAGCACCCGATGCATCTGAACGTATTCAATGAAGTCTCCGCCGCTGAAGCGGCCGAAGTTCTGCGTCCATGCATCGATGTTGAGCGCTGGATCAATGATCTGGTTTCTGCTCGCCCCTTCTCCTCGTTCGCGGACCTCGAAGAGTCTGCAACCCGCAGTGCCGCCCCATTCAGCCCCGACGAAATCGCCGCGGCCCTGGCCCACCACCCGCGCATCGGAGAACAAGCCGGCGGAAACAGCCAGGAAGCAGCGCTCTCCCGTGGCGAACAGGCAGCCCTGGACCTCAACGCGGGCATTGTCGAACGCCTTGCCGCAGCCAACCGCGCTTACGAACAGCGTTTCGACCGCGTCTTCCTCATCCGCGCCGCCGGTCGAAGCAGCGAAGAAATCCTCGCTGAATGCCAGCGCCGTCTGCAAAACACCGACGAGGCCGAGCTGGCCGAAGTAGCCGACCAGCTGCGCCAAATTGCCCTGCTGCGGCTGCAGGATGCGGTCAAGAACTAAATTTCAGACCACCTTCCCTCCATCGACCGACCTCATTAGCCAGGAGACGAACACATGGCAGCTGACAGCGCAGAGCGCAGCCATATCACCACCCACATTCTCGACACCGGGACCGGGAGGCCTTCCTCCGGTGTCAAGGCCACGCTGGAAGCCAAGACGGCATCCGGCTGGCAAGAAATCGGCTCGGGGATCACCGATGCGGACGGCCGCATTAAGAACCTCGGACCGGCTCAGGTTGAAGCAGGCCACTACCGGGTTTCATTCGAAATCGGGGACTACTTCGGGAAGCAGGGAACGGAAAGCTTCTTCCCCGGGGTAACCATCGACTTCTACGTCAACAACGTCGATGAGCACTACCACGTACCTCTTCTTATCAGCCCGTTTGCATATTCCACGTACCGAGGGAGTTAGAGAAATGACTACCGAAATCACCGCCCCAGCATCCACCGTCATCGTTCTTGGCGAGAACCAGTACGGCAAGGCCGAGGTCCGCCTGGTCAAGATCACCCGCGACACCGCCCGCCACCAGATCGAAGACCTGAACGTCACCAGCCAGCTGCACGGCGACTTCACCGAAGCCCACCTGGAGGGCGACAACGGCAAGGTCGTGCCGACCGACACCCAGAAAAACACCGTCTACGGACTGGCCCGCGACGGCGTGAACAGCCCGGAGGAGTTCCTGCTCCGCCTCGGAGCGCACTTCACCGGCGAGTTCGAGTGGATTACCGGCGGCCGCTGGGCGGCCCAGCAGTACTTCTGGGACCGCATCAACGACCACGACCACGCCTTCTCGAAGAACAAGAACGAGGTCCGCACCGCGGTGCTGGAAATCGCCGACGACGGCTCCAAGAGCATCGTCGCCGGCCTGGAGGACCTGACCGTGCTGAAGTCCACCGGCTCCGAGTTCCACGGGTTCCCGGTCGACCGCTACACCACCCTGAAGGAAACCAGCGACCGCATCCTGGCCACCGACGTCACCGCCCGCTGGCGTTACACCTCGGAGGCCATCGAGGCGGGCATCGACTTCAACACGGTGTACGCCTCGGTGCGGGAGCAGCTGCTGACGCTGTTTGCCAACACCCACTCGCTGGCACTGCAGCACACCATGTTCGAGATGGGCAAGGCAGCGCTGGAGGCCAACCCGCAGATCGCCGAGATCAAGTTCTCGCTGCCGAACAAGCACCACTTCCTGGTCGACCTCGAGGTCTTCGGCCAGGACAACCCGAATGAAGTGTTCTTCGCCGCGGACCGCCCCTACGGGCTGATCGAAGCCACGGTGACCCGCGAGGGCGGCGCGGCCAAGCACCCGATCTGGGCCAACATTCCGGCATTTATCTAACTGAAAAGCGGCGAGGGTGTGCCGGTGCGGACACATCGGCACACCCTTGGCAGCGACTGACTTAGGAGGTCAGCCATGAGCGCTACACAAGATGAATCTATCAAAGGGACGCGTCCCGAAGATGCCAAGCTACCACTAGGCAAGACTTTCGCCTACGGCCTGCAACACGTCTTGACCATGTACGGCGGCATCATCGCCCCGCCGCTGATTATCGGCAGCACAGCCGGTCTTTCACCCGCAGAAATCGGCCTGCTGGTCGCCAGCTGCCTGTTCGTGGGCGGCCTGGCCACCATCCTGCAGACTATCGGCATCCCGTTCTTCGGCGCGCAGCTCCCGCTGGTGCAGGGCACGTCCTTCGCCTCGGTGGCCACCATGGTCGCCATCGTCAACGGCGGAGGCGGCATCCAGGCGGTCTTCGGCGCGGTCCTTGTCGCAGCGCTCATCGGTTTCCTCATCGCACCGTTCTTCGCAAGGATCGTCAGATTCTTCCCGCCGGTCGTCACCGGCACGGTCATCACGATGATCGGCATCTCGCTGACCCCCGTGGCCGCGAACTGGGCCATGGGCGGCAACGCCAAGGCGGAAGACTACGGGTCGCTGGCTAACATCGGCCTGGCCGCCGGCACCTTGCTGGTAGTCATCCTGCTCTCAAAGGTCGGCAACGCCGCGATCTCCCGCATGTCAATCCTGCTGGCGATCGTCATCGGCACCGTCGCCGCCGCGCTGCTGGGCATGGCGGACTTCTCCAAGGTCGGCAACGGCGCGATCTTCGCCTTCCCGCAGCCGTTGGCCTTCGGCATGCCGATCTTCGAAATCGGCGGCATCATCTCGATGACCATCGTGGTGCTCGTCATCCTGACCGAGACCACCGCCGACATCCTGGCCGTCGGGGAAATCGCGGACACCAAGGTCGACTCCAAGCGCATCGCCGACGGCCTGCGCGCCGACATGGCCTCCTCCGCGATCGCGCCGATCTTCAACACCTTCACCCAATCCGCCTTCGCGCAAAACGTCGGTCTGGTCGCCATCACCGGCATTACCAGCCGCTTCGTGGTCGCCGCCGGCGGCGGCATCCTGGTGGTCCTCGGCCTGCTGCCCATCCTGGGCCGCGTGGTCGCGGCCATCCCGACCCCGGTCCTGGGCGGTGCGGGCATCGTCCTGTTCGGCACCGTGGCCGCCTCGGGCATCCGCACCCTGTCCAAGGTCAAGTACGACGGCAAGAACCTGATCATCGTGGCGGCGTCCATCGCCTTCGGCTGCGTGCCGATCGTGAAGCCCGACTTCTATGAGAGCTTCCCGGTATGGTTCCAAACCATCTTCCACTCGGGCATCTCCTCGGCCGCGGTCATGGCCGTGCTGCTGAACCTGCTGTTCAACGTGCTGAAGGCTGGCAACACCAAAAACAACTCGGTCTTCGCCGCGGCCCCGCCGCGCATGGTGAGGGAAGAGGAGATCTGCGGCCTGATCGATGGCGACCACTTCGAGGGCGGCAAGCTGATTGACAAGGACGGCTACGAGATTCCGGTGGTCACCTCCGAGGACTACGAGAAGATCCAGACCGGGGCGATACAGATGCCTGCACCCAGGCTCGCCGGGAACTCGGAACACTGAGTCGAACCCGGGAGAACCCGAACAGGACCGGAACGACCGCGAAGAGATCGGCAAGGATCCATCCTGAGCGGAATCAACGCCCGCAGGCCCCAAGCCTGCGGGCGTTGTCTGTTCTGATGGGAGCAAAGGGCTGGCCGAAATGCCACGGCAGGCCTAGCCCCGGGCCGTGCGACTCGGAAACGGTTCCGGGCGCCCCGCATTCAGCCTCTGCTCGGTGGCGCGTAGTGCCGACTGCGTGCGCCATGCGGCGACCGCTGCGCCCAAGGCGACGAACGCCGCGGCCGGCAGCAGGAAACCTGCGCCTTCCCAGCCGACGAGCCCGGCTACCAGAATGCCCGCAGGAAGGCAGAGGACCGCCGCAGCTGCGGCGGCTGTCGGAACTAGCCGCTGCATGACACCGTCGGGCCTGCGGCGATGACGGAAGGCGAGGACGGCGTAGACCCCGCCCGCAACCAGCAGCCCGTACAGCGCCCCGAAAGGTACGCCATACAGGATTGAGATGACAGCGTAGCCGTCATTCTCAATGAGTGTCAGAACCGCGATGCACAACGAGGCCACGGCAAGACCTGCCGAGGTTCCGCGTGCCAAGAGCGGGAACAGCAGCTCCGAAGGATGCATCAGGCGCAGACGGTTCATCTGCCCAGACTAGGCCATCACACCTCGGCCATGCGCGCTCGCCGGCAGGCACCCTGCCGATGCTCAGGCGGTCAGCAGCGGGTCGCCGGTGTTGACCGGCTGCCCGTCGACGTACGTTCCCAGCACGCCAACCGTGCAAAGCTGCTCGGGAGCCAGCGAGAGCGGATCTTCCGCGAAGACTGTCAGGTCCGCAGGTGCGCCGAGCACGAGCCGTCCGCCAACAGAACCCGTGCTGGCGTGCACGTTCACGGTGTATCCTTCCAGAGCCTCGCGTGCGCTGAGCTTGTGACGGGGCTGGGCCGAATCGCTATCCGGGACCTCGGTACGCCGGCGGGTCTGGGCATCGGCCAGGATCAGGCGCGGGTCGTACGGGGCGATGGGCCAGTCGGAACCCAGAGCCAGGACCATGCCTGCGTCCTGCACATCGCGCAGGCGGAAGGCGAACGACGCGCGGTGGCCGCCCAGCCGGCGGGACCAGGCGTCCGAACCGTCGGCGCGCACGAAGTGCGTGCAGTGGGTCGGCTGCATGCTCACCGTGGCGCCGCTGGACTTGAGCGCGGTGAAGTCTTCGTCGTTCATTTCCTCCAGGTGCTCGATCCGGTGCAGGACGCCATTCCCAGGCAGCTCGCTGATGGCCTTGATGACGAAGCCGATGCCCTGGTCGCCGATGGCGTGGGTCGTGGTGGTGATCCCTGCTTCGGCCAGCGTCCGCAGGTTGTCGACGTACCGCTGGGGCTCAAGGTACAGGGACTCGGTGGACTCGCCCTCGGTGTCCGGTTCGTAGAGCCAGGCGGTGCCGTTGTCGACGGTACCGTCGATCATCAGCTTCACGCCCCGCACCTGCCAGCGCCTGCCGTGCTGTCCTTGCAGCTCGATCAGATGCCGCAGTTGCTCGGGAGCGTCGCTGGCCATGATCCAGGGAGCGACTCGCAATTTGATCGGCAGTTCCGTGCGTTCTTCGAGCCTGCGCAGGATCTCCAGCGAGTCGGGATCCGCCAGATCCAGCATTTCACCGCCGGTCAGGCCGCTGGCGGCCATGCCGCGCAACAGGCGTTCCAGTCCGTCGACCTTGTCCTCGATGGTCAGTGGAGGCAGAGCCTCTTCCACCAGGGCCATGGCGGAGAATTCGCGGATGAAACCCGTAGGCCGACCCTCGGAATCCACCACGATGCTGGAGGCATCGTCAAACGTCTCCGTGCCGGTGATGCCGGCTGCTGCCAGCATGGGCTGCGAAGCCAGAGCCGAGTGCGCATCAAAACAAGTGACGTAGCTGGCCCGTCCGGGAGCTGCCTCGTCGAGCAGCCCGCCGTGGGGTTCGGCTTCGCCGAAGACCGCTACGTTCAGGCCGTAGCCGAGCACCGGTGCATCTCCGGACTGTGCCTCGGCATGGCGGGCGAAAATCTCGCGTGCGTCGTCCAGATCCTTCGCATCGCCCAGGAATACTCCGCGGGCGACCGACTGGCCGAAGATCGGATGAATGTGCGCATCGACGAGACCTGGGGTGATGGTTGCCGTCCCGTGATCGATCAACTTGGTGTCCGGTCCCGACCACTCAGTTGCCTCGGAGCGGGAGCCGAGGTGCGTCACTACTCCCGCAGTGATGCCCATGGCGGTGTACTGCTTTTCGCCGTCCAGGCTGTGAATGGTGTCCGCGAAGATCACGGTTTGGGGCGTCTGCGTCAACTCGACTCCTAAATGAATGGTGTTAATTATCGTTGAGTCTAACCACTGGGTCCTTTGCTGTCCATGATTGGATAGGAAATAACCAAGGGAGTTAGTGCATGTCTTCTACGCCGCATCGTGTTGCCGGACGCCCGGCCAAGCCGATCCTCACTCAGCAACGCATCGTCGAGGCCGCCTTCTCGCTGCTCGATGAGGGTGGGGCCGAAGACTTCTCAATGGGTAAGCTCGCCCGTTCGCTGGGCGTGCGAACACCGGCGCTTTATAACCACGTGGACAACCGGCAGCACCTGATCAACCTCATGCGTCGCGACATGATTCGCTCCATTGACCAGAGCCTGATCGCGGTGCTCCCGTGGCCAGAAGCGCTGTTCCATTTCGGCCAGCTGTTCCGGGACGCCTTGCTGCGGGTTCCTGCGGCCGTCGAGCTGATAGTAGCCACGCCGATCACGGAAGAATCCGAATCGGGTCTCATCTATGAGGAGCTGGGTGGCATTCTTCGCCGCGCCGGAGTGGCCGTTCCTCGGATCCTCATGATCATGATTGCCTTTGAATCCCTTGTGGTTGGCGCAGCTCTGGACATCGTAGCTCCCGGAGCCCATGTTGCAGTGGTGCCCGAGGGGAATTCTGCAGCCCGCGAGACCCGCCATGTGGAAGTCCTGGAGCTGGGTGGGAAATTTGCGCGACAAGCGCGCTCGACAGTCAGCGAGCAATCGTTCGACTTCGGGCTGCGCGCCATCATCGCAGCCGTTGAGCGAGAAGTGGGACAGCGAGATCACGGCGGCATGTAACGCCAATGTTGCGTGTAAATTAACAGTATAAATTTTCTTTCACGGGCGCACACTCGGTGTTCAGCCGGCCGGTTCTAGCGTCGGCGATCCTCTGTTTCGCCTAGTCGAATGCCCTTTATCCCTGAATTGAGCGCCACATTCACTATGCTGGACGGGCTTTCCGAGACCCCTTGCGCTGCTGATGGTGCCAGTCTCGCCCTTGCGCCAAGTGACTCCAGTCACTACCTTTAGTGAACGTTCTTCATTTAAATCTGGCCCTTGGCTTCCAGCCCCTGCACTTCTAGCAGGTGCATTATGCCGGGTAGCGGACGGAAAGGTGCCCATTATGTCGAAATCTCTACTCAAGCCACCGGGTGGCGCAGTGCTTGCCACCGACCAGATGAACCGGGTTCTAGGCCTGCCCAATCTGGTGCTCTTCGGCATGGTCTACATGGTTCCGTTGACTATTTTCAGCACCTACGGCATCGTCACCGAAATTACCGGCGGGCGATTGCCGCTGGCGTACCTGATTACCATGGTGGCGATGATCTTCACCGCGCGCTCCTATGGTCTGATGTCGCGGGCCTTCCCAGTCGGCGGGTCGGCATATGTGTACACGCAGCGATCCTTCGGCCCGAATATAGGGTTCATGGCCGGCTGGGCCCTGCTGCTGGACTACCTCTTCCTGCCGATGATCAATTACCTGCTGCTCGGGATCTACATGCATGAGTTCTTCCCGGCCGTCCCGCCGTGGGCGTTCATGCTGGCTGGAATGGTAGTGGTGACGGTGCTGAACGTCGTTGGAATTGTCTCCGTGGCGCGGACGAACATCGTTATCATCGGCTTCCAGTTTCTCTTCATCATCCTGTTCGTCATTTTTTCGGTTGCCTACCTCAAGGAGCAGGCCTCCGTGGATCTCTGGGCGCCGTTCCGGGGGAACGGAGAGCTCGGCGGCTTCGCGCCACTGGCTGCGGGAGCAGCGATCTTGTGCCTGTCGTTCCTCGGGTTTGACTCCATCACGACCTTCGCCGAAGAAGCACACAACCCGAAACGGGACATGCCGCGGGCAATTCTACTGACCACATTGATCTGCGGACTCATGTTCGTGGGCCTGGCTTACCTGTCTCACTTGGTATACCCCGGCCACGAATTCGAAAATGCTGACTCCGCATCGATCCAGGTGATTTTCGCGGCGGGCGGAGACTTCCTGACCATCTTCTTCACGGCAGGATTCATCTGCGGCGCACTCGGATCCGCCCTGATTTCGCAGGCTTCGGTGGCGCGTATTCTCTACAGCATGGGCCGGGATGGAGTTCTCCCGCGCAAGGTGTTCGGCTATCTGCACCCACGATTCAAGACACCGACCTTCGTGATCCTGATCGTCTCGCTCATTTCGCTCACGTCCTTGTTCGCCAGCCTGGAAATGGTGTCGGCGATGATCAGCTTCGGCGCTTTGGTTGCATTCTCCGCAGTCAACCTTGCCGTGATCAAGTACTACTTCCTAGCACACCGTCAGCGAGGTCTGGCTTCGACCGTGAACTACCTTTTGCTGCCGCTGGTCGGCCTGTGCCTGACCATCTGGCTCTGGACCAGCCTGAGCCCGCTGTCTCTCCAGATCGGCTTGGCATGGATTGTATTGGGTCTTGCCTACCTCGGCTACGTCACCGGCGGATTCAAGCGCAAGGCACCAATGCTGGATCTATCCGAGTAGCGGGAGAGCATCGCCTGCCCGGGTAAGGCCATACCCGTGATCCATGCAGCTCTCTTCTGGGGAGGGCATCTGGCTATCGCTGGTGCCCGCTCCGTCGTGTTATCCAAGGGTTCCCGGCGCGCGAGACTAGAGGTCGACGGCGTTGGCCAGCACCGGAAGCTTCCTGCGGGCCTCATCGACCAGGTTCAGGTCAAGGTCCACGATGAGCAGCTCGGGCTCGCGCCCGGCCTGCGCGATGACGCGGCCCAGCGGGTCGACGGCCATCGAGTAGCCCACGCCCAGCGGCGCGGCGCCCTTCAGCGGGCGGCCGACGCTTTCGGGATCCGCCTGGTCCACCGCGATCACGAAAGTGGTGGTGTCCAGCGCGCGGGCCTGGGCCAGCGCCTTCCACTGCTCGGCCTTGCCTTCTCCGCCGCCCCAGGAGGCTGAGACGATGTTGATCTGCGCGCCGGCGCGGGCGTTGCGCACGAACAGCTGCGGGAAGCGCAGGTCGTAGCAGATCGCCAGGCCGATCGTGGCGTCCTCCAGCTCGAACTGCACCGGGGTGTCGCCCGGGGTGACGGCATCCGACTCCAGATAGCCGAAGGCGTCGTAGAGGTGGATCTTGTCGTAATGGGTGTCCACGCCGGGGCCGACCACCAGCAGGGTGTTGCGCACCCGGCCGCCCTCGCCCGGGGTGAACATGCCGGCGGCGATCGCGATGTTGTGGTCGCGCGCCTGCTGGCGCAGCAGCCCGGCCCAGCGGGCGTTGACGGGCTCGGCCAACTTTTCCACGGGGTTGCCGAACGCGACCTGCATGGCTTCGGGGAAAACGATCAGCGCCGCGCCCGCCTCGGCGGCCTGCTTGGCATGGTCGCGGATGATCGCCAGATTGCGCTGGGGATCGCCGGTGCTCAATACCTGTGCCAGCGCGATCTTCATGATGTTCCTGTCCCTTCGCCGTCGGCGCTTGAAGCGCGCCGCATCTACTTCGACTCTACGTAGGCGGGCTGAAAAATGGCAATGCGACCAGTCGCGCGCGCCGGATTCGGACTTATGATGAATGCACGCAGTTCGTACTCGTTGCATGGAGGTGGTACCCGATGTCCGCACGACCGACCGTGGGCGCACCCCTGTCCCGTACGACGGCCCGGCACTCCTAGCCGCGGCCGCTGGTGAGCCCTGAGGACTTCTTCCGAAAGGCACCCGCCATGAACTTTTTCTCCTTTCCGACATCCCGCGCCAGCTCGGCGTACCCCTACCTTTCCCACCTGCCCGAAACCACCGGCGCACGAGCCCTGGTGCTCGGCGGCGGAGGGGCCACGGGGAACGCCTGGCTCATCGGTGTGCTCGCAGGTCTGGCCTCCGAAGGCCTGGACATCAGCACACCGCAGCTGACCGTGGGAACCTCCGCCGGCTCCACCGCGGCCGCCCAGCTGGCCGGCTCCACCCCGGCAGAGCTCTACCAGGCAATCATCGGCAGCCCTGCGCCACCTGCGGCAATCCCGCGTCCTGCGGCCGCACCGGGTGCGGTCCGCGTTCCCGAACAGCTGTCCCGCATCAAGTCAATCAGCGCAGCTTCCTCCGGCCCCGGGGACATGCACCGCAGGATGGGTGCTGCGGCGCTGGATCTGCCCGGTGCCGGAGACAGGGAACTGAGCGTTCGCTGGAGATCCATCGTCCAATCACGCATGGTGGAGACGGACTGGCCGCAGCGGCTGGTCTACCTCACCGCGGTGCAGGCGCAGGGCGGCGAGCCGGTGGTCTTCGACAACTCCAGCGGGGTTCCGCTGGTTGATGCGGTGGCCGCCAGTTGTTCCAGCGGTCCGCCGTATTGGCTCGGGGAACGCGCGTACATTGACGGCGGCTACCGCCGGAATGAGAACGCCGATCTGGCGCAGGGCTACGGCAAGGTGCTGGTGCTTTCACCGCTCGGCGGGCGGAGCCTGCACCCGGAGCGCTGGGGTATGCAGCTGTCGGCGCAGGTGGACCAGCTCCGCGCTTCCGGAAGCCAGGTCCAGGCCATCGTGCCGGATGCCGCCGCCGAAGCCCATCTGGGAGTCAACGCCATGAACCAGGCACTCCGCCCGGCGGCTGCCCGCGAGGGATTTCGCCAAGGCCGGGAACTGGCCGGAGAGCTCCGGGCATTTTGGTGCTGATCCGCCGCGGAACCCTGCACCGAGCAGGTCAACGCAGTAGTTTGGCCTGCTGCAGAAATAGATGTCCGGCTGGCGCTCGCCGGCCGCCCGGGCCGCGAGCGCGTATCCAGCCTTCGAGGCTTTGGGCGGACAGCGCCACTTTCGGCGGCAAGATATTCGGTAGGCGGCGACCGGGATCAGCCTGAAGCTGCCTGCCACAGGTGCATGGAGGCGTAGGAGCGCCAGGGGGACCAACGCTGGGCGTAGTCCTCGAGCAATCGGTGGCTGGCGCTCTTCGAATGCGGCGGCTCCAGAATGCCGAGGCGTGCCGCTCCTGAAACCAATGCGACATCGTTGCGCATCCAGGCATCTGGATCAGCGAGCACGCGCATGGAGAGATAGGCGGCGGTCCACGGCCCGATGCCAGGGGTGCGAAGCAGGTTCTGCCGCAGCAGTTCGGGATCGCTTTCGAACCCGATAGCCAGTTCACCGCTCTCCAACGCACTGGCTGCACCGCGAAGTGCGGAGATCGACCGGCGGGGGAGCCGCAGAACGCGCTGGGGATCCAGCGGGGCTTCTGCTGCCGGTTCGGGCACGGTTTCAATGATCTCCCGGGAGGTGGGAAAGAGCCTGTCCAAACCGTCGAAGCTCGACGTGTAGAGGCCTCCGGCTTGAGTTGCGAGCCTGGAGAGATGAGTGCGAGCTGCCTTGACCGAAATCTGTTGGCCGACAATGGCTCGGATAACCAGCTCATGCGGGTCGATCGCGCCTGGCACCCGGATTCCCGGGGTGCGAAGAACACTCGGAGCCAGTGCGGGGTCTTCCTGCAGCGCTGCATCGATGGCGCTGGAGTCGGCGTCCAGATCCAAGAGGCGTCGTATCCGGGAGATTGCAGCAGTCTGATCGCACAAATCCGCGAGTTCAAGCTCAGCAGTCAGGGACCAGCCTTCGGATCCATGATTGCGTGCGACAAGTCGAACGGCGGCGGGCCCACTTGGGAGTATGAATGATCTTGCATATATCAATTTGTCTTGCTGTGAAAGATCCGCAATCTCGACCCCAGCTATCGCCCTTGCTTCCAAGAACGAAAAAATCCCCCGGGCATCAAAGGGGTGCCGAGTGGGCAGCTCGATGTTGAGAACCGGGGTTTCAGCGCTGTCGGGGCGTTGCTGGCCAAAGGGTGACCCCACACGGGGGAGCGCATGGTTCCTATCAGCAGTCACGTTGCCATCCAAAGAATACGTCGAGAATTCGAAATCACAACGAGCGTAACCATTCGATGCAGAATTCACTGTGGATGCGAAATAGGAAGAAAAACGTGGTGAAAAATTCGAATTAACTGCATCATTGTTGTTCTAGATTCGTCTAGATCTGGTGCCAGTTCCCGTGAGATGCGGGTTCAGATCTCGCCAGACTACTCTGAAAACCCTTCCGAAAGCACTGAACTGAACAAATTTTTTGTTCAGTGGTCGCTGCCTGTGGAATCAACGTGACTGTTCGTTGGGGTGTCGATCCGCGAGCAGAAAACCGCACTGAACAAATTTTTTGATCAGATTCCGTTGCCAGCGGCCCAGCCAATGCCAGTTGCATTGGCGGGAGGGTTTCTGATGCCCGATTCGAAGCTGCCAATCGGTGGGTGTTCGAGCTGGGTCTCATCTGAACAAATTTTTTGATCAATTCGCCGATGGGCCATTGGTAGAAGTCCGGCAAGGATGAACAAATTTTTCGTTCAACTTCGCGCGGCAACCTTAGGCTTTTGGCCGCGGTGAAGGATTGATGTCGATCGAATCCAAGTTCGCGCGGCCACCCAAAGCAAGCGCGGTCATGAGAGCCTGGGCAACTTGTTCGGGGCGGACCCAGTTTTCCGCGTCGTAGGCCTTCTCTTCCCAAGAATGCAGTTGCTCCTGCATCGGTGTGGCAACACGCCCCGGATGGATGGAAGTGACTTTGAGGCCATTCGAAGCTTCTTCGAGCCGGAGGGTGTCAGCAAACGCTTTCATGGCGAATTTGCTGGCGCTGTATGCACCCGACCCTGCAATGGTGCGGTGCCCGAGGCCTGAATTGATCATGAACACATGGCCGTGCGCCCGGCGCAGGGCTGGCAGTAGGGCGCGGGTGAGCTCTACCGGAGCAAGCACATTAACCTGCATGCTTTGCTCCCAGTCATTCTGAGCTGTCTCTTCCATGGTTCCCATGCGAAGTATCCCGGCGCTATGCACCAAGACATCAAGGGAGGAGATCTGCGCAGCGAGCTGATCCATGCCGCCCGGGAACCCGAGGTCGGCGAGCAGTGGCGTGGCGGACGGAAAGCTGGCAGCAACGAGCTGTAAAGCTTCGATATTCCTCCCCGCCAGAAAGAGGTGATGGGTCGGTGCCAACGCTCCGGCGATGGCGTGTCCAATGCCGCCGGTGGCTCCGGTGATCAGGGCGCTGGGTGTCATGCTGTCATCCTTGCTTGATGGGACGGTGCGATAGGGGTGTTCCGGAAGTGAGCGCTACTGCGGGCCATGTGTGGGGGCCGCGATTTCGGTGAGTTCGCCGCTGAACTTTCGCGCTCCATCCCATTGGGCGGCGGCGCCGGCGATCACGACGATGACGACGCCAATAGCCTGGTAAGTCGAAGGGGCTTGGCCGAGAACCAGCAGGCCGATGAGCACGCCAAAAGCCGGTTCGACTGACAGGAGCGTGCCGAAGGACGTATGATTCATGCGCTTCAGCGCCAGCATCTCCAGCCCGAAGGCGATGACCGGCGTAATCAAGGCGATCCCGGCCGCCGCGGGCAGTACCCACCAGACGAGATTGCCGTTGATTACCTGGGGAAGCCCGACCGGAAGGGTGGCCAGCGCGGCGATGGGAATGGTCAGCGACAAGCCGCTGATGCCGGCGAATCGGTCGCCGACGCGCTGGGTGAGGATGTTGTACAAAGCCCAGCATGCGCCTGCGGCCAGAGCCAGTCCGACACCGATGGGGTCGAAGGAACCGGACCAGGGCTCGGTCAACAGGATGATGCCGACCAGTGCTGTGGCGGGCCAGATCAGGGCCCTGCGGTTGCCGCTCATGATGCCGGCAACTGCCAGCGGCCCGAGGAACTCGATGGCTACCGCCGTGCCCAGCGGGATGCGTTCCACTGCTCCCAGGAAGAACACCGTCATGAAGCCGGTGACGGTGCCCAGAATCAGCAGCGAGGGAAGGTCCTTGCGGCGGATGGAACGGATCGCCGGGCGGGAGATGATCCAGAGGAACACAACGCCGAAACAGAGCCGGAGCCATGCGGTGCCCGCCGGGCCGACTTCGCGCAGCACTCCCACGGACAGGGCGTTGGCCAGCTGGATGGAGAGCATGGCGGCGATCGCCATGCTCCATGGAGGAAGGCTGTAGCCGGTATGGCGCGCCGTCATCGTCGACTCCTCAAGCGGTTCCCGGCCGTAGCCCGGATGAAGTTAATTGGCAGGTGCATCGGAGCCCAACTGGCGGTGGGACGTTCCGACCCCCGGCTCGAAGACGGTCAGCGTGAAGCGCAACGGTGCGTTTGAATTGTTCTCGTAGGCGTGGGGCTCGTCGCCCGGGAAGCACAGTGCATCGGATTCTCCGAGCACATGGGTTTCGGCGCCTACCCGCACCGTGAGTTCGCCCTCCAGTACCTGGAGGAGCTCTTCGGTGCCCGTGACGTGCGCGTCGCTGTCATGGCTTTCGCCCGGCTTGAGGGTCCAGTCCCAGAGCTCGATGACATTGGGGGAGCGTGTGCCACCCAGAAGCACGCCGCGGCCGCCGTGTTTGCCGGCCCACAGTACCGCGCCCTCACCCCGGCGGGTGATCTTGACGGCTTTGAGCGGCGGTGGTTCAACCAGCGCAGGCAGGCCGACCCCGAGGGAGTCGCTGAGTCGGAGCAGCGTTCCGACGCTGGGGTTCGCAGCTCCCTGCTCGACATTGACCAGCATGCGCCGGCTGATGCCGGCATGTTCCGCCAGCTGGTCCAAGGTCCACTGAAGGGACAGGCGCTCCTGCCTGACCCGCGCGCCAATGGAATTGGCAAGCCTCTGGGTATTCTCGTCCATGGATGCATAATAGTGCACTTATGGTGCACTGATCCACATTTGCTGCGCGCCCGCTCTCAGGAAGCGCGTCGAAGGTTCCTGAGAGCCTGCAGATTTTACATAGCCAAGCTATGTGATCGAATGTATAGTGTCACTATGTAATAGCTCATTGCCCTTGAGCTCCACGGGTCGGCAAGTGGGCGGTGCCGGGGCAGCCGCCATGAATATTCACGAAGAGCGCAGATCGCGCGCAAGAGAAAGACATCGCATCAGCGGGAAATGAGAACGATCGAATGACGCAAGCCGGAAGCACACGGACGTCGCTGCTGAAGCAGCCGGGCTCGGTCTGGGCCATCGCCTTTGCCTGCATGGTCTCCTTTATGGGCATCGGCCTGGTCGACCCCATCCTCCCGGCCATCAGCCGGGCGCTTGAGGCAAGCCAGTCCCAAACCATGCTGCTGTTCACCAGCTACCTGTTCATCACCGGCATTGCGATGTTCTTCACCAGCTGGGTGTCCGGGCATCTGGGTGTGAAAAAGACCCTGGTCATCGGGCTGGTCCTCATCGTCGCATTCGCTGCGCTGGCCGGCGCCAGCTCCAGCGTCAACGAGATCCTGGGATTCCGCGCGGGATGGGGCTTGGGCAATGCCTTGTTCATCTCCACCGCGCTGGCCGCCATTGTCGGCGCCGCCAGCGGGGGCAGCCGCCAGGCAATCGTCCTCTACGAGGCGGCGCTGGGTGTCGGCATGGCCGTCGGGCCGCTGGTTGGCGGAGTGCTGGGCAACCTGTCGTGGCGCGGCCCGTTCTTCGGCACTGCGGTGCTCATGGGCATCGCCCTCGTGGCGATCCTCGCCTTTCTCAAGCTGCCGTCTGGGGCCCCTGCACCTGCCAAGATCTCCATAGCCGCCAGCTTCAAGGCGCTGCGCAACCCGGCCCTGCTGGCCCTGTCCCTCACGGCGGTGTTCTACAATTTCGGCTTCTTCATCCTGCTTGCCTACACTCCCTTCCCCCTGGAAGCCGCGGCGCATGCTGCCGGGCTGGACTTCGGCGCCACCGAGCTCGGACTCGTGTTCTTCGGCTGGGGGTTGGCGCTGGCGATCACCTCGGTGCTGGTGGCGCCGCCGGCAACCCGCAAATTCGGGCTGCGTCCGGTGCTGTTCGCCATGCTGGGTCTGCTTGCCGCCCTGCTGGGCTCGATGGGGCTCTTCCACGAGCAATTGACGACGCTGGTCATTCTGGTCATCGTTGCCGGCCTGGTGCTTGGCGTCATGAACACCGCGTTGACCGAAGCGGTCATGGAAGCGACCGATCTGCCGCGGAACGTGGCCAGCAGCACCTACTCCGGCGTGCGATTCCTCGGCGGCGCGGTGGCCCCGGCTGTCGCGGGCCCGCTGGCCGCAGCCCTGGGCGCTGCGGCTCCGTACTGCTTGGGCGCCGGCGCGGTGGCGGTGTCCATCCTGGTGCTCGCCCTCGCCGGACGCAGGCTCAGCCACATCGGCGCCGTGCACGAGAGCGCGCAGGAAGTTGCGCAGGACGTGCTGCTCGGTGAGGCCCAGTAGCTTATCTGCGCAAGCCGTAGATTATTTGCCGCCGTGCTTCGTATTCTTGAGCAGCAGATACTTTTTGGACTCAGGAACGAAGCGTGGTCGCCGTGCCGGACAATCATCCCTACGCCCCGGGCAAACTGCGGGTCAAGCGCATGCGCCCGAGGGATCCCTCGGAGATCTTCAGGTCCTCCAGTCCGCTGGAACTGTTCTTCGACCTGATCTTCGCGGTATCCGTCTCGCTGGCATCGGCCCAGCTGGTGGCCGCCGAAACCCACGTCGATATCGCCGGCGGGCTGCGGGCCTACCTGATGGTGTTCTTCGCGGTGTGGTGGGCCTGGATGAATTTCACCTGGTTCGCCAGCGCCTTCGATGCGGATGACTGGCTCTACCGGGTGCTGGCGCTGACCCAGATGGCCGGCGTGGTGATTCTCGCGGTGGGAACCACCCCGGCGATGGCCGACGGGAACTTCCACCTCATCATCGCCGGATATGTGGTGATGCGCCTGGCGCTGGTGGCGCAGTGGATCCGGGCATCGCGCAGCCACCCGGGGCTGCGGAAAACCGCCCTGCGCTATGCGGTGGGCATCGCCGTGGTGCAGGTTTTCTGGGTCTGCTATCCGCTGACTCCCGCCGGATGGGCCATTCCGGTGTTCCTTCTCCTGGTCGCCCTGGAGCTGCTGGTGCCGTTGATCGCCGAGCGGAGCGGCCAGACGCCGTGGCATCCGGAGCACATCGCCGACCGCTACGGATGCTTCACGCTGATCGTGCTGGGCGAATCGGTGCTGGCCTCCACCGTCGCGGCGGCCAACGCGGTCGAGAACGCCAACCAGCTGCTCCAGTTTTCGCTGCTCGGCGTGGGCGGATTCATCCTGGCCGCCGGGCTCTGGTGGGTGTACTTCTCTTCGAACGCCAGCACCTGGCTGCGCACGCGGCGGGCGCCGATGATCTTCGGCTATGGCCACTACTTTGTCTTCGCCGCCGCCGGCGCATTTTCCGCCGGGGTCAAGGTGCTGCTCGACCATGAGGCCGGCAGCTCCGGGCTGAGCTCCGCCGCGGCGGTGGCCACATTAAGCATTCCGGTGTCGGTTTTCCTCCTGGGCGTCTGGGCGCTGATCCTTCGGCTGTGCCTGCGCGGGGCGTATAAGTGGCTCTTCCCCGTGGGCGCGCTGCTGATCGGCGGCGCTCCGCTGCTGGCGCAGCTGACGCCCACCGCCGAATCCGACGTCCAGATTGCGGTGATCTCGGTGCTGGGCGCCGCGGCAGTCATGGTGCTGCTGGTGGTGCTGATCGAGGCCTCCGGGGTCCGCGAGCAGGAGGAGTCCGCCGCGGCCCCAGCGGCCGGGTAGCGGCTCAAGGGCATCCTCCGCTTTCCGGGTTGGGCGCGGCCGGGTTTATGCTGTGTGACTATGCAAACCTCCGAACCTTCCATCGGCGTCGACATTGGCGGAACCAAGATCCTTGCTGCGTTGGTTGATGCCAGCGGCGCCGTCACCAGTCAGATCCACCGCCCCACGCCGGCCCGGGACGTTGCCGCCACCGAACGGGCCATCGTGGGGCTCGTCCGGGAGCTGGGCGACGGGGACCTGCGCTGCCCCGTGGGCGTGGGGGCCGCAGGGTGGATGAACCGCGATTCAAGTCGCGTGCTGTTCAGCCCGCACCTGTCCTGGCGCGACGAGCCGGTGCGCGACCGGCTGGAAGGCCAGCTGGGCCAGCCGGTCACCCTGGTCAACGACGCGGACGCGGCCGGATGGGCCGAATACCGATTCGGCGCCGCGCGCGGCGTCAATGACGTGGTCTGCCTGACCCTTGGTACCGGGATCGGCGGATCGATCATCCTGGGTGGCGAGGTGCACCGCGGCAATTCAGGCATCGCCGGCGAGTTCGGCCATCAGGTGATCGTGCCCGGCGGACACCGCTGCGTCTGTGGAAACCGCGGCTGCTGGGAGCAGTACGCCTCAGGGAACGCGCTGGGCCGCGACGGCGCGGAACTGGTGCGCTCCAAGTCTCCCATCGCCCACAACCTGCGCGAGGCATGCAACGACGATCCGGAGGCCGTGACCGGCGCGCTGGTGACCGAGCTCGCGGCCAACGGGGATCTGGCCTGCCGGGATCTGGTCGAGGAAATGGGCCAGTGGCTGGGGCTTGGCATCTCGAACCTGGTCTCCGTGCTGGATCCGGGCATGGTGGTCATCGGCGGCGGGCTGGGTTCGGCGCAGACCGAGCTGCTCGCCGTGGCCGAAGCGCACTACCGGCGCACCCTGTCCGGGCGGGGATACCGCCCCTTCGCGCAGGTCTGCCGCGCGCAGTTGGGCTCTTTAGCCGGATTGATCGGGGCCGCGGACCTGGCTCGGGCTTCGGCCTCAGCGGCATGAAAAAACGCGCCGAATCTCAGAAATGAACTGGAGCGCGGGTCTCGGCGCGCGGCGTGGGTGGTTGCCAGCGGGTTGGTTGACAACGGAGTTTCGAGGAACGGCATAGCCAGGAACAGGCCAATGCCGCGCAGTCCCCTCCCGGACGGGAAGCTGCTGCGGCATACGCGGCGTTAAGTCAGAGGGCTCTTTTGCCTGCGTAGCCGACCCTGGAGGGAGCGCCGGAGCGGCTCGGGAAGTGCGTCGCCCATCTGCCGGAGCCTGCGAGGCTGGCTGCGCCCGGCAGCCGCCCTGCGTGCGGCTGGGGGAGCGCTCCGGATGGGCGTCTGGATAATTCCGCAGGCAGGAGCTCCTGGAATGCAGGTCGTCGCCTAAGCTGACCCTAGCTGGAAGCAACGGCCCGCTTGCTGACACCATGGGCAGGTAAGTTGCAGCATTGGCCCGAGTAGGAACGCGAGAAGACACAATGAGCATGGAAAATGCCGCTTGGCATTCCCTCTGGAGGCTGTCGGGGGACAAGGGCAAGGCCTACGCCCCTACGACGCCGAAACGCGTTCTGAAATTTGCCGCGGGCTACAAGACCCGACTGCTCATCTTCGTGGTCTTTTCCATCTGTTCGGCGGTGCTGGCGGTCATCACCCCCGTGCTCGCGGGCCGGATCGTGGATGAAATTGTGGCCCAAAGCGGCATTCGGATCATCATCAACCTGGCGCTGATCATCGCGGCGGTGGCGGTGCTGGACGCGATCGTCTCCGTCGTGGTCCGCTGGTTCTCTTCCAAGCTCGGCGAGGGAATCATCTTCGACCTGCGCACGGCGGTGTTCGACCATGTGCAGAAGATGCCGGTGGCGTTCTTCGCCCGCACCCGCACCGGCGCGCTGGTCAGCCGCCTGAACAACGACGTGATCGGCGCGCAGGCCGCCTTCGCGGGAACCTTGTCCGGACTGGTTTCCAATACCGTGGCGCTGATCCTCACCGCGGCAGTCATGTTCACGACTTCCTGGCAGGTCACGGCCATCGCGCTGGTGCTGCTTCCGCTCTTCCTGCTTCCCGCGCGGCATTTCGGGCGATCCGTCGCGATGCTGCGCAGGGAATCCGCGGACCTCAACGCCGCGATGGGCAACCAGATGACCGAGCGGTTCTCGGCGCCCGGCGCGACCCTGATCAAGCTTTTCGGCCGGCCCAAGGATGAATCCCACCAGTTCGCGCTGCGCGCAGGCCGTGTCCGGGACATCGGCGTGAAGATGACCATGCGCCAGTACTACTTCATGGCGACCCTGACCCTGGTCGCCGCCTTGGCCCTGGCCTTGGTATATGGCTTGGGCGGCATGTATGCGGTGCGCGGGGAACTGGCCGCCGGCGACGTGGTGGTCCTGGGAATGCTGCTGACCCGGTTGTACGCTCCGCTGACCGCACTGGCCAACGCCCGGGTGGAGATCACCAGCGCACTGGTCAGCTTCGACCGGGTGTTCGAGGTGCTGGACCTGGAACCGCTGATCAAGGATGCACCCAACGCCCGCCGCCTGGAACCCGGGCCGGTACCGGTGAAGTTCTCCCACGTGAACTTCTCCTACCCGAGCGCGGACAAGGTGTCGCTGGCTTCTCTGGAAGAGGTCGCGGTGCTGGATACCCGCGGCGGACAGGAAGTCCTGCACGACATCGATTTCGAGGTGAAGGCCGGGCAGACCGTGGCGCTCGTCGGCTCCTCGGGCGCAGGCAAGTCGACCATCGCCTCCCTGCTGGCCCGCCTCTACGACGTGGATTCCGGGACCGTTGAACTGGCGGGAACCGACATCCGCGAGCTGAAGCTCGATTCGCTGCGCGAAACCGTCTCCATGGTCACCCAGGACGGGCACCTGTTCCATGAGTCGATCCGCTCCAACCTGCTGCTCGCACGCCCCGGAGCCGAAGATTCGCAGCTCTGGGAAGCGCTGGAACGCGCCCGGCTGAAGCCGGTCATCGCCGCCCTGCCCGACGGGCTGGACACCGTGGTGGGAGAGCGCGGCTACCGGCTCTCCGGCGGCGAACGCCAGCGCATGACCATCGCCCGGCTGCTGCTGGCGGCCCCGCAGGTGGTCATCCTGGACGAGGCGACGGCGGCGCTGGACTCGGCGAACGAGGCGGCGGTGCAGGCTGCCCTGACCGAGGCACTGGAGAACCGCACCGCGCTGATCATCGCGCACCGGCTGTCGACCATCCGTTCCGCGGACCAGATCCTGGTGGTCGAGGGCGGGCGCATCATCGAGCGCGGCACGCACAGCGAGCTGCTGGCCCTGGGCGGGAAATACACCGAGCTTTACGAGACGCAGTTCGCCCAGTAGATTCTGCATTATTTATCACCGGCGAACCCGCTACTTTCAGCAGGCCCCTGCGGATCCGTGTATGTGCAGGGAAGGTGGAGTTTTCCGGGCGAAGGATGATTGCAGATCCTTCGGGCGGCAATTACCTTCCCGCCGGCCCGGAAGCCGTCTGCCCTGCCGGCGCAGACGCGCTGGGCCGGAGCGGCGGCAGCGGAGGCTGGGTCCGAAGACCCAACGTCCGCTACTGCCAGTCCAGCCCAGCGCGGCCGATTTCCATCATTGTCCGCAGCCGCGCATCTCGCGCAGCTGCCCGTGGTGCAGGGCGAAGACTACGCGCTGGCGACCAGGTCGCGGGCCTTCTGCGCGGCGTGGGTGGCGATGATGGTGCCGAAGACCAGCCCCTGCCCAATGGTGGCGCCAGCGCCCGGGTACACGTTGCCGAAGATGTTCGCGGCGGTGTTGCCCTGGGCGTAAAGGCCCTCGATGACGTCGCCCGAGGTGTCCAGTGCGCGGCCGTGGGCGTCGGTCATCACGCCGCCGCAGGTGCCCAGGTCCGAGAGCACGATCTTCACCGCGTAATACGTCTTGCCGTCCAACGCGCGCAGGTTCGGGTTCGGGTGCTGGGTCGGGTCGCCGTAGTAGCGGTCGTAGGCGGACTCGCCGCGGCCGAACTGGTCGTCGATGCCGGTTCCTGCCCCCTCGTTGAATGCCTCCAGGGTCTTCTCCAGAGCCTGCACGGGAACCTCGATCTTGCTGGCGAGCTTGCTGATCGACGAAGACTTATGTGCGACGCCGGCCTTGTACCAGGACTCGGGAAGTGCCATGCGCGGGTAGCACTGCCCGGCGAAGATGTAGCTGTCGCGGTAGGTCTGGTCGAAGATCAGCCACATCTGGCCCACCGGGTCGCCTTCCGCTTCGCGGCGCAGGATCTCCTGGCCGAAGCTCATGTAGTCGGTGGACTCGTTGATGAATCGGCGTCCCGACTGGTCGACCATGAAGGATCCGGGCAGCGAGCGCTCGGCCAGCAGGATCTTTGCCGAGGATCCGGGCTTGAGCGGCGACACTGCCGGGAACCACCAGGACTGCTGCATGCTCGCCAGCTGGGCGTTGTGCTTCTGCGCCACTTCAATGGCATCTCCGTGGTTGCCCTTGGCGCCCAGGCTCAGGTCCTCGACGAGGGAGGGGCTCTGGTGCTCCTGGCGCATCTTCATGTTGTGGTCGTAGCCGCCGGCGGCCAGCACCACGCCATACTTGGTGCGCACGCTCACGCGTTCGCCGGCCTGCTCCAGGAGCGCCCCGGTGACAACGCCGTCGGTGAATTCCAGATCCACCAGCTTTGCTTCGGTCCAGACCGGGATGCCTGCATCCAGCGCCCCGGCATACATGCCCCCGGCGATGGCCTGGCCCCCGGCGCTGTAGTTGCGGCCGATCAAAAGCCCTCCGGCACCCTGGATGAGACGCTTGACAATCAGCGGGAATGCCTTGTGCGGCGCCTTGGCAATGAGGTTCATCCACTTGTAGTCAGCGCCGGTGACCGGCATCGGCATGGGAGCGGCCATGGTGGCCGGCTGGAAGCGGCGCAGCTGGTCGCCGAGCTTGTTCAGGTCGAAGGGGCGCGACTCGACCGAGCGGCCCGCGGCGCTGCCTCCTGGCTTTTCGGGGTGGTAGTCGGAGTATCCCTTGGACCAGAAGAAGCTCAGCTGGGTCATGCGTTCGAGCATCTTGACGGTCTCGTCGCCGTACTCCAGGAAGGCTTTCCAGCGCTCGGCCGGCCCCGAGCCGTCCACGACGGACTCGATGTACTTCTCACCGCGGTCCAGGGAGTCGACGGCTCCGTCGCGCTTGAGCACCGTGTTGGCGGGAATCCAGAAGGCACCGCCCGAACGGGCGGTGGAGCCGCCCACGTATTTGGTTTTCTCGGCCACGGCTACGTTCAAGCCGAGTTCCTTGGCGGCCAACGCGGTGGCCAGGCCGGTGCCGGAGCCGATGACCAGCAGGTCGACTTCGAGCTGGTCGATTTTGACGGGTGCAAGAGCGGTTTTCGATGCCATGAAGCGGTCTCCTATGAACGACGCCGGGCGTGAGCCCTGAGTTAGTTCATGCTAGCCAAGCGACAGCCCTGTCCGAAGTGCAGTCCCGATAACAGGGATTTGCAACCTGACGACCGGGGAACTGTCCTATAGGGGTGCGGCGCCGCCTCCCCGACAGGGAGCTGGCTCGTCGGCCGGCCGCTGATGATCGTGCGGCAGCGCGAAGACCACGATTCCCGGCAAGGAGTTGCAAACATCGATAGATTAATGAACGATGGGCGGAACGGACCTATTCCGATATCTATGGAGGTAATCCATCCATGCCACCATCGACTCGAACATGCTGCCCTCCGGCTGTTATCGCCGGGTTATGCGGACTTGGACTCTTGCTGGCCTCCTGCTCCACCGGAGGAAACGGCATGGAGCAGTCTGCGGAAGCCTCGAATCCTCCCAGCGTTTCCTCCAGTGCTTCGAGTACCGCGACTACGCAGGATGCCAGCCCGCCTGCGGCTGAACAGCGACGCCGGATCGAGGGCCTGAGCTGGGCGGACGGCACGCCGGTTGAAGCTTCGGTTGTTTCGGTGGGGGACGCGGTGAAGCGGCCAGACGACGAAATCGCCGATCGCGCAGCGCACGATCTTCCCGAGGGGGAGCAGCTGCTGGGCGTCTTGAGTGATGCCCGCCCCGTCGTGATGCGCAAGGGTCTGCCTTACACCGTCGACGAATCAGGCACGTACTCGTTGTACTGGCCCGATGCCAAGCGAGACGCCGCCACGGACGACTCCTCGTGGTCCATCCACGGCGATACCGTTGTGGCAACGGTCCGCGGCGGCGACGGCGGAAGCTCCACCACCCTGATGGCCTACGACGACAAGGGCGGGATCCAGGAGATCAGGGACTTCCAGAAGGTCAGCGACTCGAACAGCGAGTCCCTCGTCCTGGACGGCGGCAAGGTGTACTGGAGCGAAGCGGACGCGAATGCCTACCGCGTGGCTTCGATCCCTTTGGCCGGTGGAAGCAAAAAAGTAGAAGCCGAGAACGCGGGGGCCGTTTACCGCACCGACCAGGGCATCGCCGTGCTCAAGCAGGAAGAGCCTCGATCCGCGGACAAAATGAACCAAATCGGCGGCGTGCGGCTTCTCGACGGCACCGAATTGCTTCGTGCCACGGACGAGTTCGAACTGGGAGGATTTAGCGGCGACCCGTATAGCCCGAGGCCGATCATGAAGGGCGGTTCCAGCATGAGCTTCAACCTTGACAGGGGTGAAAACAGCTTTGACGTGGCCGTGCTGAATATCGAGACTAGACAGGCTTGGCTCATCGAGATACCGGATGGCCGGATCCCCTTCGGGCAGTCAACCTCGGGACCCTACTCCTTCATTGCCTGGTCTGCAGAGCAGATGGATGAACTGGGGGCCTTGGGCAATGAAGCGGTGACTCTCGATGCTGCGACGGGCGAGCTCTTTGCCTTCAGCCCGGAAAACAACTTCGAGAATATTTTCGGCAACGACAAGGCCTTGGCGTGGAGCACCAAGAACGGCTCGGGCTCTGTGAGCTTCGCCAGCGAGATCCTCAAGTAGGGCGAATCCAGCTTCGCGCCCCTTAAAGAGAAACTGCCCGGGAGCCACGCATGGTGAAATGCGGGCAGCCCGGGCGGCTGGATCCGATGCGCTAGTCCGCGGCGGCAACGAGCTGGCGGCCAAGCTCGCGCGCGGCCTCCTGGAGCTCGGGCACCGCGTGCGCCATGAAGGCCTCGTCCACGCGGGTGACCGGGCCCGAGACCGAGATGGCCATCGGGGTCGGCGCACCGGGAACCGGGACGGCGATGCAGCGCACGCCCAGCTCCTGCTCCTCCTCGTCGATGGCGTAGCCGCGCTCGCGGGTCGCTTCGACATCGGTGAACAGCTTGCCCAGCGTAGTGATGGTGTTCGCGGTCTTCGGCGGCATGCCGGCCTGGGCCACCAGGCGCTGGACGCGGTCGTCGTCGAGGACGGACAGCACCGCCTTGCCGACGCCGGAGTTGTGCAGCATGGCGCGTCGGCCGACCTCGGTGATCATGCGCATGGAGTGCGGTGACTGGACCTGCGCGATGTAGGTGACCATGTCCCCGTCCAGCACGGCGATGTTCGCGGATTCGCCCAGCTTGGCAACCAGCTCCTTGAGGACAGGGGAAGCCAGGGCCCCCAGCTGGCGGTTGGCGACCTCGCCGAGGCGGATCAGCCGCGGGCCCAGCGAGTAGCGGCGGTTGGGCAGCTGCCGCACGTAGCCGACACCGACCAGGGTCCGCAGCAGGCGGTGGATGGTTGGCAACGGCAATGGCGTGTCAGCGGCCAGTTCGCTCAGGGCCGCTTCCCCTCCTGCGCGGGCGATGACTTCGAGGAGTTCAAACGCGCGTTCAACGGACTGGACGCCGCCAGTCGTCGACTTGCTGGTTGTCTGCGTCATTTATGACTCCTCGTAGCCTTTGGATCGTGGAAGTTGTTGGTAGTTAACTTCTGCGATGCGAAATCTTTTCTCTAAGAATAGCCCCATGGCGAGCAAGGATTCCATGATGCGAAAAAAATAAGCGTGAAAAGTTGTGTCACGCTGCACAAAATGACCTTGCGTTTTCATTTTGAGGATATTAGTATCCACTATACGGAAACTTTTACAGGAGGACCTCATGGCAGCACCTAGCCCGGGATATTCATTGACGCTTCGCGTGGAGACCCCAGCGTCGATCACCGCGACCAGCGAATTGGCTGCAGCGGTTGGCTCGGCTGGTGCCCACATCACCGCCCTCGACGTGACCGAATCCCACCACACCCACATGGTGGTCGACGTTTCGTGCAACACCATGAATGTCGCCCACGGCGAGCAGGTGCGCGACGCGCTGAACGAGCTGGATGGCGTGAATGTCCGCAACGTTTCGGACCGCACCTTCCTGATGCATTTGGGCGGCAAGCTCGAAGTGGTCCCCAAGGTCGCGCTGCGCAACCGCGACGACCTTTCCCGCGCCTACACCCCGGGTGTGGCCCGCGTCTGCATGGCCATCGCGGAGAACCCTGCCGATGCCCGCAACCTGACGGTCAAGCGCAACACCATTGCCGTGGTCACCGACGGCTCCGCCGTGCTGGGGCTGGGCAATATCGGCCCGGCCGCCGCGCTTCCGGTGATGGAAGGCAAGGCCGCGCTGTTCAAGCAGTTCGCGGACGTCGATGCCTGGCCGGTCTGCCTGGACACCCAGGACACCGACGAGATCGTCATGATCGTCAAGGCCCTGGCCCCGGTGTACGGCGGCGTGAACCTGGAAGACATCGCCGCCCCGCGCTGCTTCGAGATCGAAGCCCGCCTGCGCGAAGAACTGGACATCCCGGTCTTCCACGACGACCAGCACGGCACCGCGATCGTCACCCTGGCCGCCCTGGCCAACGCGCTGAAGGTCGTCGAGAAGAAGATCGAGGACGTGCGCATCGTGGTCTCCGGCGTGGGCGCCGCGGGCAACGCGATCATCCAGCTGCTGGCGGCGCGCGGCGCGAAGAACATCATCGCCTGCGGCCGCAACGGCGCGATCACCCGCGACGAGCAGTACGCCGACGAGCACCGGGTCTGGCTGGCGCAGAACACCAACCCCGAGAATTTCTCCGGATCGCTGAAGGAAGCCGTCGTCAATGCGGACGTCTTCATCGGCGTTTCCGCCCCGAATGTCCTGGACGAAGTCGATATTGCCGCGATGAACGAGCGCGCGATCGTCTTCGCCATGGCCAATCCGGATCCAGAGGTGGATCCGGAGGTTGCGGGCCGTCACGCCGCGGTGGTCGCCACCGGGCGCAGTGACTTCCCGAACCAGATCAACAATGTCCTGGCCTTCCCGGGCTTCTTCCGCGGGCTGCTGGATGCCGGCGTCGCAGACATCACCGATGAGATGCTGCTGGCCGCCGCAGACGCGATTTCCGCCCGGGTGGGCGACGATGAGCTGAATCCCGGCTTCATCATTCCCTCGGTGTTCGACCCACAGGTCGCCACCGACGTAGCCGTCGCCGTGGAACTCGCTGCGAAAAAGGACTAGGCAAGACCCGGGGCTCGTCACCCCTGGCCCTTCGGGGCCGCATCACTGGAACAGAGCACAGAGGTTAAGGAGCAACCCACATGAGCATTTCACTATCCCGCATTCCCCAGTTCGAGGGCGCGGCAGAGATCCTTTCGGATGACGCGCTGGCATTCATCGAGAAGCTGCACCAGAAGTTCGCCGGTACCCGCAACGAGCTGCTGGCCCAGCGCGACGTGCGCCGCAAGCAGTTCTCCGATGCCCGCAGCATCGACTTCGACCCGGCGACCGAAGAGGTCCGCAACGGCGACTGGAAGGTCGCGCCGGCCCCGGCCGCGCTGACCGACCGCCGCGTGGAGATCACCGGCCCGGCCACCCCGGCCAAGATGGCCATCAACGCGCTGAACTCCGGCGCCAAGGTGTGGCTGGCTGACCTCGAGGACGCCTCCACCCCGAGCTGGAACAATGTCATCGACGCGGTGAAGAACCTGTCGGATGCCGCGCGCGGCAACCTGGCCTTCACCGATGCGAAGACCGGCAAGTCCTACGCGCTGCGCACCGACGAACCGCTGGCCACCGTGGTGGTCCGCCCGCGCGGCTGGCACCTGCCGGAGAACAACGTGCTGATCGACGGCAAGCCGGGCGTCGGCGCGCTGGTCGACTTCGGCCTGCACTTCTTCCACAACGCGAAGGTGCTCACCGAATCCGGCCAGGGCCCGTTCTACTACCTGCCGAAGATGGAGCACTACCTGGAGGTGCGCCTGTGGAACGAGGTCTTCACCTTCGCGCAGGCCGAGCTGGGCATCCCGTACGGCACGGTGCGCGCCACCATGCTCATCGAGACCATCCCGGCCGCCTTCCAGATGGACGAGTTCCTCTACGAGCTGCGCGACCACGTCTCGGGCCTGAACGCCGGACGCTGGGACTACCTGTTCTCCATCATCAAGACCTTCCGCGAAGCCGGCGATGCCTTCATCATGCCGGACCGCGCTGACGTGTCGATGACCGCGCCGATGATGCGCGCTTACACCGAGCTGCTGGTCAAGACCTGCCACAAGCGCGGAGCCTTCGCGATGGGCGGCATGGCCGCCTTCATCCCGAACCGCCGCGAACCGGAGGTCACCGCCGCTGCCTTCGAGAAGGTCCGCGCGGACAAGACCCGCGAGGCCAACGACGGCTTCGACGGCTCCTGGGTGGCCCACCCGGACTTGGTCGGCACCTGCATGGAGGTCTTCGACTCCGTGCTGGGGAGCAAGCCGAACCAGCTGGACAAGCAGCGCCCCGAGGTCGAGGTCACCGCGGAGCAGCTGCTGGACATCGCCAGCGCCCCGGGCTCGGTCACCGAGGCCGGCGTGCGCCTGAATCTCTACGTGGCGGTGGCCTACACCGCCGTGTGGCTCTCGGGCAACGGCGCCGTGGCCATCCACAACCTGATGGAAGACGCCGCCACCGCGGAAATCTCCCGCTCGCAAATCTGGCAGCAGATCCGCAACAAGGTCGTGGCCGCCGACACCGGCAACACCATCACCGCCGAACTGGTGGCAACCATCCTGGCCGAAGAGGTCGAGAAGCTGCGCGGTGAGGTCAACGACGCCGAGCGCTTCGCGAAGTACTACGAGCCGGCCGCCACGCTGATCGGCACCCTGGTGTCCGGACGCGATGAGGACTTCGCGGACTTCCTCACCACCGGCGCCTACGAACTACTGGAAAAGGAATACGTGACCAAGCCATGAGCAACGTCTTCGATGAGTCAACGCTCGCCGCGGTAGAGGCCAAGCTGGCCGCTACCGACCAGCTGCTGGCATCCGCCTACCCGGGGGATTCCGGCGCCCGCCAGCCGGTGCACACCGTGTACGTGCCGGGGGACAAGTTCACCGTCGGCCTGCCGGAGGCCTGGGGCTCCAACGCCCTGGCCGCCGCCGGCAACGCCGCGGGGCTGGCCAAGCTGGCAGCCAAGCTGAACCTGGCCGAACCGGAGCGCCTGGGCGAGCTGGTGGCCGCGAAGCTGGCGAGCGAACCCATCGAAGATTTGCGTCTGGACTTTGAAGACGGCTACGGCAATCGGCCGGATGCCGAGGAGGATGCAGCGGCCTTGGCCGCCGCCGACTCGGTATCCGCCGCCGTAGCCGCCGGCAAGGCCCCGGCCTATATCGGCATCCGTTTCAAGTGCTTCGAGGCCCCCACCCGGGCCCGCGGCATCCGCACCCTGGACCTGTTCATCTCGCGGCTTCTCGCCAACGGCCCCCTTCCCGAGGGGCTGCGCCTGACGCTACCCAAGGTCACCACCGTGGACCAGGTCGAAGCCATGGTCTTCCTGGCCGAAAAGCTGGAGGAAGCGCACGGCCTGGAGGCCGGGCGCATCCGCTTCGAGGTGCAGGTCGAGACCCCGCAGGTGATCATCGCCGCGGACGGCAGCCACCCGGTCGCCGCCCTGATCCACGCCGGCCAGGGACGGGTCTCCTCTCTGCACTACGGCACCTACGACTACTCGGCCTCGCTGGGGGTGGCCGCCGGCTACCAGTCCATGGAGCATCCGGTGGCCGACTTCGCCAAGGACGTCATGCAGGTCGCCGTGGCCGGCACCGGCGTGGAATTGTCCGACGGCTCCACCAACATCATCCCGGCCGGCGATCCGGAGAACATCGCCGCCGCCTGGGCGCTGCACGCCCGCCTGGTCACCCGCCACCTCACCCGCGGCATCTACCAGGGCTGGGACATGCACGAAAACCACCTGGTGACCCGCTACCTGGCCACCTTCGCCTTCTTCCGCGAAGGGCTGGAAGCGGCCGGCACCCGCCTGCGCAACTACGTGCACAAGATCGAATCGGCCATCATGGACGAGCCCGCCACCGCCCGTGCCCTGGCGCGCTACATCCACCGCGGGGTGGCCTGCGGCGCGGTGGGCGCGCAGGAAGTCACCGATCTTGCCCAAATTACACTTGCCGAACTGGAAGCGATCGCGCTGAATCGCTCCCACGCAAACTAGGAGATTTTTCCATGACCGTTCCAGCCCAGGTGAAGAGCCCGTACTACAACACCTACGGCGGCCATCCGCCGCAGACCGACCTGCTGACCGACCGCGCGATCGTCACCGAGGCCTACACCGTGATCCCCAAGGGTGTGCTGCGCGACATCGTCACCAGCGTGTTCCCGGAGTTCACCGACACCCGTGCCTGGGTGCTGAACCGCCCGGTCGCCGGCGGTCCCACCACCTTCTCGCAGGTGATCGTGGAGATCGCCCCGGGCGGCGGTGCAACCAAGCCCGAGCCGCAGGCGGGGGTGTCCAGCTTCCTGTTCGTCGTCGGCGGTGCGCTGACCTTGACGCTCGACGGCGAGGAGCACGTGCTGGACGAAGGCGGCTTCGCCTTCGTTCCGCCGAACGCCGTCTGGTCGCTGAAGAACAATGAGTCCGAGATCGTGACCTTCCACTGGATCCGCAAGCGCTACGAGGCGCTGGACTACGTTCCGGCGCCGAAGGCCGTGGTGGGCAACGAGAAGGACATCGAGCCGGGCCACATGCCGGACACCGACGGCAAGTGGCGCACCACGCGCATGCTGGATCCGCAGGACCTGGCCTACGACTTCGGCGTGAACATCGTGACTTTCGAGCCGGGTGCATCCATCCCGTTTGCCGAAACCCACGTCATGGAGCACGGCCTGTACGTGCTGGAAGGCAAGGCCGTCTACCGCCTGAACGACGACTGGGTCGAGGTCGAAGCCGGCGACTACATGGCGCTGCGCGCCTTCTGCCCGCAGGCCTGCTATGCCGGCGGACCGAGCAACTTCCGCTACCTGCTGTACAAGGACCAGAACCGACAGATCACCTTGTAGGCGATAGCTCTTCAGACCGCCGGGGGCCGTACCCCGCGCTGACCCGCCGAAAATCGGCGCACCGTGTCCACCTCATGTTCCAGTGATGTTTCTCTTTGCTCGGACATGGTGGGCCGACGGTAGGGGCGCGCGGGATGCGGCCTCCGGTTTTCGCATTCGCGGTCCGTGACGTCAGGATCAATCGTTCAGTGGCGGAACGACCTCTGAGACCCCTGGAATCGCAAAAACCATTCGTAGATGGAGAACCAAACCAGCCAAGTAATGAATCGGGACCATGTGCGTAATTGGCCCTTAGGCATCGTCGCGCAGAATTTGTGGCAGGAATTCCAGTTTGTCCAACTGGCGAAGGATGAATGGTGTAAGCGGCCCGGGAGCCATGACTAGTCGGTAGCTTCTCTTGCCCTCGGCGATCGGTTCCACTAGTCGCCGGTTAATCAACCGTCGAATAAATTGGCTTCTTACCACCGAACTACCGAGGACGACGTTTGAAAGATCTGTGGCCTTGACCGTGGTTCTGACAGCAAAAATTTTCAATGCTTCGAACTCTTCCAAACTGATGATGCCGGCTTGGCGGGCTCGCTCAAGGGAAGGGACCAGTAATTCGTCGACGACGAAGTCATGGTTACCGAGCTTGTTGAGCTTCCGAAGATCTTTCAACATCCCGCCCAACAGATACGTACACCATTGAATGGTGGTTGCTGGTTCGAGTGAATCCGCCGCCTCTAAATGTCTATAGTAGGACTCCCTATCAGCGCCAAATACTGCAGTGGGGTCAACTGCCCGGTAGTCGGTAGTTGCAGTGAATCCTTGACTGACCATAATGGCGTAGGTCAGCAAGCGGCACGTACGACCGTTTCCATTGCCAAATGGGTGGATCCATACGAACCGATGATGCGCTATGGCGACTTTAAGCAGATCAAACTTGCGATCCATTTCTTGATTGATGAAATCAAGCAACTCCTGCATATCCGCCTGAATGGAGGCGAACGGTGGTGGACGGTGATCTGATCCTTGGATCACGACATCCGTCGTACGGTACGACCCAGGGGTGCGGTCCCCTTCGCGTTCGAGCCCGCTGACGGCGATCCGATGCAACTCTCGAACTAACGCATGCGAGATAGTTGTGCCCGCATGAATGTGCTCGTCAATGAACTTCGATGCCTCTTCGAGAAGGATGATTTCCTTAACTCCGTCAGAAAAGTCGGGAGCCGCACTCCTGACACTGCGATCACGGGCCGTATTCTCCTGGGCACCTTCGACGATTTCAAGAATTGACGTGCGGTTACCCTCGATGCGTGCGCTCATGATGCTCGTCATGAGCTGAAACAGCTGCTTCAACTGCCCGAAGACTTCACTCGGAGTTGTAGAAGTACCCAGGTCGCCACGAAGCCGTTCAAGTTCGATGACCACATTCGCCAGTGGACTGTTGAATGAAAAATCCGGAATCTCGATCGGTCTCATACGGATAATTTACCAGCATCAAGACAACAATTAAATGGATACCCCTCGGATCCCTTTATTTGCAAGGAAGTTCAACGAGGCGCTTGGGTGATTAATTAAAGACGGGGCATCTCGTATTTTCAAGAAGCTGGAAACGAAGTGCGGTGGGCAGGGGAATTTGGATAACGGAGAAACGGTAGTCGGGCATCGCTGGTCATGGATCATCTTGACCGAAGTTACACCATTGAAACTCCGCCACCAGCGGTACAAAGACCTCAGCGGCAAGATCGCCTTGTAAGATCTCCATTGCATGATCCCGCCGAGGCTGTACCTGCGTGGCGCGCCGATTATCGGCGTACCGTGTCCACCCCTTCTTCCGGTGAAATATTTTGCTCGGGCAGAGAAGGACCGTGCGGGTTGCGCCGTCCGATTTTCCATTCGTGGGTTTTGATTCTAAGAGCACCGTGCTCACTCAAGATATGTGTTGACGCCAGTTCAGATCCTCGACCTAACTCGAGCGTCCTTCGTTGTTAGCTGTTTCAGGCTGGCTCGTCCGAGGGTTCAGGAATCGGCGAACGGCATCCGTTCCTGTAAATACTGACGCTGGACTCTTTAATTGTTGAGTTCGTCGTCGAACGGAAAATCCGCGTGAATCAAGGGATCAAGCGCCGTCGTTCTTAATTGTTGAATGGGGGCAAGTTAAATGTTGAGCTAAATGTTGGTCCGCTACGACCGAGATTTCAGCCGAACTGCGCGCAGTAGCGGCAACCTCTACGTAGCCTAATCCAGAGCCAACGATTCATCGCTTCACTACCTTCTGGTCACTCGCCCTCGGGCTTGCCGCTGAGGATCAGCCGCCGTTCCAATCTGGTCAGCGAGTGCTCCGTGGGCGCGTGTTCTGCCGGTGCCAGCGCGGTGCGAAGCGCTCGCTCCACCGCAGGCTCATCCAGGTCCATGCCGATCGCAACCAAACCGTCATCGGCAGAATCGCTGGCAGGGTGTGCGGGGCCAAGATGCGCGGTCCGGCCGACCTGGTTGACCAGGTAGCGGCGGGATCCGGTGCCATGGCGCAGCCTGACATGCCCCTTCAACCGGTAGACCCCGGTTGGGGGCGCTTCGAGCAGATCCAGCAAGATTCCCGGATCCGCGGCCTGGTCGGCCGGAACGCTCACCGCATGAGCGTGCGGTGCGGAAGCGTGGTCGTGTGCTGCGCGCGCCGCGGCGGCCAGCGGCAGTTCGTCGACAGGGTCCTCGGACTGCGCAATGTCGAAGACCAGCTGCGGGTCCAGGGCTGCCCGTTCCACTGGCACGATGGCCACCCCGGGGTTGCGTTCGCGCACGCGTTCGCTGATCCGGGCCACGGTGGCCGCGCGCTGGTCTGCCGGGAGCTGGTCCATCTTGTTGACGACCACCAGGCTGGTGGCGGAGAAGCGGGCCGGGGCCAGGGCTGCGGTGTCCACCGTGTGCTCATGCTCCACCGCATCCACCACGTCGATGATGCCGCCGTAGCGTACCCCCTTGGCCTTGCCGTAGCGCAGCAGCCGGTCCACGTTGATCGGATCCGCGGCGCCGCTGGCCTCGACGATGATCGCGTCGAGCCGCAGCTTGGGCTGGGCCAGCTGCTCCAGCAGCTCATCCAGGCTGCCGCTGTCGGCCAGGCAGCAGACGCAGCCCCCGGCGATCGATTCCGCGGCGTCGACCTGGCCGGTGACCAGCCCGGTGTCCACATTGATCTTGCCCAGATCGTTGATGATGACCCCGACCCGGGTTCCCGGACGGGTCAGCAGCCGGTTCAGGATGCTGGTCTTGCCGGCACCCAGATAACCGGTGAGGACGACGACGGGAATCATGCGCGGCTCCTTCGACATGGGGTGGTTTGCAGTTTCATTCTTCCGGCTCTGCACCGTCGGGGCGGCCTGCCAAGTGGTTGTTACTGCGCGCTAGTGCGGTGCCCAGCGCCGTCAGTGCGTAGTCCCAGGGGATGCGTTCCTGCTCCAGACGCAGGCCACCTTGGGTGCGCAACAGTTCGTAGGCCTCGACCTCTGTGGGCAGCAAACCGGTGGGCGCTGCCCGGGTCAGCCCCTTGTCATGGGGTACCGCCAACTGCGCGAAACGCTGGAGCGTGGCAGGGTCCATCATCACCGATCGGGCATCGGGCCGCACGCTGCGCAACGACGCCAGGATTGCTAGTCCATCAAGGTCCAGATCGCCCCAGTACAGCACGGCGGCATCTGCCACCCAGGGGATCGGCGCGCACCAGCGCACGTCATAACCGCCCCCGTGAAGTGCGACCACCCCGGGAAGTTCGGGCAGGGACAGCAGGGTCTGCAGGTTTTCCACAATGAGCACGGTTCGGGCCGCCAGATCGATCCGGCTGAGCGTATCCTGGCTTGCCATGAGCTCACCCATTCCAGCGGGAGCCAAACGCGGGTCCAGGAACCTCACCCGGTAGAGCTTGGCCGGGCTCAGCAGTCCCAAGCCGGGATCGCCCCCGGTAGCCACATGCAGGGTGCGCACGATGTCCGCATGGCGTTCGAGCCACTTGGAGTCGATGCCCTCCACCGGCAGCTGGCGCGGGTAGAGGCCTGAGTCCGGGTGGGCGGCCAGCCAGGACAGGACATGGAAGACCCGCTCGAAATCCTGCTGCGGCAGGGCAGCCGCCTTGCCGATGATCCGGGCCAGGGCGCGGTCGAAATCTTCCCGTGCCTCGGAATCCTGCGGTGCCAGCGACTGCAGCCGCAAGGCCCGCATACGGTACAGTTCCCATTCCCTCCCCCGGTTCAGGAAGCGGGCGAGGGCCTCGGGAGATGTGGCGGCAAGCCGGACGGGGATGCTCTGCGTCCCGGAGTTGGGCCAGCGGCGCTGTTCCCAGTCGATCCGCAACCCGTCCACGGCCACCGCGCTCCACTGCTTCAGCCACCCGGCGACCGCGGGCATGTCCGCCGTGGTCTTCCGGTCGGTGGGCGGCTTCAGCCCCAGCGCCACCGGGGAGGACGCGTCGAAGGGGCACACCGACCAAGCCGCCAGCTTGCGCCGGTAGAGAGTGGCCAGGCGTTCGCGGGCATCGGCCACCCCGATCATGCCGGGCTCCCACCCTCGGCGGCGTCGAAGTCGAACAACACCTCGGGGACCGCGGTAGCTTCCGGATCGGGTACCGGTTCTTCCTCTTCCTGCTCGCCATCTGCTGGGGCGAAGGGCACCTGGGCGATATGCGAAGCCTTGGAGTCCTCGCAGGTCACCAGTGCCACCCCGCCCACATAGTCCTCAAGGGTGCGCAGCAGCTTCATGGGGGTAGCCAGGATCATGTGGAACCCGAACTCGGTGAAGATGTCCATCGCGGTGCGGGTGAAGTTGGAATCCGCCTTGTCAAAGGCCTCGTCCATGACGATTGACGCATAGCTGGGCAGCTTGGACTCCCCGGCCAGCTGGTAGCGCAAGGCTGCGGCCAGGCAGAACACGACCAGCTTCTGCTTCTGTCCGCCCGAGCGGCCGGCGCCGGAGTCGTAGACGTCTAGCACCTGGTGTTCGGCGTCGACCTCGATGGCGGTGAAGCGCACGTGGTTGCGCACGTCCAGCACCTGCTGCCGCCACGAACGGTGGGCGGCTTCCGAGGAGCCCAGCTGGGTCATGAGCCGGGCGAGGACCGCGAAGCGTGCCTCGGCTTCGGCTCGGTCTTCCTCCGGCGCCAGCGCCCCGGTGGTGACCGTGTTCAGGTCGCGCAGGAACTCCGCGGCCATAGCCGGGCGGGAGTCCTCCACCCGGATCTGCAGGTAGCGGCCGGGGGAGTACTGGCTGCGCAACAGGGAGGAGTTGATCGGTTCGATGCGCCGGCGGATCTCGCGCACCGCCCGCTGGATCAGCTCACGCAGCTGGGCGATGTTCTGCTGCGTCTGGGTGCGCAGCATCTCGAAGAAGCGGTTCTCGAATTCCGGCAGCCGGTCAGCCTCCAATGCCCCGAGCAGGCGCAGGTAGCCGGCGCGGTCATCCACTGATTCGGCCAGGTCAGCTGCGGCCTCCGGCCAGGAACGCTTGAACGCGGAGATGGCCTGGAACATCAACTGGTGCAGGTCGGCCATCCGGTTGCGCAGCTCGTCCTTGGACTTGGACAGGGCGGTCTGCGCCTTGCGGGCATCGGCCTCGATGGACTCGTGCGTGGTGGTGCGCTGGGTCTTGACCTTATCGAAGACCTCGTGCAGCGCTGCGGCGGTGGCCGGCGGCACCGGTGCGGCCGGAAGCTCATCCAGCCTTTCAAGCGCGGCGCGCAGGTCTTCCAGCCTTCCCTGGGCACCGAGCTGGGCCTTCTGCGCGGCCTGATGCGCCGCCTCGGCGCCGGCCTCACGCTCCAGCGCACGTTCCAGCTGGTGCTGGGCGGCGCGCAGGTCCCCGTCGTCGGCCAGCAGTTCGGCCCGGCTGCCCTCCAGGTCGGTGACCCTGCGATGCTGGCGCTGCACATCGACGTGCTCCCATGGCAGGCGGACCAGGTCTTCGGCCACGAAGCGGCGCTTGGCCAGCAGCGCCAGCTGACCCTTGGCCTGGCGTTCGGCGTTTTGGCAGCGTTCAAGCTGCGCCGCGGCGGCCTTCAGATCCAGCTGGAGCTGTTCCAGCTTGGCGTCGGTGTCGAAGCCCAGCACCCAGTTGCGGCGGTCATCCACCCGGTGGCGGTCGTTCTTCTCAAAGGAGGTCGGCCCGCGCTTGACCTGGCCGGCCAGGGTGACGCCGCGGGCCACCTGCGCCAGTTGGTCGGCATCGTCCACGCAGGCGTAGTCGTAGCGTTCGGCCAGACGCTGCTGCAACCATCCCTGCATGGGCGTCTGCGCGACCTGGACGCGGTACACCAGCGAGTTCTGCGCTGAGGGTCGGCGCTGGGCAGGGGCCTGCGGGCTGACCGTCTCGAATTTCAGCGACGCATTCAGGTGACGGGCGTTGACGGCCCGGGAGACCGCCAGCGTGTGGGCGGAAGGCACCAGCATCACCAGGGCGAGCGGGCGCAGCACGCGCTCGATTGCACCGGTCCACGCGGCATGCTCCTGCTCCACTTGGAGCAGCTCGCCGGCAAAACGCAGCGTGTCCGCGGACAGCCCGGTGTCTTGGCAGATCAGGGCGCGAGCGGCGAGCAGGTCGCGCGGCAGGTTGGACCGGCTAGAGCGCAGCGCCTGCATGTCACGCTCGATCTCCGCCAGCGCTTCACGTGCCCGCAGCGCGTCCTCGGTGGCCGCGGAAGCACGCTGTTCCAGCTGCTGCTCCGCGGATGACCCTTCCAGCAAGCGGGTGCACTCGCGCACCAGTTCGGCGTACTGGGCGGCGTCCGCGGGCATCGTTAGGTCCACCGAACCCAGTTTGCGTTCCAGCTCCGCACCGTCGGCCTGCACCCGGTCCAGGTCCCGGCGGGCCGAGTCCAACTGCGCTTCGATCAGCGTGAGCTGCGCCCCGCCCTGCTGTTGCACCGCGGCCCGGTAGTTCTCGCTGTGTTCCCGGGCGCTGTGCAGCGCCTCGGCGGCCTCGCGCAGTTCGCGTTCGCGCTTTTCGGCCAGCTGGTCGGCTTCCTCCACCGCCTGCACGGTTAATTCGCGGCGGCGGGCGTGGGTATAGTCATCCAGGCTGTCCAGCAGAACGCCCACGCGTTCTGCCTCCGCGCTGGACGCGGCATAGTCGCGATCTTGGTCGCGCAGCGGGGCCAGATGCTCAACCTGGCGGCGTGCCCGCAGCACCGCGGCATGGGCGGCATTCAGCTCGGTGAACTGGTCCACCGCGGCGTCCGCCTTGGCGAAGGTCTCCGGTTCATCCAGCATGAACTTGCGGAACAGCTCATCGAGCGAACCGAGGTTCTTGGCCGATTGGGTCTTGTGCAGCAGCAGCGCGGCGCGCTCGCCGGTCAGCCCCAGGGTGCGGGCAATGCGCCGGGCAAAGCGGGAGTGTTCCGCGTCCACCGTGGCGTCCGGGAAGGCGGCCTTCAGCTCGCGCATCTTCAGCCCGTTGGCGGCGAAGGGCTCCAGGTCCTTCAGCGACAGGTTCGTGTCGGTCAGCAGCGAGAGGTCCCTGACGTCGGCCGGGGTGTTGTCCCCGGCCTTCAGGTGGAAGAGCTTGACCAGCGTGTGCCGTTGCCCGCGGCCATTGGCATAGCGCAGCAGGATGCCGGACCAGGTGGCCTTGGGACGCAGGTACTGGCTGGTGATTTCGCCGGTCTCGTCATCCGCGCTGCGCCGCCAGGCGCCGCGCACGTAGGTGAGCACCGAACGGTCCGAGCCGCGGGTGCCGGTGTCCGCGGCGGCGGCGTTGAACCTGGTCTTGCCGCGCGGGGTCAGCACGGCGCTGATCGCATCGACCAGCGAGGACTTGCCGGAGCCGGATTCGCCGGTCAGCAGGAAACCCTTGCGTGGCACGTCGACCGAGTGCAGGCCGCCAAAGGTGCCCCAGTTGGCCAGTTCAATGTGTTCCAGGCGCCACTGCCCGGGATGCGCGAGCGCGCTCATTCCTGCTCCTCGGTCTCGTCCGGCTCCATGTGCGCGATGACCCGCGCATGGCCCGCCAGCCGCTGGTATTCGTCCTGCACTGCCTGGATCTGCTCGGTGGAGAACACCAGCCGCAGGATGGGCGAGATTTCCACCCGGTCCTCGGTGTCGGTGCGCACCAGCAGCGAATGCTTGAGCATCTTGGTCCAGGCAGAATCCACGCGCTTGCGGAACCCCGCCTCGTCGGTGGTGTCCGCGGCGCGGTAGCTGTTCAGGTGGTCGTAGACCTCGTCGCGGCCGATAAAAACCCGCGTGGCGCCGGATCCGCGCAGCAGCTCGCGGCGAAGGAACAGCAGCAGGGCGCTGTCCATGAAGGTCAGCGGCATAGTGCGCACCACCTGCGGCGCCTCGGTTTCACCCTGCGGGGCATTGCGCACGAACGCCACCCCGAGGGATTCGTCGAGGACCAGATCCAGGAACAGGTCGGCAAGCCGCGAGCGCAGCGCGGCGGTGTCGGTCAGCAGGACCTTCCACGCTTCTGGGTGGCGTTCTGCCGACAGGTAGGGCCCCTTGACCAGTTGGACGAGCACGCGGCGCGATCCGGCGGCCAGTTCGCCGGAATCCCCGGACCACAGGCTGGCATCCCGGTTGGCGGTGTCGTCCTCTGCCATCTCTGAGGGTGCTGCGGGAAGCTCGGTCATGAAATCTTCTCCTGGAAGAGGAAGCGGGGGACGGTGGCCAGGCGGGTTTGCGCGTCGCTGACCCAGTGCACCGGTTCGGGGGTATCGCCGGCGCGGACGCCGTGGTTTTCGGCCAGCACCAGCAACCCGACCACCGAGGCGATGCCCTGGGTGGCGGGAAACGTCTGAAGCACCTCGGCGATGGTCGCGGCGCCCTGCTGGGCGAGCACCGCGTTGACGTTCTCGCTCAGTTCGGTAAAGTCGATTTCCGAGGCACGTACCGCCTCCCGCAGCGCGGCGAGGTCCGCGGTCCCGGAGGCATGGATGCGCAATGGTTCGGCGGTCTGGGATTCGCTGGGATTGTGCAGTTTCATCGCGCTGGGCGAGGCCACCTGCAGGCCGGTCAGCTCCAGTTCGAGATCCAGCTTGGTGAAAGGCCGCAGCGACTTGGCCGCCTGGACGGCAGCTGCCATGGTGCCGCGCAGCTGGCGATGCACGGCGCGTTCCTCGGCCAGTTCCTCGGATTGGACGAAGCGGCGCAGGCTGCGTCCCAGCGCGGTCATGACATTGCTGATGTCAGCGCTGGAACGCTGCATGTCAGGCAGCAGATCGCGCAGGGCCAGCCGCTGGGAATCCTTGAGTTTCCGCGCGAAGGGGCGTGAGAGCAGTTGGTCAATGTCGTCATCAACAGCCACAGTGCGCTCCGGGTCAAGCAGTAGCGCGTGGAATGCGGCAAAGGACCGTCCGGCATCTGATTCAGAGAGCAGGTCCACGCCGCGGAAGATGTCATCGAGCACGCTGCCGCGGGACTCGGGCTCCTCGATCAGCTTGCTGCGCAGCGAGCGGTTGATGGTTTCCAGTTCCGCGCGCACCCGGGCGAAATCCTCGGGCAGTTGGCTGGCCAGGGACAGGATGTCCGTGGCGGCGTCCACCGAGCGCTGCTCGTCAACCTCGGTGAGGTTGCCCGCGGTGAGTGCCTGGATGCGGGCGTCAATGGCGTCGCGTTCGGCGGTCAACGCCGCCACCCGCCGGGTAATGTCCGGGTCGGTGTCCACGTTCAGCGCGCGCACTCGCTGCACGATGGTGGTCAGCCGTGATTCGGTCACCGAGGTGCGCGGGGTGGCCAGGTCTTCGATGAAGCGCAGCGCTGTCAGGGCGCCATCGCTGAGTTCGTAGAGTTCCTCGCGGGCTTCGCCGGGGCGGCGCACCAGGTACCCGCCGGCCAGCCAGGCGCGCACGTAGTTCGGGGCCGTTTGCGGCAGGTCGAATCCGCGGTCACGCAGCAGGTCGAGGTCGCCATCGACGGCCTCCATGAGTTCCGGTGCGGGAACCTGGCGGCGCTGGCGGGAGAACCGTGCGCCGAGAACCCCGAACGCCACCGGTGCGTTGTCGGCGCGCAGCAGCGCCCAAGCGGGACTTTCGTCGAGGAGCCGCCGTGCAGTGAGGGCGGCGTGGACTGCAGACATGCTTATAAGACTATCGGCGCCAACCTACCTGACGGGACTACGAGTGGCGTGTGACGCGCCGCGGGGCCCACGAATCCGTGGGCCCCGCAACGTTATGAACTTGTGCCTCAGCCCTTGCCAGTCGGGCTGTCGTTGGTGGCGGCCCCGGTCGGGGTGGCGCCGCCCTCGTCGGTCCAGTCATGGCCGACTTCGTCGCTCAGCGCCGGATCGGACACACGGTCCAGGTCGGCGGCATCGGGCTTGGCAAGGAATTCGTCGGAATGATTCGTGGTCATTGTCGCCTCCTTCATTGTCGATGGTCTGCCACGCTATCAAGGCGGTCGAACTGAATGCCAGCGGCTTTCAGGAAGCGGTCAGCATCGGCATCCAGCTGACGCATTGGAGCGGTCATGGCCGCGGACAGGTCAGTTGACGATCTGGCCTTCGGTGATTACCGGGAGGCTTCCCGTTGCCGGTCCGGTGGGCGTAGCCCCTCCTTCGTCGGTCCAATCGTAGCCAATCTTGTCCGAGAGAGCGGGGTCCGAAACCACGTCGACTGCGAAGTCCTCGCCCGACGGGCTGCTTACGTCTGGGATGTGTCTCATGTACTGCTCCTTCCACGCAGGCTGGACTGTCAATTTAGCAAGTTCGTCATGGACTAGCTAGCCATGCCTGCGGGACAGGTCGTCGATACGCCGCAGTGCCGGGAGGACAGCTCCTGAGCGGGGATCATTTCCAGCGCGTCTTGAGCCGATTGGTTTTCCAGACCACCGGCAACAGCGTGTAGTACTGCCCCATCGTCGCCGTGCAGACAATGCTGATTGGCAACAAAAACGGTAGAACTCAGTGGTCTCGGCTTTGGCAGATCTTGCTGCCAATAGTATTCGTGCACGATTGCGCTACAGCTTCCGGCGGTGGCCAGTTGAGCGGGGGAATAGTGTGGGAACAGAGAAAGCCAGCTGTGGAACCACTTGCCGCGCAACGTGTTTTCCGTTTTGCCCCCACCTTGCCAGCATTCCGTCAAGCGCCGCATCCGCCCCGCGGGTCGTTCGGGGCAGAAAGACGCTCCCCGGGGCCTGGCTGTTTCCAACCAGGCCCCGAGGAGCGTCATGCGCGTCTGCGACTAGTTTGCCGCGGCGACTGCTGCCGGCGGCATGAAGGCCGCCAGCGGTTCGGCGCCCTCGTGCGAGTGGCCCCAGTAGCTCTCAGCGGTGATTTCCTCGGCGGTGTAGTAGGACTCGTCGACGAGCATGCCGTCGGTGCCGTACTCGATGTCCCAGCCGCCCGGTGCGCGGACGTAGAAGGAAACCATGTGGTCGTTGGTGTGGCGGCCCAGGGATGCGGTGATGTTGAAGTCCATCTGGCGCACCTTGTCGTAGGCGCGGCCCACGGTGTCCAGGTCCTCGACCTCCACCATCAGGTGCACCAGGCCCGGTGCCTCGCCGTGCGGTGCCGGGCCCATGGCCAGCGAGTGGTGGCGCTGGTTGCAGCCGTAGAAGCGGAAGCGGGTGGCCGGGCGCTCCGGGCCCAGGCGGACGGCGCCGCGCGGCAGGAAGCCGAGCACCTCGGTGTAGAAGGAGGTGGTCTCCTCCATCTGGGTGGTCGGCAGCACCACGTGGCCCATGCCCTGCGCACCGGTGACGAACTTCTGCGCGTAGCCGGTGATCAGCGGGGTGTGGTCCAGGCGCGGGCCGAAGAAGATCTCCACCGGGTGGCCGGCTGGATCGGTGAACGTGATGACCTGCTCCAGGCCGCGCTCGTCGTTCTCCTCCTCGGTCAGCCAGGTCACGGGGATGCCTGCGGCCTCCACGTCCTTGGCCACGGCGGCCAGCGCGAACTGGTCGCGGACCTCCCAGCCCACGGCCACGACCTGGTCGACGTCGCCCGGAAGCACGATCAGGCGGGCTTCGCGCTCGTCCATGCGCAGGTACAGGGCGTCAGGGTTCGGGCCAACGGTTTCTGCGAAGCCCAGGGCTTCGACGGTCAGTTCACGCCAGCGCGCGATGTGCTGGGTCTGAACCTTGAGGTATCCAAGTCCACGGATATGAGTCATTATCTGTCCTTGTTCGTATCTAGTGAGTTGTCGGGCGGTTCCCGGTGATGTCGTTGCCTAGGAACCGGCGGGTGCTGGTGAGCGGTGCGAGTGGCACCGGCCGGTTCCCGATGGGCGGCCAGAGGCCGCTAGTTCAGGGACGGGTCGGCAATCGGGCGAATGGTGAATCCCATGCTCTTGTCGATCAGCGTGCGCTGCCGGAAACGCTCGGGTTCCAGCCAGAGGACATCGGCGGAGTCAAGGACATCCTTGACGAAGCCGGTGCGGACTACCTGTCCGCCCTTGCGCAGTTCCACTCGCTTGCCCGCGAGCTTCTTCCAATCTGTTTGACGTGCCATGGGATGTTCCTTTCAGTTCCTTGCCGGGCGGCTAGACGCCGGCTGCGAGATTCGCTGGTGGTTCGACGCCGATCTGGGTCATGATGGCGGCGTGGTAGCTCGGGCCCGGGACGTGGATCGCGTGGGCCAGGCCCATGTGGGCGTCGCGCCAGAAGCGCTGGACCGGGTTGTTCATGCGCAGCCCGTTGCCGCCCGAGCGGGACAGGATCATGTCGATGGCGTTGGTGGCGCGCCATGCTGCCTGGATCTGGGTGCGGCGGGCCAGGGCACGTTGCTCCAGGGTGATCTCGCCGCCGGCTGCGACCGTGTCGTAGAGGCGGGTGACGCTGGCCAGCAGGGTGTCGCGGGAGGCGCTGATTTCGCCGGCGGCCTCGCTGACCGCGTACATGGTGTACGGGTCCTCGACGGACTTGAAGCCGTTGATCTGCACGCGCTCGCGCTGGTAGTCCAGGTGCGCCTGCAGGGCGCCCTCGGCGATGCCGATGACGGCGGCGGTCAGGCCAACCGGGAAGATGCTGTAGAACGGAAGGCGGTGGATCGGCTCGTTCTTGCCGGCCTTGCGGGCCACCTCGCCGGCGAACAGCTCGGCCTGGTCGATGGCGCGGTACTCCGGGACGAAGACGTTGTCGATGATGACGTCCTTGCTGCCGGTGCCCTTCAGGCCCACGACATCCCAGGAATCCTCGACGATGGTGTAGTCCTTGCGCGGAACCACCACGTGCAGGAACTGCGGAGGCTGCACAGGGTTGCCCTCGGAGTCGCCCAGGAAAGCGCCCAGGATGACCCAGTCCGAGTGGTCGGTGCCGGTGGAGAACTGCCAGTGGCCGCTGAAGCGGTAGCCGCCCTCGACCGGGGTCGCGGTGCCCATCGGTGCGTAGGGGGAGGAAACCCAGACCTCATTGCTTTCGCCCCAGATTTCTTCCTGCAGCTTCGGAGACATGAGCTCCAGCTCCCAGGGGTGCACGCCGACCACGCCGGCAACCCAGCCGGCCGAGCCGTCCAGGCTGGCGAGCTTCATGACGGTCTCTGCGAATTCAACCGGGTGGGCGCGGGTTCCGCCGTACTCCACCGGTGCCAGCAGCTTCATGACGCCGGACTCGCGCATGATCTGCACGGTCTCATCGCTCAGTTTTCCCAGCTCTTCGTTGACGGAGGCCAAAGCGCGCAGCTCATCGGCACGGGTGGTGAGGACGTCGCTCACGGTGGTAATCGTCATGGAATTCTCGCTTCCTAATCAAGCTCGTAAAACTTTGCTGCTGGCTAAAATCTAGGCAAAGAATCGATCGAACGTGACCTATGTCTCAGCCATTGGGATTGTTGGTTTCACGTCGATTTCCCTGGCTGGAATACGGCATCCCGGTCATCGGGATCCGGCCTGTTTCGCCCGGTGTCGCCGCAATAAGGTTCACCAAAGACCAATTTGTATCCGCAGATCGAGGAGCCAATCAGATGACTACGGAACTTCGCAATGCGCCGGGCGGATCGCCTGCATCCGGCGTCGACGCAATCCTGCGCGAACTGCCCACCGAGCAGGGCACGCTGCGCTACTGGGAAGCCGGCCAAGGCCGCCCCTTGGTGTTCCTGCACGGCTCGGGGCCGGGCGTCAGCGGATGGCAGAACTTCGGCGACGTGCTGCCGGCCTTCGCCGAGCACTTCCATTGCTATGTGATTGAATTCCCCGGCTTCGGCGTCAGCGACCCGACCGACAAGCACCCCATGCCGGCCGCCAGCCAGGCGGTCATCGACCTGCTGGACGGGCTGGGCCTGGACAAGGTCGATATCATCGGCAACTCCATGGGCGGCATGGTCGGCACCCTGTTCTCCATGAGCCACCCCGAGCGCGTGCGCCGCCTGGTGACCGTGGGCGGACTGGGCCTGAACGCCTTTGCGCCGTTCCCCGCCGAGGGCATCAACCTGCTGATCGCCTTCACCGAGGATCCGACCCGCGAACGGCTCATCCAGTGGCTTCGCTCCATGGTGTTCGACGAGGAAACCGTCACCGAGGAACTGATCGAGAAGCGCTGGGCCCTGGCCACCGAGCCGAAGACCCTGGAAAGCGCGCGCCGCATGTACAGCGCCGCGGCCATGAAGGCGCAGATCGCCGCGCAGGCCGAATCCGATCAGCCGCCGGCATGGTCGATGCTGCACAAGGTCAAGGCCAAGACCCTGATCCTGTGGGGCCGCGACGACCGAGTCACCCCGATGGACGCCTCGCTGATCCCGATGCGCACCATCCCGGACGTGGAACTGCATGTGTTCCCGAAGTGCGGGCACTGGGCCATGATCGAGCAGAAGCAGGCCTTCGAGAGCGTCGTCGTAGAATTCCTGAACCGTGAGGAGGACGCGTCATGACCAGCACGGTCAGCAGCCCGCGGATCACCGCGCTGGTCACCCGAGTCGTCGAGGTGATCAGGGAAACCGCCGATGCGCACACCCTGGTGCTTCAACCGCCGGCGGAGCACGCCGACAGCTTCCGCTACCGCCCGGGCCAGTTCCTGACCCTGCGCATCCCCAGCGACCGCGACCACGATGCGGCGCGCTGCTACTCGCTGTGCAGCTCGCCGGAGCAGGACGAGATGCTCAAGGTGACCATCAAGCGCACGCGCGACGGGTACGCCTCCAATTGGATCTGCGACAACGTGGAAGCCGGACATGAGATCGAGGTGCTCAAGCCCGCCGGCACGTTCGTGCCCTCCAACCTGGACTCCGACTTCCTGCTGTTCGCCGGAGGCAGCGGCGTGACCCCGGTGATGTCCATCCTGAAGTCGGCGCTGATCTCCGGAACCGGCTCGATCACCCTGATCTACGCGAACCGCGACGAGCAGAACGTGATCTTCAAGGACGAGCTGGTGGCCCTGACCAAGGCCTACCCGGGCCGTCTGACCGTGATCCACTGGCTGGAAAGCGTCCAGGGAATTCCGGACCTCGCATCGATGACCGCGCTGGCCAAGCCCTACGCGCAGCGCGAGGCGTTCATCTGCGGCCCCGGCCCGTTCATGGACTGCATTGAAACCGTGCTGCAGAACCTGGGCGCCGACCAGAGCCGGGTGCACATCGAGCGCTTCGTGTCGCTGGATGCCGACCCGTTCGCTCCGGTCGAGGCGCTGATCCAGGATGCGGAGGGCGAAACCGCGCAGGTCGAGGTGGAGCTGGACGGAAAGACCAGCAACGTCGCCTGGCCGGCCGGCAACAAGCTGCTGGACGTCCTGCTCAACGCCGGGCTCGACGCACCGTTCTCCTGCCGCGAGGGCGCGTGCAGCGCCTGCACCTGCATCGTGCTGGAAGGCGAAGTGGAGATGGAGCGCAACGAGGTGCTCGAACCGCAGGACCTGGAAGAAGGACTGATCTTGGCCTGCCAGGCCAAGGCGCTGAGCCCGAAGGTGAAGATCACCTACGAAGGCTAAAGCCACCTGCAGATGCCCCGCCAATGGCGGGGCATCTGCTGCTTTGACGGCAACTACTGATCCAGATTCCGCTGAAATGTAGTATGAATTGCCCGCTTCCCACCTTTCTCCACACCGCTGTAAACTTGTGGGAAAGGGGATGAATCCTATGGCCTTGATGCCTCAGGTGCCACATTCGGCAGACAAGAAAGTGCGTGAAAGTGCCGACGCGTTGGCAATCGCGCTGCGCGCCAATTTCGATGGGGCCGCGCTCGTAGAGGCTGTCCGTGAACTGAGCTCCCGCGCCGATATTGTCCAGCTTCCAGTTGATGCGCAAGGTATTTGGGAAGCGGGGCTTCGCGGTGAAAAACTCGACGCCGCGCAGGCATCTGCAAGGAATGTAGTCGCTCGCGCCCAATTCTTGGACTCCACCCTGTCGGCTCGAGATACTGCCGAACTGCTCGGCTTGGACCAATCCACGGTTAGGCACTACAGCTCATCCGGTGCCCTCCATTCGTTTGTCCACAAAGGGAGATTGAGGTTTCCTCGCTGGCAGTTTGTCGGTTCAGAGGTTCTGCCTGGGTTGTCCGAAGTGCTAGCGGACCTTTCGGACGGGGTCCACCCGCAGATGGTCGAAGGGTTCTTTACTTCAGAAAATGCGGACTTGGTTGTAGAGACGTGCCAGTACACCCCTGCGCAATGGCTGGCCGAGGGGCGGGATCCCTTGCCGGTGGCTAGACAGATCGCCTCGCTTGGAATGATTATATGACTTCCCTCGGGGACGGTCTGAGAGACGTGGCACCGTCTTATAGGGTAATCCCCGACGGAACCGTACGTTGGCGAATCCATGCTGCTGGGGGCGGCTACCCGATGCCGTGGAATGGGTTGCGAACGTTCGGTCCGATGACCAGCGCACGTTGGGATCCCCATCCTGAACCAGCGCAAATCATGCGCCGCTGGGTGTGGCATACCTTGGATTCGACGTGCTCACGTGCGTCGCGGAGGTCTTCCACGAGGGGCGATTTATCGATGTGCACTTCGGGAATCCATACGTCACGGCTTTTCAGCTCGATGAGGAACTAACCTTGCTGGATCTAACCGATATTTGGTTTTTGCGAATCGGCGGAACTGCTGCGGGCGCTCTCGGGCCGAAAGCTGAAACAAGAGCGTGGGCCAGGGAGCTCCACCGGGTATTTCCCGATGCTTCTGGACTGGTTTCGGCCTCAGCGGTCGTGCCTGGTCGTGAAGTGATTGTCTTGTGGGAAGACCGCTTCCCCCAAGAAACCATTTTTGCTAGTTCGCTCGATAACCCGGCGATCGTGCTGGATATTGCCGCACTCGCCGATAGCATCGGCTACCGCAGCAACATGGCCTAAGCGAGCTCAGGCCATGTTCTGCGGAACTCGGGCAGTATGGATTTGGATTCACTTGGAGTGAACGCTGACGCCAGTGGAAACTGTCGTTCCATACCTTGCACCTGCTTCGGGGTGCGCTCAGGAAGCCGCGGCCTGATCTGCGAGCTTCAGATTGCCCTGAACCGTCTCATCGCGCACCGCCGCGCGCAGGGTCTCGCAGCCCACGAACTGGTCACGCGGCAGGTTGCCCGTAGAGCGGGCGGGGCGCTCGCGGCACAGGTCCAGCGCCTCGTTGTTCCACTGGACGCTGGTCTGCTCCCACGCGCTCTTGCGCACCTGCACCTTGGCCAGGCATTCGATGCAGCGCACCTGCTGCACTGCGGTGTCTTTTTCTTGCTCGCGGTTCGACATTACGCCAGCTGCTTTCCGTTGACTCGGCGGAGGATCAGGTTGCGGGCCGATGACCTGGTCCACAGGTCCATCGGCATGGTGGTGTCCACCTCGTACTCGAAGCGCTCGGTCATCTGCGGGGAGACATCCTGCTCGTCGACGAAGAACTGGGAATACCAGCGGTGCAGTGCCGCGACGGGGCTGCTGGCCCCGCGTGCGGCCCGACAGCCCGTTGCGGCTGCGTCGTCCAGCTGCGCGCGCACGGCCCCGGTGATCGAGCGCAGGATCTGCGTGGCGTGCCCGGCGGCGGCGGTCTTCAGTTCAGGGGCCGGAGGCTGCTCGGTGCGGACCATGACCCCGGTCATCAGCACCAGGTGCTGTTCATCGATGGGGTAGTGCGCGGTGAGCACGATGGCATCGAGATTGCGGTCTTCCATCACGTAGTCCAGCTGAGCAATCATGACGGCCGGCCCGTAGTAGCTGGCCACCGAGTCCGCCAGCTGGATCGCCGCGGCGTTGGGCGCCGGATCCTTCAGCTGGTAGCTGTGGTGCAGCGGCCCCTCGAAGTACTGGGTGGCCAGCTGTCCTTCGAAAACGTTCTTGAAGTACAGCTGCTCGCCCTTGGTGACGTGGGGCGAATCGGCCAGATGCACCACGTGCTCCATGACCTGGCCGGTGCTGGCGGCGAGGGTGGTTTCCTTCCACGCCCAAGCCGACCATTCAAGGTCCTCGTCATCCTCCGCGCCAGTGCCGCTGCGCAGGCGGGGGATCGCCAGGTTCTGCGGCGGCGGATTGCCCTGCGGGTCGTGCCACACGTAGAACAGGCCGTCCTGCTCAAGGCAGGAAAGATCCTGCGGGGACTGTTCGGTCTCCAGCCGGGCCGCCAACTGGTCTTGGCCATCGGCCTGCACCCGCAGGGTTGCGCCGAAGGCGGCGAGGCGGTGCGCGCCGCCGTCGCGGAATCTGTGGGACAGGCCAAGGCAGTGCCAGCCTCGCGCGTAGCGCGCGGGAACAGCGTTCGGCGGCTGATCGCCAAGCGGCTGCGGATCGACCCGAACCATGTGCATCCCATTCCTTCGTCACAACTGACCTGGAGACGCTCTTCCGGAGACCTGGTCCCGGAGAAGGCCTAAATCTATATCTAGCCATAAATTTCCGTTTTGGAAACGGTGAATCCCGGTGTGCGGGACGTCACAAAAACTGCCGGCTTGGGTTTGTCCCGAATTGTCCTACTGGGTGGGATGCGCCATCCGCGCATCCTGCCGGGTCTGATTGGGTAGCGCTCACACCCATGTGGACGACAAAGGAGAAACTATGTCCAACAATCAGGTTTGGGACGATGAATACGAGGTCGTAGTTGTCGGCTCCGGCGCTGCGGCCTTGGCCGGCGCCTACACGGCGGCACGGCGCGGCCTGAAGACCCTGCTCGTGGAAAAGACCAACCTTCTGGGTGGGGCCTCGGCCTACTCCGGCGCCTCCTGCTGGCTGCCGGGCACCCAGGTGCAGCAGCGCGCGGATGTCCAGGACTCCGGCGAGTCCGCCAAGGCCTACCTGCAGGCCGTCATGGGTGACCACGAGGTCGAACGCCGCGAGGCGTTTGTGGACACCGCTCCTGAACTGGTTGAATTCTTCGAGTCGGATCCTGCCATCGAGTTCTACTGGACGGCATTCCCTGACTACTTCAACGCCCATGAGAGCAAGCCGCTGGGCCGCTCCATGATGCCGGTGGACCTGCCGCGCGAGGAAATCGGCGAGCTCGCCGATCTGGTGCGTCCGCTGGTCGAATACGACCGCTACAACCAGCCGCACCCGGACGGGCCGCTGACCGCAGGCCAGGCGCTGATTGGCCGCCTGCTGCTGGCGCTGACCAACACCGGCAACGGCACCATCCAGCTGGAGACCGAGCTGGTGGATGTCATCTCCGAGGACGGCCGCGTGACCGGCGCGATCGTCAAGAACGCCGAGGGCACCCGCCGCATCCGCGCCACCGAGGGTGTCATCCTGGGTGCCGGCGGCTTCGAGGCCAATCAGGACCTGCGCACGTTGAACGGCACCCCGGGCAACTCCGGCTGGACCATGGCCCCCGCCGGCGCCAACACCGGCACCGCCATCCGCGCCGGCCAGAAGGCCGGCGGCGTGGTCGAACAGCTGCACCAGGCCTGGTGGTGCCCGGGCGCGGCGCAGCCCAAGGGCAATGCGGCCTTCGCGCTGGGCTTCCGCGGCGGCGTGTGGCTGGACGCCAACGGCCAGCGCTTCGCCAACGAATGCCTGCCGTACGACCAGATGGGCCGCGTGCTGGCCGCCGCGCCGGAGCGCATCCCGTCCTGGTTCATCTTCGACTCGCGCTTCGGCGGCGAGCTGCCGGGCATCATGCGCCCGTTCAACACCACCCCGCAGGAGCACCTGGACGCCGGCACCTGGGTCAAGGCGGACACCCTCGACGAGCTGGCGGCCGCCACCGGCCTGCCGGCCGACGCGCTGCAGGCCAGCATCGAGCGCTTCAACGGCTTCACCGTCACCGGCGTGGATGAGGACTTCCACCGCGGCGAGAACCCCTACGACCAGTTCTTCGCCGACCCGGCCTACGGTCCGGGCCCGACCCTGATCCCGGTCGACCAGGCGCCGTTCTACGCGGCCCGCATGGTCCTGAGCGATCTGGGCACCAAGGGCGGCCTGCGCACCGACGTGGACGCCCGCGTGCTGCGCGAGGACGGCACCGCCGTCGAGGGCCTGTACGCGGTGGGCAACACCAGCGCCTCCTTCTCCGGCGGCTTCTACCCGGGTCCGGGCACCCCGCTGGGTTCGGGCATGGTCTTCGCCTACCGCGCGGCCCAGACCCTGAAGGCTCCGGTCCAGGCGCAGGTCGGCTAGTCTCCGGAACCGTGCAGCATGAGGGCCGGGGCCGGTGGGAACAGCATGGTGTTCCCGCCGGCCCCGGCCTTCGGCATACCTGTCGAATGCGCCACCTGGCCGGTGCAACGGCGGCGGGCGCACCAACGAGGAGGGCCGGAATCCCTGTGGATTCCGGCCCTCCTTGCGCCCGTTCAGGCGGCTGGCTGCGTTAGCCCGCTAGCGCTCCGGCGGGGCGGTGCCCACGTTCCAGCGCGGACGCCGCGTCGGCGTACATGATTTCCTTGACGGCGCCCAGTGTCTGGGGGTGGGCCGGTACGTGGGCGGAGGCCAGCTGGACAGCTCGTTCGACAAGCTGATCCACCGGTACTGCCTCGTCCACCAGTCCGGCGGCCGCGGCCTGGTCGCCGTCGAAGCGGCGCCCGGTCAGCATGGCGTCGCGCGCCTGCGCCGCGCTGAGCTTGGACTGCACCAGGGCGGCCATGCCTTCGGTGAAGGCGATGCCGATGTTCACTTCGGGGAAGCAGAAGAAGCCGCGCTCCGTGCGCATCACCCGGTAGTCGTGGGCCATGGCCAGCAGCGCCCCGCCGCCGAAGGCGTGGCCGTTGACGGCCGCCGCGGTGGGCATGGGCAGCGTCAGCACGCGCCGGTACACCGCCTGCAGCCGGCGGACGTAGTCCGGGTCCAGTTCCACCGGGCCCTCGGCCTCGGCCACGTCCAGGCCGTTGGAGTAGAACTTTCCCGTGCCGGTGGTCACCAGCGAGGTGGCCGGTGAGGCGAGGACGTCATCGAGCAGGTCGTTGACCTCCTGTAGCCAGATGACGCCCTGGCGGTTCTGATCCGCACCCAGATCCAGCACGGCGGTGGCGCCAATGAGTCGCAAGCTAGGCACGGGCACCTGCCGAGGCCGGTGCGAGCGGGCGGATGCTGCGCTTGAGGATCTTGCCGGCCGCGTTGCGCGGCAGCTGGGCGGTGATTTCCACGCTGCGCGGCACCTTGTAGTTGGCCAGCCATTTGCGGCAGTGGGTGATCACGTCCTGCTCGGTGAGCTGCGAGCCCGGCAGCACCTCGACCACCGCGTGCGCGACCTCGCCCATGCGGTCGTCGGGCTGGGGGAGCACCGCGCAGGCGGAGACCCCGTCCAGCGATCCGATGGTGTTCTCCACCTCGGCCGGGTAGACGTTGAACCCGCCCACTGTGAACATGTCCTTGATGCGGTCCACGATGCTCAGGTAGCCGTCCTCGTTGAGCTTGCCCATGTCCCCGGTGTGCAGCCAGCCGTCGGCGTCGATGGCCTTGGCGGTGGCTTCCGGGTCGTCCAGGTAGCCGAGCATGACGTTCTCGCCGCGGACCAGGACTTCGCCGGCGGTGCCCGCCGGGACGTTGCGTCCGGCGGTGTCCACCACACGCACCTCGAAGCCGGCGGTGGGCCGGCCTGCAGTGCTGGTTACGGTGTGCGCGCTGTCGCCCGGACGGCACATGGTGACCACCACGGCCTCGCTCAGCCCGTAGGCGGTGGTCAGCTGCTGGACCCTGGCCTCGGTGCGCAGGCGCTCAAGCAACCGGTCCGGGACCATGGCGGAGCCGAGCACGGCCAGGCGCCAGTTGGTTTCCTCGGCGGCAGGGAAGTTCGGGTGGTCGAGGATCGACTGGTGGATGGTCGGGGCGCCGGGGATCACGCTGATCTTCTCCTCGCGCAGCAGCCGGACCGTTGCATCCAGGTCGAAGGTCGCCATGGGGTAGATGGCCGCGCCGGTGGCCAGGCAGACCAGGATGCCGACCTTGTAGCCGAAGGTGTGGGAGAACGGGCTGACCACCAGGTAGCGGTCCTCTTCGGTGATCTGCGCGTGGTCGGCCCAGGCGTAGCTGACGCCCAGGGACTGGCGGTGCGCGGAAATGACGCCCTTGCTGCGCCCGGTGGTGCCGGAGGTGAAGATGACATCCGCGATGTCCTCCGCGGTAACCTGCGCGGCGCGTTCGGCCACCAGGGCCGGATCCGCGCCGAGGCCGGCCGCCAGGAAGTCGTCCCAGCCGGCCAGCGGGAGCACCGCGGTGCCCACCGGCGCGCCGGACTCCCCAGCTGGCAGGCTGACAAGGGTTTTCAGCTTCGGCAGGCCCGGGACCACGTGGGCCTCGTCGGTGTAGCCGAGCTGTGCGGCGCCCTCGACGAGCAGCCGGGTGTAGGAGGTGTCCAGGAAGCCTTCGGCCACGAACAGGACCCGGGCCTCGGCCCGGGAGAGGATCTGGTGCGCCTCGATGCCGCGGTAGCGCGAGTTCAGCGGCACCATGGCCGCTCCCACGCTGGTGGCCGCGAGCGCGGCAATCACCCAGCGTGCGGTGTTCGGCGCCCAGATGGCGACCTTGTCCCCGTGCTTCACGCCGCTGGCGATCAGCGCCGCGGAGGTCTGGCGGACCTGCTCGGCCAGTTCGGCGAAGCTCAGGCGCGCCGGCCCATCGACCAGCGCTTCCCGGTCGGTGAAATGCTCGGCGGCGTAGGCCACCAGGGCGGGAATGGTTTGCGGTTGCTCATGGCTCTGCATGCACGTGGCTCCCTTGTCTTTTCGCAGCACCGTCCTCAACTGTTGGGACGCTCTGTATTGGCGTAATCCAGCTGGAACTTCACCCCGGGCAAGCCTGTCGGGGCGTGCGCGGGGGAAATAGTTTGAGGCTACTGAGGTTGGGAATGCAACGCGGGAGCTGTCCCGGTGGGCGGGAGTCGGGCAAACCACGGTCCGGCGGTTCAAGCAATGCCGGCCAATGGTTCATCCAGCGGAACTCCGGAGAGCGGACCTACTCCACCAGGCCCTTGTTTCCGTGGAGGGTGCCGGTCGGGAAACCCAAGGCGACCGGTTGCGGCGTCGCGCAGCAGGATTCGGGCTCCGGCTGGCCAGTTTCGCAGCCCGATGCGTCCTGGGCCGGGGCATCGCAGGATCCGCCGAGATCCGTGGAGCAGACCCCGGTCTCCGGCAAGGAGAGCTGGACGCTCGCGGCGGCCTGCAGGTCGCCGGCCAGATGGGCGGCGATGGATCGGATTTGTTCGTAGCCGGTGGCCAACAGGAAGGTCGGGGCGCGGCCGTAGCTCTTCATGCCGGCAATGTAGAAGTTCGGCTCCGGGTGGGACAGCACGCGCTCCCCGTGCGCGCTGACGGTGCCGCAGCTGTGGAACTCCGGATCGATCAGCGGTCCGAGCTCGCGCGGAGCATCCACCGCGGGGTCCATCTCCAGGCGCAACTCGGAGAGGATCGACAGATCCGGGCGGAAGCCGGTGGCCGGAACGATGTAGTCCACGTGCAATTCCCGCCCGTCGGCGCCCACGACCAGGGTGCGCTCGCCGTTTTCCAGGCGCACGATGGAGAGGTTTTCAATGAGGTCGACCTGCCCGGTATCGACCAGGCGGCGCAGGCTGGTGCCCAGCTGCCCGCGGGCCGGGAGCTGGTCCGCCGCGCCTCCGCCGTAGAGCTTGACCGGGTTGGCGGTTCCGCGCAGTCCCCACAGGATCTTCGTGTCCGCCTGGGCGCTCTTCAGCCGGCCCAAGGAAATCAGGGTGTTCGCCGCCGAATGCCCGGCGCCGAGCACCAGCAGCGTTTTGCCTGCGAAGTCGTCCCGGTCCGCGCCCAGCGGATCGGGCAGCGGCGAGGTGATGGCGCCGCGGGAGCGGGCCTCTGCCTCGCCCGGGGCTTCGAGCCCCGCCCGTCCGACGGGATTGGGGGTATTCCAGGTGCCGGAGGCGTCGATCACCGCACGGGCGGTGACGTCACGGATGCCTTCGGGGGACTGGGTGCGGACAAGGAACAGCGCCTGGTCGCGGCCTGTCGTGCGGGTCTTGTCCAGGCCGATCCCGTCGTCTAAGACGCGCGAAACGCCGATGACGCGGTGCAGGTAGCGGATCGAGGGCGCCAGGGCGGGGTGCGCGGCCAGCGGCAGCAGATAGTGCTCCACCAGTTCGCCGCCGGTGGGCAGGGAGGTTTGCCGCGGCATGTCCCAGTCGCCCAGGCAGTTTCCCGCCGGTGTTTCCAGCAGCCGCCGGGCGGCCGCGTCGACATTGAATTTCCACGGGGAGAACAGCTTGATGTGCGCCCATTCATGCATGGACGCCCCGGCAGCTTCTCCTGCTTCGAGGACCAGGAACTGTTCTCCGCGCTCGTTGAGGTGCGCGGCGGCGGCCAGTCCGATGGGACCTGCGCCAATGATCACGATGGGATGGCTGTTGTTCACGGGGGTTCCTAACGCTGTGGGAGAAGTTCGCTGATGAGATGTTCGATGCGGGTGCGGATCTCGTCGCGGATCTTGCGCACCGGCTCGATGCCCTGGCCTGCTGGATCATCCAGCGTCCAGTCCTCGTAGCGTTTGCCGGGGAAGATGGGGCAGGTGTCCCCGCAGCCCATGGTGATGACGACGTCGGAGGCCTGCACGGCCGCCGTGGTCAGGATCTTGGGGGTCTGGGCGGACATGTCGATGCCCTCTTCCTGCATGGCCTGGACGGCGGCCGGGTTCACCTGGTCGGCCGGGGCGGAGCCTGCCGAGCGGACGTCGATCCGGCCTTCGGCCAGGTGCTGCAGGTAGGCGGCGGCCATTTGGGAGCGTCCCGCGTTGTGCACGCAGACGAACAGCACCGAGGGCTTGGTATTCATGGGTCAGCCTTTCAGCGGCGAAGATGCGGCGGGGAAGAATTTGCGCGACCAGAGGGCCACGTAGACCAGCGCCACGAGGATCGGCACCTCGATCAGCGGGCCGACCACCCCGGCCAGGGCCTGGCCGCTGGTGGCGCCGAAGGTGGCGATGGCGACCGCAATGGCCAGCTCGAAGTTGTTGCCGGCGGCGGTGAAGGCCAGGGTGGTGGTGCGCTCGTAGCCCAGCTTCAGGGCGCGCCCGATCAGCATCCCGGCGCCGAACACCACAACGAAGTAGATCAGCAGCGGCAGGGCCATGCGGGCCACGTCCCAGGGGTTGCTGATGATCGCATCCCCCTGCAGCGCGAAGAGCAGCACGATGGTGAACAGCAGCCCGTACAGCGCCCACGGGCCGATCTTGGGCAGGAAGACGCCCTCGTACCAGTCGCGGCCCTTGGCCCTTTCGCCCACGGTGCGGGTGAGGAACCCGGCCAGCAGCGGGATGCCCAGGAACACCAGGACCGAGAGCGTGATCGCCCCGACGGAGAACTCCGCGCTGGTGGTCGGCAGGCCCAGCCAGGCGGGGAGGACCTGCAGGTAGAACCAGCCCAGGACGCCGAAGGCCACGACCTGGAAGATCGCGTTGACCGCAACGAGCACGGCGGCGGCCTCGCGGTCGCCGCAGGCCAGGTCATTCCAGATCATCACCATGGCGATGCAGCGGGCCAGCCCCACGATGATCAGTCCCGTGCGGTATTCGGGCAGGTCGGGGAGGAACAGCCAGGCCAGCAGGAACATGAAGGCCGGGGCCAGCAGCCAGTTGAGCACCAGCGAGGTGATCATCAGCTTCTTGTCGGCCAGCACGCGCCCGGTTTCGTTGTAGCGGACCTTGGCGAGGACCGGGTACATCATGACCAGCAGTCCCAGCGCGATGGGCAGCGAGACGCCGGCGACCTGGACGGAATCCACGATTTGGCCGAGCTGCGGGAGCAGCCGGCCCAGGCCGAGGCCCAGGGCCATGGCCAGCAGGATCCAGACCGCCAGGTAGCGGTCCAGGGTGGAGAGCTTCCCCGGAGTCCGGCGCGCAGCTGGAGTTGTCGTTGGTGGCACGAAGCATCCTTAGGTAATATTGATGTTCATCGATATATGTTTCCGGTTCGAGTATGATGACTTATATCGAAGAATGTCAATTTAGGTAGGTGCTCTAGATGACGGCAACCCCGGTGGCGGACGACGCCGCGAGCGCAGCCTGCTGTGCCACCTGTGCCGCGCCGGCGCTGGCCGAAGCCGAGGCGCGCGAGGCCGCGCGGCTGCTGAAGGCGATTGCCGACCCGAACCGCCTGCGGCTGCTGTCCATCGTCAAGCACGGGCCCGCGGACGGCACCTGCGTGTGCGATCTGACCGAACCGCTGCAGCTGGGCCAGCCCACGGTCTCGCACCACCTGAAGATCCTGGTGGATTCCGGGCTGCTCGCCCGCGAGAAGCGCGGGACCTGGGCCTATTACACCCTGGTTCCGGGGTCGCTGGACAAGGCCGCCGCGCTGATCTCGGAGCTTTGAGCGTGAAGCCGCCCGCCGGTGTTCAGCTGCGCCCGATGGCCGCTGGGCAGTGGCCGGGCGTGGAGCGCATCTACCGCCAGGGCGTCGCCGGAGGACTGGCCACCTTCGAGGGCACCGTCCCTTCCTGGGAGGACTTCTCGGCGCGAAAAATTGCACAGCTGGGCCTGGTCGCGGTCGACCGGGACAGCGCCGTGATCGGGTGGATTGCCGCGTCGCCGGTGTCCGCACGCTGGGCCTATCGCGGCGTGATCGAGCATTCGGTATACGTCGACGCCGCGCAGGCGGGCCGGGGCGTGGGCACCGCCCTGCTCGGAGCGCTGGGCGCACGGGCCCGGGCGCGGGGTTATTGGACGATCCAGTGCGCCATCTTCGCGGAGAACCACGCGAGCAGGGCGCTGCACCGCAAGGCGGGATTCCGCGAAGTGGGCTGCCGGGAGCGCATTGCCCAAGCTTCGGCAGGCCCCTTTGCGGGCCAGTGGATCGACACGGTCCTGTACGAGCTGCGCCTGGAGTCGGGCGCAGCAGCGGAAACCTAGGCCACGATTCCGTCGAGGAACAGCGCGCTGCAGTCCTTGGTCAGCTGGTCCAGCGTGTACTTCTTGGACGGGGAGAACCAGCGGGCGGTCAGCCACAGGGCGTCGCGGATCAGGCGGTGCACCACGTGGGCATCCAGGTCCTTCTTGAACACGCCGGAGGCGATGCCCTGCTCGATGACGTCCACCCAGAGCTTGGCGATGTCGCTGCTGATGGCGCGCGCACCGGTGGACTTGGGCAGCTTCTGGATGTACGCGACCTCGTTCTGGTAGATCTGCGTGGCGTACGGGAAGTCGCGGATGATTTCCAGGGTGATGCGGATCAGCTGGTTCAGCGCCTCGCGCGGTTCGGTACCCGAATCGGTGACGCTGCGGTAGCGGCCCTGCAGCTCCTCGAGGAACTCGGTCAGGATCTCCTCGACCATTTCGTCCTTGGAAGCGAAGTGGTGGTAGAGGCTGCCCGAGAGCATGCCCACCGAGGCGGAGATTTCGCGCACCGAGGTGCCGCCGATGCCCTGCTCGGCGAAGAGCCGGGCAGCGTTGTCGAGGATGACAGTCCGTCGGGCCGGGGCGGTCTTTTCAGCCATATGTCGCTCTTTCGCAGAAGGTGCAGGTGCAGGAGGATCCGGGTCTTCGCCGCGCGCCGGGCGCTGCGGGGTCGAATTCCATCCTAACAACTAACCAAGCGCTCGTTATTGGCGCGGGGCGCGTCCCGGCCACCGGGATGCACCGCTCGGCCCGCCATGCGCCGGGATGTAATGGTGGGCGGCGCGAAGTAACCGCCGTCGATTTCTTTCCCCGAAGGAGCAGCCCATGAGGAACTGGACCCACCACTACGCCCGGATCAACGGCATCCAGATGCACTACGTGGAAGAAGGCCAGGGCCCGCTGGTGCTGCTGCTGCACGGTTTCCCGCACACCTGGTTCAGCTGGCGCCACCAGATCACCGCGCTCGCCGAGGCCGGCTACCGCGTGGTGGCACCGGACCTGCGCGGCATGGGGCAGACCGAAGCACCCGAGGAGCTTGCGGCCTACCGGGCCGATGCCATCACCGCGGACCTGGTGGGCCTGCTGGACCACCTGGGCGAGGAGCAGGCGGTGGTCTCCGGCATCGACTACGGCATGTTCGCCGCCTACGACCTGGCCGCCGAACACCCCGAACGGGTGCGCGCGCTGATCGGCCTGCAATACGCCGGCCTGCCGCACTACGACGCGCTGCCATCGCAGACCGAGATCGAGCGCGGCAAGGAAGCATTCAACCACATGGCCTATTACCATGTGGACCCGCAGGGCGCCCGGGCGGACTACGACGCGCACCCGCGCGAGATCATCGCCAAGATTTTCCACGTGCTGTCCACCGAGGGAGACTTCGCCGCGGTGTACGCCAACCCTGCGGGCACACCCTACCGCCAGGCGCTGCCGCAGCCGCCGGCCCTGCCCTGGTCCTGGCTGGGCGAATGGGAGCTGGAAGCCTATGTCAGCGACTTCGCCCGCAGCGGTTTCGGCGGCGGCATCAACTGGTACCGGGTGGCGGACCTGAACTGGGACTACCGCAACGACCGCGCCGCCGGGAAGAGCACGGTTCCGTACTACTTCCTGGGCTCGGAAACCGACCTGCAGCTGGCCGAACAGTACGGCGAGGGCATCCAGGCGCAGCTCGACGCGCAGCACGGGGACGTGCGCTCGGTGGCCACCGTGCCCGGCGGCGGCTACCTGATCGCCATGGAGCGCGCCGCCGAGGTCACCGAGAACTTCCTTGCATTCCTCCACGATATGGACCGCGTGAGCGTCTAACACTGCGCCGCACCTAGAATTGCCGCAGGGCAGGGACCGCGACGCGGCCCGCGACGGCGGCAAAGAGGAGTTCGTGTGCAGTGGATCGAGGCCGCATTCGTCCGCGGCGGAACGAGCAAGGGCCTGTTTTTCGCCCACAGCTGGCTTCCCGAAGGGCGCGAGGCCCGGGACCGGGTCTTCGCCGAAGCGCTGGGCTCGCCGGACCGCTTCGGCCGCCAGCTGGACGGGATGGGCGGCGGCAGCTCCTCGCTGTCCAAGGTCATGGTGGTCGCCCGCTCGCAGCGTAAGGGGGTGGATCTGGACTACACCTTCGGGCAGGTCGCGGTGGATACCGGGGTGACCGACTACGCCGGCAACTGCGGCAACCTGTCCTCCGGGGTGGTGCCCTTCGCCCTGGAAGCCGGGCTGCTCCGGGCCCCGGATGGGCGGCAGGCCTTCACGCTGTTCAACACGAACACCTCGAAAATCGTCCAGGTGAGCCTGCAGGTGGTCCAGGGGCGCGCCGCCGTGGAGGGCGACCTGTCGCTGCCCGGGGTGCACGGCGCCGCCGCACCCATTGAACTGAGCTACCCCGACCCGGCCGGAAGCCGCAGTCCGGGGCTGCTGCCCACCGGCAATCCGGTGGACGTGCTGCCGGTCGATGGGCAGGAGTATCCGGTGAGCCTGGTGGACGCCGCGCTGCCGACGGTGGTCATCGAGGCTGCGCGGCTGGGCCTGGAAGGCACCGAAAGCCCGGAGCAGATCGATGCGAACAGGCCGGTGATGGCGCTGCTGGAAAAGATCCGCCGGGCCGGGGCGGTGGCCATGGGGCTGTGCGCCACTCCCGGGGACGCGGCGCAGGTCATGCCCAAGATCGTGCTGGTTGCCGCACCGGCTCCCGCGACGCTGCTGGACGGCTCGCTGAGCCCGGCCGGGGACTGCGACCTGCTGGTCCGGGTAATCTCCATGGGGCAGACGCACAAGGCGGTTCCGGGCACCGGGGCCATGTGCCTGGCGGCCGCCGCGCAGATTCCCGGAAGCATCTCCGCGGTGCTGGCCAGCCGGCGGAACAGCGACGTCATCAGGCTGGGCACGCCTTCCGGCGCGGTGTCCGCCGCCGCGCACTTCGACGCCGCCGGCGCGCTGGTGCACACCTCGCTGCTGCGCACCGCAAGGATCTTGATGAAGGGCTTCGTGCAGCTGCCGCGGTAGCACTACCGCGGCGGCTGCACGAAGCGTCCGGAATGAACGGCTACCCGACGCTGCTCAGCGGCAGCAGCCGCGCGCGGTCCACCGCGTACGGCGAGTTGCGATCCGGGACTGCGCCATGGTGGTCATCGGGCTCCATCACGCAGTGGGTGCGCCCGTAGACCGTGTACATGCACTTGTTGCAGTGGATGCAGCGGCTGGTGACCGTGGAATCCTCGCGGATCCGGTTGGCCAGGTCCGGTTCGCGCAGCAGCCCGCGGCCCATGGCCACGAAGTCGAAGCCCTCGCGCATGCCGGTGTCGATGTGCCCGCGGTTGGTGATGCCGCCGAGCAGGATCAGCTTGGTGTGCTTCATGACCGGAACGAACTGCCGGGCCGCGTCAAGCATGTACAGGTCCTTGTACGGGAAGCTGCCCAAGGCGAGCTTGCCGAACAACCGCACGCCGGTCTTCATCGGCTCCTTCACCACGGCGGCGAAGTCGGACACCGGAACATCGCCGCGGAACAGGTACATCTGGCGGATGATCGAGGACCCCTGGGTCAGCTCGATGGCATCCAGGTTCCGGTCCTCGTCCAGCAGCTGCGCGGTGCGGATCGAATCATTGAGCCAGATGCTGCCGGGCAGCCCGTCGTCCATGCTGATCTTCGCGATGACCGCGATCTTGTCCCCGACTTCCTCGCGCACGCGCTGCGCGATCTCGCGCACGAAGCGCGAACGGTTCTCGATGCTGCCGCCGTAGTCGTCCTTGCGGCGGTTCAGCAGCGGGGAGAGGAAGGAGCTGGGCAGGTAGTTGTGCCCGAAGTGCAGCTCCACGGCGTCGAAGCCGGCCTGCACCGCGATCCGGGCCGCCGCCCCGAACTGCTCGATGACCATGGTGATTTCCTCGCGCCGGATGGCGCGGCAGTACTCCATGGAGGAGGGGTTCACGAACTTGCTTGGCCCCATGGAGGTCACGCCGGTGATCTTCTTGGAGGCGACCATGCCCGCGTGGCCCAGCTGCGCGGAGATCGCGCCGCCCTCGGCGTGGATCGCATCGGTGAGCCGCTGCAGCCCTGGCAGCGACTTCTCGCTCATCAGGATCTGGCCCGGCGCCGAGGCGCCCTCGGGGGAGACGCAGCAGTAGGCCACCGTGGTCATGCCCGCGCCGCCGCGGATGAAGTCCAGGTGGAAGTCGATCAGGTCGTCGGTGACCAGGCCCTTGGGGGAGCGCCCCTCGGAGGTGGCGGCCTTGATGATGCGGTTGCGCAGCGTCACCGGGCCCAGGGTGACCGGGGCGAACGGATCGGGAATTGTGGTGGTCATGCTCATCCTTTTCGCGGCACGAGGCCGGGTGGTGGGATAGGGAATAACAAACAAAGACAAGGGGCCCCCACCATGGTGCGGACCGTGGTGGGAGCCCCTTTGCCGGGTGCGCCGCCGAAATTCCTAGAGGGCGTCGGCGACAAGCGCGTCGCCGATGACCGGCTCCACGCGGGACTTGATAGGCAGGCGGCCGTCGCGCACCGCGTCATCGATGCTCTGGCTCAATGACGAGCAGCTCAGTGCGGTGGTGCCGCACACGCTGTCCCGGGCATCGGCCGTGGCTTCGGCGAAGCGGGGGCACGAGGTCGCCGCATCACTGACCCACTGCACACTGGTGTGCGGGATGCTGAACTTCTCCACCAGAACGGCGGTCCCGCACTGCTGGCAATCGATCTGTTTCATGAGGTGCTCCTCGCTGGCCCGTTTCCGGGCCGATAGTACTTTTCCCCTGCATCGATGCGCCGGGTGCGTGGTTTATCGGTAAAGGCTAGGCCTTGGCCTTGGTTGGATCCTGTTCCGGAACGATGCCCTTCGCCACGTTTTCAGCGACCTCGACCTTCCAGGTTTCCAGCGCCTTGGTGGTGTCCACCTCGAACTCGAAGCGGGCGACCATGTCCTCGGTGATGTCCTCGACATCCACGAAGAACTGCTCGTACCAGCGGCGCAGCTGGTAGACCGGGCCGTCCTCGGCGGTCAGCAGCGGGTTCTCGATGCGGGTCTTGTGCTTCCAGATCTCCACGTCCTGCTTGAACTGGGTCTCGACGCCTTCGGTGAACATCTCGGCCATGCCGTCGGCCTGCTCCTGGGTGACGCCGTCGATGGTGTGCACGGTGGTGCCGAACATCAGCACGAACGAATCCTGCGAGATCGGGTAGTGGCAGTTGACCAGCTTGGTCTCAACGGTGGTGTCGCCGGCCACGGTGTACACGGTGTCCAGCATGAAGGACGGGCCGTAGTAGGCCGCGTCCGAGATGGTCTCCGAGTCCGGCATGTCCAGCTGCACGCCGGTGTGGATGTCGTCGCGGCCGGTCGAGCGCATGTGCTGCGCGGCGACGTGGCCCTCGAAGATGTTCTTGAAGTACTGCGGCATCTGGTAGTGCACGTAGAAGAAGTGCGCCATGTCCACCACGTTGTCCACGATCTCGCGGCAGTTCGAGCCCTCGACCAGGAAGGTGTTCCAGGACCAGTCGCTCCACTCGCTGGTGCCGAAGCCCGGGATCTCGGGAATGGTCACGTCAGCCGGGGGAGGGTTGCCCTGCGGGTCGTTCCAGACGAACAGCAGGCCGTTGACCTCCATGGTTTCCCAGGCTGCGGTGCGGGCACGCAGCGGCACACGCTGCGCGTACGGCACGTCCTTGCACTTGCCGTCGCCGCCCCAGCGCCAGTCGTGGAACGGGCAGGAGATCTCGTCGCCCTTGATTTCGCCCTTGGACAGGTCGCCACCCATGTGGCGGCAGAAGGCGTCCAGCACGTTGAGCTTGCCCTTGGTGTCGGCCCAGATGACTACCTTGGTGCCGAAGACCTTCACGGTGTGCGGCTTGCCGTCGCGGAAGTCCTTCGAGCGGCCCAGGCAGTGCCAGCCGCGCGCGAAGCGGGTCGGGTTGCTGCCCGCGTCGATCAGGCGGACTTCGTCGAACTGCTCGGAATCGGTGACTTCGGTCATGTCAATGGACATGGCTTCTCCTATTCGTAGGTGTGGTGCCGGCGATCCGTGGTGTTTCGCCGTAGGGTAGCTGCGCACCGATGGCAGGGCCATCATCGGTGAAGGCCTGTTGGTGCAGCGAGCCGGGGTCTTGCAGGGTTGCTCAGCGCATGAGCACTTGCCCGCCGTCCACCGGCAGGGAATGCCCGGTGATGTAGCGGGAGTTTTCCGAGCAGAGGAACACGACCGCCGGGCCGATGTCCTTCTCGGTGTCGCCCATGCGCCCCAGCGGAATCGTCGCGATGTACTCGCGCGCTTCCTCCGGGTTGATGCGCTCCCAATGCTCAAGGGAGGGCGAGGTGGCCAGCGGAAGAATTGCGTTGACCCGGATGCCGTCGGCTGCCCATTCGCAGGCCGCCGTGCGAGTCAGCACGCGGATCGCTTCCTTGGCGGCCGCGTAGCCGCCGTAGCCGGTCGGGTTCCACCGCACGCCGGCGGCCGAACCCAAATTCACGATGGCGCCATTGCCCTGCATGTGCGGGTGGCAGGCGCGCATCAAGCGCCAGGTGGCCAGCGGGCCGGATTCCATGCCGCGCAGGTAGTCCTGCTCCGCCAGGTCTAGCAGCTGTCCGTGCACGGTGGTCTGCGCGTTGTTGACCAGGATGGACAGGGAGCCGAAATGCTCCACCACGTCCCCGACCAGCTTTTCGATCTGTTCCGGGTCGATGACGTCGCACGTGAACGCGTGGGCGTCTCCGCCTTCCGCGCGGATCTGGGCGGCCGTGTCTTCCACCTTCTGCGCGGTGCGTCCGGCGAGCGCTACCCGCGCTCCTTCGAACGCCAATGCGCGGGCGATGCCGCGGCCTACGCCCTGCCCCGCTCCGGTGATCAAAGCCACCTGGCCGTCGAGTACACCCATGCCTGCTCCTTTTGGTTGCCAACGCTTCAGCACTCAGTGTGCCAAGCGGATGTGACGAGGATCTCCTCTTATCCCACTGTCTGGGACTTTGCGCGGAGCGGTTTTCGGATCGGCAACATACTAATTTCACGCTCGCGCAGGGCGGCCGGCATCCGGTCCCCGATCCACGCAGTTAACTGCGTCGCGCAGGACGCTTGGCGATCCGCGCACTCCCGGGGAGGAAGTCCCGGGAACCACCGATGCACCGCGGGCGTACATCACTCACACCGCACAGAATAGGAAGCGCCATGGCGTCCTCCGGGCAGCATGCCTCACCGAAAACGGCCAAGTTCCCTGGCTACGCAAAAATTGTCAGCGTCCTGCTGGTCGCCGAATTCGTCGGCACCTTTGAATCAGCGATGATCTTCATCGCGCTGCCCAGCATGATGCACGAGTTCAACGTCGACGCGGCCGCCATCGGCTGGGCCGCGACGGCCTTCCTGCTGGTGGCCGCCGCCTCCGCCGCGGTCTGCGGTCGCCTGGGCGACATGTACGGTCGCAAGAAGCTGCTGGCGATCGTGCTGGCGATCTCCGTGGTCGGCTCGATTATCAGCTTCACCTTCGGCTCGCTGGAGGGCGTGATCCTGGGCCGTGCGCTGCAGGGCGTGGCCGGGGCGACGCTGCCGCTGTGCCTGGGCCTGGCCCGCCAGGAACTGCCCAAGGAAAGGGTGCCGAACGTGATCGCGCTGATCGCCGGGTCCTCGTTCCTGGCCGGCGCCGGCGGCAACCTGATTGCCGGGGTGCTGCTGCAGCTGGGCAACTGGAAGGCGCTGTTCATCGTTTCCGGCGCCATGGGCCTGATCGCCGCGCTGATGGTTATCACCTTGCTGAAGACCTCACCGGTGGCCCGCGGCGAAGCCCGCGGCATCGACTACGTCGGCGGGCTGCTCTTCGCGCCGGCCGTGGCCCTGGTGCTCTACGGCCTGACCAATGCCAGCGCCTGGGGCGTGTTCAGCGGACGGACCCTGGGTTTCGTGCTCGGCGGCCTGGCCGTGGCTGCCCTCTGGGTCGCGTGGGAGCTGCGCGTTTCCAACCCGATGATCAACCTGCGCCTGCTGAAGACCAACAAGATGGCCCTGACCCAGCTGTGCACCGCGGTGCTGGGCATCGGCCCGCTGGTGGCCGTGGGCATCCTGACCCCGCTGATCCTGCTGGCCCCGGCCACCGACCCGGCCGGCCTGGGCGTCTCCCCTGCCGTGGGAGGCCTGATCATCTTCAGCGCCGCGACCCTCAGCTTCGTCGGCTCCCCGTTCAGCGGCAAGGTCGCCGCGGCCGTGGGCGCCCGGCGTGCGCTGCTGATCGGCATCGTGATCAGCTTCGTTGGCTACTCGATGATGTTCTGGGCCGATAACAACCTGCTCACCTTCGTCATCAACACCTACGTGATCGCCATCGGCGTCATGTTCACCTACACCGCGTTCCCGAACCTGGTCGCCGAATCGGTGCCGTTGGAGAACACCAGCGAGGGCATGGGCATCAACACGGTGACCCGCACGATCTTCATGGCCGTGGGCACCACGGTGCTGACCGTCGCGCTGGCCTCCTCCACCGTGGAAGGAACCATGGTCTCCACCGAGTCGGCGTTCAACACCGCCTACATCATCATCAGCGTTTCCTGCGTGATCGGCTTCCTGCTGGCGCTGCGCATCAAGGATACGCCGCGCACCGACGCCGCGGATCCGCAGGACTCCACCCTGAGCGTCCAGGGCCACTAGGCCCCGCGCACCCGCGGGTCTGGCACCGCCCGGACCCGCCATATTCCACCCGCCCCGGCTCCCTCGACGCATCGAGCGGTCCGGGGCGGGGACCCGTCCGCCGGTGGCGCATCCCAAATCTCGCGCGCCGTTCCGGACTTTCTTTCAGTACGCATTACCCAGCGCCCGGTTCCCCGGGCGCTGTCGCAACCATGCACTGACAACAGCAAAGGAAACACGATGGCGTCGTTTCTAGACAAACAACAGGCCGGGGCCACCCGGTCAAGCTATGCAAAGATCATCACCGTGCTGATCGCCACGGAGCTGGTCGGCACCTTTGAATCCGCGATGATCTTCATCGCCCTGCCGAGCCTGATGGCCGAGTTCCAGACGGACGCGGCCACCGCCGGCTGGGCAGCCACCTCCTTCCTGCTCGTCGCCGCGGCCTCCGCCGCGATCTGCGGCCGCCTGGGAGACATCTACGGACGCAAGAAGATGCTGGTGATCGTGCTGGGCATCTCGCTGGTCGGCTCGATCATCAGCTTCACGGCGGGCTCCATCGAGGGAGTCATCATCGGCCGTGCGTTCCAGGGTGCGGCGGGCGCAACGCTGCCGCTGGGCCTGGGCATCGCCCGCGCGGGGATCGAGAAGGACAAGGTCCCCGGCGCCATCGCGCTGGTCGCCGCGGTGTCCTTCATCGCCGGCGCCGGCGGCAGCCTGGTGGCCGGCGTGATGCTGGACCTGGGCAACTGGCAGGGCCTGTTCATGGTCTCCGGCATCCTGGGCCTGATCGCAGCGGTCATGGCCATGACCATGCTTGACCGCTCCACCGGGCTGAGCAAGGACAACCGGAGGATCGACTACCTCGGAGGCTTGCTCTTCGCTCCGGCCGTGGCCCTGGTGCTCTACGGCGTTTCGAACGCGGCCGCCTGGGGCATCACCAGCGCCCGCACCCTGCAGTTCGTGCTCGGCGGCCTGGCCCTCGCCGCGATCTGGATCTGGTGGGAACTGCGGGTCCAGAACCCGATGATCAACCTGCGCCTGCTGAAGACCAACAAGATGGCGTTGACCCAGCTGGCCACCGCGATCCTGAGCGTCGGCCCGCTGGTCGCCGCGCAGATCATCGGCCCGATGATCATGCTCTCCCCGGCCGGATTCGGCGTGGGCCTGGGCCTGTCGCCGACCATGGGCGGCCTGGTCATCTTCGGCGCCGCGTCAGTGGCGTTCATCTGCTCGCCGATCAGCGGGAAGATCGCCGCGAAGGTGGGGGCCCGCCGTTCGCTGCTGATCGGCGTGGTCATCTGCGTGATCGGCTACGGGGCGCTGTTCTGGGCGCAGTACAGCGTGCTGAGCTACATCATCGCGATCAACGTGGTGTTCGTCGGCACCATGTTCGCCTACACCGCGTTCCCGAACCTGGTCGCCGAGTCGGTGCCGGTGGAGAACACCAGCGAGGGCATGGGCATCAACACCGTCACCCGCACCATCTTCATGGGCGTGGGCACCACCGTGACCACCATGGCGCTGGCCTCCTCCACCGTTGAGGGCGTTGGCGTTCCGTCGGAATCCGCCTACACCCTGACCTACACGATCGTCCTGGTCACCAGCGTGATCGGCTTCGTGCTGGCCTGGCTGATCCGCGACCGGAAGAACGGGAAGCGTGCCGCCGGCACCGCTGCCGCCGGCAACGAGGACCTGGTCGGAGCCGTCGAAAGCTAAGCCCAGCAGGCAACAGGCAACACAGGCAAGAGGCCGGGGAGGGACCCAGTAATCGGTGTCCCTCCCCGGCCTCTGTGCTGTGCGCGGGGTGCGACGCGGATCAGGCGCCGGTGCGCTTGATCAGCGCGGCCAGCGCCTGGCCGCCGCCGATGCACATGGTGACCACCGCGTGGTCCAGGCCCCGGCGCACCAGGTCCTTGGCCGCGCGCAGCAGCAGGATGGCACCGGTGGCGCCGATCGGGTGGCCCAGGGCAATGGCGCCACCGTAGGGGTTCACGCGTGCAGGATCCAGCTTGGCGTCCCGGATGACTGCCAGCGCCTGCGCGGCGAATGCCTCATTGACCTCGAAGGTGTCGATGTCCTGCGGGGACAGGCCGGTTTCGGCGAAGAGCTTGTGCAGGGCCAGCGTCGGGGCGTAGCCCATATAGGCGGGGTCCAGCGCGGCGGTGGTGACGTGCTCCAAGGTGGCCAGCGAACCCAGGCCGAGCTCCTGCACGGTCTGCTGTCTGGCCAGCAGCACCGCGGCGGCGCCGTCGTTGATGCCCGAGGCGTTGCCTGCGGTCACGCTGCCGCCGGCCCGGAAGGCGGGCTTCAGCAAAGACAGGCTTTCGGCGGTGGTGTCCGGGCGCGGGTGCTCGTCGACGCTCACCGTGGCCGGCTTACGCCCGCCGGTGGTCACGGCGGTGATTTCTTCGGCAAAGGCGGCCAAGGCTTCCGGGGTGCCTGAGCGGCGCTGGCTTTCGGCGGCGAATTCGTCCTGCTGCTCGCGGCTGATGCCGTACTTGTCCGCCACGTTTTCAGCGGTGGCACCCATGTGCTGCCCGGAGAACGGGTCGGTGAGCATGGCTACCGTGCCGTCCAGCACGGTGCGGTTGCCCAGCCGGGAGTTGCCGCGGGAGTCGTAGTCAAGGAACGGCATGCGGGACATGGACTCGGCGCCGCCGGCGAGGATGAACTGCGAGCCGCCCCAGGCCAGCTGCTGGGCGCCGGACCAGATGGCCTGCAGACCGCTGCCGCACAGGCGGTTGACGGTGAATGCCGGAGTGGACTCGGCCAGCCCCGCGCCGAGTGCCACCCGCCGGGCAAGATACGCGTCGGGGCCGACCTGGCCCACGCAGCCCATGATGACCTCGTCGACCTGTTCCGGGGCGACCGAGCTGCGGGACAGCGCCTCGCGGGCGGCAATCTGGCCCAGCTCATGGGACGGCACCGAATTCAGGCTCCCGCCGTAGCGGCCTACGGGGGTGCGTGCGCCGTCGAGAATGGCGATCTTTTCTGTAGACAAGTCGGCTTCCTTAGATCCTGGTAGTTAATGCAGGCCCACGGCCATGCCACATGCCTGCCACGTTACAAAAAAGTCCTAGTGGCGGGCCTGAGATGATCCCGTTCTCCGGGATCCTTCCGGCGCGGCCCGCCGCAGCTGCGCGAGCATGGAGGGCGGGGACCCTCACCGGGTCCGCGCGGCGACCCGGAGGCTTCCGGAGCAAGGATTTTCATGTTCTCCGATTTGGCGTTCTTCTCCTTCGTCCAACTGGACGATGCCTCGCTGCATGGCGCGTACAACCGCTGGCACCAGCTGGATCACCGCCCCGAGAACCTGGCCCTGCCCGGCGTGGCCTGGGGAGATCGTTGGGCCCGGATCCGTGAAGAGGAGCCGGCGCATGCCGCCGACTCGACGTTCGCGGACACCGATTTCGTGGCGATGTATTGGTTCCGGGATCCGGTGGAGCACAGCGTGGATGCCTGGGATCGCCTGGGCGAAGCGTCATTCCAGTGGGGCCGTGGGCCCATCATTCCCGGGGTTGAACGCAAGCTGCTGGCATTCTTCCGCCCGGTCAAGGGCTACTCCGCGCCGCACGCACTGGTCAGCCCCGACGTGCTGCCGTTCCGCCCGAACCAGGGCATGCACATCACGCTCACCCGCTACCCGGAACCGCACGGTCTGGACGCACACGACAGCTTCCGTTGGGAAGACACCACGTTGATGCCCGCACTGCTGGAGGTTCCCGGCGTCGCCGGAGGCTGGACCTTCTCCTTCAGCCACGCGCAGAAGCACAGCACGCTGCCTTTCGCGGACACCGTCAGCCACCAGCCGGGCGAACTGCGGATCCGATTGCTGTACCTGGACGGGGAACCGGAGAGCACCGGTGCCGCGATCCGCGGTACCGAACAGCAACTTGCCGCCGAACCCTCGGCTCCACAGGCCGGAGAAGTCCTCTTCTCCTCGACACTGAGCACAATCGTTCCTTGGAGGGACTGGTGAAAAACATCGAAGAGCGCCTGCAGGCGCTGGAAGACCGGGCTGAAATCCTGGACCTGATCGCAAGCTACGGACCCTTCGCCGACTCCGGCAACGGGCAGGCCATCGAGCGGCTCTGGGCCGAGGGCGGGACCTACTCCTTCGACACCACCACGCTGCAGCACGAAGACCTTGCGGGGCTTGTCGAATTCGACACCCACAAGGACTTCATGGCGGCCGGGTGCGCGCACGTCGGCACCGCGCCGTCGCTGCGCATCGACGGGGACACCGCGGTGGCAACCAACCATTCGCTGGTTTTCGCCCGCCGCGGCGAGCCATGGACTGCCGAGCGCGTCAGCGCGAACCGCTGGGAGCTCACCCGCACTGCCGAGGGCTGGAAGGTATCCAAACGCGAGAACCGTCTGCTGACCGGCAGTGAATGGGCTCGACAGCTGTTCAGTAACTAACTGTGGACGTGAAAAGGCCAGCAGATACGGTATTGAGAGTAACCCCTGCAGTGAAATTGCAACTGGTAGTGGGAGCTCGGTTATAAGGGCCAGATTCTAGCACTAGCGTTCCCATTGAGGCTGCTCAACTTCGGCCTATTTCCGATTTGTAAAATTAGTTTCGGCAAGAATGACTGTCTAAAGTATGCGGAATTTAGTGCGCCTGCACCTTATAGGTCTTTGACTCAACTTTTGTTGCGTTTCTGCTGAGCGGCAAGCCTCGATGACTTTTGGACTAGCCCAGAGCAGGATGATAGCGAATGAACGGCTTTACCGTGTAGTGCAAAAGCCCTCTTATCTTGTTCTGTCGTGCCTGGGAGATTTCATTCTTGTTGCGTTTGTTGAACATATCTAGGAGAAACCGATAGTCGTTTCCGCCATCGTTACCGTTGTAAGGAGTGGCCGGGAAAGCACCTTCGTCATACAACCAAGCCAAGATCCCCCGTGAAAAGTAGTCTGATGTGAGGGAAATATGCTCCCCTGCAAGGATCTTCTTGCGAAGCTCGAACAAGCCCCGGAAGATAGTGACCTGAAGGTTCAGATCACCTCGTTGGAAGTGTTGCACACACTTGCTGCCGATGTATTCCAAGGACTGCCCAGTGTGATGGTTTTGGATGGTGTACATGTAGAGCAGGTGCTGCTGTCCGCAAACGCACTCACCCTCATTCGAAGGATGTTCGTCGACCGACGTTATGCCCCATTCCTGTGCGGCATTGTAAAAATCGTTTGCTACTGAATTGGCCTCGATTACCTGCTTTAGCGTTTCGAAACTGTTCGCTGCCATGCCACGCTCCTTACTTTGGTCAAATTTTACTGGAATTTGTAGGCCCAAAGACCGGTCGCTGAAGCGTTCGATAGAGGAACGGCTAATGAGATGCACATAAAGGGGGAATATGGCGGTGCAACTGCGTTTCTGGGAAACGCCGCTGCAGTTTGGCACCAACGTATGCAATTATAATTTCTGAACCAGCATATTGAGAGAATTCACGCAGTTCTGGAGGTACTCGTCTTTAACCCGAACGCGGCGTCCCATCACGTCGGCGCGGCCAGCACGTTGCGCGTAGAACGGGCAGCCACGAGCGAAAGCCACAACGCCAGCCGTCTGGAAGTCGCGAACCTCCACCAACGCCTCCGAAGTATCAGTGAAGTTGAACATATCGGGGTGCTGGGAAATTAGGACGGATACGTCTGTGTCGATCGATCGCAGCACGGCGGAGTATGCCGACGCAGATCCCATGTACTGAGTCAGTCGGTTCTTTGCGATGACATGTACTTTCGGCAGAGCTCGGTTGGCCTCGCGCAGTTTCGTTGCAAAAGCGTACTGGGAATAGATTGCTGATGGTAGCTTGAGTCCGTAGACCAGAGAGAAGGCGTTCTGAATAGCGCGACGCGAGGAGTCGTCAGCCATTACTGGCAGCACAAGACGATCGGCGGCTGACAGTGCAACCTGAGTGTAGATAGAGAACGAAGGATTCGCATCGATGAATACGACGTCGTATTCATCGCGAATCGTGTCTAATAGGTCTTTGAGCCAGTCAATGATGGCAAGCCATGCGTTAGTTCCTGGCACGGTTGTGCTCGCTAAGGTTGACATGGCGGTGCTTTGCAGCTCAAGGAGAGGGTCTCCTGCAATGAGATCGATGTTCTGCGGGATTTGATTATTATGGTCGGCAGGATGCGAAATGTATGCGTCCGCACTAATCTGTGGTGGCGAGAATGGAGCCGGCAGGCGCCGCTCGAAGTAACCACCGATCGTGCGGCGCGTTGCTTCTCCTTGTAAAGCTAGGAGTTTGGTGCTGCCGCCGTGCGCAAGTCCTCCGAGCATCAGCTCGGAGAGGTTCGCTTGGGGGCAAACATCGATAGCTAGGATGCGTTCATCTGGGTGTTCGTGTGCGTAGGTGGTAACGCTCTGGAAGCACAGGCTTGTCTTGCCGGTGCCGCCCTTGTTGTTCCAATAGGCATATGTCAGCACGCTAAATCCAATCGTTGAGTACTTTGCTAGCGTACCATTAAGGCTTCAATGTAGTCCATTTTGGACATTTCTTCCGGCCCGAAAGTCTAGAAGTGTTGTGTTGTCAATTTGAGTGCAGATTCTCAGGCGGGATTGTTATCGAGTTGCCGTATATAAAGTGAACGGTTTCTGAGCGTAAGGAGCACCTTTTCTGTACAAGGCGGGTCAACTGATTAGCTGCTCTGACAAGGTGGTTTACCTATGCATTTTGTCAAGCAGGTTGCACTGCCGGAGAATTGTCAAGCGACCCGGCACGGATCAGTGCGAGCAACACCCTCAGCCAGCGCAATCAATGCCTGGGTGTGGTGTTTGCCTTGGGCTCGTCTCCGATCATGAAAGGCGTGGCTGGCGGGGTTGAATCGAATGGACGCGAACGCGGAAGGGAACGGCGCTCGTTTCAAGCGTTTATTGCCAGAATGGCTGACGTGTTCGGAGTTGGTCGAGGTCCCCGATTGGCGAATGCTTTGCCGGAGGTCTCGTCGATGAAGTCCGAGGCAGTCCTGACAGTGACCCTTGGTATGGAAGCCAGGACCGGGCAAAGAGGGTGGGCCTCCACCATGGACTCCATATGCGTGGCTACGACCATCCGTTGAGCATGTAGAGCGATCAGCTGCCGGGCATTGGTGACGCTCAACAAAAAGGCGTGATTAAGCTATTAAGAGTCAACTGTCGGACTACGGAAGGGCTAGGCTCCGCTGTACTGCTCGAAGCGCGTCAGCGGGGTTTCCCCGGACTCTGCCAGTCGCTGCAGGGTGGACAGGCGCGGGCCTAGGGCGCTGCCGAAGCGCTGGTCCCAGTGGTCGAACTCGTCGGTTGCCAGCGCGCGCCGGGCATGGTGCACCCAGTTCGGGTTGTCCAGCATCTCGCGTCCCAGCAGCACGATGTCCGCGTCCTGGTCTTCGATCATCCGGCTGGCCTGCTCCGGATCCACGATGAAGCCCACACAGGCCACGACCGCGTCGGTTTCCGCCTTGATGGCCCGGGCGAAGTCCGCATGGAAGCCGAAACCGCGGCGCACGCGGGTGTCGCTGGAGCGGTCGGTGGTGATGCCCCCGGAAGAGGTGTCGATGACGTCCACGCCGGCGGCGTTCGCGTGCCGGGAGAACTCGACGATGTCCTCGATGCCCAGGCCGCCGTCCAGCACGCCGTCCACCGAGGACACCCGGTAGGCCAGGATGATCTCGTCGCCGATGGCCTCGCGGATGGCGCGGATGACCTCCAGCGGGTAGCGCATGCGCCCGGCGGTGTCCCCGCCGTAGCAGTCGGTGCGGGTGTTGGAAATGGGGGAGAGGAAGGAGTGCAGCAGGTAGCCGTGGGCCCCATGCAGCTCGATGTAGCGGAAGCCCGCCTCGGCAGCGCGGCGCGCTGCGGATGCCCACTGGGCCACCGACTCGGCGATCTCCGCCTCGCTCAGCTCGTGCGGCACCGGCCAGTTCGGGCCGGCCGGCAAGGCCGAGGGGCCGACGGTCTGCCACGGCGGGTTGCCCGCCTGAGCGTCCGTCTCATCCAGCGGGGCGCCGGCATGCCACGGCTCGCGCACCGAGGCGCGGCGGCCTGCATGGCCCAGCTGGATGCCGGGGACCGAACCGTGGGCGTCGAGCAGGCTCGCGATGCGGGCCATGCCCTCCACGTGGGCGTCGTCCCACAGGCCCAGGTCGAAATGGGAGATGCGGCCGCGCGGCTCGATGGCCGTCGCCTCGACGATGACCAGCCCCGCGCCGCCCAGAGCGAAGCGCCCCAGATGCGCCAGGTGGAAGTCGCTGGCAAAGCCGTCAACCGCGGCGTACATGCACATGGGCGAAACGCCGGCCCGCAACGGCAGCGTGGTGCCGCGGATGGTCAGGGGCGTAAAAAGCGCCCGGTCCTCGGTGTTTGCTGTGCGCGCGTCAATAGTCATGCCAGCACTCTACCGAGCAGCCGGGCGGCCCGGGCCGCCAGTCCCATTTCCCGGAACCGCCAGCTCAGCGCCGTGCGGTGTCCCGCGACGAAGGAAGCATCAGGGCCAGCACCGAGGCGAACAGGCAACTGGCGGCGACGGCTGCGAAGGCAAGCGCCAGGCCGGCCTGGGTCAGGAACTGCGACCCTCCGGCGGACACCGCGAAGCCGGAGAGCAGGACGGCGAACAGGGCGCTGGCGGCGGCCCCGGAGAAGGTGCGGATCAGCGAGTTGATGCCGTTCGCTGCCGCGGCATCCTGCGCCGGGCTGTACCCCATGACCAGTGCGGGCATGGCCGCGAAACTCAGTGCCGTGCCCACGCCCACCAGCGCCGCGCCAACCACGATGGCGGTGAGTGAGCCGTGCGTGAACAGGCGGAAGACGAAGGACAGCGACATGACCAGCGCACCCAGGGCCAGCACCTTGCGGCCGTCGATGCGGTTGAGCAGCATGCCGGCCACCGGTGAAAGCCCGGCCATGGTCAGCGATGCCGGGATCATGACCAGCCCGGCGTCCACCGGGCTGAGGCCCAGCCCGGAGCCGAGGCCCGCCGGGGCCTGCACCTCGTGGGCGGTCAGCAGGTGGTTGGCGAACATTCCGGCGGTGGCGAAGAAGGTGGCGATGTTGGTCAGCAGTACCGGACGGCGGAAGGCGGTGCGCAGATCGACGACCGGGCGGGCGCTGCGCAGCTGCTGCGGAATCCACAGGCAGGCTGCCAGGATCCCGAGGCCTGAAATCACCGTGAGCGGCAGCGGATGCGTGCTCCACCAGCCGGACTTCGAGAGGACAAACAAAACGCTGCCCAGCACCACCGACAATCCCAGCGCACCGAGCACGTCGAACCGTCCGCCGGGGTAGGCGCCCGCATCGCGGACCAATGCCAGTGCGCCGGCCATGGCCAGGATCCCTCCGGCGGCGGAGAACACGAAGATCCCCGAGGTGCCCAGGGCGCTGCTGCCCAGGATCCCGGAGAGCAGCAGCCCGGTGGCCGACCCCAGTCCGACGGTGGCGCTCATGACGGCGATCGCGGTACCGGCACGGCCCGCCGGCATGATGTCGCGCAGCAGGCTGATGCCGATGGGGACGATGGAGGAGGCGCAGCCCTGCAGCGCGCGTCCTGACAGTACCCAGCCGAAGCCCGGCCCCGCCGCGGCCGTCAGCGAACCGGCCACCAGCAGTCCCAAGGCGACCAGCAGCAGGCGCCGCCTGCCGTACATGTCCGCCATGCGCGAGAGCACCGGGGTGCCCACGGCCCCGGCGAGGAGGGTAATCGTCACCAGCCACGAAGCATCCTCCGCCGAGACCCCGAGGTCTTCAGAGAAGCTGGGCAGCGACGGGACGACCAACGTGAACTGCATGGAGGAGAGCATGCCGCTGACGGCAAGCAGGAGGACAGTGGGCCACCGGGCGGCGGCCCACTTGGCCTGGGGCTCGCCGGTTTCGAGGCTGCGGGTAGCGCTCATGGCAGCAACCGGCGCTCGCCGGCGGTTGGGCTGGCTACGGCGATGGAAGTCATTGGGCGGCGCTGGATTCAAGGAAGGTGCGGAAGACTTCCGGCAGGCGGATGGCTTTCTGCTCGGGGCTGACGGTCACCAGCCAATTGGAGGCGGTCGCCACTAGGGTCTGGTCGCTGCGCCTCCACATCTGGAAGTCGAAGCGGACCGAGCAATTCCCGATTTCACCGACCCGCAGCTCGATGGTGATTTCCTCGAAGAGTCTGGCCGCTTGCAGGTAGTCGCAGTGGGTGGCCCGTGACACCGTCCACCAGCCGAAGCGTTCCAGCAAGGTGTCCTGGCGGAATCCGTTGAGCAGCAGCCACTCGGTCTGCAAGGCTTCCATGCGCGGGAACCAGGTGGCGTAGTACAGAATCCCGGCGGGGTCGGTGTCCGCGTAGCTCAGGCGCTGGGTGTGCTCGTGCACGGGTTTGAGTGTCGTAGTTGATGCGGCGGAATTAGTCTGCATATGCCTGTGAATCCCCTTGAATTGCTTGTCGTGGGAGGTGCTGTGATCTGCAAAATTTTCCCAACCAACCAAACGCATGCTTGGTATTGAGAGATTAAGCCTTTATGCTCAATGTAGCAAGCGTTAGGTTGATGGTTCGCCGCACCGGAAGCAAACCTCGGATCCACCCCGGCTTTCCGGCGAATCGACGGCTATCTGGCCATTCTCGATGATCGAGCCGTCTCGGGAGCCCGGCTTCGTCCCCGCGAACCATCACACGCAAACAACTATCGGCACACGGTGGGCTGGTCATCCCAGCGGCACCGCTGTTGAGAAGAAGGGCGGGAAAACGATGTCAGTCGTTATTGACCTCAAGGATCGGGTGGTGCTCGTTACGGGCGGCGCCCGCGGAGTCGGTGCCGGAATCACCCAGGCGTTTCTCGACGCCGGGGCAATCGTGGAGATCTGCGGCCGCAGCCTCCCGGCGGCCGACGGAATCAGCGAACATCCTTCGGTGCACTTCACCCAGCTGGATGTGCGCAACGCAGAGCAGGTCCAGGACTGGGTTGCCGACGTGCACAGCCGCCGCGGCCGCATTGACGTTGCCGTCAACAATGCCGGCGGATCGCCCTTCGGGCGTTTCGAAAAGGGTTCGGCCCGCTACCTGCAGGCGATCACGGAACTGAACTTCCTCTCGGCCGCGCACGTCGCCAGCGCTGTGCTGCCGGTGATGATGCGCCAGCCGGAGAAGGGTTCCATCGTGAACATCACCTCCATCAGTGCCCGTCGTCCGAGCCCGGGCACCGCGGTGTACGGCGCGGCCAAGGCGGCACTGGAGAGCCTGACCGGAAGTCTCGCCGTGGAGTGGGCTCCGCATATCCGCGTTAACGCGGTCAGCTGCGGCTTGGTCGCCACCGAGGGCGCGGTGGGCCACTACGGCGACGAGGAAAGCTTCGCACGCGTGGCTGCAACTATCCCGCGCGGGCAGCTCGCTGCCCCGAGCGAGATCGGCGCGGCCTGCGTCATGCTCGCTTCGGACATGGCATCCCACATCACCGGCGCGGTGCTGGACGTGGACGGCGGCGGGGAATGGCCTGCCTTCCTGGCGCACACCCCGAATGCCGACGAACTGAAACCACTTGAACTTGAAGTAGAAGGAGCACTCTAATGGCAGAGGCAGTTATTGTTTCAGCGGCGCGTTCGCCGATCGGCCGAGCCTACAAGGGCTCGCTGCGCGAAATGCGCGGCGACGACCTGGCCGCGCAGATGGTCCAGGCAGCGCTCAATGCGGTGCCGGAGCTGGACCAGCACACCATCAACGACCTGATGATGGGCTGCGCGCAGCCGGCAGGCGAGCAGGGCTACAACATCGCCCGCATGGTCGCCATGCAGCTGGGCCTGGACTCGGTTCCTGGCACCACGGTGCACCGCTACTGCTCGTCCTCGCTGCAGACCACCCGCATGGCATTCCACGCCATCAAGGCCGGTGAAGGCGATGTCTTCATTTCCGCCGGCGTGGAAACCGTGTCGCGCTTCGGCCTGGGCAAATCCGACGGCATGCCTGACACCAAGAACCCTGCCTTCTTCGCAGCCATGGACCGCACCAAGGCGCTGAACGAGGACGCCTCCTCGCGTTGGAGCGACCCGCGCGCCAAGGGCGAGCTGCCGGACATCTACATCGCCATGGGCGACACCGCGGAGAATGTCGCACAGCTGCGCGGCGTCTCCCGCGAAGCCCAGGACGAATGGGCAGTGCGAAGTCAGAACCTCGCCGAAGCCGCCGGATTGCGCGGATTCTGGGAAAAGGACATCACCCCGGTCACTCTGGGCGACGGCACCGTAGTGTCCACCGATGACGGACCGCGCGCCGGCGTGAAGCTGGAGAAGCTCGCCACCATGGCCCCGGTATTCCGCGAACACGGCACCGTGACCGCCGCGAACTGCTGCCCGCTGAACGACGGCGCCGCAGCACTGGTGATCATGAGTGATACCAAGGCCAAGGAACTGGGCCTGAAGCCGCTGGCACGCATTGTGTCCACCGGCGTGGCGGCCATGACCCCCGAGCTCATGGGCCTGGGTCCGGTCGATGCGGTGAAGCGCGCCCTGGCCAACGCCAGGATGTCGATCAGGGACATGGACATCATGGAGCTCAACGAGGCCTTCGCCGCCCAGGTGCTGCCGTCCATCGACGACATCGGCATCGACCCGGACAAGGTCAACGTCAACGGCGGCGCGATCGCCTTGGGCCACCCGTTCGGCATGACCGGCGCCCGCATGACCACCACCGCGATCCACGCGCTGCAGGAACGCGACGAGCAGTTCGCCGTGGAAACCATGTGCGTGGCCGGCGGCCAGGGCATGGCGCTGGTGCTGGAGCGCTTGAACTAACACCAATCCACGAGAACCGTCAGAACCGCGCATGCCTGGGGAGAAAATTCCCGAGGCGTGCGCGGTGTCGTCTGCATGTATGAGCCCGGCCCTGCTTTTTGTGGCGATCCAGAATCACACTGAAGTTTTGTGGCTTTGAATCTATGGCAATTCAAGGTTCTTGCGAATACGGCTAACGCTGATCGCCAACGGGCTGCGGTAATACATCCTCGATCATTCTTGCCACGACAAGTAGATCCTTTTCGTAATTGCGAACAATTTTCCCCTTGACGTTCTCAAAATCACGGTAGTCAATGATGAGCAGCGTCAATCCTTGCTCAGGAATCATTGTGGCCTTTTGGGCGTCGTATAGCTTGCGCTGTTCACCGCGCAGGTGCCCTGTTGCGGTGACCTTGTTGTCGAAGAATGGGACGGCCTCTGAGTGCTGTTTCTCGTGGTACTCGACCACGAGTCCCCGGTCTTCCCAATAGCCATCGACCGGGAGCGGCGCTCGGAGCCCGGTCTTTTTCGAAGGCAGTCCCAGAAGCCAATCGAATGTTTTCTGCTGCTCGCAACCAGAACCTAGCACTTCATTGCACAGTTTGAGTACGTAGTACTCATCGCTCTTTGCCCGTTTCGATGTCGGCTGCGGTTCGGGTGTGTACTTTGGTGGTTTGGGGAAATACCGGTCTGTTCCCGAACCCAACCCCCAAGCTTCGTCGAAGTCCCCGTAATCGCCGTAGGTGATGGGTAGATCCGTAAGTTTGCTGACCTGGCTCATGAGTTGTGAATACCAGTCCACGTAGGCGCGGTTTCCGGTTTCTTCGAAGCCACTTCGCTTCAGGGAAGGCATCGCATCGACAATGGCCTCGGCAACGTCGACGTGGCTCACATCGGCGGGGAATTGAATAGATTCGTTGAAGACATTTCCGTCGGCAGTTGTATACCGACATGACTCTTTCGCGTCGTAGGGAGCGCCAAACTCATCGCCGACGTGCCACTCGGTGACGTTGAAGATGATAATGCGCCAAGCGGTGCCCGAGACATTCCATCCGGGCAAGATTCTCAAGCCCCGGTACCCGAGACGGTGAAGCAGCCTGACTGCTTCCAAAATCCTGAGGGGGAGTTGCGGATCCATTGTCCTCCTTGAAACTGTCTACTTATCGAATGTTCCCACGGAGTTCCGACACACTAAAAGCCGGGCCGGGAAGCTGTGAAACAGCTCCCCGGCCCGGCTCAATCATTCGATTGACTAGCCTACTGGCTGCGGTGCCGGTACCTCACGATTGCGTACCGCGCGCGGGTCGATGACCTCGCGGATCAGGCGCAGCTCCTCGTCGGTTGGCAGGCGCGTTTCCGGCGCGTTGGAGGCATCCAGCGGGAAACCGGTGTTGTCGGTGACTTCCTGCGGATCCACGCCCGGGTGCACCGAGAGCACCTTCACGCGGCCATCCTCGTCGTAGTCGAGCACGGCGAGGTTGGTGATGATGACACCCAGGTGGTGATGCTTGAGACCGGCGGCCTTGGCGCGGTCGTTGCCCACGCCGGAGACCATGTCCACGGAAGGGACGAACAGGCGTGCGCTGTGGCGTGCAATCCAGTAGTCCACGCGGTGGTTGGCGGTATTGCCAGGGGCCCCGCGCACGCCGATGAGCTGGCGCTTCGGCTTGTCCCAGTCGCCGATCAGCGAGATGTTCTGGTTGCCGTACTGGTCGATCTGGCTCGCGCCCATGATGCTCTGGCGGCGGCCGGTGGCCACGATGTCGAAGATGCGGCGGAACGGAGCCCAGCCCTCGATGACACCGCCGGCGGAGGCCGGCTTGCCCAGCGGGGAAGCCTCGCTCATCATGAACGCCTCGCCGTCGCTGAGGATGATGTCCGGCGAGTGGGTCAGCTTGGCAAGGCGTGCGCCAATGGATGGGACAATGCCCACCGCATGGGCGAGCAGCTCGCCGGATTCGCGGTAGATGTCCGAGCAGGCTGCAACGCAGATCTCGGCAATGGTGACGTCGTTAGACATTGGCTTTCTCCTTTTCTGCGTGGAAGCGCTCGACGGCTGCATGGAATGCCGCCTCGTCGCCTGCCAGGAATTCTGCGGTGAAGGCATCCCACGCCGCCGGGTCCTTGGCGGATGCAGCGTAGTGCTTCTGGAAGACTTCGTCGCGGCCGTAATCGGGCTCGCAGGTGGTGAAGTGCGCACCGCGCGGGGTTTCGATGACGCCGGTGACGTACATGCGGCTGAGCATCAGCGTGTGGTACGAGCCTTCATCGAGCAGGTTCTCGGTCGGTACGATCTTCTCGGTGCTCACGAAGGTGCGGTCAGCGGCCATCGCGTAGAGGTCGTCGAAGTACGGATCCGGGCCCAGGAACTGGACGTTGCCGGCTGCGTCGGCGCGGTTGACGTGGATCAGCGCGACATCCATGCGGATGGCCGGAACTGCAACGTACTCGTCGTCCGAATAGGGCGACTTGACGGTCTTCAGGTGCTTGTTGGCCGGCAAGACGTCCGAACCGATACCTGCCAGGGTCGGCAGGAAGGAAAGGCGTGCGGCTCCGGCGCGCAGGCCGGTCACGAACATGCCCTCGTCGTATTCCTGCAGCTCCAGCTCGCCGCGTTCGCGGGCTGCGGTGAACAGCGGATCCAGCGGGATGCTGTCCAGGGTGACGAAGCCGTAGATCAGCTTCTTGACCTTGCCGGCCGCGACCAGCAATCCGACGTCCGGGCCGCCAAGAGAGACCACGGTCAGGTCCTTGACGTCGGTCCGCAGCAGTTCGCGGACGAAGGCCATGGGCTTGCGCCGCGAGCCCCAGCCGCCGATGCCGATGGTCATTCCAGACTTGATGGACGCTACCGCGTCACTGAGTTCCAATCGCTTGTCAGGCATTGGGTTTCCCTCATTTCTTCAACGAATAATAAACCTAGCGCTCGCTTGGTTGTAAGGCTAGCATGAATGAAATGAATTGGTCAGGGCAGTCCCATTGGCCAGCTATCGCACTGCTTTGGTTTTCGTGAAGCTTGCCGACTATGCAGGCGGGGAGTTCCAATGGATTCGTCCTGGTACTCAGACTTCGGTAGCCGCCGCACCAGGCGGCACCCTAGTAGTTGTCGGTGCGGCATCTATTTTCGCGTATAGGACGCTTTGCTACAGGACTCGCGTCAACGATGCCGATCACTGCTGGAATCGCGCGTAGTACGGGATGGATGTAGTTCACGGGAGTGCCGAGCAGACGGCTGCCGGAAGCTATCTCACCAAGTCGCTGATCGTCCCGTGGGCAAAAGTCACCCGGCCGGAGCCCGAGCGAAGAGGGCAAGGCGAGCGTGCCGGATCCTCTGGATGGCGGTTGTCAGGGAACGAAATAGAGATGCTGATCCGAATTCCCTAAAGTGCTTCGGAAGGCGGCGCTCCGGGCTCCTTGGCTGACAAAGAGAGAGGCGTTGTGATTGTTCATGCCGTTGCATTAGAGAACTTGGACCCGAACTCCGATAGGTGTTTCACCTGCCGGTGGCACAACTTCTGAGGCAAAACAAGGATCCGCTCGTAGAATGAGCGTGGGAGAGGAAGCTTCAGATGCGCCCAAAAAAGAAGGCCTCGGATACGGTTATTCAGCCAACGACCAAGGCTCGCCTGGTTAAACTTGGGGACAACTACATTGTGCTCGGCCAGAACAATGAGCCACTGACTGCAAGGTATCCCGCCGACAGCTTTCGATACATAACGGACGGGGCGAAGTCAGCCTACCAACTGGCTACCTTGGACGGTAAGAGGCCAAGCGACGCGATTATTGCCTTGGCAAATTACGTTCCTCCCGGACAAAGAACTGCATGACAAAAAGCCCCGCCAAATGATAGGGCTTTGTCGTAGCTAGAGGCGCTGTTGCCGGGGAAAGCCGGGGCTAGGCGCGGCCGCCTGGAGGGCCTAGGATCAGCATGACGGTGAAGATCAGTGCGACCATCACGACTGCGATCACCGCGGTCAGGATTGGGCGGCCGACCATCCAGCGGAACAGGGTGTCAATCCACTTGTCATCGTCCGGGTGGTCGCTCTTGGTGGTGCGCCATTCGCCTTCCAGGCGTCCCTGCTTCTCCAAGCGGCGTTCATAGGGAATCGTCAGGTAAGGGACGATCGAGGTGGCTGCGGCAAGCACGATGGATCGCTTGGTCCAGCGCTGGTTGATGCCGACGAGCACACCGGTGGCAACGTAGGACAGAAACACGAAACCGTGCATGAATCCGGCAATGGAAACCGGCCAGTCGCCCACCTTCACGACGTACTTCAACAGCATGGCGATAATCAGAAGCGTCCAGGTGACTGCCTCGGCCCGGGCAACGATGCGGAATAGGGTGCGTGGTGACATAACCTGATTTCTGTCCCTCGGGATTGCGAATAAGTCGGTTCTCCATTTAGAACCCACCCAAGTCTAACGGGCGCTCCTGTGTGCACAATTTGAACGATGGGCCGGCTACTGCTCCGGCAAGAGACGAAAAAACGCCATCCCGTCCGCCGCGAATCTGCGGCGGACGGGATGGCTGTTGCGAGGCCGAGGCGGTCAGGCCGCGGTCAGGCCCAGCAGTTCGCCGAGACGCTGGCGGTGCGTCCGAGCCTGCCCGAAGAGCTGGCTCGTGGCATGCGCACGCTTGAAGACCAGCTGGGCATCGTGCTCCCAGGTGATGGCGATGCCGCCATGCAGCTGCACGCACTCCGCGGCGATGTGGTCCAGCGCGTCCGAGCACCAGGCGGCGGCGGATGCAGCACGCTGCGGCAGGTCGTCGGCTCCGGTGCCGGCGGACCATGCGGCGGCCCAGGCTGCGGTGCGCGCGGTCTCCACCTGCACCAGCATGTCGGCCATGCGGTGCTTGAGCGCCTGGAAGGACCCGATGGCGCGGCCGAACTGCTCGCGCTGCTTGGAGTATTCAACCGTCATGTCCAGGCCGCGCCGGGCGGTGCCCGCCTGCCAGCAGGCCAGCGACACCAGGGCGATGTCGCGGACCTTGGCCAGGGCGGCCTCGGCGTCCAGGGCCAGCGCGCGGGCCGGCACCTGGTCCAGGGTGTAGGTGGCGAAGCGCAGGGTGGTGTCCACCGCAGGGGTGGAGATCCGCCCGATCGCTTCCGGATCCAGGATCTCGAAGATGCCCGGTCCGTTCTCGGTCTGGGCCACGGCCAGCACCAGGTTGGCGCCCAATCCGTCGATCACCAGGGTTGCCTCGCCGTTCAGCACCCAGTCCTCACCCTGCCGGGTGGCGGCAAGGTCGTTGGATGCGGGATCCCACCGGCCCTTGGAATCCGCCCAGGCGAGCGTGGCCAGGGTTTCGCCTTCGGCGATGCCCGGAAGCAGTCGCTCGCAGGCTGCGGCATTCCCGGATTCAAGGATGGCCGCGGTGGCCAGCACGGCCGAGGAGAGCAGCGGGGACGGAGCCAGGTGGTAGCCGAGGGTCTCCAGGACCAGTCCGGTTTCCAGCCAGCCGCACCCTGCCCCGCCGAATTCCTCCGGGACGGACAGGGACGCGACGCCGATTTCCTCGGCCAGCACCTGCCACAGCTGCGTGTCGTAGCCGAGCTCCGATTCGGCCGCGCTGCGCACGGCCAGCGGGTCGGCGTGGCGGGCCAGTACCGCGTGCAGGGTCTTGGCCAGTTCGTTTTGTTCGTCGGTGAGTGAGAAGTCCATGATGTCCTCTAGCTGGCGGGCGACAGGATCGCGGCGGGGGTCAGGATCGACGCGGCGATGCGCGAACGGTGGTAGCGGGTGGTGCCCCAGGCCGAAGCCAGCGCATGCACGCGGGTGAGCCACAGGCTCAGGTCATGCTCCTGGGTGTAGCCGATGGCGCCGTGCACCTGCAGTGCGGTGCGCGCGGCCAGGATGGCTGCGTCCGAGGCGGCGACCTTCGCGGCGGACATGCTGCGTTCGCCGGACGGGGTGCCCAGGTCCAGAGCGGCGCCCTTGAGCAGCGGGCGGGCGAAGGTCAGCGCCACGCGGACGTTGGCCAGCTGGTGCTTCAGCCCCTGGTATTCGCCGATGACCCGGCCGAACTGCTCGCGCAGCTTGGCGTAGGCCACGGCCTCTTCCAGCAGTCGTTCGCCGGCGCCCAGCAGCATGGCGGCGCTGCCCAGGGTGGCGCGGTCGATGGCCAGCGCCACTGCCTCCGGATCCAGCGCGGCGGCCGGGCCGGCAGGAGTCAGCTCATGCAGGGTGCGGGCCGCGTCGATGGACTCCTGGCCTTCCCCGGCCTCGGCCGGGGTGATGGAATCGGCGGTGACGATGAACTGCTGCGAGCACAGCTGCGCATCCAGTGCGTAGGGCACGAAGCCCGGGATGGCAGCGGTGGCGATGGCCGAGCCGTCGGCCAGGGATTCGCGCAGCGCAGGGTCCACCAGATCCGGCAGCAGCGCCGCGGATTCCAGGTACGGGCCCGGAGCCGCGTGGTAGCCCAGGCGTTCGAAGGCGACGATCAGGTCCACCGGGGTGCCGCCCATGCCGCCGTCGGCCTCGTCGATGCACAAGCCCAGCAGGCCGAGCTCGGCCAGCTGCTCCCACAGGGCGCGGGCCGGAGCCGCATCGCCTTCCGAGGCCGCGCGGGCCACGGCGGTGCCGCCCAAGGATTCGATGACCTGGTCGATGGCCTCGGCCAGCGCCCGCTGTTCCTCACTGATTACGAATTTCATGACGCCTTCCGTCCGTCGCCGCCGCGTGGCAGGCCAAGTATGCGTTCTGCAATGATGTTGCGCTGGATTTCGTTGGTGCCCGCGTAGATCGGGCCGCCCAGGGCGAAGATGTAGTCATCCACCCAGCGCCCGCCGGCTTCCGCGGAGGCGGAGCGCAGTTCCGCGGCCGGGCCGAGCAGGTCCAGGCCGGTCTGGTGGATCGCGATGTCCAGTTCGGACCAGAAGACCTTGTTCACGCTGCCTTCGGCGCCGATATCCCCGCCTTCCTGCAGGGTGCTGACGGTGCCCCAGGTGTACAGGCGGTAGGCCTCGGACTTGATCCAGGCGTCAACCACCGCGTCCTGGGCGAAGGGATCCTGGTCCTGGTTCTTCTGCCACAGATCGATCAGCCGGTCGGTGGCTGCGCAGAAGCGGCCGGGGGAGCGCAGCGACAGGCCGCGTTCGTTGCCGGCGGTGCTCATGGCCACGCGCCAGCCGTCGCCCGGGGCACCGAGCACGTCCTCGTCCGCGACGAAGACGTCGTCGAAGAAGAGCTCCGCGAAGCCGGTGGTGCCGTCCAGCTGGGTAATCGGGCGGACCGTCAGACCCTCGGCATCCATCGGGAACAGGAAGTAAGTCAGCCCGCGGTGGCGCTGCGCCTCGGGGTCCGAGCGGAACAGGCCGAAGCCGCGGTCGGCCCACGGGGCGCGCGAGCTCCAGGTCTTCTGGCCGTTCAGGATCCAGCCGCCGCGCTCGTCATCGCGCTTCGCGGTGCTGCGGATGGAGGCCAGGTCGCTGCCGGCTCCGGGCTCGGACCAGGCCTGGGCCCAGATCAGCGTGCCATCGGTCATGTCGCGCAGGAAGCGTTCGCGCTGCGCATCGGTGCCGTGCCCGAACAGGATCGGGGCCAGCAGCGAGATGCCGTTCTGCGCCACGCGGGTCGGGGCGCCGGCTCGGTAGTACTCCTCCTCGAAGAGCACCCATTCGATCAGTCCTGCTCCGCGGCCCCCGTACTCCTCCGGCCAGGACACGACGGACCAGCCGCCGGCGGCCAGCTTGGCCTCCCATTCGCGGTGGGCTGCGAAGCCCGCCTCGGTGTCCATGGAGGGCAGCGGGGTGGCCGGCACGTTCTCGGCCAGCCAGGCGCGTGCTTCGGCAGCGAATGCGAGCTGCTCTTCTGTCAGGTCAAGATCCATTTACTTTGCCGCCTCCGCCATGTTCTTGGCTCCCATGCCGGCCAAGGAATCCTTGCCGACCTCTGCGTTGTGTGCGTGGGCTGCGTGGTGCAGCCCGAAGACCGAGTCCATGCCGGCACGCAGGCCCTGCAGGTCCTCGGATTGGTTGACCGCCTTCTTGGCCAGTGCCAGGCCCAGGCGCGGCATGGCGCCGATGCGCTCGGCCAGGTTCAGGGTGTGCTCCTCGAGCAGTTCGCGCTCCACCACGTGGTTGACCATGCCCAGTTCGTAGGCGCGGCGGGCCGTGAAGCGGTCGCCGGTGAACAGCATTTCCTTGGCCGCCCGCGGGTTGGTGACCCACGGGTGGGCGAAGTATTCCACGCCGGGAATGCCCATGCGGACCACCGGGTCGGAGAAGAATGCGTCCTCGCTGGCCACGATGAAGTCGCAGGACCAGGCCAGCATCAGCCCGCCGGCGATGCAGGCGCCGTGGACCATGGCAATCACCGGCTTGGGCAGTTCGCGCCAGCGGCGGCACATGCCCAGGTAGACCTCGGATTCGCGGGCGAAGCGCGAATCGACGCCCTCCGCGCCGACATGGTCCCACCAGACCACGGCCTTGCGCTCGAAGCTCTGGTCCGCGTCGCGTTCCGGGGTGCCGATGTCGTGTCCGGCGCTGAAGTGTTTGCCGTTGCCGGCCAGCACAATGGCCTTGACCGCGTCGTCCTCGACGGCGCGGGTGAACGCCGCGTCCAAGGCGTAGGTCATCTTGGAGTTCTGTGCGTTGCGGTACTCGGGCCGGTTCAACCGGATGATCGCCGTGGTGCCGCGCACTTCGTAGGTTACAACGCCGTCACTGTCGTTCAGTGTCATTGCGGGCCTCCATTTCCTGTGTCGCATTTCGGCTGGGAGCCCAGCCGTGAAAACTTGCTTGAGACTACAGTAACCAAACAATTGCTTGGTTTGCTAGCATAAGCGAAGATCAACCGAGAGACCAATGGAAATCGAGAGTGAGGGAGCTGTCATGGATCTGAATTATTCGGCGGAAGATGACGCGTTTCGGCAGGAATTCCGGGATTGGCTTGAAGCGAACCTCGTCGGCAAGTTCGCCGCGCTGCGCGGACTGGGCGGCTCGGGGCGCGAGCATGAAGCATTCGAAGAGCGCCTGGAGTGGAACCGCCACATGGCGGCCCACGGCTGGAGCTGCGTCAGCTGGCCCAAGGAGCACGGCGGCCGCGGGCTGAGCCTGCAGCAGCAGGTCATCTTCCACGAGGAGTATGCCCGGGTGAACGCCCCGGCTCGCGTGAACCACCTGGGCGAGGAGCTTCTGGGTCCGACCCTGATTGCCTTCGGCACCCCCGAGCAGCAGGCCCGCTTCCTGCCCAAGATCATTGCGGTCGAGGAACTCTGGTGCCAGGGCTATTCCGAGCCGGGCGCCGGGTCGGATTTGGCCGGGGTGAAGACCAAGGCCCGTCTGGAGGATGGGAAATGGGTGGTCGACGGCCAGAAGGTTTGGACCTCACTGGCGCACACCGCTGACTGGTGCTTCGTCATCGCCCGCACCGAAGCCGGATCCGTGAAGCACCGCGGCCTGTCCTACCTGCTGGTCCCGATGGACCAGCCGGGGGTGGAGATCCGCCCGATCCTTCAGCTGACCGGAACCTCGGAATTCAACGAGGTCTTCTTCGACGGAGCGAAAACCGACGAGGACCTGGTGGTGGGGGAACCCGGCGCCGGATGGTCGGTGGCCATGGGCACCCTGGGCTTCGAGCGCGGCGTGTCCACGCTCGCCCAGCAGATCGCCTTCCAGCGCGAACTGCAGCTGATCATCGACCTGGCCCGCAAGAACGGCGCCATCGAGGATCCCATTATCCAAGACCAAATCGTCAAGGCCCAGATGGGGCTGGATATGCTTCGCATGCACGGGCTGCGCACGCTCAGCGGCGAGCAAGGCATCGAAGCCTCGATCACCAAGCTGCTGTGGGCGCCGTGGCACCGCTCGCTCGGGGAACTGGCCATGGCCGTGGCCGGCGCCGGCGGGCTGACCGTCGCGCAGGCGCCCTACGAGCTCGACGAGCTGCAGGCGCTGTACCTGTTCAGCCGTGCCGACACCCTCTACGGGGGATCGGACGAAATCCAACGCAATGTAATCGCCGAGCGCGTGCTCGGCCTGCCCAAGGAGGCACGAGTATGACCATCCAGCGCATCGCCCAGCCGGCGCCCGAATATGTTCCCGCCCATGGTCTGCTCGCCGGACGCCGTGTCGTGGTGACCGCCGCGGCCGGCGCCGGGATCGGTGCGGCGGCCGCACGCCGCTGCCTGGAAGAGGGTGCGGAGCTGGTGGTGCTGGGGGATACCCACGCCGGCCGGCTGGAGGCCTCCGCCAATGAACTGGGTGCCGAGTTCGGCGCCGAGCGCGTGCGTTTTGCCGTCTGCGACGTGACCAATGAAGATCAGGTCCAGGCACTGCTGGACGTGGCCGAGGAATTCGGCGGCGTGGACGTCATGATCAACAACGCCGGGCTGGGCGGCACCGCCTCGATCCTGGACATGGAAGACGAGCAGTGGGAAAAGGTCGTCAACGTGACCCTCACCGGCACCTTCCGCTCGGTGCGCGCCGCCAGCCAGCGCATGGTGAAGAACGGCACCCGCGGAGTCATCATCAACAACGCCTCGGTCATCGGCTGGCGCGCCCAGGAGGGCCAGGCCCACTATGCCGCCGCGAAAGCCGGCGTCATGGCGCTGACCCGCTCGGCCGCCATGGACGTGGCACCGCACGGCATCCGAATCAACGCGGTGGCCCCGTCCTTGGCCATGCACCCGTTCCTGGCCAAGGTCACCTCGGATGAGCTGCTGGAGCAGCTGACCTCCCGCGAGGCCTTCGGCCGCGCCGCCGAGCCGTGGGAAATCGCCAACGTCATGGTCTTCTTGGCCAGCGACTATTCCTCGTACATGACCGGTGAAGTGGTTCCCGTCAGCAGCCAGCAGGCCTAAAGGAGAAATGACATGACTGAGGCTTACATTATTGACGCCGTGCGCACCCCGGTGGGCCGTCGCGGCGGTTCGCTGGCCGAGATGCACTCGGCCGACCTGGGCGCCCACGTGATTTCCGCGCTGGTCGAGCGTACCGGCATCGACCCCGGTGCGGTGGACGACGTGATCTTCGGCTGCACCGACACCCTGGGCTCCCAGGCCGGAGACATCGCCCGCACCGCCTGGCTGGTGGCCGGGATGCCGGACCACGTGCCCGGCGTGACCATCGACCGCCAGTGCGGTTCCAGCCAGCAGGCGGTGCACTTCGCGGCGCAGGGCGTCATGTCCGGCACCGCGGACCTGATCATCGCCGGCGGCGTGCAGAACATGTCGAAGATCCCGATCTCCGCGGCCATGATCGCCGGAGCCGAGTTCGGTTTCACCACCCCGTTCGCCGAATCCCCGGGCTGGGTGGCCCGCTACGGAGACCAGGAGGTCTCGCAGTTCCGCGGGGCCGAGATGATCGCGGAGAAGTGGGACATCACCCGCGAGCGCATGGAGCAGTTCGCGCTGGAAAGCCACGAGCGCGCCGCCGCCGCCACGGACGAGGGCCGCTTCGACTCGCAGATCGTTCCGCTGAACGGGCTGGCACAGGATGAGACCATCCGCCGCGGCACCACGCTGGAAAAGATGGCGTCGCTGAACACCCTCACCGAAGACGGGCGGCTGACCGCCGCGGTGGCCTCGCAGATCTGCGACGGCGCCAGCGCCATGCTCATTGCCTCGAAAAAGGCGGTGGAAGAGCACGGACTGACCCCGCGCGCCCGCGTGCACCACATTTCGGTGCGCGCCGACGACCCGGTGTGGATGCTGACCGGCCCGATCCGCGCGACCAAGTACGCGCTGGAACGCGCGGGCATGAGCGTGGATGAGATTGATCTCTTCGAATGCAATGAGGCCTTCGCCCCGGTCGTGCTGGCCTGGATGGACGAGCTGGGCATCGACCGCCAGAAGGTCAACGTCAACGGCGGCGGTATTGCCCTGGGCCACCCAATCGGCGCCACCGGCACGCGTTTGATGACCACCCTGCTCAACGAGCTGGAACGCACCGGAGGCCGCTATGGCCTGCAGACGATGTGCGAAGGCGGCGGACAGGCCAACGTCACCATTATCGAGCGCCTCTAGCACCCACGCAGCAGCCGCTTAACCCAAGATCCCCGCCGGGAAAAACCCGGCGGGGATCTTTTCGATCATCACTCGCACCTTTATGAGGTACTTATAACTGTAGGGTCCGGAACTGTGCCCGCCCTATGCGGGACGTCGGCGCTGGCCGGGGAATTACTTGGCGTTGACCGACAGCGGGGCATCGACGGGCTCCAATTCGCCGTGCGGCGGGTTCTTCGGAATGAACGCTGCCAGGATGACGGCGGCGATGGAGAACCCGGCGCCCAGCAGCAGCGCGGTGCGGAAACCCTGCTCTGTCGGGATCATGGTGCCATGGAAGTCCGTGGACATCTGGGCCAGCACCAGACCGATGACCGCGGCGCTGCCGGTGGTGCCCAGCGAGCGCATCAGCGTGTTGAAGCCGTTGGCGGCAGCGGTTTCGCTGCGCGGCACGGAACTCATGATGATCGACGGCATGGCGCCGTAGGCGAAGGCCACGCCGCTGTTCACGAGCGTCGCGGTGAGCAGCAGGCCCCAGGTGCTTCCCATGCCCCACAGGCCCACCACGTAGCCGACGGCCAGAATGGAGATGCCCAGCATCAAGGTGAACTTGGCGCCCAGCTTGTCGGAAAGCTTGCCGCCCACCGGGGAAAGGACCAGCATCATGAAGCCGGCCGGTGCGACCCACAGGCCGGCGGCCAGGACGGACTGTCCCAAACCGTACCCGGTGCTTGCGGGCAGCTGCAGGATCTGGGGCATGAGCAGCATGCTGACGTACATGCCGAAGCCGACGAAGATCGAGGCGATATTGGTCAGCAGCACGCGGGGGATGACCGCGGTGCGCAAATCGACCAGGGGATCGGTGGTCCGCAGTTCCCAGAAGCCCCAGAAGACCAGGGCCAGCAGCGACAGGCCGAAGAGGCACAGGGTCATCGGCGAGGCCCAGCCCCAGGAAGATCCCTTGGAGATCGCCAGCATCAGCGACAGGATGCCCGCGGACAACGCGATCGCGCCCAGCCAGTCGAAGCGCTGTCCCGCGGCCCCGGCCTTCTGGCCCGGGATGAACTTCCAGATCAGCAGCGCAACGATCAGCGTGACTACGGAGCCGCCGATGAACAGCGAGCGCCAGTCGTAGAACTCGATGACCGCGGCGGAGATGGGCAGGCCGATGGCGCCGCCGGCGCCCAACGTGGCGCTGACCGTGGCGATGGCCGAGGAGAGCTGCTCCTTGGGGACGAGGTCGCGCAGCATGGCAATGCCCAGCGGGATCATGCCGGAGCCGAAGCCCTGCAGTGCGCGGCCGATGATCATGATGGTGACGTTGGGCGCGAAGGCGCAGATGAGCCCGCCGAGAATCAAGGGCAGCGCGAGAATCAGGAGCATCCTGCGCTTACCGAAAAGGTCGCCCAGGCGTCCGGAAATCGGAACAGCCACCGCCCCGGCCAGCAGGGTTGCAGTTACGATCCAGGCGGTGTTGTCGGCAGAGGTATTGAAGATCTCGGGCAGCTGCGGGATCAGTGGTGCAACCATCGTCTGCGTCAGCGCAGAGGCGATGCCGGCTGTTGCCAGGATGCCGACGGCGGTTCCCGGACGAGTGGCGGAATTTTTGGCGCGGTGCGTCAAGGGGTCCTTTCAGGGGGATGTGTAAGATACATACAGTATTCATAATACACATTAAGGGGTACTATGGAAGACCTGAAAGGGCGTGAATATCATCAAGCGACGCACGGCAGATATCGAATACGAGCAGATGCTACTTAGCCGCTACTTCGTGGCGCAGCACCGCAAAGACCACGGCTTGGACCGCAGCGCTTATCTGCTTCTCAGCCAGATCGATGCCCGCGGGCCGATGACGATTGCCGAACTGAGCGCAGCGCTTCGCCTGGACGTGTCCACCCTGCAGCGCCAGGTGACCGCAGTGGTGCGCGACGGTCTGTTGGAGCGGAGCCTGGATCCGGGAGGAAGCGCCGCGCGCAAGCTGATCATGACCTCGCATGGCCGTGCGCTGCTTGAAACTGACCGCCAGGGGTATATCCGCGATCTGGATGCAATCACTGCCGACTGGTCCATGGAGGACGTTAATACCTTTGCCGAGTTGCTGCGCCGCTATAACGGGGCAATCGAACACTTCCGTGATGCCAAGAACTCGAACTGAGGCCTGGCCCCGGCAGGTTTCCCGAGCCGCTGTGGCTTGGCGGACGGTAAAGCATGTGTGAAGTCTGAATGAAACCTTAGTTGCGTCGAAGTCGAACGTAACCAAGCGTAGTCTCGGGACGACCGTTGAGTATTTTGAGCAGCGAGGAGTTCACGATGAATGATGGCGAGCGCAAAAACTACGACCTGTCCCTGTCCCTGACCACAGATCAATATGACGACCTCACGACCGCATTGGAAGACCACCGTGACGGCTTGCGGCGACTGGCGGGCGAAGCCTCCAACGGGTTTGGGCTGGGCGCCGGCTATTGGACGGAGCGGGCCGGTGAAGTCCAGAATTTGCTGGACGCGGTACGCCGTTTGGCCGGAGGGGAGAGTGCTGAAAGCATCAAGGGCGCCTCGGAGAAATCGCCGCGCAACTTTCCCCGGCCGTAGCGGATGGCGGTGGACGTGAAGGGCCCTCAGCTCCGCAAGCGGCCCGTCAGCGTGGATGCTGAGGTCGGCTGGAAACCCGGAATCGGGTGCGCCATCGCGCCATGTTCCCAGTACTTGACCCGTAAGGCGGTCAACCGTTCGTGGACGGTCCGCTGGGGAAGCGAACCGATCCGGGTCCCTTCGGCTTCAACCTCCACAGGTTTCAGCGCCTGGTTCGGCATGGAAGCCTGAATTAACTTGAGCTCGCTGGGCTGGGGATCGATCCTTGCGACGAGGACAGCTCGAGCATGCATCGAAGAAAGGCCCACGATGTCCTGGGCGGATTCCTTCGCCGAGGTCGTGACCACCGGCATGTTCTGAACCCATCAGTGGGCGCTGAAATGATGGCGTCACTTCCTGGAACCCGGCAGCTCAGCGACACGCTGCGCAGTTCCTGTCCTGGCACTACGTCCTGGCACCTGTACTGCCTCCACCTTGTTCATAACTTTCCGCGCGCCCCCATCGGCCACGGCGCGCGCACCGGCGTCGTCCAATTGCAGGGATGACTCCTGGTGCTCCACAGTGCCTTTTCAGCTCCACGTGACGCGGCAATGCCCGGCATGGAATGACGGGAATTGGCATCAACTTCCAAGGCGCCCTCCGCAGGCTCGTGGCGGGCCGCAGATGAATGGAAAGTAGCCGTGCGGGCAGCGGATTCCCGCCGCCCGCACGGCGGCCGGCGTGGCCTGCACACCGGGTCTAGGAGACGGCGTCCTTGCTGTTCTGCACGAAGCCCGGAACCACCGAGAGGCGCTCCACGGCCTCGTCGATGATGCGGTCCACGAGCTGCTCGCAGGTCGGCAGGTCGTCAATCACGCCGACGACCTGTCCGGAGGCCAGCATGCCGGCCTGCGTATCGCCGTTGACCAGACCTGCCTTGAGCAGCATCGGGGTGTTGGCGGCGAGCATCATCTGGCCCCAGCTGCGCCCGGTGCTGCGCTTCATGCTCAGCCCGTCGCGGGCCAGGCCCAGCCAGGACTGCCCGGACAGCTCCTTGAACTGCAGGGTGCGGCGCGCGGTGCCCAGCAGCCGGCCCAGCGGCGATCCGGACTCCAGGCCGTCGATGAACTCGGTGCGCAGCAGCCGGTGCGGCATGCCGTCGGCCTTCGTGGTGACCACGGTGCCGTCCAGCCCGAACTCAAGGTAGCGCTGCTTGATGTGCTCGGGCACTGCGCTGTCGCTGGTGAGCAGGAAACGGGTGCCCATGCCGATGCCGGCCGCCCCGTAGGCCAGGGCCGCGGCCAGGCCGCGCCCGTCGAAGAAACCGCCGGCGGCGATCACCGGGATGTCCACCGCGTCGAGCACGGTCGGCAGCAGCAGGGTCGTCGGGGTGGCGCCGGTGTGCCCGCCGCCCTCGCCGCCCTGGATCATCACCGCGTCGGCGCCCCAGGAAGCGACCTTTTCCGCGTGGCGCGGCAGGCCGACCGAGGGGATGACCACCGCGTCGTTTTCCTTGAGCTTGTCGATCAGCTCGCGCTTGGGCGCCAGCGCGAAGGATGCCACCTTCACACCGTACTTGACCAGCAGGTTCACCCGGTCCATGGCGTCCGCGGCGTCGGCGCGCAGGTTGACGCCGAAGGGCTTGTCGGTGCGGGACTTGGTCTCCACGATGGCCTTCTCAAGCTCGTCGTAGGTCATGGTTGCGGAGGCGAGGATGCCCAGGCCGCCGGCTTCTGCGGTGGCTGTCACCAGGCTCGGGCCGGCAACCCATCCCATGCCTGTCTGCACCACGGGGTGCTGGATCCCGGTGAGTTCGGTCAGCGAGGTGCGGATGCGGTTTGGGGTGCTCAAGGGCGGACCTCTTGTTCTCTGCGGTTGGCGGGGTCCAGGACCTCGCGGATCAGTTCTAGCTCCTGCTTGTCGGGCAGTCGGGTAGCCGGGATCGATTCGGGCACGTGCAGGTCGAAACCGGTCGCGTCCAGGACCTCCTCCAGGCTGGCGCCCGGGTGCAGGCTGAGCAGCGCCATGGTGCCGCCCGGCCCGCTGAAGTCGTAGACGCCGAGGTTGGTGACCACCCGGTGCACGTGGTGGAAGCGCGCCGCGCCGGGTCCTGCGGCCCGGGCGCGGTTCGCCCCCACGCCGGTCACGAAGTCGACGTCCTGCACGAAGCTGCGCTTGGACTGCCGGGCGATCCAGTAGCTGGTGGCGTGGTTGACGGTGTTGGTGGCCGCGGCCCGGGAGCCCAGCAGCTGGCGGTGCGGCTGGAAGTGGTCCCCGATGGCGGAGAAGTTGTGGTTGCCTTCGCGGTCGATCTGCGCGCCGCCCATCACCACGTGGCGCTTGCCGGCGGCGATCAGCTCGAACAGCTCGCGGTAGGGCAGGTAGCCAGCGCTGTACTCGCTGTCTTCGCCCAGGGCGGGGACGTCCCCGTAGATCGTGGATTCGCCGTCGCTGAGCATGAGCGACGGGGCATGGGTCAGCGCCGCCAGCCGGGCGCCGAGCGTGGGAATCACGCCGGCCGGGCTGGCCAGGATGTCGCGCTGGCCGCGGAACAGGTCGCTGCAGGCGGCGACGGCGATGTCCGCGCGGGTGGCGCCAAGGGTCTCAGGCATTCAGGGCCTCCTTCCGCCAGATGTTCTCATTGTCCAGATGCCCGGCGCGGTACCGCTCCCACAGTGCGGGATCGGAGGCGGCTTGGGCGTATTCGCGCTGCAGTTCCTCATTGCGCGGGTAGTCCGGCAAGCAGGTGGTGAAGTGGGCCCCGCCGGGGGCCTCGAACACGTGGTCCACCATGGTGCGGTTCAGCAGCAGCGTGGCAGGGTGCGCACCCTCGGTCAGTTCGCGGGTGCCGACCACGGATTCGGCGCTGAGGATGGTGCGTGCCGCGGCCCGGGCGAACAGGTCGTCCACGTAGGGGTCCGGGCCCAGGCACTGCCCGTTGCCCAGCGCATCGGCCCGGTTCAGGTGGATGAGCGCCAGATCCAGCGGCACGGCCGGCATGGCCACCAGTGTTTCCCCGTCCCCGTAGGGGGAGGTGATGGTGCGGATCTGCGGGTTGACAGTCAGCACGTCAGAGCCCAGCCCGGTGCGGGTCACCTCGAAGGGCAGCCGCCGGCCGGCCGCGCGCAGCCCGGAGACCAGCATGGACTCGTCCAGCTCCGTGGTGGCAATGGCCCCGGATTGCCGGGCGGCCGCGAAGTGCGGGTCGACCGCGATGGAATCCAGGGTGACGAACCCGTGGACGACCTCGCGCACCTGCCCGGTGGCGCACAGCGTGCCCACGTCCGGGCCGCCGAAGCTGACGATGCGCAGATCCCTGGCCCCGGAGCGCACCAGCGCGGCGACCAGCGCCATGGGCTTGCGCCGGGAGCCCCAGCCGCCGATGCCGATGGTCATCCCGTCCTCGAACAGTCCGCCCAGCGCCGCGGCGTCAATGACCTTGCCGGACATGGCTAGGCTCCGGTGGCGACGAAGTCGTCGCGCAGCTCGTCGGCGACGCCGCCGAGGTTCAGCTCGAAGGTGAAGCCCTGCTCGAAGCGGTAGCTGCGGTTCACGTCGATCGGGTCGATGCAGTTCAGCGCCTCCTTGGCCGCGCGGATGACGCGCGGATCCTTGGCCGCGATTTCGTTGGCGTAGGAGAACGCGGTCTCGTCCAGCTTGTCGGCGCTGACGACCTCCGCCACGGAACCCAGCTCGGCCAGGCGCTGGGCGCTGATGTTCTTGCTGGTGAAGTACAAGGTGCGCAGCATGTGGGTCGGCACCAGGCGGGCCAGGTGGGTCGCCGCGCCCAGGGCGCCGCGGTCCACCTCCGGCACGCCGAAGTAGGCGGTGTCGCTGGCGACGATGGTATCCGCGTTGCCCACCAGGCCCACGCCGCCGCCCAGGCAGAAGCCGTTGACCGCGGCGATGACCGGGACCGCGCATTCGTAGATGGACTTGAACGCGGCGAAGCAGCCGCGGTTGGCGCCGAGGATCGCGTTGAAGTCCTCGGTGGACTGCATTTCCTTGATGTCCACGCCGGCGTTGAAGCCGCGGCCCTCGGCGCGCAGGATGACCGCGCGGGTCTTGGCGTCCTTGGTGGCTTCGTTCATGGCGTCGGCGACGCCGAACCATCCGGCGACCGGAAGGGCGTTGACCGGCGGGTAGTTCATGGTGATGACGCGGACTCCGTTGGAGTGCATTGCTGAAGTAATCGACATTGGGATCTCCCTGTACCTAACGTTTGCTTGTTTGTTACCCTAGCACTTGCTTGGTTTCAGGTACACTGGCAATCCATAAGCACCACATCGACGAAAGGAATAGCCCATGACTGGCATTTTGAGTGGCCGCGTCGCCATCGTGACCGGCGCAGGCCGCGGACTCGGACGCGAACATGCACTAGAACTGGCCCGCCAGGGAGCGATGGTCGTGGTCAACGACTTCGGCACCACCCTCGGCGGCGCCATCGACCCGGCGAATCCGGCCCACGAAGTCGTGGCGACGATCCGCGCGGCGGGCGGCCAGGCAGTGGCCAACGGCGCCGATGTGGCGAACTTCGAGCAGGCCGGCGCCATGGTGCAGCAGGCCATCGACACCTATGGCCGGCTGGACATCCTGGTCAACAACGCCGGCTTCGTGCGCGACCGCATGCTGGTGAACACCACCGAAGAGGAATGGGACGCGGTGATCCGCGTGCACCTCAAGGGCCACTTCGCCCCGCTGCGCCACGCCTCGAAGTACTGGCGCGACGAGGCCAAGGCCGGACGCACCCCGCAGGCCCGCGTCATCAACACCACCTCCGGCGCAGGCCTGAAGGGCAGCGTCGGGCAGGCCAGCTACTCGGCCGCCAAGGCCGGCATCACCGGCCTGACCCTGGTCGCCGCCCACGAGCTGGCCCGCTATGGCGTGAACGTGAACGCCATCGCCCCGGCCGCCCGCACCCGCATGACCGAGGACGCCTTCGGCGAGACCATGGCGGCCCCGGAAGAGGGCTTCGACGCCATGAACCCGGCCAACGTTTCCCCGGTCGTGGCCTGGCTGGCCAGCGCCGGCAGCGAAGTCACCGGACGCGTCATCGAGGTCGAAGGCGGCCGCGTGTGCATCGAGGAAGGCTGGAACCACGGCCCGCTGGTCGACGCCGGAGCGCGCTGGGATGCCGCCGCCGTCGGCACCCAGATCGAGCAGCTGCTGGCCCAGGCCGCCGTCCCGGAACCGGTGTACGGATCATGAGCGCCGCGGCAGTCGACCCGATGACCGCCGGCGCCTGGGCCGGCCAGCATCTGGGGGAGAAAACCGTCGGCTACACCGCTGACCAGGCGATCCTGTACGCGCTCGCCGTCGGCGCCAAGCCCGCGGACCTGGACCTGGTCTTCGAGGACCGGCTGCGCGTGCTGCCGTCCTTCGGCTTGACCCTGGCCCAGTGGGCCCCGGACATGCTGGCCGACCGTGGAGCCTTCGACAACCGCGCCGTGCACGGCGCGCAGGAGCTGCTGGTTGCCAAGCCGCTGCCGCGCAGCGGGGAACTGGCGCTGAACGCCCGGGTGGGCGAGGTCTGGGACAAGGGCGGCGCGGCCGTCTTCAACGTCATCGTCGAATGCGACCACTTCCAGGCCACCTGGCAGATTTTCGCCCCCGGCTTCGGCGGTTTCAACGGCGAGCGCGGCCCGGGCCGCCCCGCCGCCCCGGGCACGCCGCCCGTGGGAACCGCCAGCGTGCAGAGCGCCGAGAACCAGGCGGCCTTGTACCGGCTGCTGGGGGACAAGCACCATATCCACATCGACCCGCAGGCCGCCGCGCGCATCGGGCAGGACCGTCCGATCCTGCACGGGCTGGCCTCGCTGGCCGCGACCACGCTGCCGCTGGCAGACCTGGCCGGGGCGCACCCGGCGGACCTGACAGAGTTCGGCGGGCGCTTCTCCGGGGTGGTTTTCCCCGGGGACCGCATCGAGGTCAAGACCTGGGACAACGGACGATTCGAGGCCGCAGTGGCCGACCGGACGGTAATTGCCGACGGACTGGCGGTCTTCGGCTGAGCAGTGCCGAAGACCGGGGCGCGGGCAGCGCCACGGAAGCTGAAAGAGGGAACACATGAGAATCATCGTCTTGATGAAGGAAGTCCCGGATACCTACGGTGAACGCACCATAGATCTGGAAACCGGGCTGCTGAAGCGCACGGAGGCCGAGCCGGTGCTCGACGAGATCACCGAGCGCGCGCTGGAGGTGGCGTTGCGCCATCGCGAGGCGCAGCCGGGCACCGAAGTGGTGCTGCTGAGCGTGGGCCCGGAAGGCAGCCTGCCGACCACCCTGCGCAAGGGACTGGCCATGGGCGCGGACCGCGCGGTGCACGTGCAGGATCCGGCGCTGCTCGGCGCGGATTTGACGCTGACCGCCCAGGTGATCGCCGCCGCGGCCAAGCAGATCGGCTTCGACCTGGTCATCGCCGGGAACGTCTCCACCGACGGCGGAGGCGGCGCACTGCCGTCGATGCTGGCGGAACTGCTCGGCGTGGCCGGGCTGGCGGCGCTGTCCAGCGTGCAGATCGACGAGCTGACCGTCGCCGGGCGCGTCAACACCGACGTGGAGCGCTACGACGCCAGCGCCGACCTGCCGGCGGTCATCTCGATCACCGAGGCGCTGCCGGATGCCCGCTTCCCGAACTTCAAGGGCATCATGGCCGCCAAGAAGAAGCCGTTCGACACCCTGGACCTGCAGGCCCTGGGCCTGGCGCCGGGCGAGGAGGACGCGCGGTCCATCGTGATCTCCGCCGCCGCCCGTCCGGCGCGCAGCGCCGGCACGCGGATCGTCGACGAAGGCAACGCCGGCGAGCAGATCGCCGAATTCCTGGCCAAGAACCAACTGATCAAGGGGCATTAAGATGAGCAGCAATTCCGGGAACCCGATCCTGGTCCTGGTGGACACCTCGCCTGAAGGGCAGCTGCGCGCGGGCGCGGCGGAACTGCTCGGCGCGGCCGCCTCGGTAGGCAGCGCCGTGGCGCTGGCCGTTGCGCCGTCCGGACAGGCCGAGCGCCTGGCCGGCGAGCTGGCCGAGCTGGGCGCGCAGCGCGTGCTGGTCGCCGGCTCCGAGGCCTTCGGCGCCGAGGTCATCGCCCCGCTGGTCGACGCGCTGGCCGCCGCCTACGCGCAGGTGCAGCCCGAAGCCGTGCTGGCCCCGAACTCGATCCGCGGACGCGACGCCGCAGCGCGCTTCGCCGCCCGCGCCAGCCTGGCGCTGGCCGTGGACACCGTGGGCATCGGCCGCGACGAGGAAGGCATCATCGCGCACCACTCCGTGTACGGCGGCGCTTACCTGGTCGACTCGGCCGCGAGCACCGGAGCCCTGGTCGCCACCCTGCGGCAGGGATCCAGCGAGGCCCGCGCCCAGGCGCAGCCGGTCCAGCTTGAACCGCTGGCCGTGCAGCCCTCCGGAGCGCCGGATGCGGTGGCCACCTCCCGCGAAGAGGCGGTCATCGAGTCCTCGCGCCCCGACCTGCGTGGAGCGGACATCGTGGTCTCGGGCGGACGCGGCCTGGGCTCGGGAGAGAACTTCTCCCTGGTCGAGTCGCTGGCCGACGCCCTGGGCGGCGCCATCGGCGCTTCCCGCGCCGCGGTAGACGCAGGCTACGTGCCGCAGACCATGCAGGTGGGCCAGACCGGTGTCACCGTGGCACCGCAGCTGTACATCGCGCTGGGCATCTCCGGCGCCATCCAGCACCGGGCCGGCATGCAGACCTCCAAGACCATCATCGCCATCAACAAGGACCCGGAGGCCCCGATCTTCGACGTCGCTGACTTCGGCGTGGTCGGCGACCTGTTCACCGTGGTCCCGCAGCTGGTCGAGGCCATCGAAGGAAAGCGGGCGAACTAATGGCACGGCAGGGACTACCGCGCACCCCGGGGGCGGCCCAGGCGCCGCCGCCGCCGGCACCGGTGCAGGAGAACGAACCGCCGCAGCAGGCAGCTGAAGCAGCTGCCGCCTCAGCGCCGGCCGCCTCGACCGGCGTGCGCCGCGGGCTGCCGCGGCCGGGGGCCGCACCAGCGGCTGCCGAATCGTCCGTGACCCAAGCAGCTCCGGGGCAGCCAGCTGACTCCGCTGCGGCGGTCAAGGCCGAACCGGTGGCCGAACCGGTGGCTGCCGCGCCTGCTGCGGCGACCGGGCGCCGCGGGCTTCCGCGTCCCGGGGCCGCAAGCGCGCCGGCTGCGTCTCAAGCGCCGGCGGCCGCCGCCCCGGCTGCGGCGGATGCGCCAGCCCCTGCCAAGCCAGAAGCCGCGGCCCCGAAGGTGCAGGCCGCGGCCACTGCGGCACCAGCCAAGCCGGCTCCGACCCCGCCCGGGGCGCTGGCCAAGCTGTGGGCCACCGCAATCGGCAAGACCGTGCTGCTGGCCGCGGGGCTGCTGGTGCTCCTGGGCGCCGCAGTGCTGCTGGCCCGTTGGCTGGTCGGAATGGAATCAGTGCAGGAATTCCTCACCCGGTACCCGGGGGAGACCCACCTGCCCGAGGGCGCCCCGGTGGGGCTTCCTGCCTGGATGGGCTGGCAGCACTTCTTCAACATCTTCCTGATGGTGCTGATCATCCGTTCGGGTTGGCAGGTGCGCACCCAGCGCCGGCCGCCGGCGAGCTGGACCGCGAAGTTCGGCAAGAACCCCAAGAAGATCAGCATCAACCTGTGGTTCCACCAGTTCCTGGACATCCTCTGGCTGGTCAACGGCGCGGTGTTCGTCATCCTGCTGCTGACTACCGGGCAGTGGATGCGAGTGGTGCCCACCAGCTGGGAAGTCTTCCCGAACGCGCTCTCGGCGGCCCTGCAGTACCTGTCCCTGGACTGGCCGACCGAGAATGGCTGGGTGAACTACAACAGCCTGCAGGTGCTGGCCTACTTCACGACAATCTTCTTGGCCGCGCCGCTGGCTGCGGCCACGGGATTCCGGATGTCCGGAGCATGGCCGTCGAAGGCCGAGAAGCTGTCGCGCGCCTACCCGATCGAGGTCGCACGGGCGATCCACCTGCCGGTGATGTTCTACTTCGTGGCATTCATCGTGGTGCACGTGGCACTGGTATTCTCCACCGGGGCGCTGCGCAACCTGAACCACATGTACGCGGCGCAGGACGCGGTGAACTGGACTGGATTCTGGATCTTCTTCGCCTCGCTGCTGGTCATCGTCGGCGGCTGGTTCGCCGCCCGGCCGATCCTGCTGGCCCCGCTGGCCTCGCTGTTCGGCAAGGTCGGACGCTAGCCGACGCACTTGGAAGGACCGCTCCTCGCTTATCCGCGATGGGGCGGTCCTTTGCTGTTGCCGACGGGATGGCAAGCCGATAACTGATTCTTGTGGGTGCGAAAGTGGGACTGCCCTTGCAGGGTTGCGGCGCGCGGGGTTCACTTTAATATCGAGAGTCCATCATTTCGAGTTGGGGACCGGGCAGGATTGAGAAACGAGTAGACGTTTGGCACAGCGCAAGACAGAACGAAAGAACCTGCAGGGCGAAGAAACCCGAACCAGAATTCTTGAAAAGACCATGCGGCTGGTCGCGGTCCACGGATATGCGGGAACCAGCCTCAGCATGGTGCGCAGAGCCTGCAACGTATCGGCAAGTTCCATCTACTGGCACTATTCAGGCAAAGAGGAACTGGTTGCGGCCGCCCTGGAACACGCCTACCGTTCCCAGGCCCAGCGGCTGCCGAACTGGCTGGATACCCCTCCCTCGTCCTCGCGCGCCAACGATCTCTATTCGCAGCTCATGCACTCGCCCAATGGCGAAGGGGAGATGGGGTACTGGCGCGTAGGACTGCAGCTTGCGCTGACCAAGCCCGAGGAACCGATCCCGGCCCGCGACAGGTTCCTGCAGATCCGCGCCGAAGGCATCGAGTGGACGGCGGACTGGTGGGAACGAACGCTGCCGGAAAACATGCCGCAGCGGCGGGAAGCCGCTCGCCTCATGGGAAACTTCACGGTCGCCGAACGTGAAAGCAGTTTCCTGAAGCTTCGCGGACCGCGGACTACCGACACCGCCCGGCTGACCAAAATGGTCGCCGCGGCCCTGGACGCCGTGGCTGCACAGCTGGTGACCTTAGCTGAAACCAGCAACCTGACGCCATCCACCCCGACCCCACCGCAGATGACGCTTGTGGCCTGTGCCGAGGACGCCGAGTCGGGCCGCGAGGCCATCTTGCGCGCGACGCAGGAGGTTATCGGGCAGTCGGGATACGACGGGGTGAGCATCGCCAAGGTCTGCGAGCGGGCAGGGCTTCCCGCCAGCTCCCTGTATTGGTCATTCAAGGACAAGGACGAGCTGCTGTCCACCGTCATCTCCAACGCGTGCGCCGGCTGGAAGCAGCTGCGCGAGAAGGAATTCGCCCTGCCGCCAGGCGAGCACTGGGCCGAGCAGGTGCGCACGTTCATTTTGCCGTCCCTGAAAGGCACGGAGCACGGCCAGGGCGCGGTGCCGATGAGCCTGCTGTTGCTTTTGCAACGCGCCGAGCATGTCCATGCCGGCCGCAACGAACTTGAAGGAGTCTTGCAGGAGACCTTCGAAGCGACCGTCGACTGGTTCTGCGCACTACTGGGCCCCGCATCCGTGCCGCTGCGCCGCCACGCCCAGGACGTCGCCATCTGCCTATTCCGCTTGCTGGACGGGATGCTGATCGGACGCCGGGTGGTGGAGCAGTTTTACGACCCCCAGCTTTTGGCTACGTTGATCAGCAATGCCATCGTGCAGATTGCACAGCGCGGAGCCCAAGCGGCGTGAGGCTCTGAGCCTGAACCATGGCTTTCAGAACTAGCAAGTTTTAAGCTTTGAAGAGCAATTGCCGCGCAGGTCTGTTCCCCGCCATGACGGGGAAACTTCCGGGCTGCGGCCTATTTCTTTGTGCCTTCCGGACCACCCGCGGCCGCGCCCCGAACATTACGCTGGGAAATGACAAGGTTCACGAGCCCGCCACGAAGCCGTTGCCAGACTGGTTTCCCCGGGCCCCACGCCGTGTCAGCCGCAAGAGCTCGGCCCTGGAAATCGGGAATACAACATGCGCTGATCCGCAAGGCAGCGGAAAACTATCCAAGGTCCGGGGATCGTGGAATCATTTGCCAGTTCATTGAGTCGCATTTCAGGGAGGAAGTGAATTGCTGCAAAGCGCCAAGTCCACTGCAAATTCAAGGCAAAATGCGACAGCATGGAAATCTGTCGATACACACTGGCTTATTGCAGGAGTTTATACTCGATGGGAGAATGTTCATATTCCCCGTCAAGCTTTCGGCATGGAACGAAACGCAGGCTGCTGTAGCGATCCTGCCCGCAGACTGATCCAAGGCAACCAAGGCCCACGATTCTAGATCCAGATAGTGCGCAAGATCGAAGGAACATGAATCTATTGGAGTACCGAGGAGATCATGAATTACCGGCGCAAAGACATCCACTTGTCGCTCACGAACGACCAGCTGGATGATCTCATCAGTGCGCTGGAAGCGCACCGCGACGGCTTCAGAAAACTGGCAGCCGATGCAAAACTCGGTTTCGGACTGGATGCCTCATATTGGGGCGGTCGGGTAGCTGATGTCCAGAATCTGCTCGACACCGTGCACCGTCAGGCCGAGAGCGGAAACATCGAGTCTCATACGGCAGAACGGGAAGACTCATAGCGTAGGGCCCCTTGGTCCGATGCGGGCCTAGTACGGCTCTACAGGCGCAACGGATCTGGTGAAACTCATATCCGTACGGATGAAACACGGCACCTCGTGGATCGCCGCGCTGTGCGCCCAAAAGGACACGCGAAACGGCGAGAGCCGGGTGAGCCGGTTCCTGACGCACAGGTCGCCCAGGGTGGTCTCAGGCGGCAGGGGCTCCACCCTGGTGAAGATCGGGCTGGGAATCGTGATATGCCAAAGTTCCAGATTGTCGCTCTCTGCTTCGCCGAGCGCCAGCAGGACTGCGCGGCCATGAATGGAGACGAATCCCATCACGTCGTCCAGCAATTCCGCTCGATCCGCCATCACGACGGGCATCCCTTCGGTCCAGCCGTAACTGGCTAGATGGCGTCTGGCCTCAGGCGAGCTAAGAAGTTCGCTAATGCGTTGGCTGGTGTGCGAACGCAGTTCTGGATAGTCCATATTTTCCTCCGCTGATGGCAGCTCTCCGAAAGGTGATTGCCCACGAAATCCTGCTGCAGTGGTTGCCAGCAGAAATCCCCGGGTGTCGCCTGCGGCGCTCGGTGATCATCGTGGAGTGTTCTTCTGACAATACGCCCAAATTCGCGATTCGAACATTCGGCATCCACCACCAAATACGGCGAATAAATTCTCAGCGCCGAGATTTTCTCATCTGCCGATAGGCGGTTGCGGGTTACTGGTGGCGGCCCCGCTCCCGACAGCAAAGCACGACGAGCAGACCCCCGAAGGATAAATCCGTCGGGGGTCTGCTCGGGTTGGAGGCCGTGTCGCCCTAGTCTGCTGCGCCGCTCATTTCTTCTGCGGTACGCACCAGCTCCTGGGCCCAGGCGAGCACCTGGGAACCGGAAACGCCCTGAGGCAGATCGGAAGCGCGCAAGACCAGCCGTACCTTGCCGGCGGCATCGCGGACCGGTGCCAGCAGCGAGTCCACGTCATAGCTGCCTTCCGCGGCGAAGTCCACCGGGGCGTAGCCGGAGGAGGTCTGCGCAATGATTTCGCGCAGCCTGCGCTCCTGGGCTGGGGTATAGAGGCCCGAGGAGTACTCGCGCAGCACCGAGTAGACCTCGTCGTCCGCGTAGTCCCCGCGCATGGTCACCGACCAGCCACGATCGCGGGCGGCCTGCAGTCGGGCGCGGTAGTCCTGGGGAGTGCATTCGTCCGAGGGCAGCGCGCGGGCCAGCCAGCGGTCGATGGTGTCCTCGTCCTCCCATGCCAGGCACATTTCGCCCATGGGCGGCATCAGCGGGATGCGTTCGCCCAGGCGCTGGCCGTCATGGAACTCCCCGGTGCCGGAGACGATTACCGCCATTTCGTCGCCGATGACGGCCATGGTGGAGATATCCGCGCCCAGCGATGCCGCGAGCTGCTTCATTGTCTGGCTGTGGCGTTCGGCGCGGCGCACCCCGCGGATCAAATCCGTTTCGAACGGGGCATGCAGCGACAGCGGGGCGAAGCGCCCGTAGCCGCCCTGGAAGAACAGCAGCGGCGCTACCGGCGAGCAGACCTGCAGCTCCTGCACCGCGCCAACCACGATGTGGTGGTCTCCGGCATCGGTGATGGACTCGAAGGTGCAGTCGATGTAGGCGACCGCGCCATCCAGCACCGGGGCGCCGGACGGCGCCGGGGTCCAGGCGATGTCCTCGAATTTGTTCGGCGCGCGGCCGGCGAAGCGGCGGCACAGTTCCTCCTGGTCCGCGGCCAGCACGTTCACGCAGAAGGAGCTGGCGGTGCGCAGTTTCTTGAAGGTGGAGGATGCCACCGTGGGCAGGAAGCCCACCAGCGGCGGGTCCAGCGACACCGAGGTGAAGGAGCCGACGATCATGCCGACCGGCTCGCCGTCATCGGTGATGCCGGTGATCAGCACGACGCCGGTCGGGAAGTGTCCCAGGACGTTGCGGAACGCCATCGGATCTGAGACGGACGGGGTCTGTGCCCCCAGTGCTACTGCATTCACGGTCTTTTCCTTTCAGTGCTTCGCTGGCGCAGCTATTTCTGGCCGATGAGGTCCAGGGCGACATCCACGATCATGTCCTCCTGGCCGCCGACCATGCGGCGCTTGCCCAGTTCCATGAGGATGTCGGTGGTGGCGATGCCGTAGCGCTCGCTGGCGGCTTCGGCATGGCGCAGGAAGCTGGAGTACACGCCCGCGTAGCCCAGCGAGAGGGTTTCGCGGTCCACGCGTACCGGGCGGTCCTGCAGCGGGCGGACCAGGTCGTCCGCCGCGTCCATGAGCGTGGGCAAGTCGCAGCCGTGCTCGAAGCCGTACTTGTCGGCGGCGGCGATGAACGCCTCCAGCGGGGCGTTGCCCGCTCCCGCCCCCATGCCTGCCAGCGAGGCGTCCACGCGGTTCGCGCCGTGTTCCACGGCGGTGAGCGAGTTCGCGATGCTCAGCGAGAGGTTCTCATGGGCGTGGATGCCGATCTCAGTGGCAGGGTCCAGCAGCTGGCGGAAGGCGTCGACGCGTTCGGCCACGCCCTTCGGGGTCAGCGCGCCGCCGGAGTCCACCACGTACACGCAGGTGGCGCCGTAGCTTTCCATGAGCTTGGCCTGGCGGGCCAGCTCGGCGGGCTCGGTCATGTGGGACATCATCAAGAAGCCCACGGTGTCCATGCCCAGCTCGCGCGCGGCCGCGATGTGCTGCGCGGAGACATCCGCCTCGGTGCTGTGGGTCGCGATGCGCACCACGGTGGCGCCAGCCGAGTTGGCGGCCTTTAGGTCCGTGATGGTGGCGATGCCCGGCAGCGCCAGGGTGGCGACCTTGGCGTTCTTCACCGCTGCGGCGACCGCGGAGATCCACTCCAGATCGGTGTGGGCGCCGAAGCCGTAGACGCAGGAGGAGCCGTTGATGCCGTCGCCGTGGGCGACCTCGATGGAGGCGACCCCGGCCTTGTCCAGTTCGGTGGCGATGGCGACTGCCTGCTCGACGCTGTACTGGTGGCGGATGGCGTGCATGCCATCGCGCAGGGTGACATCTGAGATGTAGAGCTTGCTCATGCCCGGGCCTCCTGGAGTGCTGGGTTTTCTGCGGTGGTTGAGTGGTGCTGTGCCCAGCGTTCGGCCACGGCCATCGCGGCGGAGGTCATGATGTCCAGGTTGCCCGCGTAGGCCGGCAGGTAGTGCGCGGCGCCGGTGACTTCCAGCATCACGGTGACGCGGACGCCGGTGAAGTTGCCGGATTCCGGTAGGTACAGCGGGTTCTGCTCGGTGAAGGTCTCGAACTGCACGGCCTGCTTGAGCTGGTAGCCGGGAACGTAGCCCTGCACCTTGGCTGCCATGTCCAGGATCGAGGCTTCGATCTGCTGCACGTCCGGATCACCCTCGACCAGCGCGTAGACGGTGTTGCGCATGAGCATCGGGGGCTCGGCGGGGTTCAGGATCATGATGGCCTTGCCGCGGCCCGCGCCGCCGATGTCCACTAGCGCCTGCGAGGTGGTCTCGGTGAATTCGTCGATGTTGGCGCGGGTGCCCGGGCCGGCGGACTTCGAGGAGACCGAAGAGACGATTTCCGCGTAGCGTACGGGGGCGACGGCGCTGATGGCCGCAACCATCGGCACGGTGGCCTGGCCGCCGCAGGTGACCATGTTCAGGTTCGAGTCATCCAGGTGGTCTTCCAGATTGACCACCGGGATGCAGGACGGGCCGACGGCCGCCGGGGTCAGATCCAGCACCCGGACCCCGGTATCCTTCAGCTTCTCCCAGTTGGCGCGGTGCGCGCCGGCGCTGGTCGCGTCGAAGACGACCTTGATGTCCTTGAAGTTCGGCAGGGCCAGCAAGCCGTCGATGCCCTCGGCGGTGGTGGGCACCCCGAACTTGGCCGCGCGGCCCAGGCCGTCGGATTCCGGGTCGATGCCGACCATGGCGCCCATTTCCAGGCGCGTCGAGCCGCGCATGACCTTGATCATCAGGTCGGTGCCGATATTGCCGGAGCCGATGATGGCCACCGGCCAGCGATTGTGCTGTTCCATTAGTTCTCCTCGTGCGTGATGCGGACCTGTCCCAGGCCCTGGATGGTTGCCACCGCGTTGGCTCCGGCGGGGAAGTCGACCATGGGGCCCAGCGCCCCGGTCATCAGGATTTCTCCGGCGCGCAGCGGCCGGCCCAGCGATGCCATTCGGCGCACCAGCCAGAGCGCGGCGCGGTAGGGGTGGCCCAGGCAGGCGGCGCCGGATCCGACCGAGCGCACCTTGCCGTTGACTTCCATGGCCATGCCGACGGCCGACAGGTCCAGCGCCGTGGGCAGCACCGGCACCGTGCCGGTGACGATCTGCCCGCAGGAGGCGTTGTCCGCAATCGTGTCCAGAATCGAGATATCCCAGTTCTCGATGCGGGAGCCGACGATTTCGATGGCCGGAAGCAGGTGGTCCACCGCGGAGATCAGTTCGGTGATGGTGGTGTCCGGGTGCGGCAGGTCCTTGTTCAGGACCAGTGCGATTTCCGCCTCGACCCGCGGCTGCAGCACCGCGTTGGCGGCCAGCGGCTCGCCGTCGGCCAGGCACATGTCTGCGAACAGCACCCCGAAATCAGGCTGGTCCACACCCATTTGGGCCTGCACGGCCGGGGAGGTCAGGCCGATCTTGCGGCCGACGACCCGGCGTCCGGCGCTGATCGCGTGGTCCTCGTTCAGCCGCTGGACCTCGTAGGCGGCTTCGATGCCGCCGGCGGCGAGCTCATCGCGGATGGGGCTGATGGCAACGCCGTTGAGTTCAGCCTCGCGCAGACGCAGGGCGAGATCCGCCAGTGCCGTGGACTGTGCGCGAACCGTTTGAGTGTGTGTAGTCATCCGTCCTCCAAAGTGAAACTCCAGTATCTACAGCTCGCTTCGGGACGTGATTCGGTTGTCTCAGAGAGCGGGATAAATAAATTGAAACTAGTTCTAGTTTTTCCCTGTAGTGACGTGTACAGTGAATGAAAACAAAGACGTGGTTCATGTCACATGGAAGTTTGCAGCAGCTTCCGGTGGCCCGCACACAAGCATGACCTGCGCAACGCTGCGCAGTAGAAGACTTGAATCCCTTTTCCCAGGAAGGTTTCCAAATGAGCGTTTTGACCTCTGCCCCCACCCTTATGCCGGCTGTGCAGACGGCCAGCCAGGCTCCGTCCATGGTCTCCCGCATGACCATGATCATGGAGGCGTTCGAGCCCCAGGATGCGCGCCTGCTTCTGGACGAAATCACGGTTCGCGCGGGGTTGCCGCGGTCAACCACGCACCGCATCCTCGACCAGCTGGTGCAGCTGGGCTGGCTGGAGCACGCCCCGGACGGCTATGGCATGGGATGGCGCTCGCTGAAGTACCGCAACAACGACTCGATCAGCAGCCGGATCCGCGCAGAGGCGGCGCCGTTGCTGCACGATCTGCAGATCCGCACCGGCAAGGTCGTGCATCTGGCGGTGCTGGAGGGCGCGAATATCCGCTACCTCGACAAGTTGGGTGGACCGACTGCGGTGACCATTCCCTCCCGCGTGGGCGGCGTCAATCCGGCCCACGGCACCGCGTTGGGCAAATCGATGCTGGCGTGGATGGACCCGGAAGACCTGGACGAGATTTTCGCGAGCGGCCTGCCCGGAGTCACCGGCAAGACGCTGACCGACTCGGCCTTGCTGTACTCGGAGCTGGCGCGCATCCGCCGCCGCGGGGGCCTGGCCTATGAAACCGGTGAAAGCTACGAAGGCATCACCTGCGTTGCCTCGGCCATCCGCATTCGCCGCAAGCCGGTGGCCGCGCTGTCCCTGGTGGGCCGAGGCCGCGATTCCATGGAGCTGGTGGCTCCGCTGGTTCAGCAGGCCGCGCATCGAATCTCCGAGGCGCTCAGTGCCCGGCTTCGATGACCGCCTGACTGGAATTTTCCAGTCGCCCCGGCGCTCGTTGGCTTGCTCTCAAGCCGCCCGGTCATGGCCGCCAAATGCTGGCAGGCATCCAATGGAGGATGCCTGGCAGCATTGCACGTCTTTCGGCATTGCGCGAGGTAATAACGTGATGTTGGGCCTCGACCCGCCGTAGCCTTGAGGAAAAGCAAGGCGACGCTGAAATGAGGTGGCTGCAGTGGCCAAGAAAAAGAAGAAGCCGCAGCGCAAGCAGGGGCATCCGGCGAAGGTCAACGCCAATGTCCTCTCGCTGACCCATGCGAAGGTCAAACGGGGGCTCGACGCGCTGACTCCGGACTACGTGCGGTGGTTCGACCAGACCTATCAGGGCGCCGGCGCGGTGGAGATGGACCTGATGGCGGTGCGCGATTCGCTGAGCTTCTACGCGGATCTCGTCGGATTGGACTCCGTCACGGACTTCGACCCCCAGGCTGTTGTGGCCATTGTCCACGGCTTGGTTGAACGCGAGGAACGCCGCGAGGACCAGGAGCACCTCGGCAGGATCCTTTCCGAAGCCTGGATTTCCTACAGCCTGTTCCTCGAAGAATCCGGGCAATGGAAGCATCACGCCAGAGAGCTGGAGATGCTGCGCGAAGGCCTGCACAGCGCGCAGTTTGCGTTCAACGGGGGACCTGGAATCGGCGGGATCTTCGAGCAGGAGGCCGAGCTGAGCACGGAAGAACGCGAGGCCGTTGCGAAAGCGCAGTTCGATGCCATGCCGGTAGTCGCGCTCGGGCGTGCGATGGCCGACTGGGTTGCCAATGCGCCTGAACGCGAGTGGGACTCCAAGAATCCCGAGCCTTTCATCCAATCCGCCGTGCAGGAGCTGGCGGCGTCGATCCCGATGGGGATCACCGGCGAACGCCGTGAGGTGATCGTGGGATACGTCTTCATGGGGCTGGCCATGGCAGGGGTGCTGAGTCTGGACTTCGGCCAGCCGCAGCTTATCGACAATGCCCAGGGACTCGCCACGGCCGAGGGGGATGTGGGTCTGGGCGCCACCTATCTGCTGGTGCGTTCTGTAATCCAGCTGCTGATCGCGACTCCTGAAGAAGGCGATGAGGAAGCCGACGAAGTGTGGGACCTGACGCTGGGCTGGCTCACCGCGGCTCAGGACGGCGAGCCTCAATTGGTGGCGGGAGATCGATACCCGGACCGCAGCGAGGAGGCCTGGGCGAAGGCCCACGCGCGGATGCGGGAAATGACTGATTTGGGAATCGTTGAATCCGGCGACTACTACACGGTGCCACCCGTGGTGCAGGCCATTCTGGCGGATCTGGAGGACGAGGAACTGGGTCCCGACGCCGACGAGGAAACACTCTACGGTGACGCTGCAGACTGGGAGGAAGAAGAGCTGTTCCGCCCCGAGCGGACCGAGCCGTATACCGGGCAAGTCCTGCAGCTGAAGCTGGGACTGCGGGATACCAAGCCGCCGATCTGGCGCCGGGTGCTGGTGCCCATGGATCTGCACCTAGGCGACCTGCATGACATCATCCAGGCCGCCTTCAACTGGGACAATACCCACCTGCACATCTTCCGCACCGGGCTCTACGACGGGACCAGTTACGGGGCGGACATCCCCGAGATGGAAGTCGATGTCGAAGAAACCGCTGCCCTGGTGTCGGAAGTCCTCAAGGCCGAGAAGGACAGGCTGGAGTACAGCTACGACTTCGGCGATGACTGGCGGGTGCGCATCGATGTCGAGAAGGTCCTCGACGCGGACGGGGGATTCCTGCCGCGCTGCACCGGAGGCCGGCGCTTCTCGCCGCTGGAGGATTCCGGCGGAACCGAGGGCTGGGACGCCAAAATGGAAATTATCCGGGATGCCGGGCATCCGGAGCACGAGGAAGTCCGGGAGTGGCTGGAGGACATGTATTTCGAGATCCCGGATCCAGCGGAGTTCACCATTGACTCGGTCAACGAACGGCTGATGGAGGAGTTCTAGTCCCCAAGCTTCAGTGCGTCCCGGTGGTCCGGCCGGCAAAGATCCCCTTGCACCTGCTGCAGCGCAGGTCCAAGGGGATCTTTGGTTTTGGCGTCTACTGCTTGCGCTGGATGAACACCACGGTGTCTTCAAGCGTGGCCGGGTTCCCGTTGGGATCGGTGATCTCGCGTTCGATGACTTCCGCCTGCAGGACGTTCCACCGATCGGAATCCAGCTGCAACGCTTCGAGCTCGGTATCCGGCTGCGGGAAGGCGGGAACCTCGCCATCGAAGGCCGGGGCAAAGGAAGGCCGTGCGGCATGGGACAGCGCCAGCAGATGCCCGCCGGGGGCCACCAGCTGCGCGGCCTTGCGCAGGATCTCGGCGCGCGCGAACTCGAACGGCGCCTGGAAGAAGCTCAGCGTCACCAGGTCGAAGGTCTGGGAGGTGCTCCACTCGGACAGGTCCGCGGCGATGAAAGTGGCCTGCGGCTCGGTGAAGCCGTGTTTCGCCGCGTCCTGCCGGGCACGCTCCACCGCGGTCGGGGAGATGTCGACACCGGTGGCCTGCCATCCGCGGGAGGCCATCCACATCACGTCGCCTCCCTCGCCGCTGCCCAGGTCAAGGGAGGTGCCGGGGGCCAGCGGAGCGACCAGTCGCTCGATGACTTGGTTGACCTTGCCCGACCAGACGCGCTCGGAGCCGCCGTAGTGCTTCTCCCAGAACTCGACTCCGCGAAGCTCCTCGGTATCGTGATGGTGGTCCATGCCTGCATTCCCCTTTAGTTCCTAGCCGATGGGTCCTCATCAACGATCCTAGGCGCATGCGGCGGGCCGGGCGAGGCGGTTTGCGCCACCGGCAAAAACCCATACATTGCCTACCGTGCGCTGACCTTTCCGAAGAGCCGGGCAATGGACGCCAGGATCATCGGCCGGCAGGCAGCCCAGGCGGCCGCGGTGGCCAGGATGGCCACGGCAAACAGCCACAGGCCGGTCCAGTTGTCGGCGAACTCGGCTGGATCCGAGGATCCCTGGGCTGCGAACATGTGGTTGAGGTTGCGCAGCGCCCCGGTGGATAGCACCAGCGCCACATGCACCACGATGAACAGCGCGAAGTAGAGCATGGTGGGGAAGTGCAGCGCGCGGGCCACTTCGATCGGATAGCGCTTGGTCAGCGCCGTCGCGCTCTTGGGCCAGAAGGCACTGAGGCGGAATCCGGTGGCGGCCGCCAGCGGCGCGGCGATGAATACCGTCGCGAAGTAGGCCAGCTGCTGCAACGCGTTGTAGTTCACCCAGCCGTTCTCCGTGGGCCAGTCCAGCGTCATGTACTGCAGCGCGGCGGAGATGGCGTGGGGAAAAACTTCCCAGGAGGTCGGGATGATTCTCATCCAGTGCCCGGAAGCGAACAACAGGACCACGAACACCAGGCCATTGACCAGCCAGAGCAGGTCCAGGCTCTGGTGCAGCCACAGGTTGATGCTCACCTTGGGGCTGCGTTTCGAGGACCAATAGGCAGGCGGTTTGCGCTGATGCCGGACCTGCAACCCTGTACGGATGATCAAGATCATCAGGAACAGGTTGAAGAAGTGGTTCCAGGCAAGCCATCCCGGGATTCCCACGGGTGCCGACTCGGGCAGGTGGTATTCGCCCGGGTAGCGGGCGATGAAGCTGGAGATCGCGTCGAACCCGACGAACCAGCGGGCCAGCAGGACGACCGCGGTGGCCATGCCCAGTGCGCAGAAGGCGCCGAGCACCCCGGCCAGCACCCACTGCCTGGTGGTCAGCGGGCCGTGGCGCTTCGGTTCGGACTTCTTGGGTGCCGCCGCGGCAGCCGCGGCAGGCCTTGCTGGGGCAGTTGCCGGGGCGAGTGGCTGGCGCGGCTGTGGTGCCGCAGTCGGCTTGGCAGGAGCAGGCTCGGCAACCGAGGCCGCCACCGCAGCGGGCTGCGCCGGCTTTGCCTTGGGTTCGGGTGCTTCGGGCTGCGGCGCAGGTGCCGATGGCGTGGCAGCAGCAGGTTTGGTCTGCGCGGCCGGCGCCGCGGATTCCTGCTCGGCTGGGGCTGCAGGTTGTATGGGCGAAGTGCTCTTAGCGACGGAAGCCGCTGGAGCCGCGTGGGCCGGGGCGGCCGATGCCGGTGGCCATGGCTGGCCCCCGGGGACCCGGGGCAGCCCGCGGCGCAGATTCCCTGCCGAAGCGGTTTCAGCGGCCTGATCGGCGGATGCCTGGACAGCAGGGGCTGGGGTCGCGGTCGCGACTGTTCCGACCGATGGGATGGCCTCCGGGTCCGCGGCGGGCGCGGCTTGTGCCGGCAGTGCAGCAGCTTCAACCGTACCGGCAGACGCGATGGAAGTTCCGGCCGGGGGCCAGGGCTCCGCTCCCGGCACTCGCGGCAGACCGCGGCGCAGGGCGCCTCCAACGGCCGGTGCTGGAACAGTGGGAACCAACGGTGCGGCCGGGACAGCTGGCTCCACCGGTGTCGGCGACGCGGGGGCCTGCGCCACGGGATTATCGACAGCATCGGCGCAAGCCGGTGGTTGCGCAGTGTCGAGCTGGCTGGAATTGCCCGGGAGCTCTTCAGAAGCCGCGGCCGGGAAGCCGGCGGGCGGCCATGGTTCGCCGCCGGGGATGCGCGGCAGCCCCTGGCGCAGCGTACGGGTCGGGGTGCTCATGGCTACCGGCCCTTCGCGGCTTCCAGCGCGGCAATCAGCTGCGGAACCACCGTGAACACGTCGCCGACGACGCCGAAGTCCGCGATGTCGAAGATCGGGGCATCGGCGTCCTTGTTGATGGCCACGATGGTTTTGGCGGTCTGCATGCCGGCCTTGTGCTGGATGGCTCCGGAGATGCCCAGCGCCACATACAGCTGCGGGGACACCGAGACGCCGGTCTGGCCCACCTGAGCCGCATGGGGAACAAAACCCGCATCCACCGCGGCGCGCGATGCGCCGACGGCGGCCCCCAACGCATCGGCCAGCTGCTCGACCAGCGCGAACTGCTCCGCATTGCCCAGGCCGCGGCCGCCCGAGACCACGCGGTCGGCCGAGCGCAGTTCCGGACGCGATGAGGTCGACTCGACGGTTTTAAGGTCCGTGACCTCGACGTCCGGCTTGCCGCTGGCGGCAACCTCCAGCTCGGAGGACAGTTCCGGCTGGGCCTCGGCCCGGGCTTCGATGCTGCCCACCCGTACGGTGATCACCGGGGCGCCGAAGGTTGGGGCGCTGGTGGTGGAGAAGGCTCCGCCGTAGATCGCATGGGACGCGAGGACACCTTGCTCATCCCGGGAAACCCCCACGGCGTCGACGCTCAGCGAGGACCGTGCGCGCACGGCGAAGCGGGCCGCGATTTCGCGGCTGGTGTCGGTATGCCCGGCCAGCACCGCCTGCGGCTGGACCAGCGCGGCGGCGGCCTGCAGCGCATCCACCAGCTGCACGGTCGGCCGGCCCTCCAGCGGCACCGTCAGCACCCGGCTGGCGCCGGAGGCGCTGGCCTGCGCGGCCAGCGTTGGCAAGGCATCCGCCGGCCCGGCGACCAGCGCCACGGGGGTGCCCACGGATGCCGCGGCGCCCAGCAGCTCTGCGTGGTTCTTGGCCAAAGCGGGGCCCGGCGCGGTTTCCAGAAGAACGAGAATCGAATCGGTGGCAAAAGTTGTCATGGGTGTTCTCCGATCACGCCAGGTTGTTCTTGACCAGGAAGTCTGCCAGCGCGTTGCCGGCCTCGCCGTCATCGGTGATGACGGTGCCCGCCGTGCGCGGCGGCTTCTGCGCTACCGAGAGCATGATGGTCCGGGCGGTGTCCGCGGGCAGCGGGTCGACACCCAGGTCTGCCAGGCCCAGCACCTCGATCGGCTTCTTCTTGGCGGCCATGATCCCCTTGAAGTTCGGGAAGCGGGCATCGGGCAGGGACTCGGTAATGGAGGCGATGGCCGGAAGGGGCACGCGGATCTGCGCTGCGGCGCCGTCGAATTCGCGGGATCCCTCCACGGCTTCCGGGCCGATCCGGATTTCCGATAGCCCGGTGGCCGCCGGCAGGTCCAGCAGCTCGGCCAGCATGGCAGGCAGCACCCCAGCGGCCCCGTCGGTGGACATGTTGCCGGTCAGGATCAGGTCGTAGCCCCCGCGTCGCAGCGCGGCGGCCAGGGTGTCGGCGGTCAGCAGCAGATCCGCGCCGAGCAGCTGCTCGTCGCTGATATGGACGGCGGACGCAGCTCCCATGGCCAACCCCTTGCGCAGGGTTGCCTGGGCGGAATCCGGCCCCATGGTCAGTACGGTGATCTCGGTTCCCGGGGTCCCGTCGGCGTACTTGAGCGCGACTTCCAAGGTGCGCTCGCCGATTTCGTCGAGAACTGCCTCGGACGCCGCCCTGTCCGCCAATCCGGTGTCCAGATTCAGCAGCCGGTCCGCCCCCGTGTCGGGGACTTCCTTGATCAGAACAGCGATCTTCATCAATCTCTCCTCAGCTAATCCGCATGCGCTGCACGCCGCCCGGTGGGTTTCGGGCCGCCGTCTGGCGGTCGAGGATGCCGACCACCGAGTGAAGCATGTGTTGTTCAACACAATACTGATTAATGCCGCCCAGCGCCGGATTGCAGGGCGCGGTTCATCCTCGTTTGACGAAAAAGACCAGGTGAAGCATGTATCCCTCGCGCTGAAGGAACCGGTGCGCTTAGCCCGAGTCGCTAGTTTCCTGAGGCCGTCGCGGAGCGCTGTTCGAGCAAGGTTCGGATGCCGTCGAAGTGGTGGGCCATCAGCGCCTGGGCGGTCTGGACGTCCTTGGCAATGACCGCATCCAGGATGCGCCGGTGGCCGCGGGCGGTTTCGACCAGCATTTCCTGGTCGTGCGGGAAGCTGCTAATCGAATCGTGGATCGAGTGATAGACGTCCCAGAAGACACCCATCAAGTTGGAGAGCAGTCGATTATTCAGCGGTTCGAAGAGGATTTGATGGAACTGGCGGTCCGCGTCGGTGAAGCCCTCGCCCGCGGCGGCATGCTGCTCCATCTGTTGCACGCAGTCTCCCAGTCGCTGCAGGTGGTTCTGGGTCGCCGAGGCGATGGCGATGCCGATGAGCCCGGTTTCCAGAGCCTGGCGCACATCGACAAGTTCGCTGGCGCTCTGGCCATTCTGGCGTAGCGACATTTGGCCGCGGAAGGACAGGGTGTCATAGAGGGCGCTGAGGTTTTCCTCAGCGACGAACATGCCGAATCCGTGACGGGTATCAATTATGCCCTGGGCCTGGAGCACTTTGATCGCCTCGCGCAGCGAGTTGCGACCCACCCCCAACTCGACCATGAGTTCCTGCTCGGTGGGCATGGGATCGCCGGGCGCGAGATTGCGATCGAGAATGATCCCAGTGATGTCATTCGTCAGAGCGCGTAGGCGGGATCTGGCGTCGGATCGCCGAGCTGCTGTACTCATGTTTCGGGTTTCCTTTCCGGGGGGGCATCGGTGCGGAAAGTGACGCTGTTGACGAAGTCGCGTGACTCCCGTTACAGTCTAATCCATAGATCGGACATCCCACGTCCGACGAACAGACATTTTTCTCTCGGAGGTGGAAAACAATGCCGATCAAGGACGTGGCAAACAAATCCATGGAACGTCGAAATTTCCTCAAGATCAGCGGCATGATCGGTGCCGCGGCGTTCTTCTCATCAAGTCTCGCCGCCTGCTCCTCGGGCGACACCGGCACCAACATCGGCGCTGACGCCAGTGGCGCGTCAGGAGCTCTGGCGCTTACTGCCGGCATCTCCTACGCGCTGTCGACCGGCTTTGACCCGATGACCTCGTCGGGCGCGACCCCATTCGCCGCCAACATGCACATTTTCGAAGGCCTGGTCGACCTCGACCCGGCAACGCGCGAGCCGTATCTGGCCCTGGCCGCGGCCGATCCACAGCAGGTCAACGACACCACTTGGGAAGTCGAACTGCGCAAGGACGCGAAGTTCCACAACGGCGAGCCGGTAACCGTGGACGATGTGGTCTATTCCTTTGAGCGCGTGCTGGACCCGAAGAACGCTTCGCTGTTCGCCCAGTTCATCCCGTTCATCAAGTCGGTCAAGGCCAAGGGTGACTCCGCCGTGACCTTCACGCTCAACTACGCCTTCCCGCTGTTCCCGACCCGCATCTCTGTGGTCAAGGTCGTCCCGAAGGCCGTCGCTTCCAAGGACCAGGCCGGTTTCGACGCCAAGCCGATCGGCTCCGGCCCGTACAAATTCGTTTCGGCGACCAAGGACGACAAGATCGAGTTCGCCAAGTTCGCGGACTACAACGGCCAGTACGCCGCCAAGGCCGACACCATGACTTGGTTCCTGCTCTCAGACGCCGCGGCCCGCGTGACCGCCATGGAATCCGGCCGCGTCGCGGCCATCGAGGACGTGCCGTACCTGGACGTCGACCGCCTGAAGTCCAAGGTCAACATCGAATCCGTGCAGTCCTTCGGCCTGCTGTTCCTGATGTTCAACTGCGAGCAGAAGCCGTTCACCGACGTCCGCGTCCGCCAGGCCCTGCACTACGCGCTGGACACCGAGTCGATCATCAAGACCGCGCTGCTGGGCAACGCCAAGGCCGCTACCTCCTACGTGCAGGACACCCACCCGCAGTACGTCAAGGCCGACACCGTCTACACCTACGACCAGTCCAAGGCCGAGTCGCTGCTCAAGGAAGCCGGCGTCACCTCGCTGAACTTCGAGCTGCTGACCACCGACACCTCCTGGGTCAAGGACATCGCCCCGCTGATGCTCGAATCCTGGAACAAGCTGCCGGGCGTCACCGTGACCATGCAGAACCTGCAGTCCGGCGCGCTGTACGCGGACAACGTGGACGCTGGCAAGTTCACCGTGGTGGCCGCCCCGGGCGACCCGTCGGTCTTCGGCAACGACCTGGACCTGCTGCTGTCCTGGTTCTACCGCGGCGACGTATGGCCGAAGAACCGCTTCCGCTGGACCGGCACCGCCGAGTACAGGGAACTGCAGAAGAACCTCGACGCCGCGGTGAAGGCCAAGGACGAGGCCGGTGCCAAGGCCGCCTGGGCCAAGGCCATCAACCTGGTCGCCGCGCAGGTGCCGCTGTACCCGATCCTGCACCGCCAGCTGCCAACGGCCTGGGACTCGGCCAAGCTCGACGGCTTCCAGCCGCTGCCGACCACTGGAATCTCCTTCGTCGGAGTTGCACCGACGGCCTAGCGCCTTCCTGCTTCGATGAAGTCCTCGTGCAGGGCGCCGCGTCCGGCCGCACCCGGGTGCGGCGCCCTGCACACCCGCCGAAATATTCTTCCCCAAAACCCAACGGAGTCATTGCGTGGGAAATTTCCTGAATTTGCTGCTGCGCCGTCTGGCGGCGCTGCCGGTGATGGTCTTGGGCATCTCGCTGCTGGTGTTCATCATCCTCAAACTCGCCCCCGGCGATGAGGCTACCAGCGCGCTGGGCGAAGGCGCCAGCCCCGAGGCCAAAGAGGCCTACCGCGAAGAGCGCGGCCTGAACGACCCGCTCTTCATCCAATACTTCTCCTTCCTGGGCCGCCTGGTCCGGCTGGACTTCGGCGTGACCACCCCGCCGGCCCAGCCGGTCTCCGAGATGATCGCCAAGGCATTCCCGCTGACCCTGCAGCTGACCTTCTTGGGCGTCATCATCGCCGTGGTCATCTCCCTGATCTTCGGCGTCATCGGCGCGCTGTACCGCGACAAGTGGCCGGACCAGCTGGTGCGCATCTTCTCCATCGCGGCTATCGCCACCCCGTCCTTCTGGCTTGGCATCCTGCTGATCCAGTGGCTGGCCCTGGGCGAGAATCCGCTGTTCCCTTCCGGCGGCGCGGCCCCGGTCGGCTCCGGCCTGGGAACCTGGCTGCAGCACATGGCGCTGCCTGCCCTCGCGCTGGCCATCCCGGTCTCCGCCTCGCTGATCCGCGTGGTGCGCACCTCGATGGTGGAGGAGCTGGACCGCGACTACGTCCGCACCGCCATCGGCAACGGCGTGCCGCGCAACGAAGTCATCAGCCGCAACGTGCTGCGCAACGCGCTGGTCACCCCGGTGACAGTGCTGGGCCTGCGCATCGGCTACCTGCTCGGCGGCGCGGTGGTCATTGAAATGATCTTCTCGCTGCCCGGCATGGGCCAGCTGATCATGAACGGCATCACCAACCAGGACACCAACCTGGTCCAGGGCGTGGTACTGGCCATCGCGATCACCTTCGTGCTGGTGAACATCATCGTCGACCTGCTCTACCTGCTGATCAACCCGCGTATTAGGACGGTGTAGCAAATGACCATCATGGCACCGCGCAACAAGCTCGTGGCGCGCCTGAGCGACTCGGGCGCCCGCTTCACATCACTGACGCTGGGATCGAAAATTGCCCTGGCCTTCCTGCTGGTCATCGGCGTCATCGCGGTCATCGCGCCGCTGATCGCCCCGCACGACCCGCTGGCCACCGGAATCCCGGCCCAGCCGCCCAGCGCCGAGAACCCCTTCGGCACCGACCGCCTGGGCCGCGACATCTTCTCGCGCCTGCTCTACGGCGCCCAGTCCTCGCTGCTCGTGGGCCTCGGCTCGGTAGCGCTGGCCCTGCTGGCCGGCGGCCTGCTCGGTTCGCTGGCGGCCACCGGCTCCAAGTGGGCCAACGAAACCATCATGCGCATCATGGACATGCTCATGGCGTTCCCGGGCATCGCCCTGGCCGCCGCGCTGCTGGCTTCGCTGGGCAACACCCTGCCGGTCATCATCATCTCCATCGCCGTGATCTACACCCCGCAGATCGCCCGTGTGGTGCGCGCCAACGTGCTGTCCCAGTGGGGCGAGGACTACGTGCGCGCCGAACGCGTGATCGGCGCCGGACGCTTCTTCATCCTCGTCACCCACGTGGTGCGCAACTGCGCCGCCCCGGTGCTGGTGTTCGCCACCGTGATGGTCGCCGACGCGATCATCCTCGAAGCCTCGCTGTCATTCCTCGGCGCGGGCATCCAGGACCCGGCCCCGAGCTGGGGCAACGTGATCTCCTACGGCCGCACCTTGGTTCTCAACGGCGCCTGGTGGGCCACCACCTTCGCCGGCCTGACCATCCTGCTGACAGTGCTGGCGCTTAACATCCTGGCCGAAGGCATGACCGACGCGCTGGTCAACGTCAAGGGCTCGGCCAAGAAGAAGGCCCAGGGCGAGGAGAAGGCCCAGGTCGCCAAGCAGGCCGCGGACACTGCCGAGACCGAGCGGCTGAACGCCGAGCTCGCGGCACTGGCCCGCACCGAGGCCGCGCGCACCGACCGCTTGGTGCTCGATGCGTCCTCCGGCGCCCCGCGCACCATCCTCGAGGTCAAGAACCTGTCCATTCGCTTCCCGGAGCGCTACGGGGACACCCCGATCGTGCAGAACGTTTCATTCTCGGTGCGCGAGGGCGAGACCATGGCGCTGGTCGGCGAATCCGGCTGCGGCAAGTCCATCACCTCGCTGGCCATCATGGGCCTGCTCGGCAAGAGCGCCAAGATCTCCGGCTCCATCACCTTCGAGGGGCGCGAGCTGCTGCCAGCCACCGCAGACGGCGGTACCCTGGCCGGGGACGACAAGGTCTACAAGGGCCTGCGCGGCGAGCAGATCGCCATGGTCTACCAGGACGCGCTGTCCAGCCTGAACCCCTCGATGCTCGTGGGCGACCAGCTGCAGCAGCTGACCCGCCGCGGCGGGCGCAAGAGCCCCGAGGAGCTGCTGACCCTGGTGAAGCTGGATGCCGCGCGGACCATGAAGTCCTACCCGCACGAACTCTCCGGAGGGCAGCGCCAGCGCGTGCTGATCGCCATGGCCCTCTCGCGCAGCCCCAAGCTGGTGGTCTGCGACGAACCGACCACCGCGCTAGACGTCACCGTGCAGAAGCAGGTCGTGGACTTGCTCAACGAGCTGCGCGAACAGCTGGGCTTCGCCATGGTCTTCGTCTCCCACGACCTGGCCCTGGTGGCTTCGCTGGCGCACCGCGTCACCGTGATGTACGCCGGCCAGGTTGTCGAATCCGGGCCGATCAGCGATGTGCTGATCGCCCCGCACCATGAATACACCCGCGGCCTGCTCGGCGCGGTGCTTTCCATTGAATCCCAGGCCCAGCGCCTGCACCAGATCCCCGGCACCGTCCCCAGCCCGTACGACTTCGCCGACGGCGACCGCTTCGCCGAGCGCTCCCAGCGCCCGGAGGCCGACCCGGACCAGCATCTGGCCTTCGTGCCGGTGTCCGCCGGCAGCGAGCACCGTTGGGCAAGCCACCGCGGCGCGGGCGAAAGCCCGCTGGCCGAACAGTCAGGAGCAGCGCGATGAGCAACACCTCGCATCACCCGGTCATCGAACTCAAGGACATCCACGTCCACCACAAGATCCGCGGCGGAAAGCTCTTCTCCCCGCGGCTGGTCAAGGCAGTGAACGGCGTGGACTTCTCGGTAAGCCGCGGCGAAACCGTGGGCATCGTGGGCGAGTCCGGCTGCGGCAAGTCCACCCTCGCTTCCGTGCTGGTGGGCCTGCAGGAGCCGACCAGCGGCACCGTCCTGTTCCAGGGCAAGGAAGTAGGCCGGCGCAACGCCGCCGCGCGCAAGAGCTTCGGCCGCTCGGTCGGCGTGGTCTTCCAAGACCCGGCCACCGCGCTGAACCCGCGCATGAGCATCATGGACACGCTCACCGATCCGTTGCGCGTGCACGGCATCGGCACCGCCGCGAGCCGCCGGGCCAAGGCCCTGGAGCTGCTCTCCGTAGTGGGCCTGCCGCCTTCGGCCGCCTCTGCGTTGCCCAGCCAGGTCTCCGGCGGCCAGCGCCAACGCGTGGCCATCGCCCGCTCGCTGGCCCTGGAGCCCGAGGTCATCGTCGCGGACGAGCCGACCAGCGCGCTGGACGTCTCCGTGCGCGCGCAGGTGCTGAACCTGCTCACCGACCTGAAGGCGCAGTTGAACCTGGGCATGGTGTTCATTTCCCACGACATCCAGACGGTGCGCTATGTTTCGGACCGCATCTGCGTGATGAACGCCGGGCAGATCGTGGAAGAGGGCGATGCGGCGCAGGTCTTCGACACCCCGTCCAACGACTACACCCGCACCCTGCTCGGCGCCGCCCCCGCGCTGCTGGAGCACTAGCCGCCGGCATCCTGGCAGGCACAGAAGAATTCGACCCGGCGTCCGCCGGATCATCAGTAGAAAGAACAAGTTTCGTGGCATTTGCGAACAACCCCAAGTACACCGGCGTCATCCCGCCGGTAGTCACCCCGCGCACCGCTCAGGGCGCCATCGACGTGCCGGGCCTGCGCTCGGTCGTGGAGCACCTGGTCACCGGGGGAGTGACCGGCCTGTTCGTGCTCGGTTCCTCCGGCGAGGTCCCCTACATGACCAACGCCGAACGCGAGCTGGCGGTTTCCACCATCGCGGCTGCCAACAACGGGCGTGTGCCGCTGATCGTCGGCGCCAACGAGCAGACCACGCAGCGTGTCATCGAGGAGGGCCGCCGCATGATCGAGCTCGGCGCCCAGGCGCTGGTGGTCACCACCCCGTACTACGCGCTGTCCAACGCTGCGGAGATCGAGGCGCACTTCCGCATCATCCACGCCGCCCTGGACATCGACATCTTCGCCTACGACGTGCCGGTGCGCACCCACGTGAAGCTGCCGCTGGACGTCGCGATCCGCCTGGCAAAGGACGGAGTCATTGCCGGCGTCAAGGATTCCTCGGGCGACGACGTCTCCTTCCGCCAGCTGCTGCTGGCCACCAAGGACATCGAGGGCTTCTCGGTGTTCACCGGCCACGAGGTCGTGGTGGACGGCGCGATGCTCGGCGGCGCGCACGGCGTGGTCCCGGGCCTGGGCAACGTGGATCCGGCCGGCTACCGCCGCCTGTTCGACGCCGCCGTGGCCGGCGACTGGGCGCAGGCAGCCAAGGAGCAGGACCGCCTGGCCCGGGTCTTCGACATCGTCTACACCCCTGACTCCTCCCGCGTCTCCGGCGGCGCCGCAGGCCTGGGCGCCTTCAAGACCGCCCTGGTGGAAATGGGTATCATCGCCGGCAACACCATGAGCGCGCCGATGGCCGACCTCAACGCCTCCGAGGCCGCCGCCATCCGCGAGATCCTGGCCGAGACCGGCCTGCTGGGCGCCAAGTAGGTCCGCCCGGAATGCAGCACAACCCCCGCGGCGCCGGTGCGGTGATCGCCCTGGACCTGGGCGGCACCAAGATCGCCGGCGCCGTCATGGACCCGCAAGCCGGCATCCTGGCCTCGGGCGAACTGCCCACCCCTGCCACGCAGGGCGCCGAAGCGGTGCTCGACGCCATGGCCAAACTGGTCGCCGACCTGCGTTCGCGGGCCGAGTGCGGCATCGACGGCCTGGGCCTGGGCGCGGCCGGGGTCATCGACCCGGCCACCGCCCGCGTGCTCTCGGCCACCGACACCATTTCCGGCTGGGCGGGCACCGACCTTGCAGGGCAGATGTTCCAGCGCACGGGCCTTGAAACCCGCGCGGTGAACGACGTGCACGCACATGGGCTGGGCGAGGCCCGGTTCGGCGCGGGCCTCGGCGCCCGCGAGGTGCTGCTGCTGGCCGTCGGCACCGGCATCGGCGGCTCCCACCTCATCGACGGGCAGGCGCACACCGGCGCCCACCGCGTCGCCGGGCACATGGGCCACATCGACTCCCCGCTGGCCGCCGGGATCCAGTGCTCCTGCGGGCGCACCGGGCACCTGGAGGCCATCGCCGCCGGGCCTGCAATCCACCGCCACTACCTGCGGCTGGGCGGAAACCCGGAGGCTGTCGACACCCGCGCGGTGGCCCAGCTGGCCGAGTCCGGCGACGAGCTTGCCGTGACGGCGCTGCGCACCGGGGCCCTGGCCGCGGGCATGGCCGCCGGATCGCTGGCGAACATCCTTGACCCCGAGCTGGTCATCATCTCCGGCGGCATGGCCCACGCCGGGGAAGCCTGGTGGCAGTGGCTGCGCGAAGGCTACGAATCCTCCGCCATCGATTCGCTGCAGGGCACGCAACTGGTGCCCGCCCAGCTGGGCACCACCGCTGCCTTCTACGGCGCCGCGAGCTTGTTCTGGACCCCCGAAAGGACAACTTCCTGATGCTGCTGACCTCAGCCCAACTTGAAGGCCTGCGGGGCAAACTCATCGTTTCCGCGCAGGCCTACCCCGGCGAACCCATGCGGCTGCCGCAGACCATGGCGCAGGTGGCCGCCTCGGCGGTCATCGGCGGCGCGGCCGCGGTGCGCGTGCAGGGGCTCGCGGACATCCAGTTCACCCGTTCCGCGGTGGAAGTTCCGGTCATCGGCCTGTTCAAGGACGGGCACGAGCGCGTGTTCATCACGCCCACCGTGCACCATGCGCTGGCAGTGGCGCAGGCCGGGGCGCACATCGTGGCGCTGGACGGCACCCGCCGCGAACGCCCCGACGGCAAGAGCCTAGAGCAGACCATCCGCGCCGTGCATCAGAACAGCGGCGCGCTGGTCATGGCGGACTGCGGTTCGCTGGGCGACGCGCTGGCCGCGGCCGAGGCCGGAGCCGACCTGATCGGCACCACGTTGGCCGGCTACACCGGCGAACGCGCGAAGACCGAGGGCCCGGACCTGGAGCTGATCTCCCAGATCGCCGGTGCCGGGCTGGAGCGCCCGCTGGTGGCCGAGGGCCGCATCCACACCCCGGCCCAGGCCCGCGCGGCAGTGGACGCCGGAGCGTTCGCGGTGGTCGTGGGCACCGCCATCACGCACCCGGCGACCATCACCTCCTGGTTCGGGGACGCGCTGGCGGCCGACTGACCGGACCAACAACGCGTTTCCAGCGAACCTCTCCGCGCGCTGCGCTGAGCCCTTCGGCGCACCGCGCGGATAGGCGCGCTTAAAAAGAATATATCGATTTTGACTAGTCCTTAAATATTCAAAATGTTGATAATTTAACTACCAAACGCAATGCGCACCACATAAGCTGGGTACGACATCCCATGTCGTACATCCGATGAAATACGGAACCCCCATTTCACCCCGAGTGAGAGGAACCAGCTCCCGATGAAATTTCCCGATCGTCATCGCCGCCGATCCATTGCCCTGGCCGTGGCAGTCTCGTTGGCGGTACCGCTGTCGCTGATGCCCGCCGCCAATGCCGCGGGATCGCTCAACGACGCAGACCCTACCGCGGCGCCCGGCCAGTTCGCCGAGGCCAACCTCGCGCAAGACCGCACCGACGCGAACTTCTTCTACCGCATCCCCGCCCTGGTCCACCTGGGCGACGGCGTCGTGCTGGCCTCCTGGGACGCGCGCCCGGGCAGCGCGGCCGATGCGCCCAACCCCAACTCCATCGTCCAGCGCCGCAGCGTCGACAACGGCAAGACCTGGGGTCCCATGACCACCGTGGCCGCAGGTTTCCCCGGCAGCGCCGCCGAAGGCAAATACGGCTACTCGGACCCGAGCTACGTGTTCGACGAGGAATCCGGCAATGTCTTCAACTTCTTCGTCTACTCCAAGGACCAGGGCTTCCACGGCAGCACCTGGGGCCATGACGACGGCAACCGCCAGGTGATCAGCGCAGCCGTGGTCGAATCCTCGGACGGCGGCGAGACCTGGAGCGCTCCGCGGTTGGTCACCGACGTGGCCAAACCAGGGGACGGGCCGGTGCCCGGCGCGGTGCGCAGCACCTTCGCCACCTCGGGCGCCGGCATCCAGGTCACCCGCGGAGACTACAAGGGCCGGCTGATCCAGCAGTACGCCGGCGACGTGGTGCAGGCCAACGGCTCGCGGACCTACCAGGCGTACTCCGTGTACTCGGACGACCACGGGGCCACCTGGCAGCGCGGCGAGTTCACCGGAACCTCCATGGACGAAAACAAGGTGGTCGAGCTCTCCGACGGCAGGATCATGCTCAACTCGCGGGACTCGGCAGGCGGCGGCTTCCGCAAGGTCGCCATCTCCGAGGACGGCGGGCACAGCTACTCCGCCGTGGTCCAGGACCGCCAGCTGCCGGATCCGACCAACAACGCGCACCTGACCAAGATGTTCCCAGAGGCCCAGGCCGGCAGCGACGACGCCAGGAAACTGCTGTACACCGGAGCCAACTCGCAGACCGGCCGCGAAAACGTCTCGGCCCGGGTGTCCTGCGACGACGGCAAGACCTGGCCGGGACTGCGCACCATCCGGCGCGGATTCTCCGCCTACTCGGTGGCCACCGCCATGGACGACGGCCGGTACGGCGTCTTCTACGAGGGCAGCTACACCAACTCCATGGACTTCGCGTCCTTCGACGAGGACTGGCTGAACTACGTGTGCGCGCCGATGTCCGCCCCGAAGTTCACCGCCGACGCCGGACAGACCGCCACCATGGACGTCACGATCACCAACCAGGAAAACCACCCGGTGGGCGGCACCCTGCAGGTGCAGGGCAACAGCCAGGTCTCCTCCGGGCAGCTGTCCATCGACCCGATCCCGGCCAAGGAGCAGCGCACGGTCCAGCTTCCGGTCACCGCCGCCGCGGTGGCCAACGGACGCCAGCAGCTGCAGCTGCAGTTCACCGACTCCAGCGGCAAGATGTCCCAGGCCCTCGTGGACGCGGAGATCACCGGCAAGGAAGTGACCGGCCTGGACATCAAGGGCCAACGCGCCGATGCAGGCCGCGACCTCGCCGCGTCCCCGTACCAGGCGGGGGAGAAGCTGCCGTACACGTTCACCGTGAAGAACGCCGGCAACGTCAACCAGTGGGTGGTCCCGACCGAGGGCAACTTCGCGCCGTTCGCGGCCCAGCCCGTCGGACAGCCCAGCGACGCGGGCAACTGCCGCTACTCGAACCTCGCGGCCGGCGCATCCTACAGCTGCGCCACCCCGCGCCACACGGTGACCGAGGCCGAACTTTCCGACGGCTTCTTCGTCCCGAAGACCACGTGGACCGCCGGCAAGCTCAACGACTACACCACGGTGCTCAACGACTACGTGATCACCTCAGAGGAGGTCGACGTGCTGGAACGGCGCCCGGCGCTGGCCGCCGAGGCCGCCGACCCGGTGGTCAACGACCTGGACGCCGACGGCTACGCGTCCGCCGGGGACACCGTCACCTACACGGCGAGCGTGCACAACAACGGCAACGTCCGGCTGACCAGCCTGCATGGCGCCGGCTGGGAGGCTCAGGAGCTTGCCGCAGGCGAGCGCGCCACGGTGGAGATCACCCGTACGCTGAGCGCCTCGGATATCGAAGCGGGCTTGCTGGAAGCCGGAACCGAAACCCTGGAAGGAGCCAACGGCTTGCGCCTGGCCACGGCCGAGCTGAAGCTGCCCGCGCTGCAGCTGAACGTGGCGCCGAAGGACGACGCGACCGTCAAGCCTGGCAAGGCCGTGCTGTCCGATGACAACGGGCACGACACCGGCCTGAAGGACGGCGATTTCACCGTCACCATGAACCTGTGGTCCGGGTCCAACGCCTCGCAGTTCATCCTGTTGGAAGACGGCCGGGAAATCGCCCGCAAGAACCTGGTTCCCGCCTCGCCTGCGGCGCAGCAGGCCCGGGTGGGGATCGAAGGTAGGAAGAACGGCACCTACGAATACCAGGGTGTGCTGGTGAATGCGGCAGGAAGCACCAAGACCGCGGTGCTCAAGGTCAAGGTCACGGACGCGAACCCCGGCACCCCGGTGCTCAGCGCCAAGGCCGGATCCTCGCGAGGGGAGCTGACGCTGACCACCGACATGTGGTGGGGCACCAATGCCACGAGCTACCAGCTGTTCGAGAACGGAAAGCTGGCCGACTCGCAGGAGCTGGCCGCCGCAACCCCCGCGGCCCAGCATGTGGTGACTGTTCTCAGCGACCGCAAGCCCGGGACCTATGAGTACCAGGTGAAGCTGGGTAATGACGCGGGCGAATCGAGCAGCAAGATTCGCAGCGTGCGTGTGAAGTAGTAAAACGTCGGGGCCCATCCATGGTGAACGTGGATGGGCCCCGACATTTTTAATGGCGTAGATGCGGCTGGGCTGCTACGCCTGCGGCTGGTAGCCCAGACGGGCGCTGATCTGCTTGGCGGTGCGCACTGTCTGGCTGCACAGCTCGTCCAGATCCGCGGCCGAGACCCGGTAATACGGGGCGGCGATCATTGCCGCCGCCACGACGTCCCCGCGGTGGTCGAAGACTGGGGCGGCGACGCTGACCTCGTCGCGGGAGGTCTCGCCGTAGTTGATGGAGTAGCCGCGGCGCCTGACGGCTTCCAGCCGCGGGAGGTAGTCTTCGGCGGCCATGACCTGGGGCAGCTGGATCTTTCCCGCGTCGATCAGGGCACGCACGGTGTCGGTGGGCTGATGGGCCAGGAACATCTGCACCGACGCGCTCAGCCCGGTGTGGTAGCGGCTTCCCAGTACGGAGGTGTGTTTCACGAGCCTGGGGGAGGGCAGCTGTTCCACCGAGACGGATTCGCTGCCGTCCCAGATGCTCAGGATGGCGCTCTCCTCGGTGGAGTCGCGCAGCTCCTGCAGCAACGGGTAGGCGACCTGCCGGACATCCAGGTTGGCCAGCAGCGGGCCGGCAATGGCGATCAGCGCCAGGCCCAGCCTGTACTTGCGGGTCTGGTCGTCGCGCTCGACGATGCGTTCCTGCTCCAGGGTGGCCAGGATGCGCGAGACGCTGGACTTGTGCAGCCCCACCTCGGCGGCGATGTCCGTGACGCCCAGGACCGGGCGTTCCACGCTGAAGCAGCGCAGCACGTCGATGACGTTGACGATCACCGAGGCGCCGCGCGACTCGCCCGATGCCTCGGCGCGCGCGTTCGGCTGCTCGTCGTGTTCTACCGCTGTCATCTGATCTCCTCGGATTTTCGCTTCCCTTAAAAGATACTAGCCGGGCGTCAAGCGCGCCCGGCTAGTAAGCAGCGGAATCAGCGCAGCGGCTTGCGGCTGGTTTCCACGGAGCAGGCCACCGCGATCAGTGAGATCATGGCAGCTCCCATCAGGTACCAGCCCGGCGCCAGCAGGTTCCCGGAAGTGGCGATGAGCAGCGTGGCCACGAACGGAGCGGTGCCGCCGAACAGCGCGTTGGACAGGTTGAACGAGACGGCGAATCCCGAGTAGCGGACCTTGGTCGGGAACATTTCAGCCAGGTAGCTGGGAAGGGTTCCGTCGTTCAGCGTCAGCATCGCGCCGAGCAGGACCTGCACCAGAACGATGACCAGGAAGTTGCCGGTGTCCAGCAGCATGAATGCCGGGACGATGAACACGACGAACAGGATCGACGCGGTAATCAGCACGCGCTTGCGGCCGAACTTGTCGGAGAGCATGCCGGTCAGGAAGATGAAGCCGATATAGGTTGCCAGGGCCACGGTGGTGGCCAGGTACGAGCGGGTGGCGTCCAATCCCAGCTCCTGCGACAGGTAGGTCGGCATGTAGGAGAGGATCACGTAGAAGCCCACGGCATTCAGCAGGACCGCGCCGGCGGCCTGGAGCAGCTGGCGCCAGTGGTTGCGGAACAGGTCGCGCACCGGCGAGCCTTCCTGGGCCGGCTCCTCGGCGGCTTCGAGGAATGCCGGAGAATCCTCGAGCTTGGTGCGGATGTAGCGTCCAATCAGGCCCATCGGGGCGGCCAGCAGGAACGGGATGCGCCAGCCCCAGCTTTCCATCTGGTCTGCGCTCAGCGCGCCGGTGAGCACCGCGGCCATGAGCGATCCGAGCAGCAGCCCGGTGGCGGTGCTGGCCGGGACCACTGCGGCGTACAGGCCGCGCTTGTTGGCCGGGGCGTACTCGACCAGGAAGGCCGAGGCGCCGGCGTACTCGCCGGCGGCGGAGAAGCCCTGGACCAGGCGCAGCGCCAGCAGCAGCAGCGGAGCGGCGAAGCCGATGGCGGCGTAGCCGGGAAGCAGCGCGATGCAGGCGGTTGCCCCGGTCATCAGCAGGATCGACCAGGACAGTGCGGTGCGGCGGCCGATCTTGTCACCGAGGTGTCCCCAGATGAATCCGCCCAGCGGGCGGACCAGGAAGGAGATGGCGAAGACGCCGAAGGTCATCATCAGGGCGAGCTGGCGGTCTTCGCTTGGGAAGAAGACCGCGGAAATGGTGATGGCCAGGTATCCGTAGGCTGCGTAGTCGAACCACTCGACGAAGTTTCCGATGAAGCTGGCGGCCACGACCTTGCGTCGCACCGCCGGGTCAATCTGAGCCGTGCCTGCGCCGGATGCTGCCGGAAGCAGCTGGGTCTGCGATCCTTGGGACTGGTCATGCTCGGTCATGGTCCACCGCCGTCGGTTGGAGGGAATCTGGTCAGTTGCAATCGATGCAACTGTGTTGCTTAACGCTAAATGTGCCTCAGTTCACAGTCAAGGGGGTGGGGAAAGTTTTCAGTCGGTCCTTGGCGCATCCGCCGTCAGAGCTGCCCGGTTGGGAGCCGGGCCGCTCCCTCTGGTCTCCGGGGCAGTGCTGCATCGGGGGTCGAACGCAAAGGCAGGTGCACGTCGCGATTTCCTCATGCGACGTGCACCTGCCTAAGTTGTGGTTCTGCGGAAGTTGCTCAGTCAAGGGGTTTGCGGCTGGTTTCCACCGAGCAAGCCACGGCGATCAGCGAGATCACTGCCGCGCCCATCAGGTACCAGCCCGGAGCCAGCAGGTTCCCGGAGGTGGCGATGAGCAGGGTCGCGACAAAGGGTGCGGTTCCACCGAATAGCGCGTTGGACAGGTTGAAGGATACGGCGAATCCGGAGTAGCGGACCTTGGTGGGGAACATTTCAGCCAAATAGCTCGGCAAGGTTCCGTCGTTCAGGGTCAGCATCGCGCCAAGCAGAATTTGCACCAGGACGATGACCATGAAATTCCCGGTGTTCAGCAGCATGAATGCGGGAACCGTCGCGATGACGAACGCGATGGACGCGCTGATCAGCACGCGCTTGCGTCCGAACCTGTCAGAAAGCATACCAGTGAGGAAAATGAAGCCGATATAGGTCACCAGCGCCACGGTGGTGGCCACATAAGAGGCCGTAGCATCCAGGCCGAGTTCCTGGGACAGGTACGTGGGCATGTAGGAGAGGATGACGTAGAAGCCGACGGCGTTCAGCAAGACCGCTCCCGCGGCCAGCAGCAGTCGACGCCAGTGGTCGCGGAAGAGGGACTTGACCGGAGCCTTGATGACTTCGTCTTCCTGGGAGAGCTCGCGGAAGACCGGCGAATCCTCCAGCTTGGTGCGGATGTAGCGGCCGATCAGGCCCATTGGCGCGGCCAGCAGGAACGGCAGGCGCCAGCCCCAGGACTGCATGTCCTCGGCGGTCAGCAGGCCGGTGAGCAACGCCGCCATGAGCGAGCCCAGCAGCAGTCCGGTAGCGGTGCTGGCCGGCACGACGGCTGCGTAGAGGCCGCGCTTGTTGGCCGGGGCGTATTCCACCAGGAAGGCCGAAGCGCCGGCGTATTCGCCTGAAGCGGAGAAGCCCTGGAGCAGGCGCAGAAGCAGCAGCAGCAGCGGGGCCGCGATGCCGATGGTGGCGTAGCCGGGCAGCAGGGCGATGCAGAAGGTCGCGCCCGACATAAGCAGGATGGACCAGGAAAGCGCTTCGCGGCGGCCGATCTTGTCGCCGATGTGCCCCCAAACGAAGCCGCCCAGCGGGCGGACCAGGAAGGAGATGGCGAAGAGGGCGAAGGTCAGCAGCAGCGCGGTTTCCGGTGCTGATTCGGGGAAGAACACCACCGAGATGGTGACAGCCAGGTATCCGTAGGCCGCGTAGTCGAACCACTCGACGAAGTTGCCGATGAAGCTAGCTGCTACGACCTTGCGGCGAGTTGCCGAGCCGACTCCCTCGGGATTCGGTCGGCTCTGGCCGCTGAGTGTTGGCCCCAAATCGATTTTGCGAGCAGACCCGTTTCCGGATGATGAGTTTTCGTTCGTCATTGGATGTACCACCATGTTTGTTTTGCGCCGCAGCGGCTGCGGCGTGGAGGTGTCTAATAAACGGATGGCGCAAGTTCATCGCCATTGAGTGTTCGCGGGCTGAGTGGCCTGCGGTGAAATCCCTGGCGGGCGGCGTGGCCGGCCCTGCAGCGGTGCGGCCTGGCTGGCCGCTGGCATTCTCGGCAGGCTGGGCGCCTGCAATGCCCTGTGGATGCTGAAAAGCTATTTTTTTCGGAGCGGAGTCTGCTCCGCTGCGGTTCAAGATGAAAGCGGCGAAAGCCGCGTTCGGGGCCCGGACGAGCGCAGGAATCGCTCGTCCGGGCCCCGGGGCGGATCGGCTTAGGCGTCGATGATGTTGTTTTCCGGACCGAAGCCGAACTTAGTGATGTTCTCAACGGTGTTGTCCTCGTTGATCACCAAAATGTCGTGCTCGCGGTAGCCGCCGGCGCCCGGCTCGCCGTCCATGACGGTGATCATCGGCTCCATGGAGACGACCATGCCCGGCTCCAGCACGGTATCGATGTCCTCGCGCAGCTCCAAACCGGCTTCGCGGCCGTAGTAGTGCGACAGGACGCCGAAGGAGTGGCCGTAGCCGAAGGTGCGGTTCGGCAGCAGGCCGTGGGCGATGTAGATCTCGTTCAGCTCCGCGGCGATGTCCTTGCAGACCGCGCCCGGCTTGATCAGTTCCAGGCCGCGCTTGTGGACCTCGACGTTGACGTTCCACAGTTCCAGGCTGCGGGCATCCGGTTCGCCGAGGAACAGGGTGCGTTCCAGGGCGGTGTAGTAGCCGGAGGTCATTGGGAAGCAGTTCAGCGACAGGATGTCCCCGCGCTGCAGCTTGCGGGTGGTGGCCCAGTTGTGGGCGCCGTCGGTGTTGATTCCGGACTGGAACCAGACCCAGGTGTCGCGCACTTCGCGGTGCGGGAAGGTCTTGGCGATCTCGTGCACCATGGCTTCGGTGCCGATCAGCGCGACCTCGTACTCGGAGATGCCTTCGCGGATCGCCGCCTTGATGGCCTCGCCGCCCAGGTCACCGATGCGGGCGCCGTGCTTGATGACTTCGATTTCCTCGGCGGACTTGATCATGCGCTGGCGCATGGCGTCCTGCGAAACGTCGAGCAGGGTTGCGCCGGCGAAGGTGTCCTGGATCTTCTGACGGGTCAGGCCCGGCAGGAAATCGTCCTCCACGCCGATGCGCGAGGCCTTCACGCCGTCGCGCTTCAGGGCCTCCTGCAGGCCGTAGTAGAAGTTGTCGCGCTTCCAGTCGGTGTACACGATGTTCTCGCCGTAGCTGGTGCGCCATGGCATGCCGGCGTCGATGTTCGCGGTGACGGTGGTTGAGTTCTTTGCGGTGACCACCAGCGCGTAGTTGCGGCCGAAGGTCGTGTAGAGGAAGTCCGAGTAGTACTTGATGCCGTGGTAGCTGGTCAGGATGACTGCGTCCAGGGACTTCGCCGCCATGATCTGGCGCAGCCCGGCCAGACGGCGCTCGAACTCTGCGTCCGAGAAGGTCAGCTGTTCCTTGGTGCCGTTATGCAGGGTCTTCAGGCGGGCCAACTCGGAGACGTTGGTTGCGATGTTCGAGGAAGTGGTCATTGCTTGACTCCTTTTGGAAGTTGTTTGAGGTGTTTAGAAAGCCGGGAACAACTAAGTTGCATTCATTGCAACACCGTTGCACTCAGCGTATTTGTGCTTCAGATCACTGTCAAGTGGGTGCCTGAAGAATCTTTTGGACGCAGGCCAAGGACCGTTCCGTGGCGGATGCCGAATGTCGAGAATCCGCCACGCGGCGCCTTGTAAGCGCTGCGAAATCAGTGCCGGGGAATCTAGGATTCGCCGATGTCATCGGTGATTTTCTTGCTGATTGCGCCCGTCCCGTTGGGGTCGGGCACGAATAGCAGCGACGGATCCGGGTTGTTGATGTCCTTTTCCAGCTGCTTAATTGCCTTGTCGCGTTTAAGCAGCCGCCGGATCAGGTTCACGATCATCAGCAGGATCACGAAGGAGAACGGGAAGGCGCCGATGATGGTGCCGGTCTGGACCGTGTCCACCACCGCGGTGCCGCCCAGCGTCAGCAGGACGGTGGCAACCGTGGCGATGCTGACCACCAGGACCACGCGGAATACCGGCCCGGACTTGTTCGGCGCGGACACGAACTCGCTCAGCGCGTAGATTCCCGAATCGAGGGAGGTCACGTAGTACGTCGCTACCAGGATCGTGGAGACCACCAGCAGGATGGCGCCGACGAACGGGATATGCTCCAGCATGGCGAACAGGCCGGCTGAGGTATCCGTGGCCACCGCCTCGCTGATGCCTCGATTGCTCTGGTTGTCGTAGTAGATCGCGGCAGAGCCGATGACGCCGATCCAGATCATCACAATCAGCGTCGGGATGACCGTCACGCCGATGACGAACTCGCGGATGGTGCGGCCGCGGGAAATGCGGGCAATGAATCCGGCAACGAACGGCGAGAAGGCGATGACCCAGCACCAGATGAAGACAGTCCACCAGCCGTTCCAGCTGTCCTGCCAGGACTCCAGGGGCTGCGCGGTGATTCCCGCGTCGGTCCACAAGCTCATGTTCACGAAGTTCGCCATGAAGCCGCCGAAGGTCTGGGACAAGGTGGAAACGATGTACAGGGTCGGACCGAAAATGAAGACCGCGCCGACCAGCACGATGCTGAGGATCGAGTTCAGGCTGGAGATCCGCGCCATGCCCTTGTTGATGCCCACGATGGCCGAGATGGCGGTAATGCCGGTGAACACCGCGATGACCATCATCCACATCATCGGGGAAGCCTCGATGCCCAGGAGCGAGGTGAGGCCTGAGCTGAACTGCATCGTGGCGAAACCGAAGGACGTTGCTAGCCCCAGGACGGTGGCGATGATAGCCAGCAGCTCCACGATCACGCCGGCCCCGCGCTGGGACCATTTCGGCAGGATATCGACGGTGGCTTCGCGGAAGGTCAAGGTTTTGCCGAGATTGTGGTGCGAGTACGCCAGACAGACCGCAACCACGCAGTACATGGCCCAGGCCGTCAGGCCCCAGTGGAAGTAGCTCCAAATGATCCCGCCCTCGGAGGCCCCTTCAGGTCCTGCAGGAATCACCGGGTTCTCGTCGCGCAGCATGATCGGTTCGGCCACGGACCAGAAGATCAGGCCGATGCCTTGGCCGCAGGCGAAGAGCATGGAGTACCAAGCAAACTTGCTATGCTGCGGTTTGGCCTTGGGCCCGCCCAGGCGCACCTTGCCCACCTTGCTGGTAGCCAGCCAGATGCACACCACGAGCGCGAACGCGGAATACAGGATGAACAGCCAGGTGAACTTCCCGGTGACAAAGGTGCGCAGGTCCGAAATGACTGCCGAGGCGCCGTCGGGGTTGAGCAGGACCCAGATGATCACCGCCACGATGAGGATTGGCGGGATGACCCGGATCAACAGCCGGTCCAGCGGCGGAATGTGTCGACCCATGAAGCGCGGCAATTCCACCGGTGCGTTCTTTGCTTTGTCGGTGCGCATCGGCGCATGATCGGTAGACATGCTATTCCACCTCGACCATCTGGCTTGAAAGGTTGAGCTCCTGGCCTAGTGCAGCCCCCAGGGCCGAGGTCACTGCATCCAGCAGCAGTTGGCCTCGGGCGGCAGTGGCGTTTCTCGCGCTGGAAAGGCACCCGCTGGCCGGGGTGCGCGCAGGATCCTCCGGGAACACGTCGTAGGAGGTAAGCTCCGCAGGGGGATGGTCTACCACGCGGTCCATTCGCACCAGCTCCGGGTGAAGCAGCAGCATCAGCGAGGTTTCCAGCACGCCTCCGTGCTCTATGTCCCAGCCCAGGAACCCCTCGGGGAACACCTGCTCCAGGGTCTGCTCGTCCACAAAATCCCAGTAGGACATCAGCACCGCCCGCGAGGTTGAGCCGGCTTGCAGCGAGCTAGCCACCGCCTTGTCGAGGCCTTCGTAGAGGAATTGATAGTTCTCGAAGTGCCCGTTGAGAACCACGACGTTCTTGAAGCCCTGGGCCATAAAGGAAGCGGCGACCTCCTCGATCTTGCTGATCAAGGTGCTAGCGCCCAGACTGGTGGTGCCCACCCGGTGGTTTCCTCCGCCAGAGCGCGGCTGGGATTTGTAACCGTAGCTGAAAACAGGGGCGACCAGCGCGCCGGTGCGCTGGGCAAGCTGTCCGGCGATAGCTTTGGACAGCATGGCGTCGACTCCCAATGGCATGTGCGGGCCGTGCTGTTCAGTGGCGCCGGTGGGGATGATGACAGTGGAATCCGTACGCGATACGTAGGATGCGTAACTCTGAGCATCGATTTCCTCTAGGAAAACAGAAGGCAACGTTCTCTCCTTGACTAGCGGGTGGTGGGGTGTGGGGAAGTGGGTCCGGGAAGTTCGCGGTTGTTCGTCGCCTGCCAAGGTCCTGGGTCCGTCTGTCTGGATCCGGGTCTGCGGGCCGAGGCCCGTGCGCCGCGGGCGGCAAGGCAGTTTCCGGCTTACCCGCCACCGTTCACGGGTTGCAGGTTGGCGTCATCGTCGCGGACGGAATGCCCTGCTGCTGTCGTTCGCAGGCTTTTCATGCCTCCTCGATTCGTGTGGAAAAAGAAGTGAGGGAAGTGCGTTGACTCAAAGCATAGGGAGCGTAGTGTGATGAGCGATACATGCAAAATGTCGTCAGATATATCGTTCTAGGTGACAAGTAGTCACTTGTAGCTTGAAACTTGAGGGTTACCGCTTGGTACCCGCTGTCGCCGGGAGGAATTCATGCTCATCACCCTGTCTGAAATCATGGCCGACCCGTTGATGCGTGCAGCGAAGCCGCGGCTTTTGGCCCCGGGCACGGTTGAAAGCGAGGTGTATGTCCGCTGGGTGCACACCAGCGAGGTGGTGCAGCTGGCGGGGCTCATCCACGGGGCGGAGCTCTTGCTGACCACCGGCGAGTCCGTGTTCAAGCTGCCCCTCGACCAGCAGCGGCAGTACTTGGCGATGCTGGCCGAATGCCATGTGGCGGCGCTCGTGGTCGAGCCCGTCGGGCCGGACCCGCAGCTGCCCCCGGATTTCGTGGCGGCGGCAGCGGAACTGGAGCTGCCGCTGTACCAGTTGCAGGAGACGGTGCCCTTCGTGGCCCTCGCGGAGAAGATCAATACCCGCATCGTGTCCGAACAGGCCTCGGCGTTGCAGCAAGCCGATGCCATCTCGCAGCAGCTGGCCCAGCACCTGGCCGTGGCCGGTCCCGCGCTGGTGCCGCTGCTCGAGATGATTGACAACCAGCTGCGGCTGGGAGCGGAAATCGTAAACCCGGGCGGGGAGGTGATCGCTGCTTCGCAGCGGGCAGTGAAGCAACGGCTGCAGGAGAACGGGCCCGCGCAGTTCGACGTCGCGGTGGACCTGTATATCGGCGGCGACACCGCGGCGCGCCTGGTGCTGCATGCGCAGGCGCAGCATCATCGGCAGCGTCTGGAGCTGATGGCTGAAAGGCTCGGGAGTATCGTGACGCTGGCGTTCTCCCAGCATTATCGGCCCAGCGCCCAGCAGGCGGCTTCGTCCGCTTTGCTGCAGTCGATCGTGAACGCGGGAGGCGAGAATTACGTGGCGCATCGGGCCGCTGAAGCGCAGATCGCCGCGGGGGTGCCGCTGTGCATGCTGGTGCTGCAGGGCGTGGACGTGTCGCGGGGCCGTGCGGACCTGGAGCGCCACCTGCGCGCCGGCGGGCAGCGGGTGTTCACCTATGCGCAGGCCCACCGCCTGTATGCGCTGTGCATCCTGGATCCAGCAGCGGCCCGCCGTTCCAGGGACGAGCTGGTCCAGCGCCTGCGTTCGGCGTTGCGCGGGGAGCAGGCCGAATGCTGCGTTGGTCCCATTGCGCTGGATGTTTCCCGCGCGCGCTGGTCGCTGACGCAGGCGGAGGCGATCGAGTCATGGGGGCCGGCGAACGGCATGGAGGGTCCGGTGCGAGATGCGCTGGACTACGCCTTGCCGCGTCTGGTGGCGCAGCTTGATGAGCCGGTGAGGCTGCGGGAATTCATCACGGAGCAGATTGGGGAGCTGCTTGACGCGGACCGCGACAAGGACGGGCAGTTGCTCAAGACGCTTGAAGCCTGGTTGGCCAGCGGCTGCCACGCCACGGAGACTGCGGCGCGGCTATACGTGGAGCGCCAGACGCTGCACAAGCGTCTGGCGAAGATCTTCGCGCTGATCGGGGGAGACCCGCGCGTCAACGGCAGGGTACTGCCCGTGCATCTGGCGGCGTGGCTGGCGCTGAGGGATTAAATGCGGCCGCAGCGCGCTACAGCACGCTGCGGATGGTCTTTTCGAAGCCGATGACGTGCTTGGCCGCCAGCTGCTCCGCCTCGTCGGCGTCCCCGTCCAGGATGAGCTTGATCAGCGTCGCATGCTCGGCAATGTGGCCGTGGAGATCGGGCAGCCGGTCCAGCACCATGCACCAGATGCGGGTCGCCAGGTTGTCCAGGCGCACCAGCGTTTCCTCAAGATGCCGGTTCTGGGCCGCACGGTAGATCAGCCGGTGCACTTCGAGGTCGTATTCCATCAATTCGCGCCGGTCGCCGGTCAGGTCCAAGGACAAGATCGCGCTCATGGTGCGCTCGAGTTCCCCACGGTAGGCACCCCCGCGATGCTCGGCCGCGCGGCGCGAGGCCAGGGGCTCGAGTACCAGGCGCATCTCGGAGATCGAGGCCAGTTCGGTGATGTCGACGCCCGTGGCAAAGGTCCCGCGCCGGGGGTAGGAAACCACCAGGTGGTCGACCTCCAGACGCTTGAGCGCTTCGCGGATCGGCGTGCGGCCCATGTCCAGATCGACCGCCAGCTGCGCCTCGTTGATCGGGTCGCCGGGAGCGATATCCATCATGATCAGCCGGTCGCGCAAGATGCGATACGAGCGTTCCGCCATGGACTCGGTGCCAGTGATTACTCCGGTCAAGCTTGTCATTTCACGCTCCCTTGTTGATGTCTATTCTGCCGTGGGCAGGGCCGGTAAAGAAATCTTCGTCCCACCCATTGACGGGGTGTGGCTTACATCATACGCTAAGACGCAGACATTGATATATCAGTTGTCGGCAATTCATACTTTTAGGGAGAATGTGGTGCTTCAAACTCAAACGCTTGCTGCTGAATCGCTGACCCAGTCCCTGGCCGAGCTGGATCCAGAGGTCGCGCAGCGTATCGACGCTGAGCTGGCCCGCCAGCAGCGCGGCCTGGAAATGATCGCCTCGGAAAACCACACGGCCCAGGCCGTGATGCAGGCGCAGGGCTCGGTGCTGACCAACAAGTACGCCGAGGGCTACCCGGGCCGCCGCTACTACGGCGGCTGCGAAGAGGTCGACGTGATCGAGACCCTGGCCATCGAGCGCGTCAAGGAGCTGTTCGGCGCGAAGTTCGCCAACGTCCAGCCGCACTCCGGGGCGCAGGCCAACGCCTCGGTCTATCACGCGCTGGTACGCCCGGGCGATACCGTGCTCGGCTTGAACCTGGCCCACGGCGGGCATTTGACCCACGGCATGAAGATCAACTTCTCCGGCCGCCTGTTCAACATCGTCCCGTACGGCGTGGACGAGGAGACGAACCTGGTGGACATGGACGAGGTCGAGCGCCTGGCCATCGAGCACCAGCCGAAGATGATCGTGGCCGGCTGGTCGGCGTACCCGCGCCAGCTGGACTTCGCGCGGTTCCGTGCGATTGCGGACAAGGTCGGCGCGTACCTGTTTGTGGACATGGCGCATTTCGCCGGCCTGGTCGCGACCGGGCTGCACCCGTCGCCGGTGCCGCATGCGCATGTGGTCACCTCGACCACGCACAAGACCCTTGCAGGTCCGCGTGGCGGCATCATCCTGTCGAATGATGCGGAGATCGCCAAGAAGCTGAATTCGGCGGTGTTCCCTGGCCAGCAGGGCGGCCCGTTGGAGCATGTGATCGCCGGCAAGGCGGTGGCGTTCAAGATCGCCGCGTCGGCGGAGTTCAAGGAGCGCCAGCAGCGCACCCTGGCCGGGGCGCGGATCCTGGCTGAGCGGTTGACCCAGGCCGATGTGGCCGCGAAGGGGATCAGCGTGTTGACCGGTGGCACCGATGTGCACCTGGTGCTGGTGGACCTGCGCAATAGCGAGTTGGATGGGCAGCAGGCCGAGGATCTGCTGGCGCAGGTGGAGATCACGGTGAACCGTAATTCGGTGCCGTTCGACCCGCGTCCGCCGATGACCACCAGCGGGTTGCGGATCGGCACCCCGGCGTTGGCGACCCGCGGCTTCTCCGAGGAGGCGTTTGCCGAGGTCGCGGAGATTATCGCGCAGACCCTGATTGCCTGGGCAGAGGGCGACATCGGCGCGCTGCCTGAGCTGAAGGCTCGGGTTCTGGAGCTGGCCGCAGCCCACCCACTGTACCCAAACCTGAAAAAGATCGGAGAATAGCCATGGCTGATTTGCTGCCTGAGCACCCGGAATTCCTCTGGGCCAACCCGGAGCCGAAGAAGTCCTATGATGTCGTCATCGTCGGCGGCGGCGGCCACGGCTTGGCAACCGCCTACTACCTGGCCAAGAACCACGGCATCACCAACGTCGCCGTCCTGGAAAAGGGCTGGCTGGCCGGCGGGAACATGGCCCGCAACACCACCATCATCCGCTCGAACTACCTGTGGGACGAATCCGCGGGCATCTACGAGAAGTCCCTGAAGCTGTGGGAGCAGCTGCCCGAGGAGCTGGACTACGACTTCCTGTTCTCCCAGCGCGGCGTGCTGAACCTTGCCCACACCCTGGGCGACGTGCGCGAATCCATTCGCCGCGTGGAAGCCAACAAGTTCAACGGCGTCGACGCCGAGTGGCTCACCCCGGAACAGGTCAAGGAAGTCTGCCCGATCATCAACATCGGCGACGACATCCGCTACCCGGTCATGGGCGCCACCTACCAGCCGCGCGCCGGCATCGCCAAGCACGACCACGTGGCTTGGGCCTTCGCCCGCAAGGCCAACGAAATGGGTGTGGACATCATCCAGAACTGCGAAGTCACCGGCTTCCTGAAGGACGGCGAGAAGGTCACCGGCGTGAAAACCACGCGCGGCACCATCCACGCCGGCAAGGTCGCCCTGGCCGGCGCCGGGCACTCCTCGGTGCTGGCGGAACTGGCGGGCTTCGAACTGCCCATCCAGTCCCACCCGCTGCAGGCCCTGGTCTCCGAGCTGTTCGAGCCGGTGCACCCGACGGTGGTCATGTCCAACCACATCCACGTCTACGTCTCCCAGGCCCACAAGGGCGAGCTGGTCATGGGCGCGGGCATCGACACCTACAACGGCTACGGCCAGCGCGGCGCGTTCCACGTGATCGAGGAGCAGATGGCCGCCGCGGTGGAGCTGTTCCCGATCTTCGCCCGGGCGCACGTGCTGCGCACCTGGGGAGGCATCGTGGACACCACCATGGACGCCTCGCCGATCATCTCCAAGACCCCGATCCAGAACCTCTACGTCAACTGCGGCTGGGGCACCGGCGGCTTCAAGGGGACCCCTGGCGCCGGCTTCACCCTGGCGCACACCATCGCGAATGACGAAGCCCACGCGCTGAACGCCCCGTTCAGCCTGGAACGTTTTGAAACCGGCCACCTGATCGATGAACACGGCGCAGCCGCCGTGGCCCACTAGGAGCAGCCACCATGATGCTGATTGAATGCCCCAACTGCGGGCCGCGCAACGAAACCGAATTCGCCTACGGCGGCCAGGCCCATGTGGCCTACCCCGAGGACCCGAACGCCCTGAACGACAAGGAATGGTCCCGCTACCTGTTTTACCGCGAGAACCCCAAGGGGATCTTCGCCGAACGCTGGGTACACTCCGGCGGGTGCCGCAAATGGTTCAACGCCCTGCGCGACACCGCAACCTATGAATTCAAGGCCGTCTACCGGGCCGGGGAACCGCGTCCGGAACTGAACACCCAGGGAGGATCCCGATGAGCCAGCACAAGTCCTACCGGCTGCCGGCCGACCAGTCCCCGGCCGCCCGCATCGACCGAGGCGAAACGCTGGTCCTGAACGTCGACGGAAAGCAGCTGAACGCCTTCCGTGGCGACACCGTGGCTAGCGCCATGCTTGCCAACGGGCAGCGCTCTTGCGGCAATTCCATGTACCTGGATCGCCCGCGCGGCATCTTCTCGGCCGGCGTCGAGGAGCCGAACGCCTTGGTGACCGTGGCAGCGCGCCACGAGCAGGACATCAACGAGTCAATGCTCGCCGCCACGACTGTCCCGGTGACTGCCAACCTGAGCGCTACGCTGCTGCGTGGTCTGGGGGTGCTGGACCCGAGCACCGATCCGGCCTACTACGACCACGTGCACGTGCATACCGATGTGCTGGTGGTTGGCGCCGGACCGGCTGGGCTGGCCGCCGCCCGTGAGGCATCCCGCTCCGGGGCACGCGTGCTGCTGCTGGATGAGCGTGCCGAAGCCGGAGGCTCGCTGCGCGATGCCGCCGGCGAGCAGATCGACGGCCAGGACGCCGCCGCGTGGATCGACGCGACCGCCGCTGAACTGGCCTCGGCCGCGGAAACCACCCACCTGCAGCGCACCACCGTGCTCGGCTCCTATGACGCGAACTACGTGATCGCCGTGCAGCGTCGTACCGTGCACCTGGACGCGCCTTCCGGCGCCGGCATCTCGCGCGAACGCATCTGGCACATCCGAGCCAACCAGGTGGTGCTGGCCACCGGCGCCCACGAGCGCCCGATCGTATTCCAGAACAACGACCGCCCGGGCATCATGCTCGCCGGCGCCGTGCGCAGCTACCTGAACCGCTACGGCGTGCGCGCCGGAACGCAGATCGTCGTGGCCACCACCAACGACTCCGCCTACCCGCTGGTCGCGGACTTGGCCGCCAGCGGCGGCGTGGTCGCCGTCGTCGACGCCCGCACCACGGTCTCCGCCGCAGCGGCCGAGGCCGTCGGCGCAGGGGTCCGGGTGATCACTGGTTCCGTCGTCGCGGACACCGAGGCCAACGAGTCCGGCGAACTGTCCGCCGTGGTGGTCGCCGAACTGGGTGAGGACCGCGAACTGGGAGCGCCGCAGCGCTTCGAGGCCGACGTGCTGGCCGTGGCCGGCGGCTTCAACCCAGTGGTGCACCTGCACTCCCAGCGCCAGGGCAAGCTGGTGTGGGACACCTCCATCCACGCCTTCGTGCCGGACACGGCAGTGGCCAACCAGCACCTGGCCGGCGCGCTGACCGGCCTGTTCGACACCGCCAGCGCACTGTCCACCGGCGCCGCAACGGGCGCCGCGGCGGCCACCGCCGCGGGCTTCGAGCGCATCGCCCAGGTGCCGCAGGCGCTGGCCGTGCCGGCCGGGGAAACCCGTCCGGTCTGGCTGGTGCCCTCGCTGAACGGCGACCAGGCCGCGAACTACACCACCCACTTCGTGGACCTGCAGCGCGACCAGACCGTCTCCGACGTGCTGCGCGCCACCGGCGCCGGCCTGGAATCGGTGGAGCACATCAAGCGGTACACCTCGATTTCCACAGCCAACGACCAGGGCAAGACCTCGGGCGTCGCGGCCATCGGCGTGATCGCCGCGGTGCTGGGCATCGAGAACCCCGCCGAGATCGGCACCACCACCTTCCGCGCCCCGTACACCCCGGTATCCTTCGCCGCGCTGGCCGGCCGCACCCGTGGCCAGCTGCTGGACCCGGCGCGCATCACCCCGATGCACTCCTGGCACTTGGCTCATGGCGCGGCATTCGAGGACGTGGGCCAATGGAAGCGCGCCTGGTATTTCCCGCAGGACGGCGAGGACATGGACGCAGCGGTCTACCGCGAATGTAAAGCTGTGCGCGACTCGGTGGGCATGCTGGATGCTACGACCTTGGGCAAGATCGAGATCCGCGGCGCGGATGCAGCCGAGTTCCTGAACCGCATCTACACCAACGGCTACACCAAGCTGAAGGTCGGCATGGCCCGCTATGGCGTGATGTGCAAGGCCGACGGCATGGTCTTCGACGATGGCGTGACCCTGCGCCTGGCCGAGGACCGCTTCCTGATGCACACCACCACCGGCGGCGCCGCCGGAGTGCTGGACTGGCTGGAGGAATGGCTGCAGACCGAATGGCCTGAGCTGGACGTCACCTGCACGTCGGTCACCGAGCAGCTGGCCACCGTGGCAGTGGTCGGTCCGCGCTCGCGCGATGTGGTGGCCAAGCTGGCCAGCGGGCTGGACGTGTCCAACGAGGCGTTCAAGTTCATGTCCTTCCGGGACGTGACCCTGGATTCGGGCATCGAGGCGCGCATCAGCCGCATCTCCTTCTCCGGCGAACTGGCCTACGAGATCGCGATCCCGTCCTGGCATGGCCTGCGCGTCTGGGAAGACGTGTTCGCCGCCGGGCAGGAATTCAACATCACCCCGTATGGCACCGAAACCATGCACGTGCTGCGCGCCGAAAAGGGCTTCATCATCGTCGGGCAGGACACCGACGGCACGGTGACCCCGCAGGACGCCGGCATGGAATGGGTGGTTTCCAAGCTCAAGGACTTCGTGGGCAAGCGTTCCTTCTCGCGGGCCGACAACCTGCGCGAGGATCGCAAGCATCTGGTCTCCGTGCTGCCGGTGGACACTACGTTGCGACTGCCTGAAGGCGCTGCACTTGTCGGAGCGGAGGCACTGGCCGTTGACGGGATCACGCCGATGGACGGCTGGGTCACCAGCTCCTACAACTCGCCGGCGCTGGGCCGCACCTTCGGCCTGGCACTGATCAAGAACGGGCGCAGCCGCATCGGCGAAGTGCTCAAGACCCCGGTCAACGGCCAGCTGGTCGATGTCCTGGTATCCGATCTCGTACTTTTCGACCCGGAAGGGAGCCGTCGCGATGGCTAGCAACACCCTGATTGAATCCACCTCCCTGCGCCGTTCACCGGCCGAGCACCTGGCCGAGGCAATGGCCCAGGGCTCCACCGCCGGTGCGGTGGTGCTGCGGGAAATCGCCTTCGCCACCCAGGTCGGCGTGCGCGCCGTGCCCGGAAGCGCCGGACATGCCGCGCTGGCCGCGGCACTGGGCACCGGGCTGCCGCAGCAGGTTGGCGAGGTCGCCGGGGCCGCCGAGGGCACCGCGGTGCTCTGGCTGGGACCGGATGAGTTCCTGGCCATCGCCCCGGAGGGCTCCGGGCTGGCCGGCGAACTGGTCGCGGCGCTGGGCGGAGAGCCAGGCCAGGTCATCGACCTGTCGGCCAACCGCAGCGTGCTGGAACTGTCCGGACCGGCCGCACCGCTGGTGCTGCGCAAGAGCTGCCCGGCGGACCTGCACCCGCGCGCCTTCGGCGTCAACCGGGCGATCGCCACCACGCTGGCGAATATCCCGGTGCTGCTGTGGCGCACCGGCGAGCAGTCCTGGTACGTCCTGCCGCGCGTCTCCTTCACCGAGCACACCGTGCACTGGCTGATCGACGCGATGACGGAATTCGCCTCCCCGGCGGTCGCCTAGTCCGGCAAATTCCTCCATCCCGGGCCCCGGGCGGTTCGCGGGCCGGCGGCTTCCCCGGCACCTCCAGTGCCGGGAACCCGTCGGCCGGTGCCGACGTGGCCCAGCCGGGATGGACTGCGCCCCGCCGCCGATTCGGGAGGTCGGGCGGCGGAGCGTTGAGCGGGCCCTGCCCGGCGGGTTGATGGTTGCCGCCGGGCCTGGGGGCTTCACGGCGCAGCCCGCCGCGGCGGGAGTAGCCTGAAAACGCCACGGGCGAAGAAACCAAACCCGAACTTTTCGGCGGAGCGGGCCCCTCAGGGCGCGTTCCGCCCCAGACATCTGAATGGAAGTGGACCATGAGCGAGCAGGTTCGGCACGTCTTGACCCTCCAGTGCCCGGAGGGCATCGGCATCGTGCATGCGGTGACCGGATTTCTGGTCAGGCAGCAGCGCACCATCGTGGAGCTGAAGCAGTACGACGACATGAGCGCCGGACGGCTGTTCCTGCGCGTCGATTTCGCCGGGGACGGCGCCCCTGATTTGCTCGCTACGATGCGCAGCGAGTTCTCCGAGGTCGCCGAGCAGTTCGACATGGAATGGCAGCTGCGCGAGCGCGGCGAGAAGACCAAGGTGCTGATCATGGTCTCCAAGTTCGACCACTGCCTGCAGGACCTGCTCTTCCGCATGCACTCGGGGGACCTGCCCATCGAGGTGGTCGGGGTCGCCTCCAACCATCCCGACCACCGTTCCCTGGTGGAATGGTACGGGATCGGATTCCACCACATTCCGATCAGCAAGGACACCAAGCCTCAGGCCGAGGCGGCGCTGCTGCAGCTGATCGATGAGACCGGCGCCGAGCTGGTGGTGCTGGCCCGCTACATGCAGGTGCTTTCCGACCACCTGGCCACCGAACTGTCCGGCAAGACCATCAACATCCACCACTCGTTCCTGCCTTCCTTCAAGGGCGCCAAGCCCTACCACCAGGCGTGGGAACGCGGCGTGAAGACCGTCGGCGCCACCGCGCACTACGTGAACTCGGAACTCGACGAGGGCCCGATCATCGCCCAGCAGGTGGTGGAGGTGGACCACACCTACGGCCCGCAGGACCTGGTGGCCGCTGGCCGCGACTCGGAATGCAAGGCGCTGTCCAACGCGGTGCGCTGGCACTGCGAGGGGCGCGTGTTCCTCTACGGCAACCGCACCGTGGTGCTGCGCTAGCGTCCGGGTCGCAGGCGGCCAGCCATTGCCCGTAGGCTTAATGGCAAACCTCCACCCAAGCGAAGGACGGCTCATGGCCAGCAAGAAGCGTCAAGGCAAAAAGAACTCCGGCGCAGGAAACCCTGCCAAGGCGGCGCAGCGCGGCCGCAGCGTGCACAAGATCCAGGCCGAGCTGTCGGTTGACGCGCTGCGCGGCCAGTACGTCGCCTGGGTCGCCGCCCAGGTTCCCGCCTTTTCCCCGGCGGACGCCGCCCAGGCCGCGGAGATCCAGCTGGACGTCATCCGCACCATCGGCGGGGAATACGCCGAAACCGCGCGCAGCGCCAACCTGTTCGACCTTGACCCGGAGGTTTTCGGACAGGCCCTGGCCGACTTCCTGGTCAACCTGCCGGACAACGTGGCGCCGGAGCCGATCTTCTCCACCTGGCTGGACTTCTTCAGCTTCGCGGAAGACCGCGGGCTGTGGGAGGGCAGCGCGGAGAACCTCGAGGAAGTGCGCGAGATGCTGGAGGACGCCCTGGACGGCTTCGCGGAGGGCGACGCTGAAATCTGCGCCCTGCTGCGCGGCACCGAGCTGTTCGACGCGGTGAAGAACTTCGCCGTGGCCATCGGCGACGGAATCGACATCAGCGACTTCAGCGAATCCTCCAATGCCGCCCGGGCCAAGGTCTTCGCCGCCATGGGCATCGATCCGCAGGAAATCGACCCGGACGAGCCGGCCCCGCTGATGTTCAACTACATCTGGAACGCCGCGATGATGTCCGTGGCGGAAACGAACGAAAACAGCATCGTGCGCGATGAGGAGGCCTTCGCCGAATTCCTGGACGGCGAGGAAGCCGACAGCGCCCAGCTGCTGTTCGAAATGGCAGTGGCCTGCGTGCAGGCGCACCTGAATCCGACCATGGAGAGCAGCCTGCGCGACGAAGCCCACTACCTGGTGGTGCGCAACCTGCTGGTCACCGCCTCCACCGGCCGCGACGGCGACCTGGAGGGCCTGCGCCGCAACGTCGGCGCGAAGATCTACGACTCGGTGCTGCCCGAGGCCACCGAGGCCATGGCCTCGCTCGCGCGCTTCGGCCTGCTGCAGCGCGCCGGGGAGGCCTACAGCATCGACGAGCGCCTGGTCCCGGTGATCTCCGCCGGCATCAGCGAGGTGGAAGCCTTCTTCGAGGAAGCGGTCTAATCGTCGCCGCGTGAAAACGCGATCGCGATGAGCCGGCGCAGCACCGCCTCGTCGATTTCCTCCAGCTTCTTCACGTAGACGCAGCCTGCTCCTTCGGTGTACGTGCCGAGATCCGGGAGCAGCGCTGCGCCTTCGGGCAAGTCCTTGAGCCCGTAGATGGACAGCGCCGTTTTGCGTGGCGAGAACCCGGTTTTTGGCCAGATGCCGGTGGTGCGCGCGTTGACCGGGGAGACGTGCCGGTACTGCCCATAGCCCACGATCGACGGACCCCACATCACCGGGGACGCGCCGGTGACCTCGCCGAAGATCCGGGCCAGCGCCTCTCCGTCGAGGCGGCGCCGGGCCGGGGTCGCGGCGGCGAGGAAGTCCTCGACGCTGGCATCGGTGGGCTGGGTTTTGGCGGCGGTGGCCATGGAAGACTCCTTGGGTTAGCTTGGCTCGGCGGCCGGTGACGGCTCGGTGGACTGGAAGATTTCCGAGAGCTTGCGGTACTGGCCGGTGGTCATGGCCAGCAGCGCCACGAGGATCATGACCAGCCCGCCGACCAGGAAGATCAGCGCGATGCCGCGCGCCTGCCCCTGCCCGACCAGCCAGCCGAAGGCGGCGTCGCCCTCGGAACTCTTCATGAACGGGATGATCAGGTACTGCGCCAGCGGGGCGATCAGGAAAGCGGTGATCGGGGCCGCGGCGGCTTCCATCATCTGGGCGAAGCCGAACACCCGGCCCTGCCTCCGGAAGGGCACCACCTTCTGGATGACGGTCTGCTCGGCGGCTTCGCACGCCGGAATCAGGCACATGTACAGCCAGATGCCCACGATATACAGCCACACCCATTCGCGCAGCGTGAAGACCGCGCCCAGGAATCCCATGCACGCGACCAGGACCAGCAGCGTGCGGATCGGGTTCTTGCCTAGGCCGAATTTCGCGACCATCGCGCCGCCGACGATGAAGCCGGTCGACGCCAGGCCGAAGGTGATGCCCCAGGCCTCCACGGACATCACGGTCAGCCCGTAGGGATCCATCAGCGCCATGTAGATGCCGCCGATCAGGTTGTTGAACATCGAGAAGATGATCAGCGCCAGCAGCCCCGGGATGGCCATGACCGTGGTGAAGCCCAGCCGCAGGTTCGCGGTTTTCCCCGTGCCGGCGGCCGGATCGGCCTGCGGCATGTCCTCGGGGATGGAGATGGTGACCAGATGCAGCATGGTCAGCACCACCAGCGCGATGGAGATCACCAGCGTCCAGCCCATGCCCAGCAGGCCGATCGACAGCCCGGAGAACACGCTGGTGACAATGAACGCCAGCCCCTGCACGGTGCCCACCAGGCCGTTGGCGTTCGCGTGCCGTTCCACCGGGATCAGCAGGGTCACCGTGGTGGACAGCGCGATGCCGCGCATCTGCTCCACGATGGCGCCGAGCAGGATCACGATGCAGAACAGCCAGAATTCCCAGCCGCCGATGTTCAGGATCCGTTCGGTGGGCAGCCACAGGTACAGCAGCCCGGCCAGGGTGAACATCACCGCGGTGACGGCGGCGGAGAAGGCGAACACGGTCTTCTTGCGGTGCTGGTCCACGATGCTGCCGAACACCATGGAGAACATCGCGATCAGCAGCATGAAGGCGCCGCCGATGATGCCGGTGGCCATGACGTTCTCGGTTTCCAGATACACCCAGAAGGTCAGTGCGAACCACAGATAGCTCGTGGTCAGGTTGGCCACGGCGGTATTGATCAGGATATGCAGGAATGAGCGCATTCCATGCTCCGGAACCGGAGGGTTCGAATCATGAACATCGCTTCCCTGCGGGATCTCGCTCATGTCGATTCCTCGGGTCGGTGCGGCATTTGTCGGTAGTGAAAAGGATACGGACAGCTACCGACAGTGTCAGCAGGACAGCGGGGAAACCTGCCAAGCACCAAGGATGCTGCGGCTGGCGGTTCCCGCTCCTGGCCTCGGCGGCCGGGATTCCGCGGGGATTCCTGACGGTTGATCGAGCCGAAAAAATCATCTGCGCGCCCCCGGCGGCAGGACGTAGGATGGCGTCGGGGCACGACGCCGCCGAGTCCCGCCCGTGAATTTCCAGCAGCCACCCGAAGGAGCCAGCCAATGATTTTCGGAAAGAAGGGCGATGACGCGGTCCTCGCCAAGCTCGCCGCGTCCCCGGAACCGTACCGCGCGATTGCCGAGCGCCTGCACGCCATCATCCGGCAGACCGCCCCGGGCTGGAGCCCGTCCTCCGCTGGGGCCTGCCGTTCTACGTGAAGGACGATAAGGACATCTGCTACATCAAGCCGGACAAGGACTACCTGGTGTTCGGCTTCGGCGAGGTCGTGAACCCGGCGTTCGAGCAGGGCGCGCACATGCACCCGGTCGCCTGGACGATCACCGCGCTGGACGAGTCCACCGAACAGCGGATCCGCGAGCTGGTGGCCAAGGCGGCCGGCTAGCTCCGATCCCGATGACGGAAGCATCGGTGAACCTGCACAGGGTCCGCCGATGCTTTCCTTGCCTGCTGAAGGGTAGACCCGGAGCCTTCATCTCGCACGGGCTGCCGTGAATCCGCAGTTGCTTGGCTGGATCCCGCCCGCGCGCTAGGGTGTGAAATGTGACGCCGGACACCATGGCGCCGCTGCCTGCAATCCGCTGAAGACCCAGGGAGTACACGCATGAAGGCCTATGCCAAGGGCGAGAGTGAACCCGCGCTGCTCGAGAAGACCATCGGCGCGACGCTTCAGGACACGGCTTCCCGCTTCGGGGCGCGCGAGGCGCTCGTCGATGCCGCCGCCGGCCGGCGCTGGACCTGGTCCGAGCTGGACGCCGACGTCAACCGCCTGGCCAAGGGGCTGCTCGCCGCCGGGCTGGAAGCCGGGGACCGGCTGGGCATCTGGGCGCCGAACTGCGCGCAATGGGTGCTCGCCCAGTTCGCCACCGCCAAGCTCGGGGTCATCCTGGTCAACGTCAACCCGGCCTACCGCACCCACGAGTACGCCTACGCCGTGAACCACAGCCGGATGCGCATGCTCATCACGCTCACGCGGTTCAAGACCAGCGACTACCGCGGCATGGTGCAGGCCACCGCCGCCGACACCCCGAGCCTTCAACGCGTGGTCTACCTGGACACCGGCGACTGGGACGAGCTGCTGGCGCAGGGCGAGCCCGTCGCGGACCAGGCGCTGGCCGAGCGGCTGGCCGCCACCTCGCCCGGGGACGCGATCAACATCCAGTACACCTCCGGCACCACCGGTTACCCCAAGGGCGCGGTGCTCAGCCACCGCAACATCCTGAACAACGGCTACCAGGTCACCGGCATGATCAAACTGACCGAAGAGGACCGGTTGTGCATCCCGGTGCCGTTCTACCACTGCTTCGGCATGGTCATGGGCAACCTCGGCTGCGTGGCCCGCGGCACCACCATGGTCATCCCGGCGCCCGGCTTCGACGCGGAAGCCACCTTGCGGGTCGTGGCCGAGGAGCGCTGCACCGGGCTGTACGGGGTTCCCACCATGTTCATCGCGATGCAGAACCACCCGGATTTCGCCCGCTACGACCTTTCGCTGCTGCGCACCGGCATCATGGCCGGCTCCATCTGCCCGGTGGAGGTCATGCGCCGCTGCGTGGAAGACATGGGCATGAGCGCGGTGTCCATCGCCTACGGCATGACCGAAACCAGCCCGGTCTCCTGCCAAACCAGGGCGGATGACGACTTCGAGCACCGCACCGCCACCATCGGCCGCGTGCACCCGCACGTGGAGATCAAGGTCGTCGACCCGGCCACCGGCGCTACCCTGGAACGCGGGCAGACCGGCGAGTACTGCACCCGCGGCTACTCGGTGATGCTCGGCTACTGGGACGATCAGGAGAAAACCCGCGCGGCCATCGACGCCGAGGGCTGGATGCACACCGGGGATTTGGCGGTGATGCGCGAGGACGGCTACTGCACCATCGTCGGGCGCATCAAGGACATGGTGATCCGCGGAGGGGAGAACATCTACCCGGCGGAGATCGAGGAGTTCCTCTACAAGCATCCGGACATCGAGGACGTTTCGGTCATCGGGGTGCCGGACCCGAAATTCGGCGAGGTGATCTGCGCCTGCCTCCGGATGAAGGCCGGCCGCCAGCCGCTGGACGTCGAGGCGATCCGCGCCTACTGCGAAGGGCAGCTGGCGCACTACAAGATCCCCGCCTACGTGCGCATTCTGGAAGAGTTCCCGACCACCGTCACCGGCAAGATCCGCAAGAACCAGCTGCGCGAGGACGCCGCGGCGCAGCTGCATCTTTCCTAGGTGGGGAAAACCAGGGTTTGCCGGGGCGCCACCGGCGTTTCCCGGACGAATCCGCGGGCGATGGGATAGGTTTTAGCTGGGGTCCCACAGCTGATTATTTTTTCCTATTTCCGAAAGATAGATATGCATAAGCATTTCGGTCGCCTCGTGGGTATCGCCGTCATCGTCATCGTGGTGCTGGCAGCGCTGCTGCTGTGGTGGGTGCTGAGCGCCAGCGGGACGACGCCGCAGATGTGGCATCCGGTCCAGGTGCGGCTCGGCGGCCTCTGGTCCACGTTCTACAGCACCCAGCTGCCCGACCTGTCGATCCTCATCGGCGCGGTGCTCATCGCCCTGGCCCTCATCCTGTTCGTCGTCATCGGCGAACGCGTGGTCACCCTGCGCTACCGCCGCACCCCGATCCGGCAGTCCTCCCGGCCGCTGGCCCCCAAGCGCATCATGGACCGCACCCGCGGCGTGTACGCCGGGCCGGTTACCGTCACCGTGCTGATTCCCGCGCACAATGAGGAAGCCTCGCTGGGGCACACCATCAACGCGCTGAAGCGGCAGAGCTTCCTGCCCGCCCGGATCCTGGTGGTCGCCGACAACTGCACCGACGGCACAGTGGACGTCGCCCGAGCGCACGGCGTCGACGTGTTCGAATCCGTGGACAACACGCATAAGAAGGGCGGCGCGCTGAACCAGGCGCTGGCGCAGATCCTGCCCGGCATGGGCGAGAACGACTGCGTCATGGTCATGGACGCCGACAGCCAGATCGGCACCGACTTCCTGGCCACCGCCCGCGACCGCTTCACCGCCGACCGCGCGCTGATGTCCGTGGGCGGGCTGTTCCACGGCGAGGAAGGCCATGGGGTGCTGGGCCAGTTCCAGCGCAACGAATACGCCCGCTACCAGCGCGAAATCGCCCGCCGCGACGGACGCGTCTTCGTGCTCACCGGCACCGCCTCGGTCTTCCGCGCCACCGCGCTGCGCGAGGTGGCAGCCGCCCGCGGCACCACGATCCCGGGCCGGCACGGCGAGGTCTACGACACCGCCGCGCTGACCGAGGACAACGAGCTGACCATCGCGCTGAAATCCCTCGGCGCGCTGATCACCTCCCCGAACGAGTGCACCGTGGTCACCGAGCTGATGCCCAACTGGAAGATGCTCTGGGCGCAGCGCCTGCGCTGGCAGCGCGGCGCGCTGGAGAACCTGGGCGCCTACGGCGTCACCCCGCAGACCGTGCGCTACTGGTCGCAGCAGATCGGCATCGGCTACGGGGTCATCGCCCTGTTCAGCTACTTCTTCCTGATGGTGCTGATGCTCATCTCCATGGACACCTGGGTGTGGTTCCCGTTCTGGATGCTGCTCGGGCTGGTCTTCGCGGTGGAACGCGTGGTCACCGCCTGGGGCGGCGGCTGGAAGGCGCGGTTGCTGGCGGCGCTGGTGCTGCCCGAGCTGGTCTACGACGCATTCCTGGACCTGGCCTTCCTCAAGGGCGTCTGGGACATCGCATTTGCCAAGAGCGCCGACTGGAAGCACGTCGAGCACGTGCCGGCCCGAAAGGAAGCCTAGTCATGATTGAATTGGCGATTTATGTCCCGCGAGGCATACTGCTGCCCGAGTCGGTGCTCTACGCGCAGTGGTTCAGCGTGCTGGCATCGTTCGTCGCGATCAACACGGTGATTTACTTGATCCTGGGTATCACCAAGATCCTGCCGCCGATCCGCTTCGGCGGTTCCAAGGGGCGCGAGCGCCGTTCAGAAACCCGGAATATCGATCCCGACGCGCCGGTTTAACTCGTGCATGGCGCCGGCCAGCTCCTGCGCGGGCAGGCCCCGGCTGTAGTAGAAGCCCTGGGCGTAGCTGAAGCCCAGCTCGTCGACCAGATCCAGATGCTCCGGGGTCTCGATTCCCTCGGCCAGGGTCTTGGCCCCGGTTTCCCGAGCGGCTTCCAGCAGGTTGGCAACCATGCCGCGCACCTTCGCGGAGGAGCCGTAGTTGGTGATCATGCTGCGGTCCAGTTTCACGATGTCGGGATGCAGGCACTCGATGCGCTCGCGGTTCGCGTAGGCGACGCCCGCGTCGTCGATCAGCAGCAGGCAGCCGAGGGTGTCGGCGTACTGCCGGGCGCGGCCGGAGCTGCAAGGTTCGGATTCCTCGTTCAGCTCCAGCCCCCACACCAGCCGCGCATCCAGCTGCAGCGCGGCGGCGGCGAAGGCCTCGATGGTCGGTCCGGAGGCGTTGAGCGTGACAAGGTAGCCGTCGGGCAGCTCCCGGCTGGCCTCCAGGATTCCCCGGATGGCTTCCAGTTCCAGGTCGATGAGCCGGCCCTCGGCACGGGCCTGGCTGAAATGCTCCTGCGGGCCGCGGCCGTCGTCGAATCGGGTCAGAGCCTCGAAACCCAGTAGAGTCTTGTTTCGAAGGTCAATGAGGGGCTGGAAAACGAACTTCACTTTTTGCCTAACGAGTGAGGGACCGTGAGTTGCGCCTGGCCAAGGTCAGCCGGAGCACACGCCCGATGCAGATCTTACAGTGCCGACCCCGCCGATGCGGCGTGTTGGGAAGCAAAATGCAGACAATGGGGTGACGACGCTTGGGAAATCAGGTAGACCGCCGAGGCCGGTCAGGTACTTCCTGGCGCTCCAGGCTGCTTCCTGCCCGGGTGCGCAGCATTTCCAACATGGAGATCGCAGTCACCGGAATGGTTGCCTGCTTCCTGACCGTCTTCTACGGCCTGAACCTGTTCAACACCTTCGCCTCCGAGGCGCTGCAACTGGTGGCCTTCGGGCGCTTCGCCGGGGCGGTAGCCGTAGTGGCGCTGATCGTGGTCCTGCGCGACGCATTCCCGCTGTGGATCGCGTATGCCGGCGCCTTGGTGGAGCTGACGGCGTTCGTCTATTTCGTGGGATTCACCGTCAACCACGAGCAGATCGTCTTCAGGCTCCAGGAATTCCCGCTGATCGCCCTGTACCTGGCGTGGGTTTTCCCGCCGAAGATCTCGCGGGCCACCATCTACCCGGTGCTGGTTTTCACCATCTGGTATTCGATGCTCTTCAGCCCCGCGGTCGGCACCGAACACCAGAATGGGCTGCTCAACGTCCTGAGCCTGGTGTTCTTCACCGTCGTGGGCATGTTCGTCGGCAGCTACGTGAAGCGGAAATTCACGCAGCAAACCGAGCTGGACGTGCTCACCGGAGCGCACAATCGCCGGGCCCTGGGCCGCTACGGCGACGCCGCGCTGGTGCAGGCGCGCAAGCAGAACCAGCCGGTCAGCGTCGCCCTGGTCGACATGGACGGATTCAAGCAGATCAACGACCAATTGGGCCATGCAGCGGGCGATGAGGCGCTGCGCGGCCTGGTCCGCCATCTGAAGAAATCGGTGCGCAAGGGCGATCTGGTGACCCGGCTGGGCGGCGATGAATTCGTGCTCATCCTTCCCGGCGCCGGGTTCGACCAGGCCCAGCAGCTCATGGAGCGCATCCACGCCTCCTCCGAGCACCGGTGGAGCTTCGGAGTGGCCGCCGCGACCCCTGAGGACAACCTGAGCATGCTGATCCTGCGTGCGGACCGCGCCATGTACATCTCCAAGCGCGAGCGGACTGGGCGGCGCGACTAATCCAGGTGGCCGCTGAGCCGGTCGCGGAACCGGGCGCTGGGCTCGTTCAGCCCGCGGATCTCGACGTGCTTGCCGTAGCCGGCGTACTTGTCGCTCACCGAATCCAGCGCCGCCACGGTCGAGGCGTCCCATACGTGCGATGCGCCCAGGTCGATCACGATCCGCTCCGGGTCCTGCGCGTAGCTGAACTGCGTGTACAGGTCGTTGGAGGAGGCGAAGAACAGCTCGCCGGTGACCGTGTACACCGCGGTTCCCTCATCCACGCTGCGCTCGACCGTCACGAAATGCGCCACCCGGTTGGCGAACAGCACCATCGCGGTGAGGATGCCGGCGCCCACGCCGATGGCCAGGTTGCCGGTGGCTACGGTCAGCGCCACGGTGATGAGCATGACGAAGGTTTCGCTCTTGGGCATCATCCGCAACGTGGAGGGCCGGATGCTGTGCCAGTTGAACGTCGCCGCGGAGACCACCACCATCACGGCGACCAGCGCGGCCATGGGGATCTGCGCGACCACGTCGCCGAACACCACCGCCAGCAACAGCATGAACACCCCGGCGAACAGCGTGGAAATCCGGGTGCGCCCGCCGGAGACCTTCACTCCGATCATGGTCTGGCCGATCATCGCGCAGCCGCAGATCCCGCCGAAGAAGCCGGTCACCACGTTGGCGGCGCCCTGCGCCCAGGACTCGCGGGTCTTGTTCGACGGCGTATCGGTGATGTCGTCGACCAGTTTCGCGGTCAGCAGCGATTCCAGCAGGCCGACGAACGCCACCGCCACCGCGAACGGCGCGATGATCCGCAGCGTATTCAGGTCCAGCGGAACCGTCGGCAGGGTGAAGACCGGCAGCGACTCGGGCAGTTCGCCTTTCTCGCCCACCGTGGGCACCGCGATCTTCGCGAGCACGGTCACCGCGGTGAGCACCGCAATGGCGACCAGGGGGGCCGGAACCGCAGTGGTCAGCTTCGGGAACAGGTATACGATCGCGATCCCGGCGGCCACCAGCGGATACACGGCCCACGGCACATCGACCAGCTCGGGCATCTGCGCCAGGAAGATCGAGATGGCCAGGCCGTTCACGAAACCGATCATCACCTGCCGCGGAATGAACCGCAGCAGCTTGGCCACACCCAGCGCGGCCAGCAGGATCTGGATGATTCCGGCCAGGATCACGGCCGGGAAGAGGTACTCCACCCCGTGCGTCCGCACCAGCGGAGCGACCACCAAGGCCACCGCTCCGGCCGCCGCGGTAATCATCGCCGGCCGCCCGCCGGTGAAGGCGATGACCACCGACATGGTGAACGATGCGAAGATGCCGACCCGCGGATCCACCCCGGCGATGACGGTGAAGGCGATGACCTCGGGAATCAGCGCCAGCGAGACCACCAGCCCGGCCAGCAGCTCGGTTTTCAGCAGCCTGACAGACTTCAGGGTGCGCCACACCGACTGCCGCTCTAGTGGGGTCAATGCCGCCGTTCCCATGGTGGACCTGTTCTTTGGCTCGCCGAATTCCGTACCTATGCATCCTAGCTGCCCGGCAGGTTCCAGCACGGCGGTGGGCTGTTAGATTACTGTCATGGCCACATCGAAGGATCCCACAGACCGCACCATCAATATCTGCGAAACCGCGGGGAAGCAACGGTACCGCAATAACGCGATCGCGCTCAAGGCCGCGTTGAGGCACTCCAAGGTGGCTGGCAAGCAGCTGGGCACCTACGCGTGCGAACACTGCAAGGGCTGGCATATCGAAGGCTAGGGCGGTTAAAGAAAAGTTCCCGTTGGGAGGAAATCCAACGGGAACTTCACGATCATCACTCGCACCTTTATGAGGTACTTCAATTCTAGGAACGCACCCTGTGCCCGAGCTTTGGAATTCCGAGCTGCAAGCTAAGCATTTCGGCGGTATCGGCACGCCGGTCGACGACTTAAATTCGAAGCCCCCACCGAAATCATTTCGTTGGGGGCTTCTCGATCATCACTCGCACCTTTTGAGGTACTTTCACTGTATTGCCGGTTCCTATGTCGGAACTGAGCGCCATCTGGAGAATGCCGACACGTTGGACGGGTACGGCGCCGGAGGGTCTTAAAAATACTGGCTCCGTTGCCGTGCGCAACGGAGCCAGACTTACATCATCACTCGCACCTTGAGGAAGGTAAGTTCCACTTTAGGGAGCAAGGCTATGCCCCGGCTTTGCCCGAGCCCGGCGTGGGCAAAGAGTCTTCGCCGGCCGTGTACTCCGGGCCGGACGTGAAAACTCCCGCCGGCCGAAGCCGACGGGAGTTTACGATCATCACTCGCACCTCAAGGAGGTGTCTACGACATTACCTCGCGACTCTGTGCAGAAGCTTGGCTCAACCTCCACGAAGCCAAAAGACGCGAGGTCAGATGGTGGGTAGACTACCAATTATGGCGCAGAAGGAAACCGGAAAACTCACCCACGCGGTGGCGCTGCGTGTTGTCCAGACCATCGCGCCGCGCATCGACCACCCGCTGAACATCATGGACGAGCGAGGGATTATCATCGCGTCCTCCGACCCGAAGCGTTTGGGCAACCCGCATCCGGACGCGCTCAGGGCGTTGGAGGAGAACCGCACGGTCTTCACCGCCCAAGCCGATCCGGTGTCCGGGCAGCAGCCGGGTGTCAACGTGCCCCTCTATGCAGGCGGCATCGTGCAGAGTGTCGTGGGGGTAACCGGGACGCCGCAAGAGGTTGCGTCGCTGGCCCAACTGATTTCGCTGACCGTGCAGCTGCTGCTCACCCAGCAGGAAGAACATGTTCGCAGCACTGTGCGCGCTACCCAGATCAGCGACATGCTCTCCGGTCTCGTGTCAGGGTCCGCGACCGACAAGGCCTTGGCTGGGCAGCTCAAGCAGCTTGGCTTTACCGCGCCATGGTCGCTGAGCCTGCTGCTCGACGAGGACGATCCCGAACCGCACGAAGCTGCCTTGAAGATCAACAGTGCCCGGTGGGTTTTGTCCTCCGGCCCAATCGAAGTTCCGGCTGCTGCACGAGCGATCCTCGGGCTGCCTCGAACGCAGCCCGGCGACCTGCTGGTCGACGCCGAGAACCTGCGGACCTTAGGCGCGGTGCCTGCACTGGTTCCAGCTGCCGGACTCCGCGAGCTCTGGAACGAGGACATGGCGCTGTCCGCGGCCAGGGCGCCGGAATCACACTGCCGGTCGCTGGCCCGGCGCACGGCCCAGATCAGCGAAGACCATGCGCTCACTCTGCTGGCGCTGGCCGCCAGTGCGACGCAGACCGAAGCCATCGCGCGGCTCACGGTCCACCGCAATACGTTGATCCAGCGTATGGACCGGATCAAGCAGGTCACCGGCAGTGATCCGCGGGTTCCCGGCGAGCTGCTGGCCCTGCTCAACTCCATCTACGCCCGGGCCCGACTGGGCGAAATGCACATATTCTAGAGTCCAAACCGGTTGGAATATGGGCTTGTGCCTATAGGACTTATGGAGGAATCTCCATAGGATCAATATATGACCACAACACCGAACTCTCCGCCGGCCGCTGGGCTCCAAATCGCAGTGGTACCCGATTCCTTCAAGGGCAGTGCTCGCGCCAGCGAGGTCGCCGAGGCCATCAGCGCCGGATTTCTCGCCGGCGCCGCCAGCATGGACCGCGAAATCTCAGTGACCGCCGTGCCCTTCGCCGACGGCGGCGAGGGAACCTTGGAAGCGCTGATTGATGCCTGGGGCACCGACGCGATGCCGGTGCAAACCACCGACGCCTTAGGCCGGCCGGTGCAATCGCGGCTGGGGCTGTCTGCCGACGGGAAGGTCGCTGTAGTCGAAGCAGCCGAAGCCGCCGGCCTGCCGCAGGTCGCGGATGTGCCGCGCCAGCCGCTGACGGCGACTACCTACGGGCTCGGAGCCCTGGTATCCAAGGCGCTGGATCTCGGAGCCGAGCAGATCATCCTCTGCCTGGGCGGCTCCGCCACCACCGACGGCGGCACCGGTTTGCTGTCCGCCTTGGGGGCCAAGTTCCTGGACGCAGGCGGCAACCAGCTGCAGCCGGGCGGCGGCCCGCTGAACGACCTGCACAGCATCGATGCAAGCGGGCTGGACCCGCGTGCCGCCGGCGTCGTGTGGCAAATCGCCTGCGACGTCACCAATCCGCTATTGGGCGAGAACGGCGCCGCCGAGATCTTCGGGCCACAGAAGGGCGCTTCCCTAAAGGACGTCGCAACCCTCGATGCCGGGCTAGGCCGGCTGGCCGATGTGCTGGAAGCTGCCACAGGGCGGGTGCTGCGCGAGCAGGAAGGCATGGGTGCCGCCGGCGGCCTGGCCTTCAGCCTGGGCAGCTACTTCCAAGTCGATCTGGTTCCCGGGTGGGAACTGGTCGCCCGGGTGCTGGACGCCCACCGCATCATGGGCGGCGCGGATCTGGTGATCACGGGCGAGGGACGGCTGGACTTCCAGTCCCTGCAGGGCAAGGTAGTCTCCGGGGTACTGCAGGCCGCAGGGGGAGATGTCATCGTGATCGCCGGCTCGGTCAGCTTGGAGGACCAGATTTTGGCCGAGGCCGGAATCCTCGCGGCCTACTCGATCGCCCCTGGCCCGGCGAGCCTGGCCGAGCTGTCTGCCGACACCCTCGCGCTGCTGGAACGCACCGCCTTCAGCGTCGCGCGCACCTATCTGCATGGTCAGACGGCGGAGTAGCTGTCCTCTGAGAGAAGCGCAGGCTCCAGCTCCTTGTCCCGAAGGTACTTCAAGGCGCGCTCTACTGCCTCGATTTTCCGCTTCAGCTCCTTGAGTGCCGGGGAACCTTCGTCCGAGAACTCGTCGAGCCGCTCGCTTTCACGACGCACCGCTCGCTCGATGTCGGTGAATGTCGACCACGCGGTCGGGTCCGGGTCGAGATGCTGGCGTTCCCTCAGAATTTCGGCCGCCAGCCTGCGCTCGACGACCGCCTCGAAGGCTTCTGCTGATGTTCCGGGGCTGGCAAGGCCGTAGGCAACGCCTCCTCCGCCTGCGGTGACCAGGGTGCCTGCAGTTAACAGGCCGCCAATCATGCCGCCGGGGCCAAATGATGCCAAGGCGCTGGTGATCACAGCTGCGCCGACGAGACCCGGTGCGGCGGCCAGTGCCAGACCGCCGGTGGCCAGAAGGATGGCTGCGGCTCCAGCTCCTAGCGCTCCCCATTTGATCCAATTGATTCCGCGCCCACCGCCCAACGTTTCCTGAGCGGTCTTCGCGGCAGCGAAGACATCGGCGCCGAATTGGCTGGTCAGTCCCATCTCGGCGGTGAGATCCCGTAACGCTACTTGGAGCTTTTCTTTGGGAACCGAAATTTCGAAAGGTTTGATGATGTTCTCGGCGGCCAAGACCGTCAGCAGCACCACTGCTTCGTCCTTGGAGAAATGGCGGCTTGGCATTGGCTCGGGGGCCAATGCCTGCGGATCGGAAAGGTCAAAGGCCAACCGGGCAATGGCGGCAGGCATCGGCCGGTTTTCATCGTGGTTTCGTTTCCTGATGGCTTCGACCGCTGTGGCCTGAACATTCCGAAGCGCTCCCGCATAGCGGTCGAGCAGGTCGCCCGAAAGCTTCTTGTCGCCTGCCAGCTGATCCTTGATCAGGTAGGCGTAGCGCAACGCCAGCAGGGTGAGCTGCTCGGGGTAGTCCAACGGAATATCAAAGCCGGTCTCGCTCAGAACGATTTCCCTGGACAACGACCCGAACATTGCGTAGCCGATGGCGCTGGCCACGGCATCATCGCCGAGGTATCCCGTCGCGTAATGCGCTGAATGCGGGAGCACAGCGGTGTGCGTCCGGAAATCGATGATCCATGGGAACACCGAGGTGAGACCGCGATGCGCGGATACCGGATCGTTCGCGTTCCAGAAGTTCACCCACCATGACAGGTTCGTCGGAGGCTCTTTCAAGGTCTTTCGCAGGTCGTCGACATTGAATTTGCCGCTGGCCAGAGGGCTTCCGAGGGTCACCATGCCGACAACCTCGACCGCAGCTGGTAGGCGGCGGACCAAATCGGCGGCTATCACGGAGCCGAGGCTGTGGCCCACGAGCACCACCTGGCCCGACGTCGGCACCTGATCCAGGATGCGCTGCAGGACGTTAGCTCGGATCGCCGGATTGTGCAGGTAGTTGTCGGCCTGTTTAAAGAACGGGAACCCGACCGTGGCGTTGACCAGGGTGTCGCCTAACCACGTGCCTTTGCCGGCGTTGTGGCGTCCGAGGTGGAACTCGACGGATCCCATCCGGCGTTCGAACTCCCGGCGGTTTGTCCGCGCGGCATCTCGCGAGGGCTGCTTGATCGTCAGCGGCGGTACCGGCACGCTGTCATCCAGGCCTTTCAGCGCGTGAGCGAATTTGGGGGCCAACACCTGTTCCAGGTCCAATTCCGGATATCCCAGGCGGAGCAGGGAGTCATTGAGATGGGCGCGCCACTTGTCGTTCGGATCGCCGTCGCCAACACCATGCAAGAACAGCAAAACCGGTTTCTTCGACAAGACAACTCCATCTCCAGTCGACCGCACGGTCGATGAGGGACATATGACAACGTTTTCCTGCCATCATATCGGGCGGCTCGGACAATCCGCCGCCGCGCTGACGCTGCTGGAGCGCACGGCCTTCAGCATCGCGCGCACCTATCTGAACTGAGGCCCCGCTGGCGCTTTGCGCCAAACCCTTGCCAGCCGGACCCGCCGATGCCTAGCGTGGGAGGCAGCGCGGCAAACCGCCGCACACCCCGTCGGCGAAAGGGCCAGCATGGCAACCGTGAAAGTGGCAGCAGAGAACACCACCGACATCGAGCTGTACTACGAGGACCACGGTTCCGGGCAGCCGGTGGTGCTGATCCACGGCTATCCGCTGGACGGATCCTCCTGGGAACTGCAGACCGCGGCGCTGCTCGGTGCCGGCTACCGGGTCATCACCTACGACCGTCGGGGCTTTGGCAAGAGCTCCAAAACCACCACGGGTTATGACTACGACACCTTCGCCGCCGACCTGAACACGCTGCTGGAAACGCTCGACGTGCAGGACGCCGTGCTGGTGGGCTTTTCCATGGGCACCGGCGAGGTGGCGCGCTACCTGTCCACCTACGGTTCCGGGCGCATCGCCAAGGCCGCGTTCCTGGGGTCGCTGGAGCCGTTCATCCTACAGACCGCGGACAACCCCGAGGGTGTGCCGCAGGAGGTCTTCGACCCGATGCTGGAGGCGGTGAAGAAGGACCGCTATGCGTTCTTCACCAGCTTCTTCCAGAACTTCTTCAACACCGAGACGTTCCTGGGCAGCCGGCTGAGCGAGGAGGCGCTGGCCGCGAACAAGGCGCTGGCCTACGCGGCCTCGCCCTACGCCTCGGTCGCCGCCCAGCTGACCTGGGTCACCGACTTCCGCGAAGACATCCCGAAGATCGACGTGCCCGCGCTGATCGTGCACGGCACCGCCGACCGGATCCTGCCCGTGGACGTCACCGGACGGCGCTTCGCCGCGGCGCTGCCGGCCGCCGAGTACCACGAGGTCGAGGGCGCGCCGCACGGGCTGCTGTGGACCCATGCCAAGGAGGTCAACGACCTGCTGCTGGGCTTCCTCTCCCGCTAGCCGGCTCCGAATTCGGCGGCCGCCACGAGCTCTACGAGCGCAACTACTCGGGCAACCACGAGAACGTGCGCATCGAGATGCTGATGCACGCCAAGCAGTCCGGCGCCGTCGGCCTGATGAACGGCATGGTCGAACAGTGCATGGGCGAATACAACCTGGATGGCTGGACCGTTCCGGACCTGTTCAACAGCGACGACGTCAACGCCTTCATGAAGCGCGGGCGCTGATTCGCTGAACCCGTCGAAACCTCCGGATGGCCCCGCCGCCCGGAGGTTTCGCCATGCCCGGCACGCCGCGTCCCGCAGGCGTCATGCGGCGACATGTTCGGCGCTCCGGCCCGCCGCGCGCCGGCCGAATATGACTCCGTCTTGCGGTGCGTTCCGCCGCGTGACGGCGCGGTTCCCGACCGCTCCGGGGGCGTGCTTGAATCGGTGCATCCAAGCGGCCGAGAGACCTGGCTCCGCGACGCCGCCGCAAACCTGCACTTCCGCAGGCAGTGCTACCGCCAGGTTCGATGGAGCCCGGGAACCCCGGAATCCCTCGGAACACGATGTCCAAGGAGCCCGATCATGACCGTCACCGCACTGCCCCGCGTCCCCTACGCCGGCACCGCCAGCGAGACCGAACTGGAGCACTGGCGCGGCATCGCCCGCCAGGTCGCCGGCACCCTGGCCGCCGACGCGCTGGCCCGCGACCGCGCCAACGCGCAGCCCTTCGCCGAGGTGCGGCTCTTGCGCGAGGCCGGGCTGCTGGACCTGCTGGCTCCCGCCGAATTCGGCGGTGCCGGAGGGCACTTCGAGACGGCCTTCGAGGTCATTCGCATCCTGGCCGCCGCCGACGGGTCGATCTCCCAGCTGCTGGCCTACCACTACATCAACCAGTCTTCCATCGCGTTCTACGCCCCGGCCGAGGCGCAGGCCGCCTGGTGGCGGCGCACCGTGGAGGAACGCTGGCTGTGGGGCGACTCGGTCAACCCGGTGGACCCGGCCCTCGTGCTGACCCGCGAGGGCGCCGGCTACCGGCTGAACGGCACCAAGCGCTTCTCCACCGGATCCGGGGTGGGCGAGGTGATCGTCGTGAACGCCCAGGTCGAAGGCACCGGCGAGCTGCTGGCCTTCGTGGTGCCGCGCGATGCGCAGGGGCTGGAGATCGTCGACGACTGGGACTACCTGGGCCAGCGGCTGAGCGCGTCGAACTCGCTGGTGTACCGCAACGTGCGCATCGAGCCGGCCGACGTGCTGGGCCCGGTCACCGACGAGCCGGTCTCCACCCTGCTCACCCCGGGCATCCAGCTGGCCTTCGCCAACTTCTACGTGGGCATCGCGCAGGGCGCGCTGGAACGCGGCAAGCAGATCCTGCTGGGGCGCAAGAACGCCTGGTTCCTCTCAGCTGCGGAAACCTACTCGCAGGATCCGGTGTTCCAGCGCACCGTGGGCGAGCTGAAGGCCCGCACCGCCGCCGTCGCCGCCCTGGCCGAGAAGCTGGGCCGCAGGTTCGATGCGCTGCTCTCGCTGGCCGGCGCGGTCACCCAGCCGCAGCGCGCCGAACTGGCCGTGGCGATCGCGGAGCTGAAGGTCGTGGCCACCGAGGCCGGCGTGGAGGTCGCCAACCGCATCTTCGAGGTCACCGGTTCCTCCTCCACCCAGAGCGGCGTCGGCCTGGACCTGTTCTGGCGCAACGTGCGCACGCACTCGCTGCACGACCCGGTGGACTACAAGAAGATCGAGGTCGGCGCGTACTTCCTGCGCGGCGAATCGCAGCCGCTGTCGCTGTACACCTAGACATTCCACCGCCTGAAAGGACCGCACCATGACCGCACTTGCCACCCGCACCCGCCTGGCAGAACTCACCGCCCGCTTCGCCCCGCACTTCGAGAAGATCGCGGCCGGCGCCGCCGAGCGCGACCGCACCGGCGCCCTGCCCTACCAGGAGGTCGCCGGCCTGGCCGCCGCCGGCTTCGGCGCGATCCGCGTGCCCGTCTCCCACGGCGGGGCCGGCGCCACCCTGCCCGAGCTGTTCGAGCTGCTCACCGAGCTGGCCGCGGCCGACTCCAACATCGCCCAGGCGCTGCGCGCGCACTTCGCCTTCGTGGAGGACCGCCTGGTCGCCGCGCCGGGCCCCGGCCGCGACACCTGGCTGGCCCGCTTCGCCGCCGGCGAGCTGGTCGGCAACTCCTGGACCGAGGTCGGCGCCGTGAAGGTGGGCGAGGTGATCACCAAGGTCAGCCCGGACGGGGCCGGGGGCTTCAGCATCACCGGCGCCAAGTACTACTCCACCGGCTCGATCTTCGCCGACTGGCTGGACACCTACGCCGAACGCACCGACACCAAAACCCGCGTCATCGCCGCCGTCCGGCGCCACCAGCCGGGTGTGGCCCTGGCCGAGGACTGGGACGGCTTCGGCCAGCGCACCACCGGAACCGGCACCTCCACGTTCACCGGCGCGGCCGTGGAAGAGCTGATCGAGTTCGACACCCGCTTCAAGTACCAGACCGCGTTCTACCAGCAGGTGCTGCTGGCGGTGCTCGCCGGTTCCGCCCGGGCCGCCGAGCGCGAATTCGCCGCGCAGCTGGCGGCCCGCAAGCGCACCTTCAGCCACGCCGCGGCCAATCTCGCGGGGCAGGATCCGCAGCTGCTGCAGGTCATCGGCGAGGTCTCCGCCGCCGCCTTCGCCGCGGCGGCTACCGTCGAGCGCGTCTCCCACGCGCTGCAGGGCGCCTACGAGTCGGCGATCGCGCTGCACTCCGGCGGCAGCGCGGAGGCCGACGAGGCCGCCAACGACGCGGCCGAGCTCGCCTCCGCCCAGGGGCAGGTGGTGCTGACCCCGCTGGTGCTCACCGCGCTCACCCACGCTTTCGACGCGCTCGCCGCCTCCGCCACCAGCGTGTCCAAGAACCTGGACCGCCATTGGCGCAACGCCCGCACCGCCGGCAACCACAACCCGTGGGTGTTCAAGGCGCGGCTGATCGGCGACCTCGCGGTCAACGGCACGCAGCTGCCCCGCGTCTGGGCGATCGGCGCCTCGAAGTAATCCACAATCCGCAGCTGCGGCGGTCCGCCCCCTCGGCGCCCGCCGCAGGCTGGGGACATGGAGCACACCACAAGCACCGAAGCGGTCGGGAAACTGGCCGAGGCCCGCAGCCTCATCGCCGCGGCCTGGGCGGAGGCGGCCGACGCGGACCTCCCCGCCGGCCACGCCGCCTACTTCGCGCTGCTTGTCGAACAGCTGGGCCAGGAGTTCGCCCGCGCCCAGCTCTTCGCCGCGGACCTGCTGCGCCGCACCGGCGCCCACCAGCTGGACGCCGACTCCTTCCAGGCCATCGCCGACGCCGGCGAGCAGCCCAGCGCCGAGGACCTCGCCCGCGCCGCCGGGCGCACCACCATGGGCCGCACGCCCTACAAGAACACCGCCGGGCTACTGCACAACTGGCTGGGCATCCCGCTGGGCACCGCCCGCGACCGGCTGGCCCAGGCCGACTGCCTCATCGCCCAGGTCACCACCGCCGGCCACCGCGCGCAGCCGCTGCTGCCTGAGCTGGCGGCCGAATTCACCGCCCCGCGCTCCGACCCGCGCCTGGTGCTTTCCGCCTCCCGCCTGATCCACGGCGCCCAGAAAGACTTCGGCCCCGGCCCCGCCGGGGAGCGGGCCCGCGCCGGCATCCAAGCCGAGGCCGTCGAGCTGATCCGCGAACAGCCCGCAACCGCCCGCAAGCACGTCGCCGACCTGATTCACCAGCTCAAATCCGGCAAGCGGCCGCTGGGTGCGTTGCTCTCGGAGATCGGCCTGTTCAAGCTGGGCCGCCGCAAGGGGCTGGAAAACTACCTGCTGCGCCTGCTGCCCTCGCAGGCCGAGGTCCTCGACGCGCACCTGCGCAAGGTGGACAACCCCAAAACCGAGGCCGGCAACCGCGAGGACCTCCACCGCCAGGCCGCCGAGGATCTCGCCGCCGAAAACGGCGACCCGGACGGCTGGGACAACTCCGAGACCATGCCCGACTGGGCGCAGGACCCGGAAGCCGCCGCTGCCGAGGCGGAGGACCCGGACCATGAAGACCCGGGTCATGAAGACCCGGGCCCCGACGACCCCGATGCCGCCGAATCCACGCAGTCGCAGCCGGAACCCGGCGGAGAAGCTGCCGGGGATGAACCGCCGGCGGCCTCCGCGGCCGCCGAGCTGCTGGTCCCGTTCGAGGATATGCGTCCCGAACTTCGCCACCTGATGGGCCTGCTCGCGACGCTCAAATCCACCGGTACCGGAAAGCGCCAAGGTGCCGCCGCCGAGGTCGGCATCATCATCGACTACGACAAGATGCTCGAAGCGGGGCAGGACTTCGCGGTGACCATCACGGGCAAGCCGATTTCCGCCGGCGAGGCGAGGGCGGCGCTCTGCAATGCAGGCATCTACCCGGTGGTCCTGAACGGGCGCGACAGAATCCTCAATCTCGGCCGGTCGCAGCGGCTGTTTTCCAAGAGCCAGGCCAAGGCCCTGCGCATCGCCCGACGCGGCTGCGCCTTCCCGGGCTGCACCATGCCCGCGGAGCGCTGCGAGCTCGACCATCTGGACGCGTGGGAAAAGGGCGGCCGGACGGACATCGACCTTGGCGACCTCTACTGCACGGTGCACCACATCGGGCGCCACTGCGGGTTGTTCCACGCAGTCAAGGTCGAAGGCAGCAGACCCATGGTGCTGTTGCCCAAGAGCGTGGACCCCGAACAGCGCCTCCACCTCAACACGCACTTCCTCACGCCTGCCGAGTCGAAACGCGCCCTCGCCTGGGCTGCCGAAGCAACCCAGCTCTGGAAGGCCGGCAAGTTGAAGGTGACCATCGCCGAGGCCTGATCGCACCCGCGCGAGCGCAACCGCGAGCCGGAAAATCGCCGGGTCCAAACGTTGTTTTCGGGCGTACAGTGAAAGGACGGGTGTTCGGTTTTCCATATCAAAGGAGATGGTCAGCCATGCAAGCTGACGTCAAATTCAAAATGCCGTTTAACTTCGTCCAGGTGTTGATCGCAGCCTTTGGCGCCATGGCCCTGAGCGCACTCACTTTCTTCATCGCGGAGGCCGCCGGGGCGTCCATGAAATTCTCCGACGGGATGTTCCAGAACTTCGATTTCATCCACATCATTCGGTTCACCGTGCCTCCGATCGTGGTGCTCGGCTTCCTGACCTTCCTCATCGCACGCGGCCGTCCGGGATTCTGCCGCATCGCCCAGGTGATCGGGCTTGCCCTGCTGCTCCTCTCGGCCGTGACGCAGCTGTTCTTCGCCGAGGATGCGGGAAGCGCGATCGCGGTCGCCATCATGCACGTGATCGTCGGCGCCAGCTGGTACATCGCGGTGAACAATTCCAACAAGAAGGCCAACGAGCGAGCCATGGCCGGCTGATTGGGCTCGGCACGTTCCGGGGGCGTGCCAACTCGCGGATAATCGGTGCGGGCCGGGTGTTGCGGAAGTCACCCGGCCCAAGGGTTTTGGCCGGTTGTGTTCGACTATAGAATCGTTGAGAACTGTCAACGATATTTTAGGGAATGCCAATGGCCCCGCAGGGAACCCCAAACAGCCCATTCAACTTCATCCAGGTAGCCATCGCCGCGCTCGGCGCAGGCTACCTCAACGTCATCATCTTCTTCATCGGCGGCTCGGCCGGAGCCACGATGCAGATCGGTGAAACTTCGCACGACGTCGTGCACTTCGCCCAGGTTCTGGGCTACACCTGGGCTTCGATAGTTGTCTTGGGCTTCGTGGTGTTCCTGCTCGGCCGGGCCAAGAAGGGCGTCACCAAGGTGGCCCAGTGGATCGGCCTGATCATCGCCGTGGCGTCGATCGCCTTCCCGATCATGAACTCCGCCGATGTCGCCACCGCCATCACGCTGAGCATCATCCACGTCATGACCGGTGTTGCATGGTTCTTCGCCGTGCATTACGGAAACAAGAAACTGCATACTGAAGCGCAGGCAGTCGCTGTCGCCTAACGCCAGGCTGAAAATGTCGGCATCGGAAGTCGCTTCCGATGCCGATTTTTGCGTCCTTTGGGGATCCTTAAGGCTTGCGGTGGACCAGATAGATCAGCATCGCGATGATCTTGTGCAGGACCACGATGGAGAAGATTCCGGCCAGTAGGAAAAGGCCGATGGCCGACATGGAGGCCACCGTCAGCCCCCATGTATTGATGGTGATCGCACCGTTCTGCATGAAGTAAGCGTTGGCGCTGCTGGATGCAATGCCCAAGACCCAGCAGATGATGGCGCACCAGAAAAAGACCAGGGTGTCATAGCCGGGCTTGCGAGTGGAAGACATGAACTACCTTTGAGCGTTCGAGCCGCGTGGCCTGTCCAAGCGACGCATCATCAACGCTAGGCGCAGGAGCCATGGGCGGCCAAACGCTCCGCGGTCCATGTCGGAGGCCAGCACGGGGCGCGCTTTCCCGGTGTGCTTAACAGGCCGTCACTTTCCGCCCTCCACGATGGCCCGGGCCTGCCGCAGCAACGGCTCGTCGACCATCTGCCCTTCGAAGGTGAAAGCGCCGGAGTTCCCGGTGGCGGCGGCCAGCAGCCGCCTCGCCCGCTCCAGTTGTTCATCCGAAGGGGTGAAGGCGTCGCGGATGACCTGCATCTGGCTGGGATGGATGCTGGCCTTGGCGGTGAAGCCGCTGGCGGCGGCGTCGGCCGCCTCAACCCGCAGCCCGTCCAGATCCGCGATGTCCAGGTAGACGGAGTCGATGGAGCCCTTGCCGTGTGCGGCCGCCTGCAGCAGCACCTGCGCGCGGGCGAAGCGGGAGACGTCCCGGTAGCCGCCGTCCGGGTGGCGCGAGGAGGTGCCGCCCAGCGAGGCGGTCAGGTCCTCGGCGCCCCACATCAGGGCGGAGACGTTGGCCGCCGCCGCGATCTGCGCGGCCGCGTTGATGCCTCGGGCGGTTTCGCACAGCGCAATCACCTCGAAGGGATCCAGCTTCAGCACCTGCTCGGCGGATTCGCATTTGGGCAGCATGATCCGGGTGTAGCCGGCCTGCTTGACCGCGCGCAGGTCGGCGACGATGTAGTTGGTGTCGAACGGGTTCACGCGCACGATGGTGCGTTCGGGGTCCAGCGAGCTGTCCAGCACCGCCTGCCGGGCGGCTTCCTTGTGCTCCGGGGCGACGGCGTCCTCCAGGTCCAGGATGACGGTGTCGGCGCGGTCGGCGGCCTTGGCGTAGCGGTCGGGCCGGTCGGCCGGGCAGAACAGGATGGCGGGTCCGAGTTTCATGACTTCTCCTTGCTCAGCGCCGCCTCGTGGGCGGCCTTGGTCCACATCAGGCAGGTGCGGGTGGCGGTCGCGACAACCACCCCGTCCTGGTTGCGCCCGGTGTGCCGCATGGTGGCGATGCCCTGGCCGGGGCGGGATTTCGAGGGGCGGACCTCGACGATTTCGGTTTCGGTGTACAGGGTGTCCCCGTGGAACACCGGGTGCGGGAAGCTGACCGCGTCCAGCCCCAGCTGTCCGATGATGGTGCCCTCGGTCAGCTGCGGCACCGATTGGCCGATCATGGTGCCCAGGGTGAACAGGGAGTTGACCAGCGGCTTGCCGAAGGGCTGCGTGGCGGCCCAGGCGGCGTCCAGGTGCAGGCCCTGGTTGTTCATGGTCAGCGTCGTGAACAGCACGTTGTCCGACTCGGTGATCGTGCGTCCGGGGCGGTGCTCGTAGAGCTCGCCGGCGGTCAGTTCGTCCAGGTACAGCCCGCGCTGCACGATGCGGTTAGCCATGTTGGTCCTTTCGCGTATGCCCATCATCGGCGCTCGGCTCGATGGTGGCAAGGGTCTGCTTGGTGGTGACCAGGTCGCCGGGTTTCAGCGCGGGCATGCGCACGATCCCGTCGGCGGGGGAGGCCAGCTGGTGCTCCATCTTCATCGCCTCCACGATCAGCAGCACCTGCCCGGCGGTGACCGCGTCGCCGTCGGCCGCCTTCACCGCGATCACGGTTCCGGGCATGGGGGAGCTGACGTGCGGGGAGACGCCTGCGGCGCCGGCGCCCTCGGGGACCTGCTCGCGCCGGCCCCGGCGGCGCACCGCGGTGCTCCAGCCCGCCGAGCCCAGCCAGAGGGTGTCGCCCTCGCGCGCCCAGCTGATGTGCGCCAGCTGCCCGTCGACCTGCACCCCGTTGGGGGTGTCGAGCAGCCGGTGGGGCTCGCCATCCACCAGCGCGGCGCCGGCGGCCAAGTCAACCTCGACCAGCCCGCCGTCGGCTTCCAGCTGCAGGCGGCGCGGGGCCGGGGCGCCCGGCCGCCAGCCGTCGGCCGCCCAGGGGCCGGTCCCCGGCTCCGGGCTGAGCAGGTGCGCGGCCAGGGCCAGCTCGGCGGCGGAGATCCGGCGGAACTCGAAGCTGCGGCGCTCGATCAGCGTGGTGTCCAGATTGCCGGCGGCCACGTCCGGATCGGCCAGCAGCAGGCGCAGGTACTCGATGTTGGTTTTCACGCCCAGCACCACGGTGTCTGCCAGCGCCCGGTCCAGGGCGCGCAGCGCGGCGGGGCGGTCGGGCCCGTCGGCGATCACCTTGGCCAGCATCGGGTCGTAGTGCGGGCTGATCTGCTGGCCTTCGCGCAGCGCGGCGTCCACGCGCACGTGGCCGGGCAGCCGCAGCTTGCCCACGGTGCCGATGGAGGGCAGGAAGCCGGCGGCCGGGTCCTCCGCGTAGAGCCGCGCCTCGATCGCGTGCCCCTGCCAGCCCACCTCTTCCTGGCCGAAGTCCAGCGGCTGGCCGGCGGCGATGCGCACCTGCCAGGCCACCAGGTCGAGCCGCTCGCCACGCACCCGCACCACCTGCTCGGTGACCGGGTGCTCGACCTGCAGCCGGGTGTTCATTTCCATGAAGTAGAACTCGTCCGGGTTTGCGTCGCTGAGCAGGAACTCGACGGTGCCGGCCCCGACGTAGCCCACCGAGGCGGCCGCAGCGACGGCCGCGGCGCCCAGCCGGGAACGCAGCGCGGCGTCCACCAGCGGGGAGGGGGCCTCCTCGATGACCTTCTGGTGCCGGCGCTGCAGCGAGCATTCGCGTTCGCCCAGGTGCAGGACGGTGCCGTGGGCGTCGGCCAGGATCTGCACCTCGATGTGCCGGGGGCTGGGCACCAGGCGCTCCAGGAACAGGGTGTCGTCGCCGAACGCCGCGGCGGCGGTGCGCCGGGCGCTGGCCAGCGCCTCGGGCAGGTCCTCGGGGGAGCGGACCTCGACCATGCCCTTGCCTCCGCCGCCGGCCGAGGGCTTGATCAGCAGCGGGTAGCCGACGCCCGCCGCGGCGGCGGCCAGCGCGGCGTCGTCGAGTCCGGGTTCGGCGATGCCCGGGGTGGTCGGCACCTGATGGGCGGTGACGTGGTTCTTCGCGCGGATCTTGTCGCCCATCAGGTTGATGGCCTGAACCGGCGGGCCGATGAAGGTGATGCCGGCGGCTTGAAGGGCGCGGGCGAAGTCCACGTTCTCCGAGAGGAAGCCGTAGCCCGGGTGCACCGCCTGCGCGCCGACGGCCCGGCAGGCGGACAGGATCGCCTCGATGTCGAGGTAGCTGTGCGCGGCCGGGGCGGGGCCCAGCCGCACTGCCACGTCGGCGGCGGCCACGTGCGGGGAGCCGGCGTCGGCGTCGGAGTAGACAGCGGCCGAACGGAGGCCCATGGCGCGCAGGGTGCGGATCACGCGCACGGCGATCTCTCCGCGGTTGGCTACGAGTACTGTGTTGAACATGCTCACATCCTGAACAGGCCGAAGGTGGTGTCCGGCAGCTGGCCGGCGCAGGCGTCCAGTGCCAGGCCGAGCACGCGGCGGGTGTCGGCCGGGGCGATGACCCCGTCGTCCCACAGCCGGGCGGTGGAATACCAGGGGCTGCCCTGGGTTTCGTATTGCGCGCGGATCGGCGCCTTGAAGGCCTCTTCGTCCTGCGCGGGCCAGTCCTGCCCGGAGGCTTCCAGCCCGTCGCGCTTGACCGTGGCCAGCACGCTGGAGGCCTGGGCCCCGCCCATCACGGAGATGCGCGCGCCCGGCCACATCCACAAAAAGCGGGGGCTGTAGGCGCGCCCGCACATCGAGTAGTTGCCCGCGCCGAAGGAGCCGCCGATGACCACGGTGAACTTGGGCACCCGGGCGGTGGCCACCGCGGTGACCATCTTCGCCCCGTGCTTGGCGATGCCGTCGGCCTCGTAGTCCCGGCCGACCATGAAGCCTGCAAGGTTCTGCAGGAACACCAGCGGGATGCCGCGCTGGTCGCAGAGCTGGATGAAGTGTGCGCCCTTGAGCGCCGACTCGGAGAACAGCACCCCGTTGTTCGCGATGATGCCCACGCGGTGCCCGTACAGCTGCGCGAACCCGGTGACCAGGGTGGTGCCGTAGTCGACCTTGAACTCGTGGAACTCGCTGCCGTCCACCAGCCGGGCGATCACCTCGCGCACCTCGTAGGGGGCGTTGACGTCCACCGGGACGATGCCCGCCAGCTCGTCCGCGTCGTAGAGCGGCTCGGCGTAGGCGGCGGTCCGGGGTTCCGGCTCGGGCAGGGTCGAAATGATGTCGCGCAGGATCTGCAGCGCGTGCTCGTCGTTCTCCGCCAGGTGGTCCACCACCCCGGAGGTCTTTGCGTGCAGTTCCCCGCCGCCGAGCTCCTCCGCGGTGACCACCTCGCCGATCGCGGCCTTCACCAGCGGCGGGCCGCCCAAGAAGATGGTGCCCTGGTTGCGCACGATCACCGTCTCGTCGCTCATCGCCGGCACGTAGGCGCCGCCGGCGGTGCAGGAGCCGAGCACCGCCGCCAGCTGCGGGATCTTGGCCGCGGAGAGGTTGGCCTGGTTGTAGAAGATCCGCCCGAAGTGCTCTCGGTCCGGGAACACCTCGTCCTGCATCGGCAGGAATGCGCCGCCCGAGTCCACCAGGTACACGCAGGGCAGCCGGTTCTCCAGCGCGATCTCCTGCGCGCGCAGGTGCTTCTTCACGGTCATCGGGAAGTAGGTGCCGCCCTTGACGGTGGGGTCGTTGGCCACCACCATCACGTGCCGGCCGTGCACCAGCCCGATGCCGGCGATCAGGCCCGCGCCCGGGCTGGCGCCGTCGTACATCCCCTCCGCGGCCAGCGGCGCGACCTCCAGGAAGGGCGAGCCGTCATCCAGCAGCCGGTCCACCCGGTCGCGGGGCAGCAGCTTGCCGCGCTGAACGTGCCGCGCCCGGGACTTCTCCGAGCCGTCGCGCGCGGCCCTTGCCAGGCGCTCATAGAGCTCGTCGACCAGCGGCTCGTACTCGCCGCGGCGGCGGGCGAATTCCGCGGAATCCGGGTCGACGTGCGTGGGCAGGGTCTTCATCGTGCTCCTTCGGGGTCGTTCGGTTCGCTGTCCAGCCGGGCGGGAACCGGCAGCTCTTCGGGGACGGCCGGCTCGGCCGCCAGGATGCGCAGGGCCATCTGGATGAAATTCAGCTGCACCTGGGCCAGGGCCAGCCGCCCGCCGGGGCGGTACCAGTGCGCCACGCCGGTGCCCATCTCCATGATGGCCAGCCGGGCCATGCCCGCATCCGGGGCGTGGAACAGGCCCGCGCGCTCGCCGTCGGCCAGCGCGTCGGTGAACAACTGCTCGTATTCGTCGCGCAGGGACTGCATGGCCGCGCGGTGCTCGCCGGACAGCGAGCGCATCTCGTATTCGGCCACGCGCGCGGTCTGCGGGTTGGTGGCGGTGAAGCCGACGTGGAAGGCGACCAGCGAGGCCAGCCGTTGCGCGGGGTCGGCGTCCTCGATGGCGTCCTGCGCGCCGTCGATCATCGCGTCCAGGCAGTTGCGGATCACGCCCAGCAGCAGCTCCTGCTTGCCGCCGACGTAGTGGTAGAGGGTCGCCGAATTCAGCCCGACCGCGGCGCCCAGCTCCCGGATCCCGGTGGCGGCGAAGCCCTTGCGCGCAAAGCAGCTCACCGCGGCCCGGTGGATTTGTCCCAGTTGCATGCAGCTCCCAATCGATCGATTGACACCCAGTACACCGCACGCCGCTTGGTGGTGTCAATCACTTGATTGGTTTTCTGGTTAAGCCGTTGCATCGGCGCCGGGGAGACGCCGTGACATGATGGAATCCAGTGACGACGAAGGAGCCCATGCTTCCCACCATCGAGAACCGCCGCGCCCGCGGGGCCGTCGCCGCGCTGTTCCTGACCAACGGGGCGCTGTTCGCCAACATGGCTCCGCGGCTGCCCGAGTTCAAGGAGCAGCTGGGCCTGGAAGCCGGTGCCTACGGCCTGCTGGTCACCGCGTGGCCGGTGGGAGCGATCATCGCAGGGCTGGCCGCCGGGTCGCTGATCCGGCGTTTCGGGTCGGCGGCGGTCGCGGTGTTCGGCACCCTGGCCACGGGCCTGGCGGTGCTGGGCGCCGGTTCGGCCGGAAGCCTGGCCCTGGTGGCGGCGGCCTTCGTTGTCGGCGGGGCCATGGACACGATCACCGACGTGGCGCAAAACGCGCACGGACTTGAAGTGCAGCGCCGCTACGGGCGCCCGATCCTGAACTCCTTCCACGCGCTGTGGTCAGTCGGCGCGGTGCTCGGCGGCTTCATGGCGGCCGGCGCCATGGCCCTGGGCCTGCCGCTGGCCGCGCATTTCACGATCTCCTGGCTGCTCTTCGCCGCCGTGGCGCTGACCGCGTTCAGATTCTGCCTGCCGGCGCGCGGTCCCGTCGAGCCGGTCGGGGAGCAGTCCGCCGCGACCGAGCCCGTGCCGGCGGCCTCGCGTTCGCGGGTCACCGTGGTCATCGCGGCGCTGGTGCTGATCGCCTCGGCCGGCATCATGGTGGAGGACGCGGGCAACACCTGGGCCACGCTGTATCTGGGGTCGCTGGGCGCGCCGTCCGCGCTGGCCGCCTCGGGCTACATTGCGCTGGTCGGGGCCCAGTTCATCGGCCGCATCCTGGGCGATGGCCTGGTGCATCGTTTCGGCCAGCGGCTCATCGCTCAGCTCGGGGCGGTGCTGGTGGCCGTCGGCATGGGCCTGGCGTTGGCCTTCCCGAGCATTCCCGGCAGCCTGCTGGGCTTCGCCGCCGCCGGGTTCGGGGTGGCCACGCTGGTGCCGGCGGCCATGGAGCAGGCCGACAGGATCCCGGGGCTGGCTCCGGGCACCGGGCTGAGCATCGTCTCCTGGCTGATGCGGCTGGGCTTCCTGCTCTCCCCGCCGCTGGTGGGATTCATCGCGCAGACGTTCTCGCTGCGCGCTGGCCTGCTGGTGGTGCCGATCGCCGGGTTGCTCGTGCTGCTCTGCTCGCCGGTGCTGCGCGCACGCCGACCCGCCGGTCGATGAGTTCTGCCAGCAGGCTCACCGCCACAGCCTGAACCGCCATCAGGTTCACCAGCACAATCAGCTGCACAAGCCCGGCTTCCAGCGGGCTCGCCCCGCCCAGCACCAGCCCGACGAACGCGCCGGGTAGGGTCACCGTGCCCACGGTACGGGTCTGGTCCAGCCCCGGCAGCAAGGCCTCCGCGGCCACCGGCCTGGCGACCAGGCTGCGCGCGTCCCGCATCCCGAAACCCAGGGCCAGCGCGGCTTCGACCTCCCCGGTGCGCTGTTCCAATTCCTGGTGCAGCCGTCGCCCAGCGAGGTTCACCGCGCTCATCGCCCCGCCGATCAGCTGGCCAGCAACTGCGATCATGGCCAGCGGCGACAAGGGCAGTACCCCGAAGGCGAGCATCAGCGCGAGCACCGGCAGCACGCCTCCGGCCATTGCGGCCGCCGGGACCCACCAGGAAAGCGTCCCGATGCGCCGGGTGGAGGTCAGCGTCGCGATCGCGAACATCAGCACCAAAAACGCCGCGGTCAGCGCCGTGGAACGAGAGACCTGGGAAATCAGCAGGGCCACCAGGATCATCTGCGTGAGCGCGCGCACCACGGCCAACAGAATGGCCCGGGCCGGAAGCATCAGGAAGCGGCTGGCCACCACGGCGCTCGCCGCGGCGAGCAGGGCCAGCATGATCCACATGCCCATCCCGGTATTCAGCAGGGAATCGTTCCCGTCCATCGGCAGCCCTTCACCCGTCGGCCGACCGCGATTGCCCGGTCGAGTAGGCCCAATGCCTGCGCACTATCCTATCCAGCCCGGGCGCATGGGGTCCCGCCGACGTTTAGTGCGGATTGCGCGGACGCACCCCGGATGACGGAGAGTGTTTGGGCCGGCAGGGGCAAGCCGCTGGCAAGCCCGGAGCGTTCGGTAGAAAGCAGGCTGGCGATGACGGATTGTTCCCGAATCTGAATATGTCGAGGCGCGCTGCAGGTGCGGCGTGATCTCGGTTGGGCCGCCCGTCCTGACGCTGCGGAAACCATCTAGATATCGGTCTCGGCAGGTGCGGTCATCGTATCGGAGACGATGCGACCAGCTTCCAGAAGCATGACCCGATCACAGATCGCCAACCCGTGACTATCGTGGCTTACCAGAGCGACAGCCCGGCCCATTGCAGCCTCTTCGATCACTGCTTGGTAGATCCGGCGACGGCTTTCTTTGTCCAGCCCGGTCGTCGGTTCGTCCAAGATCAGCGTAGGGGCGTTCTGGGCTAATGCCTGGGCCAGCAGGGTGCGTTGGCGCTGGCCCCCGGAAATCGCATTGAATGGTCGGTCTTCGAGTCCTTGCATTCCTACGCGGTGCATTGCCGTGGCAGCGCGCTTATCCGCTAGACGGCGCGGTATGCGGCAGCGCCAAGTGCCCATGCGGACCACGTCACCCACGGTCAGGGGCAGTGAGTCGGGGGCTTGGCTGCTTTGTACGACCAATGCCACTGCTCCTCGCCATTGGATGTCGCCACGCTGTGGCCGCCGCAGGCCGGCGAGCAGAGAAATCAGTGTCGACTTGCCCGATCCGTTCGGGCCGACAATCCCCAGGATGCTCCCCGGAGTTAACTGGAGGGTGACGTCATGCAAGACGTCTGTATCGGCGTAGGAAAAACATAGTTTTTCTGCGGTGATTGTAGGCAGGTCATCCATGTTCCCACCCTATCAAATTGCTAATGATTCTCATTAACGATAAGTTTCTTGCTGTGTTGATTGAGCCTCTGCAGACAGACTTCATGCTTCGAGCGGTAATAGGTGGAACCTTAGCAGCCACGATTTGCGCCATCGCTGGGACCTGGGTGGTGATCCGGGGAATGGCTTTCCTCGGAGAAGCCTTGGGCCATGGAATGCTTCCCGGGGTTGCCCTGGCTACGGTATTCGGGCTGCCGCTGATTCTCGGAGCCGCTGTCAGCGCTGCGGCGATGAGTGCCGCCATCGGGGTACTGCAACGACGGGGGCGGATGTCTTTCGACACGAGTATCGGTCTGTTGTTCGTGGCAATGCTCTCGATTGGTGTCATCGTGGTTTCCCACTCGCGTAGCGTCGCCACGGACGCGACAACCATGCTTTTCGGCGACATTCTCGCCCTTAAGGACACGGACCTGCTGATTTTGTGTGCAGGGCTGGGTATCGCGCTGTTCATCGCAGTGAAGTTCCACCGCAATTTCACCGCTACGGCCTTCGACGAGCGCATTGCTACCACGTTGGGACTGCGACCTCGGCTGACGCAGGTGGTCTTGGTGGGCTTGGTGACGTTGGCGGTTACGGCGTCTTTCCAAGCTGTGGGAACACTTTTGGTGGTCGGACTGCTGCTGGCTCCCGTGGTGGCAGCAAACCGCTGGTCTACTCGCATCCACACCACCATGTGCTTGGCCGCCATTTTCGGTGCCGTTTCCGTTGTAGGCGGCCTGTTGATGTCGTGGTACTTCGGCACCGCTGCGGGGGCCACGATTGCAGGTAGCGCGATCCTCATCGCCGGGTTGTCGGCCTTCTGCCGAATTGCGGCCAAACGGCTGCGCGCCACGAATCTTGAACCTCGTGCAGCTTCTGAACTATCCATTCCCGAATTCGAAAGAACGACATGAATCGCGTCTTTGCATCCTTCGCCGTGACGGCAGTAGCCCTAGCTTCGCTGACTGGCTGCGTTGTGTCCACAGAACAACCCCCACCAGCTGAACCAGTGACGGGTGCGAGCTACCCCGATGATTCCATGCATGGCACGGTACAGGGGGCCCAAGAGAGCACCGAAGCACCGCTGCACGTCGTTGCCGTTGATGCCATGGGGCACGCGAGTACTACCGATTTGCTGGATGGCACGGAATCTCGTTTGGAAACTCTCGGTGTACCAACCGCACTCGCCAGCGACGGACGATACGTCTTCGCCTCGACTCTCGACGGGCTGTCGATCATCGACAGCGGGATGTGGAGCTGGGCTCATGGAGACCATTTCCACTATTACCGGGCCGCGCCTCGAAGCGTGGGAACACTGCAAGGGGGAGCACAAGCAACGGTCACCGGATCGGCGTTGTCCACCGCTGGCGGCACGGGTGTTTTCTTCCGAGACACTGGAAAAGCCGTGCTGTTGGATAACGCGGAACTTGCCGAAGGGCGCCTGAAGTCCGTTTTCGAGGTCGACGCGGGCGTACACAAGGGTCTTGTTGCGCCGCTGGGCGACGGAGCACTGGTTACGGTCGCCGGCGACAACGGCACATCATCGGCAGTCCAGTTCATCGGAGCCTCGGGACAGCCTGTCCCTGGAACTGAAACGGAGTGCGAAGACGCCAGCGGATCTGCCAACACGCCTGCGGGATTGGTCATCGGCTGCGCCGGGGGTGCCCTGGTCGCCACCGTGGACGAGGCCAGCGGCGGCGCACCGCACTACCAGCGCATCTCCTACCCCAAGGGGACCAAGGCGGAAGATCGGGCAGAGCGTTTCGGCGGGCGCAAGGGACGCACCAGTGTCGCCGCAGTGGCCGGTAATCATGGCGCATGGGTGCTTGACGTGCGCGAAGGAACATGGCGGCGTATTCTGGCCGATGTTCCGCTGCTGAAGGTGAGCGCGGTAGACGACAAGGAAGGGCACGTACTCGCAGTGGATACGTCGGGACGTATCCACGTTCAGAAGCTCAACAGCAATGACCGACCCGACGTCTCCAAGCCATTGCTGGCCAAATCCCTCGAAGATCAGGAATCGCTCGCCGGTGTCGAATTGGTGACGGACCAACAGCGAGCCTACGTCAATGATCCGGCGGCCGGAACCGTGCATGAGATTGCCTTTGCCGATGGGGCACGCATTGCCAGGAAGATTGACACTGCTGCCAAACCGGTTTTCATGGCGGTGACCGGACGATGAAAAAAAGCAATATTCGTACATTCGGCGCCTTCGCCATGGTGCTGGCCAGCTTCCTGTTGTCAGGTTGTGTTCCCGAGAGCACGGCGGATGGCACTGCGCGCATTGTGGTCACCACCAATATTCTCGGCGACGTAACCAAAAACTTGGTTGGGGGCGCCGCTGAGGTAAGCACCTTGATGAAGCCGAATGCAGATCCCCATTCATTCGAAATTTCTGCGCGCGAAGCTTCGGAGTTATCGCACGCCGATCTGCTGGTATCGAATGGAATGGGACTTGAAGAAGGGCTGGAGCAGCACCTTGAATCAGCTGCTGCCTCGGGAACGCGGCGATTTGTGGCGGGGGATCACCTGGAGCCAATCGCCTATGACTCCGAAGCGGGCAATAACACACCCGATCCCCATTTCTGGACGGATCCTGCTCGGATGCTCGACGTCATTGACGCCCTGACAACAGAATTACGCGCCGTCGATGGTGTGGACCAGCAGCAATTGGAACGTGCATCTGCGTCGTTCCGCGAGCAAGTGGTGCAGCTAGATCTGCGAATGTCCGATTCCTTTGCGCTGATCCCCTCCGAACGCCGTGCGCTGGTGACCAACCACCACGTTTTCGGGTACCTTGCCGAACGCTTCGATTTCCGCGTGATCGGTGCCGTGATTCCTGGTGGTACCACGCTCGCTTCGCCAAGTGCCGCTGATCTGAAAGACCTGGCGGATGCGATCCGCAAGGCACAGGTCCCGGCGATCTTCGCTGACTCCTCACAACCGGATCGGCTGGTTCAAGCTCTCGCCAGGGAAACCGAAGTCCAGGTCGAGGTCATCGAGTTGTTCACCGAATCCCTGACCGAGCCCGGGCAGGGTGCCTCCAACTATCTGGAAATGATGGCAACGAACACCGAACGTATCACCCGCGGGCTCGGCTGAAGAGCCCACTGAACGAAAAAAGTGTTCAGGAACGTACCAGTGCTCCTGAACCGCACACAAGAAAGGTAAGAACCATATGTACAAGACATACCGCCGATCTTTCGGCATGCTTTCCTCGCTGGCGGTGCTTGCGCTGGCCGCCAGCGCGTGCGCGTCAACCAGCGACGCGGCCTCCAAGACTTCCGCGGAGCCAGAAGAAACAGCTGGTTCCGCTGCGCTGGCGGTCTCCTATGAAAACGGCATCGCTGTACTCGACGGCAAAAGCCTGGAAGTCAGGCAAAGCTTCGACAGCGAGGCATTTACGCGCTTGAATGCGGCCGGGGACGGACGCAGCGTGCTTGTGACGACCTCAAAAGGATTCCAGGTGCTCGACACCAAGACTCCGGAATTGCGCCAAGCGACCTTCGCCGCGAAAGCACCGGGGCACGTGGTGCGCCACGATGGAAAGACCATCCTGTTTGACGATGGCACCGGAGACACAACGATTTTCGAATCGTCTAGTCTTGCACGCAGCGGGAATGATTTGCCCCAAACCAACGTCGTGGCAGGACAGGAAGCGCATCATGGGGTGTCAGTCAAACTCTCGGACGGCACGTTGGTGACAACGGTGGGCACCGCGGAATCACGTAGCGGAGCCAAGGCGCTCGACGAACAGGGGAATGAAATCGCTCGCAGCGAGAATTGTCCAGGCGTGCACGGAGAAGGCACTGCCGCCGGCGAAGCAGTGGTCTTCGGCTGCGAAGACGGGGCGTTGCTCTATCACGATGGACACTTCGACAAGTTCACCGCGCCAGATAAGTACGGACGCATGGGCAACGCGTTCGTCTCCGAATCCAGCCCGTTGATTGTCGGCGATTACAAAAACGACCCGGACGATGAGGGGCACCTGCTGGAGAAGGTGGCGTTGATCGATACCGAAAAGCACAGTTACAAGGTCCTCGACCTGCCGGGGGACCTCAAATACACGTGGAGAGGAGTGGTTCGTGGCCCGCAGGATCGCGCATATATCCTCGCGACCGATGGTTCGATCCATGTCTTGGATCCGGCCTCTGGAAAAGTCACCGGGCAATATCCTGTGATCGGTCCGTGGGAAGGGCCGAAGAATTGGCAGGACGCGCACCCGGCGTTGACAGTGAACGGAGACACGGCCTATGTGGCTGATCCGCAGAACAAGCAAGTCCATGCGGTGAACCTTGCGACGGGCGAAAAGACTGCGAGTGTCACACTCGACGGCGTCCCGAATGAAATGGCAGCCGCCATAGGCCGTTAGCCAAGTTCGGTATTCCGGAACCGGGTTCCGAGACACCCGTGTGAATTCGCACTTGTCTTCGGCACGGCTCCTGGGCATGGAGACGAACCCATACGGCTCTAATCTGGAATTACGTTAGGGATATCGCTGGGATCCGCGAAATTACCCGGATCCCAGCGCGCTGGGAACGCGTCACCCCGGCGGAACGTGAGTATGTGAAGGCCATGGCTGTCGACGGAGACGACGGCTCACGAAGCGCGGACATCGCTCAACGTCTGGGAAAATCTGCACAGGCGTTGGCACCGTTAAGGGCTTCGCTGATTTCCAAGGGGATTATTTATGCGCCGCAGCGTTGGTGCATCGCGTTTACCGTACTCGGGATGGCCATTCTCATTGAACGCCAGCGACAATTACTGGAGGACTGAGCCGGCAACCGGCTAGTAGTACACCGCCAGCGGGCCTTCCGGGCCGGCGATCACGCGCACCGGAGTTTCGAACACGTCTGTGAGGATCTCGTCGCACATGATGCGCTCCGGGGTGCCGAACTCGACGACCTTGCCCTGCTTCATCGCGCAGATGTAGTCCGCGTAGTGCCCGGCGAAGTTGATGTCGTGCAGCACGATCACGATGGTGCGGTTCAGTTCCGCGGCGGCGCGCTTGAGGTGGCGCATCATGATGACCGAATGCTTCATGTCCAAGTTGTTCAGCGGCTCGTCCAGCAGCACGGTGTCGGTGTCCTGCGCGAGCACCATCGCCACGTAGGCGCGCTGGCGCTGCCCGCCGGAGAGCTCGTCCAGGTAGCGGCCTTCCAGCTCGGAGAGGTCCAGGAAGTCGATCGAGCGGGAGATGATTTCCTCGTCCGCCGTGGTCAGCCGGCCCTTGGAGTGCGGGTAGCGGCCGAAGCCCACCAGCTGGCGCACGGTCAAGCGGGTGACGAAGTGGTTCTCCTGACGCAGGATCGAGACAATCTTCGCCAGATCCTTGGAATTGGTCTTGGACACGTCGTAGCCGGCCACCTCGATGCTGCCCGAATCGATGCCCAGCAGGCGCCCGACCATGGTCAGCATGGTGGACTTGCCTGCGCCGTTCGGGCCCACCAGCGCGGTGATGCCGCCGGAGGGGATCTGCAGGGTCACCGGGCCGATCGAGACTTCGGAGGAGTACTTCTTCTGGACGTCGTTGAGGGTGATCACAGCCGGCCCTTTCGCAGGATGAAGATGAGGAATGTAATGCCGCCGACGGCTTCGATGATGATGCCGACCACGCCCTGGGCGTAGAAGACGTTCTTCATGATGAAGTAGGACCCGGCCAGCACCACGAAGCCGGCAAGGAACGCCATCGGGTAGATGAAGCGGTGGTCGTAGGTGTCGGCCAGCTGGTAGGCCAGGGTCGCGACCAGGAAGCCCAAGAAGGTCAGCGGGCCGACCAGCGCGGTGCTCACGGCCATCAGGATTGAGACGAAGAACAGCGTGAGCATCACCTCGCGGCGGTGGTTGATCCCCAGGTTGATGGTGGTTTCCTTGCCCAGCGCCAGGATGTTCAGCTTCTTGGAGCTGGCCACCAGGTAGCCGCCGGCGACGAGCATCAGCGGGATGGCCAGCGGCATGTAGCTCATGTCGGCGTTGGTCATCGAGCCGAACAGCCGCGCGGTGAGCACGTCGAACTCGCTGGGGGTGAGCATGCGCTGCATGAACGTGGCCACCGAGCCCAGCCCGGTGCCGATGATGATGCCCACCAGCAGCATGATCTGGATGTTGCCCAGCTTGCCGGAGAGCAGCCACCCGTACAGCGCCACGGACAGCGCCACCATGATGCCCACCTGCAGCGCGAACTGGCCGATGCCGGTGAAGAAGGTGATGCCGGCGATGCCCAGGAAGAACACCGCGCCGGTTTGCACCACCCGGTACAGCGCCTCGAAGCCCATGATGGACGGGGTGAGCAGGCGGTTGTTGGTCACGGTCTGGAAGGAGACGGTGGCGATCGCCTGGCAGGCGGCGACCACGGCCATGGTCAGGATGCTTCCGGCCCGCATCTTCGCGATGATCCAGAATCCCTCGGTGCCCACCGGCATGGGGTTGTCCCACGCCAGCAGCCCGAAGCCGAAGAGCAGCGCGAGCATGATCATGATGCCCAGGGTAATCCAGTAGCGCTTGCGCACCTTGGGGGTGGGCATCGCGCCGGAGGCCCGGGAGGAGTGGTGTCCGGCGAGTTCCGGCAGTGAAATCAGATTAGCCACGTTTGCGCTGCCTTAGAAGCATGAAGATGAAGACCACGGCGCCGACCACACCCAGGATCAACGACACCGGGATCTCGAACGGCATGATGATGGTACGGCCCACGAGGTCGCACACGGTGGTGATCGCGATGCCCAGCAGGCACACCCACGGCAGGTTGCTGCGCAGGTCGTCGCCGCGCACCATGGACACGAGGTTCGGCACGATCAGCCCCAGGAACGGCAGGTTGCCGATCACCACGGTCACCACACCGGTGGCCACCGCGATCAGCGCGGTGCCCAACAGCATCACGTTGCGGTAGTTCAGGCCCACGTTGGTGGCGATCTCCTCGCCCAGGCCGGCCACGGTGAAGCGGTCCGCGACGATGAAGATCGCCAAGGCCACGGCTGCAACGATCCACAGCACCTCGTACTGCCCGCGGATCACCGAGGTGAACGAGCCGGCCAGCCAGATGCCCAGCGACTGCAGCTTGTCGGTGGTCAGCGCCAGGAACGTGGAAAACGCCCCGACCACCGAGCCCAGCATGATGCCCACGATCGGGACGGTCAGCGAGGCCTTCAGCGAGACGCGGCGCAGGAAGAGGAAAAAGAGCATGGTGCCGGCGAAGGCGAAGAGGATCGCCACAGCCATCTTGGACAGGATGGATGCCTGCGGGAACAGCACCAGCATCACCAGCAGGCCCAGGCCCGCCCATTCGGTGGTGCCGGTGGTCGTCGGCTCGACGAACCGGTTCTGCGTCAGCAGCTGCATGACCAGCCCGCTCATCGCCATCGCCGCCCCGGCCAGCACCAGTGCGATGGTGCGCGGAATACGGGTGATGGCGAACATCTCTGCGCCGTCCTGGGCGCCGAAGATGTCGTAGACGCCGGTGAACAGGGAGAACGCCAGGAGGATGAGCACACCGATGATGCCCAGGAGCAGCTGCCAGCTGAAGAGCCTGCCCTTGGTGCGGGGTGTGGACAACGTGGTAGTCATGAGGCCGCCGATGAATGTGTGGTGATGGTGCAAAGCGGCGGGACCGTGTTCGGTCCCGCCACTTCTACGCTGTGATGCGCGGTGTGATTACTTCGCCGCTTCCAGGGCGTCAGCGAATTCGTTGAGGAATTCGGTGTAGGTCTGGATGCCTTCGTTGGTGTAGGTGTCCGCCGGCATGATGACGACGTGGCCTTCCTTGGCGGCGGTGACGTTCTTCAGCGCCTCGGAGTTCTCCAGCAGTTCCTTGGCCGGCTTGTAGCCTTCGGCGTCCGCCTCGACGGCCGCGTCGCGGTCCATCAGGATGATCCAGTCCGGGTTGGACTTGGCGATGGCCTCCACGGAGACGTCGTCGCCTTCGTGGTCGGTGGAGGAGTCGTCCAGCTTCAGCGCCGGGGTCAGGCCCAGCACGTCGAACAGCGGGCCGACGGTGCGGCCGGTGCCCGGAGCGGAGTAGCCGAACTCGCCGCCGGAGGTGATCAGGCCCATCACGGTGTCTTCAGGGTTGTAGGCGTCGGTGACGCGCTTCTCGGCGGCCTGGAGGTCGGCGACCAGCTTGGCAGCTTCGTCCTGCTTGCCGAAGATCTCGCCCAGCACGGTGGTCTGACGCTCCAGCTCGGTGTCCAGCGGCTCGCCGTCGCGCGGATCCAGGTTCACCACGGTGGCCTTCGGCGCCAGTTCCTTGAGCTTGTCGGCGTGCTGGGTGAAGCGCTGGCCGTTGATGATCAGGTCGGGCTGGACTGCGACGACCGCTTCCAGGTTCGGCTCGCGGTGGCTGCCCAGGTCGACGATCTTCTCGTCCTTGGTGTAGGCGATGGTGTCAGGCATCAGCGCAACGGCGCCGGCCTTCAGCTCCACGCCCCAGTCGGACAGGGTTTCGAAGGTGCGGTTGTCGGTGGCGACGACGGACGCCGGCGGAGTGGCGACACTCTTCTCGCCCTCGTTATCCGTGATGGTGACGGTCTTGGCTGCGCTGTCGGTGTCGCCGGAAGCGGCCGAAGTGGTTGAACCGCAGGCGGTCAGGGACAGGGCTGCGATGCTCAGCAAGGCTGCTGCGCGAAGCTTCATGGAGGCCATGGTTTCCTTCGTGTCGATGCAACCGTCGCGGTTGCTGGAACAAGTGATCTAAGTATTAGCTTAGCCTTAGCTGTAGTAAATACGTTAAGCCGTTGTCCTGTTGTGTGGGACACATAAAGTAGGTTCGTATTGGCTAATCTGAGTCAAAATCCGCGGATTTCCGGGCTTTGGTAGATGGACCTAAGGTGATTGGTTGATAATTGCCACCGGAAAAGTTGGCTATTTGTGACTTGCGGTTGCGCGCACCGGGCCTGGTCGCGGGCGATACCGGCCGGATCGGCCCATGGATTAGGCTTCTTGCTATGGAAGATTCCCTGAATAAAGTGGCCTGGCCCGTGGCAACCGAGCGCTTGTGCCTGCGCAGGCTCGAATCCGAGGATCTTGAAGCCACATGGCGGTATCGCCAGCTTCCCGAAGTCACCGAATGGATCACCGCGGCTCCTGCGACCTTCGGGGAGTATCGGGAACATTTCCTCTCAGAGGGCCGGATCCACCGCGATGTCGCGGTGGAGATCGAGGGGGACGAAGGCAACAAGGTGCTGATCGGCACCGTCATGCTCAAGGTGCATGACGGCTGGGGCCAGAGCGAAATTCTGGACCAGGCCAGAAGCGTTGAAGCAGAGATCGGTTGGAGTTTTGACCCGGCCTACGCCGGGAAAGGCTATGCCACCGAGGCGGTTCGGGCGGTGCTGGAGCTGGGCTTCGGCGCGCTGGGGCTGCGCCGCGTGATCGCAGAGAGCTTCGCGGCCAACGATCGGTCGTGGAAACTCATGGAACGCGTCGGAATGCGCCGCGAGTCCTACAATCGCCGCAACGGGCTGCACCGCAACGGCGAATGGATGGACGGCGTGGTCTACGCGATGCTGGCCGACGAGTGGGGAGAGATGCTCACCGCTTAGGGTAGGTCACCCGGTGCCCCGGATCGATCACCGCGCCCGGGGTGAGTTCAGCTTCCGAAACCGACTCGACGATATGCAGCACCCTGGCGCCACGGGCCATCAGGTGGTCGGCGATGATGCGCCGGTGGCAGCGCCACCACACGGCCTCGGAACACATCAGCGCCAGGCGCTCCTGCTCGGCCTGAGCCACCAGGTTCTGCGCGGCGGCGGCGAATTCCCGGCCCAGCGCATGATCCGCGTAGTTGTGGAAGCTCCGATTCTCCCACCAGGCATTGGTCTCGAACGGCACCGTTGCGCTCACCGGGCGCCGTCCCTCCAATGCCGGATCGGCGCGTAGCCCGATGCCGTATTCCGCCAGCGAGGCATGCAGGGCATCGGCGTTGAACTGAGGGTATCTGTTCGAACCGCGCAGCTTGCGTACGTCGATTACGGTCTGCACCTCGTTGGCTCGCAGCAGTTCGACGAACTGCTCGATGCTGCGTGTCGAATGGCCGATGGTCAGGATCGTCGGGTCGGCCATGGTCTAGTCGTCCTTGAGCAGCCTGAGCGCCTGGCCCTTGTGCGCCGCGATGTGATCGGTCTTGTCGCTCTTGATTTCGTATTGCGGATCGTCCGGGGACGCCCGGCGGGTATGCCCCTTGTAGTCGAAGTCCTGCTCGTGGATTTCGGTGATGCGGCCCGAAACGCGACCGGCCTCGGAATTCCACGAGACGTGGTCGCCGACCTTGAATCTGTGTGCCATGGCAATCTCCTTGGTGGTTACGGCCATTGAACCAGCCGGGCAGGGAGGGAGCAACCGTTCATGGGGGCTGCCCGGTTGAAGTCCGAGCGGGAGCCGGGAGTTCTGTCCGGATCGGGCCTCCACTGCTCGCGGCTATGGAATAGTGGGGCGAACCGTGAGGTTATGCGAAGTGAAGACCAACTAGGAAGGGACGGTTCATGACCGAATCACCACGAGTAGTCATCCTTGGCGGACATGGCAAGATCGCATTGCTGGCTGCCCCCAAATTGAAGGCCAAGGGGTTCGCAGTCGACGCGCTGATCCGGAATCCGGAGCATGCCTCGGATGTCGAGGCCGCATCGGCCAACCCCGTGCTGCTCGACATCGAACGTGCGGGGATGGACGAGCTGGCCGCCGTATTTGACGGCGCGAAGGCGATCGTCTTCTCCGCGGGGGCCGGGGGCGGTGATCCCCGCCGTACCAACGCGGTGGACTTCGAGGCGGCAACCCGAGCGATCCGCGCGGCCCGGCAAAGCGGCGTGAAGCGATTTGTGATGGTGTCCTACGCTCGCGCCTTGGTCGACGTCGACAACCTCGATCCAGCGCACTCCTTCTACCCCTACGCCCGTGCCAAGCATGATGCGGACGAAGCGCTGCGCGACTCGGACCTGGACTATACGATTCTCGGCCCCGGAACGCTGACCTTGGGCCCTGCGACGGGCATGGTCGATGTCGCCGACGAGTCGGGCAAGATCGATGGCAGCGACCCTGCCTCGGCCGATACCTCGCGCGAGAACGTCGCCGAGGCGATTGCGCTGGTGATCGACAAGGGCCTGCTCATCCGCCAGACGGCGAACTTCTTCGACGGGCAGACCCCGATGGAGGAAGCCTGGAGCTAGCGCTCCCCCTAATCTGCAGGACATGTAACCCCCGTGAATTCCACGGGGGTTTCGTCTTGCCTGCGGACTGAAGCAGGTCCGGTGCCAGAGCCGGCTTTCGACGGATTGGGCTTAAAACGGAAATCCCCGCTGCATCAGCAGCGGGGAATTCCATGTCATCACTCGCACCTTCATGAGGTACTTACGAGTCTATGGCGGGTTGCTGTGCGGCAACTAGGCCGGGACTCCTTGTTTGCTAGGCGCGCGTGCCCGCGTCGGCCGGCTGTCGGGTGATCGGCCAGCCGGTGATCTGCTTGGGACGCGGCGGGGCGTAGGTGCGCACCTTGGAGGTGCTCAGTCCCATCCGGACCAGCGATTCGGCGATGGTGACCGCGGCGCGCACCCCGTCGACGATAGGTACTCCCGTGGCCGCGGCCACCTGCTCCTCCAGCTCCGCCATGCCGCCGCAGCCCAGGCAGATGACCTCGGCCTTGTCCTGCTCCACGGCGGCCCGGGACTGCTCCACGATCGCTGCCACCGCGCGCTGCGGGTCGGATTCCAATTCCAGCACCCCCAACCCGCTGGCGCGCACCGAGGCCAGCCGGTCGGTCAGCCCGGCCAGCTTCAACCGGTCCTCGATCAGCGGCACGGCCCGGTCCAGGGTGGTGACCACCGAGTACTTGTGGCCCAGGAACTGTGCGGTGGAGGCGGCGGCTTCGGTGATGTCCACGACCGGAACGTCCAGCAGCTCCTGCAGGCCCTCGCGGCCGTGCTCGCCGTAGCCGGCTTGGATGACCGCGTCGAAGGGCTCGGTGTAGTTCGCGACCTTGTCCATGACGGCCAGCGCGGCCAGGTAGCTTTCGAAGTTGCCTTCGCAGCTGTCGGTGCCGAAGTCCGGGGTCAGCTCCACGATTTCGGTGCCGGGGGAGGCGACCTGGCGTGCGGAGTCGCCGATCGCGCGGGTCATGGACGCGGTGGTGTTCACGTTCAGTACGAGAATCCGCATGTTCGGCTCCTTAGTGCTTCGGGGTGACGGCGATGGCTTCGCCGTCCAGGTCGACGAGGTTCTGGTGCCGTTTGGCCAGCAGCAGGTAGGCCAGCGCGCCGGCGCCGGAACCCAGGAACCAGGCGAAGGCGCCGACCACGTGCAGGGCAGGGACAAAGGCCAGCAGCAGCGCGATGATGGAGCTGATGGCCAGCGCGGCGACCGCGCGGTAGTTGAAACCACGGGTGTAGTAGTAGGTTCCCCCGGGCTCCGCGCGGTACAGGTCCATGACGTTGATGCGTGCGCGGCGCACCAGCCAGTAGTCGGCCATGATGATGCCGAACAGCGGGCCGAGCAGAGCGCCCAGGCCGCCCAGGAAGTAGTTGATGATCTCGGGGGAGTTGTACAGGTTCCACGGCAGGATGACCAAGCCGATCACCCCGGAGATCAGCGCCGCCTTGCGGAAGTTCAGGTGCTTGGGGAAAAGGTTGGTCAGTGCGTAGGTCGGCGCGACGAAGTTCGCCATCAAGTTCACCGCGATGGTCAGCACCAGCAGTGCGCCGGAGGCCAGCAGCAGCAGGAAGGTGTTCGGGATCGCCTCGACCACGTCGGACGGCGAGCTGATGATTTCCCCGTTGATGGAGAACTGCGTGCCGGTCAGCACGACCACGATGGCGCCGAAGAACAACATGTTGATCGGGATGCCGAAGAAGTTGCCCTTGACGATGGCCTTCTTCGAGCGTGCGCCGCGGGTGAAATCGCAGAAGTTCAGCACGAAGGTGCCGTAGATGGAGACCCATAGGGCGGCGGCGCCGAGCATGCCCAGCCACATGTCCAATCCGGACTTCGGGGTTCCGGTGTGCATCGAGACGTTGAAGCCCGATTCGACGAGCATCCAGATGGCCAGCGCCAGGAAGGTCACCAGGATGATCGGCCCGGCGAAGGCCTCGTACTTGCGGATCATCTCCATGCCGTAGCTGACGATGACCAGCTGGATGGCCCACAGGGCCACGAAGCAGATCCAGCCCAGCGAGTTCAGGCCCAGGAAGTTGGTCTCGGTGAGGCCCGCGGCGCCTGGCGCCATGGCGATGACCATGACGGAGAGCACCTGGGAGGCCAGATAGGTCTGGATGCCGAACCAGGCGATGGCCACGGCCCCGCGCAGCAGCGCCGGGATCTGGGCGCCGGTGATGCCGAAGGCGATGCGGCTCATCACCGGGAACGGCACGCCGGTCTTCTCGCCCATGAACCCGGAGAGGGTCAGCAGCGCGAAGAGCAGGACCGCGCCGATGCCCAGCGCTCCGAGGATCTGCCAGCCGCTCATGCCCAGTGCGAAGAGCCCGATGGCGAAGGCGTAGTTGCCCAGCGAATGCACGTCGTTGGCCCACAGGGTGAAGATGCTGTAGGCGCTCCAGGTGCGGCCGGAGCGGGTGGTCGGGGCGAGGTCCTGGTTGTAGAGCGAGGGGCTGAGCTCATAGGGGTTGGCGCGGTCGATTCCCGACCGCTCGTGCCCGGATTCTGCCGGAACGGCAGGCGAAGCTTGAGGCGTGTTCTGCGCCATGATGGACATCCTTTAACAGGGGCCGCGGCCGGGAGGCGGAAAGCCTGGACGGTGGCAGGCGGCGGGATCTATTGGTAGGCGTGCGCGGCGGGTCTGAACGCGTGGAGGTTCGACGGCTGCGGGAAACGCGCTACGGGTAGATCGGCATGCCGAAGTTCAGGTAGAACTCGGCAGGCGTGCCGGAGAACGACAGGACCGGAAGCGGGGTTCCGTGGTCCGGGTTCATGCTGTGCTCCGTGCTGAAATAATTCTGCATGGCTGCTCCTGAGCGTTAATTCTGACTCCGAGATATGTGCCAATCGTGCTTGGTGAATTAACTGTATGCGCTGGGTCACATTATCGCAATAGAAAATATCGATTCCGCATTGCGGGAACCGGGGGGAGCGGAGGGCCGCTTGGGCTTGCGGTGATGGGAGAGGTGTCGAGGCGGTGGGCGAGCTTGCCGCCTGCTCCCGGTTGATGAATTCGATTTGCGGTGCACCGGTGGATTCCAATGGCCCTGGTGGAAAAATCGCCACATGTTTTATCCGGCTGGCGGAAGTTCTTCGGAAAATTCGAGCCCAAGGGTCGTGTTGAAGCTTGGCTGGAGCCTGATTCCGTCGCCCAGAACGTGGTGCGATGCCATGCAGAGGAAGGTGCTTGACAGTGACGCGAATCTCGCTCTAGAGTTTTCATAACGCAAAACCCAAATTCCATAACGCGGAATCTTGGGGCAAGGTCTCGAAGGGAAAACCAGTGTCGTACACTCTGAACTGCTCGATCCTGCTCACCGAACTCCCCCTCCTGGAGCGCGCCGCGGCGGCCAAGGCCGCCGGCTTCGACAGCGTCGAGTTCTGGTGGCCCTTCGCAGAGGCTGTTCCGACCGGCAAGCAGGTCGACGAATTCGTTACTTCCATCAAGAACGCCGGCGTGCAACTGGACGGACTGAACTTCTTCGCCGGCGACATGCCGGCCGGTGACCGCGGCCTGGTGTCCTGGAAGGGGCGCTGCGGCGAGTTCAAGGAGAACGTGGAAGTGGTCGCCGCCATCGGTCAAGCCACCGGCTGCACCTCCTTCAATGCCCTGTACGGCAACCGCCTGGACGGCTTCACCGCGGCGGAGCAGGACGAGCTGGCGGTGAAGAACCTGCTTGCCGCCACCGCGGGAGTCGCCAAGATCGGCGGCACCGTGCTGATCGAGCCGGTCTCCGGCACCGAGGCCTACCCGCTGAAGACCGCCGCGGACGCACTCGCGGTCGTGGATGCGGTCAAGGCGGCCGGCGGGAAGAACATCGCGCTGCTGGCGGACTTCTACCACCTGGCGGTCAACGGCGACGACGTCTCCGCCATCATCGAGGCGCACGCCAAGGACTTCGGGCACATCCAGATCGCCGATGCGCCGGGCCGCGGCGCGCCGGGCACCGGCACCCTGCCGCTGCTGGATTGGATCAGCCGCTCCCGCGAGCTGGGCTACACCGGCAAGGTCTCCCTTGAATACAAGCAGGACGCGGCCACCGCCTTCGACTGGCTGAAGACCGCCTCCGCCAGCGCCTAAGCACCCATCGCACCACCACGACTTTTGGAGTAGAGACATGTCGCAGCACGTAGCATTCATCGGCCTGGGAATCATGGGCTTGCCAATGGCGAAGAACCTGGTCAACGCCGGCTTCACCGTGACCGGCTACAACCGCAGCCAGAAAGCCATCGACGCGCTGGCCGCAGCCGGCGGAAAGGGCGCCGGATCCGTTGCCGAAGCGGTGCAGGATGCGGACGTCGTGATCACCATGGTGCCGGACTCCCCGGACGTGGAAGCGGTCGTTTCCGGCAAGGACGGCGTCTTCGCCAACGCGAAGGCCGGCACCCTGTGGATCGACAACTCCTCGATCCGCCCGGACGTCTCGGTCCGCCTGGCCGCCGACGCCCGCGCCGCGGGACTGCGCCCGCTGGATGCCCCGGTCTCCGGCGGCGAGGCCGGCGCGATCGACGGGGTGCTGTCCATCATGGTCGGCGGCGAACCGGCTGACTTCGACGCCGCCGCGGCCGTGCTGGGCGCGGTGGGCAAAACCATCGTGCTGGTCGGCCCTTCGGGTTCCGGACAGACGGTGAAGGCCGCCAACCAGCTGATCGTCGCCGCCAATATCCAGGCGCTGAGCGAAGCGGTGGTGTTCCTGGAGGCCTACGGCGTGGACACCGATTCCGCGATCAAGGTCCTCGGCGGCGGCCTGGCCGGCTCCGCGGTGCTCAACCAGAAGGCCCAGAAGATCCTGGACCGCGACTTCGCCCCGGGCTTCCGCCTGGCCCTGCACAACAAGGACATGGGCATCGTCACCTCGGCCGCCCGCGAGGCCGGCGTGGTGCTGCCGCTCGGCGCACTGGTCGCCCAGCTGGTGACTTCCACCGTGGCCAGCGGCGACGGCGCGCTGGACCACTCGGGCCTCTTCCGCGGCGTACAGCGCCTGTCGGGCAAGGTCGAAGCAACCGTCGGCGCCTAGCCGACTGAAAACTTCCTGCGGCGGACCCGCCGGGCACCTTCAACCCCTCGGATCCCCGGCCGCGCGCCGATCCCGAAGATGCTGCTGACTTGCTGCCGGTGATGACACGGCGCCGCACAAGAAAACATCAGCGGCGCGCACTGAGCTCTGTTCCAGTTCAGTGCCGGAATCCGATGCTCAAGGGCGCGAAGTCATGGTGACTCATGCGCCCGGGGGCTCGCCGCAGGACACTACCTCCTTCTCTCCCCATGACCCGCCGCCGGCGTTTCCCGCCCAGGTCCGCCGGCGCAGGGCACCCGAAAATTCTTAGGACGTGAACCCCATGGCCAAAATGCGCGCTGTAGACGCCATTGTCCTGATTCTGGAAAAGGAAGGCGCCACCGAGGCCTTCGGCCTGCCAGGCGCCGCCATCAACCCGCTGTACTCGGCGATGAAGCGGCACGGCGGCATCCGCCACACCCTGCACCGCCACGTGGAGGGCGCCAGCCACGCGGCTGACGGCTACTCGCGAGCCACCGGAAAGATCGGCCTGTGCCTGGGCACCTCCGGCCCGGCCGGCACCGACATGATCACCGGCCTGTACGCGGCGATCGCCGACTCCATCCCGATGCTGTGCATCACCGGCCAGGCGCCCACCCACGTGCTGCACAAGGAGGACTTCCAGGCCGTGGACATCGAGTCCATCGCCAAGCCGGTCACCAAGTACGCCTCCACCATCCTGGAGCCGGGCCTGGTTCCGGGCACCTTCGCCAAGGCCTTCCAGGTCATGCGCTCCTCGCGTCCCGGCCCGGTGCTGCTGGACCTGCCGATCAACGTGCAGCTGGCTGAGATCGACTTCGACATCGACGCCTACGAGCCGCTGCCGGTCGAGAAGCCCAAGGCCACCCGAGGCCAGGCGGAGAAGATTGTTGACCTGCTGACCAGCGGCAAGAAGCCGATCATCATCGCCGGCGGCGGCGTGATCAACGCCAACGCCTCCGAGAAGCTGGTCGAGCTGGCCGAAGCGCTGAACATCCCGGTGTCCCCGACCCTCATGGGCTGGGGCGCGATCCCTGATGACCACCGCCTGCAGTCGGGCATGGTCGGCATCCAGACCCACACCAAGTACGGCAACGCCACCTTCCTGGAATCCGACGTGGTCCTGGGCCTGGGCAACCGCTGGGCCAACCGCCACACCGGGGCGCTGGACACCTACCGCGCAGGACGCAAGTTCATCCACGTGGACATCGAGTCCACCCAGATCGGGCGGGTGTTCTCCCCTGACCTGGGCATTGCCTCCGACGCCGGCGCGGCGATCGAGATGATCCTTCAGGTCGTGCGCGAGCGCAAGGCCGCCGGCACCCTGCCGGACTACTCCCAGTGGGCCGCGGCGGCCACAGCCCGCAAGTCCACAGGCCACCGCAAGACCAACTTCGAGAACATCCCGATCAAGCCGCAGCGCGTTTACCAGGAGATGAACGCGGCCTTCGGCCAGGACACCACCTACGTGTCCACCATCGGCCTGAGCCAGATCGCCGGCGCGCAGATGCTGCACGTGTACGGGCCGCGCAAGTGGATCAACGCCGGGCAGGCCGGCCCGCTGGGCTGGACCGGACCGGCCGCCCTGGGTGTGGTGCGCGGCAAGCCGGGCGAGCGCGTGGTGGCCCTGTCCGGGGACTACGACTTCCAGTTCATGATCGAGGAGCTGGCCGTGGGCGCGCAGTTCAAGCTGCCGTACGTGCACGTGGTGGTGAACAACTCCTACCTGGGCTTGATCCGCCAGTCGCAGCGCCCGTTCGAGATGGATTACCACGTCTCGCTGGGCTTCGACAACATCAACTCCCCGGAGACCAACGGCTACGGCGTTGACCACGTCAAGGTCGCCGAGGGCCTGGGCTGCAAGGCCGTGCGCGTGACCGACCCTGCCAAGCTGGCCGATGCCTTCGCGCAGGCCAACGCGCTGGCCGACGAGCACCGGGTTCCGGTGGTGGTGGAAGTGATCCTGGAGAAGGTCACCAACATCGCGATGGGCGCGCAGCTGGATGCGGTCAATGAATTTGAAGACCTGGCACTGGAGCCCGGCGACGCGCCAACCGCGTTGGTGCCGCTGGGTGACAGTGTCACCGTGGATGCCTAGAGGCCAGTCGTCACTGCCTAGTCACCACGAAGTTTGGCGCGGGACACCGGTTCACCGAAAAGGGTGTGTCCCGCGCCACAACCAACTAAGCTTGAAGAGAGCTTTAGCACCCGAGCAAAGATTTCAAACGAGTAGGAACGCCTCATGAGCATCAACGAAGCTGTTGAACACGACGCCCGGTCATCCGCCGCGACCCAGTATGACCTGGTGCTGCGCGGGGAGCGCATCTTGACCACCGCGGGGATCTCCGCGCGGGAAATCGGCGTGCGCGACGGCAAGATCGTCGCGATCGAACCCCTGGGCAACAACCTGCAGGGCGAACGCGTGATCGACGTCGGTGCCGATGAGGTGCTGCTGCCCGGGTTGGTGGACACCCACGTGCACGTGAACGAGCCGGGCCGCACCGAGTGGGAGGGCTTCGAGTCCGCCACCAAGGCCGCCGCCGCGGGCGGTGTCACCACCATTATCGACATGCCGCTGAACACGATTCCGCCGACGGTGGATCTGGAGGCGCTGGAGATCAAGAAGGCCGCCGCGAAGCCCAAGGCCTATGTGAACATCGGCTTCTGGGGCGGGGCGATCCCTGGCAACAAGGGCAATCTGCGCGAGCTGCACGATGCCGGCGTTTTCGGCTTCAAGTGCTTCCTGCTGCACTCCGGCGTGGACGAGTTCCCGGCGTTGACCGTGGACGAGATGGAAGAGGACATGGAGGTCCTGAAGTCCTTCGACTCGCTGATGATCGTGCACGCCGAGGACTCCAGTGCCATCGACCACGCCCCGGCCGCCGAGGGCGACCAATACGAGCGTTTCCTGAAGTCGCGTCCGCGCGGCGCGGAGAACGTGGCGATCGCCCAGGTGATCGAGCGCGCCCGCTGGACCGGGGTGCGCGCCCACGTGCTGCACTTGTCCAGTTCGGATGCGCTGGCGATGATCAAGACCGCCAAGTCCGACGGAGTGAAGATCACCGTGGAGACCTGCCCGCACTACCTGACGCTGCTGGCCGAGGAGATCCCGAACGGCGCCACCGCGTACAAGTGCTGCCCGCCGATCCGCGAGGCCTCCAACCGCGAACTGCTGTGGAAGGGACTGGAAGAGGGCATTATCGACTGCATCGTTTCTGACCACTCGCCCTCGACCATCGACCTGAAGGACGTGGAGAACGGCGACTTCGGCGTGGCCTGGGGCGGCGTCGCCTCGCTGCAGCTGGGGCTGCCGTTGATCTGGACCGAGGCGCAGAAGCGCGGCATCGCGCTGGAGCAGGTCGTGCAGTGGATGGCCGTGAAGCCGGCCGAGCTGGCGGGCCTGAAGAACAAGGGATCCATCGCCCTGGGCAACGACGCGGACTTCGCGCTCTTCGCCCCGGAGGACGCTTTCGTGGTGGACGTGAAAAAGCTTCACCACAAGAACCCGATCTCGCCATACCACGGCAAGACCCTGGCCGGCGTGGTGCGCCGTTCGATCGTTGCCGGCAACGACGTGGACTTCCAGACCCCCACAGGCAAGCTGATCCGCCGAGGCGAAGCCTAAAACCGATCAGACCCGAACACCCCAGGATGCCGCCGGATGCCGGTGGCATTCTGGGGTGTTTTTGCTGGATGCTGGCTGGAATTCCCGACAACGTTTTCGCGCCATGGCTGGCGGTGCCGCTACGGTGTTGGGAAAAGGAAGGAAATGCACGTGACGGCAAAAGAGGACATTGAACACCACCGGCGCACCGTGGATCGCATGTCGCGTCCGGGCGAGGCACTGGCTCAGGATTCGTCGAACATCACGGTGAGCAACCCCGACTGGTTCTACCAGGACGGAGGCGACACCATGAAGCCCAAGCCCGAGCGCCGCATGCTGCACGAACGGTTGAAATCCGAATATCGCCGGAAGTGGCCTCAGGCCAAGCAAGAGCGGCACGCTGTCATTCTTGCTGGCGCTCCGGGGGCCGGGAAGAGCACCTTGCTCAAGGAGCTGCTCGGCGAGCACCTGGAGGATTATCTGGTGCTCGATGCCGATGAGTTCAAGGAGCTGCTATTGCGCCAAGCGCAAGCCGACGGCAGTTACGAGAGCACGATCAAACCCGAAGAAGTCCATCAGCGCGAAGCCGCCGGGGAAGAGTTCTTCCCACTGGAACTGGCGACCTTGGTGCATGAAGAATCCTCCCAGCTCTCCACCCAGTTGCGCAGCCAATGTATTGCCGAGGGGCTGAATATCGTGGTGGACAAGGTCCTGCACTCGGCAGATGGAGCCCAGCAGCTGATTGCCGAGTTGGACGAGGCAGGCTACCGTGTCGAGATCGTGGAGGTGCGTGTGCCGTTCGAGGTTTCGCAGCAGCGCATCACCCAGCGCTGGGAGGAAGCCTATGAGGCCTCGCTTGCTGGCGAGGACGATTTGGGCGCCCGCTGGGTTCCGTACCAGTTTGCGCGCAAGGTTTTCGACGCCCCGGGCGACAAGTCCAAGCCTGAAATCGTTGCGGAGAAACTGGCCTTCGAGTCGCCTGCGGTGCTGCGCTACCGCGCGTACCGCACTGCCGACAGCGATACCGCGGATGCGGACGACTTCGGTGTGCTGGAGGTGGATATGTCCAGATCCGGTTACGGGGCGAAACTGACTTCCACGCCGCAACGCTAGCCGCGCACCGGTGTTCCTGAGTATTCCGGCAATGCCATTGATGCGCTTCGCCTGATCCTGCTTCAATGTCGGCAAAAGGACATGTGCAGTCAAGGAACTTGTGGAGGTTTGGAAATGGTCAAGTCACCCGGAACACCTGGCCACCCGTTCGAGGGCCGCCCGGAAGTGGATGAAGGAACGGCCACCGATACGCGGCGCAAGTACAAGAATGCGCCTGAACCGGAGGACGAATCGAAACCTGATTCGCCGGTCCAACTTCACGGGAACTCATGGAAGTACATTTTCAAGCGTTCGCTGAGCGAGTTCTCGCGCAACAAGTGCACGGACTTGGCCGCCTCGCTGACATACTTCGCGATGCTCTCCATTTTTCCGGGCTTACTGGCTTTGATCTCGCTGCTGGGCTTGGTGGGGCAAGCCGAAACCACCACCAAAAATATGATGGATATTCTCGATAGGTTCGCCAGTGACCAAGTGGTGGAGACGCTCCGGCAGCCGATTGAGCAGCTGTCCGCGGCGCCGTCGGCCGGACTGGCTTTTGCTGTCGGTTTGATCGGTGCGTTGTGGAGCGCCTCGGGCTATGTCGGTGCGTTTGGCCGTTCCATCAACCAGATCTACGACGTGCAAGAAGGACGTCCGGCGTACAAACTGAAGCCGATCATGCTGCTGGTGACCTTGGTCTTGCTCCTGTGCGCAGCGTTGCTGGTCATCTTGCTCGTCGTCTCCGGGCCAGTGGCCCAGACCATCGGGGATGTAGTCGGTCTCGGGGAAACTACGATCATGGTCTGGAATATCGCCAAATGGCCGGTGATTGTGCTGGCGGCGGTGCTCATGATCGCCTTGCTCTACTATGGGACACCGAACGTGCGACAACCAAAATTCCGGTGGATCAGCCTCGGATCAGCTATTGCACTGCTGATTCTGGCCATTGCCACACTTGGATTCTTCTTCTATGTCGCCAACTTCTCGAACTACAACAAAACCTACGGCGCTATTGGCGGCGTCATCGTGCTCCTGCTGTGGATCTGGATCGGCAACCTGTCCTTGCTCTTCGGAGTCGTCTTCGACTCGGAAGTGGAGCGTGCCCGGCAGCTTCAGTCCGGCATCGCCGCAGAGAGCTCGATCCAGCTTCCTCCGCGGGACATCAAGGCCAGCGAGAAGCAGCTGTTCAAGGAGGAGCAGGACATCCGCGAGGGCAAGCAGCTGCGGATCGCTGCAGAGCTGGAACGCGAGGAAGACCTGGACGAGGCCTCCGACGGCTCGAAGCCGGATGCCGGAAGCCCACGGGAGTGAGCGTCGATGGATCTTCCCGTTACAGCGCGTAGCCGAAACCTGTACGCCGGAGTGTTTCTGGGGCTCGGAAGCATAGCGTTCCTGGACGAGGTGGTCTTCCACCAGCTGTTGCACTGGCACCACTTCTACGACAAGTCCAGCAGTTCCATGGGCCTGGTGTCCGACGGGTTGTTTCATGCGTTCAGTTGGTTTGCGACCGTGGCGGGCCTGTTGATCGTGGTGGGTCTGGTACGAGATGCCAAATTCGCCAAGCTGACATTCGCCGCAGGCATGCTCACCGGAGCAGGATTCTTCCAGCTGTATGACGGTCTGGTCCAGCATAAGCTGCTGGGCCTGCACCAGATCAGATACGGTGTTCCGCTGCTTCCCTATAATGTGGTGTGGAACGTGGTCGCCACCGTGATGCTCGCAGCCGGGATTACCCTCTGGGCTACGACGGGTCGGATGCAGCGCAGGCGCGAATCGTGACCAACGCCGTGGATGAAACGTGGTTCCCGGATCCGGCACAGCTCATCTGGTTGGCGACGGTTTTGGCAGCCATGGTGCTTTACAGGCTGGCGCATAAAAAACTTTGGGAACGGGGGAGCACTTGGCCAGCGCATCGAACGGTATCTTGGTTTGCCGGTTGCCTGCTGGTGTTGGTTTCCGTGTATGGTCCTCTGGCCGAACGTGCGCACCACGATTTCCCCGTGCACATGTTAGTCCACGTGTTACTGGGAATGCTGGCCCCCTTGCTGCTGGTGCTTGCAGCGCCGGTCACGCTGGCCCTGCGGGCATTGCCGCATGCCACGGCCCGACGGCTTGGACGGCTTCTTTCCGGCAAAGCGGCAGGATTCGTGGCGAACCCTTTCGTGGCCGCGATCTTGAATGTCGGCGGGCTCTGGTTGATCTATAGATCGCCGTTGTTCCAACTGATGCACCACAACATGCTGGTGGGTGCATTCATCCAGCTGCACGTGCTGTTGGCGGGTTATCTGTTCTCTTATGCGATTCTCGGCGGGCCGGATCCCGCGCCACACCGGCGAAGCCCCGGAGAACGCGCGGCTGCGATGGTCATGGCCATTGCTGCCCATAACATCTTGGCCAAAAGCCTCTACGCGATGCCTCCTGCCGGCGTTCAGTTAGCCGAGGCCCAGACGGGCGCACAGATCATGTACTACGCCGGCATGCCCGTCGAGATCACCCTCCTCATAGGCCTCTGTCTGCCGTGGATTCTGGGGAACCGGGCAAAGACACATCGCAAGAAGACCGTTGGCCGATTTTGAGATAGATACCCACGCACCCTACAGAAGCAGGAAAAAACTCGGCTGCATTCGAGAGGTTGTGGAAATTCGTGCCGTTCAGCTAGTTGTCCTGGGAGGTCGCGATGATGGGGTGCCCCAAGGTATTTCATCAAGCACTGGAACATCGTGAAGCGCTCCAGCGCGGATGAGACGAGCCGCGCAGTCAACCTCCGATGAACCAGCGCGATGAATGTCTGGTTCTGGCGTTTGCCCTGAATTCGTTTCCGATCGTGACGGGCGCTGTTGACCGGATAGCAGGAGCAAAACACCATGCCCAGGCTGGTCGGTCGAAAGTCCCTGCGATCCCCCTGTTCAGGGACGGTCAACAACATAAATGGCTGATGAGGGGCCCAGGAAGTCGAAACTGCAGCGTCGCGAGCTGCACGAACGGCTCAAGGAGGAGTACCGGGGCCAATGGCCGCACGCGCAAAAGCAGCGGCACGCGATGATCCTGGCCGGAGCACCGGGGCCGGGAAAAGCACGCTGCGCACCGAATTGCTGGGGAGCGGCTTACGGACTATCTAGTGCTGGACGCCGACGAGTGCAAGGAGCTTCTGCTGCACCAAGCGCAGGCGGACGGCAGCTAGGATGCCGAGATCAAGCCCGATGAGGTCAATCGTCGCGAAGTTGCGGGGAAGAGTTCTTACCGCTGCAGCTGGCAACCCTGGTTCATGAGGAATCCTCCCAGCTGTCTACCGCGCTACGCAGCGAATGCATTGCCGACGGGCTGAATATCGTCGCGGACAAGTTGCTGCATTCAGAAGACGGTGCCCGGCAGCTCATCGGCGAACTCGACGCTGCGGGATACCGCGTGGAGATCATCGAGGTACGGGTGCCTTTCGAAGTCTCGCAGCAGCACATCACCGAGCGCTGGGAAGAGGCCTACGCTGCCTCGCCGGAAGGGCTGGATTATCTGGCCGCCCGATGGGTTCCCTATGAATTCGCCCGCAAGGTTTTCGACGCACCGCAGGATAAATCCAGGCCGGAGATCATTGCCGAAATGCTGGTATTCGAGTCTCCTGGGGTGCTGCGCTACCGCGCGTACCGCACTGCCGACAGCGATACCGCGGATGCGGACGACTTCGTGGTGCTGGAGGTAGATATGTCCAGATCCGGACATGGCGCGGAGTTGCTGGAAACCCCGAGCAACTGACTTCCCGTTGGCCGGAATCCGGCAGCGATGAGGATTCGCGTGGGTGTTGGATTCGGCGATTAATATCGTTTCCGAACGTAGACTGAAGGAAGTGGACCCTTGGAGCATCATGACTACCTCGTTCAAAGTCCCGGTTGAACCGGCACTCATCGAATGGGCCTTGGCGCGCGCCGGACTGAAAGTTGATGAGCTCGTGGGCCAGTTTCATGCCCTGCCCAGTGGCTGAACGGCGAAGATGATCCAACAATGACGCAGCTTGGACACCTGGCGCAGAAAACGCATACGGCCATTGGCGACCTGCTGCTGACAGAAGTACCCGTTGGGACCGTGCCGATTCCCGACTACCGGACTGTCGCAGATGCCCACCTGTCTTCGCCAAGCGTCAATTTGCTTAATTCCATATACATTTGCGAGCGCTGGCAGGACTGGTACCGGAGATACGCGATTAATAATGGGCACGAGCCATTGGCTTTCGTTGGTTCGTTGACCACCAATACCAACCTGCAGACAGCCGCGGCGTTGGTTTTCTGCCCAACTCGGGTTGAACGAGGACATGCGCAGGCAATGGACAACCTGGATCGACGCGCGTTCGATGCTGGTCGAGGCCGCGGGCGGGAGTGCTCGTGATGATCAGGGGGATCGTCGGGGCATCGACGAGTCGTAAACTCGATGTTTCGGAGTTCCGCGGATTTGTTTTATCCGACGATATCGCACCCGTCGTCTTCGTCAACACTGCCGATACGAAGGCCGCGCAAATATTTACCCTGGTGCACGAGATCTGCCACCTTTGGCTAGACCAGTCCGGCTTAGATGACTTGAGCGGGAATTCTGAGTCCAGCTATGCCAATGAACGTTGGTGCAGTCGAGTCGCCGCAGAAGTCCTGGTTCCAACCTCGCTGTTCGAGCGTACCTACAGGAATTCAGTTGCGTTGGAAGAACTCCAGCGCATGGCCAGGGAATTCAAGGTGAGCACCTTGGTTGTGTCGAAGAGGGTCTACGAGGCGGGGAAAGTCGAATGTGACGAATTCGACGCGCGCTATCGGGAAGAAAAACTCCGTTTGGTTGAGCTGCTGGAAAGACAGCCCAAGCCAAGTGGTGGAGATTTCTGCAAGACGCATCCATTGCGGGTCAGCCGGGAATTCGCGAGAGCGCTTATTCGAGACACTAAAACGGGACGCACGCTGCAAGGCTACGCCTATCGGCTTCTGGGAACGAAAAAGTTTTCTACGTTCGTGAACTTGGCCAAAGAGCTCGGAGTCGGATAGCCATGTACTTGCTTGACGCCAACGTTTTTATCGCCGCGAAGAACCACCACTATGGTTTCGCGATTGCGCCGGGATTTTGGCGTTGGCTAGAGCGGGAATACGACGCTGGAACAGTGTGCAGCATCGACAAGGTCTATAACGAGATCGCGGCGGGTGAAGACGAACTTGCCGAATGGGCAAAACACAACGCATCGATATTCGTTCGCGGGGAGGCGGCAATGGTGAGGAGCCTTCGTGAACTTGCTTCGTAGGCGAGAACAAGCGGACGATTCACGCAGGCAGCCTCGAGCGAATTCCTATCTGTGGCTGACTGCTATCTCCTGGCGTTCGCACATGCACATGAACTCATTGTCGCTACACACGAACAGCCCGATTATCGCGCGCGGAAGAGAATCAAGATTCCTGAGGCATGTGATCATTTGGGCATTTCTTGGACCGATCCTTTTACGATGCTTGAACAAGAACATGCCACGCTCGTTCTGGATGAACCGTAACGGCGACTTCGTCACAGGGTCAGGAAGCAGGCGTCAACCGGGATTGTGCTGTTGGCTGCTACGAAGCTTCTTGATGGCTTTGACGGTAAACCAGCAGGCTCAAGGTCAGGATCGTCAGCGTACGTGCGTCGTTGAGGTCTGCCTCCAGAAGTTGTTCCAGTGCAGTCAACCGCTGGTAAAACACCGAGCGCGACAGGTGGCTCAAGGACGCAGCTTGGGACCTGTTGGTCGGAGAAGCCAGATATGCCTCGAGCACACGGAGAAATTCGATCCGGTGCCTGGTATCCAAAGCGAGGATTCCGGAAAGCTGTTCCTGAGGAAGGCGCTGCAGGGTGGGCTCATGACGAAGCTCGTGGGCGAGCAGAGCTAATGGGTATTCCGCCGCATGAACGAGTTCATCACGGCTATTCAGCCCTAGATCGCAAGCCGCGACAGCTTGATTCATGGAATTCTGCCCTTGGGCGAGTCCTCGTGCGGCTGGACCCAGGTAAAGTGCACCGTCGAAGCAGGCCGCTGAACGTATCTTGCGTAGTTGCGCGAGATCGAATGAACCTCGAACATCATGCCGGTAGGAAAATATGCCAAAGAGCTTGGGATGAGGTGCTCGGATTACTCCGATCAGGCAGTTGGCCAGTGGCCGAAGTTCTGACTCGAGTTCGTTTGCTGCAAGCTGGAAATCGCTGCCTCCGGCCAGCCGAATGGCGAATCCGTGAAGGACTGAATCCTCAATCGGAAGACCGGCAGCTTCCAACTGCCCGTGCACGAACTCCAGATTGCTTTCCATTCCGCTTTGCAGGTCTTCGAGGAGCCCTCTGCCGGTGCCCAAGCTCCACAGCCGGGATTCAGGACGCCGCAGGAGGTCTGCTCCAATGGCGGTGGCGGCCATGGTCAGTACGTGTTCGACACCGGCTGGGTGCGCAGCCTCCTTCGGGCAGATGAGCGAACCGAAAAGCTTTCCGTGCATTCGGATGGGAACGGCATGCCTGTCCGAGTTGCCAGAATTGTGGGATGCCCGTGAACGATGCTGCCACTGCTCAAAGTAATTCCTGGGCAGGATGTCCACGGAAGCATAGTTCTGGATGTTGTAACCGGAATCCTCAAGGAGCACGGTACTGGATAGCATGCGTGCGCAATCCATGAGAATGGCGTCCGTGGGAGTGCCTTGATGCATGCTTTTCGTGAAGTGCTCGGTAATTTCACGACCGGCTTTGACCCTTTGGGTTTGCTGGGCGAAAAGCCATTGGTGGATCGCCTCGGTAATTTCGACGAAGGCGACTGGCCTGTGCATCACGATCAAGGGAAGCGCGAAATTATTGCAGGCGTCCACCAATCCTTGGGGAACAGCGGGCAAACGTTCGCTGAGTTCCAGAACCAGTGCCGCTACGTTCAGCTGCGCCATGCTCGCCGCGTAGCGTTCGAAGTCCGGATCTTCGTCCCAACCAATCGCAGTGGTCAGGACTAGCTCATTGCCACGAAGGAATTCAGCTGCTTCGAAGTTTTCCAGAATGTGGGCCCATCCAATGGTGCGCAGAAGTTCATCCGGTGTCGCAAAAACCTGTGGCCTACCAACAAGCACGGAAGGCATACGAAGCAGCTGTTCAACGGTAAGCATGGAGCTTTCCGGACAGACTGTATGGAAAGCCGAAAAATCCTCACGGATTGCCACTGTGCGGGACCTCCTGCTCTATGGAAAGCTTGCTATCACTAGATTCATCAGTGATCTGCTTCACATGATACAGAGTGTTTGATGTACAAGGAGGTACGTCGTCATGTTCGGGTTACCAGCATTCACGACCTTTGTGATCCTTGCGGTTCCTGCCGCATGGGTCCTATATACAGCCGGATTCATGTGGTTGAGCCGTGGTTGGAAACGAGAAGATGCGAAGGATGAACTGTGAGCATTGAAATTGTTTTCCTGATCATCTACTTCCTCGCCATGGCAGGGATCGGGTTCTGGGCAATGAAGCGAGGCAATGCGGATTCTGAAGGATTCCTCCTGGGAGGCCGCAGCCTCGGGCCCGGAGTGACCGCATTGCGCCTGCAGAGCTCCTCGATGTCCGGCTACATGTTCATGGGTGCCGGATCGCTCGGCTACACCCAAGGCTACTTCGGCATGTGGTACGCCTTGGGCGACCTTGGTGGTGGCATCCTGAACCTGTCCGTTCTGGGCCGAAGGATGCGCAAGCTCTCGCAGATCCTGGGTTCCATCACCTCGATCGAATACCTGGAGCACCGCTACCCGTCAAAGTGGATCCGCCTCATCGCGGCACCAGTGGCGCTGTTCTGCATGTTCTTCTACGTGCTGGCTCAGTTCATCGCCGGCGGGCGAGGACTTGAGATGGTCTCCGGCGTTTCCTTCCCGGTGGCCCTGGCCATCGCCATCGGCGTCATCGTGCTGTACACCTTCATGGGCGGATACCTGGCTGTGGCTTACACCGACTTCGTGCAGGCAATTATCATGGTGATCGGCATGGTTTGGATCCTCATTGCGACCCTGATCGCCATCGGCGGCTTTACCGCAGGAAACAATGCCATCGGTGAAATCAACCCGAACATGCTTACCATGTGGGGAGCCGATCTCGGTTTCGAGGGCCAGTGGGGTGTCATTCTCGGCGCACTGCTCGTGTTCTCCATCGGCTACATGGGGTGGCCGCACGTAGTCGTCAGCCACATGGCGATGAAGAAGCCCTCGGTAGCCCGAACTGCCGGTGTCTACTCGGTGATCTTCAACCTGCTGTTCATCCCGGGGCCGTATCTGGTGGGCATGTTCGCATTGATCCTGCTGCCTAATCTGGCGAACCCGGAAACCGCGATTTTTGCGGTGGCAGATGCAGTACTGCCGACCTTTGCCGTGGGCATCGTGATGGCCGCGATCATGGCAGCGATCATGTCTACCGCGGACGCGCTCCTCCTGCAGGCTGGAACTATTGCCAGCCAGGATATCTACGCCAGGTTCATCAACAAGAAGATGAGCGATGGCCAGATGGTGTGGGTTTCCCGCATTACGGTGTTGGCCTTGGCCTTGGTGGGCTACGGAATTGCAGCTTTCGATCCGCCAGCTGTTGCCGCCGTCGTGATCTTCTCCACCACCGTTCTTGGCAGCGCGTTTGTGCCGTCCTATGTTTGCGCGGTCTGGTGGAAGAAGGCCAATACTGTTGGCGCGATTTCGTCGATGATTGCCGGTACCTTGGTTTCCGTCTTCTGGCAGGTTTCCGGTCTGCCGGACACTACGGGCATCGACCCGATGGTGACGGGTATCGTTGCATCGACCGCAGCCATGATCATCGGCTCGTTGGCATCGCAAAAATCCCATCCAGTTCCGGAGCGTATTGTCCGCGCCCTGGACGAGACCGCCAAGGTCGGCCCTATCCCGGCGAAGCTTCTGCTGGGTCAGGACCAGCTGCTTGCAGGGCAGGCTGAAATGGCTGGGCGTCATGAATGAAATTCTGCTGAAGACCATTGTCGACGCTGAGCACGCTGCGAAAGTTCTTCAGGCCAAGGCACCGGACCTTGAGGTTGTTTCGGCCAGCCTGAGACGTCACCCCTTCGCCGGGTTTGAGTTCCACGTACCTGCGCTCGCAGGTCGTGGGGAAACTGCCCGCGCCTTGGTGGACTACTATTCCGGCAAGGCGTTTATCAGCGATCGCTGGGAGAGCGATCCAGTCCTTGAAGTCGACGACGTGGAAGCGGTCTCCGACCCAAGCTGGAATAGTATTTCGTTTGAAACAGCACGCCAGCGTGCGAAGGCACTCTTGTCCACGGCTGCGCTGAGAAAGGCCCGTCTCGCGTGGAAAGGCGGCGTGAAGGAAACTGCTTCCGTAGAAAAAGTCTGGAAACCCAACTGGATTCTGGACGTCCGGATCCAGGGAAGAAACTACCGGGTCATCGTGGATGGCCTAAACGGCGGATATTTCTTCATCGAGTCTTGACCCAAAAGTTTATAATGGCTGGTGCCCCGGAATCGAAATGTTGAGTCCGGGGTATCAGTGTGTCAACGGGGACGGGCACAACAAGACTTCAAGCCACAGGCCCTCGCCCAAAGCTGCCATAGCCACCCGTCACCAAAGCAGGGTGAAGGGCCCGGCAATGACTCGTACGTTGCGATTGTGATTGCCGTATTCTGCAACTTCAACGGTACTTCGTTTGATACTTCGGCATTGATGGTTGCTTGATCCGGCTCTGGGTGACTACGTCTGGGTTGACGAGGACCGTGACGGTATCCAGGATGCTGACGAGAAGGGCCTCGAGGATGTTGTTCTGACCATTGCCGGTCCGGATGGCAATCCTGTGATCGATGTCTTCGGCAATCCGGTTGGCCCGGTGACCACCGATGAGCACGGCAAGTACCTGTTCCAGAACCTCCCGGTTCTGGGCGAAAACGAGTCGTACGCGGTCACTATCGACCAGGACGCCTCGAAGGAAGCACTGGCTCCGTACATCCCAACCATCGAAACCGATGGCGACCGTGATCAGGATTCCTCGACTTGGGAAGCTAAGTCCGAGGGCCTGACCAAGGACGGAAACGAAGACCTCACTTTGGACTTCGGTTTCGTGCTGCCAAAGGTCACCGTGGGCGACTACGTGTGGGTCGACGAGAACCGCGACGGTATCCAGAACGAGGGCGAGAAGGGCATCAAGGATGTCGTTCTGGTCATTGTGGGTCCGGATGGCAAGCCCGTGACCGATGTCTTCGGCAACCCTGTTGGCCCGGTGACGACCGATGAGAACGGCAAGTATATCTTCGAGAACCTGCCGGTCCTCAAGGATGACGAGTCGTACACCGTCAAGATCGATCGAGAAGCATCCAAGAAACCTCTGGCTCCATGCGTGCCAACGATCGTGACCGATGACAACCGCGAGAATGACTCGTCGGTGTGGGAAGCTACGACCGAGGGCCTGACCAAGGATAAGGACGAAGATCTCACCCTGGACTTCGGCTTCATTGTTCCGAAGGTTTCGGTTGGCGACTACGTCTGGGTTGATGCCAATCGGGATGGCAAGCAGGATTACGGCGAGCCCGGCATCAAGGATGTCGTTCTGACCATTGTTGGTCCGGACGGCAAGCCAGTCACCGATATCTATGGTGAACAGGTTGGCCCTGTTGCTACCGATGAAAACGGTAAGTACACCTTCGAGAACCTTCCGGTTCTGAAGGACGGCGAGTCGTACACCGTCAAGATCCATCGTGAGGCTTCGCAGGAGCCGCTGGCTCCGTACATTCCGACCCTTGAAAACGAGGGAGACCGCAGCGAAGACTCTTCAACTTGGGAAGCCAATTCTGAAGAACTGACCGAGAACAACCAGCGCGACGACACTCTGGACTTCGGCTTCGTGAAGCCGAAGGTTTCCGTGGGCGACTACGTATGGTTCGACGAGGATGCGGATGGCATTCAGGATGACGATGAAAACGGTATCAAGGGTGTCGTGCTGATCATCGTCGGTCCGGATGGCGAGCCTGTCACTGATGTGAACGGCAACCCTGTCGGCCCAATCACTACCGATGAAAACGGCAAGTACACCTTCGAGAACCTTCCGGTTCTGAAGGATGGCGAGTCGTACACCGTCAAGATCGATAAGGAAGCTTCGAAGGACGCGCTGAAGGATTACGTGCCGACTCCGGAGAACCGTGGCGATCGTGATAAAGATTCGTCGACTTGGGAAGCTAAGTCGGAGGGCCTAACTAAGGACGGGGACCGTGATCCAACCTTGGACTTCGGTTTCCAGAAGCCGTTGCCATGGACTCCGATCGAGCCACCGCTTCCGTCTGAGCCGACTGAGCCGCTTCCGTCTGAGCCATCTGGCTCTGGCGATTCGAGTGGTTCGGCGGAGGATCCACAGGAGCCGAATGCTTCTGAAGATCCAACTGCCGAAGGAAAGGACAATCTGGCAAGCACGGGCTTCACTGCGCTGGCTGTCCTGATTGCCGGTCTGTTGCTGGCCGCAGCGGGTGTGCTGATCACTCGCCGCAGCCGTGGTCGCCACAGCTAATCACGGCTAACGGCTGATCGAGCGCCGGATGCGCAGAAACCATTCGTGGGGACTGCTCATCCGGCGCTCTTTGCGTTTCGTCCAGAAAAATCTTTCTAGAAATTTTGCGTAATCGCGTCATGAATTCGATCGGTCGCACTCTTAACCAATACAGGCGGTTGAACAAGCAGTTCTCGTTTCATCGCCTACACGAACCACTCGCAAGGGTTAGAAGCGCCGCGGCGGCCGAACGACTTGCATTGATACATGGGGGATGCAATGCGTACGGCCGGCGGAGGTGCCATATTTCTATGTAGCTCATGTTGAATACCGAATCGCTTTTCAAACGGACGTTTCGTACGTTTGTCGGTTTCTCGGTATAGTCATCAAAGCTGGGTTTCGCTACTTGTTTGGGGATAAGCAGGGTAGCCAAGTTCGCGGAAGGGAATCCAGCAGACGGCAAGTCGCATTGAGTTAAACGAGGCGAATGGGGCGCAATGACGATCGATTCAGGCAAACGCTTCGGCGAGGTCAGCGATGCAGACTTGATTCTTGGTGTTCGAAATGGAAATCGGGAGTCGGAAGCACAGCTGTACCGACGCCATAAACAGTTGGCTTTGGCTGTTGCATACCGTCATACCGATACGCCTACCGAGGCCGAAGACGTTGTTTCAGAGTCATTCCTCAGGGTCTTCGAGTGCCTTCGCCGTGGCGTAGGACCTGATGAGTTCTTCCGTGCTTATCTTCTCACCGTCGTTTCCCGCGAGGCTTTTGCCCGGAACACAGTGGCATCCAAACACGTGGTGACCGACGATGTTCGCGAGTTTGAGCCGGGGGATCGGTATGCCGATGAGGTGCTGCAGCGTGCTGAAGCAACTTTTGTAATAAGCGCCTTCAAATCATTGCCTGAACGTTGGCGGGCAGTTCTTTGGCATATGGAAGTCGAAGACATGCGTCCCAGGGACATCGCGCCGCTCTTGGGGCTCACACCCAACGCCGTCTCCGCTCTTGCGGGGCGTGCACGTGAAGGTTTGCGCGAGGCCTATTTAGCCGCACATCTTAACCAGCAGGTTGAGCTGGCTCCCGGCTGTGTGGAAGTACGAAAGCTCCTTCCGGCAATAATCCGAGGAAACGCCAGCAACCGTGATCACCGTGCCGTCGAGGCGCACCTTGCTGGCTGTAGAGACTGTTCTGCAGTTTACGGTGAATTGAGCCAGATCGGAATAAAGCTGCGGGCGTACGTTCTTCCGTTGATCGTTGGAGGGACGACTGCCTTAGGACTTTCTGCTGCTGGTGGCGTATCGTCCGGAACTGTCGTTTCCGCAGGGTCAGTTGCTGCCCTTTCAGCTGGATCAGGAGCCACGCCGGCGGTCTCTGCGACAGCAGCGACGGGTTTGGGAACGGGTATTACCGGGGGCGGTATCGCTGCTATTGGAGTGAGCGTTGGAGCCGGATTGGCAACGGTCGCAGTCGCCGCATCGGCCGCCGGGTTTCTACCACTCAGGGTCTCCGATACCGATCGAGACGCTACACCGGCCGCTAACGACGTGGCGCAAAGTCCGATCCCGAGTGCTCAAGCATTCACTGCACCCAGCGGGGGTCATGCCCGGAACGCGTTTGGAGATGGTCCGTCTTTTTCCGAATTTGTGTTGGACAACGAGCATAGGGAAGTCCCCTTGCTCGTTGCAGCGCCCTTGAATGTGCCATCGGAAGCGGTATCAACAGCTGCACCCTTTACTATGCTGTTACCGAGCGCCCAGCCAACAACCGATGGAACACAGCCTGTGGGTGATTGGACGACTGAACCTTCCTCCGCGCCCACTGTGGAACCTACGGTTGAGCCCACGGTAGAACCGACTGTGGAGCCCTCGGTAGAACCGACTGTGGAGCCCACGGTGGAGCCGACTTCGGAGCCGACTTCGGAGCCGACGGTGGAGCCCACGGTGGAGCCGACTTCGGAACCGACGGTGGAGCCCTCGGTAGAACCGACTGTGGAGCCCACGGTGGAGCCGACTTTGGAATCGACGGTGGAGCCCTCGGTAGAACCGACTGTGGAGCCCACGGTGGAGCCGACTTTGGAATCGACGGTGGAGCCCTCGGTAGAACCGACTGTGGAGCCCACGGTGGAGCCGACTTTGGAATCGACGGTTGAGCCCTCGGTAGAACCGACTGTGGAGCCCACGGTGGAGCCGACTTTGGAATCGACGGTTGAGCCCACGGTAGAACCGACTGTGGAGCCCACGGTGGAGCCGACTGTGGAGCCGACTTTGGAACCGACGGTTGAGCCCACGGTAGAACCGACTTCTGATTCGACGGTTGAGCCGGCTTCGGAACCGACTTCTGATCCGACGGTTGAGCCGACTGTGGAGCCGACGGTAGAACCGACTGTGGAGCCGACTGTGGAACCGACGGTAGAACCGACTGTGGAGCCGACTGTGGAACCGACGGTAGAACCGACTGTGGAGACCACGGTGGAGCCGACTTCGGAACCCTCTCCTGAACCCACTGAGATACCGTCGGCGGAGCCTACCGACGAGCCGACATCCGACCCATCGGAAGAACCAGAAGTACCGGATGATGAGGAGTCAGCTGAACCAGTGCAGATTTCCATGCAGCGGGTCAGCGGAAGGGTTCTTCCTATCTATGAGTTCACGGTCATTCCAAGCAACCCGGAGCAACAGTACGTGCTGGAGCTTGAATTCGAACGCGCCGAGATCAGCTGGGCGGATGCAAGCAAGAACTGCGAGCAATCCGGTAGGGGATTCGGCCGCATATCGTTGTCCTGCACTGGAGACGCGGTGCTTAAGGTGCGCGTGCTCATAGACCGGGACAACCAGAAAGCCCGATTCACCATGCCGTCACAGCCGGACTTCCGCAAGGAATTCAACATGGGGCGCCGCAAGTAGGATCTGCGTATGAGCGATTTGCCCGAACTGAACCTGGAAGCCGCCGAAGCCATGTGGCGCGAGTACCTCGCCGCGTCTTCCATTGAGCCCGGCGCCGCGCCGCACCATGTAGTCGAATGCTACGGGGACAACGCCGCGCTGGCCGATGAGCTGCTGCACGAGGTCATGCACGGCTCCAAGCGTGCGACATCCTCGCTGGCGAACGAGTACGCCCACTACGGGGAACGTGAGCCCCGCGAAGGGGACCACTGGATCGTCTGCGACGGCAGGGGAGAGCCCCGGATCATCCAGCGGGTGGTCTCGGTGCAGCGCTCCAGCTTCTTCGACGTGCCCGCCGACTTCGCCGCCGCCGAAGGCGAAGGCGACCTGTCGCTGGAGTACTGGCGCCGGGTGCATCGGGAATTCTGGACACGCACCCAGGCGGCCATCGGCCGCGACTGGTCCCCGGAGCAGACCACGCTGTCGGGCGAGGAGCTGCTGCTTGAACGCGACGAGATCTGCTGGCCGCCGGAATTCGCGGATTCTCCCCCGTCGTGAGGCAGCTGGCCTACGGCATCGGGCTGTAGAGCAGTGCGCCGGCCACGGCGATAACCAGGATGATCAGCGTGGACAGCAGCCCCAGCAGCAGCGAGCGCCCGCCGGACTTCACGATGGATTTCAGGTGCACGCCCAGGCCCAGGGCGAACATGGCGGCGGCCAGCAGGATGGTCTGGGCGGTGGAGGCTAGCTGCAGGAACGATTCGGGCAGCAGTCCAGTGGTGCGGGTCAGCATGGCGACCAGGAACAGCGCCACGAACAGCGGAATCAGCGGCGGCTTCTTGCCACCCTCGACGTTGTGCTTGCGGCTCATGTAGAGCGACAGCCCGGCCATGATCGGGGCGAGCATGACCACGCGGGCCAGCTTCACGGTGACCGCGACGCTGAGTGCGGTGGCACCCACGGCGCCGCCGGCGGCGACCACCTGGGCCACCTCGTGGGTCGAGGCGCCGATCAGCACGCCGATGTTCGTCTCGCTCAGGCCCAGCAGCGCGCCCAGCGCAGGGGCCAGCGGGATCATCAGGGTGCCGAAGAGCACCACCAGGCCGATGGCGGTCGCCACCTGGTCCTGCTTGGCGCGGGTGGCGCCTTCGGCGCCGGCCACGGCGGCCGCGCCGCAGATGGAGAACCCAGCGGCGATCAGCAGGCGCTGCGGCAGCTCGATGCCCAGGCGTCCGCCGATCCACACGGTGGCCAGGAAGGTGACGCCTACGCAGAGCACCACGATGGCCAGCACACCCGGGCCCAGGGCCAGGATCGCGCCGAGCGAGAGCTGGAAGCCCAGCAGCACGATGCCGGTGCGCAGCAACTTCTTCGCGGAGAACGCCACGCCGGGGCCGAAGACCGCCGGGACGGGCGCCAGGTTGCGCCACAGGGCGCCGAGCAGGATCGTGATCAGCAGCGGGCTCATGCCCGGCAGCAGCCGTGCCGCGGCCAGGGCGACGCCGCCCATGGCCAGGCAGAGGATGATACCCGGCAGGAAGCCGCCGATCCGGGTCATGACGGAAGGTTTCGGCGAGGCGTCGTTGCCTGCCGGCGCGGGAGCGGATTGCTCCGACGTATTTGTTCGCTGTGGTTCATCAAGGGCCATGCTATTGACTTTGCCATGAGCGGGACGCTAACAGTGATGCCCCGATAGCTATCACGGTCATATCACACTCATATGAGGCGTTAACGGCGGGCGGCGGGCGCCGAGGAATCCTCGGCACCCGCCGCCCGCGGCGCGGTGCATCAGCGGCGGATGGAACCGCCGTCGACCACCAGGGTCTGCCCGGAGACGAACCCGGCTCCCTCGGAGAGGAAGAAGCGGGTCGGACCCACATAGTCCTGCACCACGGAGGGACGCTTGATGGCGCGGGGAGATGCTGCGCCTGATGGTGCTGAAGACCGCTTGGCTGATGGACACCGTGGGCGACAAGGGAGCCCACACCGAGATCCAGACCATCAAGATCGCCATCCCGGCGGCCGTGGAGTGGATCTTCGACAATGCCATCCAGACCTATGGCGCCGGCGGACTGTCCCAGGACTTCTTCCTGGCCGAGGGCTTCGCCTACTCGCACACCCTGCGCTTTGCCGACGGACCGGACGAGGTGCACAAGAACGCCCTGGCCCGCAACGAGCTCAAGCGCCAGCGTGCTGCCCGCGAAGCCACGGTGCCGGCAGGCGTCACGGCTTCCGGGTTCCGGACTGGACCCCCGGCGCGCATATCGAACTGTGGTGCTGCCCACCGACACGCAGAGCGCCCTCTCGCGGCATTACTCGCTGTGCGGCGACCGCTGGGAGGCCTCCTCCTATGAGGTGGCGGTGCTGCGCGAGCCCAATTCCAAGGGCGGTTCGCACTACATCCACGACGAGCTGGTAGAAGGCCAGATGCTCACCGTGGGCACCCCGCGCAACAACTTCTCCCTGGCCCAGGCCAAGCGCTACGAATTCATTGCCGGCGGCATCGGCATCACCCCGATCATGACCATGATCGCCGCGGCGGAGCAGCTGGGCATCGACTGGCACCTGCACTACGGCGGACGCTCCCGCGCTTCCATGGCCTTCCTGCCAGAGCTGGAAGCCTACGGCGACAAGGTGACCATCTGGCCGCAGGATGAAATGGGGCACCTGAACCTCACCTTCCTGGCCGAACCGGCGGAGCATGGCCGCGTGTACTGCTGCGGCCCGGAGCCGCTGTTGAACGCGGTGGCCGGCGCGGCCGAGGCCTGGCCTGCGGGCACCGTGCGCTTCGAGCGCTTCGTCCCGGCGCAGCTGCCGGAGCCGGTGCGCACCGAACCATTCGAGCTGGAGCTGGCGATTTCCAACAAGGTCGTCACCGTCGGCACGCAGCAGACAGTGCTCGGCGCGCTGAATGACGCCGGCGTGCCGGTGCTTTCCTCCTGCAACGAGGGCGTCTGCGGCACCTGCGAGGTCGGCGTGCTGCGCGGCACCCCGGAGCACCGCGATTCCCTGCTCAACGACGCCGAACGCGCCAAGAACGACCGGATGTTCGTTTGCGTATCCCGCGCAATTTCAGACCGCCTGGTCCTTGACCTCTAGGAGAACACCCTCATGACTGCAATGACCAAGTGCCCGGTGGCCGGCGGCAAGATCCCGGTGCTGGATCAAGACCCGTTCTCCCCGGAATCGCTGGAGAACCCGCTGCCCTTCCAAGAGGCCCTGCGCGAGGCAGGCCCGGTGGCCTACCCGAGCAAGTACGGCGCCTACGCCATCGGCCGCTACGAACACATGTCCCAAGCCGTCTCCAACTGGCAGGAACTGACCAGTGGCGAGGGCGTCGGGCTGCTGCCGCCGAACCGTGCCCGCGGCCTGCTGCAGATGGATCCGCCGGAGCACGACACCCCGCGCGAGGTGCTGCAGGAAATCCTCTCCGCCCGTGTGCTGCGCTCCATGAAGGACAACTGCATGGTGCGCGCCGAAGCGCTCTTCGACGAACTGCTGGACGGGGTCCCCTCCGGCGGCGAGGTGCTGGTGGACGGCGTGCAGCAGATCGGCGCGGTGTTCCCGGTGAACTTCTTCCCGGACGCCTCCGGCATCGACCCTGCCGGACGCGAAAAGCTGGTGCCGTATGCGGACCACATCTTCAACAGCCTGGGCCCGCGCAACGAGCTGTTCGAGAAGGGCGCAGGCCAGGCCAAGGAGCTGAACGAATGGGCCACCGGGAAGTGCCAGCGCGACGCGCTGGCCCCCGAATGCTTCGGCGCGGACATCTGGGCCGCCGCCGACCGCGGCGACATCCTGCACGAGCATGCCCCGCTGCTCACCCGATCGCTGCTTTCAGCGGGCATGGACACCACGGTGTACGGCATCTCCGGGCTGATGCACGCACTGGCCACCAATCCCGAGCAGTACGAAGCGCTGAAAGCCAACCCGGGCTTGGCCCGCGTGGCCTTCGGCGAGTCGCTGCGCGTGGTCTCGCCGGTGCAGCAGATCTTCCGCGTGGCCTCCACCGACGTGGAGATCGAGGGCTTCATCATCCCGAAGGGCAGCCGCGTGCTGCTGTCCTTCCAGTCCGCCAACCATGATCCGCGACGCTGGGAGAACCCGACGAAGTTCGACCTGAACCGGGACCCGTCGGGCCACCTGGCCTTCGGCATGGGCATGCACCAGTGCGTGGGACAGCATGCCGCCCGACTGCAGTCCGCCTGCCTGCTGGAAGTCATGCTGCGGCGCGTGGCCACGGTGGAGCTGGCCGGTCCGGTGGAGTACTCTCACAACAACGTGCTGCGCGGCTGGGGCAAGGTGCCGTTGCGCTTCACGCTGGCGTAGTAGCTACGAAGAATTCCGGCGCCGCGTCTCTGTCAGCCAATGGGCGGGGACGCGGCGCCGGTTTGCCTTGCCGTATAGGGAGGGCAAGGGGCAGAGGTCGGCATGGGAGGATGCGGCGGAACAGTCCGTCATTCAACCTTTTCCAGATTCGGCGGGATTTCATGCTTCAAAGGAGAACCCGCTGCATCCGAGCATTATGAATACCGTGGAGTCCGAGAGCGTGCAGGCAGCCGGCCTGAGTGCGTTGTGAAATGACTCGACGTGATGCGAAAAATAGGCAGAAAAGAAAAGGAATCGAAGCCCTGAATGATGGCATCGAGAGCTCGAAGCACGTCACGGCGACTACCTGGAACTGGTGTGATAGGACCGTTGGGAAACTGGTCTGGCGATGTGGCGCTTCGGAGCTTCTGCGCGTAGCAGCCCATCCAGTTGAGGCTCACAGGCATCTTCCTCCCACGCTCTCGGCTCCCATTGGCGGTGCGCACCAGTAGGCAGGTGGTAGGTCTCATCGCATGGGATAGTGGGTAGCTGGGTGAACCTCTTGTGGCCGATCTCTTTCATGCCGCAGCATCGATGCTGTAGCTCTAGCTAGCACATTTCGTTCGAGGATTGGTGTTGCCTTGAAGCCGCAAGCGAACAATGTGTGCGTTGGAATACCAGCAAACGACCAGCCGGCCTAAGCAGCACCTGAAGCATGATGCCTTTGGCATCAGAGGGAGCTCTTTTAGGCAAACTGGAGAGCTTTTCCTTCGCTGCATGTCAAACGATCACTGCGTGCAAACAACGGTATTTCCCGAATGCGTACCGCGTGGTCCCAGCCCTTAGGCGAAAAACGCACTGAGGAGCAATGCATGGCCTTCTGGCACATCTCGCGGAACGTGAAAGCTTCATTCCGCTTAAGGTCCACGCACTGTCCTTCTCGTGCGTTGTGATCCCCGGTGCCCGTGCCAGAAACATGCCATAGCGTCAGTTCATCGAAATACGGGTCGTAGCATCCAATGAGAACCGCGGAATCATAGATGGAAACTAGACCCATGACGGTGTCAAGCGTTTCATATGGGGCAGCAATGACTACAGGCATTCCCGGACCCCAGCCATTTCGCCGTAAATGAGCCTGGGCATGCGATGAAGTTAAAAGATTCCTAAGTTCCTTAGCCGTATGCGAACGCAATTCTTGGTGAAGCATCGTTCTTCCTCTTGGTTAGACGGAGTCGATGAGACCCAGTAACCTCGCATTGCCCTAAAACGCCAGTGCCGAGCCTTCGACTACTCCGATATCTGAAGCACTTTGCATCGTAGAACGCCAATATCCTCCGTAGCGCGAACGAACTATAATTCACAGCTTTCGAACATGGGGGCACGACTTCCAAAGAGCGGGCGCGTGCGCTCTACAAGGTGAGCAATGGCAGTACGACGTCTCCCATGAGCGATGGGAAATCTCACTTGATTCGCGGCTGGGCCTGCACCGAGAGCCTAGTTTCAATGTTTTGGAGAGCTCGTCCTCGACCTTCCCGCTTTCCACTTCTCTATTGGCCAAGAGGCGATAGCCAGCAGTGACGGTCTATAGAGAGAAAGCAGCGAACGCCTTGTTAAACGACGGAGAACGGGGAAGCATCGCGGCAGTTACCCGCGGGGGCCCCGACCGGGTGCCCCATACAGCGACTCATTAATCTGATCGATCATTTCTTGCACCTGGTGGACCTTGCTCTGCCATTGTTTATCGTTCTCACGGGCGTGCGGGCCCACTACTTCAGCGTTTAGCTCAATGAGTTCAATGAAGTGATCCCGGTACGCACAGAGCGCAGCAACGAGCTCATCGACCTGCTCATCATCCAATTGAATGCTCAGCAATGACTTACGCATGGTACCAACTCCCTTCTGCCGATCCCTCAGGGGTGCATCCGATCTTCGGTTCGGACGCACCCCATCAACTGCTGCGTGGAATTTCTTTCTTCAGTAGATCCTTTCCGAGGGTGCGCCCGGTCTTCGGTTCGGGCGCACCCGGTTAGCCACTCTGTTGAGGTTCTCCATCAAGGCTCACGGTTTATCGGAGGCGAGCGGGAGTAAACCCTTGCAGGTTCGAGGCTGCGTACCGACCCTTCACTTACTCGGCTATCGTTCTGTCCTTCCGGACACCGCTGACTGGGCCGCGGAACACCGTCGAGCGCGGTGCGTAGACGCGCTCGCGGCGGCTGGTCCTGACGTGGTGCCGTGGATAACTCGAGCTCGTATATGGCCAGAAGCAACTCGTCATCAATGACCAACGGTTGGAACACCGGATCAATGAGGGCAGACATGACACATCATCTCCGCGCATGCCCCGTGGGGGCACCTGTGACTAGCTCGTTAATTCCTTGGGGTCTTTCCCGCCGCGGTTGACAGCCACCTGAATCCGGCGTGGTTTGGCACTTTCGGCCACGGCGATATCCAATCTCAGCACACCATCGGCATACGAGGCTTGGATGCTCTCGGTATCCAGATGCTCCCCGAGCACCAGCTCACGGGTGAAGTGGCCCCACAGCCTCTCCGAACCGGTAACATGCTGGCGGCCTTCGGGCTTGGCGCGTTCCGCCCGAATGGTCAGGATGTTCTTTTCCACGGCCATGTCGATCTTGTCGGCTTCGATCCCTGGAAGATCAAACTCAGCATGGAAGCCGGTCTCGTCCCGCCATGCCTCCATCGGCATCCGGTGGACGGGCTCGGAGCTGAGCTGGGTGTTGAAAGCACGCTGTACCAAGCGGTCAAAATCGCGAAGTACCTCGGTCTGCATCATCTGAACTCATTCCTTTCTGGTGTGACACTCTATGATGGTGCAATTCACTTTCCGTTAGATCTATACCTAACGATGTAGATTTTATAGCATGGAGATCCGAGAAGATGCAAGCTACTCAAGGTAAAAAATGACAAAAAATTCTGCACAACCAGAAGCACAACCAGAAGTTGCCATCAAAACGCATTCCATTGCTACCGCCGCGCAGAGTGTGGGGGTAAGCGTGCAAACCGTCAGGCTTTACGAGCTGCGTGGTTTGATCACCCCCGCGCGGACCAGCGGCGGTACTCGCAGGTACCGTGCGGATGATCTAGCCCGGCTGAGGCAAATTTCTGACCTTATCGAGCGGGGCGTGAATTTGGCTGGTATTGGCATTATCTTGGAACTGGAAGCCGAAAATGACGGGTTGCGGGAGCAGCTTGCCGCTCGCCCGCGGCGCCAACGGATGGACTGAACACCACTTGCTCCGCCGGTGGCTGTCGGATGGCACCTTGTGCCGGGCGCCACCGAACTGGTCGAAGAATTCATAAAAATTGACTCAATCGGTGGTGCCTGGCCGGGTCGATGAACCCGCCTTCATCTTGTCCGCACAAGCCCGGGACAGAGCGGCATGCGGCAACGGTGCGCTAATTCAGCCGCGCATAACCCGGTTCTGGCTCACTAAAGGTATGAACGAGACCGTTGGCTGGACAGGTCATGAGCCAGAACGGGTTAATGAGGTGATTACCTGCTATTGACTGCGCAGGCTGGTGTCGATCAACGTTGGTAGGTTGATAGAGGATAGCGTGCAACTGGGGTGTTCTGAGATTGCATTATTGTGCAGGACGGGATGCGGTGGGCGACAGCCGTGTGTTTCCAGAATTTAACGCGGAATTCCGTGATGCCCGTGGATGAAAGGTCTTCGAAAAAATCTCCCATGGTGCGTCCATCTGCGGATACTTTCGCTATCTTGAGGGCAGGTTGCGGGGTGGTGACATGCAACATCTGCAACTCGTCCGTCTGCGAATCGAGCATTGCCACCAGTGCTGCGCGTCCATGGATTGAAACCATCCCCATCGCATCAGTGAGTGATTCGGCTGGTTGGGTCATGACGATCGGCATTCCGGGAGCCCATCCATAGTTTGATAGATGGGCTCTACCCTCACGGGTGGCGAGAAAATCGGCGACTCTGACTGCCGTCTTGGTTCTGGCGATTCGACCTGGCATTGAAGATACTTCCCTTTCTTGCACTGCTCACGAAAATAATGACGTAGTGATAGGAAAACTTTGCTAACTAAGCTTCGGGGCTGGTCCTCCCTTGTGCCGCCGCTTCTGGTCGGACGACGGACTGTTCTGGGTTTTAGGCCATGCTTAAATCCGTCGGGGACTCGCCAGTTGCGATTTCTAAGCCGCTAGTGGGGGTTAGCGTGGGGGTGGAGAAGGGATGATCCAGCCAATTTGTCGGGTGTGCAACCTCATCAAGCGGCGAGGGGGCTGCGGCCAAGCTTTCGTGGCCAGCGACGGCAAATTGCAAGTTCCGCACCTCGAATTGGATGCCAAGGAACTTCTCCATCTGCGGCAGGAGAGCATCATTGACGTACTGCATCAGCTCGGAAACGTGCTCTTCGCTTTTCGCAGTGCAGGCCACATTGACGACCAGCTCATCTGGAGATCCCGTGATAGTGCAAATTGCTGAATGCACCGAGTCTTTGCGCTGGCATTGCTGGGATCCAAAAGATGCGATTTTCTGCATCCTTGCCCTCCACGCTTTCGCCTGGTGCGTGGCTGTTTCTACAGGAACTGCTAAGGACTCTTTCATCTTTCACTCCGGTTGTGTAGCTGTTTCGTAGTAGAATATATGTAGATAAGCTAACTATTAGCTAGGTTACATTATATTTTTTCTGGTAGGCAAGCTGAGCCTCATTCGAGAGGGCGAAGGGAAGCCGGGAATCACGAGCCTCGTGTTTGTCTCCAGCGGGAGGAGTTCTCATGAGCAGTTATAGGGCAAGTGGGTATTGGTACGACAAGGGAACCTCAGTTCCAGGAGCTGTGGACCTGTTGAATCTTATGCGCAGATTCCGCGAAGCAGAAGGAAAGATGAGGGCCCAAGCCCGCAACTCAATGGGGATGAATGAGACCGATATGTCCGCATTGCGCTTCCTGCTCGCCGAGCATCGCAAAGGGGTGATTCCCCGGCAACGCGATTTCGCCGCGGAGCTAGGGATTTCACACGCGTCAATCTCTGTGCTGATCGACAGGTTATGTAGGGGTGGGTACGCGGAACGTATTGTGCATCCTTCTGATCGTCGGTCCGTTGGCATTATTCCGACCCAATATAGTGACACCGAGGTGCGCGGAACCCTGCATGAGATGCATGAGCGCATGATGGACGCCGTGAACATGCTATCTGAACACGAGCGCATTGCCGCGGCCAAATTTCTGGAAGCTATGATCCGCAGTGTCGAGATCGCTGATCGCCCGACAGAACCCCCCGCCCCAAAAGGTACTCAATCGTCCGGGCTAGCAGAAGGCGCTATTCCTTCTATCCAGCCGGATAACGCATAGGATTCCTCGGGCCTAATGGCCGCGTTCGCTGGCTCAATCCCTAGTGTTTTGCTTGGCATGGTCTCGGGGAGAATTTCTGTAGCTTGTGTACCAGAGTATTCCCAGACGAGAGCTGAGGGTTTTGTATTCAGTTCCTGATGAAAACCTTGTGGCTGGTGGCGCGCACAGCGCGGGGGCGTAAGTTGGAAGCATTGTGAAAGTAGTTAGCCTCTCAAACAAGTTAGGGTGATTCGAATGCCTCGGAAGCATCTTAATGTCAGTGTCAGCCACGACGAGTTCGAAGACCTCAATAACGCATTGGAAGACCACCGTGATGGTTTCAAGAGGATGGCTGAGGATGCGGAAAATGGTTTCGGTTTAGACCCCGCATATTGGGCAGGCAGGGCCTACGAGGTCGAGGGGCTTCGTAAGTCGATGCATGAACACAGCACTGAGGAGTTCGAGGGGGACGAAGTTTGCTCCACGGAAGCGGAGGAGTGCAAGGACTCTGCGCCGGCACGGGATCAGGATTCGATGCCTGGTTCCCAAGCATGAGAAGCAATACCTGGGCTGCACGAGGGCATCCTAGGTAATTGCTGCTTCTGTCTTCCTCGGGAAATGCAGGAAGGCAGGGGCTATGCTTACTCATTCCCTCAATCGATACCGGCCTGCAGGTACTTGGGGTGACGGTAGGCAAATCTGTACCCCTTGCCCTGGCCCCGTCACCGGCGGGTAGGGGCGACAAGTTGGAGACCTGGCGAATATTCTGGGAACTTATAACCAGCACCCCTCATAAGGGCATCCATCTTTGCGTACGGGCTATCCGTGCATCGGGCTCACCATTGCTTTAGAAGCCCTTCGAGTCCGTGTCCAAGCCCTGATTTATGCATTGAGAAGTGGGGTCGGGCACCGTGGCGACGCGTTCTGGGCTCAACGGGTTGCTGAGGTGCAACGGTTGCCCAACCCGGTGCATCTCATGGCATTGGGTGGGAATCCTTGGACTGCCCAGCAAGAATGGCAGCAATGCACGGCAACGAAAGGTATTCGGAGGTTGCCGCCAAACAGGGGTCAAGGATGGTACGCGGGCTAAAGCACGGCCGAGAGAGTTGGCCCTTCTGGGTCGGTTCCAATGAAACTTTGCTGCCGGACTGCTTTGCGGATCACGGGGAAACAGAGCGAGTGGCCGAGATTTCTAGAACGGCCCGGCCGTTACTGTAGGCATGACCGATAACTGGCCTTGATGCCTTGGGTGCTCATAGCTGCCGCATGCTGCTTTACCGCTCAGGTCGAGGCTACGCGCCGAAGCGATGGGCGTAAGTTATGCTCTCGCTGGACGGGCCGAACACAGGAACCGGGTGGGTCACTGAGCTAGCGTCCCAATATTTAGCTCGGAAGGTGACTAATCCGTTCTTTTCGGCACGGTCGAAAAGGTCTTGGATCTGAGTCGAGTCTCTCTCGACCTCAACTGCGCACAGGGCGGAGTTGGGGGTGGAAATATACAAGAATTTCAGCACGTCGAGCTGGTTATCAAGCATGGCTACTAGTGCCGGGCGACCGTGCATGGAGATCAGGCCCATGACGTCGTTGATCGGTTCCGTGGGAACAGCCATGACGATCGGCATTCCCTGTACCCAGCCGTGGTTTGCTAGGTGACGGCGCCCCTCGCGAGAACCGAGGATTTCGCTCACGCGTTCCGCGGTCTTGGTTCGTGCGATACGTCCTGGCATTTGTACTACCTCCACTGTGCTCTTGAGTCTTCCGAGTGATCCCCATCAGCTTGGAACAAGTCACTATGTACGCCGGCTACCTTTCATCCTGCCTGCATATGGTGTCATTTATACCCTAGGAGATTAGAAGTAACAGGGATAGTTGCTTCACTAACGATGAATAAAAGCACATGTGTGATGTCTCGATACATGGGTAACAGTTCTGTATCACCACATCGGTAACACTTGATGTATCGAGA
>NZ_BMPH01000006.1 GCF_014647495.1 Glutamicibacter protophormiae
CTTCGTCATCCCATCAATTCAGATCGTGTCGTCGCAGGAATTCAACCAACGTCCCTGGACAGTACAGCTAGCGGACCTTAATGGGCTTTCGAGGAAGTTCATTGGCGATTTGGAATCCGGCAAGAACTCACTTGAGTTAGGTCCTGCGCTCAAAGTCGCCAGTTCGCTGGGGATTCATTGGGGGGCTCCTGATCCTTCACCCCAGATGGTCTTGGACCAAGTTGCCAAGGATATAGCTGAAGAACTTTCTCAAGGGGAACGTGAGTCCACCTTGCGGATCGCCATGGACGCGCTCAAGCGCCTGAATCCACGGGAAGTGCAAAATTTGATGCGTTGCTTGCCGCTGGAGTGCGACTTGTTATGGAGGGCAACTTGCCGCATGTGCCACGGTGGGGGAGCGAAATTACCACAGCCTTGGTTCCCCGGTGACGACACCCGGACGACGGGTGAGGCATTTCGAAATCTGACGATAAGACGGACCCCAAAGAAGTTTGCAGATTTCAATATCTTCTTTAAGGACAATTCGCTGGAGGCCGCTTGAGTCGTGAACTGACTCTGGAAGAGATCCGCGGGCTCCTCAGGGAGCTTATCCGTCGGCTTGAAAGCGCCGCCCTGGCCACAACGATCCGACTGGTCGGGGGGGGGAGCAGCCATAGCACTGTCAGGCCACAGCAGGAGAGTTACGCGGGATGTTGAGGCCTCTCTGCCAGGCAGCGCGATATGGAAGACATCAGCTTTCTGGTTGCCGCGTTGGGTATCGAGGACCCCAATGAAGCCGTGAGGATTGCGGAAGAACTCTACACAGATGATGATGTCGCAGAATCACCCGTCAGTCGTGAAGATGCACCCATCGTGGCGCTGGAAGCATTAGAACAGGCACGCCACGACGAGATCCAGCCGGTCCCGAGGGGATTTTGGAAACTATGCTCCAGAATTTCCTCGTGCCGATGTTCTTTCGCCAGCAGCAGTGCTGTCCTCGATTGGTGAACTGGCAGGCGCAGCGCAGACTGCCCAAGCACGTGCGGGCCCCGTCATCCGGGAGGACAACGGGGCCCGCAGACATACACGCGGTTCGGCGGTCCTGGCTAGGCCTTGGCGCCGCTCTTGCGCAAGGACTTCTCGCTGACCGGGGCGTTGTCGCTGGCGCGCAGGCGGCGGAAGTACTCCATCGCCTCGTCCTGGCGCTGGCCCTCGATTCCGGAGGAGATCTCCGCGCGCAGGTGCTCCTGGGTGTAGCCGAAGGCATCGACCAGGTCCTGGGCGTGCGGGCGCAGGCGGGCGAGCAGCCGGTTGATGTACTCCGGCAGGGTGCGGGCGCGCTGCATGGACAGTCGGCCGTTGGCCAGGAACCAGCCCAGGTCGTCCTCGATCACGCTCAGCGCGAAGACGTCGCGCAGCCAGGTCAGCACCTCCTTGGTGGCCGGATCCTGGATCTTGGCCAGGGCTGCGGTGAAGGCCTCCCAGCGCAGCAGCTGGCCGTGGTCGCGGGCGGCGGAGATGAGCAGGTCCTGGTTCTCGTTGAAGGCGGTGGCCGCCTTCACCGGGTCCTTGCCCGCCGCGCGCAGGGCGCCGGCGACCTCGACGACCTTGGCGTTGATGCGCTCGGTGAGCAGCGCGCGCTGGTTGGCCGGGTCCTTGAAGAAGTTCGCGCTCTTGCGCTCGTCGCTCACGTCGGCGAAGGACTGGCCCACGCCGCGCAGCCCGAAGCGGTGCAGGGCGGTGCTGCCGACCTGCTTGGCCACGTAGCGGGCCACCGCGCCGGTATCCAGCTTGCGGAATTCAGAGGCGTAGTCGGTGAGCAGGCGCTTGCCCACCAGCTGCAGCAGCACGTTGTTGTCGCCCTCGAAGGTGACGTAGATGTCCAGGTCGCTGTAGAGCTGGTTGAAGCGGTTCTTGGCCATGTAGCCCGAGCCGCCGCAGGCCTCGCGCGATTCCTGGATGGTGTCCAGCGCGTCCCAGGTGCTCAGCGGCTTCAGCGCCGCGGCGAGGGTCTCCAGGTCCTGGCGGTCCTCGTCGGTGTCCTCGCGGCCGGAGAAGACCGCGTCGAACTTGTCCAGCAGGTCGTCGTGCGCGAAGGAGGAGGCGTAGGTGCGGGCCACGCGGGTGAGCAGGCGGCGCTGGTGGCGCTGGTAATCCAGCAGCGTGGTCTCCTCGGTGTCCGAGGTGGAGTTGAACTGGCGGCGCTGGTTGGCATAGGTCACCGCGATCTGCAGGGCGATCTTCGAGGCGCTGGTGGCGGCGCCGTCCAGCGAGACGCGGCCCTGGACCAGGGTGCCCAGCATGGTGAAGAAGCGGCGGCCCGGGGAGGCGATCGGGGAGGTGTAGCTGCCGTCGGCGGCGACGTCGCCGTAGCGGTTGAGCAGGTTGGTGCGCGGCACACGCACGTTGGTGAAGTGCAGACGGCCGTTGTCGATGCCGTTCAGCCCGCCCTTCAGGCCGTCGTCCTCGCCGCCCACGCCGCGCAGGAATTCGCCGTTTTCGTCGCGGATCGGCACGTAGAAGCAGTGCACGCCGTGGTTGACGCCCTTGGTGACCAGCTGGGCGAAGACGGTAGCCGCCTTGCCGTGCAGCGCGGCGTTGCCCAGGAATTCCTTCCAGGCGGCCTTGAACGGGGTGTGGATGACGAATTCCTCGGTGTCCTCGTCATAGGTGGCGGTGGTGGCGACGGCGGCGACGTCCGAGCCGTGGCCGATCTCCGTCATCGCGAAGGCGCCGGGGGTCTTCAGGCTCATGGCATCCGGCAGCCACTGGGCGTGGTGCTCCGCGGTGCCCAGGTGCAGGATCGCCCCGGCGAACAGTCCCCACTGCACGCCGGCCTTGATCTGCAGCGAGGGGTCGGCGGCGACCAGCTCCTCGAAGGAGGCCAGCGAGCCGCCGTGGTCGTCATGGCCGCCGAATTCGGTCGGGAAGGCGCGCTGCACTGCCTGCTCCTGCACCAGGATGCCCAGCTGCTCCAGCACGCGGGCGCGGTGCGCGTCCATCGGCAGGGAGGGGTCGCGCTGCAGCTCGGGGCGGGCGGCGCGGGCGCGCGAGGCCTTGCGGACCTCGGCGTAGGGGCCGAGCAGCTGCTCGGCCAGGGCGTTGACGTCGATGCGGGTCTCACTCATGTCGTTACCTTTCGTTCTCTGCACAAAGTTGGTGGCGTGGTTGCTAGCGGGTTGCGGCGATGCCGTAGATGAGCCAGCTGGTCAGTTCGTCGGCCAGCGCGGCCAGGCTGGGCTTGTCCGGCGAGCCCGGTTGGCGCAGCCATTGCTCGCCGGCGGCGCGGACCATGCCCAGCGCCGCGCGCGGCCACAGGCTGATGGCCGTCGCGCCGGCCGCCGCCGGCAAGCTGGTCAGGCGCTGCGCGATCAGCGAGGTGATCTCCTCGAAGAAGTCGTTCAGCGCGCCGGAGGCGTCGTCGCCGCCGGCGGCCGGGGCTCCGGCCGCCGCCGCGTCCCGGGGGACCGCGGTGACGAAGAAGTAGAGGTTGGGGGAGTTCGCGGCCAGCTCCAGGTAGGCGGTGACCATTGCGTGCAAGGCGCTGGCCTCGTCCTGCTTGGCCAGGCCCGCGGCGATCACACGCTGGCGGAAGTCGGTGATGACCATCGCTCCCAGCGCCTGGCGCAGCCCCTCCTTGTCCCCGAAGTAGCGGTAGTAGACCGGCTTGGAGGTCTTGGCGTGGTTCGCGATCTCCTGGATGGACACCTGCGGGCCGAGCTGGTGCACCGCCTTGCGGGCGAGCCTGAGCAGCTCCTCGTGCCGGGCGGTGCGGTGCGCCTCCCAGCGGGATGCGCGGCCGTCGGCTGCCGGGTCGAATACTTCGGTGATCTTATTCACGTTACTCACAGTATCATGTACTCTTGGTTACAGTAATACTTGTCACATCAAATTCTCTGTAGGAGTTCAACCCAGATGAGCCAGCCCTCAGTGCGCAATGCAGTGATCATCGGCGGGAACCGCATCCCGTTCGCCCGTTCCAACACCGCCTACGTCAACGCCTCCAACCAGGACATGTTCACCGCCGCGCTGGAAGGCCTGGTGGCGCGCTTCGGCCTGCAGGGTGAACGCCTCGGCGCCGTCGCCGGCGGAGCGGTGCTCAAGCACTCCAAGGACTTCAACCTGGTCCGCGAATCCGTGCTGGGCAGCTCGCTGGACCCCGCCACCCCCGCCTACGACGTGCAGATGGCCTGCGCCACCGGCATGGAGGCCATCGGCTCGCTGGCCAACAAGATCAAGCTGGGCCAGATCGAATCCGGCATCGGCGGCGGCGTGGACACTACCTCGGACGCGCCGATCGCGGTCTCCGAATCGCTGCGCGGCATCCTGCTGGAACTCTCCCGCGCCCGCAGCACCAAGGCCAAGCTGGCCGCGCTGGCCAAGATCCGCCCCTCGCACCTGGCGCCCAGCGCCCCGGGCACCGGCGAGCCGCGCACCGGGCTGTCCATGGGCGACCACCAGGCGCTGACCACCAAGGCCTGGAACATCACCCGCGAAGCCCAGGACGAGCTGGCGCTGGCCAGCCACCTGAATCTCGCCGCCGCCTACGACCGCGGCTTCTTCAACGACCTGCTGACCCCGTTCAAGGGGCTGAGCCGCGACAACAACCTGCGCGCCGACTCCACCCTGGAGAAGCTGGCCAAGCTCAAGCCCGCCTTCGGCAAGAACCTGGGCGAGGCGGCCACCATGACCGCCGGCAACTCCACCCCGCTGACCGACGGCGCCTCCACGGTGCTGCTGGGCAGCGAGGACTTCGCCGCCGCGCACGATTTGCCGATGCTGGCGAACTTCGTGGACTTCGAAGCCGCCGCGGTGGACTTCGTGCACGGCGCCGAAGGACTGCTCATGGCCCCGGCCTACGCCACCGCCCGCCTGCTGGAGCGCAACAACCTTTCGCTGCAGGACTTCGACTTCTACGAGATCCACGAGGCCTTCGCCGGCACCGTGCTCGCCACGCTGGCCGCCTGGGAGGACGAGCAGTTCTGCCGTGAGAAGCTGGGACTGGATGCGCCGCTGGGCGCCATCGACCGCGGCAAGCTGAACGTGAACGGCTCCTCGCTGGCGGCCGGGCATCCGTTCGCCGCCACCGGCGGGCGCATCATCGCCAGCACCGCCAAGATGCTGGCCGAAAAGGGCAGCGGCCGCGCACTCATTTCGGTGTGCGCCGCCGGAGGCCAGGGAGTCGTCGCGATTGTGGAGGCACGCAAGTAATGGCAGACAAGTACATGGAACTGGTCAACACCGGCATGACCAAGAAGCTCGCGAAGCTCCTGGGGCTGCCGCGTCCGCCGCGGCTGCGCCGCTACGGCGAAACCACCCCGCTGCTGCCCGGCCCGGTGCTGGTGCTGGGCAGTTCGGCCCGCGCCCAGGAACTGAGCGACACGCTGGTCTCCTGGGACCTGGACGTGCGCCGCCACGACGCCGGGGACGCCAAGCTGGGCGGGCTGGTGCTGCTGCTCGACGAGCTCACCCACCCCGAACAGCTCTCTGCGCTGATGCTCGCCGCCGGCGCGGCGCTGCGCCAGCTGGTGCCCGGGGCCCGCGTGGTCTCGATCTCCCGCCCGGCGCTGGACACCGACGCACCGGCCCTGGCCGCGGTGCGCCAGGGCATCGACGGCGCCATGCGCTCGCTGGGCCGTGAAATGCGCGGCGGGGCCACCGCCAACGGCATCCTGCTCAACGAGGGCACCGACCTGCTCAGCCCCGGCACCCTGGGCGCGCTGCGCTTCTTCTTCTCCGGCCGCAGCGCCTATGTGGACGGCCAGTTCCTCACCGTGCGCACCACCGAGGGCGCGCTGCCTCAGGATTTCCGCAAGCCGCTGGCCGGCAAGGTCGCGGTGGTCACCGGGGCCGCCCGCGGCATCGGCGCCTCGATCGCCCGCACCCTGGCCCGCGACGGCGCCCAGCTGGTGGTGGTGGACATGCCGGCCGCCGGCGAGGCACTGGCCGCGGTGGCCAACCAGATCGGCGCGACCACCCTGCAGCTGGATGTCACCGCGAAGGACGCCGCCCAGCAGATCATGGACCACGCCATCGGCCGCCACGGCTCGCTGGACATCGTGGTGCACAACGCCGGCATCACCCGCGACAAGCTGCTGGCCAACATGGACGCGGCGCGCTGGGATTCGGTGATCGCGGTGAACATCGCCTCGCAGCTGCGCATGAACGAGGTGTTCCTGGCCGCCAAGCTGCCGGGGCTGCGCGTGGTGTCGCTGGCTTCCACCTCCGGGATCGCCGGCAACCGCGGGCAGACCAACTACGCCGCCTCCAAGGGCGGGGTGATCGGCATGGTGCGCTCCAGCGCCAAGCTGTTCGCCGAACAGGGCGGCTCCATCGCCGCGGTGGCCCCGGGCTTCATCGAAACCGAGATGACCGCGAAGATCCCGCTGGGCACCCGCACCGTGGCCCGCATGGTGCTGCCCTCGCTGATGCAGGGCGGGCTGCCGCAGGACGTCGCCGAGGCGATCTCCTTCCTCGGCTCGGACGCGGCCGCCGGCCTGAACGGCCAGGTGCTGCGCGTGTGCGGCCAATCGCTGGTGGGTGCCTAGATGGGCGCCGAGCTGGTCGCGCAGATCCCGTCCATGGGCTCGGTCTACGCCAAGGCGGTGAAGACCCTGGGCCGCAAGGGGCGCAACCCGGTGCTGCCCTCCACGGTGCTGGTCCATCGTTCGGCCGCGGCGGATCCGGGTGGGCTGGATGCGTTCCGCCGCGCGGTCGGCGCCCCGTCCAATGGGGTGCTGCCCAGCCTCTACGTGCATTCGCTGGCCTTCCCGCTGGCCATGTCGCTGATGCTGCGCGCCGACTTCCCGCTGCCGCTGCTGGGCATGATCCACCTGCGCAACCAGGTGGCAGTGCACCGCCCGCTGGCTGAGGACGAGGTGTTCGACGTGGAGGTATTCAGCGAGAACCTGGCCGCCCACCCCAAGGGCGCGGCCTTCGACCTGGTGGTGCGCATCGTGGTGGACGGGCAGGAGCGGATGGAGCTGCGCAGCACCTTCCTGGCCAAGGGGGTCAAGCTTGAAGGCTCCGTGCCGGAGAAGTCGGTGCATGCGGCGTTCGAGCCGCCGCAGCGCACCGCCTCCTGGAAGCTGGATGCCGGGACCGGGCGGCGCTGGGCGGCGGTGGCGGGGGACTACAACCCAATCCACCTCAGTTCGCTGAGCGCCAAGGCGCTGGGCATGCCGCGGGCCATCGCCCACGGCATCTACCTGGCCGCCCGCGCCCTGTCCGGCATCGAGCCGGCGGCCGGCGAGTACCGGTGGAGCATCGAGTTCAAGACCCCGGTGGTGCTGCCGGCCGGCGTCGACCTGGCGTTCACCCGCACGGAGGCGGGCTTCGAGGTGGCGGCGTGGAGCCCCCGCAAGGGCAAACCGCACTTCGAGCTGACGCTTCAAACGCAGGCATAAGCACCAAGCGAAGGTGCAGGACCATGCAGGTCCTGCACCTTCGCTTTTTTGCGGGGACTCAGCCGATCAGCGCGCTTTGCGCCATGCGGTAGCTGGCCAGCGAGGCGACCGCGGCCCGCTCCCAGGTGAACTCCCCGGAGTGCTCCAGCGCGTCGTGCCCGGCCTGGGTGACCAGCTTCGGGTTTTCGGCCAGCTCGACGAGCTTCTGCGCCCACAGCTGCGGGTCCGGTTCCGGCATGAGCCATCCCGAGCGTCCGTCGCGCACCGCGTAGCCCAGCCCGCCGACCGCGTTGGCCAGCACCGGGGTGCCGCAGGCCTGCGCCTCGGCGGCGACCAGCCCGAAGGTCTCGGACAGCGACGGCACGGCGACCACGTCGGCATTGGCGAACACCGCCGCCAGCTGCGCTGGCTTCAGCGGGTCGAAGAAGCGCACCAGGTCGGCGAGGTCCTCGCGTTCCACCAGCGCCTGCAGGTCGTAGTCGGCGCTGCCGGAGCGCGCCCCGAACAGCGAGGCGGTAATACGCAGCTGCGGGTGGCTGCGCCGGGCCAGGCCCATGGCTTCGAGCATCACATGCGCGCCCTTGAGCGGCTGCAGCCGTCCGGCGTACACCAGGTGCAGGTCGTCGGGGCCCAGGGGGCGGCAGAGCTTGTCCTGCTCGGGATGGAAAATCCGGTGGTTCACCCCGGGCAGCACCACATCCAGCTTCTGCCGGTCCACCTCGTAGAAACGGGCCAGCTGGCGCGCCTCCACCGGGGTGTTGGCGATGATGCGCGAGGCCTCGGCCAGCAGCTGCTTCTCGGCCTGCTTGCGCGGCCCGGGCTCCGGGATGCCGGATTCGAATTCCTTCGCGGCGGCCGAGGTGTGCATCGAGAGGATCAGCGGGGCGCGGAATTCCCGGGCCAGCTGCAGGCCCACCATGCCCGAGAGCCAGTAGTGGGCATGGATGATGTCGATGTCCAGGCCGTGCAGGTGCTCGGAAATCGCGGCCGCCGCCGGATCGATGATCTGCGGCAGCTCTTCCTTGCCCATCTGCTGGTGCGCCGCGATCTGCACCTGGTGCATCCATACGCCCTCGGCGACCTGCTGGGATTCGGAGTCCGCGGCGGTGCGCGTGACCATGTGCACCTCGTGCCCCAGCGCGCCCAGCGCGAAGGACAAATTCTGGATGTACACGTTCATGCCTCCGGCGTCGCCCGACCCGGGTTGCTGCATGGGCGAGGTGTGCAGGGAGAGCATGGCAATGCGCATCGGAGGACTCCGGATTTCCTAACGAACGAACAGGCCGCGGCAACGGCCTACCCTTGATGCTATCAACTGAGCCAATCGAGCATCGTGTTGTTGGCGGACTCCCAGTGGGCCACCATCTGCGTGCCTCCGTGCCCGTCGTTCTCGCAGATCACCAGCTGCGATCCGGGCCAGTGGCGATGCAGCTCCCAGGCGGTGCGCAAGGGGCTGGAGATATCCTGCCGACCGTGGACCAGGATCCCCGGAATGTGCTCGATGCGGTCCATCCGCTCCAGCAGCGGCGGGTCGTTGAACCCCGCGTGCAACCAGAAATGCGTGGTGAGCCGCGCGAAGGCCTGGCGGAATCGGGCATCGTCCCAGCGCGGGTCGCGCACCGCGGGTTCGCGGCCCAGCGAAACATGCGTATCCTCCCACAGCGCCCACGCCTGCGATGCCGCGTCGCGCAGCTGCGCGTCGGGCGCGGCGAGCAGGTCGGCGTAGGCCTGGACGATGCGGCCGGCGCCGCGGGTGTAGGCGGGGTGGTGGATCTCGGCGAAGCTGGCGAACTCGTCCCACGCCTCGGGGAAAACCGCCCCGACGGTCTCGGTGATCCACCGGACTTCGGCCTCGCTGGTAGCGGTGACCGCGAACAGCACGAGGCCCGACACCCGTTCGGGATGGGCCTGCGCGTAGGCCAGCGCGAGGGTGGAACCCCACGAGACGCCGTTGAGCACCCATTGCCCGATGCCCAATGAGCTGCGCAGCTGTTCGATGCCGCCCACGAGCTTGGCCGTGGTGAAATCCGACAGCGGCACCAGGAGGCTGGCGGCCGATGGGGTTGACCTGCCGCAGCCGCGTTGTTCGAAAGCGACGAGCCGGGTTCGTTCCAGGTCCCAGCGGTGGCGATAGCCGCTCGCGCCCAGCGTCCCGCCCGGGCCGCCGTGCAGGTACAGCACCGGTTGGCCGTCGGGATTGCCCCATTGCTCCCAATACATCTGGTGCCCGTCGTCCAAGGGGAGCATGCCTGACACATCGGGCATGGCTGGCTTGTCGTGGTGTCCGTTCATGTCGCTCGCTCCCGGGCCCGAGTGTGGTGGATTGCTGGAATCGCTGCCAGCTTACGTCCGCAAGCGAGTAAAACCGGCAATTCAGGCGAAAATGTTGTGACCCTTGACACGAATTTGCGCCGAGATTGCTGAAACTGCCTACTCAACCGCGATTATTCCGCGAAATTCCGGGATTTTCGACCTCTTTGGGCCGACTCGCGCCCGATTGGAATTCACGCGAAGGCGGTGGTAAAGTTTTACTTCGTTGCCAGCGATAACAACGCGAACAACAGACAACCTGCGCGGGTGGCGGAATAGGTAGACGCGCCAGCTTGAGGTGCTGGTCCTCGAATAGAGGGTAGGGGTTCAAGTCCCCTTTCGCGCACAGGTAAATCCCCGGTTGGCTTCGGTCAACCGGGGATTTTTTATATGCATGTAGACGGAGCCAAAAAGGCTTGGGACCCAATCCTCCGCTGCGACCGGCATCAGCGGCCTGGCTCGTCGCGAGCCGGGCCGCTTGATCCGCTCTTCGAAATCAGGCGCTGGCTCCCTGCGCCGCCGCCAGTCCATTGTGGACACTTGCCTCCTGCGCAGCGCTGATTCCGGCGCGGCGGCCGAAGAAGCTTCCATCACCCAGGCTCGTGCCGCTGGCGTAGCCTCCGGCGCAGACTCCCGAGGTGCAGCGCCCCGCGGCGAACAGGCCCGGGATCGGTTCGCCGGAAACATGCAGCACCCGGGAGTCTGTATCGGTCTTCAGCCCGCCCAGGGTGAAGCCTCCGGTGCGGCGGCGCAGGTCGATGGCGGCCAGTGCGCCCTGCAGCGGCTTGACCCACTTCGGGTTCTTGCCCAGCAGGGGATCGGTGCCCTGCACCGCGAACCGGTTGTACTGCTCGATGGTGGCCTGCAGGCTGCCGGCCGGCAGTCCCATCTCGGCTTCCAGCTCAGCGGCGGACTCGGCCACCCAGGTCGGCTGCATCAGCAGCTCCGGGCTGGAGGTCTCGCTGGCCGAGCCTTCTTCGAAGGACTGCTCGTCGATGACCAGGAACGACTGGTTTTCCTGGTGGAACAGCGTCGCCTGTCCGATCCGGCCCGGGTAGGTGTCCTCGGTGATATAGCGCTGGCCCCGGCCATTGACGAGGATGCCGCGCACCAGCAGCTGCGGATCGCAGAAAAACGCGACCTCGGTGGCGTCCATGTGGGCGGTGGCGGCGCCGATCGACTGGCCCATCTGGATGGCGCGCCCATCGTGCGCCTCGATGGATGCGGCCGGGCGGCCAAGGATCCGCGGGGCGTTGGCGCGGACCATTTCCTCGTTGTAGGCGAAGCTGCCCATCGCCAGGACCACGCCGCGGCGGGCCTTCACGTAGACATCCTCGCCGTAGCGCTTGGCCCCGATGCCCACGACGCGCCCGGCTTCGTCGATGACCAATGCCTGCACGCGCAGGTCGTACTCCGCGCGCACGCCCAGGGCCTGCGCGGTTTCGACCAGCGGCTTCATGAGCATGTAGCCGCCGCCCTGCTCGCCGGTCTTCTTGCCGGACATCTGCGGCACGTGCCCGCGCGGCGCCGGGGGAATCGAAGCGCTGAACGGGGCGGCGTTCTCGCCGCCGGAGTACATCAGCCCGTCGTCGTAGGGCGGCTCCCAGCCGGGCTGGCCCCAGAAGGACTCCTTGAAGACGACGCCCGCGTCCACCAGCCAGTTGTAGTGCTCCACGCTGCCTTCGCAGTAGGCGTCGATCTTGGCATCGTCGGTGCCCGGGCCGAGGGCTGCCTTCATGAAGTCCTTCATGTTCTCGACGGTGTCCTCGAAGCCCAGGGCCTGCTGCAGCGGCGTGCCGCCGCCGAGGTAGATGAAGCCGCCGGCCATGGACGCGGCGCCGCCCCAGCCGCCGGAGCGCTCGAGCACGAGCACCTCGGCTCCGGCCCTGGCGGCCTCGATCGCGGCGGTGGCCCCGGCGATGCCGTAGCCGGCCACGACCACGTCGGCCTCGAAATCCCAGGTGCTGATGCTGCTGGCGGAAATGTTAAACGTGCTGGTATCGGACATGCGTGGGCATCCTCTCGAAACGGACCAAAAGTAACCAGAAGATTAGCTGTGCGCGTTCGACTCACCGGGACCCAGTCCCACTGGATGGAACCGGTTTCGCCTGCCTGCCGGGGCTATTCTCCGGTGCCCGCCAGCCGGCGCAGGCCTGCCGCGTCCAGCACCTCGTTGAAGACCGGGCCCTGCGGTTCCAGCGCCCGCCCGGCGGCCAGGTTCTGGAGGATCACCGGTGCGAAGCCGAGCACGCGGATCAGCTGCGCCACCGCTTCGGCGGCCTGAAGATCATCTGAGGCGACTCCCAGGGCGCGCTGGGCGTCGCGGCGGGAGGCCTTGTCGGCATCCAGGTCCCAGTGGCTGATGTGGTTCAGCGCCTTGACCACGCGGCTGCCCTCGAACCGACGGGCGATGACCTCGCTGCTGGACAGCCCTGCCTCCAGCCCGTCCTCGAACCACTGCGGCAGCGGTTCGTCCTCCCAGCGGTTGGTGGCATCCACCAGAATGGTCCCGGCCAGCGCCTGCGGGTCGACGTCGTCCAGTTCCTCCTGCGGCACCATGAGCACCACGAGATCGACACCCTGCGCCACGTCCTCTGCAGGGACCGCCTGGGCCTTGTTGGCGTACTGCGCCAGGTGGTATTTCATCGCGCTCGGCGTCCGGGTGGAGGCGATCTGGACCTCTAGCCCTTCTGCCGCGGCGACCCGGGCCAGTGCGGTGCCGGCCCGGCCGGCCCCCAGAATTCCGAAACGCGTGATATCCATGTGATCCATTCTGGGTGGTTGGCGGCCGGCGGGCCGAATCCGGCGGCCCGGGTTAAGGAAAAAGGCCGCCGAACCATGCTTGGGGGCACATGGTTCGGCGGCCTCGGGGCTCCGGGAGCTAGCCGCCGAAGAGCGGCGAGAGAGACTTCCAGAGCTGCTGTCCACCCAGGATGATGAACAGGATCGCGGTCACGGCCAGGGCACCGTTGGTGTGCCAGCGGTTCGCCCATTGCTTGGGCACCCGCTTGCCGTTGAGCAGTCCGAGCAGGGTCACGGCCAGGAACGGCATGAACAGGGCGCCGAGCACGCCGTAGGCCAGGATCAGCGCGATCGGCTTGTCCAGCAGGAACAGCACCATCGGCGGGAAGGTCAGCCAGAGCACGTAGAACTTGAAGTACTTGCCGCCGGTCATGGTGTCCGGGTGGCCGGCCGGCTTCTTGCGCATGTGGCCCCAGAAGTCGGCGAACATCAGCGAGACGCCGTTCCACACGCCGATGATCGAGGAGAAGGACGCGGCCCAGAAGCCGACGAGGAAGCTGTTGCCCACCACGACGCCGTAGCGCTCGCGCAGCACGTCGGCCAGTTCCAGCAGGCCCTTGTCGCCGCCGGAGATGGCGACGCCCGCGGCGCGCAGCACCTCGGCGCCGACGATCAGCATGGCGATCACGAAGATGCCGGTCACGACGTAGGCCATGGTGTTGTCGATGCGCATCACGCGCATCCACTTCGGGGTGTACCAGCCCTTTTCACGCAGCCAGTAGCCGTACGCCGCCAGGGTGATGGTGCCGCCGACGCCGCCGGCCAGGGCCAGGGTGTAGACGATGCCGCCTTCGGGGATCATCGGGATCAGGCCGGAGAACATCTCCGGGATGTTCGGGGCCGCAATGACCGCCAGGCCGACCACGGTGACGAACATGACGCCCACCAGCACCGCGGTGACCTTCTCGAAGAAGTTGTACTTGCCGAACCAGACCATGGCGAAACCGGCCAAGCCCATCAGCACCGACCAGATCTTCAGGTCGATCGAGGGGAACAGCGCCGCCAGCGGCATGGCCGCCGAGCTCATGGCGGTGGCGCCGTAGACGAAGCCCCAGATGATGATGTAGGGGCCGAAGTACCAGGTGGTCCAGCGTCCCAGCGTGCGCCAGCCCTCGAAGATGGTTTTGCCGGTGGCCAGCGTGTAGCGGCCGGCGCCCTCGACCAGCACGATCTTCAGGATCACGCCCAGCACCACCGCCCAGAGCAGCGCGTAGCCGTACTGGCTGCCGGCCACGAGGGTGGCGACCATGTCGGCCGCGCCTACGCCGGTGGCGGCGACCACCAGGCCGGGGCCGACGATTTTCCATTTCGGCGGTGAACCGCCGTCGAGATCCGCATTCAGCGATCGCGTACTTTCTGACATGTGAGCCAGTCCTTTACGAATGTCGATCAGGGCCGGGCGGCAAGCCCGGCACCTCGGTCAGCCGCTGCAGCAGGAGTTCACCATTGAATGGCCGCGGGCTGGAAGAACATTTCCAATCTAGAAGTGATGGCGGTTACGGCAAAGCTGGATGCGAAGAACTAACACTTCCTTAGGAAAGGACGTGACCCAAAGTACACGCAGGCGCCCGGCTGATAGAATTGACCAATTCAGAGCCCTTTATCCGAGGAAATACCGTGCATTTAATGGTCGTCGAAGATGACGATGCCGTGGCGATGGCGTTGGTCGATGCCGTGAATGCCGCCGGCCACGATGCGGTCCGGGTCGCGCGCGGGGCCGACGCCCTGCTGCAGCACCAGCAGGCGCAGATGATCCTGCTGGATTTGGGGCTGCCGGACATGGACGGGCTGGAGGTCCTGCGCAAGCTGCGCCAGGTCACCGGCGTGCCCATCGTCATCCTCACCGCCCGCAACGACGAACGCAGCGTGGTGCGCGGCCTGCGCCAGGGCGCCGACGACTACCTGGTCAAGCCCATCGGCCTGGCCGTGCTGCTGGCCCGCATCGAGGCCGTCGCCCGCCGCTCCAGGGTGGAGGCGCCGGAGGCCGATGTCCTGGCCGTGGGGGAGCTGCGGGTGGACACCGGCAAGCGCGAGGCCTGGCTGGCCGAACGCGAGCTGCCGCTGACCGCCAAGGAATTCGATCTGCTGTCGCTGCTGGCCCAGCATGCCGGCTCCGTGGTCACCCGCGAACAGATCCTGGATTCGCTGTGGGGCGATGCGTTCATGGCGGTTTCCCGCTCGCTCGACGTCCACCTGACCGGGCTGCGCGCCAAGCTGGGGAGGCCGGGCATGATCGTCAACGTGCGCGGGGTCGGCTACCGCATCGAGGCCGTGGCCGCGTGAGGCTCCGTGTGCTGGGTGTGCTCGGCTCGCTGCTGTGCCTGATCGCGGCCATCCTGAGCATGCTGCTGCTGCAGAGCATCAGCCGGAACACCACCCAGGACATCCAGCTCAGCCGGCTCGCCTCGGTGAACCGCTTCGTCGAGCTGGGCACCTACGCGCAGGATGCCACCGACCACGAGGAGCTCCAGCTGGAGATGGACGCCTACTCGGAGCTGTTCGGCGAGGGGCTGCTGATCAGCCTGGGCGGGCTGCAGTTCACCTCCGGCGGCATCGATCCGCTGGATCCGGAGGTGGGCGCCGTGCAGCGCCGCGCCGCGCTGAACCTCGACCAGACCGGGATCGAGCCGATCAGCCCGTTCTCCGAGGACGCCGCGCTGATTGCCCGCCCCTTCGGGAACTCGACCCAGGTGCTGGGCTCGGTGGTCATGGAGGTCAACCTCGACGGCGCCCGGCAGGCGATCCTGCAGAGCTGGGGCGCGGTGGTGCTGGTGTCGCTGAGCGTCTGCGCCGGCATGCTGCTGCTCGCGGAGCGGCTTTCGGCCTGGGTGCTGCGGCCGGTGCACCGGCTGAGCGACGCGGTGGCGGAGCTGGCCACCACGCAGAGCCCGACGCCGCTGCAGGAAGCCGGCCCGCCGGAACTGCGCGCGCTGTCCCGGTCCTTTCAGCACATGGCGCAGAGCGTCGCCGACAGCCTGGCCCAGCAGCGCGAACTGATCGCCGAAACTTCCCACCAGCTGCGCAACCCGATCGCGGCCTTGCGGCTTCGCGTCGACCTGCTGAAGCTGCGGCTGGGGGAACAGGCCGAACCGGAGGGCGTCGCCGCCGTGGAACGGGAGCTTGAACGTGTTGAAACGCTGCTGGACGGGGTGCTGCGCCTGGCCAGCGCCGAGCACCGGCTCTCGGAGCGCAGCGCCGGCACCCCGGCCGCGCCCGGCACGGTGGTCCCGGCCCGGCTGCTGACCGAGGAAGTCGAACGGCAGAGCGTCGCGGCCCGGGAGCGCGGCATGCAGCTCAGGCTGGATCTGAATGCGCCCGGCAGCCTGGATGCCCGCGCGCAGTGCAACGGCTTCGAGCTGCAGCAGATGATCGCCGAGGTGCTGGAAAACTGCTTCAAGTACGCCTCGGGCGGTCCGGTCGACCTATCGGTCGCGGACCGCGGCCGGAGCGTGGATCTGGTGATCCGCGACTACGGGCCAGGGCTTGCGGCGCACGAGCTGTCCGCGGCCGCCGAGCGCTTCTGGCGGGCCGAGTCCTCCCGGCAGTCGCCGGGCACCGGGCTGGGCATGGCGATCGTGGACCGGCTGGTGCGGGCCAACGGGGGAGAACTGCTCCTTCAGGCGCCGGAGGGCGGGGGACTGCAGGTGACCCTGCGGCTGCCCGCGGCCGGCCCCGGCACCATGGTCGGCGCCGCAGGGGAGCAGGCCTGAGATGACGGGAATTCCTTCACGGCGCGCGGTGCTGGGTTATGCCCTGGCGGCCCCGGCCGCCGGACTGCTGGCAGGATGCGCCGCCGGACCGCGCCATGAGCGGTTGGACATCGCGGCCGGCGAAAGCGGCGGCATGTACTTCGAATTCGCCACGCTGCTCTCCCAGGCGGTGGTCCGCTACCGGCTCGCCGAGCACTCGTCCGCGCTGCAGACCGAGGCCAGCGCGCAGAACCTGCATCTGCTGGCGGAGCGCCGGGCCTCGCTGTCGCTGGCCCTGGCCGACACCGTGGCGCACTACCGGGCCGGCGCCAATGCGGGCAATCCGCTGGCCCTGGGCCGCGTGTACCAGAACTACTTCCACTGCATCGTGCGGGCCGACGCGCCCATCCGCGGGCTGTCCGATCTGGCCGGACGCCGGTTGGGAACTGGCGCGGCCGGCTCCGGGACCTGGGTGACCGGGCAGCGGATCCTGGAGCAGGCCGGGCTGAAGTCCGCGGGGACCTCGCCGAGGGAAAGCAAGCTGGGCTACGTCGCCGGGATCGCGGCGCTGGAATCCGGCCGGATCGACGCGCTGTTCCTCTTCGGCGGCATGCCCGTGGGCTCCGTCTCGGAGCTGGCCGCGCGCGTGGAGCTGCGCCTGCTCGACCTGTCCGCCGTGCTGCCCGGCCTGCGGTCCCGCTATCCCGGCCTCTACGACCGGGTGGTGATTCCGGCGGGGACCTACCCGGGCGTGGCCCAGGCGCAGAGCCTGGGCGTCGCGAACCTGCTGATGGCGCCGGCCAGCCTGCCCGAGAAGACCGCCGGCCAGGTGGTCAGGCTGCTGGTCGAGCGAGCCCAGGAGCTGATTCCGCACAGCAGCGCCGGCATCCAGTACCTGACCCCGCAGACCCTGGTCAGCACCGCGGGGCAGCCGCTGCACCCGGGCGCCCGACAGGCCTACCGGCAGCTTCATGGCTAGGCTGACGTGGTGTCACTTGTTGCGGGATTCGTTTTGCGCATTAGTGTTGAACCCACAAGCACCCGTTCGCGAGAGGAAGGCCTTCCATGCCGAAGCCTGCAGCTGTAGAACTCATGGAGGAGGAAGCGGTCGACTTCTGCCGCAGCCTGATCCGGATCGACACCACGAACTACGGCGGCAACAAGGGTGCCGGCGAACTGGAGGCGGCGCGCTACGTCGTCGCGCTGCTCGAAGAGGTCGGGCTGAAGCCCCGGATCTACGAGTCCGCGCCCGGGCGCGCGAACGTCGTGGTGCGGATCGAGGGTGCTGACGCTTCGCTTCCGGCGCTGGTCGTGCACGGGCATCTGGACGTGGTCCCGGCCATCGCCGAGGACTGGAGCGTGGACCCCTTCGGCGCCGAGGTCATCGACGGCATGATCTGGGGCCGCGGCGCGGTGGACATGAAGAACATGGACGCGATGATCATCGCCGCCGTCCGCCACCTGTGCCGGCAGCGCATCGTCCCGCGGCGGGACCTGGTCATCGCGTTCTTCGCCGACGAGGAAGCCGGCGGCGACTACGGGGCCGGCTGGATGGTCCAGAACCATCCGGAGCTGTTCGAGGGCGCCGCCGAAGCCATCAGCGAGGTCGGCGGCTTCTCCGTGGAGATCAACGGACGCCGGGCCTACATGCTGCAGACCGCCGAGAAGGGCATCGCCTGGCTGAAGCTCACCGCGCACGGGACGGCAGGGCACGGCTCGCAGATCAACACCGAGAACCCGGTGACGCGCCTGGCCGACGCGGTCTCGCGCATCGGCGGCCACCAGTGGCCGTTGTCGTACACGAAAACCACCCGGGCGCTGCTGGAGAACGTCGCCGAGCTGGCGGGCCTGGAGTTCAACGAGGAGGACCCGGCCCCGCTGCTGGAAGCCATGGGCAACGTCTCGCGGTTCGTCGGCGCGACGCTGCAGAACACCGCCAACCCCTCGGCCCTGGACGCGGGCTACAAGCACAACGTGATTCCCGGCCATGCCGAAGCCCTGGTCGACTGCCGCACCCTGCCCGAGGAGCACGAACAGGCGGTGGCGAAAATCAGGGAGCTCGCCGGCGAGCACGTCGAGCTGTCCATGGTGCACGAGCAGGATTCGCTGGAAGTCCCGTTCGCCGGGTCGCTGGTGGATTCCATGGTCGAATCGCTGCTGGCGGAAGACCCCGAGGCGGTAGTGCTTCCGTACATGCTGTCCGGCGGGACGGACAACAAGTGGCTGGCGACACTCGGAATCACCGGCTACGGGTTCGCGCCCTTGCAGCTTCCTGCCGATCTCGATTTCACGGGCATGTTCCACGGGGTCGATGAACGGGTTCCGGTCGACTCGGTCAAGTTCGGCGTGCGGGTGCTCGAAGGCCTGCTGCGCAGCTACTGATACACAGAATTCCAGACCACCGGATTCACAGGAGGAAAACCTTGTCCATTGAAACCGTGCTCAGCGACGAGCTGCTTGAGCGTTTCCGCCGGCGGGCGGCCGACTACGACAGGGAGAACAGCTTCGCGGCGGAGGACTTCCAGGAACTGGCCGCGGCAGGATACCTGCGCGCACTGGTACCGGTCGAACGCGGCGGACTCGGCTGGGATTTCCAGCAGCTGGCCCTGGCGCAGCGGCGGCTGGCCTCGGCCGCGCCGGCCACCGCGCTGGCGGTGAACATGCACCAGGTCTGGGCCGGGGTGGCCCACCTGCTGGCGGCCCGCGGCGACCGCCGCCTGGACATGGTGATCGATTGGGTGGCCAAGGGCGAGGTCATGGCGTTCGGCATTTCGGAGCCGGGCAACGACGCGGTGCTCTTCGACTCCAAGACCAGCGCGGTGACCCATTCCGACGGGTCGGTGTCCTTTACCGGGACCAAGATCTTCACTTCGCTCTCGCCGGCGTTCACGCGCCTGGGGATTTTCGGGAAGGACACCGTTTCCGGCGAGCTGGTCCACGCTTTCGTCGAGCGCGGGGCCGGGGTGCGTTCGCTCGGGGACTGGGACACCCTGGGCATGCGCGCGAGCCAGTCGCACACCACCAAACTGGACTCCGCCACCGCTCCCGAGGCCTGGGTGCACTCGCGGCTGCCGGCAGGACCGAATCCCGATCTGCTGGTCTTCGGCATTTTCGCGTCCTTCCTGACGCTGACCGCCAGCGTGTATGTCGGCATCGCCGAGCGCGCGGTGGAGCTTGCCACGGATTCGCTGGGCCAGCGGGTGCACCATGACGGCGTGAAGTACTCGCAGGACGTGCGGGCCCGGGGAATCCTGGCCGACGCAGCGATGCGCCTGCTGGCCCTCGACGCGCTGCAGCGTTCCGTGGCCGGAGACCTGGAATCCGGCGTCGACCACGGTGCGGCCTGGTTCCCGAAGCTGGTCACGTTGCGGACCCTGGCCGGGCAGACAGCCCGGGAAAACGTCCAGGGCGCCGGCCAATTGCTTGGCGGCGGGGCGTATTTCCGGGGCAGCGAATTCGAGAGGCTGTATCGCGACGTGCAGGCCAGCTGGTACCACCCGTCGAATGCGGCATCCGCGGCGAACACCGTGGCCAGCTGGCTGGTCGGGCCGCTGGAGTCATGACGCGCGACAGGCAGCACAACGGCGCGGAAACGGCCGGCTTGCTGCCTGTCTGTTCAGTCTTCGGTGCTACTTGGATGCGGTTTTCCTGCGTCCGGGCGGTTTCTTCACCGGAACCGGAGGGATGAAAGGCCCGTCGCCGCCTATGAGCTGCTCCAACCGCACCAGACCAACCAGTGTGGGGCTGGTGGAGGCGTATTCGACCCCGGAGGTGGGCCTGATACGGATCTTGTGCGGGGCCTCGCTGACCACTTCTTCTTCCCAGCCCGGTGTCTCCTTGGCGAGGTTGCAGGCAGGACAGCGGCCCGATGCATTTGAATAGTCGGTCTGGCCGCCTTTGGCATGTTGCATGACGTGGTCGACATGGCTTGGCGTGTTGTTGCAGTGCGGGGTGCGGCAGAACGGGTCCCTGAGCAGAATCATCTGGCGCAGCTGCCCCTTGAAGAGGCGTTCCTTCGAATCCATGGCGACCAGATCCTGGCCGTTGGGTTCCAGGAACAGCCGGCGGAGCATCGGCAGGGCCTCGACGCGGCGCCTGAACAGATCCAGCACTTCTTCCGGTGAATCGGGGCCGGCTGCCTGCCAGGCAATGGCCAAGCGGCGGGCGTATTCGGCGGGAATGCTTCCGTAGCCGATGATGCCGGCCAGCTGGTTCTCACCCAGCAGGAGCGACTTGTCGGTCATGACGAGGTTGATGTGGAGTTTCACCGGCAATGGCCGGTCAAGCGGAGCCCCGGTGGCGGTGCCGACCAGCGCGTCGGCCCGCAATTGCTCAAGGGTCCGCTGGTCACCCGCGGACTTGGCGGCCATGGCCTTGGACTCCAGGTCATTTTTCAGCGCCAGCCCCACTTCGATGGGAAGGCGCGCGTTGACCAGCATGCAGTCCTTGCCGGGCCGAATATGCACAAAACGGTCGCGAGCCTTCTTCTCCATGCGCAGGGTTTGCTCTTCGCTGTGGTTGGTATCGACGTATTTCTGGGCGAAGTCGCGAGCTGCCTTGGTCGACATGGAATCGAAAAGCGATGGTGCGTGGGCGTACATGCGGTCGAAAATCCGGCGTTCGTCGGAGGGCAGGTCGTCAAGGGGGCCCATGATCGCAAGGACCAGCGACTCGCTGAGGTCCCCGGCCTCGAAGCGCGAAAACAGGTATGGCATGTCTGGAATGAGATTGCGCATGCAGTGCAGATAGGCGATGGATCCGCTTTGCGAGCGACGCCGGGCGATCGCCACCATATGAGCGGTGCCGCGCTCCTGGTCGACGGGATGGTCCTCCGGGGTGCAGCCGGTGAGCGAATCGATGCGTGCCGCGGCGCGGGCCTGAACGGAAGACCAGAAAGCCTGCTGCCGTTCGGCTTGTTCGATGACCGTGATGCAGTCCGAGGCTTTGGTTGAATCCAGGGCTTGGTTGATGAACGCGGCGTCGAAGGGGTCAAGGCGCGGTGCGCCTTCGAAGCTCCACCCCTCGGGCGGCAGTTCTTCGAAGTAGTTTCGAGACACATCTAGATCTTCGAACATATATCCATTTTACGCCTGTTTGCGCCAGGAGAACAGGGTTTTGTGGCTGCGATGCCATGGAATCTATGGCAGCGGAGACAGCGTGCTCTGGACTCTCATGACCCGCCGGCGCAGCCAGTACTTGTAGGCGCCGCCCTCGTAGCGGCAGGTGCGCATCAGCTCCCACTTGCCGTTGTCAGCATGCTCGCGCAGCGCTGCGCGAGCGACATGCTTGGACTCGCCGGGAAAAGCGGTGATCACCATGTACTCGTAGCGAGAATCGTTTTCCTGGTGCAACGGCGCCTTAATGACTTCCTGAAGCATCGAACCCCCTATCGGAAAGGATGATTGCGTTGTAGCGTGATGCCATGAGTACTGATCCGAGCTACGCACTGCAGGCGCTCATCGCGCATTTGGAGCAACACCTGGCCGTGGTCTCCCAAAGCAGGGGATCGGCCGATGCCGCGATCGATACGGCTTTCGGGTCGCTCGCCGATGCCTTCGAAGACTACGAAGATGCGCTGTATGAACAGTATTCCGAACTTTTGCCATTCACGATACCTTCGGATGACCAGTGAGCACGACCACGGTATGAATTTTGCCCGCGCAGGTGTTTCCAGTGCGCTGCGCACCGGGCGGGTGAAGTAATGTCGAGGGGTGAATTGGTTTGAAGCAGCTTTCCTTGGACTCATCCAGGGCCTGACAGAGTTCCTCCCGATCTCGTCCTCAGCCCACCTGCGTATCGTCGGCGAGATCCTCCCCAACGCCCAGGATCCCGGCGCGGCCTTTACCGCGATCACCCAGCTGGGCACGGAGACCGCCGTGGTCGTTTTCTTCTGGCGTGACATCGTGCGGATCATCGGCGCCTGGGGCAAGGCGTTGGCGGGGAAGATCCCGCATTCGGACCCGGACGCGAAGATGGGTTGGCTGATCATCGTCGGCTCGATCCCGATCGCGGTGCTCGGCCTGCTGCTGGAAGACTACATCGACACCAACTTCCGTTCGCTGTGGATCGTGGCGACCACGCTGGTGGTCTTCGGCCTGATCCTGGCCATCGCGGACCACTACGGCCGCCAGACGCGCAGCCTTGATACGCTGACGCCGAAGCACGGCATCCTCTTCGGCTTCGCGCAGGCGCTGGCGCTGATCCCCGGCGTCTCCCGCTCCGGCGGCACCATCACCGCGGGCCTGCTCATGGGGTATACCCGGGAAGCGGCCGCACGCTACTCGTTCCTGCTGGCCATCCCCGCGGTGTTCGCCTCGGGCCTGTACAAGCTGGTCAAGTCCTTCGACGAGCCCGGCGTCTACACCCTGGCGCAGACCGGCCTCGCCACCGCGGTGGCCTTCGTGGTCGGCTTCCTGATCGTGGGCTGGTTCCTGAAGTTCGTCTCCTCCCACTCCTACCGCGTCTTCGTCTGGTACCGCATCCTGCTGGGCCTGGGCCTGTACGTCGTGCTGGGAATGGGCCTGATCAACCCGTAGGCGCATGATCCGCAGGTGTCCGTGAAGCGATTCACGGACACTTCGCGGTTAACGGGAATAAACCCAACTCTGCTTGACTTGGACTTAAAGAACTCAATCGTCGCATCTGCGAAAGGATGTACAACAGTGCACGCGTGGAAATCCCCGGAAGTACCGCACATCGTGGGCTCGGCCCCGATCCTGGAGGTCTTCGACACCTCATCCGGTGCGCTCCGGGCCACCGCGGAGGCGGCCACGGCGAACGAGCCGGCGAGCCTGTATGTCTGCGGCATCACCCCCTACGACGCCACCCACATGGGGCATGCGGCCACCTACGTCACCTTCGACCTGCTGCACCGCACCTGGCTGGACCAAGGCCGCGCGGTGACCTACACGCAGAACATCACCGACGTGGACGACCCGCTGCTGGAGCGCGCCGAGGCCACCGGGGTGGACTGGCGCGAGCTGGCCGCCTCGCAGATCGAGCTGTTCCGCGGGGACATGGAAGCGCTGAACGTGATCCCGCCGCAGCACTACGTGGGCGCCGTGGAATCGATCCACTGGCTGGTGCCGGTGGTCGAGCAGCTGCTGGACGCGGACCTGGCCTACATCGTGCCGGCCGGGGCCGACGGCGTGGAGGGCGACGTGTACTTCGACTCGATCGCCGCGCAGAACGACGCCTGGAAGCTGGGCACCGTCTCGGGCTACGACCGCGAAACCATGCTGGGCTTCTTCGCCGAACGCGGCGGGGACCCCGGCCGCGCCGGCAAGCGCGATGCGCTGGATCCGCTGCTGTGGCGCGCCGCCCGCGCGGGCGAGCCCTCGTGGGACGGCGGCAAGCTGGGCGCGGGCCGCCCGGGCTGGCACATCGAATGCTCGGTGATCGCCCGGCGCACGCTGCCCGCCCCGTTCACCGTGCAGGGCGGCGGATCGGACTTGATCTTCCCGCACCACGAATTCTCCGCGGCGCACGCGGCGGCCGTGGACGGCAAGGCGCTGGCGCAGGCCTACGTGCACACCGGCATGGTGGGCCTTGACGGCGAGAAGATGAGCAAGTCGCTGGGCAACCTGGTGCTGGTCTCCAAGCTGCGCGCCTCCGGCGTGGAGCCGGTGGCCATCCGCGCCGTGCTGCTCTCGCAGCACTACCGTTCTGACTGGTTCTGGACCGATCAGCTGCTTCAGCAGGCCGCCGCGCGCGTCGCCGCCTGGCGCGCACGCCTTGCCGGCACCGGGCTGGCCGAGGCCACCGCGCTGATGGCCGCCATCCGCGCGCGCATGGCCGAGGACCTGAACGCCCCGGCCGCGCTGGATGCCATCGACCGGTGGGCCGCCACCGCGCCGGAAGGAAGCGGCGAGGGCGAGTCGCTGGTCGTGGACGGGCTGGATGCGCTGCTGGGCCTGAAGCTCAGGTAGCCGAATGACGCCGCTGCGGGGCCCGCTTTCGTGATCCTAGATCTCGAAGTCGGGCCCCTGGCCGTCGGTGCGGTAGCGGCCGCGGCGGCGCAGGTAGCGCTCGAACTCGCGGGCGATGGTCTCCCCGCTGGCCTCGGGCAGCTCGCTGGCGTCGGTGGCCTCCTCCAGCTGCTGCACGTACTTGGAAACGTCCGGATCCGAGGCGGCCAGCTCGTCCACCCCCAGCTTCCAGGCCACCGCATCCTCGCGCAGCTGCTGGGCCGGGATCGATGCCGGCAGCAGCTCTTCGAGCAGTTCCACCAGCGCCAGCTGGACGCGCGGGCTGGGCGCCTGCGCCACGTAGTGGGACAGCTGCGCCCACAGCGACATCGTCGGGACCCCGCTGCGCTGCAGCTCGATGCCCAGCACCGAGGGGATGCCGGTGGGCCCGGAATAGCCCGAAGCGGTGATGTTGAAGTGCTCCTGCAGTCCCGGATCGTCGCTGGACATGGAGGTCGGCACCGGGCGCGTGTGCGGCACGTCGGCCAGCAGCGCGCCCAGGGTCAACGCGGCGCGCACATTCTGCGCGGCCGCGTACTGCAGGATCTGGGCGCAGAATCCCTGCCAGCGGAACGTCGGCTCCACCCCGAGAACCACCACCAGGTCCGCGTCGGCCGCCGGCTGCGCGATGCGGTAGATATCGGTCTGCGGCCATTGCACCTCGCGGCCGCGCTCGGTCAGCTTCGAGGTGGGCCGGGTGAACTGGTAGTCGTAGTAGTCGTCCAGACCGATGGTCGCCACGTGCTCCGGGGCGCTGGTGTCGAGGATGCGGCGCACCGCATCGCTGGCGGCCGAGCCGGCGTCGTTCCAGCCTTCGAAGGCGGCGACGAGCACCGCCGGGCGGCGCTCATGGCCGCCGCGCGCGATGAAGCCGTTGAGCGTCGGCGCGTGGTATTGCTCGGTCAACCGGGACTCCCTTGGCGTTATCGTGTGAGGTTTCGGGCTTCCGCTGCGGGGGTGCCGCAACGGCTTAGCCCCACTCTTCCATCTAGAATGGACTCATGCCAAGCACCAGTTTTGCCTTTGACACAAATCTGCCGCCCGAGGGCCCGCACGCCGTGCTGTGGGACATGGACGGCACCCTGATCGACACCGAGCCGTACTGGATCGCCGCCGAAGGGGAACTGGTGGCCGCCCACGGCGGGACCTGGAGCGAGGAACAGGCCCATGCCCTGGTCGGCAGCGCGCTGCCCGATGCAGCCCGGGTGCTGCAGGCCGCCGGGGTCCAGCTGGGCGTGCGCGAGATCATCGATAAGCTCGGCGCCCGCGTGGCGGCCGGGATCCGCGAGCGGATGCCGTGGCGCCCCGGGGCCCTCGAACTGCTCACCGGGCTGCACGCGTCCGGGGTGCCGCAGGCGCTGGTGACCATGTCCGAGCGCAGCGTCGTGGACGAGCTGCTGCCGCTGCTGCCCGCGGGCATCTTCCAGGCCACCGTGACCGGGGAGGAAGTCTCCCGGGGCAAGCCGCACCCCGAGCCCTACCTGCGCGGGCTGCGGCTGCTCTCCGAGCTGGCCGGCGCGCCGCTGGACCCGGCCCGCTGCATCGGCCTGGAGGACTCGGCCCCCGGCATCGCCGCCGCCAGCGCCGCCGGCCTGCACGCGGTGCTGATCCCCAATGCCACCGATCCCGGCACCGGGCCCTGGCGCCGGGTGGACTCGCTGGCGGGCGTCGACCTGCAGACCATGACTTCCTGGCTGGCCCAGGTGAACGCATGAGCGAAGAAACGCACAAGGCGCCGGGGCTCAAGCTCGGGCGGATCGGCGGCGTGCCGGTCTACCTGTCCTCCTCCTGGTTCATCATCACCGCGGTGATCACCGTCTCGATGGGCGTGCAGCTCTCGCAGACCGCGCTGGTCCCGGCGGCCGGCGCCTACCTGCTGGGCTTCGCCTGCGCCGTGGCGATCGCGTTGGCGGTGCTGGTGCACGAGGTCGCCCACGCCATGGTGGCGCGCGCCTTCAAATGGCCCGACGCGCACATCGTGCTGACCCTGATGGGCGGGCACACCCAGTTCGGCTCCTTCAAGGCCAGCCCCGGCGCCTCGCTCTGGGTCGCGCTGGCCGGGCCGCTGTCCAACTTCGCGCTGGCGGGCCTGGGCTGGGGGATCGGCCAGCTGGCCGAGCTGAACATCTACCTGGAATTGCTGCTCGACTTCGGCGTGTACGCGAACCTGCTGCTGGGCGCATTCAACGCGCTGCCCGGCCTGCCGCTGGACGGCGGCCGGCTGGTCGAGTCGATCGTCTGGAAGGCGACCGGATCGCAGTACAAGGGCACCATCGCCTCGGCCTGGGTGGGCCGGGCGATCGCCGCCGCGGTGGTCTTCTTCTTCGTGGTCTTCCCGTTCCTGCGCGGCCAGGAGGTGCAGATCATCACCGCCGTGGTGGGGCTGATGGTCGCCGTGTTCATGTGGCAGGCGACCACCGCGCTGATCGGCCACTCCAAGCTGATGCTGAACCTGCCCACCGTCATCGCCTCCGACCTGATGCAGCCGGCCAGCGCCATGGCCTCGGCCGCGACGGTCGCCGACGTGCACCTGCGCCGGGCCCAGCGCGGCGGCCAGGTCATCCTGGTCGACCCGCGCGGCATGCCCGTGGGCGTGGTCGACGAGGCGGCGCTGTCCCGGGTCGACCCGGCGCACGCCGCGCAGGTCCCCGCGCTGGCAGTCTCCCGGGCGCTGGGCGAAGGCGCCGTGGTGGCCGAGGACTCCGACGGCCGCGAGCTGATCGACTACCTGGCCAGCGTGCCCACGGCCGAATACGCGGTGATCTCCCACCGCGGCGTCGTGGTCGGCCTGCTGCACCAGGCCGACATCGTCAACGCGGTCACCGGCCGCAGGAAATAACCCCCAACGCTTCCAAGCACCAACCAATGAAGGACGACACCGTGAGCCAGACTCCCGAGCAGCCCCAGCCCGCCGCCGCCCCGCACGGAGCCGACGCCCGCCGAGGCCCGTTCCGCGTGGGCGACCGCGTGCAGCTGACCGATGAAAAGCGCCGCATCAACACCATCACCCTGCAGCCCGGCGGGGAGTTCCACACCCACAAGGGCGTGCTGCCGCACGAGGACATCATCGGCCTGCCCGAGGGCTCGGTCATCGAGAACGCCGACGGCTTCCGCTACCAGGCGCTGCGCCCGCTGGCCAAGGACTTCGTGCTGTCCATGCCGCGCGGGGCCACCGTGGTCTACCCGAAGGACGCCGCGCAGATCGTGCAGTTCGGCGACATCTACCCCGGCGCGCGCGTGGTCGAGGCCGGCGTGGGCTCCGGCGCGCTGTCCATCTCGCTGCTGCGCGCGGTGGGGGACGCGGGCTACCTGCACTCCTTTGAGCGCCGCGAGGAATTCGCGGACATCGCCCGCGGCAACATCTCCACCGTCTTCGGCGGGGAGCACCCGGCCTGGCGGATCTCCCTCGGCGACTTCCAGGACCGCGTGGTCCAGCTGGAGGAGCCGGGCAGCATCGACCGCGTGGTGCTGGACATGCTCAGCCCCTGGGAGTGCCTGGACGCGGTCGCCACCGTGCTGGCCCCCGGCGGGGTGTGGACCAACTACGTCTCCTCGGTGACCCAGATGTCCCGCGTGGTGGAGGCCATCCGCGAATCCGGCCAGTTCACCGAGCCCGAATGCTTCGAGACCCTGGTGCGCGGCTGGCACGTGGACGGGCTGGCCGTGCGCCCGGACCACCGCATGGTCGCGCACACCGCGTTCCTGATCACCACCCGCCGGCTGGCCGACGCCGCGGACGGCATCCCGAAGGCCAAGCGCATCAAGGAGCACTCCTACTCGGACGAGGACTTGAGCGCCTGGACCCGCGACCACGACGAGAACGAGTGGACCGCGCAGGCCCTGGGCGAGCGCGGGCTGTCGGACAAGAAGCTGCGCCGCGCCGCGCGCGACGCGAACCAGTCGGTGCGCGTGCGGGCCGCCCACGCCGAGGGCGCAGAGCAGGACTAGCCGCGGCAGGCGGTCCGCCATTTGAGATTCTTCATCTCACATGGTGATCCAGCGGCCCCGGGGGCGCTGTCCCCGGGGCCGTTGTCCGTACGATGGAAGTAGCCGCACGCTCCGGTGGCCGCGGGCGGCGGGAACAAGTGTTGGGAGATGTATTGTGAGCGAAAACCTCGAAGCGCAGCAACTGGCGCAGCGCCTGCAGATGACCGAACGCCAGGTCAACGTGCTGCGGGACAAGAACCGGGCGCTGGACAAGCAGCTGGCCGGGATCGGCGGGAACAACCAGCGGCTGGTCGCGCTGCTGGAAACCACGCGCGAGCAGATCATCACCCTCAAGGCAGCCCTGGAGCGCGACGGCGACGCCCCCTTCAGCTACGCCACCATCACCGCCAAGCACCCGCGCCGGCATCCCGAGCCCGGGCTGGGCATCGAATCCACCGCGATCCAGGCCGTGGACGTGATGTACTCCGGGCGCAAGCTGCGCGTGACAGTCTCCCCGCTGCTGGACTTCGAGAAGCTGCACGTGGGCCAGCAGGTGCTGCTCAACGAGGCGCTGGTGGTCATCGCCGGGCTGGGCTACGAGGAAACCGGCGAGCTGGTCACCATCAAGGAGCTGCTGGAGGACCACCAGGCAGTGGTGATGGCCCGGGCCGACGACCAGCGCGTGATCACCCTGGCCCAGCCGCTGCGCGAGGAGCACCTGCGGGTGGGCGACCAGCTCACCGTGGACTCCCGCACCGGCCTGGGCATGAGCCGCGTGCACCTGACCGACATGCAGTCCCTGGTGCTGGAGGAAGTCCCGGACATCGCCTACTCGGACATCGGCGGGCTGAACTCGCAGATCGAGGCGATCCAGGACTCCGTCGAGCTGCCCTTCGCCCACCCGGAGCTCTACCGCGAGCACGGGCTGAGCGCCCCGAAGGGCATCCTGCTCTACGGCCCCCCGGGCTGCGGCAAGACCCTGATCGCCAAGGCGGTGGCGCATTCGCTGGCCCAGCGCGCCGCGGAGCGCAACGGGGCGGGCAGCACCCGCAGCTACTTCCTGAACATCAAGGGCCCGGAACTGCTGGACAAGTACGTCGGGGAAACCGAGCGCCACATCCGGCTGATCTTCGCCCGCGCCCGCGAAAAGGCGCTGCACGGCGACCCGGTGGTGGTGTTCTTCGACGAGATGGAATCGCTGTTCCGCACGCGCGGCACCGGCGTGTCCTCCGACGTGGAAACCACCATCGTGCCGCAGCTGCTCGCGGAGATCGACGGGGTGGAGCGCCTGGACAACGTGATCGTGATCGGCGCCTCGAACCGCGAGGACATGATCGACCCGGCCATCCTGCGCCCCGGCCGGCTGGACGTGAAGATCAAGATCCGCCGGCCGGACGCCGCCGGCGCGGTGGAGATCTTCGGCAAGTACCTCACCACGCAGCTGCCGATCCACGCCGCGGAGCTGGCCGCCGACGCCGACGCGCAGGCCACCATCGATCGGATGATCCGCGGGACGGTGGAGGCCATGTACTCCACCGCGCAGGTCAACGAGTTCCTGGAGGTCACCTACGTGACCGGCGATTCGGAGATCCTCTACTTCAAGGACTTCGCCTCCGGCGCGGTGATCCACAACGTCGTGGACCGCGCGAAGAAGCACGCCATCAAGGCGCTGATCACCGATGGCGAGCGCGGGCTGAAGATGGAGTACCTGCTGCGCGCGGTGCGCGAGGAGTTCGCCGAGCACGAGGACATGCCCAACACCACCAACCCGGACGACTGGGCCCGCATCTCCGGGCGCAAGGGGGAGCGGATCAGCAACATCCGCTCGCTGGTGAACCAGCGGGCCGCCAAGTGAGCGCCCGCCGCCTGGTCGGGCTGGAAACCGAATACGGCATCATCCGCCCCGGCATGCCCAAGGCCAACGCCACGGTGCTCTCCGCGCAGATCGTCGACTCCTACGCCCAGCTGGTGGCGCAGGGCGATGCGCGGGTCCAAGGCGCGCGCTGGGACTACGCCGACGAATCCCCGCTGCAGGACGCGCGCGGCTTCGCCATGGACCGCGCCGCCGCCCACCCCAGCCAGCTCACCGACGTGGAGCCGGCCCAGCAGGAGGGCATCTGGACCGCCGAGTCCATCGCGCTGTCCGGCAACGACGCGCGCATCGGCTCGACCCTGTACCAGGAGAAGGACACCACCGACGTGGTGATGAACATGGTGCTGGGCAACGGGGCCAGGCTCTACGTGGACCACGCCCACCCCGAGTACTCCAGCCCCGAATCCACCTCCCCGCGCGCCGCGGTGCTCTGGGACCAGGCCGGCGACGAGGTCATGCGCCGGGCCGCGGCCTCGGCCCAGGCGCTGGGCGGCGGGCAGCTGCTGCTGTACAAGAACAACACCGACAACAAGTCGGTCTCCTACGGCGCGCATGAGAACTACCTGGTGCCGCGCGCCGTGGAATTCTCCGACCTGGTCGCCGGGCTCACTCCCTTCTTCGTCAGCCGGCAGATCTTCTGCGGGGCCGGCCGCGTGGGCCGTGGCATGCTCGGGGAACGCGCCGAATTCCAGGTCTCCCAGCGCGCGGATTTCTTCGAGGCGGAGGTGGGGCTGGAAACCACCATCAACCGCCCGATCATCAACACCCGCGACGAGCCGCACGCGGTCTGGGACAAGTACCGGCGGCTGCACGTGATCATCGGGGACGCGAACCTCGGGCAGGTCTCCACGCTGCTGCGGGTGGGCACCACCAACCTGGTGCTCAGCCTCATCGAGGCCGGCCTGGCGCCGAAGCTTGAACTGGAGGACCCGGTGGCGGCGCTGCAGCAGATCAGCCACGACCCGAGCCTGAAGACCGCGGTGCGGCTGCGCGGCGGGCGCCGCCTGACGGCCATCGAGATCCAGCGCGAATACCTGCGGGCCGCGCAGGCCTACTGCGCGCAGCGCGGCATCGAGGACGCGGACACCGCCGAGATCCTGCAGCGCTGGGAGGGAATCCTGGACCTGCTGGAGCGCGACCCGATGCTGGCCGCCGACCAGGTCGACTGGATCGCCAAATACCGGCTGGTGACCTCCTTCGCGGACCGCCACGGCCTGGGCCTGGACGATCCGCGGATCGGGCTGATGGACCTGCAGTGGGCGGACCTGCGCCAGGACAAGGGCCTGTACTACCGGCTCGCCGCGCGCGGGGCCATGCAGACGCTGTTCACCCAGGAGCAGGTCAACCAGGCGGTCGCCGCCCCGCCGGAGGACACCCGCGCCTACCTGCGCGGCATGACGCTGCAGCGCTACGCCCCCTACGTCATCGCGGCGAACTGGGATGCGCTGACCTTCGCGGTGCCCGGGGCCCGCAGGGTGAACCGCGTGTTCCTCTCCGAGCCGCTGGGCGGATCGCGCAAGGACGTGGGCCGGCTGTTCGACGCGAACCTCGAGATCGACGAGTTCATCAACAAGTTGGCGCCGCGCGCCTAGAACGAGCAGAATAAGAATCACTGCCGGTGCGTATTTCACGGCAGCCGCATTTGAAGCAAAGGAGAGGCCCATGACGCAGGAAAGCTTTTCGTCCCGCAAGCAGCACGAGACCCAGGAGCATGCCGAGCAGATCCAGGTCAGCACCACCGGCCAGTCCGCCGGCGTGGACGACCTGCTCGATGAGATCGACTCGGTGCTGGAATCCAATGCCGAGGAATTCGTCCGCGGCTTCGTGCAGAAGGGCGGCCAGTAGCCCCACGGGCTGCAGCCACCATCCATAGGCGCCGCCGGCGCCGCAGCTGAGGGGAAGTACTTTTTCAGTGGATCGCAGAATCTTCGGCCTGGAGACCGAGTTCGGGCTCAACTACGTGCCGTCCGACGGACGCCGATTGACCCCGGAAGACGCCGCCAGGCACCTGTTCCGTCCGATCGTGGCCTGGGGCCGCAGCTCGAACGTCTTCCTGGAGAACGGCTCGCGCCTGTACCTGGACGTGGGTTCCCACCCGGAGTACGCAACCGCGGAGTGCGACCAGCTGCTGCAGCTGATCGCCCACGACCGGGCCGGCGAGGCGCTGATGCTGGACTTGGTCGACCAGGCCGAGGACCACCTGGCCGAGGAAGGGCATGAGGGCAAGATCTTCATGTTCAAGAACAACGTGGACTCGGCCGGGAACTCCTACGGCTGCCACGAGAACTACCTGATCCCGCGCAAGATCGAGTTCAAGCGCCTGGCCGACATGCTCATCCCGTTCCTGGTCACCCGGCAGCTGCTGTGCGGCGCGGGCAACCTGGTGCAGGTGGACGACGAGACCCGGTACGTGTACTCGCAGCGCGCTGACCATATGTGGGAGGGCGTCTCCTCGGCGACCACCCGCTCCCGCCCGATCATCAACACCCGCGACGAACCGCACGCCGACGCGGAATACCACCGCCGGCTGCACGTGATCGTGGGCGACTCCACGATGAGCGAAACCACCCAGCTGCTGAAGATCGGCGCCACCGACCTGGTGCTGCGGCTGATCGAATCCGGGGAGATCTACCACGACCTTCGCCTGGAGAACCCCATCCGCTCCATCCGCCAGGTCTCGCACGACTTCACCGGCCAGACCGTCGTGCGCCTGATGGGCGGGGACGAGCCGACCGCGCTGCAGATCCAGTGGGTGCTCTTCGAAGCGGTGAAGGAATTCGTGGCCCGCCACGGCGCCCACCACGACCGCGTCGAGCAGATCCTCGAGCTGTGGGAACGGGTGCTCACCGCCATCGAGGCGCAGGACTTCTCCACCATCGACACCGACATCGACTGGGCCATCAAGCGCAAGCTGCTGCTCGGGTACGCGCAGAAGAACTCCCTGGAGCTCTCCTCGCACCGGTTGGCCCAGCTGAACCTGACCTACCACGACATCGATCCCGCCCGCGGGTTGTTCCACCTGCTCAAGAAGCGCGGACTGGCCACCTCCGTGGTGTCCGACGAGCAGATCCGCGACGCCGTGGTGAACCCCCCGGCCACCACCCGCGCCGCGCTGCGCGCCAAGTTCATCCGCGCTGCCCGCGCCACCGGCCGGCGCTACAGCGCCGACTGGGTGCACATGAAATACGAGGAAGGCTCCGGCGGCATCGTGCTGGCCAAGGACCCGTTCGCGATCACCAATCCGCAGGTCGACGAGCTGATCCGGATCATGAGCCAGCCGGTGTAGTGAGCTGGCGGAAAGACTTTTCACAGCAAGCGGAACTAGGCTTGGATGCAAGCGCATTCCGCTGACACCCAGGTTCGCCACGCAATTTTTTGAATTAACAGAAGAACGAAAGTAGATTCGTGCGCAAAGTTTTGGCAGCAGCCGCCACCGCTTCAATCCTCGCCCTGGCCGCCTGCGGTTCGTCCTCCGGCAGCGACCTGTCGGACATCAAGGTCACCCCGGCCAAGGATGCCAGCACCGCTCCCGAGGTCAGCATCGACGCCCCATTCCTGACCGAGAAGGACGAAGCGGTCAACGTGGTCAAGGGTGACGGAGCCGAGATTAACCCGGAGGACACCATTCAGGTGAAGTCCGGTATTTACAAGACCATTGACGGCAAGCTGGTTAATGAAAACTTCACCGGCCAGGCCGCGCCGATGGTGCTGAACGACCAGTTCAAGCAAATTATGCCCTCGCTCTACGACGTGCTGATCGACGGCCACGTCGGTGACTGGATCGCTTATTCTCCCATTGAAACCACGGATGCCAACGGAACACCGAAGACACCGGAACCGGGCACACGTTCAAATCAGATCATCGTGATGACCGTGGAGAAGAGCACTCCGACCAGCACCAAGCTCTCCGAAGAGGAGACCGCAAAGCTGAAGAAGGAAGGCAAGCTGCCGACCGTCAGCTTCAAGGACAAGCAGCCGACCATCGCCATCCCGAAGGACGTCGAGGCGCCCAAGGGCCTGGTCGTCGACGTGCTGGAGCAAGGCACCAAGGGCGAAGCCGCCACCGAGACCTCCACGGTCAAGGCCAAGTACCTGGGCGTCACCTACGCCGACGGCAAGGAATTCGACGGCAACTTCGACGCCGAGGCCACCCAGTTCGGCCTGAACCAGGTCATCAAGGGCTGGACCCAGGGTCTGACCGGACTGAAGGCCGGCTCCAAGGTCATGCTGACCGTTCCGGGCGACATGGCCTACGGCGACCCGGCCCCAGCTGGAAAGCCAAGCGGAACCCTGGTGTTCTACGTAGAATTGACCGAGGTATCCGCCGCGGCCGGCTAACAGCCAGCCGGACAACGAATATAGAAAGGCCGTGAATATGTCGTTCGGAGAACGCAACTACGACCGCACCAAGCCGGAAATCGACTTCCCGGGCACCGACGCACCTACCGAACTGGTCATCACCGACCTGGTCGAGGGCACCGGCGCCGAGGTCACCCCCGGCACCACCGTCCAGGCCCACTACGTGGGTGTCGCCTGGTCCACCGGCGAGGAGTTCGACTCCTCCTGGGGCCGCGGATCGACCCTCGACTTCCCGGTCGGCGTCGGCATGGTCATCCAGGGCTGGGACCAGGGCCTGCTGGGCATGAAGGTCGGCGGCCGCCGCCGCCTGGAGATCCCTTCGCACCTGGCCTACGGCGAACGCGGCGCCCCGGGCGCCATCGCGCCGAACGAAGCACTGATCTTCGTGGTTGACCTGATGGGCACCAAGTAGCCAGACCGCTTGACGCAAAAAGCCGTGGCCCCGACTTCTTCGGGGCCACAGCTGTCTTAAAAGTCTGCGGTCAGCACCAAAAATCGCTAGGGTTATCTCGTGAGCACAAAGCAATCTTCAGGACCGAGCAAGGCTGAGCGCCTGACCAGCCTCATCTACGCGTTGGCCACCACGCCGCGGAAATTCACCACCGCAATGATCGGGGAGTACCTCACCCCTGAGGGAAGCGACGCCGCCCGCGAAAAATCCGTGGAACGGCTGCGCGAGGAAATCCGCAACGACTTCGGCCTGCGCCTGATCGCTGAAGAGGTCGACGGCGAGACCCGCTACGGCATCGACACCAGCGACTGGTTCCTGCCCGAGGTCGCCTTCACCCCGGCCGAATCGGCGATGATCTCCCTGGCCGCGAGCCTGTGGAAGGATTCGAAGCTGCAGGCCCTGGGCCTGAAAGCAGCCGCGCGGATCACCGGCTCCAGCGTCCCCGCCCCGGTCGCGCCATTCGCCGGCTCGCTGCTGCCGCGGCTCTCGCTGGACGCGCCGAACTTCCGCGAATGCGCCCTGGCCGTGTTCAACCGCAAAACCGTCAAATTCAGCTACGTCACCGCCGGCAACGTCGAATCGACGCGCGAGGTGGACATGTGGGGGATCGGACAGCGCTTCGGCAACTGGTACTTCACCGGCTTCGACCACACCCGCGACGCCCAGCGGGTCTTCCGCCTCTCGCGCGTCAAGGGCAACTTCAAGACCACCATCCGACGCGGCGGCACCAGCAGCGCCGGCTACCGGCCGCGCCCGGCGGACTTCAGCATGTCCCAGGTGCTGCTGGACTTCGACCTGCGCAACCCCGGACATCTGGCCACCGTGGAGATCCGCGACGACGCGGCCACCCCGCTGCGCGTGCGCGCCCTGAACGGCGCCTCCATCCAGAACCCTTTGCGCATCGCCTACGCCGACCCCGAATCCTTCGCCGCAGAACTGGCCGCCTACGGCCCGGCGGTCAAGGTGCTCGAACCGGCGCCGCTGGCCGATCAGGTCGCTGCCACGCTGCGCGCGGCCCGCGACGCCCAGGCCCAGCTGGCCGCTGACCCCAGGATGCATGCCGCGTCCTTCCGGCCGCAGCGCGCCACCGGACGCGGGACCACCGCGTCCCAGGTGCTGCGCAACATCGACATGATCCAGTACGTGGTCTCCCACGGGGTGGTCCAGGTCCAGGAGCTCGCCGAGCGCTACCAGATGCCGGTGGACAAGGTCCGCGAGGAACTGGCGATGATCATGATGTGCGGTGTTCCCGGAGGCCAGCACGACGAGCTGATCAACGTCAACGACGGCGATTTGGAGGCTGATACCGTCACCATCTCCAACGCCGCGCTGCTGGCCGAACCGCAGAAGCTCGCGCCGCTGGAGGCCGTCGCCGTGCTCGGCGGGCTGAACGCGCTGGCCAGCATCCCCAAGTTCGAGCATCGCGAGGTGCTGGAGTCCGCGCTGCACAAGATCAACGCCGCCGTGGCCCGTTTCGAAGGCTGGAACGGCTCGCTGGGCTTCGCCCTGTCCCAGGTGCGCGAACACGACATCCCCTCCCAGCTGGTGGACGCAGTGCTCGGCTCCCAGGTGCTGTCCATCGACTACTATTCAGCCCACTCGCAGGCCCACCAGCGCCGGGAGGTGGAGCCGGTGCGGCTGGTGGAGGACGGCGCGACCCAATACCTGCGCGCCTGGTGCCGCACCCGCGAAGACCTGTTGACCTTCCGCGTGGACCGCATCCTGGATGCCAAGGCCACCGGCGAGGTCTTCGAACGGGGGCCGCGCCACCGCGACGACGAGGAACTGGACATGCGCTACCGCGGTTCGGCCGAGGACCTGCAGGCGGTGCTCTACGTGGACGACGAGGAGCTGCCGGCGGTGGAGTCCTTCCAGCCCACGGAATGGTCCAGCTCGAAGATCGGCAGCGGCTACCTGGCCAAGGTGCGGATCTCTTACGATCTGGTGCCCGCGCCGCTGGTGGCACGTCACGGCGGTAAGATTGCAGTGATCTCTCCCGACGCTACGCGTGAACGCGTGCGTGAATGGTTGGACGAAGCTATCCGGATGTATGAGGATAAATAAATGCTCCCTTGGTGGTTCTGGACCTTGCTGTGGACGGTCCTCGTCCTGGCAACCCTGCTCTGCGCGGTGCTGGCCGGCTTCCGGCTGTTCCGGCAGGGCATGAAGGTGTTCGACACGCTGGGGGAGGCCTCCGAGCAGCTGAGCGCCGAATTCGCCAAGCCCGGCACCGTCGTCGACTACGCCCCGGCGGGCCGCCGCTATCCGCACGGCACCGAGGCGACCCACGCCGATCCGCGGAAAATCAAAAATCTCGTGCGCAAGGGCAAGGCCGAACGCATCGAAGCGCGGCGGGTCCGCCGCGTGGCGCGTCGCACCGAGCGCGGACAAGCGCAGAACATGCAGGACTTGGGCCTGTTCTAACGTAGACTTGAAGTTGAGAGAAGGGAATCCACATGGGTGGCTTGCAGGGATGGCACTTGGTCATCATTATCGTTTTGGCTCTGCTGCTTTTCGGAGCACCGAAGCTTCCAGGACTGGCGCGTTCAATGGGCCAGTCGCTGCGCATTTTCAAGTCGGAAGTCCGCCAGATGAAGGACGACGACCCTAAATCGGAGACCATTGACGGAACCGTCAATGACTCGAATCCCAACGAAAAGAACAACTCGTAGACCTTTTCAGTGGGAACTAACGCAAAGAAGACCCCGCGGACCAAGAAAAAGCGGGCAAAAAACGACGAAGGGCGGATGTCTCTCAAGGAGCATCTCGTCGAGGCTCGCAACCGGCTGTTCAAGTCGCTGATTGCCCTGGCGCTTGGCACCATCGCCGGTTTCTTCCTCTACGACCAGCTGCTTGCGCTGATCATCGCACCCGTGAACGCCGCGGGCGGATCGGTCAATTTCACGGCCGTCATGTCGCCGTTCGACATCATGATCAAGGTCGCGTTGTTCGTCGGCCTGGTGGTTTCCTCGCCGGTCTGGATCTACCAGATCTGGGCTTTCATCGTCCCGGGGCTGAAGAAAAAAGAGCGCCGCATGTCGATGGCCTTCGCCGGCGTCGCGGTGCCGCTGTTCCTGTTCGGCGTGGCCATGGCGTACTTCATCCTGCCTTTCGCGCTGCACTTCTTCATCGGGCTGACCCCGGAGAACTCCGAGATCCTGGTCACCGTCGACAACTACCTGCCCTTCGTCTTCAGGCTGCTGCTGGCCTTCGGCCTGGCCATGCTGGTGCCGGTGCTCATGGTCGGACTGAACATGGTCGGGGTGCTGTCCTCCAAGGTGATCCTGAAGAACTGGCGCATCACCGTGTTCCTGATCGCCCTGGTTGCCGCGATGGCGGCCCCGGGCGGCGACGCGATCACGATGTTCGCGCTGGCCGGACCCCTGTTCATCACCTTTGCCGCAGCCACCTTGTTCTGCTTCATCAATGACAAGAAACGCGCCAAGAAGCAGCGGATCCAGGATGCGGAGAACGAACGGCTTGCCTCCGGCGCCATGTCGGATATCGACGCGCCAAGCACCATCGAGGAACCGAACTCCCAGCTGTAGCCGCCGCTGCGGCGCCCACCACCACCTTGTGTGTTCGGATAGCGGCTGACACCGCGTCCAGAAAGTGAACGGCCACCTGTGACTTCCCCTGCGGAACGCTACGCGAATTCCAAGGCGCGCCAGGTCGAATTCGGCACCAGCCTGCCGGACTTCCGGGCAACCCTTTCCTTCGACCTGGACCCGTTCCAGGCCGAAGCCTGCCGCAAGGTGGCCGAGGGCCACGGCGTCCTGGTGGCCGCTCCGACCGGAGCCGGCAAGACGGTGGTGGGGGAGTTCGCGATCTTCCAGGCCATGGCCGAAAACCGCAAGGCCTTCTACACCACCCCCATCAAGGCGCTGAGCAACCAGAAGTTCACCGAGCTGGTCAAGGTCTACGGCCCGGAGCAGGTGGGGCTGCTCACCGGCGACACCTCCATCAATTCCGAGGCGCAGATCGTGGTGATGACCACCGAGGTGCTGCGCAACATGCTGTACGCGGATTCGCAGACGCTGGACGGGCTGGGCTACGTCATCATGGACGAGGTCCACTACCTCGCGGACAAGTTCCGCGGCGCGGTCTGGGAAGAAGTGATCATCCACCTTCCCTCCAACGTGCAGATCATCTCGCTGTCCGCCACGGTCTCCAATGCCGAGGAATTCGGCGGTTGGCTGGATACCGTGCGCGGGGACACCGACATCATCGTCTCCGAAGTGCGGCCGGTGCCGCTGTTCCAGCACGTCATGGTCGGCCCGAACCTGGTGGACCTGTTCGCCGAGGACGTCGCCTTCGACAAGGTCGCCGAGGGCGACATCAAGGCCAGCGTGAATCCGGAGCTGCGCAAGCTCGTACGCAGCCACAGCCACAGCCCCGGCGGCCGCGTGCAGCGCGGACGGGGCCGCGGTGCTCCACGCGGGCCGCAGCGCGCCCCCGGGCTCAGCCAGCGCGTCTCCCGCTCTTCGGTCATCGCCAGGCTCGACCGCGCCGGGCTGCTGCCGGCGATCTTCTTTATTTTCTCCCGCAAGGGCTGCGACATGGCCGTGCAGCAGTGCGCCATGGCGGATCTCCGCCTGACCACCAACGAAGAAGCCGCGCAGATCGCACAGGCGCTGGACGAGGTGGCCTGCAGGATCCCCAACGAGGACCTGGACGTGCTGGAATTCTGGAGCTGGCGCGACGGGCTGGTCCGCGGCTTCGCCTCCCACCATGCCGGGCTGCTGCCGATCTTCAAGGAAATCGTCGAGGACCTGTTTGCGCGCAACCTGGTCAAGGTCGTGTTCGCCACCGAAACCCTGGCCCTGGGCGTGAACATGCCGGCCCGTTCGGTGGTGCTGGAGAAACTGGTCAAGTTCAACGGCGAATCGCACGTGCAGATCTCCTCGGGTGAATACACCCAGCTCACCGGGCGCGCGGGACGCCGCGGCATCGACGTGGAGGGCCACTCCATCGTGCTGTGGAACCCTGACATGGAACCCGAAGCGCTGGCCGGTCTGGCCTCGCGCCGCACCTACCCGCTGAACTCCTCGTTCCGCCCGACCTACAACATGTCCACGAACCTCTTGGCGCAGTTCGGCCTCGAGCAGACCCGCCAGATCCTGGAAAGCTCCTTCGCCCAGTACCAGGCCGACCGCTCCGTGGTGGGCATGGCCCGGCAGGTGCGTTCCAGGGAGGAGTCGCTGGCCGGCTACGCCAAGTCCATGGAATGCCACCTGGGCGACTTCACCGAGTACCTGAAGCTGCAGCGGGAGCTGGCGGCGCTGGAGAAGACCGCGGCGAAGTCGCGCCGGCATGAGCGCCGTTCGGCCGCCGAACGCTCGCTGCAGGCGGTTATCCGCGGCGACGTGGTGGACCTGCCTGGAGGGCGTCGCTTCGGCCGCGCCGTGGTCGTCGCCCTGGACGAGGCGATGTACAACCCGCGGCATACCGTGCTGACCGAGGAGGGCCAGCTGCGCCGGCTGTCGGCCGAGGACCTGAACGGTCCGCTGCAAATCGTCTCGCGCATCCGGATCCCCAAGGGTTTCACCGGAAAGAGCCCGAAGGAGCGGCGCGACCTGGCTTCGTCGTTGCGCAACGCGATCTACGACCACCGTCCGCCGCGCCAGGACGCGCAGAGCTTCGACTTCGAGGGTGCGGACTCCTTCGAGCGCGAGATCGAGAAGCTGCGGCTGCAGCTGCGCGACCACCCGTGCCACGCCTGCTCCGAGCGCGATGACCACATGCGCTGGGCCGACCGCTACTGGAAGCTGAAGAAGGACACGGAGAAGGCCCGGCGCAACATCCGCGGCCGCACCAACACCATCGCCACCCAGTTCGACAAGGTCTGCAAGGTCCTGGAGCAGTTCGGCTACCTGCTGCCCAGCGAGGACGGGGAGGACTTCAGCATCACGGACTCCGGTCGGCGCCTGCGCCGTATCTACGGCGAACGCGACCTGCTCACCAGCCAGGTGCTGGAAACCGGCAAGCTGACCGGGCTCAAGCCCGAGGAGCTGTGCGCCGTGGTCGCCTTCCTGGTCTACCAGGGACGGCGCGACTACGACCGGCCCGACCCGAAAATGCCCACCGAGAAGATCGCCGACATCTTCACCCAGACCATCAACATCTGGGGTCCGCTCTCCGATGCCGAGGAAGCCCTGGGCCTGAACCCCACCGCCCCTCCGGAATCCGGCCTGATCTGGCCGATGTACAAGTGGGCGCGCGGCTCCAGCCTGAACAGCGCGCTGCGCGGCACGGATCTGGCCCCGGGCGACTTCGTGCGCTGGGCCAAGCAGGTCATCGACACCCTGGACCAGTTCGCGAAGAACACCGACCTGCCCCCGCAGCTGGTGCGCGGAGCCTACCAGGCAGTGGACAGCATCAAGCGCGGCGTCGTCGCCTATTCGAACGTGCTGGACTAGCGCCGCACCCGCAGAGTTTATTCGCGCCGGGCTCGCCCCGGCGGCGTGGAATGAAAAGGAAGTTAGCACATGGCAAAAATCCTGTACCGCAACGGTTCGGTGTATTCGGCCGCGGACCCGTTCGCGACCTCGATGGTTGTGGACGGCGACACCGTGGCCTGGATCGGCGGTGAGGAGGCTGCCGACCGCCACGCGGAGCACGCGGACGAGGTCGTCGACCTGTACGGCGCGCTGATCACCCCCGCCTTCGTGGAGTCCCACACCCACCTGGCCGCACTGGGCCGCACCCTGGCCGGCGCCGACCTGGGCACCGCCGACAGCGCCGCCGCGCTGCTAGCCCTGGTCTCCGAACGCGCCCGCGCTTCGGCCTCGCTGGTGCTGGCCCAGGGCTGGGACAACTCCTCCTGGGCCCAGCCTGAACTGCCCGGCGAGGCGGAGCTGACCTCCGCCGCCGGCGGACGCGGCTACTACCTGGTGCGCCGCGATGTGCACAGCGCCCTGGTGAACCGGAAGCTGCTCGATGAGCTGGAACTGGGCGACATCGCCTCCGGCGTGGTGCGCGGCGCCGAACACGACGCGGTGCGCGAGGCCTTGGCCGGCACCGCGGCGGAGGCGGACTACCAGCGTCTGGCCCTGGAGCACTACGCCTCGCGCGGCTTCGCCACCGTGGTGGAAATGGCAGCCCCGCAGCTTGAAGGCCGTGCCGTGCTGGATGAGCTGCTGTCGCTGGATCATGCAGAGCTTCCGCAGGTCTACGCCTTCTGGGGCGAACTGGTCTCCGACGCCGGGCGCGCCGACGAGCTGATGTCCAGCTTCCCGGCCGGCCGCGTGCTCGGCCTGGGCGGCGATCTGCGGGTCGACGGCTCGCTGGGCAGCCACACTGCCTACCTGCGCGAAGACTACGCCGATGCGCCGGGCACCCGCGGCAACCTGTACCTGAGCCGCGAACAGATCGCGGAGCATCTGGTCGCCTGCAGCCAGCGCGGCATCCAAGCCGCTTTCCACGTGATCGGCGACGGCGCGCTGGACACGCTGTTGGACGCCTTCGACCTGGCCGCCGGTCGCATCGGCACCGCCAAGCTGCAGATGTGCCGACACCGCATCGAGCACGCCGAGATGGTGGACGAGGCGGCCCGCCAGCGCCTGCTGCAGTATTCGATCATGGTCTCCATGCAGCCGGGCTTCGACGCCGCCTGGGCCGGCGAGAACGGCATGTACGCCGCCCGCCTGGGGGAGCGCGCGCAGGGCATGAACAACCTCTCCGCGATGCTGTCCTCCGGCGTGCCGCTGGTGCTCGGCTCCGACGCCCCGGTCACCGAGGTGGACGGCTGGAAGATCGTGCGCGCGGCGATGAACATGGCGGATGCCGACGCCCGCATCTCCGCCCGCGCCGCCTTCCTGGCCCAAACCCGCTCGACCTACCGCGCGATGGGGGAGAGCAACCCGCTGGCCGGCCAGCTGGTCATCGGCGCCCCGGCGACCTTCGCCGTGTGGAGCGCCTCGGAACTGGCCGTGCAGACCCCGGACGTGCGCATCAGCTCCTGGAGCACCGACGCCCGCGCCGGCACCCCGATGCTCCCGGTCGTCGACGAGCAGATCCCCGCCTGCCTGCGCACCGTGCGCGCCGGGCGGATCCTGTTCGACCAGTTGGAAGCAGCGGCGGGAGCCTCCCTTTAAGCCGCGGCACCGGTGTCCGAAAAAATTCGCAACATCTTGTCTGACTTGAAGATATTGGACGAAGATTGTGGTCACCAGTTGGTTGACAGGCTGGGTGGGTCACCCATTAGGCTGTACTAAGCGCCTCTTCGTGATGCACCCAGCTTTGTATTCGAAACGACGCAATTTGAATAGCGATCCCCGGTGACCTTAGATAACATTTCCCGAGTTTTCCAACCTGTGAAATAGGGCCGAAGTCACTGGGGATCGTTGCGTTTTCCTGTGTCTGGGGCGATGCCCGCTGTGCCGGGTGAGTATACTTTGAATTTGGATCAGCCCTCATAACGCAGTATTCCGGGCATACCCCCATGCCCCGCGAGGGCTCATTGCAGCCGTTAACCTAGAAAGGTGCCGCCGAGTGCGCGTCATTACGATCATTCCGACCTACAACGAACTGGAATCCCTCCCGCTGACGGTCGGAAGGCTCCGGACTGCCGTTCCTGACTCGGACGTACTGATCGTCGACGACAACTCGCCCGACGGCACCGGCGAATTGGCCGACAAGATGGCCGCCGAGGACAGCAATATCCACGTGCTGCACCGCACCGGCAAAGATGGCCTGGGCGCCGCGTACATCGCCGGGTTCGAGTGGGCCCTGGCCCGCGACTACGACGTGTTGGTCGAAATGGACGCCGATGGCTCGCACATGCCCGAGCAGCTTCCGCGCCTGCTGGAGGCCAGCGCCGCCGGAGCAGACCTGGTGATCGGCTCGCGCTGGGTCAAGGGCGGCGAGGTCGTGAACTGGCCGCTGCTGCGCAAGATCATCTCCCGCGGCGGCTCCTTCTACTCCCGCACCATGCTCGGCTTGCCGCTGCGCGACATCACCGCCGGCTACCGGGCCTTCAAGCGCCAGACCCTGGAGGAAATCGACTTCGATGCGGTCGAGTCGCGCGGCTACGGATTCCAGGTCGACATGACCTTCCGCGTCGCCATGATGCGCAAGCGCATCGTCGAAGTTCCGGTGACCTTCGTGGAACGCGAATTGGGCGCTTCGAAGATGAGCGGCAACATCGTTTTCGAAGCCATGTGGAACGTGACCCGCTGGGGCCTGGGAGCCCGCTGGAAGAAGCTGACCTCGCGCAAGTAGCGTCTGCCCAACAAACCACTCGCGGCGTCCGCGAAGCCCAGACTTCGCGGACGCCGCGTTGTTGTGTCCGGCTTCGCCGGCGCTTAAATGACTGCGGGGCCGGTTCCCTCCTGTTGCAGGAGGGAACCGGCCCCGCGGCATCGATGCTGTCTAGACGGCCTCGCCACGCGCGGTGCGCAACTGGGTCAGACGGTCGGCCAGAATCTTCTCGAGTTCTTCTTCGCTGCGGCGTTCCAGCAACATGTCCCAGTGAGTACGCACGGGCTTCTCATTGCTGGCTTCCTCGGCCTTGGCCTCCCCATGCACCAGCTTGGCTTCCTTGCCGGTCTTGGTGGCCCAAGTTGCAGGGATCTCTGCCTCGGCGGCAAAGACGATGAAGAGGGTTTCACCCTCTTCGGTACGGTATTCGACGCGCTGACGGGCAGCCGGCTCCACACCTGCCTCAGATTCCATGCTCTGTGCACCCAGGCGCATGCCTCGTAGGCTGCGATCGCTCATGTTTTCCCTCCGCGATGTCTAAAAAATTCGCTACACGTACCAACGTTTGGCGCGCTGAAATAATTCCGTCTCAAGTGGCGGAAGAAAATTCTTTACACCAAAACATCCATTATACGCGTCTGCGGCGAGGTGCAAGCTTCGCACCTCGCCGCAGCGTGGATATTGACCTGTTCGGGTCAACGCGGAATCAGATTCCGTCGGTGGAGCCCGGGTTCTTGGCGGTTCCCGTTCCGCCCAGCGCGCCGCCGATTCCCTTGAGCGCTTCGGTCAGCTCGCTCGGGATCACCCACAGGGTGTTCGAGGTGCCTTCGGCCAGCTTCGGCAAGGTCTGCAGGTACTGGTAGGCCAGGAGCTCCTGGTCCGGTCGGCCGGCATGGATGGCGTCGAATACCTTCTGGATGGCCTGGGCTTCGCCGTCGGCCCGAAGGATCGAGGCCTGGGCATCGCCCTCCGCCTTGAGGATGGACGCCTGGCGCTTGCCCTCGGCGGTCAGGATGTCGGACTGCTTGGTGCCTTCCGCCGTCAGGATCGCGGCGCGGCGGTCACGCTCTGCGCGCATCTGCTTCTCCATGGAGTCCTGGATCGACAGGGGAGGATCGATGGCCTTCAGCTCGACGCGCGAGACACGGATGCCCCACTTGCCGGTGGCCTCGTCCAGCACCCCGCGCAGCTGGCCGTTGATCTGGTCGCGGCTGGTCAGGGCCTCTTCCAGGTTCAGGCCGCCGACGACGTTACGCAGCGTCGTGGTGGTCAGCTGCTCCACTGCCTGGATGTAGTTGGCGATTTCGTAGGTGGCCGCCCTCGGCTCGGTGATCTGGAAGTACACCACGGTGTCGATGGAGACGACGAGGTTGTCCTCGGTGATCACGGGCTGCGGCGGGAAGGACACAACCTGTTCGCGCAGATCCAGCAGCGGGAGCAGCCGGTCCACGAAGGGAATCAGGATGGTCAGACCCGGATTGAGGGTGCGGTTGTACTTGCCGAGGCGTTCCACAATGCCTGCTCGTGCCTGGGGCACGATACGCACACTGCGTAGTAGCACGACGATCACGAAGATCGCCAGAACGACAAGGACGATGGTCAAGCCAAAGCCATTACCGGTCATGGTTTGTACTCTCTTTCCTTGTGCTTGAGTGATAAATCGATGGGGCGGCAAGCTGCCGCTGCGGATTAGTTTTCCGGGGCCAGGGGCGCCGGTTCAAGATATGCGGTGGCTCCCTGCACACGCCGGACCACCGCGTAGGTACCGGGCATCATGGTGGGGGAGTTCGCCTCGGCGCGTGCGGTCCAGATCTCGCCATGGATCTTCGCAGACCCGGACAGGCGCGAGGTCGGCTCCAAGATCAAGGCGTCCTCGCCAATCAGGCGTTCGATATTCGTTCGGAATCCCTCGGGAGATTTCTTCAGATGCCGCACCGCTATGGGCCGGACCAGCAGGATCATCAGCAGGGAAACAACGCAGAAGACGACAACTTGAAGCCACATGGGGCCGCCCGAGAGGGCGACGGCGACGCCGCCGAGTGCGCCTACCCCGAGCATGATGAAGTACAGGTCGAGCGACAGCATCTCGATGATCGCCAGCAGCAAAAACACCGCGAGCCAGATGACCCACGCGTTGCTGATGATCCATTCGGCCGTTGTCATGGCATCCACCTTTGCTCAAATTGATCAATGGCCCGTTGCGAGTGGCCTTTTCTCCATTCTGCCGTAATCAGCGAACGAAAAGTGTAGTCATTTTGGGGTATTTTCTAGCCCTGCGGGACGAATAAATGTACGTCGAAGGATGCTGTTACGGTGCGCCGGCCGAGCGCGTCGGCTTTGGCGCGCAGGACCTCTGCGGCCAGATGGTGCCCGGCAGGCCCCATGAAGGCCAGATTAAACAGGTCCTCGGGTTCCAGCTCCATCTGGTACTTGATGTTGCGGGAGCTCAGATGGGTCAGCTGCTCAGCGCCGAATTTCTCGACCAGGGATTCCTGCTTGCCGCCGGCGATCGAAAGCATGTCCAGCGGTTCGCGGACCTCTTCCAGATGGTCGGCGGCCCCGGTGACCACCAGGCACAGGCCCCGCGGGCGCAGCACGCGGCGGAACTCCGCAGGGTTGTGCGGCGCAAAGCAGTTGAGCACCACGTCGCGTGATCCGTCGCCGCTGGGGATGGCCCGCCAAACGTCCCAGACAACCGCGAGCGTATCCGGCAGCTTGGCGGCCCGGCGCATGGCGAACCGGGAGATGTCCATGGCCAGCGCGTCCTTGCGCGCCGCCGGATGGCGGTCCAGGATTTCGCCAAGGTAGTAGCCTGTGCCGGCGCCGGCATCGATGATGTCCAGCTGCTGGGCAGTGTGGTGCCCGGCGACCAGGGCGGCGAGCTCGGCGGCCAGCTGGGCGTAGTGCCCTCGATTTTGGAAGGCCTCGCGGGCCAGCACCATGGGCGAGGTGTCCTCGAGGAAATTCGTCCCCTTGCCGGTCAGGAAGTTGAAGTAGCCCTGTTTCGCCGCGTCGAAGCGGTGGCCCGCCGGGCAGGCCAGTGTGCGGCGCGGTTCGCTGGACAAGTCCAAGGCGCCTTGGCAGACGGGGCAGAGCAACGTGGTGGCGTCCGGCATCAGAATCCCAGTGCTTCCTTGGCGGAGGCCACGGACAGGCCCTGGTGGCGCCACAGTTCGGTCTCGTTGATCAGCGAGCGGGTGGCCGCCTTGTCGATGTAGACGGTCCCGTACAAGTGGTCGGTCTCGTGCTGCACGATCCGGGCCTGCCAGCCGGAGAATTCACGGACCACCGGGTTCCCCTCGCGGTCCTCGTAGCTGGCTTGGATGTCCGCCGGGCGGGTCACGACGCCTTGGAATCCGTCGAAGGACAGGCAGCCTTCGTAGAATTCGGCGGTGCGTTCCCCACGCTGCTCGTATCGCGGGTTGAAAATCTCGAAGTACTCCAGCGGTTCGCGCTCGCGTTCGGCCGCCATGTCTTCGGGCAGGCTGTAGAGGTCTTCCAGCACCGCGATCTGCAGGGGAATACCAATTTGCGGGGCGGCCAGGCCGACACCCGGAGCGGCGTACATGGTTTGGCGCATGACCGACAGCAGCTCGTCGAGCAGTTTCCCCGGCAACTGCCCGGTGTAGCGGACAGCCTGCTGACGCAGCACCGGGTGGCCCAGCTGGACGATCGGCACCACGTTGTTCTCTGCCGTGCCGAGCACGCCGGCGACGAGGATCTCGAGTTCTTCGGGGGAGTAGGTGATGCTCATGCTCAGAGGCCCATCCGTTCAAGTTCAATGAATTGCAGCTGGGCCAGGCGTGAGGCCAGCCGGTCGCGTTCGGTGTCGTGCAGCGACGAGCCCAGGTGTTCGAGCCCGTCGGCGGTATACAGGTGCAGCTCGATGTCGCGGTCGTAGAAGATGTCCAGCACGTTCGCCAGACGGCGCTCCTCGTCCATGGGCAAGTCCCGGGTGGCCGGAACTGCGGTGATATGCCAACGCGTGAATCGTCGGACCAGCTCCAGATAGTCCGCCGTGTTGCGCCGGGTGCCGCACAACTGGTCAAAGCCGATCCAGATGGATTCATCCGCCACGTAGGCCGGGCCGATCTCGTCGTATCCGATCCGGATCATTTCTCGCCGTGCGGTGCTTGGCTCGGCGGTGACGCCCACCGACAGGGTGCCCGCTCGGTACCCCCGGTCGCAGGCCTCGCCGTCCACGGCCAGAGTACGGTAGTCGACGGATCCATCGAGTTCGAAAACGGTGAAGTTCTCGCGGATCGAGGCGATGGTCGGCTGGACCAGATGGTGGAAGGCGTCATCGTCCAGCAGCCGGTCCGGCTCGTAGTTCGAAGTGGCCACCAAGAAGATCGAATGTTCCGCACAGTACTTGACCAGCCGCACCATCAGCATCGCGTCGCCGGGCTCGGTGCAGTGGAACTCGTCGAAGACCAGGATCTTCAACCCCTTGAGCTCGCGTTCCAGCCCTTGGCTGAAGATCGCGCCGAGGCGTTGCCCGGGCACACGGTTTTTGGGGGAGTTCAGGTTCTGGAAGAACTCGTGGAAGTGGAATCGCGCGGTGGTTTGCCGAGGCGAAGAGGCAACCAGCGCATTGATGATCAGCGTTTTGCCGCGTCCCGGCGGGCCGTAGATGTAGGCTCCATGGTGTTCGTCAGAGAACCTGCTGGCGGCTGCGGAGCTGAGAATCGAGATCAACCGCTTCTGCTGGGTGTCGGGCGACACCTCATGGTCTTCGATATTCCGCAGGATCCGAGCCTCGAGCTCCCTGGCCGGTGCTGTTATCGGGGGCAAAGAAGGCATAGGTAAATCTTCCCATCTGCCGCGGTGTTGGCCAATTTACGTGCCCCGGTCCACGCCATAAGCGGCCGAGAGCACCACGAAAGCCACGGATAAAGGAAAACAGCAGGTCAAAACGCGTATTGAGTTCTTCGAGTTAGATGATTTATTCGGGGGAGCAGTCTGTGCGCTGGAGGGGAAGGCGGTAATTTCTGAGATCTCCGGGGTGAACCTATCGCTTTATTCGCTTGCATGACCATAATGGACTCACTTGCGAACGGGAAGCATGTAGCGGCTCCGGGAAAGTCCCGGGCGCCAAGCGGATGATTGGGAGCGTGTGTCATGACCAGCGAACCTGTGGTTGAACCGATGCGCGACCAAATCATCGACGGCGACTTGCTGGACATGTCCGTATTGGTACTGAAGACGCTTTCCGATCCGGCGAGGTTGCAGATTCTGTGGGCCTTATGCCAGGAGGATCGCACGTTGTCCGAGCTGGCCCAGCAGGTTGGCGTGACGCCGACAATTGCGAGCCAGTTGCTGACGCGGCTTCGCACGGCTGGCGTCCTGCAAACGCGTAAGTCCGGCCGCCACATGATCTATTCGATGCGTGATGAGCGTGCGCGTGAGTACATCCGCCAGACGCTGGACTTTGCGCGGTACCGCATGGAGCAGCAGGCTGACGGCGAAGCTTCGTGACACGCTGTCGCTGATGTGGTCCTGTGATGCGATTTCAATGAAAAACACCCACTTTCCGGGACATTGCAAATAAGCCGATAATCTACATTATGTAAAGTTATGGAAATCTGGCGGTCCCCGACCGTCTGCTGGCTGATGGTTGACCTGCATGTGCAAGCATTCTTTGACGATGCCTGCGCTCAATGGATTCACCCCGGTAGGGATTGACCAGTGGTGACGATCCAGCGTTGTCGATAGATAGCCGGGCCGGAGCGATCCAGAGCCGTCCCGTTCACCATCTCCGCATGAGGATTGGTCTGTCACGTTCAGGAATACGCTGATCGCTGGTAGGTCAGGATGGCGACGCCGGTCGGCGAGATCAGCGAGTCTGACAAGATGAAGTTCCTGCGGTGGTCGTCATTTGCGAAAAGTCGTTTTCCCGAGCCGAGGATGACCGGGTACAGAAGCAACGTATACGCATCGATCAAGTCATTTTTCGCCAAGGCTTGAAGCAATTGGCTCGAACCGAAAACGACCAGGTTTCCGTTGCCCGATTCACGCAACTTGCGGACTGAGGCCACCAGCTCTCCCCCGAGGCGCTGACTGTTGATCCATTGGAGCTCGCTGGCGCTTTGGGTGACAACATACTTGCGCATTCGATTCATGGCCGCGATGGCGGGGTCTGCTGTGTTCGCCTGCGACCAGGCCTCGGCGAAGATGTCATAGGTCCTTCAGCCTAGTAACATGCCAGCCGCGGAAATCGTGGCCTTTTGCATGACTTCGTCGATGGTGTCATCATTCGTCGTTGCGGCCCAACCTCCGGCCGTGAATCCTCCATCACGGTGTTCTTCCGACGATAATGGCGCTTGCATGACCCCGTCGAGACTGACCCAATTCATGGCAACGATGCGACCCATTTCACGTCTCCTCTGGACAGAGTTGGTCTGCAGCTTTCCACAAACTTTGCGGCGTCACCAGGCGTTACCAGTGAATGTTCTTCAGACCCTGTCTGGGTTCAGAAGGTTGCTGTCCGACTGTGGCAAGTTCGAAGGCCCCCGGGTGGTTCTCTGGAGGAATTGTGTGCGGGGCCGTGCGCTCAGGTCTCGGACCGGTATCTGTTCATGGTCACTCCCCCGTCGAAGACCCGGGTTTCCACAAGCTCGAGGTGCACGTGTTGGTCGAGCAAGCAGAAGAACGGGTTGCCGCCGCCGAGCAGCACCGGATGCGTGACCACGGCGTATTCATCGATCAAGCCCGCCCGCATGGCGGCGGACGCAAGCGATGCACCGCCGATGCGGATGGACCCATTAACTTGTTCCTTGAGCGCCCGGATCTCAGCCACGGCATTACCGGTAGCCAGCCGCGTGTTCCAATCAAGGGGTAGGCTGTCGGAAGCAAACACGATTTTGGGAGTGTCCCTCCAGTTGCGGGCATAGTCAACTTGGTCGGACCGGGCATCGGGCGCCTTGTCCCCCGTTGGCCAATATGGGCTCATGGTTTCCCACAGCTTGCGCCCGTACAGCATGAGGCTCACCGCCTGTTCCTCCTCGAGCCACCATCTGAAAAGCTCCTCGGTGGAAACGCCCCATGAAATATCACCCTCCGTGTCGGCGATATATCCATCCAGGCTCACATTCATGCCGTAGATCAGGTTCCCCATGGCTGGTACTCCCCTCTGATTGGTCTGCTCAGTGTAGACCCGTGACACGGGTATTCCGTCACGACGGATGGATCTTCCGAGGCCTCTCAGGTTTGCGGGGATCTGCCTTGGACCGGGGACCCTGGCAGCAGCCGAGGCACCACCTTGACATAGACAAGCATTCCGAGAAGTTCGATGATCGTCTGGGCCACCACCACGGCCGGGACCAGGGCAAGCGACGCGGGCATGGCCAAGGCCAGGGGCAGGACGACCAGCGAGTTGCGTGTGGCACCGGAGAAAACCAGGGCCCGCTGCTCCGGCACTGCGAGTTTGAAGATGCGTGTGATGCCTTTCCCCACGGGCGGCATGACGACAAGGAAAAGCACGTAGAGCGGCACAACCGCCAGCAGACGGGAGAACTCGGCCTTGACTGAACTGACCTGTGAAGCCACCACCAGGAACAGCACGAGCATCATCAGCGGCACCATGAGCAGATCCATCAGGTTCTCGATAACCTCGGCCGACCTGAACCTGCGGGCCAATAGCTGGACCAGCATGGCTGAAACGAGCGGAACGGCAATCAGCCACGTGAACGCATGGGCGAACGGTTCGGGGGTGATGACCGCTCCCAAGGCCGGGCCCGCGAACCAAGAAAGATAGATGGGCAGCATGACCACCTGGAGCAGCATCAAGACCGGCGTGGCCGCCAGCAATTGGTGGCTCGCTCCCCCGGCGATCCGGGTGAACACGATGACATAGTCGACACACGGCGCGAGGAGCACCAGCAACAAGCCGATCATCAATTCGGCATCTGCGGCGACCACGCGGCTCAGCAGCCAGACAACCAGCGGAACAGCAGCGAAGTTCAGCAGCACCGCGGCCATGAGGAAACGGATGTTGCGTAAGGCTCCGATGAGCCGGGTGAGCGGAATGGCGAGAAATGTCGCGAAGAGCAACAGTGCCAACGCCGGGTTGATCCCTGAATCCAGCACCGTGGCCGTCTGCGGTTCCAGCAGGCCGAACGATGCGGCGGTCGCCACGGCAAGCAGGTACAACGGGACCTGCCACTTTTGAAGAATTCCATTGCTGTGTTCCAACACGCAGGGAACCGCCTTTCTTGCTCCTGACGAGACCTTCCGGCTCCGGCTGCCGCACGTCAAAACTGTAAGCGACATCAAATGATTCGTTGTAGCGCGAGGAAGAACCTAGGATATTTTCATGGCTCAAAAAATCCGTCAGTGGCCCGCCTGGGTCGCCATTGATCTAGTACTCATCGCCATCTTCGCCCTGCTGGGCCGCCGCGAGCATGAGCATGGGCTCTCGCTGGGCGGCATCTTGTGGACTGCGCTTCCATTCTTGATCGGCTACGCGATCGTGACCGTGGCTTCGCGCCCATGGAAAACCATTAACAACCTGTGGCCCACCGGACTGCTGATCTGGATCGGCACCGTGGCCTTGGGCATCGCTTTGCGACTGGCATTCAACGACACCGCAGCTGTGGCCTTCATCATCGTTGCCACCCTGGTGCTTGGACTGTTCCTGTTGGGCCGGCGCCTCATTACCGGACTGGTAGCCAAGCGCTTAGCTAAGCAACAGGCCTAATCCGTAAGCGCCAGCTGCGACAAGCCCGCTGGCGAACGTCCCGAGGATGAACTGTTCAGCGGCCTGGTGATTCTTCAGTTCCGCGAATCGGCCAAGTCCCTTGACGGCAAGAACAACTGCAGTTCCCTCGGGCCAGCCGGCCCAGAGCGTACCCACAATGGCTGCGCGTTCCAGAAGTCCGATCCACAACCCGCCACGCAGCGGTGACGGATCGGACTTTTCTTTCGCCGGAGGCTTCGGGGCCCTGGAAGCCATCGTGAAAACCAGTTCGGTGAAGGGTCCACCGAACGCAAGCGCGAAGAGCACGCTCAGCGAAATCGATAACACTGCCGGAACGGACTCGCTCTCGTGTACCGCGTGGCCGACGAGACCCAAGACCAGCGAAGCCAGCGCGAGCACGGCGGCCACGAGGGTAATCCAGGTGCGGATTGACGCGCGGCGTCCTTTCGCATAGCTGAGAAAACTCGCGGCGGCAGACAAGCCGGTGGCAACGATCAGAACTGCCCAAGCGGTCCAGAACACAGGAGCTACTCCCCTATCAGCTTCAATTGGCGCGCCAGCGACTTGGCAGCCTCATCCATCATTCGATTAGCTTCGAACCATAGTGCTGCTGACAGCCTAGACGAAACAGCCTGCTGAGTGATTCCGAGGCGCACGGCGATTTGCTGCTGGGTCATCCCCTCATCGGCCAGCGTTCCGGCTTCCCACGCCGTGGCACGGCGCTTTGAAACAACGGCAGCCGTTAGCTGGAGCTCGGCCTCCAGCCGAGAAGCCTCGTTGGTCGGCCCGTGGACCGCCAAATGCGCATTGGTGTTCTTGGCTCGTTCAACGGCCACCCTGGCGAACTCAAATGCGGGACCTCGGCCCGCGCGCGTTTCAGCCGGCAAAGGTGTTTCGACCTGGCCGAAACCGATGCCAACGCTCCAATCCCCTGAAGCGGCCATCATGACCGCCAAGCGGATCGCTTCCGAGGCGTCGTCCATCACGGCCTGGATTTCATCTCCCGCGGTGCGTTGGAACGGGCGCACCACGGGTACGGTAGCATTAGCCTGTTTGACCAGTGCTTCAACCTTGTCGTCAGAGGAACGTGAACGCCTCTGATCAATCGTCAAGACAATCATGAAACAATGTTAAAACATTGTCTTTTATTTTACAAATTTTAAAACTTGTAGCATGGGTGTCCCGTTTGTTCTCGAAACGCTCGAATCTCACCCATTGTCGACTAAGGTTGAGTCAAGAGGATGGCCCAAAAGCAGGCGGGTCACGAGCATTGAGAGGTATCAATGGTTACCGCATTCGTAATGATTCAGACGGCTACCGACAGCATTCCCGAATCCGCCCAGCAGATTTCCGAGATCGAAGGCATTCGCGAGGTCTACTCAGTTGCCGGCGATTGGGATCTAATCGCAATCGCTCATGTGCACAAGCATGAGGACCTTGCGGAAGTGATCGCGAACAAGCTTTCCAAGATCCCCGGCATCCGCGGAACCCAGACGCACATCGCGTTCCGTGCGTACTCTACGCACGATCTCGATGCGGCGTTCTCCCTGGACTTGGGCGAATAAGCGAAACTATAAAAAACGAGGCCTTGGTTCATCGCTTGTAAAGCGATGAACCAAGGCCTCAATTTGTTGGCTGCGGCACTTGCCTAGCTGCCAACAATAGCCGTTGTGGTTTCAGACCAGGTCGCGAGCACCGCCGCCGCGGCGCCGGAGTCGATCGACTGCTTGGCGAGGTCGAGGGCCGCAGCCATGCGATCCTTGAAGCTGCCCTCGGCCTTCTCGTCGAACGCAACGATGCCGGCGGCGGCGTTGACAAGGACTGCATCGCGTACGGGGCCGGTGGCGCCGTTGACAATGTCGCGTACAACCTGGGCGTTATGTTGTGCGTCGCCTCCGCGGAGGTCTTCGAGGGTCGCACGTGCGATCCCGATTTCCTGGACGTCAAAAGTGAACTCGTTGACTTGCCCGTTGCGCACTTCCCAAACGCGGTTCGATGCGGTGGTAGTCAACTCATCCAGGCCGTCTTCTCCCCGGAATACCAGCCCGCGGACGCCGCGGCTGGCCAGAACCCCGGCCATAATCGGGGCCATCTTCAGGTCTGAGCATCCGATGGCCGAAGCGCTGGGCAAGGCCGGGTTGGTTAGTGGACCCATGAAATTGAACGCGGTAGGGATCCTCAATTGACGTCGCGCATTGGCGACATGACGCATCGAGGGATGGAAGATATTGGCGAAACAGAACGCAATCCCAACCTTGTCGTAAACCTCAACAAGGCGCTCGATTGGTACGTCCAGGCGCACGTCAAGGGCCTCAAGCACGTCGGCAGATCCGGAGGAAGACGACGAGGCTCGATTGCCGTGCTTAACTATGCTGACTCCGGCGCCGGCGCAGACCAAGGTCGCCATGGTCGAAATATTGACGGTGTTCTGACGATCGCCGCCGGTTCCAACAATGTCTAGAGTTGGTGCATTGACGCTCAGCGGACGGGCATTTGCCACCATCGAGTCCACCAAACCGGTCAATTCGGCGACGGTTTCACCCTTGGCGCGCAGGGCGACTAAAAAGCCAGCGATTTGTACGTCGCTCGCTTCGCCATTCATGATTTCGTTCATGGCCCAGCCTGCTTCGTCGCGGCTCAGATCGCCGCCCGAAATCAGTGTGGCCAGCAGATTTGGCCACGTCGGGAACTTTTCGTTTACAGGGCTCGTTGACACGTATGTAAGCCTAACGAGAAGCGCGGAAATCTCTCCACTTCATGTCTTAAGAAGTTGCGACTCCGGCCTCCGAAATCGGCACTTTGCAGGGAAGAATTACGCAACACAGGTGTTGCATAAGTGAATGTTTCGCGTGACTCGCCGGATCAAGCTCTACGAATTGTAGAAAGAGTTTGATTCGAACTTCCGCGTGTTTCCGCGGTTGTTGCCCTGATGTGGTGGAAAAAACCACTGTCAGGCCCGGTTTGTATTGGTATCTGAGGGCCGTTTAGAGACATAATGTCAGTGTGACAACTGCGACTCATGCCCCAAATACGACGGCGCCACATGCGCCGAACCGCCCAAACATGGTGTCGGTGGGAACGATGGTGTGGCTCTCCAGCGAGCTCATGTTCTTCGCCGCCCTCTTCGCCATGTACTTCAGCATCCGTGCTGCCGCGCCCGAACTCTGGGCGACTGAAACTGCCAAGCTGAACGTTCCGTTCGCGCTGGTTAACACCTTGATTCTGGTGTCCAGCTCGTTCTCGTGCCAGATTGGTGTTTTCAAGGCCGAGGCATTTAAGCCTCGCCGCACCGGCGGAGTGTTCAACCTCAAGGAATGGGGAATGATCGAATGGTTCATTCTCACCTTCATCCTTGGGGCTATCTTCGTTTCGGTCCAGGCCTACGAATACGTCGTCCTCATTCATGAGGGCGTTGCTATGAACTCGAACGGCTATGCTTCGGCGTTCTACATGACTACTGGCTTCCACGGCATTCACGTTGCCGGTGGCCTGATTGCATTCCTGCTGATCATTGGTCGTGCGATGCTCGCGAAGAAGTTTGGTCACTTCGAAGCAACCGGCGCCATCGTCGTGTCCTACTACTGGCACTTCGTTGACGTCGTCTGGATTGCTCTGTTCGCGATCATCTACTTCCTCAAGTAGGCAACTAACAATTCATCAGTTGCCTCCACAGAAGTACGGCAACACCACACCAAGAAATTAAGTGAGGAATCAGCAAGTGAAGGCTCTTTCGAAAAAGCGCCGCCACCCGCTCGCCGCTGTGGCCCTGCTGTTATTCGGATTGCTGATTACCGGCAGTCTCTACACTGCAGCGGGAAGCATCAGCGAAGCGAAGGCTGCGGACACCACCACTGCCTCGCAGTCGGATGTAGATGAAGGCGGAAAGCTTTTCGTCGCCAACTGCGCCACCTGCCACGGTATGAATGCAGAAGGAACCAACACGGGTCCGTCGCTGATCGGCGTTGGCGCCGCATCGGTTGACTTCCAGGTTGGCACCGGACGTATGCCGATGCAGATGCAGGGCCCTCAGGCCCAGGCAAAGCCAGTGCAGTTCACCGATGACCAGATCTCGCAGCTGGCTGCTTACGTAGCCAGCCTCGGCGCAGGACCGGCTATCCCGGATGAGGAAAGCTTGGATACCACCAAGGGCGACGCCGCTCATGGTGGAACCGTGTTCCGCGTCAACTGCGCAATGTGCCACAACGCCGCTGCTGCCGGTGGCGCCCTGACCCGCGGTAAGTTTGCTCCGACCCTGGCTGGTGTCAGCGAGAAGCACATTTACGAGGCAATGGTTACCGGCCCACAGAACATGCCTGTGTTCAACGATTCGAACATCACCCCGGACGAGAAGCGCGACGTTGTCACCTTCCTGAAGACCATTGAAGCCAATGGTTCCGCCGGCGGTTTCGCACTCGGATCGCTTGGCCCAGTGGCTGAAGGCCTGTTCGTCTGGACCGCTGGTCTGGGTATCATCATCGCCTTCACCATTTGGTTGACCTCGCGTCCTTCCTAAGGCACTCGCGGCGTAGCGCCGCAAACATCACTACGTACAAAAATTCCTAACAGAAGGATGAGAGAGAAACATGGGCGACCATAGTCACGGCAGTCCCGAAAACTCGGGCACCGTTGCTAAGGCTGACGATGTGGCTCAGGACCGGTTCCCGGATCCAGGACTACCTCCGCACCGTCCGCGTCTCGCAGACCGCGATCCGCGCGCAGCCAAGCGACACGAGCGCCAAGTAGCGCTCCTATTTACCATCTCCATCATCGGCACGCTGTTCTTCTTCGTGGCCTACTTCGTCCTGGGCCACCTGGGCGACATGACTTTCGCTGAACTTCGCGTTCAGAACGCAGCTCTGGGCCTCGGCACCGCATTCGCGATGCTGGGCATCGGTGTCGGCATCGTTCACTGGGCCAAGACCCTGATGCCAGACCACGAACTGGTCGAGAGCCGCCACGAAATTCGCACCGAAGCAGATCGCCAGGATGCAGTCGACATCGTTGACACCATCATCGACGAGTCTGGCATCAAGCGCCGTCCGCTGATCCGCAACACCCTGATCGGCGCCATCGCCTTGGCACCGATCCCTGCGATCTTCATGTTCCGCGACCTTGAGCGTTCCGGAAAGACCGCTGGCGAAATGGTCGAACAGCTGCGTCACACCATGTGGGACACCGGCGTTCGTTTGACCCGCGACCCATCGGGTACCCCGATCAAGGCTTCGGACGTACAGATCGGCTCGGCTTTCCACGTCATTCCCGAGGGATTGAACGAAGCCGAGGACGTGCTGAACGAAAAGGCCAAGGCCGTTGTTCTGCTGATGCGTATGGATCCACAGGAGATGAACATCTCCGAGGGCCGCGAAGACTGGAACGTAGACGGCATCGTCGCCTACTCCAAGATTTGCACCCACGTGGGTTGCCCGATTGCTCTGTACGAGCAGCACACCCACCACCTGCTGTGCCCTTGCCACCAGTCGACCTTCGACCTCGCCAATGAGTGCAAGGTTGTCTTCGGCCCGGCAGGTCACGCACTTCCGCAGTTGCCAATCACGGTGGATGCTGAAGGCTACCTCGTAGCCCAGAGCGACTTCCACGAACCGGTTGGCCCAGCTTACTGGGAGCGTGGTCAGTAATCATGACGACTACTAACGAGTACACCGCGTCGACCAAGACCGGCCGCCTGGCCAACTTCGTCGACACCCGCGTTGGCGCATCGACCATCGTCAAGGAATTCGGCCGCAAGGTCTTCCCTGACCACTGGTCCTTCATGTTCGGTGAAGTGGCGCTGTACACCTTCGTACTGCTGCTGCTCTCCGGCACCTTCCTGACCTTCTTCTTCGATCCTTCGATGACTCACATCACCTACGAAGGCTCGTACGTACCGTTGAAGGGTATCGGCATGTCGGCCGCCATGGCGTCGACGCTCGATATCTCCTTCGACGTGCGTGGCGGTATGTTCATGCGCCAGGTACACCACTGGTCCGCACTGCTGTTCGTTGCTTCCCTCTCCGTGCACATGCTGCGCGTGTTCTTCACCGGTGCGTTCCGTCGCCCGCGTGAGCTGAACTGGGTTGTCGGCGGCGTACTGCTGATCATGGGCCTGGCTGCTGGCTTCACCGGCTACTCCCTGCCAGATGATCTGCTCTCCGGTAACGGTCTGCGCATTATCGATGGCGTGATGAAGGCCCTGCCTGTTGTGGGCACCTACCTGTCGATGTTCTTCTTCGGCGGTGAGTTCCCAGGGGTACACGTGATTCCACGTCTGTACTCGCTGCACATCATGATCGTTCCGGCGGTCATCATCCTGCTGCTCGTGGTCCACCTGTTCATGGTTGTGACCCACAAGCACACCCAGTACCCTGGCCCGGGCCGCACCAACGACAACGTTGTTGGCTTCCCAGTGGGTCCTGTGTACGCAGCCAAGGCTGGCGGCTTCTTCTTCATCGTCTTCGGCATCGTCGCTTTCATCTCGGGCATCTTCCAGATCAACCCGATCTGGAACTACGGTCCGTATGACCCGTCACCGGTTTCCGCTGGTACCCAGCCTGACTGGTACATCGGTTTCGTTGACGGCGCGCTGCGCCTGATGCCGGGTGTTCTGGGCGACTTCAGCTTCGTGTGGAACATTCCGTTCCCGTGGGGCGATAACAGCCTGGTCCTCTCGGTCCTGTTGCCGGCCCTGGTTCCTGCCGGTGCCCTGTTCGCCGTCATGTTCGCATGGCCATGGATCGAACGCTGGGTCACCAAGGACAACCGCGAGCACCACCTGCTCGACCGTCCGCGCAACGCACCGTTCCGTACCGCCATGGGCGCTGCTGGTGTTGTCTTCTACTGCGTGATGTGGGCAGCTGCCTCGTCCGACTTGATTGCAACCCACTTCCACGTAGCACTGAACGATGTCACCTACTGGCTGCGCGTTCTGTTCTTCGTCGGCCCGCTGGTTGCCTTCTGGCTGACCCGCCGCATCTGCCTGTCGCTGCAGCGCAAGGATCGCGAGATCGTGCTGCACGGCCGCGAAGCCGGCATCATCCAGATGTCGCCAGAGGGTGGCTTCTCGGAGAAGCACGAGGAAGTAGATGTCTACAAGCGCTACGTCCTGACCAACTTCAACGACAACCAGTACATCCCGGCCCAGCCGGATGCTGCCGGACACATCTCCCGCAAGGAGAAGCGTCGTGCGAAGATCTCGAAGTTCTTCTTCGAAGATCGCGTCGCCCCAGTAACCCCGTCGGAGCTGGAAGCTGCCAAGGCAGCCCACGGCCACCACGAGGTTGAAGGCGAGAAGCAGGACTCGATCGAGAAGTAATCTCGGCTCGCGTTAGTCACAAAACGAGGGGCATACCGAAAGGTATGTCCCTCGTTTCGTTAACTCGCACTCCCGCAGGCCGCAGAACGCCTCCTGCAGGTCTCAAACGCAGCACGGTGGACACCTGCTGGTTGAAGGAGCTGCGGCATCGCCACAGGGACCCTGGAGGGTCGATGCTGCCTTCGGGTGGGAACGCGAGGCGTGGCGGCGCAAGGCGGAGCTGGCGATTCGGGGCTGACTCCCCCGCATCCAATCACCCCGACGCGCGGGAGCCTACGCTTTCGCCGCGCGCTCAGGGACCTTCGCGGAAGCCGCCGGACGGCACCTGAGCAGCCTTCCAGTGCCGAATGAACCAAGTTTTCCGGCCACGGGGCACTGCAGGCGTCGCAGGACCTCGCGCGTCGGCGGTTCCGCGGTCAAAGAAGCGTAGGGGCGCGTGGCGGCCGATGAACGCCAAGCGGCGGGGCTTGGGGCTACACGGTGTCGGTATAGCGCGGCGTTCCGGTGCCAAGACGTTGCAGCGGTACGAAGAGCTTGTAGCGGTCCGAACGGTACAAGGAAATCGAGTAGTCGGCCAGACGCTCGCCGATGTAGGCGTATCGGGTGATCTGCAGCAGCGGGAAACCGGGCTCGACACCCAGCAGCTGCGCCTGGCGCTTGCTGGCAGCTGTGCTTTCGACCTGGTCCTCACCCCACTCCAAGAGAATGCCGTAGCGCTCGTGCAGGGCCTGGTAGAGCTTGGACGGTGGTTCACCGTCGACGAAGCCGGGCACCAGATCGGCGGGCATGTAATTTTCATCAAGGCTCATGGGCGTTCCATCGGCCAGCAGCAGACGCTTGAACTGCACGACACCGGTCCCCTCGTCGACCATGAGCTGGGAGGCGAGGTTGGGGTTGGCCTTGATCTCCGAGAATTCCAGTACATGGGCATCGGGCACCATGCCGCGGCGCATCATGTCCTCCGAGTACGAGTGCAGGCGCACCCGCAGGTCGAGTTTCTCCGGGACGACAAAGGTGCCGATGCCGACAACGCGTTTGAGGACCTGTTCATCGACCAGCGCGTCGATGGCCTGGCGGATGGTCTTGCGGGCCACCCCGAAGTGTTCGGCAAGCACCCGTTCCGGTGGCAGCCGGTAGCCGGGCTTGCAGTCCTCGCGCGCATGGGTCTTGAGGATCTCGCGGATCTGGCGGTATTTGCTGACCTTGCTGTCCGAATTAAGGACGGCCTGCACGATCGGCTGTGGAGCATGGCGCACCGCGAACTCTCCTTTTCCAAGGCGCCTGGAGCCCAGGCGATAGTAATACTGCTGCTTAAAAGACTAACGGGGTGACAAGCAAAAATGCTTGTCACCCCGTTAGGGTTGGTGCTTAGTGTGCGTGGTCACCGCGGCTGTATTCGTAAACCCAGCCAACCAGTGCGATCACGGCCAGTCCAGCGCCGATGAAGAACACCCACCATCCAACGGCAATGCCGAGGAAGCCGATGGCTGCAGCGCCGGCAAGGACCAGTGGCCACCAGCTCCATGGGGAGAAGTGTCCAATGTCGCCTGCGTTTTCGTGGATCTCACCGTCGACGCGGTCCTCGGGACGAGGGCCAACACGACGGGCGGTGAAGTACAGGTACCAGCCGACCATGCCGCACAGGCCGCCGGTCAGCAGCAGTGCAGGGAACCCGACGAGTTCCTGCCAGTTGGTCATGTAACCGTAAACGAAAGCCACTGGGATGAAGAAGAAAATTCCTCCCAGGAACATCCATGCTTCAACTTTCATCTTTACAGGTCCTTCTGATCAGCGGGGCCAAAGATCTTCGCTACTGGAGACTCTGGGGTGACGCGGCCGCTCAATTCCGGGTGGTGCAGGTCCAGAGCTGGACGCTCCGAACGAATGCGAGGAATGGAGTGGAAGTTGTGACGTGGTGGAGGGCAAGAGGTTGCCCACTCCAGCGATGCGCCGAAGCCCCATGGATCATCAACTTCAACCTTCTTGGCATTGCGGTGGGTGATCCAGACGTTCCAGAAGAATGGAATCATCGAAGCGCCCAGGATGAATGCGAAGACGGTGGAGACCTGGTTCATGGCGGTGAAGTTGTCTTCAGGCATGTAGTCGGCGTAGCGACGTGGCATGCCCATGACACCCAGCCAGTGCTGGATGAGGAAGGTTCCATGGAAACCAACGAACAACAACCAGAAGTGGATCTTGCCCAGACGCTCGTTGAGCATGTGGCCGGTCCACTTTGGCCACCAGAAGTAGAATCCGGCGAACATTGCGAAGACAACGGTACCGAACACCACGTAGTGGAAGTGAGCCACAACGAAGTAGGTATCGGAAACGTGGAAGTCCAGAGCCGGAGCCGACAGGATAATACCGGTCAGGCCGCCGAACAGGAAGGTGATCATGAAGCCGATGCTCCAGAGCATCGGGGTTTCGAACGTGATCGAGCCGCGCCATAGCGTACCGATCCAGTTGAAGAACTTCACGCCGGTCGGAACCGCGATCAGCATGGTCATGAAGCCGAAGAACGGCAGCGCAACCGAACCGGTGACGTACATGTGGTGTGCCCACACGGAAATCGACAGGGCAGCGATCGAGATGGTCGCGAAGACCAGGCCCTTGTAGCCGAAGATCGGCTTGCGGGAGAAGACCGGGAAGATCTCGGAAACGATGCCGAAGAACGGCAGCGCGATGATGTAAACCTCTGGGTGGCCGAAGAACCAGAACAGGTGCTGCCAGAGAATGGCACCGCCGGTTTCCGGATCGAAGATGTGCGCCCCGAATCGGCGGTCAGCACCCAGTGCGAACAGTGCAGCGGCCAGCGGCGGGAACGCCATCAGGATCAGCAGCGAGGTGATCAGGGTGTTCCACGAGAAGATCGACATACGCCACATGGTCATGCCCGGTGCACGCAGGCAGATGATGGTGGTAATGAAGTTCACCGCACCAAGGATGGTGCCGAAGCCCGACAGTGCCAGACCGAAGACCCAGAGGTCTCCGCCGATGCCCGGCGAGAACGTGGTGTTCGACAGCGGAGCGTAGGCGAACCAACCAAAGCTGGCTGCACCCTGAGGGGTGAGGTAGCCGGCCAAGGCGATGGTCGAACCGAAGGCGAAGAACCAGAAGGCCAGCGCGTTCAGACGTGGGAAGGCCACGTCCGGCGAGCCAATCTGCAGCGGCATCATGACGTTGGCGAAACCTGCGAAGAGCGGGGTGGCGAACATCAGGAGCATGACGGTGCCATGCATGGTGAACAGCTGGTTGTACTGTTCCTTGGTCTGCAGGATCTGCATACCTGGTTCGAACAACTCTGCACGGATCAGCAGCGCCATGACGCCACCGATGCAGAAGAAGACGAACGACATGATCAGGTACATGTACCCGATCTTCTTGTGGTCGGTCGAAGTAATGAAGTCGACGAAGAGGCGACCCTTGGACTTCGGCACAACGGCTGGGGCAATCGACTTCACGTCGTCAGTTGCATATTCAAACGTAGTCATAGCGATTACTCTCCTTCCCCTTCGTGCTTCACGATCACGCTGTTCACGGTATCCGGACTGCGGTCGTATTCTTCACCAATGTGTCCATCTTCCAGCTTGGCCATCTGAGCCTTGAACTCTGCCTCGCTGACAACCTTCAAGTTGAAGAGCATTTCCGAGTGGTACTCGCCGCAAAGCTCGGCGCACTTACCATCGAAGGTACCTTCGACCTGTGGGGTCAGGTAGATGTGATTGGTCTTACCTGGGATCATGTCCAGCTTCTGAAGGAAGGCCGGAACCCAGAACGAGTGGATGACATCGCGGCTGTTGAGCTGGAACTCTACCGACTTGCCTACTGGCAGGTACAGGGTTGGCAGAGTTTCCTGAATGCCCTCGGAGCCATCGTCGTTCAGGTGAGCCTGAATGCCGGCGTAGTGCTTCTCCTGATCACCATCGAAGGTGTAGTTGAAGTCCCAAGCCCACTGCTTGGCGCGAACGTCGACGACGATCTCCGAGTCAACAGGCTTGTTGATGCTGTTAACCAGGTTGTTGTTGAAGCTAAAGAAGACCAGAACAAGGACCAATGGAATGGCCGTGTAGAAGATCTCCAATGGCAGGTTGTAGCTCAGCTGACGTGGGTAGCCAGTATCGTTCTTGCGGCGACGGTAGGCGATGATGCACCACAGCATCAAGCCCCAGGTCAAAACACCGATGACAACCACGGCAATCCACGAGTTAACCCAGAAGTCCTGGATAGCTGCGGTGTGGTTGGTGGTGTCGCGGTCCACGTTCGGAAGCCAACCGCGTTGAACTTCCGCTGAACATCCCGTCAACAGCAATGCGCTGGTGCCGACCAAGGCTAATACTTTGGCCTTGGCTTTACCGCGACTGCCGGTTCGGTCTTGCGAACTCACAGACGGCCCTTCCTCTTTGTTGGTGCAGAATGTGGTCTTCATAAGTCACCTCGCGAATTACTGCTTGCACGGTGAGGTGGCTTATGAAGCGAAACATAGTTTTACTACTTAACGTAGAGCTTACCCTCTCGGCACCCAGAATACCGAAAAACGCCGCTGTTCAAACGAGAAATTTCTTCAACGTTTGAACAGCGGCGTTAGTTCCCTAGGGCCTAGTGGAAGGAATCTCCACAGGCGCAGGAACCGGAGGCTGCTGGGTTGTCGATGGTGAAGCCCTGCTTGGAAATGGTGTCCTCGAAATCGATGGAGGCGCCGGCAAGGTAGGGAACACTCATCTTGTCGACGATAACTTCCACGCCGTCGAAGTCGCGCACTGCGTCTCCGTCGAGCATGCGCTCATCGAAGTAGAGCTGGTAGATGAGGCCGGAGCAACCGCCCGGCTGCACTGCAATGCGCAGGCGCAGGTCATCGCGGCCTTCCTGCTCCAGAAGCGAGCGAACCTTGGCTGCTGCGACATCTGAAATATTGACGTCGTGAGTTGGGACCTCGGTTGGATCACCCTTGGTCTGGTCTACGGCTGCAGTCATCATTTCCTCCCGAACTGCTTGGTTAGGCACCAAGTTTCATCGTTGTGACGAGCACTTGGGGCCTTTGTTCTTAGTTCTATCGTACGACGGGGACCCGAATAATGCTTCCCCTTGAACTGCGTCTATGACGCGGCTCATAGGCCTTCGGCGTTGATCCGGGCCAGAAGCAGCGCTTCCGCTTCAATCGCATGCTGGAAATCTCCCAAGTGCAGGGACTCGTTCGCCGAATGGGCTCGCGAGTCAGGATCCTCCACGCCGGTCACCAAGATCTGCGCTTCCGGGAAAATTTCCGAAAGGTCGGCGATGAACGGAATGGAGCCGCCTAGCCCCATGTGGACCGGTACAACTCCCCAGGCTTGTTCCAGCGCCCAGGATGCGGTGTCGTTGGCTGAGGCGGCCAGGTCTGCCAGGTAGGCATTGCCGGCTTCCACTGCCTTGAACTGTACTTCCGCTCCCCTGAGGTCGACGTTCTTGACGTGTTCCTCGAAGGCTTCCAGGGCCTTGGCTGGATCTTGCCCCGGCGCCAACCTCATCGAAACCTTGAATCGAGCCTGCGGAATCAGGGTGTTCGAGGAATGGTCGACGCTCGGCATATCCATTCCAATGACACTGAGGGCTGGTTTATTCCACAGCCGATCGGTGATCTTGCCGGTGCCGGCAAGCGAGTAGGCATCAAGCGCGCCGGAATCGCGGCGGAATTCAGCTTCATCGAAGTCGACATCCGCGGAGTCATTGGACACAAGACCGGCGATTGCCACCGAGCCGTCCTCGTCGTGGAAGGTGGAGATGAGTTTTGCGGCGAGAATCGGCGCGTCGAGGATCGGCCCTCCGAACATTCCGGAGTGCACGGCGTGCCGAAGCGAACGCACGGTGATCTCTGCGGCGCACATACCACGAAGGGAGCTTGTCAGCGCCGGGGTGCCTACCGCCCAGTTGCTGGAGTCGGCGACGATGATGACGTCTGCCGCAAGTTTGTCCTGGTGTGCTTCGAGGAAGTTGCGGAAGGACGGCGAACCGGCTTCCTCTTCGCCTTCGAAGAAGTAGGTGACGCCGACGCCGAAGTCCGCCACCGAGTCCAGCACCGCACGCAATGCGGCGATGTGCACCATGATGCCGGCCTTGTCGTCTGCGGCTCCTCGCCCGTAAAGCCTGTCCCCTACGCGGGTTGCCTCGAAGACCGGGGTGTTCCAGTCCGCTTCATCGCCTGGGGGCTGAACGTCATGGTGGGCGTAGAGCAGCACGGTTGGCTTGCCGGGGGCCGCAGGGCGGCGGGCGACAACTGCTGGAGCACCCATGATTCCCGCGTCAGTGGGTTCGCGCAGGATCTCCACGCTGGGCATGCCGGCGCCTCTGGCCAAGGCCGCCACGGCTTCTGCGGATTTCTCCAGGTTTGCCGGGTCGAAAGATTCCCACGCGATGCTGGGGATGGCGACCAGCGAGCTCAGCTCTTCGAGGATCTGCTCGAAGTTCAACTGGATGTGGTTCTTGAGGCTAGCTACATCCACACCGTGTGCGGAGGCCTCAGGCATTGAATTTGATGACATGGTTTCAGCCTAGCAATTCTTGTGGTTGTGAATGTCACCTGATGATTCAATCCCCGCTAGGATAGAGGGGTGTTTGGACGTAAGAAGGATGAATCTCAATCCCAAGTAAATGTGGAGCCTGTTGACCAGGCTTCTGAATCGACCGACGGTCGTAAGGCTGGACCGACGCCCAAGCGCAGCGCGCAGCAGGCCAATCGCCAGCGTCCGTTGGTCCCGACCGATCGCAAGGCCGCAAAGGAGGCCGAACGCCAGCAGCGTATCGAGTCCCAGAACCGCCTGCGTATCGCCAACGAAACCGGTGATGAACGCTACTTGATGGCTCGCGATAAGGGGCCGCAGAAGCGCTATGCGCGAAACTTCATTGACTCCCGCTGGATGGTGGGCGAATTCATGATGTTCTTCATCCTCGCTTTCCTTGTTGTTTCGCTGACTTTCAGCGGCAACCTGGCCGTGCAGATGTACGTCCAGGTTGCGCTGTGGGTCCTGATTGCCGTGATCATTATCGAGGCAATTGTCACGACCTCGATCTTGAAGCGTCGCCTTGTCTCCAAGTTCGGCTCGCTGGATCGCGGCGTTCGCATGTACGCGACCATGCGAGGCATGCAGTTCCGCAAGCTGCGCCTGCCCAAGCCGCAGGTCAAGCGTGGAGCATCGATCGACTAGTCGATCTGGACAACTTCAAAGGGCGGATTCCGATTGGAATCCGCCCTTTCTCTTATCCGAAAGCAAGCGCCGACGAAGGATTCGGACTACGCCGGCGGCTCTCGACGAAGGGACCGAAACTCCCCTTCCACCACCTTTAAAGTTTGTTCCCCATTGCATAGAACGACGGACGGCAAGCCCTCGCACAAAGGCAGGGGCTTGAAGAGGGCGGAGAGATCGTGGTTAAAACCACGCGCAGGCGTGGGCTGAAACCTCTGTTGGAGCCGCGGGACGGTTCGCGCGAGTATTCCTGCACGGGCGGCGCACCCTTGTAATCGCCGATACAAGGTTCTTTGCCCCCGTCTCGCACATGAATCCCGGACAAGTTGTGCATCTTGTGAGTGGCGGAACAAGGAATTTCCTGAAGCGGCTACTCCCCCAAACCCGGGTCTCTTCGCGGTCAGGTGGCCGTGGGAGATGCCGTGGATCTTAGCCTGCACCGATTAAGACAATGGAGCTCCGAACCGTTGCCGGTCCGAAGCTCCATTATTCTGGCTGACGGGGTCTTGGCTAGAGCATGCGCTCCAACTCGCGATTGATCGAGCGCGCCCAGAACGGTCCCTCGTAAAGGAATGCCGTATAACCCTGCACTAGGTCTGCACCTGCGTCCAAGCGGGCCTTCACGTCTTTCGCATCGGTCACACCGCCAACGGCGATGATTGCCATCTCGGCAGGAACCAGGGCTCGCAGCTGGCGGAGGACTTGCATCGAACGCTCTTTCAGCGGGGCTCCGGACAGGCCACCTGCACCGATCTGCTCGACCTTCGCCGCAGGACTCTTCAGCCCCTCGCGCCCGATGGTGGTATTGGTGGCGATGATGCCGTCGAGTTCCAGTTCGGTGGCGAGCTTCGCGACGTCGTCGATGTCCTCGTCGCTCAGATCCGGAGCGATCTTGACGAGCAACGGGACGTGGCGTCCGGCAACGTGGTCCGCTAGTTCTCCGACTTCGGTCAACAGGGGCCGCAGCGTTTCGACGCTCTGCAGCAGCCGCAGTCCCGGAGTGTTCGGGCTGGACACGTTGACGACCAGGTAGTCGGCATGAATGGCTAGCTGGCGGGTTGAAACGAGGTAATCGCCCACCGCGTCACCAAGCTCGACGACCTTGGTCTTGCCAATGTTGACGCCGACCACGGGTCGGTTTTCCGCGTAGTCCGCCTTCAACTGCTGGCGTGCCTGCGCCACGCGCGCGGCAACGACTTCGGCGCCTTCGTTGTTGAATCCCATGCGGTTGATGACCGCACGGTCCTCAACCAGTCGGAACAAACGCGGCTGCGGGTTGCCGGGCTGGGCCTGTCCTGTCACGGTACCGATTTCGACGTGGCCGAAACCGATGTCGCTCAAGGCCATGATGCCGGTGGCACCCTTGTCGAAACCTGCGGCCAGGCCGAATGGGGAGGGGAAATCGATGCCCATGACGGTGCGCTTCAGCTTGGGGGCCGGGGCGAAGAACTTGCGGGCTGCCTTGGTCAAGCCAACGCGCTGGGCGATCTTGATCGCGTCAAAAGCGAAGTGATGGGCCTTTTCAGGATCCATCTTGGTGAAAACATGCTTGAAGACCAAAGGATAAATGCGCATGGTTCCAATCTTCCCGTGAAATGGGGTCTGTAGACAACTTGAGGTCGGTAAGCTGATTTCATGACGGTCGCAGAACTTCTTCCCACGGTGAGATGGCCCGAATTCATGCCCTCCACACCGCGGGGTGTCTGGGCGCCCGATCCGCTGGGTCCGGGCTACGAGTACCAGACCCTTGACTTCGGAGCCGATGCCGAGGGGCCGCTGCTGGCGACGCTCGTGCGCTACTCGCCCCCGGGCTGGTTCAGAAAACTCGGCCGCCGGGCCAAGGGGGTGGTGCTGTCGGTCCATGGCTGGAGCGACTACTTCTACAACCGCGAGCTGGCCGAGTTCTGGTACCACCGGGGCTACCACTTCTACGCCTTGGACCTGCGCCACCATGGGCGCAGCCTTCGCAGGGAGCACGAGCTTCCCGGGTACATATCGAACCTGGAAGACCTCGACCTGGAGCTGAACGCGAGCCTTGGCCTTCTTCGCCGCGAGCACCCGCAGCTGCCGATCGTGGCACAGGGGCACTCCATGGGCGGGCTGGTGCTGAGCCTGTGGATTTCACGCACGTCGCCGAATGTCAAGGGACTGGTGCTCAATGCCCCGTGGCTGGAGTTCCAGGGCACGGCATTCCTGCGCGTGCCGATCAACGGGCTGATGGAAGCAATGTCGCGCAGCAACCCGCGGCGCAAGGTGCTGGCCAACCAGTTCGACCACTACTGGCAGTCGCTCAGCGACCAGGCCAGCGGCCAGTGGGATATCCATCCCGTGTGGCGCCCGACGCTGGCCTTCCCCACCACCGCGGGCTGGCTGCACACCATCCTGGAAGGCCACGCCCGGGTGGCCCGGGGATTGGAGCTGAGCCTGCCGGTCTTGGTGATGACATCGAAGTCCTCGCACTTCAGCACCGCATATTCCGAGCAGATGCAGTACACCGATTCGGTCATCGACGTCACCCAGACGCGCCTGCGCGCGCTGAAGCTCGGCAGCTTCGTGACCCTTTCGGAGGTCGAGGGGGCCATGCACGATGTCTTCACCTCGGCGGAACCCGCCCGCGCCACCGCGTTCAGGGATCTGAACCTGTGGCTGAAGATGCTGGACGGTTAAGCGCCGGGCTTGTCGATCGCCCCGCCGTAGCGCCGGTCGCGCTGGGCGTATTCCTCCACCGCGGTGAACAGGGTGCGGCGGTCGACGTCGGGCCACAGCTGGTCAAGGAACACCATTTCGGCGTAGGCCGACTGCCACAGCAGGAAGTTGCTGGTGCGCTGCTCGCCGCTGGTGCGCAGGAACAGGTCGACATCCGGCAATTCCGGGGCGTGCAGGTACTTGCCGATGGTCTTCTCCCCGACCGAGGAGGCCCGCAGCTTGCCCGCGGCGACATCCCGGGCAATTGCCGCCATGGCATCGCCCAGCTCGGCCCGTCCCCCGTAGTTCACGCACATGGTCAGCTGGCAGCCGGTGTTCTCGCGGGTCAGCTCCTCGGCCTCACGCAGCTCGTTGATGACCGACTTCCACAGCTTCGGCTCGCGGCCGGACCAGCGGATGCGCACGCCCCAGGAGTTCAGGGTGTCGCGCTGGCGACGCAGCACGTCGCGGGAGAAACCCATGAGGAAGCGGACCTCCTCGGGGCTGCGCTTCCAGTTCTCGGTGGAGAACGCGTAGACGGAGACGTACTTGATGCCCATTTCCACGGCGCCGGCCATGACATCCAGCAGCGCCGCCTCGCCGGCCCGGTGCCCCTCGGTGCGCGGCAGGCCGCGCTGGTTGGCCCAGCGGCCGTTGCCGTCCATCACGATGGCGACGTGCTCCGGGATGAGCTCCTTCGGGATCTGCGGCATGACCGGGTTCTGCGGGTGCGCGAACGGTGCGACAGGACCGCGGCGGCCGTTGATCTTGGGCAGCTTCTTCATGATCTCTCCACATGGCGTAGGGACTTGACGGCACGCTCCAGGTGCCATTGCAGGTAATTGGCGACGATCTCCGCCGCCTGCTTGCGGGCGCGCGGCCCGGCCAGGGCGACGGCATCCCAGTCCCCCTCCAGCAGCGCCTGCAGGTACTGGATGGTGACCGGGTGCGGGGAGAGCGAACCGGAGGGCCGGCAGTCGGCGCACACCACGCCGCCCAGCTGCACGTGCAGCGCTTCATGGGGGCCGGGCTTGCCGCAGCGCACGCAGCTGGTGAAGGACGGGGCCCAGCCTGCGATGGACAGGGCGCGCAGGATGTAGGAGTCCAGCACGGCCCCGGGCTCGACCGCGAGCTTGGAGAGCAGCGCGAGGGCTCCGTGCAGCAAACGGTACTGTCGCAGGGTCGAGTCGCTGTCGGCTTCCAGCAGCTTCTCCGCGATTTCCACCATGGCGTTGGCCACGGTGTAGCTCGGGTAGTCGGCCACCAGCAGCTGGCCGTAGGCATGGCGCAGCTGGGCCTGGGAGACGATGTCCAGGTTGCGTCCCATCACCAGCTGGGCCTCGACCTCCATGAATGGTTCGAGGGTCGCCCCGAGCCGCGAGGTGGTGCGGCGCACGCCCTTGGCCACGGCGCGCACGATCCCGTTGGGGGTGAGCAGCGTGATGATGCGGTCGGCCTCCCCCAGCTTGTGGGTACGCAGAACGATGCCGCGGGTGCGGTAGCTCTTGGAGGCGAAACCTGATCTGGACACGTGCTCAATTCTCCCACCTGGGCACCGACAGAATGCACAACGCCACGGCCAGCGAGGAGATGCTGGCCGTGGCGTTGGCGACGTGCGTTGGCGCTGGCGGCGGCTACTTCGCGTCGCGGATCGCGCGGTTGACCGCGGAAACCACTGCCTTCAGCGCGGCGATGTTGGTGTTCGTGTCCAGCCCGACGCCCCACAAGATGCGGTCGCCCACGGCGCATTCGACGAAGGCCGCGGCGCGGGCGTTGCCGCCCTCGCTCATCGCGTGCTCGGAGTAGTCCAGCACGCGCAGGTCCACGCCGTCCTCGTTGAGCATGTGCACCAGCGCGGAGACCGGGCCGTTGCCGCCGGCGGAGCGCTCATGCGGCGCGCCGTCGATGACCAGCTTGGCGTCCAGCTGGAAGCTGCCGTCCTCGGCGGAGGCCGCGGTGGCCGACGCGATGCGGTAGTGGCCCCAGGTCTCCTGGCCCGAGCCTTCTTCGGCCGGCAGGTATTCGTCCTGGAAGACGTTCCAGATGGTCGAGGAGGAGACCTCGCCGCCCTCGGCGTCGGTCTTCTTCTGGATTACCCCGGAGAACTCGATCTGCGCGCGGCGCGGCAGATCCAGGTTGTAGTCGTTCTTCAGCAGGTAGGCCACCCCGCCCTTGCCGGACTGCGAGTTCACGCGGATCACTGCCTCGTAGGAGCGGCCGATGTCCTTCGGGTCGATCGGCAGGTACGGCACGGCCCAGACCAGCTCGTCCAGGTCCTTGCCCTGCTCGCCGGCCTTGGCTTCCATGGCCTCCAGGCCCTTCTTGATGGCGTCCTGGTGGGAGCCGGAGAAGGCCGTGAACACCAGGTCGCCGCCGTACGGGCTGCGCTCGGGCACCGGCAGCTGGTTGCAGTACTCGACGGTGCGGCGGATGTGGTCCATGTCGGAGAAGTCGATCTGCGGGTCGATGCCCTGGCCGAACATGTTCATGCCCAGGGTCACCAGGTCCACGTTGCCGGTGCGTTCGCCGTTGCCGAACAGGCAGCCCTCGATGCGGTCCGCGCCGGCCAGGTAGCCCAGCTCGGCGGCGGCCACGCCGGTGCCGCGGTCGTTGTGCGGGTGCAGCGAGAGGATGATCGAGTCGCGGTTGGCCAGGTTGCGGTGCATCCACTCGATGGAGTCGGCGTACACGTTCGGGGTGGCCATTTCCACGGTGGCCGGCAGGTTCAGGATCATCTTGTTCTCCGGGCTGGCCTCCAGCACCTCGGCCACGGCCTCGGAGATGCGCTTGGCGAACTCCAGCTCGGTGCCGGTGTAGGACTCCGGGGAGTACTCGTAGGTGATCTTGGTGCCGGTCATCTGCTCTTCGTACTTCTTGCACAGGCGCGCGCCCTGCACGGCGATGTCGACGATGCCGTCCTGGTCCTGGCGGAAGACGACCTCGCGCTGCAGGATCGAGGTGGAGTTGTACAGGTGCACGATCGCCTGCTTGGCGCCTTCCAGCGCCTGGTAGGTGCGCTCGATCAGGTGCTCGCGGGACTGGGTGAGGACCTGGATGGTGACGTCCTCGGGGATGCGGTTCTGCTCGATGAGTTGGCGCACGAAGTCGAAGTCGGTCTGCGAGGCGGACGGGAAGCCGACCTCGATCTCCTTGAAGCCCATCTGCACCAGCAGGTCGAACATCTTGTGCTTGCGTTCGGGGCTCATCGGGTCGATCAGCGCCTGGTTGCCGTCGCGCAGGTCGACCGCGCACCAGCGCGGGGCCTTGGTGATGTACTTGTCGGGCCAGGTGCGATCGGGCAGATTGACCTCGATCTGGTCCTGGAACGGAACATACTTGTGGATTGGCATGTTCGAAGATTTCTGCATGTTCTGCATTTCGGTTGTCCCCTAGACAAAAAGTTGGTGCGTAGTTTGTGTGGGGCCAGACAAGAGCTTACTCCGCAACGAGGGGTCGGCCGAGGGACCACTAGCGGTCCGTTGGATCCTCGCAGCGGCTAAGTAGTAGTAGAAGCTCGAAATGCACGTGTTGAGCATAACACCGGCCCTCGGCGGGTGCTGAAACTGTTGCGCCTTTGTGTCACATTGTGGACAGGGCGGATGCTGGACACGGACGCAGCGGCGGGCGAAGAATGGGAATATCGTCGCGTCGGGGAAATCAGGTGCAGCATGCGGGCGCTCATCGTGGGAGCCGGAATCGCCGGGCTGGTCGCGGCCCGGCAGCTGGGCGTGGCCGGCTGGTCCGTGGACGTGTTGGAGCGCGCGCCCGGGCCGCGGCCGGAAGGGTACATGATGGACTTCTTCGGTCCCGGGGTGCGGGCCGCGGAGCGCATCGGGCTCTACCCGTACCTGGCGCAGGCAGCACACCGCGTCCGGGCCGCGGCCTATGTCGATGTCGACGGCCGGGAGACCGCCCGGCTGGACTACGAACAGTTCTCCGCGCTGGCGGGAGGCAACGTGCTCAGCCTGCTGCGACCGGATCTGGAAACCGCGGCGCTGCGCGCGCTCGGTGATGCGCCAGCGGGCGGCATCCACCTGCACTACGGGTGCCGGGCGGCGCGCGTAGTGCAGCGGCCGGGGGCGGTCGCGCTCGTGGCCGAGGACCAGCATGGACAAAGCCGCTGGTTCGAGGCCGACCTGCTGATCGGCGCCGACGGGCTGCATTCGCGGGTGCGCGAGGGGGTATTCGGTCCCGAGTCCGGGTGGCTGCGGGATTTGGGCATGCGCGCCGCGGCGTACATCGTGGCCGAGCCGGAGATCAACGCGGGCGCCCGGCACCGCTTTGTGCTCACCGACAGCATCGGGCGCACCGCCGCGTACTACGGGCTGCGCGACGGGCGCGTGGCCACGCTGCTGGTCTACCGGGCGCTGCCCGGGGACCCGCACAACGCCCGCGACAGGCTGCGCCGGCACTTCACCGGGCTGGGGGCAACCGTGGACCGGCTGCTGCAGCTGTGCCCGCAGGAGCCCTACGACGACGTGGTGGCGCAGGTGGTGATGCCGCGGCTGTCGCACGGGAACACGGTGCTGTTGGGTGATGCCGGAGGTGCGGTGTCGCTACTGGCCGGCCAGGGCGGATCGCTCGCGGTGGCGGGCGCCGCGCAACTCGCCGCTTCGCTGGAGAACCTGGAGGATCCGGGGTGGATCCCCGCAGCCCTGGCCGGCTTCTCCGCCCGCTGGCAGCTGACGGTGCGGTCCGCGCAGGCCTCGGGCCGGCGGGCCGCGGCGAGCTTCCTGCCCGCGACCCGCGCCGGGCTGCTGCTGCGCCGGTGGGTGATCCGCAGTTCGAGCGTGCCGCCACTGGACCGGCTCATCGCCCGGCGCATCGTGGCGTCGCTGGCCAAGTAGTGCCGCCGCAGCTGCGCGGCGGGCTAGAAGCCCAGGCGGCCGAGCTGCTTGGGGTCGCGCTGCCAGTCCTTGGCGACCTTTACGTGCAGGTCGAGGTACACCTTGGTGCCCAGCAGCTTCTCGATGCCCTTGCGGGCGTTGGTGCCGACCTCGCGCAGCCGCGCGCCGCCGCGGCCGATCACGATGGCCTTCTGGCTGGAGCGCTCGACGTACAAGGAGACGTGGATGTCCACCAGCGGGTTGTTCTCGCTGCGCCCCTCGCGCGGGACCATCTCCTCCACGACCACGGCCAGCGAGTGCGGCAGCTCGTCGCGCACGCCCTCCAGCGCGGCCTCGCGCACCAGCTCGGCGACCATCTTCGCCTCGGGCTCGTCGGTCAGCTCGCCGTCCGGGTACAGCGGCGGGCCGGCCGGCATCTGCTGCACGAGCACGTCGGCGACCTCCTGCACCTGGAACTCCTTGACCGCGGAGACCGGCACGATCGCGGCGAAGCCGTTCGGGCCGAAGTTCTGGTTGCCCAGCTCGGTCACGGCGATCAGCTGCGCGGCCAGCGCCTCGCGGTCCACCAGGTCCGCCTTGGTCACGATCGCGACGATGGGCTTGCGCTGCAGCTGCGCCAGCTGGGTGGCGATGAAGCGGTCGCCGGGGCCGATCTTCTCGTTGGCCGGCAGGCAGAAGCCGATCGCGTCCACCTCGGAGAGCGTCTGCGCGACCAGGTCGTTCAGCCGCTGGCCCAGCAGCGTGCGCGGGCGGTGCAGCCCGGGGGTGTCCACGAGCACCAGCTGGGCGTCCTCGCGGTGCACGATGCCGCGGATGGTGTGGCGGGTGGTCTGCGGCTTCGCGGAGGTGATCGCCACCTTCTGGCCCACCAGGGCGTTGGTCAGCGTGGACTTGCCGGCGTTCGGCCGGCCCACGAAGGAGGTGAAGCCGGAGCGGAAGCCCTCGGGCCATTCGCCCAGGGTGCGCGGGGTGTGGTTTTCACTCATCAGAGGAATCCTCGTCGTTCTCGATATGATCTAAAGCGTCCTTGGCCAGACGCTCTACATGGATTTTGCCGATGCGGTTGCGGCGCCCCGCCAGGGCGACCACGGTCAGGCGCAGACCGTTCACATCCGCGGTGGAGCCGAGCACGGGCACGGACTCCAGCGCCTTGGACAGCAGCCCGCCCACGGTGTCCACATCCTCCTCGTCGATGAGCAGATCGAAGTGGTCTGCAATATCGTCGATGGAGGCGCTGGCCACCGCGAACAGCGAGCCGTCCGGGTTTTCCACCAGTTCGGTGCGGCTGCGGTCGTATTCGTCGTCGATCTCCCCGACGATCTCCTCGATCAGGTCTTCGAAGGTGACCAGCCCGGCGGTGCCGCCGTACTCGTCGACCACGATCGCGAAGTGGATCGATTCCTGCTGCAGCTCCTGCAGCAGTTCGGCGGCGGACTTGGACTCCGGCACGAAGCGCACCGGCCGGGACAGCTCGGCCAGGTCCTTGGCCTGCTGCAGGCCGTGGATCTCCCCGATCAGGTCCTTGAGGTAGATGATGCCGCGGATGTCGTCGGTATCCTCGCCGATCAGCGGGATGCGCGAGTAGCCCGAGGCCATGAACAAATCCAGCGCGCTGTGGAAGGTGTGGTCAGGGTCCAGCACCACCATGTCGGTGCGCGGCACCATGACCGCACGCACGTTGGTCTCCTCCAGGTCGATGACCCCGGAGATCAGCTCGGCGGATTCCTCGTCAAGGTCCTCGCCCTCGCTGGCCCGGTCCACCAGGTCGCGCAGGCGCTCCTTGCCCAGGTAGCCGTCCTCGTCGCTGCCGCCGGGGCTCAGTGCCTTGGCGATGTTCGCCAGCCAGTTGGCCACCGGCCCCAGGGCCCGGCGCAGCAGCCGGACCAGCGGCGCGGTCGCCTGCACCACGCGCTGGGCGTTGGAGCGGCCGTAGCGCCGCGGCGAGACGCTGACCAGCACGAAGCCCAGGGCCGCCATGGCGATGGTGGCGACCAGCCCGGCGAGCCAGATGTTCTCCACCCGGATGGACACCAGCAGGGCCACGGAGACCGCGGAGGCGGTTTCGAACCAGACGCGCCAGAACTTGATGGCCTGGGCGTGGGACTCGGTGTCGTCCAGGATCGCGCTCAGCGCCTTGGAATCGGAGTCGGCGCGCAGCCGTTCTGCGGCGTGCCGGGAGAGCGCATAGAAGGCCGAGTCCGCGGCCGTGAGCACCGCCGAGCAGGCGATGAAGAGGATGGCCAGGACCAGCAGGAGTATACCCACGGCGGCTATTCCACCGTTTCCTTCGGAGCCGGGCGCCCGGTGTAGGACTCCAGCAGGCGGCGCTGCAGGGAGAACATCTCTTCCTTCTCCTCGGGCTCCATGTGGTCGAAGCCCATCAGGTGCAGCAGCCCGTGGGTGGCCAGCAGCAGGATTTCGTCGTGCGTGCTGTGCCCGCCGGCCTCGGCCTGCGCCTGGGCGACGGTCGGGCAAATCACGATGTCACCCAGGATGCCGGCCTCCGAGGGAGCGTGCTCGCGGCCGGGGCGCAGCTCGTCCATCGGGAAGCTCATCACGTCGGTGGGGCCTTCGAGGTCCATCCACTGAACGTGCAGCGCGCTCATGGCCTCCTCGTCCAGGAAGACGATGGACACCTCGGTTTCCGGATGCAGGTACATGGCGCTCATCACCGACTGCGCCAGTGCGTTGACGTCGTTCAGGTCGACGTCGAACTCGGTTTCGTTGTTGACTTCAATGCTCATTGCTTCGCTGCTCACTTCGTATGTCGCGGCCGTTGGCGGCCCGTGCGGCGGTTGTCGTCCCAGCGGTCGTAGGCGGAGACGATGTCCGCGATCAGCCGGTGGCGCACCACGTCGCTGGCGTCCAGCCGGCAGATCGAGATGTCCTCGATGCCTTCCAGCACCTCGCTGGCCATGCGCAGCCCGGAGACCGCGTTGCCCGGCAGGTCGACCTGGGTGACGTCCCCGGTGACCACCATCTTGGAGCCGAAGCCGAGGCGCGTCAGGAACATCTTCATCTGCTCGCTGGTGGTGTTCTGCGCCTCGTCGAGGATGACGAAGGCGTCGTTCAGCGTGCGCCCGCGCATGTAGGCCAGCGGGGCGACCTCGATGGTGCCCGCCTCCAGCAGCCGCGGGATCGAATCGGGGTCCACCATGTCGTGCAGCGCGTCGTAGAGCGGGCGCAGGTAGGGGTCGATCTTCTCGCTCAGGGTGCCGGGCAGGAAACCCAGCTTCTCCCCCGCCTCGACCGCCGGACGGGTCAAGATGATGCGGTTGACCTGCTTGTCCTGCAGCGCCGCGACGGCCATGGCCATGGCCAGGAAGGTCTTGCCGGTGCCGGCCGGGCCGATGCCGAAGGTCACCGTGGAATCCTCGATGGCGTCCACGTAGGACTTCTGGTTCACCGTCTTGGGACGGATGGAGCGCCCGCGGCCGGAGAGGATCTTCAGCCCCAGCACGTCGGTGGGCGCATCAGGGTTCCCGGCGCTGAGCATCTTGATGATCTGCTCGATGGTTTCCGCGCTCATCCGCGAGCCGCGCTGCGCCAGCGACCGGGCTTCCTCGGTCACCCGCTGCGCCTTGCGCACCTGGATCGGGTCGCCGACCAGGCTCAGGGTGGCCCCGTTGGGGCGGAACTGCACCTTCGGGTAGGCACCGGTGAGGATGCGCAGCAACTCGTCGTTCGGGCCCAGGGTTGCGATCATCAGCTCGGGAGTCTCGAACGTGATGGCCAGCGTCGCCGGCCCGGTCTCGGATTGCCTCTGGTTCTGTTCAACCTGCATGCAGTGCTTCGTGCCCCTTTTGAGCTCGGAAAATAAAAAAACTTGCGCATCTCCAGTCTAGCTAGTCCCGGGCGCCCGACGCGATACGTACCGCTCCGCCGAGCGCTGAAAATTCTGAAACTAGTATGAAATGAATCTAATCCGGGCAGGTCGCAAAGGTATAGATTTGGTTACGGATTGGTAGGTTTAGCGATTTTCGGCCGCATGGCGCACGCTGATGTGTCACGCTATATGAGCGCACGGAACCACGTTCTCGTTCCGGGCGCCGGAAAATCCCCGCAGAACAGATGGACTGGTCGAAACGTGCAGCAGTGGTACAAGCGCCGAATCCCGCGACGACTCGCGGCGACCGGCGCCATTGCGGCCCTGGCCCTGGCGGCCGGCTGCGGATTCGCCGCACGCAACGACAGCTTCGAGATGCCTGCCCATTCCGCGGCCGCGGCCCATGGCGTACCGCTGGCCACCGATTCGATGGAGCAGGCCTTCCCCGGGCAGAAGATGCCGGTCTACTGGCTGGAGAACACCGACTCCGGGGTCTACCTCTACCGCGAATACGCTACCGACACCCGCCACCAGGAACCGATGAGCGACGCGATCGCCTACCTGCTGGCCGGGAAACCCGCCGACCCGGCCTGGTACACCCACCTGAAGTCCACCGACGAGGTTGGGGTGTCCATCGACAACCAGAACCTGATCACCCTGGACCTGCCGGCCAAGGTCTTCAGCGCCACGCTGGACGAGGGCCTGGCCGAGCGCGCCATCCAGCAGCTGGTCTTCACCGCCACCGCCGCCGCCTCCAACGCCGGCATCCTGGTCGGCGACACCCCGGCCAGCGTCCGCATCCTGGTCGACGGCAGGCAGAACGCCACCGTCTTCGGCGGCCACCGCCTGCAGGACGTGTACCAGCGCGATGCGAAGTTCATGGCGCCGATCTGGATCATCGACCCGCAGTTCGGCACCACCACCGCGGTGGGCGCCGTGAAGTTCCACGGGCGCACCTCCAGTTTCGACGGCGGCACCTTCTACTCCCTGCAGTCCAAGGCCTCCGACGGCGAGCCACAGGTGATCACCGCCGCCAACCGGATCAACGACGAGAGCGTGGAGCCCGACGGGTCCTTCACGCTGACCACCCGGCTTCCGGCCGGCAGCTACACGCTGACCGTCTGGGGCAAGGAAGCCGGCAGCGACGCCAAGGTCGGCGAGGTCAGCTCCGACTTCACCGTGCGCTGAGCGCCGGCCCCGCCCCAACACCGAATCGAGTTGGCGGGGGTGTCTCACGCTCTCCTCTCGCATCACTGTGCGCTTCGAGGTGTCGGCCCTTTCGTGGCCCCAGCAGAATTCGAACCGGTCGTGCAGCGTGTGCTGAACATCCGCGTGCGATGATCCGGGGCGGGCTGCTGCATCGCCCGTCCAGGGATGTCGAAACGATGCTCTTTCTTCCATTCTTGTCCAGCCCAGCCCCGCTGGGCAGCAATCCTGCCTGTCGTCGAATCACGATTGCTGATCGGGAAAAATGCCCTCCTGCTAAAGGATGATTTACCACTTTCGACTCTCATGATGGACTGGAACCGTCCTTGCAGTTGAACGAATCCAATCTATCTCCAGGACCTTGTGGCGAATTCCTGCATTCGCTTGGCACGGCGGAACGTGCGCCGAACCGTACAAGGAAGCATGGTCCGGATCATCCGAGGGTGATATCCGTGGCGCCACCACTTCACACCTCCGCCGTCGCAGCATCCGACTGCTGCAGCACAGCCTTGACGAGGCCGGCCGCAGCGGCGTCGACGACGTCGGGCAGTGCCTGAGCGGTGCCGGCTAGCCACGGGAAAGGAAACACAGGCATGACAGCGATATCGAACGGACCATCCGCAGCACGGAAGGGCACCGTCGCAGCACTGCTCTTCCTCGCGGTTGCAGCGATCAACTTGCCGCGTGTTCCGCGGCTCGCCGACTACTCGACAGTGGGATGGGCTGTCGGCGGCGTGTTCCTCATGGCAGCACTGGTGCTCGCCATCGCAAACTTTCGGATCCAGTCGAAGGCCAGGTCGTCGCAGGAGTAGGCGACGATATCCGAGACACGAGCAGAAACCCTCTGGAGCTGCCAAAACCATCATGGTCGTGCGGGAACCAGGGAGTTGCCCGCCAAAAAAGTCATCACCTTGCAGCGTGGCGCAAAGCTACTTGCTACCAGGCAGAGAGGATGCATGAGGATGAAAAGTGGCCATCCCGCCCCGGCCACTCCACGCGTCAAAGACCATTGCACTCGTTGGGGTTTTTGCCACGCGATCTCAGCGGTATTCATGATTTGCAGGCTCAGCTGCTCGAGAAGGGACTTCCGCACTCTGGCACATGCCCATGCCGGGCCTGCTTAAACAGCGATTGCCGTGAACCCGAGAGGTTCACGGCAATCGCTGTTTAAACTTGCTAGAGCTCGCCGAGCAGGTGGCGCACCAGCACCAGCGCGGCAGGACCCGCGGTAGAGGCGCGCAGCACGTGGCGTCCGAGCAGCGCCGGACGCGCTCCGGCGGCCACGAACGCCTCGAGCTCGGCATCGCTGATGCCGCCCTCCGGGCCGACGACCAGCACCACGCCGGTGCCCGGCGCGGCGGCGGGCAGCCAGCCGGACACGGCCTGGGTTACCGAATCCTGCGCCTGCTCGTGCAGCACCAGGACCAGGTCGCCGGCGGCCGCATGGGCGGAAATCGCCGCGGCCAGCGACTTGCTGGTGACCAGCTCCTTCACCCCGGGTTCGAAGGTGCGCCGGGACTGCTTCTGCGCCGAACGTACCTGGGCTCGCCACTTGGCCAGCGCCTTGTCGGCTTTCGCCGCGTTCCAGCGCACGATCGAGCGGTCGGCCTGCCATGGGCGCACGGTGAAGACGCCCAGTTCCACGGCGGATTCCACGGCCTGCAGGTCGCGGTCCCCCTTGGACAGCGCCTGGATGAGGGTCGCCGGATGCTCCGGGGGCTGTTCCTGGTTCCGTTCCAGGACGGTGACCGTGAGCAGCTCCTTGGCAGCGGAGGATACCTCGACGACCAGGCGCAGCCCGGTGCCGTCGAGCAGGTCCAGCCGCTCACCGGGCTGGACGCGCTTGACGACCACCGCGTGGTGCGCCTCCGGCCCGGTCAGCTGCAGGGTGTCCCCCACGCGGGCCGCCGCGCCCTGCTCCGGATCGAGCACGAAACTGTGGTTGCTCATGGCCTAGCGCTGGTTCAGCTTGTCCCGCAGGCGCGAGAACATGCCGCCGGAATGCTCCACGCGTCCGGCGCTGAGCTCCTCGCCGCGCAGCTTGGCCAGCTGCTCGAGCAGCTCGCGCTGGGCCGCGTCCAGCTTGGTCGGGGTCTCCACCTGCAGGTGCACGATGATGTCCCCGCGCTTGCCACCGCGCAGCCGCGGCACGCCGAGGCCCGCAAGCGTGAGGGTGTCCCCGTCCTGGGCGCCCGGTTCCACGTTCAGGGTCTGCTCCTCGTCGAAGGTTTCAAGCTTCAGCTCGCACCCCAGGGCCGCGGCGGTCATCGGGATCGTCATCTTGGCATGCAGGTCGTTGCCGGAGCGTTCGAACACCTTGTGGCGGCGTATGTCGATCTCGACGAACAGGTTGCCGTTCGGGCCGCCGCCCGGGCCGGCCTCCCCCTGGCCGCGCAGCTGGATGCGGGTGCCCGCGTCCACGCCGGCTGGCACATTCAGCGACTTGGAGACATGCTCGCGCACGCGGCCCTCGCCGTTGCACTCCAGGCAGGGATCCGGGATCGTGGTGCCGTAGCCGCGGCAGGCGGCGCAGGTCTCCACGGTCATCATCTGGCCCAGGAACGAGCGCACCGGGCGCTGCACCTGGCCGGCGCCGTGGCAGATGGTGCAGGTGACCGGGCTGGTGCCTTCGCGGGTGCCGTCGCCGTGGCAGGTCTTGCAGACTACGGCGGTTTCCATCTCCAGCGGGTAGACGGTGCCCTTGACGGCGTCTTCCAGATCGATGGTGATGGTGATCAGCGCGTCGCGGCCCGGCTGGGTGCGGGACATCGGTCCCTGGCCCTGCCCGCCGCCGAAGAACTGCTCGAAGATGTCTCCGAAGCCGCCGAATCCAGCGCCGCCGCCGAAGCCTGGCTGCCCATTGCCGTTCTCATCGCCCGTGGCGTCGTAGTTCGCCCGCTTCTTCTCGTCGGAAAGAACCTCGTAGGCGCGGGTCACCAGCTTGAACTGCTCGGCCGCGTCCTCGCTGGGGTTCACGTCCGGGTGGAGTTTGCGCGCCAGCTTGCGGTAGGCGCTCTTGATTTCCTGCGGGGTCGCGTCCTTGGCGACACCCAGGGTCTCGTAATGCGAGCTCACGATCTTCGCCGTGTCCTTTCCTTTAAAATTTCACTTCTCAAGTTGTTCCACGAACCGGCTTCGGGGCTAGTTCGCCAAAATCTTCGACAGGTAGCGGGCCACCGCGCGCACCGAGGCCATGGACGAGGAGTAGTTCATCCTGGTCGGGCCCAGCACACCGAGCTTGCTGCGCTGGTCGGTGCTGTAGGTGGTGGCGATGACCGCCGCGTCGGACAGCTGCCCGTAATGGTTTTCGGTGCCGATGGCCACGGCCAGGCCGCGCGAATCCGCCTCCAGCTCGGAGAACAGCTTCAGCAGCACCACCTGCTCCTCCAGCGCCTCGAGCACGGGGGTGATGCTCAACGGGAAGTCGCCCTCGACGCGGGCCAGGTTCGCGGTGCCGGCCATGACGATGCGCTGCACGTTCGCCGCCTGCGCCATCTCCTCCAACGCCCGCAGCACGCTGTCCACCAGCGGTGCCTCGTGCCGGGCCGGGATGGCTCCCTCGTTGCCCAGCGGGCCGACGAGGTCCGCCAGCCGGTGGCCGCCGAAGGAGTTCAGCAGCCACTGCTTGAGGTCGTTCAGCTCCTCGTCCGAATAGGACCGGGACACCGTGAGCATCCGCTGGTCCACGGTGCCGTTGGAGGCGATCATGACCATCAGCACCTGGCGTGCGCCCAGGCCCACCAGGTCGAGGTTGCGCAGTTCGGCGGTGTCGTAGTGCGGCACCTGGATCATCGCCACCTGGTTGGTCAGCCGGGCCAGCAGTCGCACGGTGCTGTGCAGCATCTCGTCGAGGTCCTGCGAGCTGTCCAGGATCTTGTTGATCGCCTCGCGCTCGGCGCGCGAGAGCGGCTTGAGTTCGCCGATCTCGTCCACGAAGCGGCGATACCCCTTCTCCGTGGGGATGCGCCCCGACGAGGTGTGCGGGGCGGCGATCAGGCCTTCCTCCTCCAGCAACGCCATGTCGTTCCGGATGGTGGCGGCGCTGACCCCGAGGTTGTGGCGTTCGCGCAGCGCCTTGGAACCCACCGGTTCGCGGGACTGTACATAGTCCTCGACGATGGCGCGTAAAACGTCAAGACGTCGTAGTTCGCTCACGAAAACACCTCCCGGGATCCCCTGCCGGCACAATTGGCACTCTAACCTGTCAAGTGCCAAGTCTAATACCTTCGGCAGTTGCTAGCATTGGATTTCGAGCGTATTCGATCACAGCGAAAGGCAGCCCGTGTCCAATTTCTCCTGGGGACCGCAAGACCTGAGTGCTCCGGCACCCAAAAAACTCCGCCAGGTGCCCGTTGAACGCGGCATGATCCTTGAAGACGCGGTCTCCGGCTGGGTCGGCGAAGTCATCCGGACCGAGAAGTCCGGCGGCATGCGTGTGATCGTGTTGGAGGACCGCCACCGCAAGACGCGCTCCTTCCAGGCCGGCTTCGGCTTCCTGCTGGAAGGCGAACCGGTGGAGATCGTCGAACCCGTCGCGAAAGCCGCGGCCCCGGCGACAATGATCTCCGCGTCCGGTTCGCGGGCCGTGGCCGACTTGAAGGCCCGCACCGCCCGCGCCAGCCGCATCTGGGTCGAAGGCAAGCACGACGCGGAGCTGGTCGAGAAGGTCTGGGGCCACGACCTTCGTGTTGAAGGCATCGTCGTCGAGCCGCTGCACGGCGTCGACGACCTGGCCGGGGCCATCCGCCAGTTCGCTCCCTCCCCGACCCGGCGCCTGGGCATCCTGGTCGACCACCTGATCTCCGGCACCAAGGAGGAGCGGATCGTCGCCGAAGCCATGAAGGTCCCCGGTGCGGCGGGCAACGTGCTGATCCTCGGCCATCCCTACGTGGACGTCTGGCAGGCGATCAAGCCCGAAACCCTGGGCATCAAGGCCTGGCCGGTCATCCCCCGCGGCACCGACTGGAAAACGGGTGTGCTGCGCGCCTTCGGCTGGCCGCATGACTCCGCCGCCGACATCGGCATCGGATGGCAGCGGATCCTGTCGACGGTGAAGCACTACGGGCAGCTGGAGCCGGCGCTATTGGGTAAAGTTGAGGAACTAATCGATTTCCTCACCACGGAAGATTACGGTTTCCTAACGATTGACTAAGATTTGGACATTCAGGGTGCCGTTGTGCCGGGCGTCCGTGGAAGCTCGATAACATGGTGGAGAAGCCGCACCGTAAGACAAGGACATTTCCGTGACATCTCGCCAGGTACCATCATCTGAGAATTCGCGTTTCGAGGGATCAAACGTGTCCGCGCTGCCGCTCTCCCCGTCGGAGGATCGCCAGTGGGCGACGATGGCGCACTTCGGCGCGATCCTCGGATGCATTCCCTCGGCCATCATCTTCGCCGTGTACCGCGACCGCGGTCCCTTCACCGCCCAGGAGTCCAAGGAAGCGTTCAACTTCACCTTCCCGCTGACCATCCTGGCGATCGTGCTGAACATCCTGAACCTGCTGCCGGGCATCGGCTGGCTCTTTGCGGTCATCGCCGTCTGCCTGTGGGTCTTCATGACCCTGATGGGCGCGTACGCCGCGATCCAGGCAAACAAGGGACGCCCCTACCGCTACCCGATCAACCTGCGGTTGATGAAGTAGCAGCAGGGGCGCATGCGCTTGCGAACGTCCTAGAAATCCAGCAGTTCACGCACCACGAGGTCGGCCAGCAGCCGGCCTCTTTGCGTTAACACGATGCGTCCTGCGAACGCCGCCTTGGGATCGACCAGCTCGTCGGCGATCAGTCCGGCGACCTTGGCGCGGCCCGCGGATTCCAGTTCGCCGATCTGCATGCCGGAACTGAGCCGGGTGAGCAGCATGGTGCGTTCTAGCTGCACGGCCTGGTCGTCGGGGAATTCGCGGCCGTGCCCCGGCGAGATGCCGCCGTCGATGCGCTGCTGGTAGGCGGCCGGGTGCTTGACGTTCCACCAGCGCAGCCCGCCGACATGCGAGTGCGCGCCGGGACCGGCACCCCACCAGTCCCCGCCCTGCCAGTAGGCGATATTGTGGCGGCAGGCGTGCTCTTCGCCGCGCGCCCAGTTGCTCACCTCGTACCAGTTCAGGCCGGCGGCGGAAAACAGCTCGTCGGCCAGCTGGTATTTCTCCGCGTGGTCGTCGTCGTCGATGTCCGGAACTTCGCCGCGGCGGATCTGCGCGGCCAGCTTGGTGCCGTCCTCGATGATCAGCGCGTAGGCGGAAATATGGTCCGGCTGATAGCTCAGCGCGGCCTCGATGCTGGTGCGCCAATCGGCCAGCGACTCCCCCGGAGTGCCGTAGATCAAATCGACGCTGACATCCAGCCCCGCTTCGCGGGCCCAGGCCACCGCCTGCGGCACCCTTGCAGGATCGTGCGTGCGCTCCAGCACCTTCAGCACGTGAGGCACGGCCGACTGCATGCCGAAGGACACGCGGGTGAACCCGCCGTCGGCCAGCTCCTGCAAGCTTTCGCGGGTCACCGAATCCGGGTTGGCTTCCGTGGTGACCTCGGCGCCGGGCTTCAGGCCGAAGTCGGAAACGATGCGGCCCAGCACCGAAACGAGGTCGGAGGCGGGCAGCAGGGTCGGGGTGCCGCCGCCGAAGAAGACCGTCTCGATTTCCCGCTGCGGCACGCCGGAGCGTTCAAGAACCTGCTTGGCGAAGCCGATCTCCTTTCCGACCGTCGCCGCATAGGTCGCCTGGCTGGAGCCGTTGCCCAGCTCGGTGGCGGTATACGTGTTGAAATCGCAGTAGCCGCAGCGCACAGTGCAGAACGGAATGTGGACGTAAAAGGACATGGTCCGCTCCGACGCACCGTGCGCGCACGCTGCGGGGAGCAGACCATCGGCCGGAGCCGGATCGCCGTCAGGCAGGACTGAGGGCATCTAGCTACTTCTTTTTCGTTTCGTCGGTGGACAGCGCGGCGATGAACGCCTCCTGCGGGACCTCCACGCGGCCGACCATCTTCATGCGCTTCTTGCCTTCCTTCTGCTTTTCCAGCAGCTTGCGCTTGCGGCTGATGTCGCCGCCGTAGCACTTGGCAAGCACGTCCTTGCGGATGGCGCGGATGGTTTCGCGGGCGATGATGCGCGAACCGATCGCGGCCTGGATCGGCACCTCGAACTGCTGGCGGTTGATCAGCTCGCGCAGCTTCACCGTCATCATGGTGCCGTAGGCGTAGGCCTTGTCGCGGTGGGTGATGGCGGAGAATGCGTCCACCTGCTCGCCCTGCAGCAGGATGTCGACCTTGACCAGGTCTGCGACCTGTTCGCCGTCGGCCTTCCAGTCCAGCGAGGCATAGCCGCGGGTCCGGGACTTGAGCTGGTCGAAGAAGTCGAACACGATTTCTGCCAGGGGCAGGTGGTAGCGCATTTCCACGCGGTCCTCGGAGAGGTAGTCCATCCCGCGCATGGTGCCGCGGCGCGACTGGCACAGCTCCATGACGGCGCCGATGAACTCGCTCGGGGCGAGGATGGTCGCCGCGACCATGGGCTCGTGCACTTCCAGGATCTTCCCGTCGGGGAATTCCGAGGGGTTGGTCACCGTGATCAACTGCTTGTCCTCGCCCATGACCTCGTACACCACGTTCGGGGCGGTGGAGATCAGGTCCAGGTTGAATTCGCTCTCCAGGCGCTGGCGGGTGATTTCCAGGTGCAGCAGGCCCAGGAAGCCCACGCGGAAGCCGAAGCCCAGGGCAACGGAGGTTTCCGGCTCGTAGATGAGCGCCGCGTCGTTGAGCTGCAGCTTGTCCAGGGCATCGCGCAGCGCCGGGTAGTCGGTGCCGTCCAGCGGGTAAAGGCCCGAGAACACCATCGGCTTCGGTTCCTCGTAGCCGCCGAGGGACTTCTCCGCGGGATTCAGCGAGTTGGTGACGGTATCGCCGACCTTGGACTGGCGCACGTCCTTCACGCCGGTAATCAGGTAGCCCACCTCGCCCACGCCCAGGCCCTTGGTCGGGACCGGGTTCGGCGAGGAGACACCGATCTCCAGCAGTTCATGGGTGCTTCCGGTGGACATCATCTGGATGCGCTCGCGCGGCTCCAGCTTGCCGTCGACCACGCGCACGTAGGTCACCACGCCGCGGTAGGTGTCGTAGACCGAGTCGAAGATCATCGCGCGGGCCGGAGCATTTGCATCGCCCACCGGGGCGGGGAGCTGCTTGATGACCTCGTCGAGCAGGGCTTCGACGCCTTCGCCGGTCTTGCCGGAGACCTTCAGCACCTCGCTCGGATCGCAGCCGATGAGGTTGGCCAGCTCGGCCGCGTACTTCTCGGGCTGGGCGTTGGGCAGGTCGATCTTGTTGAGCACCGGAATGATGTTCAGGTCGCTCTCGATCGCCAGGTACAGGTTGGCCAGCGTCTGGGCTTCGATGCCCTGCGCCGCGTCAACCAGCAGGACCGCGCCTTCGCAGGCAGCCAGGGAGCGGGACACCTCGTAGGTGAAGTCCACGTGGCCGGGGGTGTCGATCATGTTCAGCGCGTAGGAGGTGCCGTCGACCTCCCATGGCATGCGCACGGCCTGGGACTTGATGGTGATGCCGCGCTCGCGCTCGATATCCATGCGGTCCAGGTACTGGGCCTTCATGTCACGGGCAGAGACCACGCCGGTGAGCTGCAGCATCCGGTCGGCCAGGGTGGACTTGCCGTGGTCGATATGCGCGATGATGCAGAAGTTACGGATGAGCGACGGATCCGTCGCGGCAGGCACCGGAGCGGTGCGGGCCAATGGAGACACCTAAACAGACCTCACTAGCGATGAGCAGACATGATTGAATTACGCCTATTCTGTCATGCTTTGCCGGTGAGAACATATTTCCGGCGCCGCTCACTGATAGTTTGTGGTGCATGGCTTTGAATGCACAGAAGATCTTCGACTTCATCCTCCGCGCGGTCAAGGAACTGGGTTCCTCCAGCACCAAGAGCACGAACGCCGGCGGCGCAAAGCCGCAGCCAGGCGGCGTGGCGGACTCCCGGCGTCCTGCCTCGGGAGGCAACCGATCCGCCGGCGCCAGCCCCCGACCCGCGCCGGCGGCGGGATCCAGGTCGGGCTACCCGGGCGACTTCACCGGAACCATCCGCTACGAGTACAACCCGAGCATGGACGGCGACGCGGACCCGGGCGAGGTCGTCTGGGGGTGGGTCCCCTTCGAAAAGGACTACTCGCAGGGCAAGGACCGTCCGGTGCTGGTCATCGGCCGCGACGACGGCTGGCTGCTGGGGCTGATGCTCACCAGCAAGGACAAGAACAATTCGCAGCACCACAATCCGAACTACCTGGATATCGGCACCGGAGCCTGGGACCGTGAACGGCGCCCCAGCGAGGTCAAGCTGGACCGCATCATCCGGCTCTCCCAGGACTCGGTGCGGCGCGAAGGGGCGATCCTGGATGAGGACCGTTTCCGCAATGTGGTGAAGGTCCTAAACAACCGCCGCTAAGCGGTCGCTGCGGGGAGCCTGTTCTGCTAGAGTTAGTTCTTGTGTGTCGCGCAGGTTGGGCGACACGCCCCCTTCGGGTCGCCATAGGTGCCCCACACCGCTCAGTCGATGGCCTGAAGGATGAACCCTCTACCGACCGTATTAGACGATAAACGAGAGAGTTTATTAAGTGGCAAACATCAAGTCCCAGAAGAAGCGCATCCTCACCAACGAGAAGGCACGCCTGCGTAACGTAGCTGTCCGCTCCGAGGTCAAGACCGTTATCCGCAGCGTCAACGATGCTGTGGTTGCCGGCGACAAGGACAAGGCAACCGACGCACTGCGTCTGGCCGGCAAGAAGCTGGACAAGGCTGTTAGCAAGGGTGTTCTGCATAAGAACAACGCTGCTAACCGCAAGTCGGCCCTGGCCAAGAAGGTTAACGCCCTCTAAGCTCAGCTAGACTCTACAACTCCCCCGGAACTTCGGTTCCGGGGGTTTTGTTTTGCCCCGGTGCAGCCCGCGGCAGTACTGCGGCTGCGCACCGGGGACAACGAAGGCGCCGCCAGAATTCCTGGCGGCGCCTTGTCGTAGGCCTGCTAGTGGCGCGGGGCCTTGCCGGCGATGAAAAGGATCGCGCGTTCCAGCGCATAACCCGGCGATCGCCCCCCGCCCTTGACCATGCGGTCGGTCTGCGCGATGGTTTCCACGCAGGCGGCCAAGTCCGCGCGCTTCCAGCCGCGGGCCTGCTGCTGCGCCTGCTGGACCTGCCACGGGGCCATGCCCAGCTGGGAGGCCAGCACCGCGGCCGGCTCGTTCACGCCCAGCACCTTGGCCAGCTGGCGCACCTTCATGGCCAGCGTGGCGACGATCGGGATCGGATCGGTGCCGGTGCCCAGCGCGTGGCGCAGCGTGCGCAGGGCCACCTGGGCGTTGCCGGCGATCGCCGCGTCGGCGACCTTGAAGGCGGTGGCTTCCACGCGGCCGCCGTAGTACTTGTCGACCACGTCCTGGTCGACGGTGCCGGTCGTGTCCTGGATCAGCTGGGAGCAGCTGGAGCCGAGCTCGGCTAGCGAATTGCCGACGGCGGCGACCAAGGCCTTGACCGCGTCGTTGGTGATGCGCCGCTTGGCGGCCTTGAATTCGGCGGTGACGAACTCGATCTTCTCCGCGTCCTTCTTCACCGGCTGGCAGTTCACGAGCACCGCGCCGGCTGCCTTGACGGCATCGAGCAGCTTCTTGCCCCGGGCGCCGCCCGAGTGGTGCATGATCAGCACGTTCTCCGGCGCGGGGCTCTTGAGGTAGGCCAGCGCGTCCTTCAGGAAGTACTCGTTCATGGTCGCCAGGTCGTGGATCTCGACCAGGTTCGCGGTGGAGAACAGCGAGGCGCTGGTGGCCAGCAGCAGTTCCCCCGGTTCGTAGCTCTGCGCGTTCAGCCGTGTGTGGGCGATGTCCTCGCGGGAGGCCGCCTGGGCGCGCAGCAGTTCGAAGGCGCGGGAAGCCAGGTACTGCTCGGAGCCGGAGAGCAGGATCAGCGGCTGCGGGGTGAGGTCTCGCCAAGAGATCCCGGGATTGGCCTGGGCGCGTGCCATCGAACTCCTTAGTGCAGGTGCAATATATCGATCCTACCGAACCGGCGCCCCCAGCGAGGCCGCGTGCACGCCGTCGGCATCCAATGTGAGCAGAACGGTGCCCAGCCTATCGGTGCGCAGCACCTGCGCGCCCTGCGCCTGGGCCGTGTCGAGGATGCCCTGGTTGGGGTGTCCGTAGGTGTTCTTGGCGCCCACCGACACCAGGAACACCCGGGGCCGGGCCGCTGCGACCAGCTCCTGCCCGCCGTTGCGGGCCCCGTGGTGCGAGGCCTTGAGGATCGCGGCGGGACCCTGCGGGTGGGCCGCGAGCAGCCGGTGCATGGCCTGCTCCTCCATGTCCCCGGCGGTGAGGAAGTCGATCTGCCGGTCCCCGCGGGTGAAGGTGAAGCGCAGCACCAGCGAAATGTCGTTCGGCTCCGCGCCAGCCACGGCCGCGGGATCCGGGCCGATGACCCGGTAGGACACGCCCTGCCCCTGCCCGGTGTCCCCCGGGAGCAGCGCCCGGTGCGGCTGCCACAGCGGCTCCGGAAATCCCGCGGAGACCAGCCGCTCCCCCAGGTCGATGCCCGAGGACTCGAGCTCCGGCACGCCGCCGAAATGGTCGGCATCCTGGTGCGTGATGAATACCTTGGTCAGCGACTCGATGCCCAGCTGGCGCAGGCAGCCGGCCACCCCGCCATCGGGCGGCCCGGCGTCGATCAGCCAGCCCGCGGACTCGCCGTCGCGGATGACCAGCGCGTCGCCCTGGCCCACGTCGCACATCGCGATGGACCAGGGCTGGTCCACGGCAGGTTTCCAGAACAGCGTGGCCGGCAGCACCAGCGCGGCCAGGAACACCGCCAGCACCCCGAGCAGGGCCAGACAGATCCGGCGCACGCGCAGCCGCTCGGTCTGGCTCCCGGCGACCAGCAGCACGCAGAAGACCGCCGCGATGCCGGCCGCGACCACGATGCCCGGCATCCCCTCGGGCCACGGGCGGCTGGCCCCGGGCAGCCGCACGGCCAGCCGGGCGAGCTGCCCGACCGCTTCGGCCGGCCATCCGATCAGCCAGGCCAAGGCGTGCGCGGCGCCGGGCAGCACGGTGCACAGCAGCAGCGCGGCCACCCCGAGCCCCGTGATCACCGGCAGCAGCGGAGCAACCAGCAGGTTCGCCGGCAGCGAGTAGAGGCTGAAGTCCGCATTCAGCGAGATCACCACCGGCAGGCAGGTGAACTGGGCGGCGCAGCAGATCGCGGTCGGTTCCGCCAGCGGCGCGGGCAGGAACCGGGCGGCCAGCTCGGACAGCGGCACGGTGAGCATGATGATGCCGGCGGTGGCCAGCACCGACAGCGCGAACGCCGGCTCGGCGGCCAGCGACGGGTCCAGGACCAGCAGCACCGAGGCGCTCAGTCCGAGGATGCCCAGCGAGCCCTGCCCGCGCCCGGAAAGCAGCGAGAAGACCGCGATCGCGCCCATCAGTCCCGCCCGCAGCACGCTGGGATCCGGGCCGACGAAGGCGACGAACAGACCCAGCCCGCCGGCCATCAGGACCCCGGCCAGCACCCGGGGCACGGCGAACAGCCGCAGCAGCACCATCAGCATCGAGCCGACCAGGGCGATGTTCGACCCGCTGACCGCGGTCAGGTGGCTCAGCCCGCTGCCCCGCATCGCCTCGCCCAGTTCCTCGTCCTGTCCTGAGCGGTCCCCGTAGAGCATGCCCGGCAGCAGCGCCCTGGCGTCGGGCGGCAGCCCGTCCAGCTGCGCGGCGAAGTGCTCCTTGAGGTTCGAGGCGGGGGTGGGCAGCTGCCAGCTGGTGACCCGCGGCTCGCTGTCGGCGCGGGCCCACCAGCGGAAGCTGCCAGAGTCCCCCGCCGGCTGCAGCGAAGCGATCACGGTGAGGTCGCGCGCCCTGCCCGGCAGCGGGCCGCCCAGGGACAGGTGGATCGGGAGCTCGCAGCGCCGCCACTGGCCCTGGTGCTGGTAGCCATCCAGCTGCGCCGCGCCGGCGACCCCGCCGCCGTCGACGGGCCGCGGCGGGTCCGTGAAATGCGCGGTGATCCGGCGCTGCTGCGCTCCGGGGTCGGGCAGCGTGCAGTCGGCCGCGCCCGGGTGCGTGCCGAGCACCGCCAGCGCCGCGAGCAGCAGCACCAGCGGGCCGGTGAACCACGGGGCCGCATGGGGCGCGTCGTGCCGGACGCGCAGCAGCAGCGCGAACAACCCGGCGAAGAGCGCGAGCAGCATCAGCACCGCCCACCCCGGCGGCGGCAGCAACGCGGCGAGCCAGGCCCCGGCCAGCAGCCACAGCCCGCGGAAGTCGGTGCGCACTACGAGCCCCTCACGGCTGCACCAGCTCGCGCAGGTTGCCCAGCACCGCGGGGCCGATCCCGGAGACCGCGTCCAGCTCCTCCACGGAGGCGAACGGGCCGTTGGCTTCGCGGAAGTCGATGATGCGCTGGGCCAGCGCGGGACCGATGCCCGGCAGTTCCTGCAGCTGCTGGGCGTCGGCGCTGTTCAGCGAGATCTTCCCGCCGCGCTGCGCCCCGCCCGGCGTGCCGGAGGATGCGCCGCTTGAAGGGCCGGCGGCGGAGGGGGCGGCGGGGGCCGGGGCGTCCGAGGCGCCGGGCAGCACGATCTGCTGCCCGTCGGCCAGCCGCGCGGCCAGGTTCAGCAGTTCGGGGCGGGCGGAGCGCCGCAGGCCGCCGGCCGCCTCCAGCGCGTCGGCGATGCGCGATCCGGCGGGCAGGGTGTAGACCCCGGGCCGCTTCACCGCGCCGACCACGTGCACGGTCACCGCGCCCGCGGAGCTGCCGGGGTCGGCGGAGGACGCGGCGGAGGGGCCGGGCGCAGCGGTGCCCGGCGGCGAGGGATCGGAAACCAGCGGCACGGTCTGCAGCTGCGTGGTGGTCGGCGGCGGGGCCAGCAGGATCGACAGCCCGATCCAGGCCAGCACCACCAGCACCAGCACGAGCACCGCCACGCGGCTCACGGCGAATCGCAGCCGCGAGGCACGCGGCGCATACCTGCTGAAGAAGTCATGGCGCCCCATGGGAGCCAGTGTGCGTTAGCGGGCGGGCGGCTGCTGGGGTTGCGGCGCGGGCTGTGGATACAGCGGGGCCACGGCCACGCCGAGCACCCCCATGCCGGTGTGCGCGGCCAGCACCGCCGGCAGCGACTCGATGAGCACCTCGCCGGCGCAGTACGGGTTCAGCTCGGTGGCGATCTCGGTGGCCAGCTCCGCGGCGCCGAAGTGCATGACCCCCAGCCGCACCGGGCCCTGCGCCGCGGCGGCGTCGCGCTGGGCGAGGGCGACCAGCCGCGCCTGGGCGCGGGCGAAGGAGCGCGGCTTCTCCAGCGGGGCGATGACCCCGTCGGCCAGGCCCAGGATCGGCTTGACGTTCAGCAGGCTGCCGAACACCGAGGAGACCGCGCTGATCCGCCCGCCGCGGCGCAGCTGCTCCAGGGAGGGCACCGCGAAGTAGATGGTATTGCCGGCGGCGCCGGAGGCGATCTGCTCCAGCATGCCCAGCTGCGCGCCGGCGTCGCGCGCGGCGAGCACGTCGGCGACCGCGAAGCCCTGGGCCATCGCCACGGTGCGCGAATCGATGACGCTCACCGGCACCGGGGCCTGGGAGGCGGCCAGCCGGGCGGCGTCCACCGTCCCGGAGAGCCCCGCGGAGAGGTGGATGGAGACGACCTCCCGGCAGCCGGCCGCGGCCAGCTGCGCATAGGCGCGCGCGAACTCGCCGGGGGCCGGCCTCGAGGTTTTCACGCTCTGGCCCATGGCCAGGCCCATCATCAGCGCGTTCACGTCCTCCCCGTGCACATGGTTGTCCACGATGATCGGGATGCCCAGCTGGATGAAGTCAGCGCTGGCCAGCAGCGCCGGCGGCAGGCAGGAGGCCGAATCGGTCACCACCCCGATCCGGGCGCCGGAAAGCCCACGCGGGGCCAGCAGCTTGTGCAGCCAGCCCGTGCGTGGGCTCTTGGATCGCTCAGTCATGTCTTGAGCTTACGGTACGCGTCGGCCGGAACTACGGCGCCGGAACCACGTTCACGAGCTTCGGGGCGCGCACGATGACCTTCAGCGGCGCCTTCCCGTCCAGCATGCGCACGACGGCCTCGTGGGCCAGCGCCTGCTCGCGCAGCTCGTCCTCGGAGATGTCCACCGGAACTTCGAGGCGCGCGCGCACCTTGCCCTTGATCTGCACCACGGCGGTGACGGTGTCATCCACCAGCAGCGACTCGTCCACGTCCGGCCAGGCGCTGGTCGCGACGCTCGGGGCGTAGCCCAGCGCCTCCCACATGTCCTCGGCGGTGTACGGGGCGAACAGGCTCAGCAGCTGGGCGACCACGGTCGCGGCCTCGCGCACCGACGGATCGGCCGCGCCGGCGCCCGAGTCGATGGTCTTGCGGGCGGCGTTGACCAGCTCCATGGTCTTGGCGATCACCACGTTGAACTTGCCCGAATCCAGCAGCGCGGCGGACTCGTGCACGGTGCGGTGGGTGACCTGGCGCAGCGCCTTGTCGCCTTCCCGATAGTCCACGCCCGGGGCGCTGGCCACGTCCTGGGCCACTCGCCAGGCGCGGGCCAGGAACTTCTGCGAACCGTACGGCGAGACGTCGGCCCAGTCCACGTCGTCCTCCGGCGGGGAGGCGAACACCATGGTCAGGCGCACCGCGTCCACGCCGAACTTGTCCAGCTGCTGGCCCAGGTCCACGCCGTTGCCCAGCGACTTGCTCATGGCCTTGCCGCCGTTGAGCACCTGGCCCTGGTTCAGCAGCGCGCTGAACGGCTCCTGCACGTCGATCAGGCCCAGGTCGTAGATGACCTTGGTGAAGAAGCGGGAGTACAGCAGGTGCAGGATCGCGTGCTCGACGCCGCCGACGTACTGCCCCACCGGCATCCAGTCGCGCACGGCCTTCGGGTCGAACGGGCCTTCGGTGTAGTTCGGGGACACGAAGCGCAGGAAGTACCAGGAAGAGTCCACGAAGGTGTCCATGGTGTCGGTGTCGCGCTTCGCGGTGCCGCCGCAGCTCGGGCACGCCACGTTGACCCAGTCCTCGGCAGCCGCCAGCGGGCTGGTGCCCTTCGGGGAGAGCTGCTCGCCGCGCAGGTCATCGGGCAGGCGCACCGGCAGCTGGTCCCCGGGAACCGGGACCTCGCCGCAGGCTTCGCAGTGGATGATCGGGATCGGGGTGCCCCAGAAGCGCTGGCGGGACAGCAGCCAGTCGCGCAGGCGGAAGTTCACGGTGTGCTCGCCGGTGCCGGCGGCTTCCACGAGCTCGATGGCCTTGGCGATCGCGTCCACCTTGGTCAGCCCGTTCAGTTCGCCGGAGTTGACCAGCTGGCCCTCCCCGGCGGTGGCGACGCCGGTGTCGTTCGGGTCCTCCAGGCCGGTGTCGACGACCACGCGCACCGGCAGGTCGAAGGTGCGCGCGAAGTCCAGGTCGCGCTGGTCGTGCGCGGGCACGGCCATGATCGCCCCGGTGCCGTAGTCGGCCAGCACGTAGTCGGCAGCCCAGATCGGCAGCTTCTCCCCCGACAGCGGGTTGATGCCGAAGCGCCCGGTGAACACACCGGTCTTTTCGCGTTCGGTGGACTGGCGCTCGATCTCGGACAGCGCCTTGACCTGCTCCTGGTAGGCTTCCAGGGCTTCGCGGTGCTCGTCGGTGACCAGCTCGCCGGCCAGCTCCGCATCCGCGGCGACCACCATGAAGGTCGCCCCGTACAGGGTGTCCGGGCGGGTGGTGAAGACCGGGATCTTCACCGCCGGCTGCTCCTGGTGCGCCTCGATCTCGAAGGTCACTTCGGCGCCCTCGGAACGGCCGATCCAGTTCTTCTGCATCAGCAGCACGCGCTCGGGCCAGTGGCCCTTGAGCTGCTCCATGTCTTCCAGCAGGCGGTCGGCGTACTCGGTGATCTTGAAGTACCACTGGTTCAGCGACTTCTTGGTCACCGCGGTGCCGCAGCGTTCGCAGGCGCCGTTGACGACCTGCTCGTTGGCCAGCACAGTCTGGTCCTTCGGGCACCAGTTCACCGGGTGGTCCTTGCGGTAGGCCAGGCCCTTCTCGAAGAACTTGGTGAACAGCCACTGGGTCCAGCGGTAGTACTCGGGATCCGAGGTGTGCAGGCGGCGGTCCCAGTCGGCGGAAATCGCGTAGCGCTTGAAGCTGGCGGCCTGGGTGTCGATGTTCGTGTAGGTCCAGTCCGCGGGGTGCGCGTTGTTCTTGATCGCGGCGTTCTCCGCGGGCAGCCCGAAGGAGTCCCATCCGATGGGGTGCATGACATCGTAGCCGCGCAAGCGCCAGTACCGAGCCACGACGTCGCCCATGGCGAAGGCCTCGGCGTGGCCCATGTGCAGGTCGCCCGAGGGGTACGGGAACATGTCCAGCACGTAGCGGCGTTCACGCGTGCCGTCGTCGGCCGGCTTGAACACCTCTAGCTCGTCCCAAACCGGTAGCCACTTGGACTCAATGTCCTTGAAGTCGTAGGTTCTGGTCTCGTTCGTCGATGATGTCACTGAGCTCTTCTCACAGATTCGCGGAAAAATTTCCTGACGGAAAACTGGTTTCTGCTTCCAGACACAACAAAAGCCCCCAAATTTCCACTCGGGGGTACGGCCGCATGGCCGTTCTTAGGCTAGGTCGCGCTGGGAATACATAGGGAGATTCTACCGCACCGGCGGCGGTGCTCGCCGCATCCGTGAAGCGCAAGCTTGGCCACAGTCCAGGCCGCGCCGCCTGCATGTGCGCCACGTCCAGGCGTACGATCGCGGCGCCTGCCACAATTGGCTCATGACCTTACGCTCCCCGCGCCTCGCGCGCCGCTTCGCCGCCCCGCTGCTGCTGCTGCCCGCCAGCGCCCTCCTGCTGGCCGGTTGCGCCCTGCTCGGCACCTACGAGGGGCACACCTGCGACGGCAGGAAACCCGTCGCTTCCCTGGAGCAGGCAGGCCGCCAGCTGGTCCAGGCCGCGTACGACCAGGACCTGGACGCCGCCTGCCGGGTCGCCACCCCGTACGTTGGCATCGAACTGGAGCCGGGCATGATCGATGCGACCCGGGAGCTGCTGGCCAAGGCAGGAGTCACCCCGCAGAACGTGCAGGTGCGCGTCGGCGAGCAGATGGGCAGCGCGTATTCCGTGCAGCTGGGCAGCGCCGAGGGCGAGGGCCAGGTCGCGGTCACCGGCCACGCGGTCTGGGATGCCGGCTACACCATCGGGCTGCCCGACCAGGTCTACCCGGACCTGCCGCCGGCGCCCGAGGATCCAGCCTCGCATTCCGCCTCCGCGGCGCCGTAGCCCGCAGCGGGCGCTTCCGCCCACCGGGGTTATCCACACTGCGCACGCAACCGCCCCCGTGCGGCCGGCGCCGGGTGGAGGCTGGAGCCATGACCACCGAAGCCCTGCTCACCGCGCTGCACACCCTGTGCACCTCCCCGAAGCACCTGGGGACCCAGCTCACCGCTGGGATGCTGGTGCGTCTGGGCGCGCTGTGCCTGGCCTTGTTCACCGCGCTGGGCCGGCTGGTCCGCGACTCCAGGGATCCGCGCCTGGTCCTGGCCCACGCGCAGCTGGTGGAAGACTTCGGCCAGCAGGTGCACCATCAGCAGCTGGCCTGCGCACTGGATGCCGAGGTCGCCGGCGCGGCCGGGCTCAGTCTGGCCACCTACGACGCGCTGCGCGCAGGAACCTGCGACCTTGAGTCCGAACCCGACGTCGCCTCCGGGCGCGCCTGCTACAAGAGCGCCGGCGATCTGCTCGCCGCGTGGCTGGGCATCACCTATTTCGAGGCGCAGCGCCGGATCGACGACGCGCACCTGCTCATCGGCCGCCGCACCGCCCAGGGCACCATCTGCGCGCCGCGCTTCGAGCACCTGGCCGGGCTCTACGCCGACGGGCTGGCGGATCGCCGCGCCATCGCCGGCGTGGCCCGCAGCCTGGAGAAGCTGGAGAAGCCGGACACCACCTTTGACGGGGTGCCGAGCACGCTCACCGCCCGCGCCCCCGACGGCCGGCCGCTGGAGGAGCACGCCGCGATGGAGCTGCGCGGGCTCGGCCCGATCGAGGCGCGCAAGCAGATCGGCACCCTGGTCAAGGCCTACAAGGACCTGCACGAGGACAAGCTTCCGCCGGATTTGGGCCTGTTCATCGGGCCCGTCGTGCGCGGCGTGCACACCTTCACCCTGCGCACGCTGGCCACCCACGCGGAATACCTGCGCTCGGTGGCGGCCCAGGCCGGCAGCAAACGCACCAAGGCCGGCCGGCATGCGCGCAAGCCCGAGGCGGATTCCGGCGGTTCATCCGGCGCGGAAGGCTCCGGAACCCCGGACTCCCGAGCACAGCAGAACTCCCCCGAGGCGGACAACGCTGACACCGCGGACACCGCGGACACCACCCCCGGCAACGAGCGGCCGACCCCGGACTGGCTCCGGCCCGAGTCCCCGATGCCCGACTGGGCTGCGGAGGAAGCCTGCCCGAACGGCGGCGCGGACCGCACCCCGGAGCAGGATGGACCGGAACCCGATGACGCGCAGGACGCGGACGAAACGGCCGAAACGGACGAAACGGCAACCGGAACTCCGGCTCCGGAAGAGCCCAGCGCCCCGCTGCGCCGGCTGAACGCGCTGATGGCCATCCTCGCCGCGCCGCCCGCAGGCGCAGCCGCCAAGCCGATCGTCCCGAAGATGCTGGTCTACCTCTGGCTCAAGGACCTGCAGAACCTGGCCGAGGCCCACGGCATCACTGCCCACGGGGTGGACATCCCGCCGGGTGAACTGCGGCGCCTGCTGGCCACCGCGCGGGTGATCCCGCTGGTGCTGGGCGGCAACAGCCAGCCGATCGACGTCGGCCGCTCCAGGCGCTTCCACCAGGGATACCTCAAGATGGCGGTGATGGCCCGCGACCGCGGCTGCATTGTGCCCGAGTGCACGACGCCGCCGGACCTGGTGGAGATCGACCACTACAAGAAGCCGTGGTCCGAGGGCGGAACCACCAGCGTCGACTCCGGGGCGGCGATGTGCTCCAACGAGCACCACGGCCGCCATTCCGGCCAGTTCAAGGTCGTCGACGTGGACGGGCTGCCGCATGTGCTGCTGCCCCCGCACCTGGACCCGGAGCAGAAGCCCCGGCGCAACACCTACTGGGGAGCCCTGCAGCTCGGCGAGGACCCGCCCGGCGCAGGGCCGCCCCCGGAAGCGGGACCTCCCGCGGACCGGCGCGGGTGAACGAAAAAGGATCCCGGCCAACCTGGTGTTTGACCGGGACCCTTGGTCCGCCGGCGGCTTGGCCGCCGGGAAACCCCTCAGCTTCTAGGCCTTGGTGTCCTCGTCGACCCAGTCGAAGGTGCGGGTGACCGCCTTCTTCCACAGCCGCAGGCTGCGTTCGCGCTCTTCGGCGCCCATCACCGGCTCCCAGCGCTTGTCCTCGGACCAGTTCGCCTCCAGCTCGCCGAGGTCCTTCCAGAAGCCGACGGCCAGGCCGGCGGCGTAGGCCGCGCCCAGCGCGGTGGTCTCGGTGACCTTCGGGCGGACCACCGGCACACCGAGGATGTCGGCCTGGAACTGCATCAGGTGCTCGTTGGCGACCATGCCGCCGTCCACCTTCAGCTCGGTCAGCGGCACCTCGGCGTCGGCGTTGACCGCGTCGAGCACCTCCCGGGTCTGGAAGGCCGTGGATTCCAGGGCCGCCCGGGCGATGTGGTGCTTGTCGGCGAAGCGGGTCAGCCCGACGATCGCGCCGCGGGCATCCGAGCGCCAGTACGGGGCGAACAGCCCGGAGAACGCCGGCACGATGTACACCCCGCCGTTGTCCGACACCTGGCTGGCCAGCTCCTCGATCTCCGGCGCGCTGGCGATCATGCCGATGTTGTCGCGCAGCCACTGCACCAGCGAACCGGCGACGGCGATCGAGCCCTCCAGCGCGTACACCGGGGCCGCGTCGCCCAGCTTGTAGGCCAGGGTGGTGATCAGCCCGTTGCTCGAGGAGACGATCTCTTCGCCGGTGTTGAAGATCAGGAAGCAGCCGGTGCCGTAGGTGTTCTTCGCGCTGCCCGCGCCGAACGCCGCCTGGCCGAAGGTCGCCGCCTGCTGGTCGCCCAGGATGCCGGCGACCGGCACCTCGCGCAGCAGCTGGTTCGACGCCACGGCGCCGTAGACCTCGGAGGAGGACTTGATGGCCGGCAGCATCGAGGCCGGGACGCCGAAGTCGGCCAGGATCTGCTCGTCCCACTGCAGGGTCTGCAGGTTCATGAACAGCGTGCGCGAGGCGTTGGTGACGTCGGTGACGTGCACTCCGCCTTCCGGCCCGCCGGTCAGGTTCCACAGCACCCAGGTGTCGGTGGTGCCGAACAGCAGGTCCCCGGCCTCGGCGCGTTCGCGCGCGCCCTCGACGTTGTCCAGGATCCACTTGATCTTGGTGCCGGCGAAGTAGGTGGCCAGCGGCAGCCCGACGCGGTCCTTGTAACGCTCGATCCCGCCCTCGGCCGACAGCGCGTCGACGATGTCCTGGGTGCGGGTATCCTGCCAGACGATCGCATTGTAGACCGGCTCGCCCGTGCGCTTGTCCCACACCACGGTGGTTTCGCGCTGATTGGTGATGCCGACGACCTCGATGTCGTGGCGGGTCAGGTTCTCCTTGGCCAACGCGTTGCCGATGACTTCGCGCACGTTGTCCCAGATCTCGGCCGGGTTGTGCTCGACCCATCCGGCGGCCGGGAAGATCTGTTCGTGTTCCTTCTGCCCCACGGAGACGACCTCTCCTGCGTGGTCGAAGACGATGGCGCGGGAGCTGGTGGTTCCCTGGTCAATGGCGATGACGTACTTGTTGCTCACGGTCAATCAACTTTCTGTAGAGGGTGCGGGCATTACAGCAGGACGGCGACGGCCAGGCCGCCCAGGGCTCCGCCGGCCAGCGGACCGACGACGGGAACCCATGAGTAGGACCAGTCCGAGGATCCCTTGCCGGGGATCGGCAGCACCGCATGCGCAAGACGTGGGGCGAGGTCGCGTGCCGGATTGATAGCGTATCCGGTTGCGCCGCCCAGGGATAGGCCGATCGCGACAACCAGCAGGCCCACGGCCAGCGGGCCGAGACCATGCGGGGTCCCGCCGAAGCCGCCGATCACGAAGACCAGCACGAAGGTGCCGATGATCTCCGAGACCGTGTTCCACCCGTAGGAGCGGATGGCCGGGCCGGTGGCGAAAATCCCGAGCACCTTGCCCTGGTTTGCCGGTTCGTCGAAGTGCTTCTTGTAGGCGAGCCAGGCGACGACCGCGCCCAGGAAGGCGCCGATGAATTGCGCCGCCACGTAGACCAGCGCGGTGGCCATCGCCTTGGGCACACCAGGGGCGAGTTCCGTCGCTTCGGGGTTGACCATCAGGCCCAGGGTGACGGCGGGGTTCAGGTGCGCACCGGAGGGCGCCGAGACCCAGACCCCGGAAAAGACGGCCAGGCCCCAGCCGAAGCTGATGGCGACCCACCCGGCGGCGCTGCCGAGGGTTCCCTTCAGGGACACGTTGGCGCAGACGCCGGCGCCCATGAGAACGAGGATAAATGTACCGATGAATTCGGAGAAAAACACTTGCATGGGCAACTTTGACCTTTAGGGTGATTTCACATCCTGCCGGCGGCGCTCTGCCGCCGGCAGCAACGGCAGGCTCAGTCCAGGACAACCCCGTGACTGCCTGCCAGGACCGAGATCGTATGGGCGATCTCGGCCTGGGTCCGGGTTTCATCCCAGCCCATTGGTTCAGCCAGGCAATGTCCCGCCTCGCTGACCAGATCCTTGGTGACCAGGCCGCGGAAGGCCAAGTTCGTGCGGCGGATGAAGACGTCGACGAGGCGTCCGACCTGCTCGTGGGCGGCCATGTAGGCCAGCTCCTGGCGCGAGAGCTCCCCGGAGTGCTGCAGCAGCGTGTCCTCGCCAAGCTGTTCCAGCACCGCGTCCGCGCCGGTGCCGTAGCGTTCGAGCAATACGCGCAGGCGGTCGCGTCCGGCAATGCTCTCGCGCGCCGCGTACCAGGCCGCCAGCTCGCCCTCGTTCATCGGGAAGTCCTTGCCGCCGCCGATCGCGACGCCGACGGTGGAACGGATCTCGCGCTCGCCCAGGAACTCCAGCGCCTTGCCGCCCAGGTTCTCGCTCAGCGCGCGGAAGGTCGTCCACTTGCCGCCGATCAGCGAGAGCATCGTGGTTGCATCGGTCAGCCGGGTCTCGCGCACCTGGTAGTCGCGGGAGACGAAGCCGGGGGCGGTGTCGTCGTGGTTCGGCAGCGGCCGCACGCCGGAGAACTTGTAGACGATCTGCTCGCGGCGCACCGTGATGCGCGGGAAGACGTGGTGGACCAGCTCGAAGAAGTAGTCGACCTCTTCCTCGGTGCACACCGCCGGCTCGGCCATGTCGTGTTCCAGGTCGGTGGTGCCCACCAGCACGCGCCCGAGCATCGGGTAGATCAGCACGATGCGCCCGTCCTCGTGCTCGAAGAAGATCTCGCGTCCGCCGGTGGCGGCGAGCAGCTCCGGGTGGTCCAGCACGATGTGCGAGCCCTTGGTGCCGCCGGTCCACCGGGTGTCCCGGCCCAGCTGCTTGTTGGTCTCATCGACCCATGCGCCGGTGGCGTTGATGATGACTTCGGCGTCGAAGTCGAAGCCTTCTCCGGTGAGCACGTCGCGCAGCTGCGCGGTGCCGCCGTCGATCCCTGCCAGCTCCACGTAGTTGCTGGCGCGGGCCTCCGGGTTGGCGCGCAGGCCTTCGCGCAACACGTCCAGGGTCAGGCGCTCGGGGTTGTGCACGGAGGCGTCGAAGTAGGTGGCGGTGTACTTCACGTCCTCGCGCAGCTGCGGCAGGTCGCGGCGCGCGGCCTTGCCGGCCTTGAAGTTGTGCCACGGGGTGTTGCGCCCGCCGATGCCGGCGAAGACGTCGTACATCACCAGCCCGGCCTTGATCAGCGCCGCGCCGCGTTCGGTGGGCTTGCCGGACTTGTGGGTCAGGAAGCGCAGCGGGGCGGAGAGGATCCCGGAGAAGGTGGAGAAGATCGGGATGGTGGTCTGCAGCGGCTTGACGTAGTGCGGGGCGATCTGCAGCAGCGAGTTGCGCTCCTGCACGGACTCGTGCACCAGGCGGAATTCGCCGTTCTCCAGGTAGCGGATGCCACCGTGGATCATGTGCGAGCTGGCCCCCGACGCACCCTGGCAGTAGTCCCCGCGTTCGACCAGCGCGACATCGATGCCCTGCATGGAAAGGTAGCGGAAGGTGGCGACACCGTTGATGCCGCCGCCGACGATCAGAACCCGCGCGTTCGGCCGTTCGCGCAGTTTGGCCAGCTGTTCCCGATTCACGACGTGTTGCCCCTTTGTAACGATTGAGTAGTGCTACCGGTTAGTGTTGTCGGTAGTTCGCAAACCGGTCAAATGAATTGCACAAACGTGCAGAAATGGTCAGATTGATGCAGAAACCATCCTCCCCGGAGCCCATCCGGCGCCCGGCGCATGACACATCCGTGCAGTACGGCTCACGCGAGCGGGACGCGCTGCGCGCCGCGCAGCTGTACTACCTGCAGGACCTGAAGATGGAGGTCATCGCCCGCGAACTGGGCACCTCGCGCTCCACGGTCTCGCGCCTGCTCACCCAGGCCAGGCGCACCGGCATGGTCTCGATCAGCATCTCCCCCAGCGCCGACATGTCCGCCCAGCTCTCCAGCCGGCTGGCCGAGCGCTTCGGCATCAACGTGCAGGTGGTCCCCACGGACGGCTCCATGGACGACGCCCAGCTGCTCGGGCGCGTCGCCGCGCACGCGGCCCACCAGCTCGGCGCGATGGTCTCCTCCTCGATGACGGTCGGCGTCGCCTGGGGCTCGACCATGCAGGCGGTCTCCACCGCGCTGGGCTCCCATCCGACCCACGACACCGTGATCGTGCAGTTGAACGGCGCGGCGAACCCGGTGACCAGCGGGGTGCGCTACGCCAGCGAAATCCTCACCCGCTTCGGCGAGGCGTTCACCGCGCGCACCGAGCAGTTCCCGGTGCCGGCGTTCTTCGACCGCGCCACCACGCGCCGGGCGATGTGGCAGGAAACCTCGGTCAAGCGCGTGCTGAAGGTGCAGTCGGAGATGAACCTGGCGGTGTTCTCGCTGGGCGCGGCCGGCTCGGAGGTCGCCTCGCAGGTCTACCGCGGCGGCTACCTGAGCAAGCAGGAGACCGCGCAGCTGGCGAAGATCGGGGTGGTGGGCGATGTGGCCACGGTGTTCTTCGACGCCAACGGGCACAGCTCCGGGATCGGGATCAACGCACGCTCCACCGGACCGGCGCTCGACGACCTGCGCCGGGTGCCCCAGCGCTTCTGCGTGGTGGCCGGCCGGGGCAAGATCGAGGCCGTGCGCGGGGCGCTGAAGGGCGGGCTGATCACCGATTTGGTGATCGACGAGGGCGCCGCGCTGGCGCTGCTGGACGGGTAGGATTTGAGCATGGGCCCACGCACGCAACTTGTCACCACACACCGCCTCTTCGGCTCCGCCGCCAGGGTCTTCACCTACCGGGCCTCCGCCCCGGCCAGCGCCGGGGTGATCTACGCGGTCCACGGATTCCGCGGCGACCACCATGGGCTGGATCGGATCATCTCCCAGCTGCCCGGGTACACCGTGGTGGTGCCCGACCTGCCCGGCTTCGGCGCGTCCAGCTCCATGACGCAGGCGCCGCACGACGTCGAGGGCTACGCCCGCATGCTCGACGTGCTGGCCGACGAGCTGGGACTGGGGCCGGGCACCCACCTGCTCGGGCACTCCTTCGGGTCCATCGTCGCCGCCCGGCTGGCCGCCGGCCGCGACTTCGCCTCGCTCACGCTGCTCAACCCGATCTCCGAACCGGCGCTGGAATCCTCGCAGGCGCTGCTGGCGCGGCTGACCAGCGGCTACTATGCGCTGTGCGCCGCGCTGCCGGCGCGCATCGGCGAACCGCTGCTGCGCTCGAAGCTGTTCACCGACGGCATGTCCCTGGTGATGACCAAGAGCGCCGACCCGGCGATGCGCCGCTACGTGCGCGAACAGCACCTTGCCTACTTCGGCGGGTTCCATTCGCGCGACACCCTGGCCGAGGCCTACCTTGCCTCCATCAGCCACACCGTGGGCGAGTACTCCCGGGGCATCGGCGTCCCCACGCTGCTGGTCGGCGGGCTGCAGGACGAGCTGGGCACCCCGGCCACCCAGGAGGCGCTGCGCTCCACGTTCGCGCAGGCGCGGCTGGTGATGCTGGAGGACGTCGGCCACCTGATCCACTATGAAAAGGCCCCGGAAACGGCCGCGGCGATCCGCCGTTTCCTGTCCCCGCTTTCGGCCTAGCCGGCGGCCCGCCCCGCGCCGTCATGAACGAGTGGCGCAGCTCATGGTGCGTTGGAGTTCCAGGCAGCGCCCGCATCGGCGTCATCGTGCCCGTTGTCAACGCCATGCCCTGTCTGCAGCAGCTGCTCGACAGCCTGGCCAGGCCAGCCGCGCAAGCGGGGCTGGATGCCACGCGCGCCGACGACGTGTTCTTCGCCGACGCCGACGACGTGCTCGCGCCGCATGCTGGACTACGCCTCGAAGCACGACTCGGACATGGTGATCCCGCGCATCGCCGGGATCAACGGCCGCGCGGTAAACCGGTCGCTGTTCGCGCGCAGCGAGCCGGATGCGGGGTTGCGCAAGATTTTCGGCACCCTGGCCCCGCAGAAGCTGATCCGGCGCGGTCGAACGGCTCGGCCTGCGCTTCTCCGAGGGGCGGGTGCGGCTGGAGGACGCCAACAACATCAGCGCCCGCAAGACCCGGCCCGAAGGCTACACCCGATCGGTGCGGCGGATCGCGCAGCAGGTGCTGGAGACAGGACTGGAGCCGGAGCCGGCCCGGCTGATGGTCCTGGACCTCTACCAGTGCAAGATCCTGCGCACCCCGGGACCGGAGCTGGTGTGCGGGCTGCGTCGCACGGGTGGGAGCAGTCGTTCCCAGGGCGCCGGTTCTACGCGACCGTCAATGGGTACCTGAGCCTGGACGCCCGGAGCGCGGACTAGAGCACCTCATCGGGGTCGACCGCGATGGTGGCGACCGGCTCCTTGGCCGCGGACATCCGCGCGCGCACCGCGCGCAGCGCCTCGGTGACCGCCGGGCCGTGCGCGTAGCTGAAGAAGAGCACGTAGCGGTGCTCGACGGGCGGGCCGTCGATGATGCTCGGCCCGTGGATCGCGACCAGCGCGCGGGTGTCGTCGTCCAGCGCCGCGATCATCCGTTCGGCGCCCGGTCCCGAGACCAGGGCGCTGCGCACGGACGGCGGCAGCCCGACCTCGCGGCGTTCGGCCAGCTCGCGCTCGGCGAACCCGGCCGCATCCCAGCGCACCAGCGCGGCGCCGGCCGGGCCCGGGGTGCCGGTGAGCACCACGACCCCGCTGGCGCGCGCCAACGACGCGGCGGTGAACCAGCGTGCGAGCACCTCCTCGGTGTTGCGCAGCGAGTCGTAGGCGAGCATCTTGTCCGCGTCCAGCAGCAGTACCGCGGCGTAGCCGCCCTCCGCGACCGGTTCCACCCCCGGGGTGGCGACCACCAGCGCCGGCTTCTCGCCGATGCGCGCCAGCGGTTTGGCCCCGGTGGAGGACAGCACGGAGACCTGCGGGAAGGCCAGGCCCAGCTCCTCGGCGGTGCGGTCGGCGCCGATGCTGGCCGCGCGGATGCGCGGCGAGCCGCACTGGGCGCAGCGGTAGTCGTGGAACTGCTCCCCGCACCAGCGGCAGCCCACGTGGGACTGCTTTCCGGCCAGCTGCAGCGGCCCCTGGCACAGCCGGCAGCGCGCCGGGGTGCGGCAGTCCTGGCAGGCCAGCGCCGGCATGAATCCGGTGCGCGCGACCTGTACCAGCACCGGGCCGCCCTGCAGCGCCTTGGTGGCCTCGCGCCAGGCCAGCGAGGGGATGCGCACGCGCGCCAGCAGCGGGTCGCGCTCCAGCTCGAAGTCGTTGGTGGTGGCCACCACGCGCGGGGTGTGGGCGCGCAGCGTTTCGCGCGGCAGCTTCAGCTCGCTCGCCCAGCCGGTCGCGACAAGGCGCTGGGCTTCCACCGAGCGCGACGGGGAGGCCAGCAGCAGCGAGATGCCCGCCTGCGCGCTACGCAGCAGCGCCACCTCGCGGCTGTGCTGGTAGGGGGCGCGCTGTTCGCGGTGCGAGCGGTCGGCGTCCTGCCAGATGATCATCAGTTCCAGGTCCGGCACGTGGCACAGGGCGGCGGAGCGGGTGCCCACCACCAGCTGCACGTGCCCGCCGATGGCGCGCAGGAAATTGCGGTAGCGGCCGGTCGGGCCGTCGTCGGCCTGCAGCCGCGCATAGGACTGCTCGCCGAGCTGCTCGTCCAGGTGCGCGCACAGCAGGTCCAGGTCGCGCGCGTCGGGCACCACGATCAGCACCCGGGCCCCGCGCTCGAGTACCGGCCGGGCGGCGTCGAGCAGGAATCCGGGCCAGGAGCCGTAGAAGTTCGGCACCCAGGTCGCCACCGCGCGGCGGGTGGCGCCGTCGGCCCAGTCCTGCAGCACCGCGGCGCCCTGTTCGTAGTGCTCCAGCTGGTTCGGGGCGTCGCTTGCCGGCAGGGCCGGGGCGCAGGCCAGTTCCTCGGCCTCGACCTTGGCCGCGCGGGCGGGCACGGCCAGGCGCACCACGTCCCACAGCGTCCCGGCATAGCGCGCGGCGACCAGTGCGGCGGCCTCGACGACGTCGGGGTGCAGCACCACCTGGCCGGAGACCAGCTTGGACAGCGGGCGCAGCTTCATCGCCGGCTGGTGGTCTTCCAGCAGCTCGACGATGAAGCCGGACAGCTGCTGCGGTCCGAACGGAACCTTCACGCGCACCCCGGCGCGGGCGTCCGCGTGCATGGACTCGGGCACCTCGTAGTCGAAGAGCCGGTCCAGATGCGGGACCGAGGAGTCAATCAGCACCCGGGCGACCCGCTTGACGCGGGCCTGTCCGGGTGCCGAGATGAGGGCATCCTGCTGCACGGCTGCTAGGCGTTGAACCAGCTGCGCAGGGCGTCGACGCGGTCCAGCTTCTCCCAGGTGAAATCGTTGTCGTCGCGGCCGAAGTGGCCGTGCGCGGCGGTCTTGCGGTAGATCGGGCGCTTGAGGTCCAGGTCCTCGATGATGCCCAGCGGACGCAGGTCGAACACCTCGTTGATCGCGGCGGTGATCTTCGCCGGGTCCACGGTTTCGGTGCCGAAGGTCTCCACGTACAGGCCCACCGGGCGCGCCACGCCGATCGCGTAGGCCACCTGGACCTCGGCGCGGCTGGCCAGCCCCGCGGCGACGACGTTCTTCGCCACCCAGCGCATCGCGTAGGCCGCCGAGCGGTCGACCTTCGAGGGGTCCTTGCCGGAGAAGGCGCCGCCGCCGTGGCGGGCGAAGCCGCCGTAGGTGTCCACGATGATCTTGCGGCCGGTCAGCCCGGCGTCGCCCACCGGGCCGCCGATGATGAAGGGGCCCGAGGGGTTCAGGATGACCTTGGTGTTGGAGATGTCCAGCTCCGAGCGCTGAAGGATCGGGGTGACGACCTCCTCGAGCAGGTCGGCCTTCAGGGTGTTCAGCTCGTATTCGGCGGCGTGCTGGCTGGAAACCACCACGGTGTCCACCGAGACCGGCTTGTCGCCGTCGTAGCCGATGGTGACCTGGGTCTTGCCGTCCGGGCGCAGCAGCGGCATGCGGCCGTTCTTGCGCATCTGGGTCAGCCGCTCGGAGAGGCGGTGCGCCAGGAAGATCGGGGTCGGCATCAGCGAGGCGGTTTCGTTCGACGCGTAGCCGAACATCAGGCCCTGGTCGCCGGCGCCCTGCATGTCGCGCGGGTCCTTGGCGATGCCTTCGCGGGACTCCAACGAGTTGAACACGCCGTCGTGGATCTCCTGGGACTGCTGCCCGATCGAGACCGACACGCCGCAGCGCGCGCCGTCGAAGCCGTTGGCCGAGGAGTCGTAGCCGATGTCCAGAATGGTGCGGCGCACGATCTCCGGGATTTCGACGTAGCCGTTGGTGGTTACCTCGCCCGCCACGTGCACCAGGCCCGTGGTGGTCAGGGTTTCGACGGCGACCTTGGAATCCGGGTCCTGCGCCAGCATGGCGTCGAGGATCGCGTCGGAGATCTGGTCGCAGATCTTGTCCGGGTGGCCCTCGGTAACGGATTCCGAGGTGAAAAGACGTAGTTCAGGGGTTGTTGAAGTCACCTTTGTACTCTATCTGGTCGAATCGACCGGTTGGCAGAAGTTGCCGCGTTCGTGACCAAGCGCTATATGGCGCGGCTCACTTTGCGTCGGCAGTGTGTCCGTTTATTTCGGCGGCGAGCTGCTCGATGACGACGCGGGCCACCTCGATTTTGCTTCCGGCGGCGCTGACTGCGGGTTTCCCGTCGGCGAACAGCACCTGGATGGTGTTCGAGTCGGTGCCGAACGTCAGGTTCGCGCCGACCTCGTTGACCACCAGCAGCTCGCAGCCCTTGCGTGCGAGCTTGGCCTTGCCGTAGTCCAGCACGGTGCCCTGCTCGTCACCGGTCTCCGCGGCGAAGCCGACGACGACCGGGGGCAGCCGGTCGTTCGCGCCGCGCGCGGAGACGACCTCGGCCAGGATGTCGGGGTTGCGCACCAGTTCGATCACCGGGGCGGAATGCTCGTCGCGCTTCTTGATCTTCGAGCCCTCGATGCTCGCCGGGCGGAAATCCGCGACGGCGGCGTTCATGATCAGCGCATCCTGCCCCTCGGCGTGGGCGAAGACCGCCTCGCGCAGCTCCAGCGCGCTGGAGGCATGCACCAGCGCCACCCCGTGGGGGGCGGGCACTTCGAGGTGGGTGGCGATGAGCGTGACCTGCGCCCCGGCGTCGCGGGCGGCCTGCGCCAGCGCCACGCCCTGGCGGCCGGAGGACCGGTTGCCAAGGAAACGCACCGGGTCCAGCGGCTCGCGGGTACCGCCGGCGGTGATCAGCACCCTGCGACCTGCCAGGGTCGGCTCGGAGAGCAGATCCTGGATGGATTCGAAGATCTCCCCGGGCTCGGGCAGCCGGCCGGGTCCGGTGTCCTTGCCGGTCAGGCGTCCCGAGGCCGGTTCGATCACCCGCACCCCGCGCTCGCGCAGCACGGCGGCGTTCGCCACGGTGGCCGGATGCTGCCACATCTCGGTGTGCATCGCCGGGGCCATGACCACCGGGGCACGGGTCGCCAGCAGCGTGCCGGTGAGCAGGTCGTCGGCCAGCCCGGAGGCGGCGCGGGCCATGATGTCCGCGGTAGCGGGCACGACGAGCACCAGATCGGCCTGCTGGCCCAGGCGCACGTGGTTCACGGTGTCGACGGCGTCGAAGACGTTGGAGGTGACCGGATTGCCCGAGAGCGCCTCCCAGGTGGCGTTGCCGACGAAGTTGGCCACGTTCCCGGTGGGGATGACGTCGACGTGGTGGCCGGCCTCGCGCAGCAGACGCAGCAGGAGGACGGATTTGTAGGCGGCAATCCCAGCCGAGACGCCTAAGACGATTCGCTTCACGCAGCTCTTCCTTGGATGGTTGGGCGGTAGCAGTGATTTTCACCGCACCGCGGAACATCAACCCGTTGCGGGCGTGTTTTCAGGTCCTTAACGAAAAAGAAGGCGCCCACAAATGGGGCGCCACCTTTTCGACTAGTCCTCGGTGACCTCGGACGGAGTTACCTTCAAGAGGTTCCCGTCCAGCTCGCGCAGGGCGATGGTCAGAGGCTTCTCGTTCAGCTTGGTTTCCACCAGCGGACCGACGTACTCGAACAGGCCCTCGTTCAGCTGTGCGTAGTAGGCGTTGATCTGGCGGGCACGCTTGGCTGCATTCAGCACGATCGCGTACTTCGAGTCGTTCGTCTCAAGCAACGAGTCGATCGACGGGTTGATGATTCCCTCTAGGTTGGACACAGGACTCCCTTTAGTCATTCTTCAGCCCCATGAGGGCCACAAGCTCTTCGGCGGCACGTGCGACATCGTCGTTGACGATGGTCACGTCGAATTCTGATTCCGCCGCAAGTTCTAGTTTAGCGGTTTCCAGACGGCGCTGCTGTTCTTCGGGCGTTTCGGTGCCGCGGCCGATCAGCCGACGCACCAATTCGTCCCACGACGGCGGGGCCAGGAAGACGAATTTTGCCTCGGGCATCGACTCCTTGACCTGCCGGGCGCCCTGCAGATCGATCTCCAGCAGCACCTTCTTGCCTTCGGCTACCGCGGCCTCCACCGTCGAGCGGATCGTGCCATAGCTATTCTGGCCGTGAACCACAGCCCACTCCAGCATCTGGCCCTGGTCGACGAGCTCGTGGAACTTCTTCGGGCCCACAAAAAAATAGTGGACTCCGTCGTTTTCACCCGGTCGCGGGTCGCGGGTCGTTGCCGACACCGAGAGCCAGACATCTGGATAGTTATCTCGGATGTAGGTGGAGACGGTGCCCTTACCTACAGCCGTGGGGCCGGCTAGAACAGTTACCGACGCAGCGGTCATTGACTACACTTTCGTTTTTGGCGGGCTTTGCTTGAAGTGTTCGGTAATCGCGGTGCGCTGCTTGCGTCCCAGTCCGCGCAAACGGCGGGACGGTGAAATGCCAAGTCGCTCCAGCAAATTCGCCGCGCGTACTTCACCAACGCCCGGTACCGATTCCAGAAGGTCCATGACGCGCATGCGCCCCACGGCCTCATCTTCGTATACCAAGTCTAGTACCTCGGTGATGGAAATCTTGCCGGCACTGAACTGGGCCTTGATTTCAGCACGACGGGTGCGGGCAGCAAGTGCTTTGGCGCGTGCCCGGATGCGGTCTTCGTCAGAGAGTTCTCGCAGAACCATCGTTCAGCCATCCTTAATGTGTAGTGGACTAAGGCTATGAACCGAACATAGCTTTCCAACACGCGTTTGGCAAGACTAATCGCGTTGTGGCCAGTAGAAACTCTCTTGGCCACAACGCGATTGGGTTACTTTTCCAGTTGTTGCTACTTCGCGGCGATCAGTTGATCGCGAACCCTGCGGGCCTTGTCGCGCAGACCCAGCGCATCCGGACCGGCCTTGAGGATGTCGCGGCTGCTGGTGCCCAGCACCTGGCGGTAGCTGGAGGCGAAAGCCGTCGCGATATCCTGCGCCGTTGCACCCTGGGCGCCGAGGCCCGGGGTGAGCAGCGGGGCCTTGGAAGCGCTCAGGTCGATCCCCAGTTTCGCCGGGGCGTCGCCGATCGTCGCACCGACCACCAGGCCGACGTGGCCCATATCTTCGGCAGCAGCATTTTCCTTGCTGACCTGCTCGATGATTGATTTAGCAACCGACTTATCGCCGCCGACGTGCTGCACCGAAGCGCCCTCAGGGTTGGAGGTCAAGCCCAGCACGAACACTCCCCTGCCGGTGGCCGCGGCCAGGTCGATGGCCGGGCGCAGCGACTCGTAGCCGAGGTACGGGCTCAGGGTCACTGCGTCGGAGGCCAGCGGCGAGGCATCGTCCAGCCAGGCGGTCGCGTAGGCCGCCATGGTCGAGCCGATGTCGCCGCGCTTGGCATCGGACAAGGTCAGCAGGTCGGCCGCCTTCGCGGCCTGGAGGGTCTCCTCCAAGGCCGCGAAACCGGCTGAGCCGAAGCGCTCATACAAGGCGACCTGCGGTTTCACGATGGCCGCTACTCCGGCCATCGCCTCAACGACGCGCAGCGAGAACTCGCGCACGCCCTCGGCGCTGTTCGCAAGGCCCCAGGCCTCCAGCAGCGCCGGGTGCGGGTCGATGCCCACGCACAGCGGTCCGCGGGCGTCCATGGCCTGCCGCAGCCGGGTTCCGAAGGACACCGGACTAGGCATTGCGGGCTGCTTCCAGCGCGGCTTCGTGCTCCTGCAGGCTGGTGACGTCCCATGCGTATTCGCGCAGGGCGTCGATGGCCTGGACCGCGGCGCCGAATTCGGCCACGGTGGTGATCACCGGGGTGCCGACCGAGGTGGCGGCCGCACGGATCTCGTAGCCGTCGCCGCGGGCGTCGGAGCCCGACGGGGTGTTCAGGATCAGCCCGATCTCGCCGGCATGGATCAGGTCGACGATGGATTCGCCGCCCTCGTGCAGCTTGCCCACCACCTGGGTCGGGATGCCGTTGCGGCGCAGCACCTCGGCGGTGCCGCCGGTGGAGATGATCTCGAAGCCGCGGTCGGCCAGGTGCTTGACCGGCAACACGATCGAGCGCTTGTCGCGGTTGGTGACCGAGACGAAGACCTTGCCGCTGGTCGGCAGCGGGTTGTTCGCGGCGGCCTGAGACTTGGCGAAGGCGGTGTCGAAGTACTTGTCGATGCCCATGACCTCGCCGGTGGAGCGCATTTCAGGGCCGAGCAGCGAGTCGACGACCTTGCCCTCCGGGGTGCGGAAGCGGGCGAATGGCATGACCGCTTCCTTGACGGCGATCGGGGCCGAGTCCGGCAGGTTCGCGCCGTCGCCCTCGGCCGGCAGGTAGCTGCCGCGCAGCTCGGACAGGGTCCTGCCCACGCCGATCAGCGCAGCGACCTTGGCCAGCTGCACGCCGGTGGCCTTGGAGGTGAACGGCACGGTGCGCGAAGCGCGCGGGTTGGCCTCGATCACGTAGAGGATGTCGGAGGCCAGCGCGAACTGGATGTTGATCAGGCCGCGCACGCCCACGCCCTCGGCGATCGCGCGGGTGGCTTCCTTCACCCGGGCGCGCACGTCCGGGCCCAGGGTGATTGGAGGCAGGGTGCAGGCCGAGTCGCCGGAGTGGATGCCGGCTTCCTCGATATGCTCCATGATGCCGCCCACGTACAGGTCGGTGCCGTCGAACAGGGCGTCGACGTCGATCTCGATCGCGTCTTCCAGGAAGCGGTCCACCAGGACCGGGTGGTCCACGGTGATCTCGGTGGCGTTGGCGATGTAGCGCTCCAGGGAGGCCTCGTCGTAGACGATCTCCATGCCGCGCCCGCCCAGCACGTAGCTCGGGCGCACCAGGACCGGGTAGCCGATCGAGTCGGCGATGGCCTTGGCCTCCGGGAAGGACACGGCGGTGCCGTTCTTCGGGGCGATCAGGCCGGCCGAATCCAGCACGCGCTGGAAGGCGCCGCGGTGCTCGGCCAGGTCGATGGCCTCCGGGGAGGTGCCCAGGATGGTCACGCCGGCGGCCTTCAGCTGCGCGGCGAGCTTCAGCGGGGTCTGCCCGCCCAGCTGCACGAACACGCCCAGCACGCCGCCGGTCTCCTCCTCGGCGTGGATGATCTCCAGCACGTCTTCCAGCGTCAGCGGCTCGAAGTACAGGCGGTCGGAGATGTCGTAGTCGGTGGAGACGGTTTCCGGGTTGCAGTTGACCATGACGGTCTCGTAGCCCTCGGCGCGCAGCGCCATCACCGCGTGGACGCAGGAGTAGTCGAACTCGATGCCCTGGCCGATGCGGTTCGGGCCGGAGCCCAGGATGATCACGGACTTCTTCTCGTGCGCGACCAGCTCGCTCTCCTCGTCGTAGGAGGAGTACATGTACGGGGTGAAGGCCTCGAACTCGGCGGCGCAGGTGTCCACGGTCTTGTAGACCGGGCGCACGCCCAGCGCGTGGCGCACGCCGCGCACCACGGCCTCGGACTTGCCGGAGAGCTTGGCGATCTGCGCGTCGGAGAAGCCGTGGCGCTTGGCCTCGCGCAGCACGTCCTCGCCCAGGTCCTTGTTCGCGGCGATCATCGCGGCGGTCTCGTTGATCAGCGCCAGCTGGTCCAGGTACCACGGGTCGATGCCGGTGGCCTCGAACAGCTCCTCGATGCTCTTGCCCGAGAGCAGCGCGCGCTGCACCAGGGACATGCGCTCGGTGGAGCCCTTCTCGATGTGCTTCATGACCGAGTCAAGCTCGTCGGCGGGGATCGGCTCGAAGGACAGCTCGCTGCCCTTCTGCTCCAGGGAGCGCAGCGCCTTCTGCAGCGCCTCGGTGAAGTTGCGGCCCAGGGCCATGGCCTCGCCGACGGACTTCATGGTGGTGGTGAGGGTGGCGTCGGCGGCCGGGAACTTCTCGAAGGCGAAGCGCGGCACCTTCACGACGACGTAGTCCAGGGCCGGCTCGAAGGAGGCCGGGGTCTTCTGGGTGATGTCGTTCGGGATCTCGTCCAGGGTGTAGCCCAGGGAGAGCTTGGTGGCGATCTTCGCGATGGCGAAGCCGGTGGCCTTGGAGGCCAGCGCGGAGGAGCGCGACACGCGCGGGTTCATCTCGATGACCACGACGCGGCCGGTGTCCGGCTCGATCGCGAACTGGATGTTGCAGCCGCCGGTGTCGACGCCCACCTCGCGGATCACCGCGATGGAGATGTCGCGCAGGTTCTGGTACTCGCGGTCGGTCAGGGTCATGGCCGGGGCCACGGTGATCGAGTCGCCGGTGTGCACGCCAACCGGGTCGAAGTTCTCGATGGAGCACACGACCACGACGTTGTCGTTCTTGTCGCGCATCATTTCCAGCTCGTACTCCTTCCAGCCCAGGATCGACTCCTCCAGGAGCACCTCGGTGGTCGGCGAGTACTGCAGGCCGGCGCCGGCGATGCGGGTCAGGTCCTCGGCGTTGTACGCCATGCCCGAGCCCAGGCCGCCCATGGTGAAGGACGGGCGCACGACGACCGGGTAGTTCAGTTCCTCGACGGCGGCGAAGGCCTCGTCCAGCGTGTGCACGATCACGGACTTGGCGGACTCGGCGCCGCAGCGCTCCACGACGCCCTTGAACTTCTCGCGGTCCTCGCCCAGCTCGATGGCTTCGATGTTCGCGCCGATCAGCTCGACGTTGTACTTTTCCAGGGCGCCGGACTTGTCCAGCGCGATGGCGGTGTTCAGCGCGGTCTGGCCGCCCAGGGTCGGCAGGATCGCGTCCGGGCGCTCCTTGGCGATGATCTTCTCGACGACCTCGGGGGTGATCGGCTCGACGTAGGTGGCGTCGGCGAATTCCGGGTCGGTCATGATGGTGGCCGGGTTGGAGTTGACCAGGATGACCCGCAGGCCCTCCTCCTTCAGCACACGCAGCGCCTGGGTGCCGGAGTAGTCGAACTCGGCGGCCTGGCCAATGACGATTGGACCCGAACCGATGACGAGAACTGAGTTGAGATCGGTGCGCTTAGGCATTACTTGCTGTCCTTTTCTGCGGCGGAATCCATCGAGGATACAAAACGGTCAAAGAGGTAGGCGGCGTCGTGCGGGCCGGAAGCTGCCTCTGGGTGGTACTGCACGGAGAACGCCGGGATGTCCAGGCACGAAAGGCCCTCGACGACCTGGTCGTTCAGGGAGAAGTGGGAAACCTCGACCTTGCCGTAGCGTTCGATCGGCGCGGTGAAGCTGCCTTCGATCGGGGCGTCGACGGCGAAGCCGTGGTTCTGGCTGGTGATTTCCACGCGGCCGGTGGCCTTGTCCATCACCGGCTGGTTGATGCCGCGGTGGCCGAAGCGCAGCTTGTAGGTTTCCAGGCCCAGCGCGCGGCCGAGCATCTGGTTGCCGAAGCAGATGCCGAAGTACGGGATGCCCGCGTCCAGCACCGAGCGCACCAGCTCGACCTGCGCGGCGGCCGCCGCCGGGTCGCCGGGGCCGTTGGAGAAGAACACGCCGGTGGCGCCGGTGGCCTTGATGTCCTTCAGGGTGGCGTTGTACGGCAGCACGTGCACGCGCAGGCCGCGCTCGGCCAGGCGGTGCGGGGTCATCGACTTCATGCCCAGGTCGATGGCGGCCACGGTGTGCTTGGCCTCGCCCTCGTAGCCGTGGTCGGCGGGCTCGACGACGTAGGCGGTGTCCACCGACACCTCGGCGGAGATGTTGCGCCCGGCCATCGACGGCTGCGCGTTGACCTGCGCGATGAGGTCGGCGTCGGATGCGGCGGCGGCGTCGCCGGAGAAGATGCCGGACTTCATGGCGCCGGCCTCGCGCAGGTGGCGGGTCAGCGCACGGGTGTCGACCCCGCGGATGCCGACGATCCCGTTGCTGAGCAGGTCGTCTTCGAGGCTGCGCGTCGAGCGCCAGTTGCTCGGTCGTCGGCTGGCCTCGCGGACCACGTAGCCCGCGGCCCACATGCGCTTGGACTCGTTGTCCTCGTCGTTCACGCCGGTGTTGCCCACGTGCGGGAAGGTCTGGGTGATGATCTGGTGCGCGTAGGACGGATCGGTCAGCGTCTCCTGGTAGCCGGTCATGCCGGTGGTGAACACCGCCTCGCCCAGCGCGGTGCCGATCTTGCCGTAGCTGCGGCCGCGGAAGATGCGGCCATCTTCGAGGACCAGCACTGCGGGTAGGTTGCTCAGGGAATTCACTTGTTTGTCTCCTGCTCGGCTGCGCCGCGGTGGTGCGACGCCAGCAACTGATAAATCTTGGGGGTGTCCTCGGCGAACCGGGGGCGGAAGCCGGTGTCGAAGGCGAAGCCGTCCTTCTCCCAGCTGATCACGATCAGGCCGTTCTTCTCGACGAACTTCCCGATCATGCCCGAGGACCGGCTGGCCTTCTGGAAGGAGCCCCACGGGATGTGGATGTCGCGGGTGCCGGGGCGGATCAGGTGCAGCCCCGCGGCGCCGAGCTGCAGCTCCGCATTGCTGCGAACCCCCAGGTCATGGACCGCGATGCGCTCCAGCCAGTCGTCGTGCTGGGTGGTGGCCACGTACATTCCGGTGAACTCGTGGGCCACCTCGTCGGCGAAGGGCTCGAAGGGCTCGGGGACGTCCGATTGCCGGGCCTTCAGGTTGCGCCAGCCGATCAGGATCAGCGCGCAGGCGCCGACGATGACCAGGACCGTGACGACCACCGGCACGATGGCTTCCTCAGGCATCGGCAGGCCTCGGGGTGGCCAGCTGGCCGTCGAGCACCGTGGGGTGGCCGTGGAAGAAGGTGGCGCGGACCGATCCGGGCAGCTCCATGCCGGCGAACGGCGAGTTGCGGCCCTTGGTGGCCATCGCGTACGGGTCCACGATCCAGCGCGCGTCCGGATCCACGAGCACCAGGTTGGCCGGCTCGCCGACGGCGATCGGGCGGCCCTGGTCGGCGACGCGGCCGATCCGGGCCGGCGTGGCCGAGGTGATGCGGGCGACGTCTTCCCAGGTCAGCAACCCGGTGTCGACCAGGGTGTGCTGCACGATGGACAGCGCAGTCTCCAGTCCGGTCATGCCCATGGCGGCGGCGCCCCACTCGCATTCCTTCGATTCTGCCGGGTGCGGCGCGTGGTCGGTGCCGATCACGTCGATGGTGCCGTCGGCCACCGCGGCGCGCAGCGCCATCACGTCTTCCTGGCGGCGCAGCGGCGGGTTGACCTTGAAGACCGGATCGAAGGTGCGCACCTTCTCGTCGGTCAGCAGCAGGTGGTGCGGGGTGACCTCCGCGGTGACCTGGATGCCGCGGGCCTTGGCCCAGCGGATGATCTCCACCGAGCCGGCGGTGGACACGTGGCACACGTGCAGGCGCGCGCCCACATGCTCGGCCAGCAGCACGTCGCGGGCGATGATGGATTCCTCCGCCACGGCCGGCCAGCCCGGCAGGCCCAGCACCGAGGAGACTTCGCCCTCGTTCATCTGGGCGCCCTCGGTCAGCCGCGGCTCCTGGGCGTGCTGGGCGATGACGCCGTCGAAGGCCTTCACGTATTCCAGCGCGCGGCGCATCAGCAGCGGGTCCGCGACGCAGATGCCGTCGTCGGAGAACATCTTCACCTGGGCGCGGGAATCGGCCATGGCGCCGATCTCGCTCAGCTGCTTGCCTTCGAGCCCGACGGTGACCGCGCCCACCGGGCGCACGTCGACCCAGCCGGCCTTGCGGCCCAGTTCGTAGACCTGCTCGACGACGCCGGCGGTGTCCGCCACAGGGGTCGAGTTGGCCATCGCGTGCACCGCGGTGTAGCCGCCGCGCGCCGCGGCGCGGGTGCCGGTTTCCACCGTCTCGGCGTCTTCGCGGCCCGGTTCGCGCAGGTGGGTGTGCGGGTCGACCATGCCCGGCAGCAGCACCAGGCCGCGGCCGTCGACGACCTGCGTGTCCGCGCCCGGCTCGATGGAACCGAGCTGGGCGATGCGCCCGTCGGCGATGAGCACGTCCTGCGGCTCTGAGCCCAGGATGCGGGCCTGTTGAATGAGGTAGTTCATGGGTTCTTCCTTAGATCAGGTCGCCGGACAGGAGCATGTAGAGGCTGGCCATGCGCACGGCCACCCCGTTGGTGACCTGGTCGAGCACGGTGGAGCGGGGGGAATCGGCGGCGGCGGAGGAGATCTCCAGGCCGCGGTTCATCGGGCCGGGGTGCATGATCAGCGTTTCGGCGCCGGCCGCGTCCAGGGCCGCCAGGCGGGCGTCGTCCAAGCCCCAGTAGCGCGAGTATTCGCGCGGGTTCGGGAAGTAGGCGGCATTCATCCGCTCGCCCTGCACCCGCAGCATCATCAGCGCGTCGACGCCGTCGGCGATGACCTCGTCCAGGTCGTAGCTGATGGCGCAGGGCCAGGCTTCCGCCCCGACCGGCAGCAGGGTCGGCGGGGCGACCATGGTCACCGAGGCGCCCAGCGTGTTCAGCAGCCAGAGGTTCGAGCGGGCGACCCGGCTGTGCAGGATGTCGCCCACGATCGCGACCTTCAGCCCGTCCAGGCCCAGCCCGGTGGCGGAGACCCCGTCGCGCAGCGCCAGCTGGCGGCGCAGGGTGAACGCATCCAGCAGCGCCTGGGTCGGGTGCTCGTGGGTGCCGTCGCCGGCGTTGATGATCGGCAGGTTGATCCAGTCGGTGGCCGCCAGGCGGGCCGGCGCCCCGGAGTCGGGGTGGCGGATGACCACCGCGTCGGCGCCGATGGCCAGCAGCGTCTGCGCGGTGTCCTTCAGCGACTCCCCCTTGGACACCGAGGAGCCCTTGGCGGAGAAGTTGATGACGTCCGCGCTCAGCCGCTTGGCGGCGGCTTCGAAGGAGATTCGGGTGCGGGTTGAATCCTCGAAGAACAGGTTCACCACGGTGCGCCCGCGCAGGGCCGGGAGCTTCTTGACGACCCGGGTGCCCGCTTCGCGCATCTCGCCGGCGATATCGAGGATCTGGACCGCTTCGGCGCGCGTCAGGTCAGCGGTTGACAAAAGGTGTTTCATTCGGCTGCCTCGATCATCACTTCATTGGTTCCGTCGATTTCCGCCAGGTGCACACGCACCTTCTCGCTCTTCGCGGTGGGCAGGTTCTTTCCCACGTGGTCGGCGCGGATGGGCAGTTCGCGGTGCCCGCGGTCCACCAGCACGGCCAGGCGCACGATGCGCGGGCGGCCCCAGTCGGACAGGGCGTCCAGGGCGGCGCGGATGGTCCGACCGGAGTAGAGCACGTCGTCCACCAGCACGACGACCTTGCCGTCGATGCCGCCTGCGGGCAGCTTCGTGGGCTCGGGAGTGCGGGTCGTGGAATGACGCAGGTCGTCGCGGTACAGGGTGATGTCGAGCTGGCCGACCAGGGATGCCGGATCGATGGGGGTGTCGGCGGAAGCCGCTATGCGGGCCGCCAGGCGCTGGGCCAGCGGGAATCCGCGGCGCGGGATGCCGAGGAGAACGAGGTCCTCGATGCCTTTGTTGGCCTCGATGATCTCGAAGGCCACGCGGGTCAGTACACGTTCGATGTCGTCCCCGGTGAGAACCGTTCGGGCACCGGACGACGCTGAATTTTCATTCATGCTGTGCACCTCTCCCTTCTCCGCCTCACGGGACGGTCTTAAAGGAATATTGCTACTTCAAATTATCACGGGTGAAGACCGATTCTCGAGCGCAAGGGTATGCACGGGGGTGAATGCACAGTGAATTGCGCCACGACGGCCGATTTCGGCGGCCCCCGGCCTCGCGCAATCCCGGGCTCCAAGCCGCATTCCGCGCGCTGGCAAGGGCAAGTGTCGCCTTCGCCACACGACCGCCGGCCCCAGCGGGCGGCGCCGCGCGGCGCGGCCCGAGGTGGAAGGCGGCGCAAAAAAGCCGCAGCCCGAACCCCCGGGAAAGGGGTTCGGGCTGCGGCGTGAAAAACAGCGGGGCCTAGTCGACCAGGGTGTCCTTGACGCTCTGGATGCGGCCCAGGACGCCGTTGACGAATTCGGGAGACTCGTCGGTGGACAGCTCGCGCACGTTGATGACGGCCTCGGACACGGCGACCGCGTCGGGCACGTCGTCGTTGTACAGCAGCTCCCAGACGCCGATGCGCAGGGCCGCGCGGTCAACCGCCGGCATGCGCTCGATGGTCCAGTCCTTGACGTAGCTCTCCAGGACCTCGTCGATCCGGTCCAGGTGGGCCATGACGCCCTCGATCAGGGTCATCGAGTACTCGTTCAGGCTGATGTCGGAGTTCTCGCGACGTGCGATCGCCACGCCTACCGGGTCGACGTCGCGGGCTTCCGCCTCGAAGAGGAATTCCAGGGCCCGTCGACGGGCTTTGGCACGGGCTCGCACTAGTTGACACGACCCAGGTAGTCGCCGGTGCGGGTGTCGACCTTGACCTTGGTGTTCTGCTCGACGAACAGCGGCACCTGGATCTCCTTGCCGGTTTCCAGGGTGGCTGGCTTGGTGCCGGCCGAGGAGCGGTCGCCCTGCAGGCCCGGCTCGGTGTAGGTGATTTCCAGGACCACGGAGGCCGGCAGTTCCAGGTACAGCGGGTTGCCGTCGTACATCGCGATGGTCAGTTCCTGGTTTTCCAGCATGAAGCCTGCGGCGTCGCCCACGGTGGCGCCGGCCACGGTGATCTGGTCGTAGTCCTCCAGGTTCATGAACACGAAGTCTTCGCCGTCCTGGTAGAGGTACTGGTAGTCGCGGCGGTCGACGGTGGCCAGCTCGATCTTGGTGCCGGCGTTGTAGGTCTTGTCCAGCACCTTGCCCGAGACGACGTTGCGCATCTTGGTGCGCACGAACGCGCCGCCCTTGCCCGGCTTGACGTGCTGGAAGTCGATGATGGTCCAGAGCTGGCCGTCGATCTTAATGACCTGGCCGTTTTTGATGTCGGTTGTATCCGCCACGGTTCCTCAATCCTCTATTTTCGCCTGCGCAGGGCCGGCATTATCAAAAATCCATCTACCAGTTTACCCCATGCGCGGCGTGCTGGCTTGTGCTTGGGCAGTGGTGCGCGTTACGCGCGAGCGGCCGGGCCAGTGGGGGCCCGGCCGCTACGCGGCGTCGCGCTCCTCGGCGATCTGCAGGCAGATGCTCGAGGCGTTGATCAGGTAGGCGTCGTCGCCCATCGCCATGCGCTGTTCCATGGCCTTGCGGAAACGGGTCGCCGCGGCCTTGTAGTCGCCCTTCGCGAAGAAGCTGAAACCCAGGTGCTGGTGCATCAGCGGCTCGTAGTGCGTGCCGGCGAACTCCTCGGCGAGCTTGCGCAGGCGGTTGATCGCGCGGTCGAAGTTGCCCTGCATGCGGGTCAGCTCGGTATCCAGCACGCGCAGGTGGGCGTTCATCGGGTCCAGCAGGCGCGATTCGGCGATCAGCTCGCCGGCCGCGGCGAGCTCGCCGCGGGCCAGCAGGATGACGACCCGGTCGGTCGGCGAACCGACCTCCATCTGCCGCTGCGCGGCCTCTTCGTCTGCGATGTACGGCTTGAGGGTCTCGGGGTCGATCAGCACGCCGTCGATCGAGGTGCCGACGCCCGCGCGGTTCACCGATGCGACGTCGATGGCGTAAGCGGTGTAGTCGACCATGGTCATTCCCCGATTTCCTGGTAGGCCGCGAAGAGCAGCGAGTTGTCCGGCACCTCGTAGATGCGAGGGCGGCCGATGTCCTCGAGCACCACGAAACGCAGCTGGCTGCCGCGAGCCTTCTTGTCGCGCTTCATGCCGTCCAGCAGCGCCGCCCAGCGGTCGTTGCGGTAGCTGGTCGGAAGCCCCAGGGAACGCAGGATGTCCTGGTGGCGGTCGGCGACGGCGTCGGAGGTGTAGCCGACCGAACGGCCCAGCTCGGCGGCGAAGCACAGGCCGATGGAGACCGCCGCGCCGTGGCGCATCTGGTAGCGCTCGGCCAGCTCGATGGCGTGGGCCAGGGTGTGGCCGTAGTTCAGGAACTCGCGGTCCCCCGATTCCTTCAGGTCGCGGGAGACGACGTCGGCCTTCACGGCAATGGTGCGCTCGATCAGCTCGCGCAGGCGGGGGCTGGAGGGGTCGATCGCGTCCTCGGGGTCCTCTTCGATGAGTTCCAGGATGCGCTCGTCGGCGATGAAGCCGGTTTTCACGACCTCGGCCATGCCGGTGACCAGTTCGTTCTTCGGCAGGGTCGCCAGCGCGTCCAGGTCGGCCAGCACGGCGGCCGGCGGGTGGAAGGCGCCGACCAGGTTCTTGCCCTCGGCGGTGTTGATGCCGGTCTTGCCGCCCACGGCGGCGTCGACCATGGCCAGCAGCGAGGTCGGGATGTGGATGACCTTCACGCCGCGCAGCCAGGTGGCGGCCACGAAGCCCGCCACGTCGGTGACGGCGCCGCCGCCCACCGAGATAATGGCGTCCGAGCGGGTGAAGTCGTTCTTGCCCAGGACCTCCCAGCAGAAGGAGGCGACCTGGATGTGCTTGCCCTCTTCGGCGTCCGGGATCTCCGCGGTCAGCGCTTCGAGGCCCGCGGTCGCCAGGTCGTCACGCACCACGTCGCCGGTGGCCCGGAGCGCGCGGGGGTGGATGACCAAGACCTTCTTGACTGCGGGCCCGAGCAGCTCGGGCAGCTGGCCCAGCAAGCCGGTGCCGACCAGGACCGGGTAGGATTCCGCCGGGGTGGCGCCGGTGACCTGCAGTGTGGTTGGTGCTAATGGCATCAGTTTAAAACCTCCTGATGGTGCTGATTTTTCAAGCGTAGCCCTGCACGGGGGCAGATATGCCATCTCGTGGCACTAATCACAGATGCCCAAGTCGGGCCGTGATCTCTTCGACGATTTGTAGAACTGGTTTGTCGTCGACCAATACACGCACGTCAGCAATTGATTCGTAAATGCCCTTGCGGGCGGCCAGCAGCGTCGTCCAGGCGCTGAGGGCCTCGTCACCCGCCAAAAGCGGGCGGGTGGAGTCGCCCTTGATGCGCGCGGCGGCGCCGGCGGCGGTCATCTCCAGGTAGACCACGGTGCCGCGGGCCAGGACCTGGCGGTTCGCCTCGCGCAGCACCGCGCCTCCTCCGGTGGCGATGACGCCCTCGGACACGCCGGCCAGGGTTTCCTCCTCCAGGTCGCGGAAGCGCTGTTCTCCGTGGGCGGCGAAAATGGAGGCGATGGAGCCGTGCGCAGCGACGATGAGCTCGTCGGTGTCGATGAAGGGCAGTGACAGCGCGGCGGCCAGCGACTTGCCCACGGTGGACTTGCCGCTGGCCATCGGGCCAATGAGGTAGATCATTCGGATGCTGTTTCCCCGGGTGCCTAGACGCCGGTGGATTCCAGGCTGTCCGGGATGCTGGCCAGGTAGGAGTCGATGTTGCGCTTGGTTTCGGCGACCGAATCGCCGCCGAACTTCTCCAGCAGCGACTGGGCCAGCACCAGGGCGACCATGGCCTCGGCGACGACGCCGGCGGCCGGCACGGCGCAGACGTCCGAACGCTGGTGGTGCGCGGTGGTGTCCTCGCCGGTGGCGGTGTCCACGGTGCGCAGGGCGCGCGGGACGGTGGCGATCGGCTTCATGGCCGCGCGCACGCGCAGCACCTCGCCGATGCTCATGCCGCCCTCGATGCCGCCGGCGCGGTTCGAGGCGCGGGCGATGGTGCCGTCCTCGGCGCGCACGATCTCGTCGTGGGCCGCGGAGCCGCGCCGGGCGGCGGTGGCGAAGCCGTCGCCGATCTCGACGCCCTTGATGGCCTGGATGCCCATCAGGGCTCCGGCCAGGCGCGCGTCCAGGCGGCGGTCCCAGTGCACGTAGGAGCCGAGGCCCGGTGGCAGGTTGTAGGCCAGCACCTCGACGACGCCGCCGAGGGTCTCCCCGGCCTTGTGCGCGTCGTCCACCTCGGCCACCATGGCGGCGGAAGTCGCCGCATCGAAGCAGCGCAGCGGATCGGCATCCAGGGCCGCGACGTCCGCGGCGGTAGGCACGGCGGCGTCCTGTGGGCAGGCCACGGCGCCGACGGCGGTGGTGTGCGAGACCAGCTCGATGCCCAGATCGGACAGGAAGCGGGAGGCGACCGCGCCCAGCGCGACGCGGGCGGCGGTCTCGCGGGCGCTGGCGCGCTCGAGCACCGGGCGGGCGTCGTCGAACCCGTACTTCTGCATGCCGGTGAAGTCGGCGTGGCCCGGGCGCGGGCGGGTCAGTGGCGCGTTGCGGGCCATCGAGGCCAGCTCGTCCAGGTCCACCTCGTCGGCGCTCATGACCTTTTCCCACTTGGGCCATTCGGTGTTGCCGATCTCGATCGCGATCGGTCCGCCCTGGGTCTTCCCGTGGCGCACGCCGCCGAGGAAGGTGACCTGGTCCTTTTCAAACTTCATCCGGGCGCCGCGGCCGTAGCCAAGGCGCCGGCGCGCGAGGGCATCGCGCACTGCTTCACTGTCCACCGAGACTCCGGCGGGCAGACCTTCAAGAATTCCTACAAGGGCGGGGCCATGAGATTCGCCCGCGGTCAACCAACGCAACATGTCCTCCATTTTGCCATGACCTGCACGCATTAACCGTGTCGATGAAGCCCCACGGAGTCATACATCGCATTTGTGACGCTTTCGCGGGTTTTTTCATCAAAATCCATCCGGCTGAAGGCGCGGGCCTGTTCCACCGCCTGGTGCACCAGCATGTGCAGCCCGGAGATGATCGTTCCGGTCCAGGCGGAGGCCAGCGCGGAGGGCCACGGATCGTAGGCGACATCCAGCAGGATCCCGGCGCCGGTTCCCAGGGCGGGGATCCAGCTGTCGGCGGCCCGCGGGGGCAGCGTGCTGAAGACCAGTTCGTCGCGCGCGACGGCGTCGCCGGCGCAGGAGGCGATCTCGATCACCTGGGGATCGATGTCCAGGCTGCGCGCCAGGGCGGTTGCCCGGCCAGCGCGGGAGGCATCGCGCACGATCAGCTTCAGGCGCCGCGCGCCGAGCTCCGCGCAGGCCTCGATGGCCGCCAGCGCGGTGTTGCCCGAGCCGAGGATGGTCGGGTGCGCGCACTGCGTGAGGCCGAAATCGGCCAGCGAGAGCACCAGCCCGTCGACGTCGGTGTTCTGGCCGAACAGCGAGCCGTCCTCGCGCACCACGATGGTGTTCAGCGCGCCCAGCCGGGCGACGCGGTCCGAAAGCTCATCCATGTAGGGAACGAACACGTCCTTCAGCGGCATGGTCACCGAGCAGCCGGCCCATCCCCCGGCGCGCACGCGGTCGATATGCGCCGCGGCCTGCGCGGGATCGAGCTCGATCGCCTCGTAGCGCACGGGCGCGCCCAGCAGCGCGTAGGCCGCCCGGTGCAGCACCGGCGATTTGGAGTGGCTGATGGGTTTGCCCAGGACCGCTGCCTGCAGCGGCTGTGGGATCTGCGCCATGGGAATGCCTGGAACTTTCTGCCCCGCCCTCCGGCTGCGCGCAGGCGCGGCGGGACGCGGGACCGCTTGGAATGGCTACTGGCAGACGTCGGAGTTCTGCGCGCACCAGGCGCGGAATTCCGTCTGGTTCTGCTGGTGCTCCGGGTAGGTGGCGGCGAACTTCGTTTCGCCGGTCTGCGTATTGACCGTGACCCAGTAGTAGTAGTTGTTTTGCGCGGGGTTCACCGCGGCCTTGATCGCGTCGTCGCTGGGCGAGCCGATGGGGGTGGGCGGCAGGCCCGGGTGCACGTAGGTGTTGTACGCGTTGGACGCATCCGCGCGCTCCTGCGCGCTGAACTGCAAGCTGTAGCGGTCCAGCCCGTAGATGACCGCGGAGTCCACCTGCAGCAGCCCGTGGGTCTGCGTGTTGTCCTTGTGCAGGCGGTTCTCGATCGCGCCGGCGACGGCGGCGTAGTCGTTCGGGGTGGCTTCGGCCTGCATGATCGAGGCGATCTTCAGCGCGCGGTAGCCGCGGGCGAGGTCGTCCTCGCCGGCGGCCTTCAGCGACTTCTTGGTCGCGTCGACCAGTGTCTGCAGCACCTGGTGCGCGCTGGTGTCCAGCGCGAAGCGGTATTCTCCCGGGTGCAGCCAGCCTTCGAGGTTCTCCACCCCGGCGGGCAGGCCGAACTTCGCGGGCTGCTCGGCGAGCTTGGCCAGCTCGGAGAGCTGGAGTCCCGAGCCCTTGGCGATCTCCTCCAGGGCCGCCGGCATCCGCAGGTTCGCCTTCAGCGCCACGTAGAAGACCTTGTCGGGCTTGTTGTTGATGAGCTCGACGGCGGCGTCCGCGGCGCGCATCTGCTTCTTGAGCAGGTAGTTGCCCGGGTGGATGACCTTGCTAGCGGCGGTGGATTCCTCCACGGCCCGGGCGAAGAGCTTGTCGTCGGAGACCACGTCCAGCTCCTCGAGCTTGCGCGAGATCACCTGCACGCCCCAGCCGTCCTGGACCGTGAATTCCACCGCTTCCCCGCCGGGGCCCGGGTAGTCGTCGGGATTGAACTGCTTGAGCACGGACTTCACGGTGAGCACCGAACCGGCGACGACCAGGGCGAACACCAGCACCACGGCGAGCATCACGAGGTTGCGGCGGCGTTTGGTGCGCCGGCGGCGCTGTTTCTTGCCGTCCTCGCCCGGCAGCTGATCCGCCGGCGGAACGAGGTCGTCGGCGGGAGCCGGCTGCGCCTGGGCCTGCGGATCTCCCGGGGCGGGGACGGCGGCGGGAATGTACTCGGGGTCCGGCGGCGCCGCGGCGCCGCCGTCCGCGGCCGGGGCGCCGGGATCGACCGGCAGCAGCTGGTAGTAGCCCAGCCCGCTCAGCTCGGGGGCGGAGGGGGCGGCCAGAGGGGTTGGAGGCGAGGACGAGCCCGCGGCGAAACGCTCGTACAGCGCCCGTTGGGTGGCGCGCTGCCGTTCGGCGCGGGCTGTCTCTCGCATCAACTCTCTTTTCTCGGGTAGGTCCCGGATCGCCTGGTCAGGGTGCTACTTCAGCACCACGCGGCTTGCCTGCACGCGCACGCCGTTGCGGCGCATGTCCAGCACCTGCTGCAGGATCTCGACGGCGGCGGCCTGGTCAACGACCTCGCGGTGCGAGGCCATCTTCTTGCCCGAAGCATGCAGCGCGCGATGGGCGCTGACGCTGCTCAGCCGCTCGTCAACCAGGAAAACCCCAACCTCGATGCTAGCCGCATTTGCCTCCTCGGCCAAGGCAATGGCGTAGTCACGGGCCATTTTGGTGGATTCGGTCACGTTCCCGGACAGGGCCTTGGGTTCGCCGATGTAGACCTCGCCAGCCCCCCGGTCCACGATCATGCGCAGCAGCAGGCGGCGGTCGGAGTTCTTCTTCGCGTCGCGGCGCAGCGTCATCACCGGGGTGGCGAGCAGGCCCGAGGGATCGGACACGGCGACGCCGACGCGGGCCAGGCCCACGTCGACGCCCAGCGCGATGTCAGCCATTGGCCAGCGCCGCGCGGATCGCGTCCAGTGCGTCGTCGATGCGCGAGGCATCCTGTCCGCCGCCCTGGGCCATGTCGTCCTTGCCGCCGCCGCCGCCGCCGAGCACCCCGGTGGCGGTGCGCACCAGCGCACCGGCCTTGAAGCCGTTGGCGCGGGCTTCCTCATTGGTGACCGCGAGGACCAGCGGGCGCCCGTTGGACACGCCGACCAGCACGATCACCGCGGCCTGCGAACCCAGCTTGCCGCGCAGGTCCAGGGCCATGGTGCGCAGCGCGTCGGCCGAGTCGACAGCCCCGGCGTTGTGCGCCAGCAGGCGGGTGGAGCCGATGGTCACGACGTTGTCCAGCAGCTGCGCCGACTGCGCGAGCATTGCGGCGCTCTTCAGCTCAGCGATCTGCTTCTCCGCGGCCTTCAGCTTGGCCACGGTCTCGTTCACGCGCTCGGAGACCTGGTTGCCCGGCACGCGGAACAGGCCCGAGAGCTCGGAGACCAGGGCGCGCTCGGCGGCGCCGTGGCGGAAGGCCTCCATGCCCACCAGCGCCTCGACGCGGCGGTTGCCCGAGCCCACGGAGGCCTCGGAGAGCAGTGTCAGCTGGCCGATGCGGGCGGTGGTGTCCACATGGGTGCCGCCGCACAGCTCGCGCGACCAGGCGCCGTTCATCTCCACAACGCGCACGTTGTTGGAGTACTTCTCGCCGAACAGGCTCATCGCGCCCAGCTTCTTCGCCTCGGCCAGCGCCATCTCGTTGGTGACGACCTGGTGGTTGGCGGCGATCGCCAGGTTCACGACCTCCTCCATCTCGCTGCGCGCGGCCGCGGACAGGGCCTCGGCCCAGGAGAAGTCGAAGCGCAGGTAGCCTGCCTTGTTGAAGGAGCCGGCCTGGGTGGCGGTGTCCCCCAGCAGCTCGCGCAGCGCGGCGTGCACCAGGTGGGTGGCCGAGTGGGCCTGCTCGCCGGAATGGCGGCGGATCGCGTCGACCTGGGTGCGCACCAGCGCCTCGGCGGGCAGTTCGCCCTCGCGCACGATGACCTTGTGCACGTTCAGGCCCTTGACCGGGGCCTGCACGTCGGTCACCTCCAGCACGAAGCCGTCGCCGGTGATCAGGCCGACGTCGCCGGCCTGTCCGCCGGACTCGGCGTAGAATGGGGTCTCCTCCAGCACCAGGTCGATTTCCTGGCCCTGCTCGGCGAACGGCACCACGGCGCCGTCGCGGATGATGCCGCGGATCTTCGATTCGCCGGCCAGGGTGTCGTAGCCGGTGAAGTGCACGTGGCCGGCCTCGGCCAGCGCGGTGTACACCGACAGGTCCGCGTGGCCGGACTTCTTGGCCTTCGCGTCCTTCTGCGCGCGGGTGCGCTGCTCGTTCATCAGCTCGCGGAAGCGCGCCTCGTCCACGGCCAGGCCCGCCTCGGAGGCGATCTCCAGGGTCAGGTCGATCGGGAAGCCGTAGGTGTCGTGCAGCGCGAACGCGTCGTCGCCGGAGAGGTTGTGGCCCTCTGCCTTGGCATGGGTCAGCGCCTCGTCCAGGCGGGTGGTGCCCGAGGCGATGGTGCGGCGGAAGGCGCGCTCCTCGGCGTAGGCGATGCGGGCGATGCGCTCGAAGTCCTCCGCGACGATCGGGTACACGCCCTTCATGGCGTCGCGGGAGACCGGCAGCAGCTCCGGAAGCACCTCGGTGTCCACGCCCATCAGGCGCATGGCGCGCACGGCGCGGCGGATCAGGCGGCGCAGCACGTAGCCGCGGCCTTCGTTGCCCGGGGTGACGCCGTCGGAGATCAGCATCAGCGAGGAGCGGATGTGGTCGGCGATCATGCGCAGGCGCACGTCGTTGGCGTGGTTCGGGTCTTCCGGGTCCTCGGTGGAGGTGTAGGTGATCGCGGCGAGTTCCGCGGCCTTGTCCAGCACCGGACGGACCTGGTCGGTCTCGTACATGTTCTCGACGCCCTGCAGGATCATCGCCAGGCGCTCCAGGCCCAGGCCGGTGTCGATGTTGCGCTTGGGCAGCTCGCCGGCGACATCGAAATCGGTCTTCGAACGCACCGCGGAGAGCTGGTACTGCATGAACACGAGGTTCCAGATCTCGATGTAGCGGGTCTCGTCGACGGCCGGGCCGCCCTCCTGGCCGTACTGGGCGCCGCGGTCGTAGTAGATCTCCGAGCAGGGGCCGCCGGGGCCGGGCTGGCCGGTGTTCCAGTAGTTGTCTTCCTTGCCGGTGCCGACGACGCGCTCGCGCGGCAGCCCGATCTCCTCTTCCCAGATGCGGCGGGCTTCGAGGTCCTTCTCCTCGCCGTCCTCGTAGACGGTGACCCACAGGCGGTCCTTGTCCAGGCCGTAGCCGCCCTCCTCGATGCTGCTGGTCAGCAGCTCCCAGGCGAAGTGGATGGCGTCCTTCTTGAAGTAGTCGCCGAAGGAGAAGTTGCCGCACATCTGGAAGAAGGTGCCGTGGCGCACGGTCTTGCCGACTTCCTCGATGTCACCGGTGCGGATGCACTTCTGCACCGAGGTGGCGCGGGTGTACGGCGGCTCTTCGCGCGCGGTCAGGTAAGGGATGAACGGGACCATGCCGGCCACCGTGAACAGCAAGGACGGATCGGCCGAGACCAGCGAGGCGCTGGGCACGGCGGTGTGGCCCTTGGAGACGAAAAAGTCGACCCATCGACGGGCAATTTCCTGCGTTTTCATCGTGTTACGGATGATCCCTTCATTTAGCTGAGTCCACGCCGAGGGCGGAACGTAATTCTTCTTCGCGGGCGTGCATTGCGGTGCTGAATGCCTGCGCGATCTCCGAGACGCGGTCGGCGTACTTGCCGACCTGGCGGTTCAGGGCCGCCCCGGAGGAAACTTCGGTGTATTTTTTGGACGCCAGCACGCCAATGCCGACGCCGATCGAAACCCACAAGAGCTTTTTCATTCTAGTCTCCTTGCCTGAGAGGCAGTTGGTCGTCTGCGGCTACCGGCTGCGGCGGGCCTTGCCCGAGGGCTTGGAGTTCATCGCGGCCTTGACGCCCTCGGTGAAGGCGGCGACCTTGATCAGCGGCTTGCCGACGGTGGCGGCGACCAGGGAGGACAGCGCCGAGACGTTGGCGGTGGCGTCGGAGACGTTGGAAGTGATCGTGTCGACCTTCTTGAGCTGGTCGTTCGTGGTCGCGACGGTGTTGGTGACCTCGCCGATCAGCGGGGTGGTCCCGTCGGCCAGGTCCTTGATCGAGTTGCGCAGCTCGTCGAACACCTTGCCCAGCTTGATGATCGGCACCGCGAGGATTGCCACCAATATGACAAACGCTCCGGCGGCGATGAGCCCTGCGATATCCGAACCCGACATGTGCTTCCTCTTCTGCTTGGGTTTTTGCTGCCAGTCCACCTTATCGAAGTGTGGGCCGCAACGGGTAGTTAAGCGGATGGCCCGCAACCGGAAACCGGTTGCGGGCCATCAAACGCACGGGTTTAGCGTGCGTAGTACTCGACCACGAGGTTCTCTTCGCAGGTCACCGGGATCTCTGCACGCTCAGGAGCGCGCAGGAAGGTGGCCTGGAGGGATTCCAGCTTGACGTCCAGGTAGGCAGGAACGGCTGGCAGCACCTGTGCGTGCTCGCCGGCTGCGGCCATCTGGAACGGAACCATCTTCTCGCTCTTCTCGTGAACGTGGATCAGCTGACCCGGCTTCACCTTGAAGGACGGACGGTCCACGCGCTGGCCGTCGACCAGGATGTGGCGGTGCACAACCAGCTGGCGGGCCTGCTGGATGGTGCGGGCGAAGCCGGCACGCAGAACGAGGGCATCCAGGCGGGACTCGAGCAGAGCCAGCAGGTTACCGCCGGTCTCACCGCCCAGGCGCTTGGCTTCCTTGAAGGCGTTCAGCATCTGTACTTCGCGGATGCCGTACTGGGCGCGCAGGCGCTGCTTCTCGCGCAGACGCACTGCGTAGTCGCTGTCCTGCTTCTTGCGGGCGCGGCCATGCTGACCTGGACCGTACGGACGACGCTCCATGTACTTTTCAGCTTTGGGAGTCAGGGCAAGGCCGAGTGCGCGCGAGAGGCGCACGGTACGGCGGGCACGGGCGTTAGCCATAAGTGTGTCCTTTTCATTTAAGCGACGGAGTCTACTGGCCTCCCGGACGGAGAGTGCTTGGGCGTCGCGTCCCGATGAAGCACTGCAACCGCACGCGCCCCAGTCACCCGTGGCGCAGGCGGCTTGCCAGCCAAGGAACAAGTTTACACGAATCAGCCCGCGGCCGCGGTGAGGCCTGCCCCACATGCGCGGGCGGCTGGACCTCAGCGTTTGCGGCGCGGATCCTTGGCGCGGATGATCTCGCGCAGCCGGGTCAGCCGGGCGCCGATGGTCTTCTCCGCCCCGTTGGCGGTGGGCGTGTAGTAGTTCGTGCCGAGCAGGTCGTCGGGCAGGTACTGCTGGGCGGCGATCGAATGCGGGGCGTCGTGCGCGTAGATGTAGCCGGTGCCGTGGCCCAGCGACTTGGCACCGGGATAATGGGCGTCGCGCAGGTGGTCGGGCACCAGCGAGCCGCGGCCCTGGTTCACGTCGGCCAGCGCGGCGTTGATCGCGTTGTAGGAGGCGTTGGACTTCGGGGCGGTGGCCAGGTGCACGGTGGCCTGGCCGAGCATGATGCGCGCCTCGGGCATGCCGGTCAGCGCCACGGACTGCGCGGCGGCCACGGCCAGCGGCAGGGCGGTGGGGTCGGCCATGCCCACGTCCTCGCTGGCGGAGATCATCAGGCGGCGGGCGATGAAGCGCGGGTCCTCCCCCGCGGCGAGCATGCGCGCCAGGTAGTGCAGGGCCGCGTCCACGTCCGAGCCGCGGATCGACTTGATGAACGCCGAGATGATGTCGTAGTGCTGGTCGCCGTCCTTGTCGTAGCGTTGCACGGCCGCATCCATGGCCAGGTGCACGTGCCCGGCCTCGATCGCCACGGGCGGCTGCACGCCCTTGCCGGCCGCGTTCCAGGCCACCGCTCCGGCGGCTTCCAGCACGGTGAGCACGCGGCGCGCGTCGCCCTGGGCCAGCCGGACGATTGCCTCGCGCTGCTCCGCCTCCAAGGTGACCTGGCCGTCGAAGCCGCGCTCGTCGGCGAGGGCGCGGTCCACCAGCTGCGCCAGGTCCGCGTCGGTGAGCGGGCGCAGGGTGAGCAGCAGCGATCGCGAAAGCAGCGGGGAGATGACGGAGAAGGACGGGTTCTCCGTGGTGGCGGCGACGAGCACCACCACGCGGTTTTCCACCCCGGGCAGCAGGGCGTCCTGCTGGGCCTTGTTGAAGCGGTGGATCTCGTCGAGGAACAGCACCGTGGTGACCCCGCGCAGGTCGCGGTCGTCCTTGGCCTGCTCGATGACCCGGCGCACGTCCTTGACCCCGGCGGTGATCGCTGAGAGCTCGACGAACTTGCGGTCGGTGGCGCGGGCGATCACGTGGGCGATGGTGGTTTTGCCGATCCCCGGAGGGCCGTAGAGGATCACGCTGGCGGGCCCCGCCAGGCCGGTTTCCGGGTGCTCGGCCAGCTGGCGCAGCGGCGAGCCGGGGCCGAGCAGGTGCTGCTGGCCGACCAGCTCGTCCAGGGTGCGCGGGCGCATGCGCACCGCCAGCGGCGGCCGCGGCCGATTCACGGGCGCTGACCCGGGTTCCTCGTTGAGTGCATCGAACAAATCGCTCACCCCTCCAGCCTAGCGATACTCTGGAAGCTGCGCCCGCACGCCGGGCGCCGCCACCCCGCCGCTTTGGAAAGGATCACATGCGCGCCGTCATCCAGGTCGCTTCCACCGCCCACGTCGAGGTCGACGATGAGATCGTCGGCCGCCTGCCCGCCCCGGGGCTGGTGGTCCTGCTGGGGGTGACCCACGAGGACGACGAGGCGACCGCGCGCAAGGTCGCCGAGAAGATCTGGCGCCTGCGCATCCTGGCAGACGAGGCCAGCGCCGAATCGACCAACGCGCCGCTGCTGGTGATCAGCCAGTTCACGCTGTACGCCGCGGTGCGCAAGGGCCGGCGCCCGTCGTGGTCGGCCGCCGCGCCGGGAGCGGTGAGCGAGCCGCTGTACGAGTACTTCGTCGGCTGCCTGCGCGAGCTCGGGGCGCACGTGGAAACCGGGCGCTTCGGGGAAATGATGAACGTCTCGCTGGTGAACTCCGGGCCGATGACGATCATCGTGGATTCGGCCGACCTGCCCTAGCTTGCCGAGGCGCCGCGCACGATGCCGCTGAACGCGGCGAAGGCCAGCGACTGGTGCGCCAGCTCGCTGCGCCCCGCGCCGCTCAGCTCGTAGACCTTGCGCCCAGGTCCGCCCTGCCCCTGCTCCCAGGACGTGGACACCAGGCCGTCGGCCTCCAGCTTGGCCAGCGCGGGATACAGCGTCGCGCCCTTGAGCGGGTCGAGCCCGCGGGCCGCCAGCGCCTTGGCCAGCGCGTAGCCGTGGGCGGGGCCGCGGCGCAGCGCACCGCCTTGTAGAGCAATGTACAAGAACTAGCTGTTGTCATATCGGGCCAGCACCGCCTCAGCGCGGCGTTGGCGCTGTTCAAGCTTCGCGCAGACCTCTTCCCGGCGCTGCGCCGGGCGCAGGCGCCAGCAGGCGGTCAACAGCAGCAGGAACCACATGATGGCCAGGGCCACGCGCCACGGCGAAGGCCCCTGCTCGAACAGCTGCGAGAGGACCGAGACCCCGTAGTAGGCCACCAGCGCGAGGAACGCCAGGCGGCCGAGCCACCAGCGGCGCACGACGGCTCCCGGGTTGGAACCGCCCAGGCTCATGGCGAATTCGGAGGGAGTGCCGAACTGCTCGGCGGGATGCAGCGCGCCGGTCTGCAGGCAGTGCTCGCGGACCTCTGCCAGTTGCCGTGCGGCCTCGGAGCGGGAGAAGCCGTAGCGCCCGCGCAGCAGCATCTGCGTGCGGGCCAGCCATTGCCCGCTGTCCATCGCCGGCGCCGCGGCGCCGGCGGGTTCCGCGGGGCTTTCGGGGTCAGCGGCGCCGGACCCCGGGTGGATGCAGATCCAGGCCAGGACCAGCAGCAGTGCGCCGCCGAGCGGACCTGCGGCGTTAGGCAGCGGCACCTCGTCGACGAGCAGGACCAGGGGCAGGCCGGCGCCGGCGGAGGCCGCGGTGCCCAGCACGGCGACGAGCCAGGCGCGATGCAGCCGGCCGCAGGTGTACAGGTACCACCCGAAGCTCAGGGACAGGGCCGATCCGGCCGCCGTGCACAGGGCACCCAGCTGCCACCCGTCCCAGGACCGCGCCAGCCAGCCGTCGCTGGCCGCGGTCCACACCCCGAAACCCAGAAGCAGCAGCCCCAGCGTCAGCAGGAATCCCATCAGCAGCACCCGCCCGCTGTCCACGGGCTGCTCCTGGCGGGCCAGCTGCTCCGGGGACATGACCTCGGCGGCCTTCTCGACGCCGCAGCGCCACGGGTCCCCCAGCAGCTGCTCGACCGATTCGTCGCTGTCGCAGATGGCGTCCAGCTGCTCGCGCAGCAGGCCCAGGCATTGGCGCTGGCTCAGCCCTGCCCAGAGCAGCGAGGCATGGAAGGTCTCGGCCCAGTTGCGGTCGTCCACCGGGTAGCGCGCGATCAGCGCGCCGGCGGAATCACCGGCGGCGCCGGCGTGGCGGCGGTTCTCGGGCATCGGGCTCCTCGGGGTCGGCTAGGTGGATTTCCAACCTAGTGCACATTCCGGCTCAGGCCAAGCGCCGGGCGGCAGGCGGCAGGCGGCAGGCGCGGAAAACGGCGCAGGGCCGGCGCGCCACCCCGTGCGGGATGGAGCGCCGGCCCTGCGGTCGGCGTAGCGCTGGGCCGTGCGGCGCAGCTGGCTACTTGGCTTCGGCCGGAGCCTCGGCCTTCGCGTCGGCGTCGGCCTTCTTCTTCTCGGGCTTGAAGTCGATGCCGGCCTCCTTGCGCTGCTGCGCGGTGATCGGCGCCGGAGCCTGGGTCAGCGGGTCGAAGCCGCCGCCGGTCTTCGGGAAGGCGATGACGTCGCGGATGGACTCCGAACCGGTGAGCAGCTGCAGCACGCGGTCCCAGCCCAGGGCGATGCCGCCGTGCGGCGGGGCGCCGTACTTGAAGCCCTCCAGCAGGAAGCCGAACTGGGTCTGCGCCTGCTCCTCGGTGACGCCCATCAGCTTGAAGACGCGCTCCTGCACGTCGCGCTGGTGGATGCGGATCGAGCCGCCGCCGATTTCGTTGCCGTTGCAGACGATGTCGTAGGCGTAGGACAGGGCCGAACCCGGGTCGGTGTCGAAGGTGTCCAGGAACTCGGGCTTCGGGCTGGTGAACGCGTGGTGCACCGCGGTCCAGGCGCCGGCGCCCACTGCCACGTCGCCCGAGGCGACGGCGGCGGAGGCCGGTTCGAACATCGGAGCGTCGACGACCCATACGAAGGCCCAGTCGCCGTCCTTGATCAGGCCGGTGCGGTGGCCGATCTCCACGCGGACCGAGCCGAGCAGGGCGCGGGATTCGGCCTTGTCGCCGGCGGAGAAGAAGATGCAGTCGCCGGGCTTCGCGCCGGTGGCCGCGGCCAGGCCGGCCTTCTCCGTCTCGGAGAGGTTCTTGGCCACCGGGCCGGCGAGCTCGCCGTCCTCCTTGAGCAGCACATAGGCCAGGCCCTTCGCGCCGCGCTGCTTGGCGAATTCCTGCCAGGCATCCAGGGTGCGGCGCGGCTGCGAGGCGCCGCCGGGCATGACGACGGCGCCGACGTAGGCCGACTGGAACACCTTGAAGGAGGTGTTTGCGAAGTACTCGGTCATTTCCGTCAGCTCGAGGCCGAAGCGCAGGTCCGGCTTGTCGCTGCCGTACTTCTCCATGGCCTCGGCGTAGGTCATGCGGCGGATCGGGGTCGGGATCTCGACGTCGATCAGCGACCAGATGGCCTTGACCAGCTTCTCGCCCAGGTCGATGATGTCGTCTTCCTCGACGAACGAGGCCTCGATGTCCAGCTGGGTGAACTCGGGCTGGCGGTCGGCGCGGAAGTCCTCGTCGCGGTAGCAGCGGGCGATCTGGTAGTACTTCTCGAAGCCGCCGACCTGCAGCAGCTGCTTGAACAGCTGCGGGGACTGCGGCAGCGCGTACCAGCTGCCGGGGCTCAGGCGGGCCGGAACCACGAAGTCGCGGGCGCCTTCCGGGGTGGAGCGGGTGAGCGTCGGGGTCTCGATCTCCACGAAGCCCTGCTCGTGCAGCAGGTTGCGGGCCACGCGGTTGACCTCTGAGCGTAGGCGCAGGTTGCGGGTCGGGGTCGGACGGCGCAGGTCCAGGTAGCGGTGGCGCAGGCGCGCCTCCTCGCCGACCTCGACGTGCTCATCAACCTGGAACGGCAGCGGCGCGGCGGTGTTCAGCACGATCACCTCGTCGGCGATCACCTCGATTTCGCCGGTGGGCAGGTTCGGGTTCTCGTTGCCCTCCGGGCGGCGCTCGACGGTGCCCTTGATCTGCAGCACGAACTCATTGCGCAGCGGGTGGAAGTCCTCCTCGTCGCGCACCACGACCTGGGCCACGCCCGAGGCGTCGCGCAGGTCCAGGAAGGCGACGCCTCCGTGGTCACGGCGGCGGGCGACCCAGCCGGTGAGGGTGACCTGCTGTCCAATGTGCTCGGCGTTTAGCACGCCCAGCTGATGAGTGCGTAGCACTACGATCCTTTCGGTCGATTCGACAAAGTGCGAAGTTCTTCTTCGCAAGAGTTTAGTGCACCCGGTGCGGGCGCAGGCGGCCGGGGCCTAGCCGACGGTGTTGTGCAGGTCCTGCGCCGGCGGGGCCCAGGAGGCCGGATCGGCGGCGAGCTGTTCGCCCGAGCGGATGTCCTTGACCTCGTGGCTGCCGTCGGCGTGGGTGAACCAGACGAACGGAATCCCGCGGCGATCTGCGTACTTGATCTGCTTGCCGAACTTCTCCGCGCTGGAGGCCACCTCGCAGGCGATCCCCCGGGCGCGCAGCGCGGCGGCGACGTCCTGCGCCTCGTGCCAGGAGTCCTCGTTGGCCAGCGTGACATATACCACCGAGGGCACCGAGCGGGCCGCGGTGACGGTTTCCTCCGCCAGGATGCGGGAGACCAGGCGGGTGACGCCGATGGACAGTCCCACGCCCGGGTAGGTCTTCTTGCCCTTGGAGGCCAGCGACTCGTAGCGTCCGCCGGAGCAGATCGAGCCCAGCGACTCGTGGCCGACCAGCACTGTCTCGTAGACGGTGCCGGTGTAGTAGTCCAGGCCGCGGGCGATGGACAAATCCGCCATCACCTTGCCCGGGGCGCGCCGGGATGCCGCGGCGATGACCTGGGTGAGCTCGTCCAGGCCGGTGTCCAGCAGCTCGTGCTGCACGCCCAGGGCGCGGACCTGCTCGACGAAGGAGGTGTCCATGGTGCGGATCTTGGCCAGCGCGAGCGCGGCGTCGGCCTGCTCGCGGGTGGCGCCGACCTCTTCCATGAGGATCTTGGCCACGGCGTCGTCGCCGATCTTCTCCAGCTTGTCGATGGCGCGCAGCACCGCGTCGGGGTCCTCAAGCCCCAGGCCGCGGTAGAAGCCCTCGGCGAGCTTGCGGTTGTTCACGCGCAGGCGGAAGTCGCCGATCGGCAGGGCGGACAGCGCGTCGGCAATGGTCAGTGCCAGCTCCACGTCGTAGCTGAAAGGCAGGGTGCCTTCGCCGACGACGTCGATGTCGGCCTGGGTGAATTCGCGGAAGCGGCCGTCCTGCGGGCGTTCGCCGCGCCAGACCTTCTGCATCTGGTAGCGGCGGAAGGGGAAGGCCAGATGACCGGCGTTCTCCACCACGTAGCGGGCGAAGGGCACGGTCAAGTCGAAGTGCAGGGCCAGCGCGTTCGGGTCGTTCTTCTCGTCCTCGGCGGCCAGCCGGCTCAGGCCGTAGACCTCCTTGTCGATCTCGCCCTTGCGCAGCAGCTGCGCCCGGGTTTCCACGGCGCGGGTCTCGATGTTCGCGAAGCCGTGCAGCTCGAAGGTGCGGCGCAAGGTGTCCAGCACATGCTGTTCGACGACCCGCTCGGCCGGAAGCCATTCGGGGAAACCTGATAGGGAGGCCTTGCGTGCCATGAAACTCCTCGGTGCAAATTGCTGTAGGCAAAAACTGTGCGCAAACCGCCGTGCGAACGCGCCACCTACCCATCTTATAGCGCTAACACGAAGAAACCTGCGCACGTCGGCTTACTAAGAAGCGGAGGTCACAGGTAGAGTTGGCTGAGCAAGTACAGCGCAAAGTGAAAGAGTTTCAGCGGTGACCACCAGTCAGCAATCCGACGACAGCCAGAAGACCCCCCTGCCGCAGGCCGTAAAGCCTGCCGCGAAGCCGGTCGTAGCCCAGCCAGTCGTGCATTCCACGCCCCTTGACGAGGCAGCCAAATTTGCCCGTGTCGCCGAGGATGGCCACGTTTTCGTCATCATCGATGGCGCCGAGCACCCGGTCGGCCAGTACCCGGACGCGACCGCCGAGGAGGCCCTGGCGTATTTCGTGCGCAAATATGACGACGTTTTCTCCCAGCTGATGCTGCTGGAGCAGCGCGTGGCCGCCAAGGCCCCGGCCGGGGAGATGGGCAAGACCATCGACGCGCTGGCCGCCGCCGTGGCCGAACGCCACATGGTCGGAGACATCGCGCTGCTGGAATCGCGTCTGGAAACCGTGCGCGTCGCCGTGCAGGAGCTGTCCGCGGCCCAGCGCCAGGCCAACGAGGCCGCCCGCGCCGAGCAGCTCGCCGTGCGCGAGGGCATCGTCGAGCAGGCCGAGGCCATGGCCGCCAAGCGCCCCGAGCAGATCCAGTGGAAGACCGCCTCGGCGGCCATGAACGAGCTGTTCGAAAATTGGAAGGCCACCCAGCGTTCCTCCGTGCGCCTGCCGCGCGCCACCGAAGACGCACTGTGGAAGCGCTTCCGCGCCGCCCGCACGACCTTCGACCGCCACCGCCGCGCCTACTTCTCGCAGCTGGATTCCACCAACGCCGCGGCGAAGTCCGTCAAGGAGGAGCTGATCGCGCGCGCCGAGGCGCTGCAGGATTCCACCGACTGGGCCGCCACCGCCGCCGAGTACCGCAAGCTCATGGACGAGTGGAAGAAGTCGCGCCGTGCCTCGCGCAAGGACGACGACCAGCTCTGGGGCCGCTTCCGCGCCGCCCAGGACGTGTTCTTCCAGGCCCGCGCCGAGGCCAACGCCGCCGTGGACGCCGAATTCGCCGCCAACCTGGTGGTGAAGGAAGCGCTGCTGGAGGAAGCCCGCGCGCTGCTGCCGATCAACGACCTGGCCGCCGCCAAGGCCAAGCTGGATTCGATCCGCTCCCGCTGGGAGGAAGCCGGCAAGGTGCCGCGTGCCGACCTGCAGCGCATCGAGTCCGCGCTGCGCCAGGTCGAGGATGCGGTGAAGGGCGCCGAGGAGGAGCAGTGGCGCCGGTCGAACCCGGAGACCAAGGCCCGTTCGAACTCCATGCTCTCGCAGCTGCAGGAGACCATCGCCGCGTTGGAGGCCGACCTGGCCGCCGCGCAGGCCAAGGGCAACGCCAAGCAGATCGCGTCGGCCCAGGAAGCCCTGGATGCCCGCCGCATGTGGCTGAGCACCCTGGAGAAGTCGGCCGCCGACTTCGAGTAATAATCCACAGTTCGTCCGAACACCGCCAACGCGGCGGCGTGACCTGCTTCAGTAGCCTCATGGAGAATCTACATTCCACGGCTGCTGGACGGTGCGCCGCCGCGTTGCGCATTCCAGAGGATCTGCTGATTGCCGGCGAGCTATTCAGCCGCAATGAACTCGGTGCCATGGCGGGGCGCGGACTGGTGCGCGAAGCGATGGGCAACTGCTTCGTGCCCATGTTCTTCAGGTACGACGCCGGGGTGCGGGCGCGGATCGCCGCGTTCGTTTCCGGGCGGCAGCTGCAGCGCCACGACGTGATCTGCCGCGAGACCGCGGCCTGGGTGCACGGGCTGCTGCCCTACACCTTCGCGCTGCGGATCAATTCGCCCAGCTACCGGCGGCCCTACCGGCCGGGCAACGGGCTGCAGGTCAGCTTCTCGCAGCTGCAGCTGGCCGAGGAGGAGATCATCTTCCGCCAGCGGGTGAAGGTCACCAGCCTGCTGCGCACGGTCTGCGACTGCGCCGCCTACGATCCGCTGCCCACCGCCACCCGGGTGCTGGCGGAAGTGGTGCGGCTGGAGGACGACTTCCTGCACCTGGACGCGGTGGCGGGCCGGCTGGCGCAGTATCCCCCGCAGCCCGAGGTCTCCCGCGCGCTGCGGCTGGTCGAGTCCTTCGCGCCCGAGGGCCGGCTGGACCCGGGCCGCCCGGCCGCCGCCTAGCCGACCGCTAGCGGCGGGAACCTGCAGTGGTGCGGTACACGTCGTACACCCCGTCGATCCGCCGCACCTGGTTCAGCACGTGGCTCAGGAACTTCGGGTCGCCCATCTCGAAGGAGAAGCGGGAGATCGCCACCCGCTCCCTGCTGGTCTGCACCGAGGCGGAGAGGATGTTCAGGTGGTTCTCGGAGAGGATCCGGGTCACGTCGGAGAGCAGCGACTTGCGGTCCAGCGCCTCGACCTGGATTTCCACCAGGAAGACGCCGTTGTGCTTCGAGGCCCAGGAGACGTTCACGATGCGGTCGGGCTCCCCGGCCAGCTGGGCCAGGTTCAGGCAGTCGGTGCGGTGCACGGAGACGCCCGCGCCGCGGGTGACGAAGCCCTGGATCTCATCCGGCGGCACCGGGGTGCAGCAGCGGGCCAGCTTGACGAGCACGTCGCCCACGCCTTCCACGATCACGCCGGCGTCGTTTCCGGTGCGCTTCGAGGGGGTGGCGACCTTGACGACGGCTTCCTCGTCGACCTGCTCGGCCTCCGGGGGGCCGATGAGGGCGGTGAGGTGCTCGATGACGTTCTGCGCGCTGGTGTGTCCGTCGCCGACGGACTGGTAGAGCGCCGAGATGTCCGAGTGGTGCAACTCGCCGGCCACCGCGGAGAGCAGGTCGTGGGTCATCAGCTTCTGCAGCGGCAGCTGGTTGCGGCGCAGCTCCTTGGTGAGCAGCTCCTTGCCCTTCTCGATGGCTTCCTCGCGGCGTTCCTTGGAGAAGTAGCCGCGGATCTTGGCCTTGGCGCGCGGGGACTTGACGAAGTTCTGCCAGTCCTGGGACGGGCCGGCGCCCTCGGCCTTGGAGGTGAAGACCTCCACCACGTCGCCCTGCTTGAGCTCGGTGTGCAGCGGGACCAGCTTGCCGTTCACCCGGGAGCCGATGGTGCGGTGCCCGACATCGGTGTGGATGGAATAAGCGAAGTCCACCGGGGTGGAGCCCACCGGCAGCGACATGATGTCGCCCTTCGGGGTGAAGACGTACACCTCGGCGGAGCTGATGGTGTAGCGCAGCCCGTCCAGGAACTCCTCGGAGTCCTCGGTGTCGGCCTGCCATTCCATCAGCGAGCGCAGCCAGTCCATGTTCTGCTCCGGGGAGAGCATGGAGTTCGCGCTCTGCCCGTGCTTGTACTGGAAGTGCGCGGCGACGCCGTACTCGGCACGCACGTGCATGTCGTGGGTGCGGATCTGGATTTCCACCGGCTTGCCCTCGGGGCCCATCACGGTGGTGTGCAGCGACTGGTACAGGTTCAGCTTCGGGATCGCGATGTAGTCCTTGAAGCGGTTGGGCAGCGGGTTCCACTGCGCGTGCACCACACCCAGGGCGCCGTAGCAGTCCTTGACGTTGTCCACCAGGATGCGCACGCCCATGAGGTCGTGGATGTCGTCGAAGTCCTTGCCGCGCACGATCATCTTCTGGTAGATCGAGTAGTAGTGCTTCGGGCGGCCGGAGACCGCGGCGTGGATCGCCACCTCCCCCAGGTCCCTGTCCAGGGTCTGGCGGATATTGGCCAGGTACTTTTCGCGTTCGGGGGTGCGGTCCCCCACCATGCGCACGATCTCCTGGTAGACCAGCGGGTGCAGCGCGGCGAAGGACAGGTCCTCCAGCTCCCACTTGACCGTGTTCATGCCCAGCCGGTGCGCCAGCGGAGCGAAGATCTCCAGGGTTTCCTTGGCCTTGCGCGAGCTGGACTCGGGCGAGACGTAGCGCCAGGTGCGGGCGTTGTGCAGGCGGTCGGCCAGCTTGATCAGCAGCACGCGGATGTCGCGCGACATCGCCACCACCATCTTGCGCACGGTTTCGGCCGGGGCGGCGTCGCCGTAGGTGACCTTGTCCAGCTTCGTGACGCCGTCCACCAGCATCGCGATTTCCTCGGAGAACTCCTTCTTGACCGACTCCAGCGAGTACTCGGTGTCCTCCACGGTGTCGTGCAGCAGTGCGGCGGCCAGGATCGAGCCGGTCATGCCCATCTCGGCGAGGATCGTCGCCACGGCCACCGGATGCGTGATGTAGGGGTCACCGCTCTTGCGCTTCTGCCCCTCGTGGTACTTCTCCGCGACCTCGTAGGCGTGGACCAGCAGGTCCAGGTCCGCCTTGGGGTGCTTGGACTTCACGGTGCGCAGCAGCGGTTCCAGCGTCGGCGAGGTGCCCGGGGTGCTGCCGCGGCCGGCGAAGCGCACCAAACGTGAGATCGAGCGTCGTTTCGCATTGTTCAGGTTAGGCGTGTTGGCCATGCCCCGCTCCTTCCACGTTGCACCGGTCAAACAGAGACGGCGCCGTGCACGGCGAGGGAATCGCCAGGTGCCGACGCCACTGCCTGCGTTCGGTCGAGATCCGTGCCGCCGCGGGGGTTACCGCGGCTTCCAGTAAAAACACGTTCTCCAGTTTATTCGTTATAGCACGTGAACCCGGTGTCCACGAATTCCACGGCGTCACGGGTTAAGAAAATCGGCACCCGCCACACAGGTGGCGGGTGCCGATTCGCGTCGGGCTCGAGGCCGGCGGGCTAGGCCGCGGCGGCTTCCAGCTTCTTGGTGTGCGCGACGACCTCAGGGTCGTTGCGGCGCAGCCACGCGTACAGCGGGGCCTGGATGAAGATCGTGGACAGCGTGCCCACGATGATGCCGACGAACAGCGCCAGCGACAGGTCCTTGAGCGTACCGGCCCCCAGCAGGTAGGAGCCGATGAACAGGATCGCGGCGACCGGAAGGACCGCGACCACGGAGGTGTTGATCGAGCGGACCAGGGTCTGGTTGACCGCCAGGTTCACCTGCTGTTCGAAGGTGCGCTCATTGCGCTTGGAGAAGTCCTTCGTGTTCTCGCGGATCTTGTCGAACACCACGACGGTGTCGTACAGCGAGTAGCTCAGGATCGTCAGGAAGCCGATGATCGCGCTCGGGGTGATCTCGAAACCGGTGAGCGAGTAGATGCCCCCGGTCACGACGATCACCGTGAACAGGCCGATGAGGGCGGCCAGCGACATCTTCCAGGTGCGGAAGTAGGCGGCCATCAGCAGGCCCACGAGCAGCACGAACACCAGCAGGCCGACCAGGGCCTGGCGGGAGACGTCCTGCCCCCAGGTCGGGCCGATGAAGTTGCTGGTGACCTCGTTGGCGCTCACGCCGTAGCCGGCGGCCAGGTCCTTGGCGATGGCCAGGGTCTGGTCGTCGGAGAGCAGCTCGGTCTGGATGCGCATGGTGCCAGGGGCGATGTTGGTGACGGTCGCCATGGCCTCCGGCGCGACGGCCTTGACGGCCTGCTCGCCGATGCCCTGCTCGGTGTGGGTGGTGTTGGAGACGGTGAACTCCGAGCCGCCGCGGAAGTCGATGCCCAGGTTGAAGCCGCCCTTGACGACGGGCAGCAGGATCGACAACACGACCAGTACTGCCGCGATGCTGAACCACAGGCGGTGCTTGGAGGTGAACGGGTAGGAGCGTTTGCCCGTGTAGAGCTCGTTGCCCCACGTGACCAGCTTATTCATTGTTCTCCTCCTGCGCCTTGTCCTTCGCGGTCTTCGCCCCGGCCGGGGCGGAGTTCGCTTCGGCGCGGCGGCGTTCGGCGATGGTCATGCGCTTGGCTGCCTCAACGCCCGCCTTCTGGTTCTTCTTCCCGCGGTTCGCTTCCACATTGTCGGTGAAGCGGCGGATCTGGCCCGCGCCCTTGTACAGCGGTTCGGCGCCCAGCAGCGAGGGATCCAGGCCGGAGAAGCGGTGGCCCTCGGCGAAGAACTTCGTGCGGGCCAGCAGCACCAGCGTCGGGTGGGTCATGCCGTACACGACCACGAGGTCGATGACGGCGGTCAGGCCCAGGGTGAAGGCGAAGCCTCGCACGTTGCCCACGGCCACGATGTACAGCACCACGGCCGCCAGCACGTTGACTGCCTTGGAGGCCAGGATGGTGCGCTCTGCGCGCTTCCAGCCGACCGCCACGGCGCTGGCCAGCGGGCGTCCGTCGCGCAGCTCGTCGCGCACGCGTTCGAAGTACACGATGAACGAGTCCGCGATCAGGCCGATGGCAACGATCAGGCCGGCCACGCCGGCCAGCGACAGCCGGTAGTTCATGCCCCAGCCCAGCAGCACCAGCGCCAGGTAGGTCAGCACGCCGGAGGCCAGCAGCGACGCGATGGTCACGAAGCCCAGCGCGCGGTACTGGAAGATCGAGTAGATGAACACCGCGATCAGGCCGATGATGCCGGCGATCAGGCCGGCCTTGAGCTGGTCGGCGCCCAGGGTTGCCGATACCTGCTGCTCGGACTGGATGTCGAAGCTGATCGGCAGGGCGCCGTACTTCAGCTGCTCGGCCAGCGCCTGGCTGGTCTCCTGGGTGAAGCCGCCGGAAATCTGCGGGCGGCCGTCGGAGATCACGGCGTTGGTGGTCGGAGCGGAGATGGTGTTGCCGTCGAGCACGATGGCGAACTGGTTGCGCGAACCGGTCAGCGAGATCAACCGCTGGGTGGTGTCCGCGAAAGTCTTGGTGCCCTCGGAGTTGAACTCGATGACCACCACCCATTCGCCGGTGACCGAGCCGTTCACGCCGCGCGCCAGCTGGGCGTAGGCGTCGGAAATCTGGTCGCCGGGAATCTCCTGCGGGCCGAGGATGTACTTCACGCCCATGCGCTCATCGCACGAGATCATCGGTTTGGCCGGATCATGGGTGGTGGTGCTGGATTCCTTCAGCTCGGTCGGGCAGTCGTAGGCCTCGAACTGCTGGTAGAGCTCCGGGGTGATCCAGTTGGTGTCCGAGGGATTCTCCGGCTTGCCGGTCGGCTTGGGCAGGTCCTTGGCAGGGGTGAGGTCGGCCTCGGGGGTCGCCGTGTAGGCTCCGGTGATCAGCACCGGGCGGAACTCCATGTTCGCCGAGGCCTGGATCAGGTCGCGGGTCTCCTGGGTCGGGACGCCCGGCATCGAAACGACGACGTTGCGCCCGGACTGGGTGGTGATCTCCGATTCGGTCACGCCGGCGCCGTCAACACGCTGGCGGATGATCTCCACCGCCTGGTCCAGTTGTTCCTGGCTGATCGCCTGGTCGCCCTGGACACGCGGGGCCAGGATCATCTGGGTGCCGCCTTCCAGGTCCAGCGCGAGCTTCGGTGCGAAGCTCGTCTTGCCGCTGAGTACGCCGCCCACCAGCACGCCGGAGGCGATGAGGAAGACCACCAGCAGCCACAGCAAGGCTTTGCGTGCCTGCTTCACAGGTCTAATTGATGACATCTAATGTGCTTTCTCGTCTAGGCGGACCAAGGCGGGCCGCCGCGATTCTGCCTGGTTAGGCGTTGCGCTCGTCCTTGCCTTCGTCATTCAGGCGGCGAAGGGACTCCTCCGGGGTTTCCGCGGTGGCCGACGGGGCGTCGGCCTCGGTCACGGCAGGAGCTGCCGCAGCGCCGTCGCTGTCCAGGAACGTGGAGATGGCCTGGCGGTGCAGGGTCAGCACCACGCCGTTGGCGACCTCGACCTGCACGCGGTCCTCGGCGTCGATACCGACGACGGTGCCGAAGATGCCGGAGTTGGTCATGACCTTCGCGCCCGGGACGGTGTTGTCCTTCAGCTTTGCCTGCTGGGCTGCCTGCTTCTTGCGCCCGCGGAACATCATGAAGATCAGCACTGCGAACAGTGCGATCATCAGGATCATCGAGGGGTTGAAAGCGCCACCGGCGGCCTGGGCGATCACCAGAGAGTTCACGTAAATTACCTGCTAACGATTCGTTGCGAATGCTGAAAATTCCGGATGCTGCAGGCGTCGGCGACGCGCAGAACAGCAAAGACGCCCCACCCAGGCCCGGTTAAGGGCATAGGTCAGGCGTCTTTAGTCTAATGGGTGAGCGACTACTGGCGAACCATTTACGCGTCAGGTGAAGTTATGCTGATCTAATCCTCATCGTTTTCATAGCTTTGCGCACTGGCGAAAATTGCGTCCTTGGGCATGGCAATCCCCAAATGCTTCCAGGCGCTGGGCATCGCGATGCGTCCGCGCGGAGTACGCCCCATCAGGCCCTCGCGCACCAGGTACGGCTCGGCGACGGTTTCCACCGTCTCGGTTTCCTCGCCGACGGCGATGGCCAGGGTGGACAAGCCTACCGGTCCCCCGCCGAACTTCAGGCACAGCGCCTCGAGCACCGAGCGGTCGAGCCGGTCCAGCCCTTTCGAGTCCACCTCGTACATGTCCAGCGCGGCAGCCGCGGACTGCGCGTCGATCTCCTCGAGCTTGTGCACCAGGGCCCAGTCGCGTACGCGGCGCAGCAGGCGGTTGGCGATACGCGGGGTGCCGCGGGAACGTCCGGCGATTTCCGAGAAGGCCGCCGAGGTGACGCGAAGGTCAAGCATCATGGCCGAGCGGCGCAGCACCAGCTCGAGTTCCTCGACGGTGTAGAACTCCAGGTGGCCGGTGAAGCCGAAGCGGTCGCGCAGCGGACCCGGCAGCAGGCCTGCGCGGGTGGTGGCGCCGACCAGGGTGAACGGCGGCAGATCCAGCGGGATCGCGGTGGCGCCGGCGCCCTTGCCCACCACGATGTCGACGCGGAAGTCCTCCATCGCCATGTAGAGCATCTCCTCTGCCGGACGCGACATGCGGTGGATCTCGTCCAGGAACAGCACTTCGCCCTCGGTCAACGACGACAGGATTGCGGCCAGGTCGCCGGCATGCTGGATGGCGGGTCCCGAAGAGATGCGCAGCGGGGCGTTCATCTCCGCGGCGATGATCATCGACAGGGTGGTTTTGCCCAGCCCCGGAGGGCCGGAGAGCAACACGTGGTCGGCGCTGCGTTCGCGGATCTTGGCCGCTTCGAGCACCAGGGAGAGCTGCTGGCGCACGCGGGACTGGCCCACGAAGTCGTCCAGGTTGCGAGGACGCAGCGCGGCTTCCAGCACATGCTCCTCGGGTTCGCTTCCGGCGTGGGTCAGCGGTTTGGAATCAGACACGGGATCATCCTATCGGGCGCGGTTGGCGCTGGACATGCTGCGCAGGGCCGCACGGAGGATGTCGGCCACGTTGCCGGTGGCGACGATTTCTGGATCCGCCTTGGACAGGGCCTTGAGCGTGGCGGTCGCGTCCTTCTCGCTCCAGCCCAACCCGGTGAGCGCCTCGATCACCTGGGGTTCCCAGACCGACGCGGAACCGCCGGCCGCGGACGCGGAGGAGACCGGCGCACCGGTGGGCACGAGCTTGCCGTTCAGCTCCAGCACGATGCGGCTGGCGCCCTTGGGGCCGATGCCCGAGACCTTGGTGAAGGCGGCGGTGTCCTTGGTGTTGGCGGCGATGCGCACCTCTTCGGGGGTATGCACGGCGAGGATGGCCAGACCGGTGCGCGGACCGATGCCGGAAACGCCGATCAGCACCTCGAAGACGTCGCGCTCCTCGGTGGTGGCAAAGCCGAACAGGGTCATGGAGTCCTCGCGCACCACCATCGAGGTGTGCACGGTGGCTTCGCGGCCCTGGTGCAGGGTGGACAGCGTGCCGGGGGTGGCATTGACCAACATGCCAAAGCCGTTCACGTTGAGCACGGCGGTGTTCAGGGACACCGCTTGGACGGTGCCGGTCAATGAGCTGATCATGCCACTCCTTGGGATATATGTTCGATCCCAGACAGTTTATCGAAGATACCTACGAAGCGCGACGCCTACGCATCGCCGGTGAGTCTCAGCGCCGGGCGGCGCGGTGCTTGGACGAGGCCTCGGCGGCGATCCAGGCGCGCTGGGCTGAGGTGAGCTGCTGGGAACCGCTGGAGCTGGCAGCGGAGGCCGAGGCGTTTGATCCGGCGGCGGCCCCACGCCAAGCGTGGGCGATTGCCAGGGCCACCGCGTCGGCGGCGTCGGCCGGCTTGGGCGGTTCATCCAGATGGCAGATCTTGGCGACCATCTTGCCGATGGCTGCCTTCGTGGCCTGCCCGGAACCGGTGACCGCGGCCTTAACCTCGGTCGGGGTGTGGAGCGCCACGGGAATGCCGCGGCGCGCGGAGGCGGTGATGACGATGCCGGTGACCTGCGCGGTGCCGATCACCGTGGACACGTTGACCTGGGCGAAAACCCGTTCAATGGCCAGCACGTCCGGCTTGTGGGTGTCCAGCCAGGCATCGATCGCATTCGCGATGGTCAACAGACGGGCATCCAGCGGGGTGCCCGGCGGCGTCCCGGCGACGGTGACGTCGACCAGCTCGACCTGGCGGCTTGCAGAAACGTCGACCACGGCCAACCCGCAACGGGTCAGGCCGGGGTCGACGCCCACGACTCGAAGGGACAAACCCTAGCTCTCTTCGTCCAGAGCTGCGCGAACCTCGTCGGAGAGGTCTGCGTTGGTGTAGACGTTCTGCACGTCGTCCAGTTCTTCCAGTGCGTCGAACAGCTTCAGGAACTTGCGCGCTCCATCCACGTCCAGGTCCACCTTCATGGAAGGCAGGAATTCCATTTCGTCGGACTCGTAGTCGATTTCCGCCTCGTCCAGGGCGGTGGCGACTGCACGCAGGTCGCTCGGTTCGCAGACGATGGCGAAGGTTTCGTCCTCGTCCAGAATCTCGTCGGCGCCGGCATCCAGGACAACCATCAGCAGGTCGTCTTCGGTCAGCTCGCCCTTTGGCAGGCGGACAACACCCTTGCGGGCAAACAGGTAGCTCACGGAGCCCGGGTCGGCGATTGAGCCGCCGTTACGGGTGATTCCGACGCGGACCTCGGATGCTGCTCGGTTCTTGTTGTCGGTGAGGCATTCGATCAGCAGCGCGGAGCCCTGCGGGCCGCGAGCTTCGTAGATGATCTCGGTGTAGTCAACAACCTCACCGGTCAAGCCGGCACCACGCTTAACGGCGCGGTCGATGTTGTTGATCGGCACGGAGTTCTTCTTGGCCTTGCTGACTGCAAGTTCAAGAGCAGGGTTACCGGCCAGGTCAGCACCGCCGGCACGGGCTGCTACTTCAATGCCCTTGATGAATTTTGCGAAGGCCTTGGCGCGCTTGGCGTCAATGGCAGCCTTCTTGTGCTTGGTTGTTGCCCATTTGGAGTGGCCTGACATGCTTTAAGCGTCTCCTCGCGTGATGTTGATAAAGAATTCGTGGATGGCAGCGTTTCCGGATACCTCCGGATGAAAACTGGTTGCCAACAGATTTCCCTGACGTACTGCAACAATTCTACCTTGTGACGTCGGATCCGCTCCGGGTACCGTGCTGATCACTTCAACACCCTCACCGACCTGCACCGCTTCTGGTGCACGGATGAACACCGCTTCTATGTTCGTACCGTTGAAATCCAAACGGTTCTCGAACGAATCAACCTGGCGACCGAAGGCGTTGCGCCGCACAGTCATATCTATGCCGCCGAAGGTCTCCTGCACCGCGCCGTTGCTGGCAACCGCCGGATTTTCAAGGCGGTCCGCAAGCATGATCATGCCGGCACACGAACCATAGGCCGGCATGCCCTCCGAGATGCGTCGGCGAATTGGCTCCGCAAGACCGTAGTTGCGCGAAAGCCGGTCGATCACGGACGACTCGCCGCCGGGAATGACTAGTGCATCGATCCGTTCAAGATCTTCCACGGTACGCACGGGCACGGCTACTTCACCGAGGTCGGTCAACGAAGCAAGATGTTCGCGGAAATCACCCTGCAATGCAAGGACGCCAAAGAGCGGCATGTTTCTACCTTCACAATTGAATCGATCCCCCACAGGTCCAGTACTTTGACTGCGGAACCCATGGGATCGGCGCGCCGGCAATCCAGGAAGCGCCGGATCAACGTTATTCCTCCGCCACGTCCAGCGTCGGTTTTGTTACCAGGCGTGTCGCGATTCTTTCGCATCGCCAGAAGAACCTTTGACAGCTTCGATCACGACCGTGGTCGAACTCTGTCGCATGCACTCGGACACCGTGGAATCAATGGTTGGGGAGCCTCTTCATGCTTGCGCTGCAAAATTCCGTCAATTGGGACTGCGCACTCATCGAGACTTATCCACAGATTTGAGCAAAACTCTCCCATTCCATGGCCTCCGGGCATAGGATGACGCTCACTACGGCATCCCAGTGATTACGGAGAGTTCCCATGAGCGCTCGGAAAATTGCATGTGTAGCGCTGCTTGCAGCCGGCTCAATCGCACTTGCAGCGTGCGATTCGGGTTCTACTGCTCCGCCGACTCAGACTCCGACCCAGAGTCAGGATAATCAGGGAGGAAGTTCTGCTCCTTCAGAAACCTCAACCGCTGCACCGAAGGCCACGGAAAAGTATGAGCCGGCCACAGCGGCGGCCCCCGCCAAGAATGTGCCTATTCCTACGATGCCAGCTGTTGCCAAGAATAATTCGGACGATGGTGCTAAAAGTTTCGCTGAGTACTACTTTTCCCTGATCAATTACTCGATTGAGACAAATGATGTTTCCTTAATTAAAAAGGTAACAACCCGTCAGTGCCAAGTATGCGGAGAAGACATTATTGACCCGGCCGGGCGAGCCAAACAGAAGAATATGTGGCAGGTTGGCGGGAAGCATCATTTTGAAGTTATAGATGTCTATAAAACAGCAAATAATAGAACAGTCGTTTCGCTTAGATACAAAGTTGATGAGTCTGAATTTTATATTATGAAATACAAACCTGAAGCTAAACTTGAAAGCCTTCCGTCAACAATCCTTGCATTGAATCTCCTGTACGACAAGGGTTGGAAAGTAGACAGCATTGTCGGTGAAAGTTAGCTACAGATGAGCAAATTATTTGGAATCATCCTATTGTCGTTCGTGATATTTGCGCCGCTTCCTGGTTCTAGTATTCGGATGGAGAGTGACGTAATTTGCCCAGAATTCATCATGCGTGTAAACCCGAAGGACATCCAACAGTCAAGTGATGAATGTCCCGCGGGGGAAAGCGAAGATTACTCACCTACGGAGCCATGGTTTCAAGAACCCCATAGTACAAAAAAGAAAGAAAAACCCAGATACAAGGTCCGGGAGTATGATACGTGCATTCCAGGAATGGAAGTGGTCCTCGGCTGTAAAAGCAATCCTGATGTCAAAGCATGCAAAGACGGTTCCTACCCTATTCAACGTCAAGTTGTTGATCTCCAAGGCCTTGTATTGCAGCAATACTCGTATTGCCCAGGAGACCCTGTTCCAACCCCTGAAGGCGCAACGATCCGTGAGGAAGAAATTCGCGTAACGCCTGCGATGTTTAGATCCTTCCCCATACTTGAATCAAGGATAAGCAGCGATCCAGACGGTTTCTCACTGAAAAACGGCAACACCCACTTTTGGGCCATTCGAAGAACTCAAGAGTTCCAGTCCAATTTTTCAGGCTCAGATGTCCGTATTAAGGCGATTCCAATACAGTGGAATTGGAGTTATGGCGATGGAACTACACGGAGTCTCAATTTTCCTGGGGAAGCCACCCCTGAGCACACCCTGCATGATGAAACACCTACAAGTCATGTCTATAAAGAAACAGGGCCGTACAGCGTCGGTGTTACAACACTGTATCGTGGCGAATTCAGTGTAGACGGAGGCCCATGGCAAAGGATCCCAGGTCAAGCCGCTATACCCAGTACGCCGATACAGATCGATGTCTGGAAAACCAAGAAAGAATTGATCGCCAACGAGTAGTCGAGCCGGGGCGATTCAGGGCAATGTCCACTCCTCCAAACCGTGTTCAACAGCGTCGTAGATGTCAACAGTCTTCAATGTGCGTTCTAGTGACGCGTTAGCGTCACCCTCGGTTACACATGTTTGCGAAGTTGCCACCTGACACCAGGTTACTGGCGCCTTGCTTAGCTGGTGAGGCACCCATTGCAGCTTTGATACGTCCCAGCTCTCGCCATCTCGGGTGAATGTCGCCTTAACGCTGATTCCTTCGCGATTCAGGATCGTAGGAGTCGCGTGTTTCGCGACCGAATTCCCCAGCCCATACACGATCCAGGTTCCCTTGTACTTCTCTATCGGCAGGACAGAGTGCGTATGGTGCATGTAGATGAAATCGAACTCCCCCGAGCTGGCCAAGGCGCGGCCCAATTTTCGCTGGGCTTCCGTTGGCCTATTAGTGTATTCAGCGCCTTCATGCACTGCTGCGACAACAATATCGGCCCCACCCTGCCGTGCGGATTTGGCACGATCAATGAGCTTTGCCGGGTTGACCCCCGTATCGACGCGCCAATCGGTATCGGCGCTCATGCCGTTCAATGAATATGTTGTGGCTATGACACCGAGCTTCACGCCCTTGATATCCATAATGGGTGGTTGTTTGGAGTCCTTCTCGCTTTCATAGCTACCGGTGGAAAACATTTCGTGTTTCGCCAGAGTTTCGAGGGTCCGCATGACGCCCTTCGTACCGGCATCCACGGTGTGGTTTGTCGCGGTAGTACAACCGTCGTAACCAATGTCGGCCAGATCCGAGACGATCTGCGATGGAACGGTGAACATCGGATACCCCGAATACGGAGGGGTCCCGATCGGCGTCTCCAGATTGCATATGGCCGCATCTGCGTCCTGAACATAGGGCTTCAGGCCTGCCAAGAGCGGCTTGAAATCGAAGTCCTTGCCGTGGCCACCGGTTTTCCCAGCAGCCGTAGCTGCCTCATCCAGCAGTTGCGGGTGGAGCAGCACATCCCCTGTGACCATCAGGGACAGCTCCTGCGGTAGCTCGTTTACAGTTTCTTTCGGGGAATCTGTGCTCGTGGCTGGCTGCGTCGCTTCGAGCTCCGGTGCGGCCGACGGTGGCGGCACTGCACTTGGTTGCGTGTTCGGCGAAGCGTTGCATCCAGACAGGAGAGCCGCAGGAAGCATAAGCGATGCGGTCAGCGCAGCGAATCGAATCGGCAAGGGAATGGTCATACGCCACAGCTTACCCGTGGATGGCAGTTCGCCCTTGGCATGACAGCAGCGTCAATGCAAGCTGCGTCACGTTGACTATGGGAACCTTATGGCATGTCGAATCAGCTTCTTTCTCCCAGCGAAAACCCTTATCAGTGGCCGGAGTTCCAGGCACTTACTGCCGAGGACTATGTTGTTGCAGCGCGCCAAGGAGCTGCCTTACAGCTTGAAGAGCTGGACGCGATTACTTCCAACAGCGAACCCGCGACATTCGAGAACACGCTGCTCGCCCTTGAAGCCTCGGGACAGGTGCTTCGACGCACGCTAATGACGTACTTCACCGTGCTCTCAGCGCACGGAACCGAGGATCTGCGTGCGATCCAAAGCGAGATGTCGAGCATCATGACACGCCAGCAGGATGCCATCCACCTAAATGAAACGTTGTTTTCTCGTTTACAAGCGTTAGATCTCAATGCTCTGGAGGGTGAAGACGCGCGGCTGGCCGATCAGACGCTGAGGGAATTCGAGCTGGCAGGCGCTGCGCTAGGCGCAGAAGCCAAGGGCAAGTTGTCGAAGCTGAATGAACAAATCTCGGAACTTTCCAGCCGGTTCTCTAATTTGGCATTGGAAAACCAAAACGCACACGCAGTGCATTTTGCCGATGCCGTTGAACTTGAAGGACTAGGTGAAGCGGCCATCGCGTCGGCGGCTAAGGCCGCCTTGGACGCCGGGTACCGCGATGGTTTCTTGCTGCCGTTGGTTTCTCCTTCCCAGCAGCCTGTGCTTTCCCAACTTGCCCGCTCGGATTCCCGGCGCAAGGTGCATGAGGCTTCACTCTCCCGCGGGTTGAACTCGACCTTGGAGCTCGCGGCCGAAATGGCATCCCTGCGTGCAGAGCGGGCTTCGGTACTCGGCTTTTCCAATCATGCCGAAACGGTGCTTGCCGATGCAACGGCGCCAAGCACCGCGGCCGTGGCTGAACGGTTGGCGGAGCTGAGTGCCCCGGCCGTGCGCAATGCCAACGCCGAGGCGGCAATACTTTCCGAAGTTGCCGGCGGAGCGATCAATGCTTGGGACTGGCGCTACTATTCCGAAAAGGTTCTGCAGGAAAAGTATTCGGTGGACACCTCGGCCTTGCGCGAATACTTCGAGCTCGAGCGGGTACTGGTCCACGGCGTCTTTGCCACCGCAACCCGTTTGTATGGAATCACCTTTGCCGAGCGATTCGATCTGCCCGGGTACCACCCTGACGTCCGCGTCTGGGAGGTCTTCGATGCTGATGGCAGCGCACTGGCGTTGTATGCCGGTGATTTCCTGGCCCGCCCCACGAAGAAGGGCGGCGCCTGGATGACCACACTGCGCGACGGCGCATCGTTCCTCGACGAACGTCCGATTGTCACCAACACCTTGAACATTGCACCGGCGGCAGACGGTGAACCGGTGCTGTTGACGCTGGACGAGACCCATACTCTGTTCCACGAATTCGGCCACGCCTTGCACGGCATGTTTGCCAACGGCAAGTACGCTTCGCTATCCGGCACTTCGGTGCCGCGCGACTTCGTGGAATTCCCGTCGCAGGTCAACGAGATGTGGGCGCTGCATGAAGACGTCGTCGGCGGATATGCGAAGCACTACGCGACCGACGAGCCGCTGGATCCCTCCGTGCTCGACAGCCTGCGGGCTACTGAATTGTGGGGGCAGGGCTTCGCGACAACCGAATACCTGGCTGCGAGCGTTCTGGACTGGGCCTGGCACACCATCAAGCCGGGAACGGTGATCTCGGATCCGGAAGAGTTCGAGCAGCGTGTACTGGCCGATGCCGGATTCGATCCGCAGATGATTGCACCGCGCTACCGCACCGGTTACTTCCAACACATTTTCGCCAATGGCTACTCGGCTGGGTACTACTCCTATATTTGGAGTGAGGTGCTCGATGCCGACACTGTGCAGTGGTTCGCGGAAAATGGTGGCTTAATGCGGGAAAATGGTAATCGGTTCCGTGAGGAGCTGCTGTCGCGCGGGAACACGCGCGATCCCCTGAAGTCCTACAGATTGTTCCGCGGACGCAGTGCAGAGGTCGAACCGCTGCTGCGCCGTCGAGGATTGGTGAACGCAGAATAATGACGACGATTGCCTCCGCTCAGGAAGCGCTGAGCCACTGGCATCAGGCGCTGGCCGTTGCCACTGGCGGCAAGATCTTTACCACCCATGGGTGCTCGTGGGCATGGCAGCCGGTGCGCCGGCGCCTGGTGCTGCTCTTCCCGGAAAACCCGGAACCGGCTGGCCTGCGCCCCGCACTGGCCGAAGGCATGCGCTTGGGAGCACGCCGCGTGGAAGCCTGGGTTAATTCGGGTGCGGATTCCACGCAGCTCAAGTCCGCGGGGTTCAGCGACAACGCCCAGGTGTCATGGCATGCCGGGCCGCTGGCCATTCCCATGGACCGCTGGGAGGGAAAGATTCGCCTTGGCAACAACGTTCCGGAAGCAACCGGGGCCGATGCCGCTGAACTTGCAGTCACGAATCTGTGGCGTGAAGCCTCGCCACAGCTCTCCAGCGGGCACCCTGCGCTGCGCCGGGTGGAGCATGCTCTTGCCCGTACCGAAGAAGGCAACATTGTCGGCCGCGGTTTCGCTCAGCAGGGCCTCAGCGGCCAGCTGATGATCCATGCGCTGGCTGTCGGCAGCGACTTCCGTCGCCAGGGCATCGGCACGGCGCTGCTGCACGGCCTGTCGCGATCGATGATCAACCCGCTGGCTCCGGCCGAAGACGAAGGCCCAACCGAGCTGATCGCAGCGGCAACGCATTCCAGTGCCGACTTCTTCACGGCCAACGGGCTGAAGCTGCTCGGCCGCGGACGTCACATGGTGCTGCGTTCCTGGGTCTAGCCTCAAGCTGGAACAATTTGCCGCGTCAACGGCGGGATCACCACCGGTCCCGCCGTTGATGTGTTCTGGCGTGGACGCCGGAAGTCAGCCGCGCTTGCGTACTTCATATCGCAGTCTCGCAAACGGCCCGGCCTGCCGCGCCTCAACAAGGCGGAGCCGATGGCTGCCGATGGCCCGTGGCAGCAGCGAAGCGCCGGAAGCAACGGTCGCCGGGGCGATCGTCAGTGCCAGCTCGTCGAGTTCGTCGATGTCCAGGAACTGGCCGAGCAGTTCGCCTCCACCCAGCACCCAGATGTTCCCGTCGCCAGCGGTTGCACGAAGCTCGGGCAGATGCTGGGCGACTTGCCCCTGCAGGAAACGGACATCGGCACCCTCTGGGATCGGAAGGTCCCGATGGGTGAATACATACGTCGGCCGCTCACCGTAGTAGGCCTGCCACTTTGCGGGTTCATCCATGAACTTTTCATGTTCAAGAACCCATAGGTACGTGTTCGCTCCTTCGACGTGAACTGCGACGTCGGTGGGCAGCAGACCGGGGTCCGGATCATCGGCGCCTTCCACCTCGAACAGCCACTGCAGGCTGTGGTTTTCATCGGCCAGGAAACCGTTCAGCGTAACCGCTGCATCAAAAACTATCTTGCCCATACCGCTAGTCTAGCCACGCGAGAATTCTTGGCCGTGATCTGCCATTGACAGCCCGAGAGAGCCTGACGATCATGAAAGTCCCCATAGATCACAGTGTCTGGCTTGCACCGTGTCGCGGTGCCGACAAGCGGAGGTAAATCATCGTGAAAACTCGCATCTCAAGCATGTGCCGCGCCGGTGGAGCCGTGGCTTCTGCACTCTTGCTCGGCTCGTTGATGGCAGGTCCCGCCGCAGCGGCCAGGCCACCGCTCGGCACCCAAGGCTCCGTGCAGTCCGCCGTTCACCAGAACCAGAATGGCAAGCGCTCCCCCGTCCGGCAAGCAACCGGAGAACTTGCGGTCCAGCTGGATCCATCTTCGCTTCAGGCAGTGCCGATTTCTGGCGGCAACCGGTGCCAGTTCACTGTTAACGTCGTACTCCACCTCACCGGCACCGCAGTAGGCGCGGCTTCGGGCACCACCGTCGCCAAAATTGATGCGCCGTGCGCCGACGCATTGGCCATGCCTCCGGGGACCTTTTCCGACACGTTCAAGTTCACCGGTGGATTCGAAGGAACCATCGACGGCTTCCCGAGCGCCGCCCGGGTTACCTACGCCGGAGTCACCCGAGCCGGTGGAGCCGTATCGGCATCGCTGTTCTTGAAGGACGGTCCGTCGATGCTTGCCTGTGTCCAAGCCCAGGCTGGCGGGCAGGGCACGTATTCGGGACTCCTGCTGCCGGGACATCACCGGGCGGGCAGGTAGTTCGGAGAACCTGCGTGAGGTCGAACCTACACTGCAATGCACCGCGCGGGTTCGCCAACGTGCCGAGAAATGACACGGGGCCGCCCAGCCATTGGAATGGCTGGGCGGCCCCGTGGAAGCGCTGAGTGCTTACCAGCCGCGCTCTGCCAGGCGGTGAGGCACAGGCACGTCGGTCACGTTGATGCCGACCATGGCTTCACCCAGGCCGCGGGAGATCTTGGCCAGCTCATCCGGGTTGTCGAAGAAGGTGGTGGCCTTCACGATGGCTTCGGCACGCTGTACCGGGTTGCCCGACTTGAAGATGCCCGATCCAACGAACACGCCGTCTGCGCCCAGCTGCATCATCATGGCAGCGTCGGCAGGGGTTGCGATGCCACCTGCGGTGAACAGCACGACCGGGAGCTTGCCGGTGGAGGCAACTTCCTTGACGAGCTCGTAAGGAGCCTGCAGTTCCTTGGCGGCAACGTACAGTTCGTCCTCCGGCAGTGCGGAGAGCTTGGCGATTTCGGCGCGGATCTTGCGCATGTGTCCGGTGGCGTTGGAGACATCGCCGGTGCCGGCTTCACCCTTGGAGCGGATCATGGCGGCACCCTCGTTGATGCGGCGCAGGGCCTCACCCAGGTTGGTGGCTCCGCAGACGAAAGGCACGGTGAAAGGCTGCTTGTCAATGTGGTTCTCGTAGTCGGCTGGCGAGAGCACCTCGGACTCGTCGATGTAGTCGACACCCAGCGACTGGAGGATCTGCGCCTCGACGAAGTGGCCGATGCGGGCCTTGGCCATCACCGGGATCGACACCTCGGCAATGATGCCGTCGATCATGTCCGGATCGCTCATGCGGGACACCCCGCCCTGGGCGCGGATGTCGGCAGGAACCCGCTCCAGCGCCATGACAGCGACCGCGCCGGCATCTTCGGCGATACGAGCCTGCTCCGGGGTGACCACGTCCATGATGACGCCGCCCTTGAGCATTTCAGCCATGCCGCGCTTGACGCGGTCCGAACCGATAATTGGGTTCTGGGAGTTCGAAGACATGGGGGAACTGGTTCCTTTCGATACTGCATAAAAAATGCCGCCTGACACCCGAGGTTCTACCGTGGAATTCGGGGAGCGGCGAGGTCGTACACATTCATCGTAGGATCCATGAAGTTCATTACCTCCTGTGTTGCGTAACATTGTTACGATAGGAGACTTATCCATTGGATCCACTTTTCTCCGTAACAAACGAGAATTCGGATCACTACTGGTCAGCTAGAGTTTCCACGGAGTTGTTAAGTCCAGCATGTGAACTAGCTGACTTGTCACTTGAGCCTGCAATGTCGTTGAACCAACTGCCACATCTCTTGATGAGCCAACGTCGATCGATTCGATGACAATGAACCGCGCCCCATTCGCTGAGCCATGCAAGGCCGGGGCCTGATCGCACGCTACAGGAACTGCCTGCACGTGCTCACGGCGTATCCCGGTCTGCGGGATTCGATCGCCGCATTGCCCGCGGGGCATTCTCAACCGCAAAGGAAGCGCCGTCCCGGGAACCAGCTGTCGCGCTTGCGCGACATTAAGGTTCCCGGGACGGCGGAAGGCGCCCATGACAATTAGGACGTCGTGGCGGCCATGACCTGCGCAATCCATCGCTTGGCGGCCGCCGGATCGTCGGCGCACACTGCATGGGCTCCAATGGCCAGGGCCTTAAGCACATCGTCCGGGCCCCGCAGCGGCCACAGCGTCGGAAGATATCCGCGCCGGTGCAGTTCCTGTACGGCTGCGTCACGCACCGCATCGACATTCAGGTGCACAAAGGCCGCCCCGTTGTCCTCGAGCAGGGCGAAGAGCGAGTCGAGGTCCTCGGTCAAGGCGGTGGTCCCGCCGAGAATGAAACCGCGTGGAATCTGCGGGCAGAGGTTCTTGGCCTGCACCAGTGCTTCATGGTTGAAGCTGGTGAACTGCAGGCGCCCATGGTCCTGGGGTCGGGCATTGAGGATCGCAGCCGCCGCCGGCACCACACGTGGATCCTTGATTTCGATTTGGATCGATGTTGTGGTGGCATCCAGTGCCTCGGTGAGCGTGGGAATTCCCAGCCACTCCCCCAAATCGACGCCCCGAAGTTGTTCCAGGGTCAGGGTCGAGACATCGACGCCGGAGAGGCTGCCTGGTACGGGGGCGACACGGTCGATGGTCGCATCATGCAGGATGAAGACGTGTCCATCGGCCGAAAGCCTGATATCCAATTCAATCTCCGCAACACCGAGCTCTTCGGCATAGCGGTAGGATTCCAGCGTGTTTTCCGGACGATGCGCCATCGCGCCTCGGTGCCCGACAATTCGCGGTCTGGTGTTCTCATTCATCGCTAGGCAACCTTTTCTTCGTAGGTGGAACGAATCTTCTCCGCTTCGGCGCGCAGTTTCTCCGCCACCGGCTTGACCAGCTCTTCCGGCGACACGTTCGAGGTGTAGTTCTTCTGGACCATCTGCTTGAGCTCCGAAATGGCGGAGGTGACGTAGCGGCGTACGTCGTCGGGGCCCGAGGCAATCTGGAGCTGGTCCACTGCGACCCGGTAGTTCGGGTTCTTGCCCATCAGGTCGGTGACGAGCTTGGAGCTGGTTGCCCCCTTGGTGACCGGCAGGTATCCGGTTCCGACGGTCCACTGGGCGGAGATTTCATCGCTGGCCAGAAACCGCAGCACCTCGACGGCGTCGGCCTTGCGTTCATCACTGATCTGGCGCATGACAGAGAGGCCGCCACCACCGGTCGGCGTTCCAGCACCTGCCGGACCCTTCGGCATGAACCCTGTGCCCACATCAAACTTGGCGGCTTTGGTGACGCTGGTGAGCCCGCCGGTGGACTGGGTCACGGTGGCGCATTGGCCATTGCTGAAGTCGTTGACGAAGCTCTGCGCCAGGTACATGCTCTTGTCCTCGTGGACCAGCTGGCGTTCGAAGTCCACCGCCGCCATCGACTCGGCGCTGTCCAGGGTCACGTCCAGCCCCTTGGATATCGATCCCCCGAAGGCCCAGAGCAGGCCGCTGAAGTACCAGTCATCGGTGCCGGTCAGCGCGCGCATCTTCATCGTGTTGCCCTTGAACTTCACCCCCGTGATTTCCTTGCCCCAGCTGCGGAATTCATCCCAGGTATCCGGGGCGCGATCAGGCAGGCCCACGCTGGCGAAAAGGTCGCGGTTGTAGTAGAACAGCGGGGTCGACCGCGCGAACGGAACCCAATAGGATTCTTCGCGCACGGTGCCTTCCTTGTAGAAATTCTCCGTGTAGACCGCCGGACCAAAGCCCGAATCGTGGTATTTGTTCAGCGGCTCCAAGGCATCGGAGAGGAAGTAGCGGTTCCAGTGGATGTCCGAAAGCACGGCAAGATCCGGGATTTGCTTGGCCCTCAGGCCTGCAGTGAGCTTTTCGCCGACACCGTCATAGCCATCGAATTGCTGGACTTCTGCGTAGATCGCCGTCTGCGATTCGTTGAATTTCTTGATCAGGTCGGCGAACATCTTTCCGTTGTCGCCTCCCCACGAGCTCCAGATCACGACATTGCGTCGTCCCGAGAAACCTGCGGGAACCTTGGTCGCAGGCTGCGAGAATGCTCCCGCTGACGAGTTGCCGCAGGCGGCCAGCGCAGGAATCGCCAAGGCGGTGAGCCCGAGTGCGCCCAGGAAGCTTCGGCGCGACGAGGATTTGTTCAGGGTGCTGGCAAGAGGGTTGTTCTGCATGGAAATGTCCTTTTGGATTGCGATGGGAGGTGGAAGGAATTCGTTCGGGTCATAAACCGGTTAGCGGCGAACCGCGGCACCGGCCATGCCGTTGATGATGTACTTCTGGGCGAAGAGGAAAAGCAGCAGCATGGGCAGCACGATCATGAGCGTGGCGGCCATGATCATGCCCCAGTCATCCAGGCCCTCGGTTTGCTTGAGGAACATCAGGCCGATTGGCATAGTGCGCATGTCCAGGGTGTTGGTCACCAGCAGCGGCCAGATGAAGTCGTTCCATTCGTCGATGACCGCGATCAGTGCCACGGTGATCACGGCCGGCTTGGACATCGGCAGCACAAATGACCACAGCTTGCGCAGGTGGCCGGCCCCGTCGAGCTCGGCTGCCTCCAGCACCTCTTTAGGCAGCCCCATGAAGTGCTGGCGCAGCAGGAAGGTCCCGAAAGCCGAGCCGAGGCCTGGGAGGATAATGCCCGCGTACGTGTTGATCAGGCCCAGATTGCTGATGGTCGAGTAGTTCAGCAGCAAGGTGACATGCCCGGGGACCATGAGCGCCCCGAGCACAGCCAGGAACAACCATTTCTTGCCGGGAAACGGCAGGAAGGCGAATGCATAGGCTGTCAATGCGGCAAGTGCCACCTTGACGGTAGCCCCGATGGTGGTGACGAGCAGCGAATTCATGAAGAATTGCTCGAAGGGAGCCGCCGCCAAAGCCGCCGAGAAGTTCTCGGTGGTTGGCTCGCTGGGCCAAGGGGTGAATGGCCACTGGTAGATCTCGTCGTTGGGCTTGAATGCCGCCAAAACCATCCAGTAGGCGGGAATCAGGAACACCAGCGCAACCAGCCCGAGCAACAGGTAGCTGGTGATCTTGGTCGGCCGGAACCTGGCGGTAGGGCGCGGTGCAGGGCTTGGCACCGGGGCGGCTGTGCCGTGGCTGCGGGAAGCAAGGGTGCTCATGAGTAGTGCACCTTTCGTTCAGCGAATCGCATCTGCACCGCGGTAACCAGGAGCAGGATCACGAACATGAATACCGAGGAAGCCGCGGCGGACCCGATATTGAATTCCTGGAATCCCTGCTCGTAGATGTACCAGCTCAGAGTCGTGGTGGAACCGGCCGGGCCGCCGCTGGTCATCATCGCGATCAGGTCGAACGCCTGGAAAGCTCCGATGATTTGCGTAACGCACAGGAAAAAAGTTGTCGGTGTCAGCAGCGGCCAGACGATCTTTGTAAACGTCTTCCAGCGACCCGCCCCATCCAATTGCGCCGCTTCAATGACATCGCGGGGAATCGATTGGAGTGCTGCAAGATAGACGATGGCGACGAAGCCCGCGCCTTTCCACACGGCCACGATGATCAGTGCTCCCAACGCCATGTCCGGATCGGTCGTCCAATGCGGAGAGTCCATGCCGATGGAGTTGAACAGCAATCGCGACAGGCCGTAATTGGGATCGAAGATGAACAACCAGACCGCAGCCACGGCCGCACCGGAAATGACGTGCGGGGTAAAGGCCAACGTTGATACGGCTTTGCCGCCTCGGGCTCCCCCGTTGAACAGCAATGCCATGCCCAGCCCGAAGATGAGGCTGGAACCGACCACGGCCACCACCCAAATCAGGGTTCGGCGCATGACGTCAATGAAACCTGGATCGCTGAAAAGCGCGGTGTAGTTGTCCAAGCCGATGAAATTCGGCATTGGGGAGATCATGTCCCAGTCGGTCAGGCTCAGGGCAAAATTTCCCAGAATGGGCCAGTAGGCGAATACCCCGATCAAAAGCAGGTTGGGGAAGGCGAAGAGCGCAAACAATACATACTGCCGGCGGTTGCCGGATTTCGTCTGAGCGGACTCTGGAGCCGGCCCAGGGACCGTTGGGCGGATAGCCGCGGTCGCGCCAGTGGGTGGCGCTGTTCTTTCGGTTTCGAGAACCGTCATTCTCATGCCTCTCAAATTTCACATGACTTCTTGAGATTTCACGTACTCGAGAACGATAGTTTCACCAGCTTCAAACCCGGTCAACTTGATTGACGCCTGCTTGAAATCTCACATTTCGCTTTTCTCATTCCTCTGGAATTCGCGTATTCACAAGGTTCTTCGGCGGTCCTCACCACGCTTCGCCAGCAGAATCCACCGGCACGACAAATGGGCGACAGGGAAACTTCAAGTGAAGTTCACCAAGGGTTCATAACTGCTTTTAAGTTAAATCACTAGATGAGGTAAGTTGTTATAAATCCCTGAAAGGCGGACCATGAGCACACCAAAAACCAGCACTCGCCCCCAGCGGCTTGAAGAGATTCTGCAGCTGCTTCTTGACGACGAAAAGAGCTCGGCCCAATCCCTGGCGGCGCGCTTTGACGTCTCCGTGATGACCATCCATCGAGACCTGGACGAGCTGCAGCGGCGGGGAATGGTGCGCAAGTTCCACGGAGGCGTTTCTGTGGCGCGCACCGGAAATCATGAGATTGCCGCCTCGCTGCGACGGAATATTGCCACGGAGAACAAGCAGCGGCTCGCCGAGTGCGCCGCGGGACTACTGCATCCGGGGCAGTCGCTCTTTCTTGATGACTCAACCACCGTGGCATTCATGGCCCAGGCCGTCGCCGGGATCGAGGGGCTGGGCATCTCGACGAATTACCTGCCCTTGATCAATACCCTGGCAGAATCCGGCGCAGCGGAGGTTCGTGCTATCGGCGGCGCCTACAACCACAGCCACGAGTCGTTTCTCGGGTTGGCCGCCGTGCGGGCGGTGGAAGAATTACGCGTTGATGTCGCGTTCGTTTCCACGAGCACCGCCGACGCCGACGGCTTCTACCACCAGGAGGAAGCGATCGTCGAATTGAAGATGGCGATGCTGCGCTCCGCCCGGCGCAGGGTGCTGCTGATGGATTCGAGCAAGCTCGGGCAAAGCTCCATGCACCGGCTTGGCGGATGGGAGCACGTCGACGATCTGATCACCGACATGCAGGCGCCGGGCGATTTCCTCGGCCAGTTGAAGGCGCTGGGGGTACGGGTGCATGTGGCTCCGAACGCGCCGGAAGGAGCTGCCCGATGAAGCAGAAGCTTCCCAGCGCGGTGCTGTGGGACATGGACGGCACGCTGGTCGACACCGAACCGTACTGGTTCCTGGCGCAACGCGAACTGTTGGGCCGATACTCGATCAAGTGGACCCAGGAACAGGCGCATGCCCTGGTGGGCAGCGCGCTGCCGGACTCGGCGGCCTTCTTCCGGGAGCTCGGGGTGCCGCTGCCGGCGGACGAGCTGATCGGAACCCTGATCGGCGAGGTGGCGGCCCGCACCCGCGCCGATATCCCCTGGCGGCCCGGTGCCAGGCAGCTATTGCAGGAGCTGAACTCCTTGGGTGTTCCCTGCGCCTTGGTCACGATGAGCCGCGGGCCGCTGGCCCAGGTGCTGCTCGATGCGCTGCCGCCGCAGACTTTCGACGTGGTGGTGACCGGTGAAATGGTGCGCCGCGGGAAACCCGATCCGGAGCCATACCTGCTGGCCGTGCAGCGGCTGCGCCGGATGCACGGCATGCCGCCCGAGGCGGCCCGGGCCATGGTTGCCGTCGAGGATTCGCGGCCCGGGGTGCGCTCGGCCCTCGCGGCCGGCCTGTGCACCGTGGGGGTGCCCAACATGGTGCCGCTGGAAGCCAGCGCGGGGCTGGCGCGGTGGGACAGCCTGGCCGGCCGGTCGGCCGCCCAGCTCGGTGAACTGGTGGGTCGGCCGGTCCTGGCCGGTTAGTTCGCCAGCACGTCGCGGCGGTTGAACCGGCCCATGCCGGCGGCGCCGAGCACCAGCGAAATCAGCAGCAGCACCGCCAGCGGCGCCCAGCTGAAGTCTTCGGCTGGCATCCTCGGGATCGCCCCGAACGGGGTGGCGCGGATGACGTCTTCCGAGAGCGAGAACAATCCGCCGAACATCGCGGCCATCACCGAAATGCCGTAGGCAGCCCAGGCGATCGCGGTGGTGAAGCGCGGCACGTAGCCGAAGGCCAGCAGCTGCAGACCCAGCAGGGACAGCACCGCCGGCCAGAAGGCCAGGCAGGCGCCCGCCAGCAGCGCCGGCGCGGCCGATCCCTGGGAGGCCGCCCCGGTGAGGTAGCCGCCGAGCAGCAGGATCACCCCCGAGCCGAGGACCGCGATCAGCAGGTGCGCCCCGAGCCAGGTGCCGCGGGCCAGCGAGCCTGCCAGCTGCTGCTCCAGCCGGCCGCTTTCCTCCTCGCTGCGCGCCGCGCCCAGGCACTGGATCGCGAAGGCGCCGGCCAGCAGCGCGTTGAACAGCACGAAGATGCCCAGTACCCCGTCGAGCATGCTGTGCCCGGTGCCCACGAAGTTGCGGGCGAAGGGGTTCTCCGGATCCAGCAGCGAGCTCATGGCCTGCGCGACGGACCCGAAGAACAGTCCCGAGACGGCGGCGCCGAGAAACCAGCCGATCAGCGAGGAGCGCTGCAGGCGCAGCGCCAGTCCCAGCGCGGTGGTGGTGAAGCTTCCGGCCGCGGCCGGGCCCCGCCGTTCGGGCAGCAGCCCGGCCCTCAGATCGCGGGTGCTTTCCAGGCGCAGCGCGAGCAGGCAGCCGGCCAGCCCCAGGCTCGCCAGCGCCAGCAACGGCCACCAGTTGTCCTCGCCGAAGGCGCGCATATTCTGCGCCCAGCCGATGGGCGAGAACCAGCTGGCCGCGCTGGGGTTGACGCCCTCGGCCTGCAGGTCGGCGGCGGCGCGGATGAAGTAGAACAGCCCGATCAGCGCCACGCCCAGCGAGTTCGCCCCGCGGCTGGTGGAGGCCAGCTGGCCGCAAATCGCGGCCAGGCCGATGAAGGCCAAGCCGGTGCCGGCGATAGAGGCGCCCATGACCCAGCTGCCCGTCGCGGGCAGCTCCACCGACAGGCACAGCAGGCTGATCAGCAGGCCGGTGGCCAGGCACAGCGCTGCGGACACCAGGTAGTTGGCGCTCGGGTAGGCGTGGCGCCCCAGCGCGGTGGAGCGCAGCAGTTCGGTGCGCCCGGCTTCCTCGTCGGCCCGGCCATTGCGGGTGACCAGGAAAACCACGGCGAAGGCCAGGGCCACGGCCAACGTCATCCAGATCTTGATGACCAGGATACCGCCCAGCGAACCGGCCGCGTAGGGCAGGCCGGTCATGGCGGCCACCGCCGGGGTGTTGGCGACCTGCGCGTAGGCGTCGCGCGCGGCCTGCGTGGGGAATGCCTGCTGCTGCGAGTCGTAGACCACCGGGATCATCGAGGCCAGCACGAGGGCCCAGATGGCCAGGCGAAGCCAGTTGCGGCGCAGGATGAACAGCGCCGCGGTGCCGACCCCGGTCAGGGTGCCGGTGCCGCGTGCCGCGGCGGCATGGCGCTGGGCGTGCTCGGCCGGTGTGCGGCGGCGGGCGGTGCCGGTGCTCATCACCGCTCACCTCCGCGGGCCGACACCGGCAGGGCCGGGTCCTCGGAGTAGTGGCGCAGGAACAGGTCTTCCAGCGACGGTGGGGCGCTGACGAGGTTGCGCGGGGAATGGGCGGCCAGCGCGGCCAGCACCCCCGGCAGCAGGTCCGGGTCCACGCTGAAGCTCGCGGTGGCTCCCGACAGCTGCAGCTCCTCGATGCCCGGCACCCCGGCCAGCTCTGCCGGGTTGCCGGCGACCTCCACGGTGACCTGGGTGCGCTGCAGGTGGCGCAGCTCGGCCAGGCGGCCGGATTCCACGGTCCGCCCGTCGCGGATGATCGTGACGGTCTCGCAGAGCTTTTCCACCTCGGCGAAGATGTGGCTGGAAAGCAGCACGCTGCGCCCCTGCGCGGCGGCCTCGCGAATGCAGGAGGTGAAGACCTGCTCCATCAGCGGGTCCAGGCCAGAGGTCGGTTCGTCGAGCAGCAGCAGCTCGGCCCGGGACGACAGGGCGGCGACCAGGGCGACCTTCTGCCGGTTGCCCTTGGAATAGCTGCGGGCCTTCTTGGTGGGGTCGAGGTCGAAGAGGTCGAGCAGCTCGGCGCGGCGGCGCTCATCCACCTCGCCGTGCAGCTTGGACAGGATGCTGATCGCCTGGCCGCCGGTCAGGTTCGGCCAGAGGTTCACCTCGCCCGGGACGTAGGCCACGCGGCGGTGCAGCGCGACAGCATCCTGCCAGGGGTCGGCGCCGAGCATCCGCGCGGTTCCCCCGTCGGCCTTGAGCAGGCCGAGCAGGATGCGGATGGTGGTGGATTTTCCCGAACCGTTCGGCCCCAGGAACCCGGCGACCTGGCCGGTCTCGACCCTCAGGTCCAAGCCGGACAGGGCGGCGGTGCGCCCGAAGTTCTTTGCCAGTCCGCTTACTTCAATGGCCGGGGCATTGCTGGCCATGGCCTGCTCCTTACCGGGATACGGTGTCTCCCGCGGGTCCCGCGGGCGGGATGCCTGCTGCGCCGGAGGCCAGGTACTCGTTGAGGTAGCCAGGGTCGGCGAACAGGCCTTCGGTGAAAAGTTCCAGGGTGGGCAGGGCAACGTGCGCGTAGTAGTCCTGCATCACGGTGGTGAAGTCTTCCGGATCCTGCGGCGGGTTCAGCGCGAAGTAGAGCACCAGCGCACCCAGTGACTGCAGGATCAGGAAGCGCGCCCGGGCCGGTTCATCGCGGCTCGGGACGATCAGGCCGCGGGACACGGCCTGGTCCAGCAGGACCAACGCCTCCTCGATCAGCTGTTCGGTGAATTGCCGGCCGGCCGGGGATCCTTCGCGCGCCGAGCGCAGGATGTAGAGCAGCAGCACCCCGCCCTCGCGCGAGCCGGGCAGCTGGTTGAATACCTGCTTCGGCTCTGCCTGCAGGGATTCTTCCTTCAGCCGGCGGTAGCGTTCAAGCACGGTGGCGTCGCACTCCGCGCGCAGCGCTTCCTTGGACCCGAAGTGGTGCCGCACCAGCCCGGCGCTGACCTCGGCCCGGGCGGCGATGGCCCGCAGGGATTCGTCGAATCCCTGCGCGGCGAAGGCCTCGATTGCGGCGTCGCGCAACCGGGCCCGGCCGGTCAGATCCTCCTGGGCTGTACTCACGTATAGGAGACTACTCCGGTGTATAGCCATTGGCAATGGGTTTTTTTCCCGGCATTGGCGGCCGCCTCCCGGCCCCGCCCGAACGGTGTCAGCACCCCGCCGCGGCGTGGGGCTGCGCGAGCGACATCCCGGCGGCGAGGAGGCGTTGTTCCGCGTCGTGGAGCACCAGTCCGGAGGGCAGCGCCCCGCCCCAGTACCAGTGGTGCGAGGCCGCCAGTCCCTGCAGGTTCGCCAGGTTGCGCTGGTGCAGCGCCCCGGGCCGTGCGGGGTAGCTTCCCAGCAGCAGGGTGCCGGATGCGAACCCGCGGCGCACCGTGGCTTCCAGGGTCAGCGCGGTGTGGTTCAGCGTGCCCAGATCCGGGCGGGCCACCACCACCAGCCCGGCGCCGAGCGCCAGCGCCAAATCCGCGATGGTCTGCCCGGCCGCCGTCAGCCCGACCAGCAGCCCCCCGGCGCCTTCGACGAGCACGGTGTCGCTGGATTCGGCCAGCTCGCGGATGCGTTCCAGATGGTCGCCCAGCAACGGCAGCTGCGCCACGGCGGCGGGCCCGCCCTCGACCAGCGCCGCGTCCACCGGCGCCATGGGTTCGCGCAGCCGGATGCCCTCGCGGACCTCCAGGCCCGCCGGGGACCCGAGCCAGGCGGCGATGTTCTGCGCGTCGCCGCGCTCCCCGGGCAGCACCCCGGTCTGGGTGGGTTTGTAGACCGCGACGCGCCGGCCCGCGGCGAGTTCGCGGGCGGCCAGGGCCGCGGTGGCGACGGTTTTTCCGACGTCGGTGTCGGTTCCGGTGATGGCGTAGATCATGGCAGGTTCCCTTCGGATGCGGTGCGTCTGGTGCGGACGGCGGCTGGGGCCTGGAAGGAGAGCAGGTGCTCCCAGTCCGGATGCCGGTCGGCCAGCTCCAGGTCTGGCAGCGCCGCGGCGGCGGCGCGCAGCACCACCTCGGTTTCCATGCGGGCCAGCCCGGCGCCCAGGCAGCGGTGCAGCCCGTAGCCGAACACCAGAGAATCGTCCTGCGCCTCGGCCAGGGCTCCCCCGGACAGGCGCAGCACCAGCTCCTCGCCCGCGGCGAAGCGTTGGCCGCCCACCTCCGCGTTGGTCCGGGCGATGCGCCGCCAGGTCGGCACGGAGGAGGCCTGCAGGAGCACCTGCGCCATCACCTGGGCGCTGGCCGCTTCGCCGCCTTCCGGCCGCGCACAGGCGGACCAGCTCCCGTCGTGCAGGGCGCTGAACAGGGTTCCCTGGATGAGCATGGCGGTGGTTTCCTGCCCGGCGATGCCCAGGAAATAGGCCAGGGAAACGATCCGCCTGGTATCCACTCCCGCGCGGTGCAGCGCGGCGTAGAGGTTGCCGTCCCCGCGTTCCAGCGCCTGGTCGACCGTGCCGCGCAGCCAGGCGTGGTATTCGACCGCGCTGCGGGCCAGCTCCAGCTGGCGCTGCGCGTCCGGCCAGCCCCAGAACAGCTCCAGCGAGTCCCGGCTCCAGCGCTTGAGCCGGTCCATGGGCGGCAGCGGGGTGCCGGTCAGCCTGGCCATGACCTCCGGCGGGATGACGGCGGCCAGCTCGTCGGCCAGGTCCAGCTCCGCCCCGGTGCGGTAGCCAGGCTGCAGCGCCCGGCAGAGCTGGCCGGTGCGCCGGGCGATGAATTCGGCCTGGGCGGCGACCTTGGCGGGGCTGAAGAAACCGGCGACCACCCGGCGCACGGCCAGGTGCTCGGGTCCGGAGGCGCTGGCCAGCACCGGCGGCAGCGCAAAGCGCCCGCGGGCCAGCAGGCGCAGCGTGGCCGGGGCCAGGTCGACCGCGGCATGCAGCGCGTTGGCCGGGGTGAAGTCTTCGGCGCGGCGCAGGATCTCGCGGACGATCGCCGGGTTCTCGATGCTGCGGTAGCGGTCGGCGATTACCGGCGGGAAGACCTGTTCCAGCGGCCGGGCCAGCGGCGCGGAAGCCGCCACCGGGAGGGTTCCGGCGTAGGGGCAGCTCATGATTCGACCTCCTTGATGGTGCGGGCCACCGTCTCCAGGACGGCGGCGAGGGTGTCGGGGTGATGGTGCGCGTGGGCGGTCAGGCGCAGCCGGGAGATGCCGTCGGGCACGCTGGGCGGCCGGAAGCAATTGACCGCGCAGCCGCGTTCGCGCAGCAGCGCCGCGGCCGCGGCGGCCTGGCCGGGGGTGCGCATGCGCACCGACTGCACGGCTCCGGCCGCGGGGTCGATGCGGCCGGCCAGCCGCGCGTGGGCGGCCAGAGTGTCGCGGATCAGCCGGGTGTTCGCCGCCAGCGCGGCGATGCGCTCGGTGGTGGCCAGGTCCAGCGCCGCCCGCGCCCCGGCCGCGGCGGCCGGGGCCAGCGCGGTGTCGAAGATGAAGGTGCGGGCGGTGTTCAGCAGGTGCTCGCGCCACAGCTGCGCCTGCGGCCCGCCGAGCAGCACCACGCCGCCCTGGGCGCCCAGCGCCTTGGACAGGGTGGCGGTCGCCAGCACGTGGCCTGCCTGTTCCAACCCGGCGGCGCGCACCGCGGATCCGCCGGGCACCGCGGCCAGCGAGTGCGCCTCGTCCACCAGCAGCAGCGCGCCGTACTGCGCGCACAGGGCGGCGGCCCGTTCCAGCGGCGCCGCGTCGCCGAGCACCGAATAGATCGATTCGAGCACCAGCACCACCCGCGGCTTCGGGGCCGGCGCGTCGCGGTTGGCGCGCAGCAGGGCTTCGGCGGCGGCCAGGTTGTTGTGTTCGAAGCTGTGCCAGGCGGCGCCGGAGAGCTTGGCCCCGTCGATCAGGCTGGCGTGGGCGTGGGCGTCGAGCAGGAACAGGCTGCCCGGCCCGCCCAGCGCGCCGAGCACCCCGAGGTTCGCGGTGTAGCCGCTGGAGAAGACCAGCGCCTGCGCGCGGCCGGTGTAGTCGCACAGCGCGGTTTCCAGTTCGCGGTGGATGCCCCAAGTGCCGGAGGCGACCCGGCTGGCACTGGCGCCGGCTCCCACCGTGCACAGGGCGTTGATGGCCGCGGTGCGCACCAGCGGGTGCGCGCTCAGGCCCAGGTAGTCGTTGGAGGCCAGGTCGTAGAGGTCGGCGCGGGCGCTGTCGGCGCGCTGCATGTCCCGCTTGGCGCGCACCGCCGCCCGGCCGCGCAGCCACCCGTCCCACGCCGTCGCGGCGGGCGCCGCCGTCAGCTCACTCACCGTGCACCTCGGCGACCGCCGCGGTGAGGGCCGATCCCAGGGTCCGCAGCTGGTCCTCGGTGCAGATGTAGGGCGGCATGACGTAGACCAGGTCGCGGAAGGGGCGCACCCAGGCGCCGCGCTGGACCGCGGCGCGGGTCACCGCAGCCACCTGCACCGGTGCCTGCAGCTGGATCACCCCGACCCCGCCGAGCACACGCACCTGGCGCACGCCGGGCAGCGCCCGGGTGCCGGCCAGCGAACTGCTCAGCCCGCGTTCAAGCCGGGCGACCTGGGCTTGCCAGGGGGCCTGCCCGGGGGCGGTGCCGGCCGGCCCGGCGAGCAGGTCCAGCGAGGCGCAGGCCACCGCGCAGGCCAGCGGGTTGCCCATGAAGGTGGGCCCGTGCAGCAGCGCGGAGCCGGCGGTTCCGGCGCCCGAATCCAGCGCCGCGGCGACCGCTGCGGTGCAGAGCATCGCGGCCAGGGAGAGGTAGCCGCCGGTCAGCGCCTTGCCCACGCACATGATGTCCGGCTCGATGCCGGCGTGCTGCGCGGCGAACAGCTTGCCGGTGCGGCCGAAGCCGGTGGCGATCTCGTCGAGGATCAGCAGCATCCGGTGCTCGTCGGCGATCTCGCGCAGCACCTGCAGCACCCGCGGCGGGTAGATGAACATGCCGCCGGCGCCCTGCAGCAGCGGCTCGCAGATGATCCCGGCCAGCGTCCCGGCGTGCTGCGCGGCCATCCGGCGGGCCCGGGTCTCCCAGAGCTGGAGCTCGTCCTCGTCGTAGATCCAGTCCCCGGCGATGGTGCGTTCGGCGGCCGGCGGGCGGGGCAGGAACAGCTGTTCGCGCGCCAGCGGGGCGAAGGCCGCGTGCATGCCGTCCACCGGGTCGCAGACGCTCATGGCGGCGAAGGTGTCGCCGTGGTAGCCGCCGCGCAGCGCCAGGAAGCGGCGGCGTTCGGGGCGGCCGCAGGCGTCCTGGTACTGCAGGGCCAGCTTCAGCGCGACCTCCACGCTGATGGATCCGGAGTCGGCCAGGAACACGTGGCGCAGGCCCTCAGGGGCCAGTTCCACCAGCCGTTCGGCCAGCTCGATGGCCGGCTGGTGGGTCAGCCCGCCGAACATCACGTGGCTGAAGGCGTCAATCTGGGCATGCGCGGCGGCATCCAGCGCCGGGTTGCGGTAGCCGTGCACCATGGACCACCAGGAGGCCATGCCGTCGATGACCCGGTGCTCGGCGCCCTGCGCGTCGCGCAGCGTGAGCTCGGCCCCGCCGGCCGCGGTGACCGCGTAGTGCGCCCCGGCATCCAGCGGCGCGTACGGGTGCCAGAGCAGCCCTGCATCCCGGGTCAGAAGGTCGGTGGCGGTTTTCATGCGTTCGGGCCCTGCTGGGTTCCGGCACCGCGGCGGCGCAGCACCGGTTCGCGCGCGGCGCTGGGCCCGCAGCCGGCGGCGGCGCTGCCGCAGCCGGGTGCGTCGGCGGAAGCGGACGGGCCGCAGCCGGTGCCGCAGCCGCTGGCGCAGCCCCCGGCCGGGGCTTGCTCCTCGTGGGCCGCGGCCGCGTGCGCGGCTTCGCGCAGGCGGCGGGCGACGTCTGCGGGGCTGGAGGCTTCCTGGCCCAGGACCACGAAGCCGGCGTCGGCGATCATGTCCAGGTCCTTGGCCGCGCCCTGGCCTTCGCTGGTGAGGTAGTCGCCCAGGAAGATGGAATTGGCGACCTCCAGCGCGGTGGACTGCAGCGAGCGCAGGTGCATCTCGCGGCCGCCGGCGATGCGCAGCTCCTTGTCCGGGCAGGCCAGCCGCACCAGGGCCAGGATGCGCAGGCAGGCCAGCGGGGTGAGCAGCCAGGTGCCCTCCATGGGGGTGCCGTCGAAGGGCATCAGGAAGTTGACCGGGATGGACTCCGAGCCCAGCTCGCGCAGCGCGAAGACGGCTTCGACGAGCTGCTCGGGCGTTTCGCCCAGGCCCACGATGAGCCCGGAGCAGGAGGACAGCCCGGCGGACTGGGCCTGCTGCACGGTGTCCACCCGGTCCTGGTAGCTGTGCGAGGTGCAGATCTCCGGGTAGAGCGATTCGGAGGTGTTCAGGTTGTGGTTGTAGGCATCCGCCCCGGCGTCCTTCAGCCGGGCGGCCTGCCCGTCCTTCAGGATGCCCAGGCAGGCGCAGACCTCCACCTGCGGGTGCTCGCCCTTGAGCTGTTCCACCATGGTGGCCACGCGGTCCACGTCCCGGTCGGTGGGGCCCTTGCCGGAGGCGACCATGCAGACCCGCGAGGCGCCGCCGGCGATGCCGTAGCCGGCCTGGGCGACGGCCTCGTCAGGCTTGAGCCAGGTGTACTTCAGGATTTCGGCCTTCGAGCCCAGGCGCTGGGAGCAGTAGGTGCAGTCCTCCGGGCACAGCCCGGACTTCAGGTTGACCAGGTAGTTGACCTTGACGGTGTTGCCGAAGTGCTGGCGGCGCAGGGTGCCGGCGGCGCCGACCAGCGGCAGCGTGGCGAAGTCCGGGGTGGCCAGCACCGCCAGCGCCTCGGCTTCGGTGATCCGGTGTCCGGAGGCGATCCGGGCGGCGAGCTCGTCGGCGTCGAGGAGCGCGGGCTGGGCGGTTTCTGCGGCTGCGGTATCCAAGGTCATGGGGTGCCTTTCCAACGGGAGCACCGCGTCCGGATCCTGCCGGCGAGGAGAATGTTCTTCAGGCGCGGCATCCTTGAACGGTGTTCAATGTATGTTGATTACACACCGTACACCCTTGCGGGAGTTTTCTTGAACACCGTTCAACTATGTGTCCCGGGCGCCGCATGCGCCGAAAAGTCCCTGCAGCCGCCGGGAGGTTTCGAGGCGCCGCGGTGTCGCGCCGGATGGGCGACGTGCTGATTTCGGCTTGATTCCAGGGGATCACGCCCGCCGCGCAGCCATCCGCCGGGCACCTGTTCCGCCGCGCGGGGCACGCCCCGGCCGGCTGCGCGCACGCGCTTCAAAAGTGCTTCGTGTTTCGGGAGGCGATCACCCCTGAAGCCGCCGTCAATCACCGCGGAACGGCGTCCGGGCAGCAAAAAGCGCGCCGCGGCCCGGAAGGGAATTCCTTCCGGGCCGCGGCGCGCCCAAGCGGCGTACCGCCTCGGGGTGGTGCCCGGCCTATTCGACGTCCAGCCACGCCGTAGCGATGGCTTCGCGCACCTCGGACAGGGTCTGCGGAATCGCCTTGGTCTGGGCGATGATCGGGAAGAAGTTCCCGTCGCCGCTCCAGCGCGGCACCACGTGCTGGTGCAGGTGCGCGGCGATCCCGGCTCCCCCGGCTTCGCCCTGGTTCATGCCCAGGTTGAAGCCGGCGGGGTTGGACACCGCGCGCAGCACCCGCATCGACTTCTGCGCCAGGGCCGCCATTTCCGCGGTTTCCTCCAGCGTGATGTCGGTGTAGTTCGGCACGTGGCGGTACGGGCAGATCAGCAAGTGCCCCGGGTTGTAGGGGAACAAGTTCAGGATCACGAAGCAGGTTTCCCCGCGGTGCACGATCAGCGCCTCGCCGTCGGTGCGGCCCGGGCCGGCGCAGAAGGGGCAGCTCGCCTCGTCCTTGACCTGGTCCTGGCCGCCCTTGATGTAGGCCATCCGGTAGGGAGTCCACAAGCGTTGGAACGAGTCGGGCACGCCGGCGAGTTCGAAATCGTCGGTGACCTGTGCGTCCTGCGGATACTGCATGCTGGTGGACTCCCTTGTTGCGGTGTGCTTAGTTGTTGTTGTCGCGGCTCTTGATGGCGGTCACGATGCGGGCAACCGCCTCGTCGACCGGCACCTGGTTGTCCTGGCTGCCATCGCGGAAACGGAAGGAGACCGCGTTGGCTTCGGAATCCTCGCCGCCGGCGATGAGCACAAACGGGATCTTCTCCTTGGACGCATTGCGGATCTTCTTCGGGAAGCGATCCGAGGAGTCATCCAGCTCCACGCGTACGCCGGCGGCCTTGAGCTTCGCGACGACCTCGGCGAGGTAGTCGTTGAAGGCCTCGGCCACCGGAATGGCGCGGACCTGCACCGGGGCAAGCCAGGCCGGGAAGGCGCCGGCGTAGTGCTCGGTGAGCACACCCAGGAAGCGTTCGATCGACCCGAACTTGGCGGCGTGGATCATCACCGGCTCCTGGCGGGAGCCGTCGGCGGCCTGGTACTCCAGGCCGAAGCGTGCCGGCTGGTTGAAGTCGTACTGCACGGTGCCCATCTGCCAGGTGCGGCCGATGGCGTCCTTGGCCTGGACCGAGATCTTCGGGCCGTAGAACGCCGCGCCGCCCGGGTCGGCGACCAGCTCGACGCCGGTTTCGGTGGCCACGCGCTCCAGCACCGCGGTGGCTTCCGCCCACTGCTCGTCGGAGCCGATGAACTTGTCCGACTCCGGATCGCGGGTGGACAACTCCAGGTAGAAGTCGTCCAGGCCGAAGTCCTTGAGCAGGGACAGCATGAAGTTCAGCAGGTGCTCGACCTCGGCCGGGGCCTGCTCCTTGGTGACGTAGGAGTGCGAGTCGTCCTGGGCGAAGCCGCGCACGCGGGTCAGGCCGTGGACCACGCCGGACTTCTCGTAGCGGTAGACGTGGCCGAACTCGAACAGGCGCAGCGGCAGTTCGCGGTAGGAGCGTCCGCGGCCGCGGAAGATCAGGTTGTGCATCGGGCAGTTCATGGCCTTCAGGCGGTATTCCTGGCCCTGCTTGGTGATGTTGCCGTCTTCGTCGCGCTCTTCATCGATGTGCAGCGCCGGGAACATGGTGTCCGCGTAGTACGGCAGGTGGCCCGAGGTGTGGAACAGCCCGTCCTTGGAGATGTGCGGGGTGCCCACGTACTGGAAGCCTTCTTCCACGTGGCGGTCGCGCACGTAGTCTTCCATCTCGCGCTTGATGATGCCGCCCTTGGGGTGGAACACCGGCAGGCCCGAGCCCAGCTCGTCCGGGAAGGAGAACAGGTCCAGCTCGGCGCCCAGCTTGCGGTGGTCGCGGCGCTCGGCCTCGGCCAGGCGCTCCTGGTAGGCCTTCAGGTCTTCCTTGGTCGGCCAGGCGGTGCCGTAGATGCGCTGCAGCTGCTTGTTCTTTTCGCTGCCCAGCCAGTAGGCGGCGGCCGAACGGGTCAGCGAGAAGGCGTTCTTGATCAGCTTGGTGTTCGGCAGGTGCGGGCCGCGGCACAGGTCCTTCCAGACCGTTTCGCCGGACTTGCGGTCCACGTTGTCGTAAATGGTGGTTTCGCCGGCGGCGACCTCGACGGTCACGCCTTCGCCGGAGGTGTCGGCCGAATCGGCCTTGGCCAGCAGCTCGCACTTGTACGGCTCGTTGACCATCTCGGCCTTGGCCTCCTGGGGGGAGACCTCGCGGCGGGCGAAGAGCTGGTTCTGGTTGACGATCTTGAGCATCATCTTTTCCAGCTGCTTCAGGTCTTCGGGGGTGAACGGCTCGTCCACGTCGAAGTCGAAGTAGAAGCCGTCGGTGATGTACGGGCCGATGCCTAGCTTGGCATCGGGACGCAGCTGCTGCACCGCCTGGGCCATCACGTGGGCGGTCGAGTGGCGCAACACCTCCAGACCCTCGGGGTCGGCGATGGTTACCTGGGTGACAGTGGTTCCGGCTTCGAGTTCGCGGGACAGGTCTCGCAGTACGCCGTCGACGTGCATGACTACCACGTCTTTGTCCTTGGCGAAGAACTGCAAACCGGTCGTTCCCGCGTCCACCTGTACCTGCTCGCCGTCGATGGTGAGAGTCAGCTGCTCGCTCATGAGATCGGGTTCTACCTTTCAATCTGTGATGGCTTCATAGCTTGTGGCATACCTTGGCCACAGCCAGCCAGAACCCAGTTTAGTTCAGCATCGCCCCGCGCAACCGGTTCACTTCGGCTTTTGTGTCGATTGTCCGGCCGAGTGTGACCCGTTCAACAGCTCATCGGCCGAGAGCAGCCCCGAGTAGTGCCACAGCTTGCGCTCGGAGATCGGCTGCGCGGTGGCGACCTTCCCGTTCTCCTGGTCCTTGCGGAAGGCGGGGATCACCTGGTCCAGCCGGCGTTGCAGTTCCTGGCGCTCGTCATCGGTGAGCATCAGGTTGCTGGTGCTCAGCTGCGCCAGGTCCTCCCGGATCTCGCCGCCGTCGTACCACTGCTGGGCGTGGGCCAGCGTGGCTTCGAGGCGCCGCTGCTCGTCGTGGATGACCTGCCCGAGATAGGCGTTCATGGCGGTGGCCGAACCGTCTTCGCTGCGGTCCGCAGGCTGGCCCGTGGTGTAGCCGGTGGCGGCCGGACGCCAGACGCGGTCGCGCTTGTCGCGAGCCAGCTCCGGGGCTTCCTCGATCATCTCCGCCTTGGCCAGCTCGCGCAGGTGGAAGCTGACCTTGTTCGGCGCGAGGCCCAGCAGCTCCCCGATGTCCGAGGCCCGCCCGGTGCGCATGGCCGCCAGCGCGTCGAAGATCTGCCGGCGCAGCGGGTTGGCCATGGCCTTGAGCATGGGAGTGGTGAACGTGACGTTCGACTGTGGTTGCGTCATGGATTCAGCATAACAATTGCCCAAATAAAGTTGCACAAGTTCTATTGCGCAACTTTATTTGCGGGTTTATGGTGGGTGCATGACCACGGACCAGACGACTCCCCTGCTGCAGCCGCAGACGGCCGGCGCCGGCGCACAACGGCTGCCGGCGTTGCGGCGCCAGCGCAGCTACCGCATCTGGTGGGTTGCCGATACCACTGCCCTGCTGGCCGGCGGCATCTATGCCTTCGTGCTGCCGCTGATCCTGCTGGCGCTGACCGGTTCGCCGGTGCAGGCCGGAACCCTGGCGGCGGTGGGCCTGGCCGCGCGGGCCAGCCTGACGCTGCTGGGCGGTTCCGCGGCCGACCGTTCCGACCGGGCGCGAATGATGCTCCTGGGCGGTATTTGCGGTGCGGCGCTCACCTCGGCACTGGCAGTGGCCAGTTTCAGCGGGTCGCTGGGCGTCGCGGTGTTGTGCGTCGCCCATGTGCTCATGGAGCTGCGCGGAGGCTACTTCGGCACCGTCACGAATGCGGCGCTGAAGGACGTGGTCCATCCCAAGCAGCTGGGACGCGCCATGGCGGCGAACCAGGGGCGCGATTCGGCGCTCATGCTGGGCGCTGCCCCGCTGGGCGGACTGCTGCTCGGACTGGGAGCAGGTTTTGCCCTGCTGGCCGTCAGCTTCCTGCAGCTGCTCGCCGCTGCTTCGGGATTCGCGCTGCGCGGGCCGTTGCGCGCAGCTGAAGCCGGTTCCAGGCCCGTGGAAAACTCCCCTGCTGGCAGCGCGCAGGTCTCCCCCGGCATCGCGGCGGGCATGCGGTGGTGTTTCGCCAAACCTCAGCTGCGCAGCCTGTTGATCCTGATTACCGTCATCAATATCGGAACCAACGGGCTGAACACCACGTTGATCTACGGATTGCAGCAGCGCGGCGAGGCCCCTTGGGTGATCGGACTGGTATCCACGTTCATGGGACTGGGCATGTTCGCCGGGTCGCTGTTCGCCGGACGCCTGATCGAGAAGGTCCGGACCGGGGTGCTGGCCTGCAGCTGCCTGAGCGTCCTGGGCGGCGCGATGCTGCTCATGGGCTTCAACACCCACCTGGTCTGGCTGGGCACCATGCTGCTGGTCGCCTTCCTCAGCGTCCCGGCGCTGAACGCGTCGGTCGGAGGCTATTTCATGGCGGTGGTCCCGCGGGAGATGGCAGGACGCGCCAATTCGCTGATCTTGTTCATGGCGCTGTCGGCTTTGCCGCTGGCGCCGTTTCTCACCGGGCTCGGCCTGCAATGGCTGGGCATGGGGCCGACGCTGGTGTTCTTCAGCTCCCTGGTGATCGTTGCAACCGTCGCCGCCTGGTGCTCACGGCATGTGCGCGGCATCCCGCACCCGGATCGCTGGACCAGCGAACCGGCGAGCGCAAATTCTCAGATCGAAGCGGAGGCGAGGGAATCTGCAGACGTGATGTCTGCAGAGGGCGAGCTGCCGCAGGTTCAAGGAGAAGTGACCATGAAAAACAATCCAGCCCCAGAATCATCGGCGTCCGCCGGCCGGCTCGGCTTGCGGCGCATTCCCAGCAGCGTGCAACGCCACCATCATGCCCCGAGCCGAATGGATCAGGAGTTTCGTGCCCAGCGTGATCGCAATTTGTCCTCGCCGCGCAATGAGCAGTGGATCTACCTGTAAGGGCTTCGGCAAACTTCAACACTAGCTCTTGCCCAGTTTCGATGTACTCGAAGCACCAGCATCCCGCGGGTGACACCTGGGTCAGCCAGAGCTGCCCCTGTCAAGACATTGACAGGGGTGGCTCTGCCTCTATCATTCGAGGTCAACGCACCCTAGTCTGGTGATATGAACAAGTCGGCCCCGCCGACCATCAGCGCGATCACCCTCGGCGTGCGTGATGTCGGTGCTTCAACCAGGTTCTATACCGAGGGACTGGGTTTCGAGCTGGTGCAGCCGGCCCACCCGGAGATTGCCTTTGTCCGTGCCGGGCATTCCTTGATGCTGGCCTTGTGGGACATTGCGCAGATGCCCAGCGAGTACGGTGACATCGGGCACGGCGAGAAGGCTCCCCCGGTTTCGCTGGGGCACAATGTGCATACCGACGCGGAGGTTGAACAGCTCTACCGGCGAGCGCTTGATGCCGGTGCCCAATCCGTCACGGCCCCTACGGTGCAGCCGTGGGGCGGGATGAGCGCCTGCGTGGCCGACCCGGACGGGTTCCGCTGGGATTTCGTGCACAATCCATCATTTGTCATTGATGCGGACGGGCACGTGTCCTCCGTATAGCGAATGAGCGTTTTCCCCGTGCCCAGTAGGACAGGGGAAGATGAACCCATGCCCTCGCACATTTATTTTGATTTCTTCGGCACCTTGGTGCGCTATGACCCCTCGATCCTGCCGAGCGCGTTCAACGCTCCGCTGGAATTTGCGCGCAGGGCTTCGGCTCGGGTGGGCCAGGCAGAAGCCGATGCGTTGTGGACTCGCGCATGGGACGAGCTGGACTCGGCGGCGCACCGCTCCGGGCGTGAGTGTTCGATGCTGCAGATCGCCCGGCGCTATTGGGAGCTGCTGGGTTCTCCGACTATCGGCGAGGGCGAGCTTGCCCGCCTGGTGCGGGAGTATCTTGCGGTGTGGAGCGCTCAGGTTGCCCCCGCTGCCGATGTCCGGTCCTGTTTGCAGGATCTCTGCGCAGACCATGTGCTGAGCGTGGTGAGCAATACCCACGATGCGGCGCTGGTGCCGCGGCTGCTGCGCGAGCTGCAGTTGGATACATATTTCGATCGGGTCTTCACCTCCATAGAGCTGGGGTGGCGCAAGCCTCACCGGCAGATCTTCCGGATGGTGCTGGATGCGCATGGTATCGCTGCGCAGGATGCGGTGTTTGTGGGAGATAACTGGGATGCGGACATCCGGGGCCCGCAAGCGGTCGGGATGCGCGCCTGCTATGTCGGCGCGCGGGAGCGGGGCCGGGAACCGGTTTCGCTCGCACAGCTGCCCGGCGTGGTTCGCGGAGCCTGACGAGCTGATCCCTCGCACCTATGGTTCCCCCTACATGCTTTGGGCCCCGCGCTGGTCCAGGCCTTCGGCGTTCATGCGGCGGGCGAGCTCTCCGACGGTTTCGGCGGGGCTCTGGCCGAGCTTGGGCCGGTAGCTGGGGTGCGGGCGGGCTGTGTTCTCCAGGTATCCGGCGGCGGGCAGGGTTTCGGGCTGGTGCAGGTCCCAGGCGTTCAGGGCCTGCAGCGAGATGCCGCGGGGTCCGGTGCGCCGGGTGATGCCGTGGATGAGCAGCATGCGGGTGGAGAACAGCAGCGGCCCGGTGCGCTGCTGGGTGTCGTCGAAGAAGGTGGCGTCGATGCAGCCGGTGCCGTCGTCCACGGAAATGAACACCACGCGTTTGCCTCCGCGCATGGGCGGGGTCTGGGTGGCCACGCGCACCCCGGCCACCAGCACCTCGGTGCCGTTGCGCAGGTGCAGCAGCTCGATGGCCTGGGTGATCGGCAGATGGGCCAGGCGTTGCCGGTAGGAGGTGATGAGGTGTTCGCTGGCGTCCAGGTGCATGAGGTCCAGTTCGGTGCGGATGATCTCGGCCGGTTCCAGCTGCGCTCCGGTGTTGGTGATGTGTTCGATCTGCCCGAGGTCGAAGGTGAGCTGGCCGGGGCCGGGCCGGTATTTGGCCGGCAGGCTGGTGCGGGCCATGGATTGGGTGTGGGCGATGGTATCCGCCCGGTTGGTTCCGGACAGCAGGGAGTCGAAGACGCCCAGGGCCGCGAGGTTCTGGTAGGTGCGTCGGGACAGGCCTGCGCGGTCCCGCACCTCGGCCAGGTGCTCGTAGGGTTGGCCGGCGACCAGCCGCTGGACCTCGCGTTCGCTCATCTGGTGGATGTCGCGGAAGGCCAGGCGGACACCGTAATGTCCGAGACGCAGGGTTCCAGGGGCCCTGGGCACGGTGGGGGCCGCGGCGGGAGCGTATTCGAAGATTCGTTCGACTCGGTAGTGCCCGGTGGAGCGGTTGATGTCCAGCGGCAGGATCGGGATGCCCATGCGGCGGGCCTCGGAGACCAGCAGCCGCTTGGGGTACATACCCGGGTCGTGTTCCCAGATGCCGGCGAGGAAGGCTTCGGGGTGGTGGGCCTTGAGCCAGGCCGAGTGGTAGGTGGGTACGGCGAAGGCAGCCCCGTGGGCCTTGCAGAAGCCGAAGGAGCCGAAGCCCGCCAGCACTTCCCAGACCTTGTCGATGGTTTCCGGGCTGTAGCCCTTGGCGGCGGCGTTGGCGCGGAAGTATTCTTCGACCGCCGGTTCCTGGGCGGGGTTGCCCAGGTGGCGTCGGTAGACGTCGGCCATGCCCAGGCCGCAGCCGGTCATGGTGTCCAGGATGCGCAGCACCTGTTCATGGAAGACGGTGACCCCGTGGGTTTCGGCCAGCGCGGGCTTGAGGTCGGGGTGCAGGAACTGCTCGGGGGCGAAGCCGTGGCGGTGCTCCAGGTAGGGCTTGACCATGTTCGACTGCATGGGCCCGGGGCGGAACAGCGAGATGTCGATGATCAGGTCGTTGAATTCGGTGGGGGCGAGCTTGCCGATCAGTTCGCGCTGGCCCGGGGATTCGATCTGGAAGCAGCCCAGGGTGTGGGTGGAGCGGATCAGCTCGAAGGTGGGTGCGTCGTCCAGCGGGACTCGGGCCAGGTCGATGTGCCCGGCCGGGTCGATGTAGCTGGTGTCGGCGTGTCCCCCGGCGCGGGCGACCGCGGACGCGTCGGGGTGCAGCCGGGCGATTTCCTCAAGGGTGTAGGCGATGGCGGACTGCATGCGCACCCCGAGCACATCGAGCTTGATCAGGCCCATGAGGTCCATGTCGTGTTTGTCGAACTGGCTCATCTGCAGTCCCATCCCGGAGGGCTGCACCGGGGTGCGGTCCAGCAGCGAGGCGTCGGAGAGGATCACCCCGCACGGGTGCATGGAGATGTGCCGGGGCAACCGGTCCAGGCGTTCGGTGGCGTCGATCAGGATGTCCAGCTGGGAGTCGGCGGCGAGCCGCTCGGCCAGTTCGCCCAGCTCCGGTTTCTCGGCGAGCGCTTCGCGGAAGGAGGAGGCGGAGAAGCGCCAGAGCTGCTTGGCGATGCCGTCCACCTGCCCGTCGTCCAGCCCCAGGGCGGCTCCGGCGTCGCGGACGGCGCCGCGGGCGCGGTAGGCGTTCTGCATGCTCATCAGGCTCACCCGCTCTTCGCCGAAGCTGTCGAAGATGGTGCGGTAGATTTCATGGCGGCGCGCGGATTCCACGTCGATGTCGATGTCCGGCAGCGTGGTGCGGGTGTCGGAGAGGAAGCGTTCGAAGACCAGGTCGTGGGCCAGCGGATTGACCTGGCTGATCCCCAGCAGGTAGTTGACCAGCGAGGAGGCTCCGGAGCCGCGGGCGGCCACGCGCACTCCCAGCCCGGTGATGAGCTTCACGGTTTCGGCGACGGTGAGGAAGTAGCCGGCGAAGTCCAGCCGGTTGATGACCCCGAGCTCCAGGGAGAGCCGCTTTTCGACGTCGTGCCGCTTTTCGCCCGGCAGCAGCCGGGGCACGGCGGCGTAGACGCGTTCGGTCAGCTCCTGCATGGCCGGGCGGTGCAGGCCCAGCACGGAGGCTTCGGGAATGACCGGCTTTTTCCAGCCCAGGTCGCTGGCGGGGTCCAGGACGGCGAAGCGGGCCACCGACTCGGTTTCCTGCAGCAGCTTGCGCATCCAGCCGCGCTCGGTGGCTCGGGAGATTTCGGAGGCCAACTGGCGCATTTCCCGCGGGGACTTGAGCCAGCCCTGGCCGTTGGGCTGGCAGGAGTCCATCTCCTTCAGGCTGTTCAGGGTGCGGGCGGAATCCAGCAGGTCTGCGGTGACCGCGCCATCGGGGTCGGCGTAGCGCACCGCGTTGCTCAGCACCGCCTTCAGGCCCAGTTCATCGGCATAGCGGAGCATCCTTCCGGCTTCCCCGAGATGGTAGCGGGATCCGCGGGTGGACAGGTGGGTGGTGATTTCCACGCGCAGCATGGGGCCGGCCAGATTTTTCCAGTCGGCCAACAGCGCGCGGGCCTTGACATACTGCCCGCGAACCAGCGACCGGGCCACGTCGGATTCACCGCCGACCAGCAGCATTAGGTTTCCCGCGGATACCCGGTGGGAGATCTGGCGACGGGTCAGCCCCGGAATGCCGTGGGGCGCCTGGTGGGCTTGGCTGATGCTCCGGCACAGGTCCGCGTAGCCGGCGCCATTGCTGTTCCCGCGGGCGAGCAGGATGATTCGCCCGGCCGCGCGGCCCGGAGTGTCGAGCAGGGCCAGGTTCACGCCCAGCAGGGGGCGCAGCCCATGTTCCAGGCAGGCGGCCACGTGCTTGACCGCCCCGTAGAGTCCGTCTCGGTCGGTGAGGGCCAGAGCTTCGGCGCCCATGGCGTGAGCGGCGGCGGCCAGCTGGGGCGGGGTGGAGACCCCGTAGTGGGCGCTGTAGGAAGAGGCCACATTCAGATGCGTGAAGCTCATGCCATCGGCTCGAACATGTATTCGAAAGGTGGCTTAGGCGCTGCGGGCATGCTGTTCATGCAGGCGGACCAGGCGCCAGCGGGCGCTCTGCGCGTCGAAGCTGACATCGACGCTGAAGGGCTCGCCGCGACCCTCCGACGAGACCAATTGCAGTCGCCACATTTCATAATCGGCTACTCCTGCCCCTAGTCCACGCGGAATCCTCATGTTCTCCTCCCACCATTTGCGGCGTTCGAACCAGCGTTCGGGTTCGGCCACCAGGCGGTAGTCTTTCCCTTGCCAGGTGACGCGCAGCGGTATTCCATTCGCTGCGCGGGTAACCTCGATCGGCTCGGTGAACATGCCCACGTGTGCGCTCCTTAGTCAACAAACTCATTATATTCGAACATGTGTTCGATCGGTAGCTACACTAGTCAACCCGGCCGACAGTTTGGCTCGGGCCCCGGATTCTTGAACAAATTTTTTGATCAGGACAACACGAGCCAGCCTCCCCGGTGCAGGCGCGCGAAAGGCCCGGGACCTGCGCGGTGGATCCGCATGAGCCCCGGGCCTTTAATGGGTGCCGCTAGGGAGCCGGAACCGCCATAAACTCGCCCTCGGTGATCTGCGCGCTCTCATCCAGCGCGCGGGTCATCGACCAGGTGTCGGTGAAGCGGCAGGCGGACATCTTCCATTGCCCGTCCACCAGCACGTACTCGTCGTCGTATTCGCCGGTCTTCAGGTACTCGGTGCCCTCGCGCAGATTGACCTGGCGGAAACGCAGCGTCCAGCGCCCACGGGCGGTGGTGGGGCTAAGCAGCGTGATGTCCGGGTGCATTCCGTGGTGCATGTCGAAGATCACGTGCTTGCCGTCGACCTTCGCCAGCGCCACCTGGGTGAAGATCTCGGCCATCGGCTCCACGTCGTCGAAGGCGCCCATGGGGCCGTAGTCGATGACCGCGCCGCGTTGGATGAAGCAGTCGCGGAATCCCTGCGGGTCCTTCCCATCGCAGGCGCGCCAGTAGCGGTGCTTCAGCGCCTTGATCTCTTCGATCGCCTCCAGCGCGGCAAGGCGTTGTTCCATATCCATGGGTCGTTCTCCTGACAAATCGTTTCGGGTTGGGGTTCGGTCGGCGGTCTAGGCGATCACGGCACCGGAGAACACCGGCGGGTTTCCGAGCATGGGGCGGTGGGAGATCGGCTGCGCCCCGTCCACGTCCAGCACTCCCAGCTCTGCGGCCAGCTCCGCGGCGATCAGCACCTGGCCGCTGCGCTGCATCAGCTGCGGGTCGCGGTGCAGCGCGTCGATGACCCGGCCGGGGAATTCCGGGGATTCGGCGGTGGCTTCCAGGTCCCCGTACTGCTCGGGGCTCTTCGCCAGCTCGGCCAGGGTGCGCTCGGTCTTCAGCATCCCCATCCACAGGGAGACGACGGCGACGCCGTGCGGCTTGAAGTCCACGGCCATGTCGCTGGCCATCTTGTCCACGGCGGCCTTGCCTGCCCCGTAGGCCGGCCCGTGCATGTAGCAGGTGCCGCCGAAGGAGGAGGTGTTCACCACCAGCCCGCCGCCGGCGATCAGCAGCGGTGCGGCGTAGTAGCTGGCGACATAGCTGGAGCGCAGCCCGACGTTGAACACCTGAAGCAGGTCCAGCGACTTCTCCCAGAACGCTCCGGCGAGCGTCAGCTCCGCCGGCACCGCGTAGGCGTTGTTGACCAGGATGTCGATGGCACCGTCTTCGGCAGCGATGCGTTCGAAGAGCGCTTTCACCTGGGTGTCGTCGGTGTGGTCGAGCACCACCGGCACGCCGATCCCGCCGCGGGCGGTGATTTCCTCGGCGGTGGCGAAAACGGTTCCCGGCAGCGGGGCCTCGCCTTCGGTGGTGGTGCGCCCAGTGACGTAGACCTTGGCCCCGGCTTCGCCCAGTGCCAGTGCGATCCCCTTGCCTGCGCCGCGGCTGGCGCCGGTGACAACGGCGACGCGTCGGGTTTTCTGGGTCATCGATTTCCTCCCGTGGTTCTGGCGTCGCCCGAGATTCCGGGCGCACGTGGCACAATTACATCCCGGCCATGCACCGCCGGAATCCGCCATCCCACTGAGCGGGACGTCCGGACGCGCCACCCCTGCACGCGCAAAGGCCCGGAACCAGCCGGTCGATGACCAACTGATTCCGGGCCTTTGGCAGGAAGCGGAAGTTCTAATCCACCGCGTTGCCCAGCTCATGCAGCGGGGTCTTGAAGGTTTCGCGGGCCCAGATGGCGCCGATGGCCGCCACGATGGAGGACCCTGCAACGATCCAGGCCGCCGGCCCGTAGTTGGCGGGGGTCCCGCCGACCAGCACGGTGGCGATCATCGGGGTGAACCCGGCGCACAGGATGCCCACCTGCAGGCCGATGGCGACACCCGAGTAGCGGACCTTGACGTGGAACAGCTCGGAGAACCAAGCCGGATAGATCGCGTTGGACACCGCGTAGCTGCCCGCGGTGATCGCGATGCTCAGCAGGAAGACCAGCGCGATGTTGGAGGTGGAGATCGCCCAGAAGTAGACCCAGATCAGCACGCCAGAGGACAGGATGCCGGTGATGAAGATGGTGCGGCGGCCGAAGCGGTCCGAGAGGTAGGCGCTCAGCGGCTGGGAGAAGATCGCCAGCACGTTGCCAGCGATGCTGACCACCAGCATCGTCGCCGCGGGGATTCCCACGCTGACCGCGTAGGCCAGGCCGAAGGCCTGCATCAGGGTATTGGTCACGCACTGGAAGGACATCAGCGAGACCTGGAAGAACTGCGCCGGGTGGGTCTTGAGCATCAGCAGGAACGGCAGCTTCTCCTTCTCGCCGCCGCCTTGGGACTTGACCTCGTCCTCGAAGACTTCGGGCTCCTCGAGCGAACGTCGTACCAGCATCGCCACGATCATCACGACCACCGAAAGCAGGAAGGGCACACGCCAGCCCCACGACATCCTGGCGGCCTCGTCCATCGCCGCGACCGGGATGAAGACCAGCGAGGCCAGCACGATACCCGCCGAGATCCCGCTCATCGCGAAGGAGGGGAAGAACCCGCGCCGGCCCACCGGGGACTCCTCCATGGTCAGCGTCGAGGATCCCGCCGTCTCGGCGCCGGCGGACAAGCCCTGGACCAGCCGCAGGAACACCAGCAGGGCCGGGGCCAGGTAGCCGGCCTGCGCGAAGTTCGGCAGCAGGCCGATGGCGAAGGTTGCCCCGCCCATCAGCATCAGGGTCAGCACCAGCGTGTTCTTGCGTCCCAGCCGGTCGCCCAGATGCCCGAAGACGATGGCGCCGAAGGGGCGGGCCACATAGGCGACGCCGAAGGTGGCGAACGACGCCATGAGGGTGATGGTGGGATCCCCCGCCGGGAAGAAGATGTGCGAGAAGATCAGCGACGCGGCAGTCGCATAGATGAAGAAGTCATAGTACTCCAGCATGCCGCCGAGGAACGCGGCCAGGGCCGCCTTCTTCGCCCGCTTCACCCGGTAAGACTGCTCGGCGCGCGAGAGCTCTGTACCGGCCACTGCGCTGCTCTGGCCAATCGCCATGGGAACCTCCAAGTATCAAGAACTGAATTGTACGCTATCCGAACAGCAGTACGTTTTGCGCACACTTGAGTGTACCCCCGTGTGACCCGCAACACCTAAGGAAATTTTGGGGAAATTCACCGGCCTGGAAGGCATCCCCGGAACGCTCGACAAACCACAGGTCAGCAACCATTTACCGGCTTGCGAGCCTCGATTAAAGCCGAAAAAGGCCGCCCCGTATTCCGGGGCAGCCTTCCATGGTGTTGTGTTTTAGTGGCCGAAGGAATCCGCATCCAGGCGCGGGCCGGCTCCCGTGTCCAGCGCATCGATCGCCGCCAGCTGCTGCCCGGTCAGCGCGAAGTCGAAAACATCCAGGTTCTCCCGCTGGCGGACGTCGCTGGCGGATTTGGGCACCGCGATGCGCCCCGAATCAAGGTGCCAGCGAAGCACGATCTGGGCCGGGGTCTTTCCGTACTGCTCCGCCGCCGCGGTAATCGCCGGATGGGACAGGAAATCCCCCGCCCGGCCCAACGGGCTGTAGGCGACCGTGGCCAGCCGGTGCTGGGCATGGAACTCCAGCTGCTCGCGCTGCAGATGCTCGGGATCGACCTGCACCTGGTTGAGCACGGGGCGCAGCCCCGCGTCGAAGACTGCCTGCAGGTGCGCCGGCTTGAAGTTGGAGACGCCCCAGGAGCGCAGCTTTCCCGCCTGCACCAGGTCCTCCAGCCCCTGGCAGGCTTCGACAAACGTTCCCTGGTCCGGGTTGGGCCAGTGCACCAGATACAAGTCCAGGTAATCCAGCCCCATCAGTTCCAAGGCGCGTTCGTATGCAATTGCCACGCCGTCGCGCGAATGGTCTTCCTTGTTGAACTTGCTGGTCACCCACAACTGGTCGCGCTGCACCCCGGCCCGCGCGATGCCCGCCCCGACGGCCTGCTCGTTGCCGTAGTTCGCCGCGGTGTCCACATGGCGGTAGCCGTTGCCCAGCGCCCTGGCCACCGCGTCGGCGGCCTCTTCTCCGGTCAGCGGCCAGGTGCCCAGCCCGATGGCGGGGATCCGAAGCCCCGGGGCCAGTTCGATCATGTGTTGTTCCTGCATTACTGCTCCTTCGTCCCTGACTTGTGCTTTTCACCTTGGATAGTCCATTCAAGTATTAAGCGCCCACCGTGTAAAAGTCCACGATTAAACAGGACAGCAACTATGTAGGAATCCGGGACAATGGGCGGAGCGGGCAAAAAAGGCCGCTGACCCACGCCACACTTGGTCATTCGGCGCGCGGCTCCTAGCTTCGCGCCTGCCGCACCGAAGGGCTCGCTCCTGCCCTCTCGGGACGTGGCACCCAAGATAGTAGCTGACCTATGGATCGTTAACCTTCTCCGTTGATGAATTGGGAAGTGGATTGGCTTAAGCAAAACATGAAGTTTTTGTTTCCCTAGCACGCAGGAAACCTGAACAGTTGCTTCCTGATCGAAGAGCAACGAGACTCCCTCATCCAGGTCCTTACTCAATCACTGGGAGAGGAATTCTTCCTAGCGCAGCCCTGACTTTCAGGGTTGAGTGAGACCACCGATTCATAGCAAATAAATCTCCCCTCAGACAGGGCACCACTACAGGCTCACTGTTCGGTGGCGATGAGACTGACTCGCCCATGCCCGGGTTTCACGGCAGAATATGCTGCCTAGGAACTCGTCGAGCCTGTTTGAACTTCTAGCGGTGCCTCCGGAGCATCGAATTAGGGAAACTGATCGCAAACCGTCACCAAGCGAACCTGGCTTCGTTTGGCATATTCTCTCGATACTTACACCCGCGCTACCGTTTCGTCACACCGGTTCACCCGTCGTGTGGTTCTAAACTGCCGTGGTTAACACTCGGGACCCCGCACCGGAGTGTTGGCACGATTTGGCTTTCCTATGAGAATAATGCATCTGATGAGCTACATCGTCTATGGGCGAGTGGAGCCACCGAGCATACAGACGCCACTGCCAAAGTAATCGTCATTGGGCATTCGGAACCGATAGGAGGCCGGAGAATTTTTCGGTTCACTAAGACCTTGAACCCGCGTTTCCAGATGAGCTTTTCGAAGCACTTGAAACTCTCACAACTAGACCGAAGCTCCCTTTCCTTCATCATGACTCGCTTCCCGAAATCATTCAAAATCCACTAAAGTGTCGGAGTTCATTCTTAGGCTGGGTGGGAGCAACTGCATAACTAGGTTTTGGTTACAACAACAAGGGGGAACTTAACGGTGCAGAATTCGTATGCCGAAGAATTAGTGAAAGAGCAGGCATATTTCGACGACGCGCGTTTGGTATATGAAAACGCGGTAAGCGAACGCCAGCGACTTCGCAATGTTGCAGGAACCGGCCCCGATCGACGCGCAATGAAGCGGCATCTAGATTCCGTGGAGAAGCTGTCCGAGAATGACGCAGTTGCTATCGGACGCATGGACCTAGACGATGGCAGCTCAATTTACGTAGGCAAAGTGTCGATCGCTGCCGAAGATGGAGAGCGCCGTGTTATCAGTTGGAAGGCGCCCCTCGCTAAAAAGTTCTACCAAGCGTCCGCTACCGATGCTATGGATCTGACCAGAAAGCGCGTTTTTTCCACCTCGTACAACCACGTTGATGCCTTCGACGACAAACTTTTCGCAGAGATTCGTGAGCGACTTGACGAGCTAGGGGGCGATTTCCACACCGACGATGCGCTACTGCACGCGCTCCAAGAGGGTCGAACGGGTCAAATGCTGGATATCGTGCGCACAATCCAAGCCTCGCAAGACAAACTCATGCGCGCTGACATGAATCAACTTCTCGTGATTCAAGGCGGTCCTGGAACCGGCAAAACGGCAGTCGCACTGCACCGAGCGTCTTGGCTTCTATACCACTACAGGGACAAACTTTCTCCGCGAGACCTTTTAGTTGTAGGACCCAACCCTGCTTTTACCAAGTACATCCAGCACGTACTGCCTTCGCTGGGCGACCGGGACATAAGGCAAACGTCCATTCAGGAACTCATGGCTGGCAGTCTTCCAGCCCGTGCCGTTGACAACGAAGCGACAGCCCGCATCAAGGGGATGGCCGAAATGGCAGATGTCATCGCCAATGGCCTCAACGACCGGATCAAGGTACCGTCTTCGGTCCTACGAATCAAACGTCGAAATTCGTCCGTTACTGTCAATATCAGTCCTGAGATGATTGCCGACGATGTCAACTCATTGCGTCATCTCCCCTACGGCAAGGGACGTCAAGAACTGCGCGAACGCTTGCTGGAGCGTTGCCTCGAACAGCTCAATTTTCACGGATCTGTCGATATTAAGGACATCTTGGATCCACCCTCAGTGGATGCCGCGCTGGACCGGATGTGGCCTACGCTAAGTGGCCCCCAGTTCATTCGAGAGTTGCTTGGCTCCAAGAGTCGCCTAAGAATTGCGACAGCGAACGTACTAGATCCTTCTGCGATCGAGCTACTTTACCGTCAAGCGGCTGCTCGCATGGATCAGGAACCATGGACCCTTGGAGATCTTGCATTGATCGATGAAGCCAACGAAAGCATGAGCGGAAACGTCGATCTCTATGGCCACATCATCGTCGACGAGGCACAAGACCTCAGTCCCATGCAGTTGCTCTCACTTCGTCGTCGAACTCGCACCGGTTCAATGACCATCGTCGGCGACGTAGCCCAATCCACCGGGTCATTCGCACGGGCCGATTGGTCCGAGGTGATCACGGCACTAGGGACATCTCTACCTCACAACTTAGTTTCGCTTGAACACGGCTATCGCGTGCCACGGGAGGTATTCGAGGTCGCGGCCAAATTGCTCCCACTTGCTGCACCCGGTTTGAAACCTCCAACGATTGTTCGCAGTGCTAACGCTTTGCCCGAGCTATTTGACGTGCCCGAGGGCCAACTGGCATCTGAAGTAGCAAAGGTTGCAAGCCACCACAGCGGCAAGGGAAGATTCGTGGGCGTCATCGCCCCGAAAGAACGCTGGGATGAGATCAAGACGGCCTTCCAACACGAAGAGTTGACCTACAGCGATTCAAGTGACGGTCAGCTTGGCAAATCCATAAATCTGATCACACCTAATGACTCCAAAGGACTGGAATTTGATTCGGTCGTTATTGTGGACCCCCAAAGTATCTTGGATGAGGATAACGGTGCGCGGCTCCTTTACATTGCTTTGACACGAACCACTCATCGTCTCGATGTCCTATGCACGAGCGGCAATATCCCGGGAATCATTGCCGACGCCTTTGAAAAAATCACGGTCATCGACAACCCAGTTGAGAACACTCAGAATACAGACACTGATTCAGTCGATGAGGGAACTAAGGCCAAAGAACCGGTAGACGATGAGCCTTATGGTCGATCCGCGTCGATGACACCCACGCCGGCTATTCTGGCTGGCAAGAAAACTTCGCCACCCACTTTGTTGCAGTCTGCTTCAGAATCCCATGCTCAAAAAGAATCTCCCCAGAAAATGTATAAACCTGTTGAGCAGCCAATCAGTTTGTCGCCGATTGAACAGGAACTGGTTCGTCGCAACGCAGAGTTCTTGAATGAAACTGTGTTGAAGTTCTATGGTTCAAACGTACAGGTAGCCATTCTGCAGGAAGCTTTGAACCTCTGTTCTAAAGTCTCACACATGACTGATTCCTAAATCGGCGCAACATTCAAAGACGCCCTGCCCGACCTGCCGCTATCAATTCGTCTAGGCCACTGCCGAACACCCGCGGTAAAACCTCCCTGCCGGACTATCGGCAGTGTCGTCTAGTTAAGTGGCCCACCCCCTTGTCAACCCATCCCGACTTCGGGACAAAGCATGCCATCGCTGAACCAACAGTTCACCGATGGCACGCGATCGCGCTCCTTGTTCCTTGCCTCGATTAAACCCGGTGCGATTCAGGTCCTCGTTGTTGAACTTGCTGGTCACCCACACTGTCTTGCGCTGTACCCCGGTCCGTGCGATGCCCGCCCCGACGGCCTGCTCGTTGCCGTAGTTCGCCGCGGTGTCCACATGGCGGTAGCCGTTGCCCAGCGCCCTGGCCACCGCGTCGGCGGCCTCTTCTCCGGTCAGCGGCCAGGTGCCCAGCCCGATGGCGGGGATCCGAAGCCCCGGGGCCAGTTCGATCGTGTGTTGTTCCTGCATTACTGCTCCTTCGTCCCTGACTTGTGCTTTTCACCTTGGATAGTCCATTCAAGTATTAAGCGCCCACCGTGTAAAAGTCCACGATTAAACAGGACAGCAACTATGTAGGAATCCGGGACAATGGGCGGAGCGGGCAGAAAAGGCCGCTGACCCACGCCACACTTGGTCATTCGGCGCGCGGCTCCTAGCTTCGCGCCTGCCGCACCGATAGCATCGGGTCAGAAGCACAATCCACCACAAGGAGCCCACCGACATGTCCCATAAGGTCAAAGCGGTCATTTCCCGCGCCAAAGACGCCCCGGTCGAGGTTGTCGACATCATCGTTCCGGATCCCGGGCCGGGAGAGGTCGTGGTCGACGTGCTGACCACCGGCGTCTGCCACACCGACCTGCACTACAAGCTCGGCGGCATCGGCGACGACTACCCCTACCTGCTGGGCCACGAGTCCACCGCCGTGGTCAGCCAGATCGGCGAGAACGTCACCAACGTCAAGGTCGGCGACCGCGTCATCCTGAACTGGCGCGCGGTCTGCGGCCAGTGCCGCGCCTGCGCCAAGGGCGAGCCGAAGTACTGCTTCAACACCCACAACGCCACCCAGAAGATGACCCTGGAAGACGGCACCGAGCTCTCCCCTGCGCTGGGCATCGGGTCCTTCGCCGAGAAGACCCTGGTCCACTCCGGGCAGTGCACCATCGTGGACGAGGACGCCGATCCTGCGGCCGTGGGCCTGCTGGGCTGCGGCATCATGGCCGGCATCGGCGCGGCCATCAACACCGGCGAGATCAAGCGCGGCGAATCCGTGGCCGTCATCGGCTGCGGCGGCGTGGGCGCGGCGGCCATCGCCGGCGCGCAGCTGGCCGGCGCCACCACCATCATCGCGGTGGACGTCAACCCGGACAAGCTGGAAACCGCCAAGCGCTTCGGCGCCACCCACACCGTGGATTCGAGCAAGGTCGACGCCGTCACCGCAATCCAGGACCTCACCGGCGGCTTCGGCGCCGACGTGGTCATCGACGCGGTGGGCCGCCCGGAAACCTACAAGCAGGCGTTCTACGCCCGCGACCTGGCCGGCCGCGTGGTGCTGGTGGGCGTCCCGACCCCGGAGATGACCCTCGAGCTGCCGCTGCTGGACGTCTTCGGGCGCGGCGGATCGCTGAAGAGCTCCTGGTACGGCGACTGCCTGCCGAGCCACGACTTCCCGATGCTGGTCGAGCAGTACAAGCTCGGCCGGCTGGACCTGGATGCCTTCGTCACCGAGCGCATCACCATCGACGAGATCGAATCCGCCTTCGACAAGATGCACGCGGGCACCGTGCTGCGTTCGGTGGTGGAAATCTAATGACCGCACGCATCGAGAACATCGTCACCTCCGGCACCTTCAGCCTGGACGGCGGCACCTGGGAAGTGGACAACAACGTCTGGCTCGTCGGGGACGACGCCGAGGTCATCGTCATCGACCCGGCGCACGACCCGCAGGCCATCCGTCAGGCCATCGGCCAGCGCGAGGTGATGGCGGTGCTGCTCACCCACGGGCACGACGACCACATCCGCGCCGCCGCGCAGTTCTCCGACGAGGTCGACGCCCCGCTGTTCCTGAACCCCGAAGACCAGATGCTCTGGGACGCGGTGTACCCGGAACGCGACATCGACGCGGAAATCCACGAAGGCGACAGCTTCACCGTCGCCGGGACCACGCTGACCGCCCTGCACACCCCTGGGCACTCGCCGGGATCCACCTGCTTCTATTCGGAGGACCTGGGTGTGCTGTTCAGCGGCGACACCCTGTTCAACGGCGGGCCCGGCGCCACCGGCCGCAGCTACTCGAGCTTCGAGACGATCATCGACTCGATCCGCTCCAAGCTGCTGACCCTGCCGGCGGAAACCGTGGTCAACACCGGCCACGGCGCCGCCACCACCATCGGCGACGAAGCGCCGAACCTGGATGAGTGGATCGCCCGCGGGCACTAACCCCATAGCGGTGCGCAACGCAAAGCCCAAGCCGGGATGGAATGAGCAATTCCGTCCCGGCTTGGGCTTTCGTGTGGAATGATGATCCCATGCCTGAATCTTCCGCCCGCGTGCGCTCGGCGAAAATCCCCGGCTGGATCGGAACGATGTTCATCCTGGCCGGCAGCGTGCTGCTCTGGCGCGACAGCCAAGCCGAGTACCTGCTGTATTCCGGTGGCACCGAACCGCAACCGGTCGACACCTTTTCCATCGGCCCCTCGATGCTGCAGGTCTCCGGCGAGCTGCTGCTGGCCTTGGGTTTCGGGGCGCTGTGCCTGAGCCTGGGACTGATCCTGGGACGGCGCATGCTCAAAAGCAGGAAGCATGCGCTCACCACACGCATCATCTGGCTCACCGGGCTGCTGGTACTGGCCGGCGGAACCGGCCTGCTGATCTGGGATGCGCTGCAGGTCAAGAGCTTCGGCTGGTTCGCCTACGCGCCGCTGGACAACAGCACCTTCTCCCCCGCCCCTTCGGTGACCGGGACGCAAATTCTCGGCAAGCTGCTCAGCGCGCTGGGCCTGGGGGCCATCGGCCTGGGCCTCGGGCTGCATGCGGGAGCGCGCTCCCGGAGCGAGGACTCCTAGAACAGCGAGCGATGCGGTTCGATCAGCTCCGGGCCGTCGTTGCGCACGTTTCCCACTGCTGGATCCACCTCGTGCATGGTCCAGGTCGAGGCCACGTCGAAGGCCTCGGACCGGATCTGCTCAATCAGTCCTTCGCCGTCCTCCTGCTCCGGATCCAGCCAGCGGGCCATCATTTCCCGATCCAGCGGAATCGGCAGGCGGTCGTGAAGCCCGGCCAGCTCGCCGAGCACCCCCGGCTCTTCGCTCGATGGCGAATCCATGGTCATGATCGTGGTGGACAGGATCCAGCTTCCGTCCTCGTCCTTCCACCATTCGTACAGTCCGGCGAAGAAGATCAGCTTGCCGTCCTCGCGGTGCACGAAGAAGGGGCGCTTCTTGCTGCCTTCCTTCTTCCACTCGTAATAGCCCTGCACGGGAACTGCGGCCCGGCGCTTCTTGACCGCCGAACGGAACGTCGGCTTGGAGGAGGCGGTTTCGCTGCGCGCGTTGAAGGCGCGCACCCCCACCGACAGCTCCTTGGCCCAGCCAGGAACCAGGCCCCAGCGGGCCACATGGACCTGGCGGTGCAGCTGTCCGTCGATCATCCGCTCGAGCACTACCGGCACGTCGGTGGTCGGCGCGACGTTCCACGACTGGCGAAGCTCCAGGTTGGCGTCCGCCTCCGCTTCCGCCTCGGCAACCAGGTCGCCGATGGCCTTGGCCATGACGTAGCGTCCGCACATGATGAACCCCCGCAGATTTGTTCGAATTTTGTTCCCAGTGTAGTCCGACGAACGGCAGAAAACAGTGGTGGCAGCCGGGTCAGGCGGAACAAACGGGCAGGTCGCGTGGTTACATGAAGTATGAGCAACGAATTGAACCTTGAGAAGTACGTTCCTGCCGCTGGCGGAGTCACCATGTTCACCACCAGCTGGTGCGGCTACTGCCGCAACCTGAAGCGCCTGATGGACCAGAAGGGCGTGGCCTACACCGAGGTGAACATCGAAGAGGTCGAGGGCACCGCGGAGATCGTCGAGTCGTTCAACAACGGCAACCAGACCGTCCCGACCCTGATCTTCCCCGACGGCACCGCCGCAACCAACCCGCGCATCGAGGAAGTCGTCGAGCGCGTCGGAGCGTAATTTCGCCTTAAATGCACAGTTCCCGGAACCTTGGAGGTTCCGGGAACTTCGTGTTTAACCCGCCGTCTGCTCCGGGACCGCGACATGCTCCCGGTATTCAGCCAGCAGCGCCTCGATAAATGCTTCGGTCGTGAGCCCGGGCGCCAGGTCGTCACCGGCCCCCACCGTCTCGGGATTCATCGGGACTTCCATGGCCTGGTAGACGGCATCCAGCACACGTCGCAGAGGCTCGGAGTTCTCCACCACGAAAACGCTGGAGAACAGCCAAGCTCCGGAAATCACCCGCTGCGCGGTGCCCACCAGCTTGACCGCATGCCCGATCGCGGAGCCAGCCCCCGGGACCCCGTGTACCGAATGGTCCCCGACGCAGTACTCGCCGTCGATCGGCCCCACTTCGGCTTGGACCCCGACCCTGCGGAATGCATCGGCATAGAGCCGGGCGAAAATCTCGAACCGCTGCTGCTGGTGCATGATCGCTTCGGCCTGCGGCTCGATATGGTCAACGATCAAGGTGCCGCGATGGTAGGCGGCCGCCCGGCCGCCCGCCTTCCGCACCAGCGGCGCGAATCCCTGGTTCGCAGCCGCCCGGCTGGCCAGCTCGAAGCCCGGGAGGCGAACATCACGCTGGCCGAACGCCAAGGTGGGGTCCGGACGGTACAGGCGCAACAGCGGCCCGCGCTCACCGGACTGGACTTCGCGCAACAGTTGCACCCCGCGCTCCAGATCAGCACCGGGATCTCCGCTGGGTTCCTCGCGCAGCAAGGTCAACGGGGCATCAGATTGGCGGTTCCACAAGGTCATGGTCATGAGTCTAATTCAGCCGGCGAAGCCGCTTCGAACGTATGACGCCCAGTCATCGGCTGGGTGGGCCGAGGATCGAAATTACTGGGCGTTGAGCGCGGTAGGACATAATTGGTCGTGTGCCTTCTTCATCTACACCAGTAATTCTCATCGGCGGACCCTCAGGCTCAGGCAAGTCATACCTTGCAGCTCGGTTTGGAAATCCGCATCTTCCACTCGATGAGTTCTACCGCCAGCTCTCCGAAGACGGGCACCCCGAGGCATTCCCCCGCACTCCCTACGGAGAAGTCGACTGGGACCACCCGGGCACCTGGAACATGGACGCAGCGTTGAAGGCAGTCAACGAGCTATTGGAATCGGGCAGCACCATGGTGCCGAACTACTCCATCTCCACCTCAAGCTACGACGGGCATCGAAAGATCTCCGGCAACGGCGGCCCCATCATCGCGGAAGGGATCTTCCTCTCGGAAATCCTCGAGCCGCTGCGCGCCCAGGGAATCGATGTCCAGGCCTACTACGTCGACGAGTCCGCGCTGCTGACGACGATCCGCCGCTTCGTCAGGGACGTCTCCCAGCGCCGCAAGCCGCTGCTGTTCCTCATCAAGCGAGGCTACGCACTGTTCAAGGCGCATGCCTCCGACAGGGAAAACTACCGGGCCAAGGGATTCACGATCATGCCGAAGCCCCAGCTCAAGAAGCTGCTGGCAAACCTCAGCCCGGTTTCCTAGCGCGAGCGGACGGTCAGGATCTGCTCTGCCCGTCCGAAGGGACCGCTTTCATCGTGCAGAACCGTCGAGGTCAGCCCAATGCCATCGGTGCCGTAGCTTTGCTGCGCCTCCAGCCCCAGCCATTCTCCCGCCGGGGCGCGGTACATGTGGATCTGCAGATCGAGGTTCGGGAACATCCACTCGCCGGCGCCGGGTTCCACCCGCGGAGCGACACCATTGGCGGTGTCGACAAGCCCAATCAGGCGGGACATCGACGAGGCATTGTGGACGTCGACCAGATCGTAGGGAGTGCGCAGCCAGGCAAGCCCCTTTCCCTTGCGGCGGCCTTCAGCGGCACGCATTTCAACGGACTTGATGTATCCCCCGGGCCAGAGCTTTGAAATCTCCAATGCTTCACAGTCCTGCGGCCCGATCACCGGTGCGTCCTCAACACCCGCAACAGCCGCGGAGTCCCCGGTAATCACGCGCCAAGCCTGCGCGACAATGCTCGTCCGGCCCTTGGCCTTCATTTCGGCTTCGATCAATTCGATGGTCCGGCCTGGGCGCACCATGCGCGTGGTGATCTCGAATTCGCCAGCATGGATCAGGCCATGGATTTCAAAGCTCAGTCGCGCAATGCGCATGTCGCTTCGCGGCTGGAACTGCTCAAGTTCATGGGCCATGATCCCCGAGGCCGGCGCCATATGCTGCTCGTGCGCATTCCACGCGCCCTGGGCATGCCACGAAGAACGGTATCGCCCCTCGCCCAGCGACTCGAAGTAGAAGTCCCCCGACGCAAGAATCTTGTCCAGGTCCTCGGTGAGCTGATGCGTCATTGCTGCCCTCCAGGCATGTTCGCGCGGATGTGTCGTTGATCCCAGCGTATCGAATGGGTGAGCTAAACCACTAAATCATCCACCGCGCCGGATCAGCTTGGTCGATCACCGTGATGCGCTCGCCGGCCCTCGTGATCCATGATGCTGAGAATTTCAGCAACCCCATTCACTGCCCAGATGACATGCGGGGTCAGCGTGTCGAATTGGGCTGCTTGCCCTGCGACGACATGGTAGGTTCTTTCGCCGAGCTTCAACTGCACTTCGCCGGAGAGCACGGTGAACCATTCCTTGCCCTGATGGATCCTTGCCTCGCTGGGCGCCGGGGCGGTCGCGGAGTCGTAGCGGATTTTCGACACCGTCACGCCGTTGACCGCGTCCTCATTCGTCAGTTTCCAAATGGTCATTCCCGGCAGGTCAACCGGCTCGGGCCTGATGACGACGTCTTCCCCGGCCGTCGCCACCAATTCGTCAAGCGTGGTGCCCAGGGCGCGGGCTATGGGTACCAGCTGGTCCAGGGCGATACGCCGGGAGCCGGTTTCGATGCGACTCAGTGTTGAGACGCTGAGTTGCGCCTTGGTTGCCAGGGACTCCAAGGACCAGCCCCGGCTTTGCCGCAGTGCGCGAATCCGCTGGCGAATCGTGCTGTCCACATCAAGTTCTTGCGTCATACGCAAAACGATACCCTGAATAAGCAAGGACTGATTATCGTAGTTTTCACTACCTCTCGAAAGGACATGGCAATGGAACACTACGACGCAATCATCATCGGCGGTGGCAGCGCTGGACTTGCGGCGGCCGTAGCGCTGGGGCGCTCTCGCCGGTCGGTTTTAGTTATCGACACGAACAAGCCGCGCAATGCCCGTGCCTCCCACGCCCATAACGTCTTGGGCCAAGAAGGAATCAGCCCGCAGCATCTATTGGAGCTCGGGCGAAGCGAAGCCGAACACTACGGCGCACGAATCGTCACCGAGGAGGCGGAACACCTGACCGGATCCATCGAGGACGGATTCACCGTCAAAACCGACACCAGCGAATACTCCTCCTCGCGCATCGTGCTGGCCACCGGACTTACCGATGACCTCGCAGGGATCCCCGGGTTGCGCGAAGCCTGGGGTGTCTCCGCCATCCACTGCGCGTACTGCCACGGATGGGAAGTGCGGGATCAGGCAGTTGCCGTTTTAGGGGTCGGGCCGATGAGCATCCACCAGGCTCTGCTGTTCGCACAACTCAGCAGCCGGGTGGTCTTCATCAATCACCAGCCAAATGTTCTTTCCGAGGAAAACCGGGCAACACTTGACAAGCTAGGTGTTCCAATTGTGGAGAGCAGGATTGCGAGGCTTCGAGTGAACGGCGACGGGCAGCTCGAAGGCGTTGAGCTGAGCAACGGCGATCTGGTTGATGCCCAAGCGGCCGTCGTAGCCAGCAGAATGAATGCCAATGCAGGCCTTTACCAACAGCTCGGCGGTCAGCTGCAAGAGCATCCCCTGGGAACGTTTATCCAGGTGAGCGAAATGGGCCTAACCGGCATTCCCGGGGTCTATGCAGCCGGCAACGCAGCCAACTTGGGCGCCATGGTCATGGCCGCGGCGGCATCTGGCACCGTCGCCGGAGCAGCACTCAACGCAGACCTTGCCATCTCGAGCCTAAACTCTGAGCTGAACAAAATGCATGCCTAACGGCTTGGGGTCCTGTGATGGCCTCACTCGGAACAGCCATCGCAGGACTTGCCGGGCCAGTTGAAACAGGGCATGGCGTTGCTACGCCTACCAAAAGGGCATCGCGGACTATTTCCCCTGCGATATTCCCGTTGGAGACAGTCCCGACCACACCGCGCTCGAAGCTCAGGAGAAATCGGCAATCGATTTACGATGCGGGGCGAATCGCCTTCATTCAAGGAGCACGATGCAATGTTCATCAATAAAAATGCATAGAGCTCGATGCCTTTGACGATCAACCTGCTCGGTAGAGGGGCGCGGAATTTGTCGAGTCCGCTCATCATTTCTTCGTCCGACGAGTGATTCAGGGCCTAGAAGGGCAATTCAACATCAGTGAACAATAAATTTGGTCATGCAGGATCCGACTCACCTCCGCGGCGCCGCAATCTGGCTCAACGGGAAGAGGCCGGTCATGGAGAAACAGCCTACAGACGATGAATCGAAAGAGTCCCCTTTGGCTTCAATGCATCGACCGGGGCCACAACCGACTGCTGCCATTGCCGGACTCTTCGCGAAATCTCATTCCGAGCGTTCCATAAATTTCACATACGGGACGGACCTATACTCCAGCCCGAAGGCTCCAACTCGCGCGCCGACAATAGCAATCCGCGCTTGCTTAAGCTGTCCGTTAGGAACGTCACGAAGACATCGTCGGCTCCAGATGGTAGAGTTATTGAGTTACCTCGGCGCTTGAAGGTGTGATTCACCCACCAGCAAGCGTTAGCAGTATGGATTTGTAGCACAGCCAACAAATCGTCTGTGCAGCACATATCGGCTGGTCAGATCCTGGATCAGATCAGCTCCTAACCGAAACGAATTCTTCATCTTCTCTTCTTCACTGCAAACTGGTTATCCAGACGCATCGGTGCGTCCGATGACAACCGATTCCGTGTTCTACTTCGATGGGACTGGTTCATTACCGTCCTTCTCCCGGAATCTCTCGGATAACTAATCCAGTGCAGCGACATCCGTTTTTGGCCGATACCGGCAAAATCAGTAATCGATCCCCCGTATCGACGGCAGGCGAATCGTTGCGGATGGCACTGCCCGAGGTAACCTCAAAAATTTCCGATTCGAATCTCCGGATCGGCACTCAGGCCACGCTGTGGCCAACCAATAATAAGGAAATAACACTATGGCCACTGGCACCGTGAAATGGTTCAACGCTGAAAAGGGCTTCGGCTTCATCGCTCCTTCGGATGGATCGGCTGACGTCTTCGCACACTACAGCGCTATCCAGAGCTTCGGATTCCGCAGCCTCGAAGAAGGCCAGACCGTTGAGTACACCCTGGAAGCCGGTCCAAAGGGCCCACAGGCAACCAACATTCAGGCCCGCTAAGAGTCTTTGAAATAACGGCGTGGACTTCATCATTTGATGAAGTCCACGCCGTTATTGTTTTCGGGCTCATTCCCCCGGCTCCGCGAGCCGGGGGTTTCGCACCAGTCTAGAGAGCCACGCGTTGGCTCGGCTTCAGTGCATCGCGATTGGCAAAAATCACGACTACTGCCAAAGCCAACAGCAGCAGCGCCAACCCATGGAACCCGAAGAGCGCCAGCAGCGGACCCGCGCTGAGGCCGCCCAGTGCGCCGGCGAGGTTCATCAGCAGGTCGCTGGTTCCCTGGAGACTGGTTCGTTCATGAATCGGCGCAGCTGCCGAAACCATGGTCGAGCCCGCCACCGTTGAAGCGGACCATCCCAGGCCCAACAACGCCAAGGCAACAGTCACCATGACGTGGTCCTCCGGGTTGAACCAGACGAAGAGGCTCGACCCGATCAGCAGGACTTGCCCCATCAGGGCAACGCGAGACCCGCCGACCCGGTCGGTCAGCCAACCAAAGAGCGGCGACAGCGCGTACATCCCCAGCACGTGAAGCGAAATGGTGAATCCGATGAGCGTCAATGTTGCCCCATGGTGCTGCATGTGCACCGGGGTCATGGACATGAGCGCCACCATGTAGGCATGGCTCAGCGCAACGGTCACCACGGCCCGACGAGCCGCCGGCCGCTCACGCAGGAGATGGAAACCCCCTCCACGACGCGCAGCAGCCGGAACGCTGCCACTGTTTTGCTGCAGGGCGACCTTCATCGGGTCCGGCCGCAGTCCAAGGAGGTAAATGCTCATGCCGGCCAGCTGCGCCGCCATCGCAATCAAGAATCCTCCGGTATAAGCGGGCAGTCCCAAAGCGGTGGACACTACTTCGCCCGGGGCGAAGAGATTCGGGCCGATCACGGCACCGATGGTTGTCGTCCAAACCACCAAGGACAAATCCCGGCCTCTGGTCTTCTCGTCCGACAGGTCGGTCGCAGCGAAACGCGATTGCAGGTTCATCGCTGAAGCGGTTCCCAGCACCAGCATTCCGAGGAACAGCAGCGGCACCAAATCAAGGATCGCAGAGGTTACGATCAGCAGCGAGCCGAGAACCGCGATCAAGGCGCCGGTGGAAAGCGAGATCCGGCGCCCAAAGCGGCGGGCCAGCATCGCCAGCGGGATCGCCATGATCGCCGCGCCGAGGGTGTTCATAGTCGCGGCCATGCCGGCCAGCGAGTCGAGGCCCGAAACATCAACGATGAGCAGGGAACCCAGCGTTATTGTCGCGCCGCCGCCGAGCCCTCCCAGTATCTGCCCCAGAGCGAGCACTGAAATGGACCGCCGGCGAATTGCGCGGATCTGAGGCTCGCTAAACTGCTCAGCCCTGGCATCTGACTTTGTGATGATTACTCCTTGGTACTTCGCCCAGCTGGGTTCACCGTATTCTATAGCTTCGGATACATCGCCATGTCCGGGCGCTTAGCTCGCGTGGGACTCCCCGGGTTTCAGGGTCCACAGCGGTAATGCGATCTGATCAACAAGTTCAACAATGAACCGGTCGGTAACCTTCCCGAAACCGATGAAACGCTGCTTGAACAGTTCGGTGGGGACCCGAAGCACCAGCTCGGACGGGATTTCCGCCAGCTCCCCGCGCACCTGAGCACGCTCGGCAATCAGTTGCATCATGTTGGGGCCCATCCCCCACGACATGTCTGCCATGCTCGGCGCTTCATCGGACAAGCTCGCGATGACCAAGCCCCGCAACAGCTCCCCGATCGGTTCGTCGATCTGCGCTGCCATCGAGCGCAGCACCAGAAGCAGGTCCTGGCGAAGTGTTGCAGCCTGTTCCGGCAGGACCGGCATGACGGCTTTATGCGCCGCAACGGCCCGCACCAATTCAATCTTGTTCGGCCACCGCCGGTAGATGGACACCTTGGAAGCAGCGGCCCGTCGTGCTACTGCTTCAACGCTCAGGGCGGCGAATCCGGACTGCGCCAGCTCCAACGCCGCGGCATCGAGTATTGCAGTGACAAGTTGCTCCCCGCGCCGTCGTGGGCCTGATCGATAATCTTTCTGATCAGCCATGTTCTGGCTCCAACACGAGACCCCGGTCGCCGTCGACGATGATTTGCTGGCCATTGGCCAGCACGGTGGTGGCGTTCGCGCATCCCATGACCGCTGGGATCCGGTATTCACGGGCAACGATGGCAGCGTGGGAGGCTGCAGAACCGTGATTGACCACCACCGCCGCGGCCCGGGCGAACAACGGAGTCCACGAGGGGTTGGTAGCGGGACAGACCAGGACTTCTCCGGGCAGCAGCTTTTCGAACTCTTCTGGTGAATTGATGATGCGAACACTTCCGCTGGCCCTGCCTCCGCCGGAACCGGTGCCGTGCAGTAATGCCCCTGGCACCGGAGACAGATCGTAGAGGGTGGCCGGAGAAATCATCGGCGCACCGGCCAGTTCATCATGGCGGCGTCGACGGCTAGCCGCAATCAGGGCAAGTTGTCCACCGCTGAGCGCAGCGACATCTGGTGCTCGGCGCAGGAGGTCATAGTTCACGAACCAGATATCTCCTGGGCATTCCAGGGCCGAGGCATCATGTAGCCGGCGCCCCATTTCCTTGATGGCGGAGCGTACTGCCGGCATGGTTCGGGTAATTTCGAAATGCGTGTCTTCGCGCACGGAGATGAATCCGCGCAGCCCCTTGACCCATCGCCTGATTCGCGGTTCCAGCCACCGACTGCCAAGCAGCGAGTGGGATATCAGATTTTCCAAGACGTCTTTTTCCGCTACTTCTGCGCCAGTTCCATCGATCAGCATGCGCAGCAGGTTGAATACCGGGGTTGGGTCGTCTCCCCAGGTTGCTGCCCGCGGCAGCAGCAAGCTGGCTGATTCCCTGTGGCCGTAGCGAGCGAGAAAGTTATCGATGTGGTCAGCGATTTCTTCCATGTGCGGTTGCGAGCGCAGCGCCTGGAGTGTTGATTCTGGCTCCGTATCCCACAGAAGCTGGGCGGCTCCGGGCGTCTCGGCAATCAGTTCGGCCATACGTTGCAGAGCGTCGTTGATTCGGTGGGTCTCGGTATCAGCAGTCACGCTCAGCGACGCAAACTGCGACAGCCTTCCGGCTAACGCCAGTACCAGGATCAGCTTGATTCCCGCGGGGATCGCTTGGCGTAGGTATTTCACGCGCAGCTCAGTCACAAGTTGCATGCCGGTGGTGGCCCTGCTTGGAATCTCCGACAGTTCCTTCCAGGACAGATCCGCCAAGTGGAGTTCGTTGAGCTGTTGGCAGTTGCGCAGGTACTCGTCATACAGGGGATCTTTTCGCCATGATCTGGTTGGCGGTTTCTGTATAAGGGCTTGAACGATTTTTCGTGGCGTTGCCGCTGATGGTTTCGGCGTGACGGGAATGAATTCGGTGACGACCCCGTTCTCGCGCTTCAGCCATGCGGAGTAGTCCACGCGAACCCCGGTGATTCCGTGCAGCATACCCGCGACCAATGGGGCGATGCCGGCATCGATCCATGCTTCGGTTTCCAAAATAGTGGGGCGCTGCGGCAGCAACTCGTAGAGCATCGGTGCGACTTTCCGTGCCAGCGGGCCGATATTGCGCGGGGCTGGAGGCAAGGCTGTCATCGGCCTGGCCTGTAGGATCAGGAGATCGCCGTTGGCTACGGCCCATTCGATATCCATGGGCCGACCGAAACCTTCGCGGATGCGAACGCCGGCTTCCGCGATCTTGCGCAGTGATTCCTCGGAAAGCTGGTGGTTTTCCTTGGGAGTCTCATTTCTGGTTCCGCCGTCGGAGTTCAGCTTGATGACAGTGCCGGCCAGTCCGGCTCGGCGCTCGATGATCCTCCCCTTGGAATCAATGATCGCCCGATCTGCGGTCACCATTCCCGAAACCACTGCTTCGCCCAAGCCCGGGTTGGATTCCACCACAATATGGCTTCTGTCCCCGGTCACCGGATCAGCGGTGAACATCACCCCGGCGAACTCTGCATCCACCATTGACTGAACCACGACGCCCATCGACATCACCGATTCATCGATCTTTCGCTCTCTTCGATACGCTCGGGCGCGGTCGGAGTACAAGGAAGCCCAACAGTCTTCAACAGCCCGGAACAGCTGCCTCTCGCCCGAGATGCCCAGGTATGTCTCCTGTTGTCCGGCGAAAGCGGAACCCGGCAGGTCTTCTGCCGTCGCGCTGGAACGGACGGCAACTAACGGACTTCCTTGTTCTCGGTAAGCTGCTCCGATCACTTCGGCGAGTTTTGTTCCGCTGAGCGCGGTGGAGGAACCAGCCGACCGGAATTCTTCGTAGGCATCCGTCGTCACGACAAACCCCGGAGGCACGTTTTCCCCCAGCTTGATCAGTTCACCCAAACCTGCGGCCTTGCCTCCCACGGCGTTCAGATTGTCTTGGGAGGCTAATGCCAAAGGCAGGATCTGCGGTTTTTCCATGAGGCCATGCTACGACTTAGAGAACGATCCGTATACTACTTCTTGAACAGGTTCAGATAGTAGCTATTTCAGTCTGGGCAGCCATTGCGAACATCGCGGCTCAGACTGCATCTCGGTCATGGAACACGAGGAAGTCCAGACCTACGATACCCATGTTCGGGCTTCGGATTCAGATAGCTAGTAGGTAGACGGTTAGCGCAGGTTCAACTCATTAGCGCGTGGATCCTGCTCTGTGATCTGTCGGTAGGTCGCGGGCTATTGGTGAGATTCCAGCTCTAGAAGGATTCGAAATGCAGACATCGGTGAGTGGCGACGGTTGTAGCGGAGCACGAATTCATCAAGGTAGACCTGCAAGTGCTCGCTGCTGATCGAGCGATGAGTACCTCGCAGCCAGGACTTAAAATTGCTGATAGCACAATGGACGCGAGGCATGATCAGCTCGGTATCACCGGCGTGCTTGGCTGTTCGCTGGAAACGGGGACGGTGGTCATAGCCGGTCTTGGTTAGCGGGAGATATCCCGTCCACCCATCTGTATGGACAATGGCACCAGAGTCTACAGTTTCGCGCACAAACCCACAGAGGGTCTACACGTACCGGAAAATGTTGACCTGCAACCTGAACAACCTGTCGATCACGCAGGTCGAACGACTCAAATCGATCCTTGACGCGGATCCGGAACTTGGGGTGATCTATGCGATTAAGGAGAACGTGCGGCAACTGCTGAAAACCACTGACGTCCATGAGCTCCAGTCCCGGTGGGCGGTGCTGGAGAAGTCGGTGAAAGCCACGACAATAACCGATGCGAAGTCCCTGTTCAGGACGTTGACCGCATGGCAGAGGGAGATACTGGTGATCGTGCGGTCAGGACTGATCAATGCCCGATGGAAGGCGGCGAATCTGACGACGAAGAAGCTGAAACTCATTGGGCGTGGTTATCGAAATCATGGTAACTATCGGCTTCGGTTACTCTTACAAACGACAGTGCTACGGACCTGCTGAGCATCCTGCACCACGCTAAACTTTTAAGAGCCCTTTTATCCAACTGGTCCAAGTAACCCTAAATGCCAGATAGTTGACTGCAGAAACTTCTATGCGTTGAAGAACTGAACTCAAATCATAACCCAATTCAACCGTGATAAAAGTCCTTTAGCGTCGCCACTTACAGAAGCGGTCCATTACCATTTTTTGGTAATTTTTCCAGCTCAATCTTCATACCCATCACGCAGTTGCTGGTTGAGAATGTTTACATTTAGGACTTCGCCACCGCGTTGGCTGATTACCCATGCTGCAGCTGCTGGAGCGTATTGGTGGCGCAGGACGTCCATACACACTTCAAGCATTGACGGTTTCGATTTACCCTTGAGCATATAGGTTGACCATACGTTGAAACTGATGTTCTCGACAACTTTGATCCAATCGAGCCAATACAAGGGCCCACTCTTCGGACTCGATTCGATAGCGGAATGTAGAACTGATGGGAGTCCACCATTTGGGTGACGGACATGTTCGATCTCCTACTCTACCCCTTGAATGTTTTCTTCCGTCAGGTCAGAAAGTAAGCTGACCAAGTATCGTCCAGGGTCAGTCAGTTGCTTTGCGACATCAAGGTTAACGCTGGCTTCGCCGGGATGAGAATAAATGGCGGCATTCGACTTGCCAGAAATAAGCCTATAGTTCCAACTTAGAAACAGTTTCCTGCGTTGCCGGATGGCTTGTTGCTGAGAATTTAACTTTTCATTCTGGCACTGGCAATATCAGCTCAGTCTCACTTGTAAAAGAAAAGAGTGTACCCACATTGCCGACCTATTAGTTTCGCCTTTCCTGAGATATGATGTGGGTCACCTACCGAAGCGAGGATGAAATTATGGACTACTCAGCTCACCAGCAACCCCCTTCAATTGTGCAGAAGGCGGATCCTGAAGCAGCCAAACGGTACTTGAAGGAGCGGGAGCGCTTGCGTCAACGCGAGGAAGAAGAGCGCAGGAAAGCACTCATTGCCGAATCACGGCTCAGGGCCTCCCAAACCAAGCAACGATAGGATATAAAGATTTACCTGCGTAAACATATAGTTGTTTACCGTCGTTTCGCTTGACGACGAAGCCACCACCCCGAATGCCGACCACCACCGACGCGAACACCCCGCCACAACTACTTTGGCGGGGTGTCTTGCTGGTCAAGCTGGTGCGGTCCTCGTCACATGTGCTGGGACCGGTCAGGATACCGAGGATCACTCATTAAGCTGCGCCGAAGACTGATCCACGATCGACTTCTGCCGCCCATAAGCGGCAATCAACACGGCCATGGACAGCTTGTTCACCATCCGAGGATACCCACGCGAAGCTTGGTGGATCGCATCGGTCGCATCATCGCAAGAACAACGTGTCCGACCGGCCAGCAAACCCAAGGTGCTTGCCCAAGTAGTCCTTCAAATCCCCGATACCCATCCCTTCCAGGGTGTACCGAGTACCGACCCGCTGGTCCAACGCCGAAAGGACTGCCAGCTTCATCCGCCGCGGAAACGTCAGCCGGCCCAGCAGTAGCAACTCGAATTTCGACTCCGTATCCATCCCCACGTTCGTCAGCATCCACAACGCCTCAAGCTGGTCATTCGATAACAGGTGCGCCTCGTCGATCACCAGCGTCGGCAATCATGAGCGCTCATCGGGTTCCCCGGCCAGCAACTTCGCCGACTGGGACGACAACGCCCCGGAATAATACGAGGGGACTGCCCCGAGGCTGGTGACGATCTGCGAGTGGATGCCCCGCAGCCCCGATCGTCGGGTCCGGAACATAGATCACCAAGTGTCAGGCCGGCTCCAGACGTCCAACGCGGCGCGGCCGCTGCGGTCTTCCCGGCCCCGACCTCCCCAGTGATCCGCCCCAGCCAGCACTGGTCAATGGACCAGACGATCCTGGACACCGCCTCGCGGTGCCAAGAATGCTGGGCCAGCGCCGAGGGCGGAATGTCCCTTCCGAACGGCATCCGGGTGAACCCGTAATGGAACTGCAGGTTCAGCGCGCTCATCAGTCGTCCACCGCCCGAGCCGACACGTCGTCTATGGCCGGGGCGATTCCCGGTGCGCTTAGGCCAGCATTCCTAGGTAATTGATCTCCCGAACCCAGCTGCGCGGTCCCATCCGCGTCCTTGGCCGCGTTCACTACCTTGGCATGCACGTGCCGGCCGACCACAAACGACTTGGCCGTGCCTGAGCGAACTCCCAGATGCGAATCAACCATCTTCCCGGCGCTCAGGTCATACGGGTCTAGACCAGCTCCACCGTGGTGCCAGCCAAAGGGGGATCCACCTCGTAGGTATTTGAATACAAGGACACCGTCCCGGACCGGCTCACCTTTTGGGTGTCGGCCCAACAGTACGCCACCCGGATCTCTTCCATAGGCTTGCGTACCGGGTCGCCTCCCAGCGGGCGATCGGGGTTTGCCCGGTGCTCGAATGCACCGCGTGATGATAGACCGTGGTCACCCATGCGGCGAACAGGCTGTTCAGCTCCTCAAAGTTGGTGACCAGCCTACCAGGCACCGTCTGTCTGCCGGCGCCTACCGGCACCGCCCTGATCCGGCCGCCTCTTCTTCCGTTAGTAATGCGTTCTGAGCGCTGGCTGGTGTTTACGAACCCGCACGTCAGTGCCATCTACGATCAACGGTTCGCCCTTGGATAGTGCTTCCTTGAGATCGGGGGCTCCAGCGCCCGCGCCATGCTGACCAGCGGTATGAGGTCGCGGTAGATCCCTGTCTGTCAGGGTTGAGTGAGACCACCGATTCATAGCAAGTTATCCTCCCCAGACAGGGCGAGAACAGGACCAACCTCCACCATGAGCATCGCCTCCATCCACCCAGCCACCGGGACCATGCCGGAGAATGGGACCATGGATTCCACCCAGCCCCGCCCGGACCAGCCACGCCGGCGCACCATCACCCCGGCTCAGAAACTCGCCTACCTGCAAGGCTACGAGCACGCGATCCAAACCGGCGAGGGCCGCGGCTACCTGCGCGCCAACGGGTTGTATTCCTCGCAGATCGTGGAGTGGCGCAGGCTGCGCGACGCGGGAATCCTCGACGGGAACACCACCGCCAGCACCGGCAGCGCCGGTGCCACGAAGGGCAAGCTGAGCAAGGAACAAGCCGAAATCGCCCGACTGAAAAAGCAGCTAGCCACCAGCGAGCAGAAGCTGGCCACCACGCAGACCGCCCTAGAAATCATGGGAAAAGCGCACGCGCTCTTGGAACAAATCTGAAAAGAGCGCGGATTCCAAGTAGAAGTCCGCGGCCTGCTCACCGACACCTACCAGCAGCTGCTCGGCGTCGGGGTGCCCACCCGGCTGGCCAGCGCCCTGTCCGGGGTCAGCCGGGCCACGATGCACCGTCGCCAGCAAGCTGCCCGGGCTCCGCGCCGCGGCCGGTCGCTGCAGCACCGCGTCCGGCGCCGGCGAACAAGCTCACCGCGCAGGAGGAAGCCCTGATCTTGGAGACGCTGAACAGCGAGCGGTTCATCGACCAGGCACCCGAACAGATCTACGCCACCTTGCTGTCTGAAGGAACGTATTTAGGCTCGGTCTCCACCATGTATCGGCTGCTGCGCCGTGAGAAGCAAGTGGCCGAACGCCGCCGGCAGGCCCGGCATCCAACCCGAAAGGTCCCGGAGCTGGTGGCGTACCAGCCTGGAGAGGTGTTCACGTGGGACATCACGAAATTAGCCGGCCCGGCCAAGGGCGCCTACTTTGATGCGCACGTGATGATCGATATCTATTCGCGCTACATCGTCGGTTGCCAGGTCCATGCCCGTGAATCCGGGGAATTGGCGCGTGAGTTCATCGCGCAGGTATTCGCCACCGACCAGATCCCCAAGGTGGTGCACGCCGACCGGGGGACGTCGATGACCTCGAAGCCGGTCGCCGCATTGCTGGCAGATTTGGATGTGCTCAAGTCGCATTCGCGGCCGAAGGTCAGCAACGACAATCCGTATTCGGAGGCCTGGTTCACGACGTGGAAGTATCTTCCGGTGTTTGCCGAGCGTTTCGGTTCGCTGGCTGATGCCAGGGATTTCATGGACCGGTTCGTGAAGGCGTATAACGGTCATCACCGGCATTCGGGGATCGGGTTCCATACGCCTGCGGACGTGCATTTCGGGATGACCGGGCATGTTGAGGACCAGCGGCTGGTGGCGTTGCAGCAAGCGTGGGATGCGCATCCCGAACGGTTCGGTCAGCGTCGCATGCCGAAGAAATTACAGATGCCTGAGGCCGCGTGGATCAACGAACCGGTGACGCAGGAGGAAGGTGAAGAGATACTCGCTGCTTAGCACCCTTTGGTCTCACTTGACTTGAAAATTTCCGGATCTGGGAGACGGCGGCGTGGCTGATGCCTTACTGGTCGGCTATGAACGATTGGCGAATGATGTGGCACAGCAGGTACAGCACGATCCGAAGCAGCTGGTGCAGGCCGAGGGCCTTGGGTCTTCCGCCGCGGCCTTTGCATGGGTTAGGAAGACCATCGAGGGTCTCCTGGATCCTGTTCCGCAGTTCCATGAACCGCAGTGCCTCATGTCAATATGCTCGAGAAAACTTATCGCGTGCCGCACCTAAAATACTCGCCAAAATCGACTCCGCCAGCCCGTGACCGTAGCCTGGCCTTAGTCATCAACTGTCATTGCAGCTGGTTGATCCTCCGGGTGATCTGCGCAGGGTTCAACTCTCGATGCTCCGCGGCTAGCTCCTTGGCATGGACTGCGTCCATGGCCCCGAGATCTAGCAGCCGCTGATAGCTGTGCTACCGAATAGCGTCAGTGGGTAGTGACGTTCCGACGACCCGGTGTGTAATCTCGGCGCTTCGTGGACACTGAATATCGTGGCTTCGTAGACAACCGATCTCACGGCATCGTAAGTCGCCGGTACATCACTACCAAGAGACCCTATTTGGCGGTGCGCGGGGTATCGTAGGTGCGCTTGCTGCACCCAGGGCGTGCCGTGTCGTAAACGTTGGCCTTGACCAAGGGCGGCAAGTGGTTCTTGCTCCATCCCACCAGTTCCCAGAGCTCGTAGAGCAGCGCCATTTTTCAGGCCCTTCGTGCCGGTAGCTGAAGATATGGCGGCGCGCCCAGTCCCGGTTGCGCTGTTCGACCTACGCGTTGTCGTTGTGCTGGTAGACCCTGACCCTGGTCAAGTCGATGTGCTGCTGCTCGGCTCACTCGATCAGCTGGACGTTGATGAACTCCCCGCCGTTATCGAAGTCCAGCCCGGTCATCGGGTAGGGCTGTGACTGCACTAGTGCCTCGATGCCCGCCACGACGTTGCGGTGGGCCCGGTTTTTCAGCGCACGGTTCGCTCTCCAGCCGGTGAACACATCGGTGATGGTGATCGAGTACAGGAATTCGCACTTGAGGCTGTGCCCGCAATGGACAACCGTATCGACGTCGAAGAATCCGGGAGCTTGCTCCATCGGGGTGCCTGACCAGCGGATAGGGCTCTCGGAAAGGAGCATTGCCCCGGGCGTGGTGGAAGACTGGGCACCTGCCGGGTAGCGCGTGTCGCGCACCGGTTTGAGGTAGCGGTCCATCGTGGCTGCGAACATGTTCAGCAGCTGGTGGAGAACCTCGTCGGTGAGCAAGTCGGCATAAGTTTCCAGCTCGCCGAACCGTTCGGGGCGTTCAAGTACATCGGCGATGTTCACCGCGAGGTATTTGCCGCAGGGCTCGCCGGTCAGGGTCCAGGTCCGGGCCAGCAAGCTGATAGTGGAAGGCTGGTAGATGCGGGGCCGGTGCTTGGGTGGCATCACCGGTTTCTTGCCGGTGATCTTGTTGTATTCGGCGGCGACCCGGCATTGGGCGCTGGCCTTGAACCAACTGGTCACGGCGCAGAGGCTGTCCAGGAAGATGCCTTTCGCGTTTGGTGGCCTTAGCATCCTTCAGGGCGAAGCCCATGGCTATCTGATGGCTTGTTGTCATCGTGAGTTCCTGTTTCATTCCTCCAGCAGGCCACCGTGCCCGCCTGAACGCCAGAGATTTCGCGAGCAGAAATAAGTGAGGCACGGGCCTCATTTCGCGAGCACTTTAGATGAGCCAACGCGACCTCTTCCAATTCTGACTTGTTGTAGATACGATCTGATTACCGTTAGCGGTTTGATAATTAAATCGGTGCCGATTCGGTAATACCTTCATCATCCACAGCCCGAAACTTTGTATTGGAGCAACATGGCTTCCATTGATATAAACGCAATAGTCGAACGCAAGAACGCAAGAATCCAGCGGCGAGAGAATGCCATACAGTGGATAATTCAAGCCATTTCTGAGTTTCCAGAAGCGGTTCGTGTCTTGAACATGCCTACTTATGGAAATCCTGACTTTTTTGAGAGATCGTTTGGGAAGGAATGGACCACTGGAATATATCCGATTTTGCGCACGGGTGACTCATCAAACATTCTGATTGATGTAGGTCATGGATTCGCGATGACGGGAAATGGGACATTCTGGGTTCAAGGTAAAGCATCTGATTCCCGTTCCGCTGCCATCTGGTTAGGTGCACGTACCGGTTTCTCTATTGATTTGCTGGAGAAGGTATTCGCAGATGCTCTTCTTGGCGACAGTTGGACCGTCCAACAATCGCTAAATTCCGCACCTCAAGAACCATAGACGTCTTAGGCCGATAGGCGGTAAATGGTGTCTGAAAACTTGATTCTGCCCCGGAATCCCAGGGCAGAATCAAGGCATCCATGGGTTTTGTTCCCATCGGTGTGACCCTTAAGAGAAAAAACACCCACCTATGTAGTATCTGCCAAAGCCCCCAAAAGAAGAACGGGAAACGCAACGGCAGACAACGCTGGCGATGTATCAACTGCAATGCCTCAGCCACCCACCAACGACCAGACACCACACAACGCAACATCCTCACTGGATTCACCAACTGGCTGCTCAGCAAACAAAGCCAAGCCGAGCGCGCCGGCGGCACCGGCAGGACCTTCCGGCACCAAACCATGTGGTGCTGGAACGTATACCCGTTCCTGAACCACACCGGTGAAGTGTTCGATGAGATCCAAGTCGACGGGATCTACCTCCGCCAAGGATGGTGTCTTCTCATCGCCATCGCCAAGGGCAAAGTGGCTCTTCAGGATTCAGAGTGTAAACGTGGCCTGAACCCGCCGGTCTCCAATAACGACCGTGCGAT
>NZ_BMPH01000007.1 GCF_014647495.1 Glutamicibacter protophormiae
CCAGGGGGTGACTTCGAAATAGTCTTGCTCTACTTCGTATGAGTCGAACATACTTTCATTATATGCCGTTGTTGCGGGGTTGTGAAGAAGTATTTTGACTGGAAAGCGTCCTGCGTGCTAGGGGTGTGGTTAGAAAGTTGGGGCAGAGTGTAGGTCGATGAGGCTGGGGGTGGGGGTGGTTGGTTGCGGGGTGTGGGTAACCGTGCAGGCCAAGACAAACGCCCGACGGCCCCGTGCTGCAAAAGCAGCCCGGGGCCGTAGGGCGTCCAATGCCAGCCGTCCACAGAAAAGCCAAACGGCAGGTGGGCTTATTCGTCCGGGTGCTCGTCGGCCCAACGGTGGGCGCGCTCGATGAGCTGGGCGGAGAGCCCGGCGAGGTTGCCCTTGCCGCTGCCGACGGCCAGGCCGAGCAGGAAGGTGCTCAGCGGGGCGGCAGGGCGGGCGACCTCGTGCGCGACGTGCTTGGCGGCGTCGAGCACGGTGGCGATGTCCACGGCGGAATCGTCGAGCTCAAGTTCCGCGGCGGCGGCGGCGAGCCAGGCCTCCAGGGCCTCGGGCGGCAGGTACTGTCCCATGGTGTTCCTCTCCTTCTGGCGGGCGCGCTCCAGCGCCTGCGGGGTATCGATGTCGCTGCTGGTGTCGTTGTCCACCGGCAGTTGCTGCAGGTCCAAACCGCCCAGCACCCGGCGCACCGGTGCGTTGGCAACCCCCTCCCCCAAGGCGGCGCAGGCCGCGCGCAGGGCCTTAGTGCGGTAGATCCCGGCAAGCCATTGGATGCGGCCGTCCGCATCGCGCAGCAGCACGCCGTCGCCGGCCGCGCCTTCCGCCAGGGCGGCGGCGTGCGCGGCGGCCAGCGCCGAGGCCACGGCGGCTGGGCGCTGCAGGTCGCAGGCCAGCACCATGGTCCACGGCGCGGTGAGCTCGGGCAGGCCGGCGGCGATGGCTGCCAGCGGTCCGCCGAAGGGCGGGTCCTCGCGCAGCACCGCGTCGGCCAGAGTGCCGGCGGAATCCGGGCCGATGACCACCACGCGCGAGGCACCGGCGCGGCGGGCGGCGTCCACCACGCGGTCCACCAGGCGGCGCCCGCGCAGCAGCAGGCCGGCCTTGTCGGCCCCGCCCAGCCGGGAGCCGCGACCGCCGGCCAGCACCAGCGCCTGGAACTGCCCGGCGCTCATGGCTGCAGCCTGAGCACGTCGACGGTGTCGCCCGGGACGACCGCCGTGGTGTCCGGGCCGATCAGCGCGTAGCCCTGCGCGGCGCCGAAGCCGCCGACCGAGTGGGAGATGCTGGCAGCGTCCACGGCCGGGGCGCAGCCGCCGTGCTCGTCGAACACCACCGGCAGCACCTGCAGCCGGCCCGGCGGGGACTTCCACCCGCGCAGCACGGTGCTGCGCAGCACCGGGCGGCGCGGGTTCGCATGGCCCTGCAGGGCGCGCAGGGCGGGGCGGACGAACAGCTCGAAGCCGACCGCGGCGCTGACCGGGTTGCCGGGCAGCGCGAACACCAGCGCGCCGGCGCGCAGCCGGCCCACGCACTGCGGCGCGCCGGGGCGGATGGCCACGCGCACCGCGCGCACCCCCGGTTCCCGCTCCAGCACCTGGCGCATCACGTCGTATTCGCCCGGACCCACCCCGCCGGTGGAGATGACCGCGTCGTGGCCCACGCCCAGCGCGTCCAGCCGCGCGCGGACCAGCTCCGGGTCGTCCGGGCTGTGCTCCACGGTGGCCGCGGGCAGGCCGGATTCGGCCAGCAGGCCGGCCAGCAGCAGCGAATTGGATTCCGGGATCTGCCCGCGGGACAGCGTGCTGCCCGGGGTGCGCAGCTCCGCGCCGGTGATCAGCACCGCGATCTTCGGCGCGGTGCGCACCAGCAGGGATGCGGCCCCGGCGGCGGCCAGCGCGGAGAGCCGGGCGGCGGTCAACGGGTCCCCGGCCAGCGCGACCGGGGCGCCGGCGGCGCGGTCCTCCCCCGCCCGGCGCACATCTCGCCCCGGGGCGACGGGCACGTTGATGCGCACGGTGGTCTCGTGGAAGCCGCTGGTGTCCTCCACCCGGACCACCGCATCCGCGCTGCTGGGCAGCGGGGCGCCGGTCATGATGCGCACGGTCTGCCCGGGACCCAGCACCGGGTCCGCGCCGCTGCCGGCGGGCACCACGCCGAGCACCTGAAGGTCCACCGGGGCGTTGGCGGTGTCCGCGGAGCGCACCGCATAGCCGTCCATCGCGGAGTTCTCCCACAAAGGCAGCGGGTGCGCGGCGGCGACATCCTGCGCCAGCACCGCGCCGTGCAGCGCGGCGAAGTTCGCCGGGTCGGCCAGCGAGAGCTGCACCGGCTCCAGCGGGCGGACCAGCCGGAGCACCGAGCGCAGGTGTTCCCCGGGGCTCACGGGCCCGGTACCCGAAAAGTTGTCAGGCGCCATCGGCGGCCTCCTTGCACGGTTCAAGCGGGGCGGGCAGCGGTTCGGCGGGCAGCGAAGCGACGACGGCGCGCATGAACCGGGTGTCCGGGTGCGCGAAAACCTGCGCGACCGGCCCGTGGTGGGTGGGCTCCCCGCGTTCGAGCACCATCAGCTCATCGGCGAGCGCCGTGGTGTCCGCGGCCGCGTGGGAGACGATGACCGCGCTGATCCCGGTGCGCCGCAGCTGCTCGCGCACCAGCAGGCGCATGTCCGCGGCGGCCTCCACGTCCAGCGAGGCGAAGGGCTCGTCGATCAGCAGCACCCGCGGCGCGGCGGCCAGCGCGCGGGCCAGGGCGATGCGCTGGCGCTGGCCCCCGGACAGGGCCGCAGGGCGCTGCCCGGCAATCTCCTCCAGGCCCAGGCGGTGCAGCCAGCGGGCGGCCTCCTTGGCGGCCGCGGTTTTGTCCATGCCGCCGGCGTGCGCCCCGAAGGCGATGTTCCTCGCCGCGTCCAGGTGCGGGAACAGGTGCGGGTCCTGCCCCAGCAGGCCGATCTGCCGGCGGTGCGGGGGCATGTGGGTGCGCTCGTCGGCCAGCACCGTGCCGTCCAGCTCGATGCGCCCGGCGGACAGCTTCTGGATCCCGGCCAGCGCGTGCACGATCGTGGACTTGCCGGCGCCGCTGGGACCCATCAGCGCCAGCACCGCCCCGGACTCGACGGTGAATTCGGCGCGCACCGTGAAGCCGGAGCGCCGGATCTGCAACCGGGCGTGCAGCGTCATTTCAGCGCCCCGTTCACTTCAGGGCCCCCGGCCGCCAGGCGCGCACGCAGACCAGCACCAGCACCGCGGTGCCCAGCAGCAGCAGGGACAGCGCCACGGCGGCGTCGCGCCCGTCGCCGGCGCCGTTGAACGCGGTGTAGATGGCCAGCGGCATCGTCTGGGTGATGCCCGGGGCGTTGCCGGCGAACAGCGCGGTCGCGCCGAATTCGCCGATGGCCCGGGCGAAGCACAGGATCACCCCGGCGACGAGTCCCGGGGCGGCCATGGGCAGGGTGATGCGGGTGAGCACCATCCAGCGCCCGGCGCCCAGGGTTGCGGCGGCCTGCTCGTACCCGGCGCCCAGGGAGCGCAGCGAGCCCTCCACGGAGAGCACCAGGAAGGGCAGGGCCACGAAGCTCTGCGCGATCACCACCGCGGCGGTGGAAAAGGGCAGCGTGACACCCCACAGGGAGTCGATCAGCTGGCCGACGGGGCTGGTGCGCCCGAAAAGGTAGAGCAGCGCCACGCCGCCGACCATCGGCGGCAGCACCAGCGGCACTGCCACCAGCGCGCGCAGCAGCTGCGCCGGCTTCGGCGCGCTGCGCGCCATGAGCACCGCCAGCGGCACCCCCAGCACCACGCACACCGCGGTCGCGGCGACCCCGGTGCGCAGCGAAAGCCACAGCGCGTCCAGCGCCTCGGGACTGGTCACGTCCTGCCAGAAGCTGCCCCAGCTGGCCCGCGCCACCAGCGCCACCAGCGGCATGACCAGCAGGGCGATGCCCAGCAGCGCCGGGGCGACCGCGAAGCCCGGGGCGCGCACGCCGATGTCGCTAGCCATCGGCGCCCGCCGCGGCATCCCCGAAGCCGTGCTCCTCCAGGATCTGCCGCCCCTTGGGGCCCAGCACGAAGTCCACGAAGTCCTGCGCCCCGGGCTGCTCGCCCAGCGCGGTGATCGGGTAGGAATTGACGACCTCGGCCGCGCCGGCCGGCACGATGGATTCCACCTTGTCCTGCCCGGCGACGTCGGTGGCGTAGACCAGGCCGGCGTCGGCCTCCCCGGCGATGACCTTCTGCAGCACCGCGGTGACGTTCTGCTCCTGGCTCGCGGCCTTCACGCTCACGCCCTGGTTCTCCAACAGCCTGGCGGAGGCCGCGCCGCACGGCACCTGCGGGGCGCACAGCACCGTGGTCGCCCCGGCCAGATCCGCCAGGGACTGAACCTTGCCCGGGTTGCCCGACGGCACCGCGATGACCAGGGTGTTGGTCGCGAAGATGACAGGGTCCTGGCCCAGCCCGGCATCGGTCACGACTGCCATGTTCTTCTCGTCCGCGGAGGCGAAGACGTCCACCGGGGCGCCCTCCACGATCTGGGTGGCCAGCGTGGAGGAGCCGTCGTAGGAGATGGCCTTGATGGCGGTTTCCGGGTGCTCGGCGCTGAATTCCTGCGCGATCTCATCGAAGGAGCGCTGCAGCGAGGCGGCCGCGGAGATGGTCAGCGTGCTGGTGGGCGACGCGGATCCCTCGGCTTCCCCCTCCTGCGCGCCCTGCTGGCCCGCGCACCCGGCCAGGGCCAGCGTTCCGGCGGCGAGCAGGGCGAGGGTGCGAAGTGCTGCGGGTGTCGAACGGCGCATGGGGCTCCTTGGATGGGGGCGGTCGGCTGCATGCCTGCTTGCCATGCTACAACCGGACAGGCCGCGCCGGGGTTCTATGACCGCACGCGACGGGCTACGCTGGGAAGATGAACGCACAACCTGCGGCAGCGCTGAAGGATGCCCGGGGCCGGCCGCTGCACGACCTGCGGATCTCGGTCACCGACCGCTGCAACTTCCGCTGCGTGTACTGCATGCCCAAGGAGATCTTCGGCCGGGACTTCGTCTTCCGCGAGCGCTCCGAGCTGCTCAGCTTCGAGGAGATCGAACGCCTGGCCCGCGTCGCGGTGTCCCTGGGTGTGCACAAGCTGCGGCTGACCGGCGGGGAGCCGCTGCTGCGCCGCGGCATCGTCGACCTGGTGGGCATGCTGTCCCAGCTGAAAACCGCCGACGGGAAGCCGGTGGACCTGGCGATGACCACCAATGGCTCGGCGCTGCCGGTGATGGCCCAGCAGCTGAAGGACGCCGGGCTGCGCCGCGTGACCATCTCGCTGGACTCGCTGGACGATGCGCGCTTCAAGGCGATCAACGATGTGAACTTCCCGGTCTCCCGGGTGCTGCAGGCCATCGACGCGGCCGAGCAGGCCGGACTGGGCCCGGTCAAGGTCAATACCGTGCTCAAGCGCGGGGTCAACGACGACGAGATCCTCACGCTGGCCGAGCACTTCCGCGGCACCGGGCAGATCCTGCGCTTCATCGAGTTCATGGACGTGGGCACCACCAACGGCTGGAAGCTGGATGCGGTGGTCCCCTCCAGCGAGGTCGTCTCCCGCATCAACGAACGCTGGGCGCTGGAACCGGTGGTCAAGACGGAGCCCGGGGAAACCGCGAACCGCTGGCGCTACGCCGACGGAGCCGGGGAGATCGGCGTGATCTCCAGTGTCACCAACGCGTTCTGCGGGAACTGCTCGCGCGCCCGGGTCTCCGCAGAGGGACAACTGTACACCTGCCTGTTCGCCGGCTCCGGGTTCGACCTGCGGGCGCTGCTGCGCGGCGGGGCCGACGACGAGGAACTGGCCCGGGCGCTGACCGGACGTTGGCGGAAGCGCGACGACAACTACTCGGAGCTGCGCGCCGCGCTCACCCCGGGCAACCGCAAACGCATCGAGATGTCCTATATCGGCGGGTAGCTAGTTGCCGTGGAAGTTGCCCGCCGCGGGCGCCAAGCAATTCGTCAATTGAACGAATCCTCCGAGCCGGGAAGGCTCGGGTGATAGGCGACCTTGAACCGTTCCGACCAATCGCCGGGACGGTGGGGCCAAGCCTCGACCAGCCATTTCGGCGGCTTGTCTGCGAAGTCGACGAAGATGCTCTCTGCCCTCAAATCCCATAGTGAGGAGCCGGCGTCGAACAGCCTGATGCCGTTCAAGTACAGGTGCTGAAAAGGACGAGTCTGCGAAGCTTCGACGAGGCCCTTCACCGAATTGGCCCAGCGGATGCTGACGCTGGGAGGCCATCCGTTTTCCGGTGGGTAGGCCTTGATCGTTCCTGCCTGATCGATGTTGAGCTCCTGCAGTCCAGAAACTCCGTTCCACGCTGCGGGGCAGTCGGACTTTCGGGTCCGGAGCAGTGTCAGTTCTCGGAGGTCCGCACGCACGTCGAGCAAAATGTCGATGGTGGAGCCTTCGACTTCCAGGGCATTGAGTCGCGGCGCACCCACCAGGCTCTCGGTCACTCCTGGAAAATACCCGATGGACAGCCTGCGCAGTCGAAGATCCGAAACTTCAATTCGCTCCGAGATGACGACTTCGCCATGCGGCGTCGCATTCAGGAATTCCAGATTCTCCAGTACTTCAAGTCCCGACAGGTCGGCAACGGCTGTTCCGCGGGCATCGGATTCGTCCAACTCCACGGTGAGAGCCCCGGTCTCGGGGCAAGCCGCAGCGAGTTCCTCGATGAAATGACCGTTTTGGGGAAGCGAGCGGACACGAACATGAACCAGCTTTTTCTTGATGCCCGAGCCCAAAAGAATTTGTTCTTTCTGAGTGTTCCAAATCAGACCGCTGGCGGATTCGGTTCGGACGGACATTTGGACCCCTCGTGACTTTGGCTCAGCCATGAATGGCCAGAATAGTGCTCAATTATCCTCGTCCGCTCGCCGAATCGTAAGTACCGTCTTAGCCCATGGACTTCTGGCCGTCCAGGGATTCGCGGATGATGTCCGCATGCCCGGCGTGCTGGGTGGTTTCCGCGATGATGTGCAGCAGCGCGCGACGCACGGACCAGTGGGTGTCCACGAACCACGGGGCCTTGGGCAGCTCGTGCTTGGCGTCCAGGTCGATGTCCGCCAGCAGCGCATCGGTCGCGGCCGCGATCTCTGCGTAGGAATCCAGCAAGCTCTGCAGCGTTTCTCCGGGCTGCATGCTGAACTCGGCTTCGATGGCTTCCATAGCCTCGGGCGGCATGTCGTAGAAGTCCGCATCGCCCCACCCCATGGCGCTCTTGCCGTGCAGCATGAACTGCTGCCACACCTGTTCCACGGAGCGCACGTGCTTGACCAGTCCGCCGATGGTCAGCTCGCTGACGGTGGTGCGGGTTGATGCCTGCTCGTCGGTCAGGTTCTGGGCGGTGAAGCGCAGGAAGTGGCGGGCATTGGCCAGGGCCTGGTTCAGGTCGGCGCGCTCTCCGGTGAGCGTGGTTTCGGTGGCCTTCATGGTGGTACTCATGGTCTTGCTCCTCGTTCTTGGTGGCTGATAAAACCACGATAAGAGCCATAAGTGTCAGTTTCTGGCCTAAATAGGGGCAGAATATTTTTATGAGTACAAGCCAACGTTCCCTGCGTCTGCTCTCCCTGTTGCAGACCCGGCGCTACTGGTCCGGCGAGGAGCTGGCGCAGCGGCTGGAGGTCTCGCTGCGCACCCTGCGCCGCGACGTGGACAAGCTGCGCGAGCTGGGCTATCCGGTGCAGGCCGAGCGAGGGGTAGGCGGCGGCTACCAGCTGGCCGCCGGTGCGGCGCTGCCTCCGCTGGTGCTCGACGACGAGGAAGCGGTGGCACTGATCGTCGGCCTGCAGTCGACCATCCACGGAGGCGAGAATGCGCTGGCCGAGGCAGGGCTGCGGGCACTGTCCAAGGTGGTTCCGGTGCTGCCGGCCAAGCTGCGGCAGCGGACCCAGGCACTGGCCGCGAGCACCGTCCCTCTGGACTCGCAGCATTCAACGCGGGAACCTGTGGATCCGCAGGTGCTGGTGGCATTCGCCCAGGGATGTCGCGACCGCGAACGTATTGCCTTCGACTACCGTGATGCCCGGGGCAATGCCAGTTCTCGACGGGTGGAGCCGGCCAAGCTGGTCAACGTGGGCAACCGCTATTACTTGGTGGCCTACGACCTGGACCGCGCAGATTGGCGCAGCTTTCGGGTCGATCGGGCGGAAAACGCCGAGCCGCGGGCGCTGCGCTTCGCACGTCGGGAAATCCCGGGCGGCGATGCGGCACAGTTTGTCCGTGCCGGGCTGCGCGGCGCCGGGAACCTGCGCGTCAGCGCCCGGGTGCATGCCAGCTCGGAAGAACTGGAATCGCGCGTCGGCAGGTGGTTCGAGATTCAACCGATTGATGAGCACAGCTGTTTGGTGCGGACCGAGGACTCGGACCTGCGCTGGGTGGCGTTCGGGCTGGCGCTATGCGATGCGCAAGTCAGCGACGTGCAGCCTGCGGAACTGTGCGAACTGCTGAATGGTTGGTCCACAAGACTACTGCAGGGTTCTGAAACGTAGACAGATGTCTTAGTTGACGCCGGTTTCCGGCTGTTGGCGTTGCACGCAATATGCTTGGCATCGTCGTATTTCTGCTCAGAAGGTCATATCAATCAATATGCCATCCGACCAATTACCTGGATCCACTGCAACATCAATGCTATTCGCCTGCCAGATCTCTTTCGACCTCCAACGCGGCCGCAATCGCTTCAGGAGACGGCAAAGTCGTTTTCTCCTCCTGAGGCAACGCATCATACGTGTAGGAAGAAACCGCTAGCGGCTGTGTCGAACCATCCAAGGCATACCGTACAGTCCGATCATTCTTGGACCCACAAACTAAGATCCCCACCGTGGGAGCCTGACGGGGAAGCCTCAACATGTCATTGACCGCAGCGACATAGAAATTCAACTGCCCCAGATGCTCAGGTTTGAACTTCCCAGCCTTCAGCTCAACGACGACATAACGGTCCGATGGCACGTGATACAACAACAGATCAACATAAAAATCATCGCCATCGACATCGAGATGGTATTGCCTACCGACGAACGCGAAACCAGCACCAAATTCGGCTAAGGTCTGCGACAAACGAAGCGTCATGGCTTCTTCAATCGCATGCTCTTGTGCCTCTTCTGTGAGCCCCAAGAAATCAAAGATCAGGGGATCTTTGGCCAGCTCCTTCGCCAAGTCGCTGCCCTGGCTGGGTAAACGAGATTCTAGATTGTTGGGAGCCGCGCCTTCGCGTGTATGTAACCGAGTACGAATTTGGTGCTCAAGAACCGCCACGGACCAACCATGCTGAACAGCACGGTGCGCATACCACTGACGCAATTCACGGTCACTAATCTTATTCAGAAGCGCCACGTTGTGAGTCCAGCTCAATTGTCCAGTTACCGACTGGACAATTGAATCCTCAACACCCCACGCTTCGGCAAACGCCCGCATGTTGTAGAGATTCGTTCTCGAGAACCCCTTCATATGAGGGAACTCAACTCGCAGATCCCGCGCGATACTGTCGAATACCTTACTCCCCCAAGGCTGACCAGCCTGACGATCAAGAAATGATTCGCCCGATATTCCAATACAGTTCGACCATGGCCGTGTTGACCATCCGCTGCGCCCGATGCTGGGCCTCGTGGATCAGCTCTTTCAAGGTCAATAAAGCATCAGAATAGTCAGCAGGAAGATCGCGTTCGATTTGGGACATATATCAACCATAGATGCCGAAGATACAGCTCATCGGAAAAGTCCAGCCACCAACTGGACATTTAATGAACCCATCCACGATCTAACACAATGCATGCAACATAAGTTGGATGAAAAGGTGACGTTGTGCGCTCATCTTCGATATGGACCAACATCCTAGATGCGGAAGGCTCGACACCAAGAACCCTGGAGATGTGCGCAACATTCTTCCCTTCGACGCGCGTCTTTATCGCCGCTTCGGCCAGCTTCGCAATCATCACCGAGGTGCGTCCACCGACACGTCCCGGGGCTCGCGCGTAGACCATCTCTTTGGCGGGTGTTTTCTTGAATCCACAAGATGCGAAGCTGAGAAATAGATCTGAACTGAAAGTTCCAGCTCTACCAACCGATCATCCGTCTAGCGAGATGTCTTACAACTCATGAGTTGTAAGACGTCCCAGTCGGACTCATCCTTTCAAAGGAAAACTGTTAAATACGCTAGCCCGGCTCGTCACACCTCCGGAGGACTGCCGGGCCTACTTTCGAAAGCTACTGCCTTCGACGCTTCAATTGTGCCAAGTGGGCTCGAGCTGTGTCCACATGTCGTGCCCACGCGTACGTCCTGCATATGTCGACCGTGCGCGGGCTATGCCCTTCTTGAATCGACCACCCGAACTAGGTGAAGTACATGATTTTTCGAAGAGCTGCTCAGCTAACGGAGCGCCTACAGGCCGACCCACTCGGAAGTACCGGAGGTAAAGTGCTGGCGTTTCCAGATGGGAACCTCGGCCTTGATGCGTTCCACCAAGTTCTCGATTGCTTCGAAGGCCTCCTTGCGGTGCGAAGCGGCGCTGGCCGCGATGAGCGCGGCGTCCCCGATGGACAGCGATCCGACCCGGTGCACCGCGGCAAGTCTCAGGCCGGTGCGTGTTTCTTCTTCGGCAATGATGTTCTCCAGAAACTTCTGCGCTTCAGGATGGTGAGAGTAGTCCAGGGAATTCACCGCTTGGCCGCCGTCATGGTTGCGGATAATTCCATGGAACATGACCACCGCGCCTGCGGTGTCGCTGAGCACAGCAGCCTGCACGGCAGCTTCATCGATAACGTCCTCGGTGATCAGCGCGTAGCTCAATGCATTCCTCTTTTCGAAACAGTCAGTTCGGGCGCGAGCGCGGCCAACGCCGGCATTCCCCCGGGCACGTAGCGGGTGCTGATGCCCCGGCGCGCCAGCAGCTGGGCGGCACGGATGGCACGCGGCCCCTTGGCGCAGTATATGGTCAGCTCTTTGGGCAGTTGCGGCAAGTCTTGTCCCGCATCCACAGCAGCTTCAAGCTGAGGCAGCGGCAGGAAGATCGAGCCGGGGATGCTCAGTTCGTCGCGCTCGTCCTGGTTGCGCACATCCAGGAGCACTGGAGGGTTCTGGGAGTGCAGGGCGGCTACCAGGTCTGCGGGAGACATCTGCGCCGGTTCCTGCAGCCCGCCAGCGCAGAACAGTTCGTAGTCGATCAGCCCGGTCACGGGTGTCGCGGCAGGATCCCGCGAGTACTCCACTGTGCGGGTGCTCGCGCCCAGCGCGTCGTAGACCAGCACCCTGCCCACCAGCGGAGCGCCGATTCCGGTGATCAGCTTCAGCGCTTCGGTGGCCAGCAGCGAGCCGATGGTTCCGCAGAGTCCCGGCAGCACCCCTCCGGTGGCGCAGTCGGCCACGGTGCCTGGGGCCGGAGGAACGGGGAACAAGTCCCGGTAGCCCGGGCCGTGCTCATGCCAAGCGACGGACACCTGCCCGTGGTGCTGCAGGATGGAGCCCCAGACCAGCGGGATACCGGTCAGCTGGGCTGCGTCATTGCTCAGGTAGCGGGTCGGGAAGTTGTCGCTACCGTCGATCACCAGGTCGTAGCCGGAGAAGATCTCCAACGCGTTCTGCGAAGTCAGCCTCAGGTTGTGCTCGATGATCCGCACGCCCGGGTCCAGCGCCTGCGCGGCGGCGGCCAGCGAGGCGGTCTTGGGCAGTCCGATGTTCGCGGTGGTGTGGGTGATCTGGCGATGCAGGTTGGACAGTTCCACGACGTCGTCATCCACGATGCCCACGGTGCCCACCCCGGCGCCGACCAAGTACGGGATGCTGGCGCTGCCCAGTCCTCCGGCGCCGATCACCAGCACGCGGGCGGCGGCCAGTCGGTGCTGGGATTCTAGCCCGAATCCGGGCAGGGCAAGCTGGCGCTGGGCCCGGGCCAGCTGCTCGTCGTTCAGCGCAGGGGCCGGGTCGACCAGGGGCTCAAACGCACGATCACTCATAGTCGGATCCTACGCGCCCGGCCGCGCCGGATGATAGGCGATAGCATGAAGTCATGTCGCAGATTACGATACGCTACTTCGCCGCCGCGGCGGCCGCGGCGGGCACCGAACAGGAGAGCTGGCCGCATGCCCAATCCCTGGCCCAGCTGCGCGCCGAACTCATCGCGGCCTACGGCGATCCCATGGCCCAGGTCCTGCGTGCCGGAAGCTTCCTGATCAACGGGGTGGTGAGGCGCGACGACGGTGAGCTGGGCCCGGTTGGCGAGCTGACCGTGGACGTGTTGCCGCCCTTCGCCGGCGGATAACCCATGGCCTGCAACCTAGAGGAACACCGCGCGGAAATCGCCGCGTTGCTGGACCCGGTGATCGCGGCACTTGATCACGAAACGCTGCCGGTCGACGCCGCGGATCTGCCCGGGCGGGTGACCGCCGCCGGGGTGCACGCGCTCCTGCCCATCCCCGCCTTCACTAATTCGCAGATGGACGGTTATGCCGCCCGCAGCGCCGAGCTGTCCAGCGCGAGCGACGAGCACCCGATCGCCCTGCCGCTGGGTTTCACCGCCGCGGCCGGAGACCGGCAGATCGAGCTGCTGCCCGGCACCGTCTCCCCGGTGATGACCGGGGCAGTGATCCCCGCCGGGGCGGACACCGTCATCCCCGTGGAAGCCACCACGGAAGGTACCTTCGGGCAGCTGGTGCGCCCCGGCGAAGGTACTCCGACGGGCACTGCAACTTTCACCACGCCGTCCGAGCCCGGACGTTTCATCCGCCCCGCCGGGCAGGACCTGCAGGCAGGCGCCCTGGTCGCCGACGCCGGGGCACGGCTGACCCCCACGCTGATCGGCGCGCTGGCCGCCAGCGGCGTGCGCGGGGTACCGGTGCGCCGGAAGCTGCGGGTGCTGGTGTGCACCACCGGCAACGAGCTGATGGGCGGAACCTCGGAAGCCGGCAGGATCCCGGATTCGAATTCGCCCATGCTCGCCGCGGCGCTGCGCGGCTACGGCGCGCAGGTGGACACCCTGCGGCTGCCGGACGACGCGCAGGCGCTGGGCCTCGCGCTGGAGGCACAGGCCCGGCAGGTGGATCTCATCCTCACCGTGGGCGGCATCAGCGCCGGCGCCTACGAGGTGGTGCGCGAGGCACTGGCCCCGCGCGGCGGCAGCTTCCACCACGTGGCACTGCAGCCCGGCGGCCCGCAGGGTTTCGCGCAGCTGGACGGCACCCCGGCGCTCTGCTTCCCGGGCAACCCGGTCAGCGCGCTGCTCTCGCTGGAACTGTTCCTGGCCCCGGCGCTCCGCCGGCAGGCCGCACTGCCCGAGCCGGTCGCCGAGCAGTTCGAGCTGGCCGGGGAAGTGCACTCCCCCGCGGGCAAGCACCAAGTCCGCCGGGCGCTGCTGGACGAAGGCACGGTGCAGGTGCTGGATCCGGGATCGCACCTGATCCACGACCTGGCCCGCGCTGACGCGCTGGTGCACATCCCGGTGGGCATCGAGCACCTTGCCGCCGGAACCATGATCGATGTTTGGAGAATGAATGTCTGAGAAACTCACCCACCTGCGCGAGGACGGCAGCGCCCACATGGTCGACGTCAGCGGCAAGGCCGTGACCAAGCGTGTGGCCACCGCGCAGGCGCTGTTCACCACCCGCCCGGAGGTGGTGCAGATGCTGATGACCGGCAACCTGCCCAAGGGCGAGGCGCTGGGCACCGCGCGCATCGCCGGCATCATGGCCGCCAAGCGCACCTGGGAACTGATCCCGCTGTGCCATCCGCTGCCGATCTCCAAGGTGTCGGTGGACTTCGAGGCGCAGGAGTCCGCGGTGCTCGTCACCGCGCAGGTCACCACCAAGGGCGTGACCGGGGTGGAGATGGAGGCGCTGACCGCGGCCAGCGTCGCCGCGCTGACCCTCTATGACATGGTCAAGGCCGTGGACAAGCACGCCGAGGTCACCGAGGTGAAGGTGCTGGCCAAGTCCGGCGGCAAGAGCGGAGACTGGACCCGTGATGCAGGTGAATAGGCGCGCCTCGGTCATCGTGGCCTCCACCAGCGCCGCGGCCGGACGGGCCCCGGACACCACCGGGCCGGTGCTCGCCGGCTGGCTGGCCGAGCGCGGCTTCACGGTGACCGGCCCGCTGCTGGTCGCCGACGGGCAACCCGTGCGCTTCGCGGTGGACGCGGAGATCGCCACCGGAACCTCGGTGGTGCTGACCACCGGGGGCACCGGGGTGTCCCCCGATGACCAGACCCCGGAAATGGTCTCGCCGCTGCTGGACGTACAGCTGCCGGGAATCATCGAGGCGGTCCGCCGCCGCGGCGAAAGCTCCACGCCCATGGCGGTGATCACCCGCGGGGTGGCAGGATTCGCCGGCAACACGCTGGTGGTGACGCTGCCGGGCTCCTCTGGCGGGGTGAAGGACGGGCTGGCCGTGCTGGAGCCGATCCTCGAGCACCTGCTCACGCAGCGCTCCGGCGCCCGGACCGCGGATGACGGGCACGATCCGCGCCACTAAATGACAGACAGGTCCTGGGCTTCCGCCCGGGACCTGCTGCTTTCTGACCGCTCCTAGTTGGCGTAGGTGTCCATCAGCCGTTCCTTGGAGTTCCACAGCGCCAGCGAATCGCCGCCGTTGTTGAGCACCGCCACGCTGCCGCCCAGATAGACGGCTTGCGAGCTGTTGGTGCCCGGTCCCGGGTAGAGGCGCAGCTGCTGCCCCGGCTCCAACTGGTAGCCGGCCGGAATGCGCATCACGTTGTTGGCCGCATCGCGCACCAGGTAGCCCTCCAGGGACAGCGTGCGGTGCCCGGTGTTCTCCAGCACCACGTGTTCCCCGGTCTGAGGCTGCAGGTCGTTGCCCGGCACGTCGTTCACCGATTCCGCGATCACCAATCCGTCATTGGAAGGGAAGGGCTTGCGCCCGGACAGGTGACGCGCCACCTGCTGCGGGAAGTCGCCGGTGATGCGCTCGACGCCCAGGTCCAGGGACTGCTCGGCGGCCTCGGCCGAGTTGACCGTGTAGACCCCGAGCTGAAGCCCGGCATCCTTCACGCGCTGCGCGCCGGCGGCGTCCAGCGTGCGGTAGCTGGTGCCGAAGGAGTCGGCGAACTGCGCGTAGTTTTCCAGGGTCGCTGCGTCCGGCACGCTGCCGGCCAGCTGCTGCAGCGGCACCCCGGGCGCCAGCTGGGCGAAAGTACGGTTCGAGGCCGCGTCGAAGCCAAGCACCTCGATACGATCCTTCTCCAGCAGCCGCGACCAACCCTCGCCCTCGGCGAGCGCATCGGCGACCAGCTGCTCCACCCCCGGGGACTTCGCCGGGGACTTGATTTCGATGTAGACGCCGGTGGTGCCGGTCAGGACTCCGGGCACGCTGTCGAAGTGCGGGATCTTCTCGCCGGCGAACGCCGCGGAGAAATAGGAACCGGCGTCGAGCTGCTGCAGCTCCTCCCAGGTGAATGAGGTGATCGGATCGTTTTCCCGGCCAGGGAACACGTCCTTGGCGTTGGTGGTCCGGCTGGGGGTGTCGTCGTGGAAGATGAACGGCACGCCGTCCTTGCTCAACTGGACATCGATCTCGATGTAGTCGGCGCCCGACTGGCTGCCGGCCTTGATGGCGGACAGGGTGTTTTCGGGAGCAACGCCGGCCGCCCCTCGGTGGCCGATGAGGGTAGTTTCGTCCGCCGTATTCCCCACCGGGGCCGCCGCTGCCGGAACCGCGATGCCGGCGGTCAGGCTAAGGGCCAGGGCGCCGAGTGCGAGGGGTCGCAAGGTCATGGGTTTATTCCTCCCGTACGTTTCATTGATGCCGCCCACTGTGCCTGACGCCGGCAACGAAGCAGTCACGGAGGAATTAACTGCAGGTGAGAATCGGGGAAATTTTTATACCGGATAACACGAACCAGCACCGGCGCGCTTTCGGGCGGGCTCGGCCCGGATCCTCGCAGTACCGGCCCGCCCACCGTCAGTTTTTTGAATCATTCAAAAGCAACCCCGCCCACACCCTATGGTGCGGCGCGTCACCTCAGGGTGTAACTTGACTCACTTCTTCGAAGTTGGCAGGATGTAGCAGACCAACCAGTTGGTTGGTTGAATATCTGTCTTGACGCACTTTCCGGGAGGACCTTTCCGCATGACCACCACGCAGCAGACAAGCAGTCCCCCGAAGCTGACCTCCAAGGGCTTGGCGGCAGGAAAACTCGGACTGATGCAGTCGACCGTCATCGGGCTGGCCTCCACCGCGCCGCTGTACTCGCTGGCCGCGACCCTGGGCTTCATCGTGATGGCCGCCGGGGCGCAGACCCCTGCAGCTCTGATCGTCGCGTTCATCCCGATGTGCCTGACCGCCTTCGCCTACCGCGAGCTGAACACCGCGATCCCCGACAGCGGCACCGCCTTCACCTGGGCGGCCAAGGCCTTCGGTCCGAAAACCGGCTGGATGGCCGGCTGGGCCGTGATGGTCGCCGGCGTGATCGTGATGTCCAGCCAGACCGAGGTCGCCTCCAAGTACCTGCTGCTGCTCATCGGCGACGGGTCCATTGCGGATTCCAAGGTGTTGGTCACCGCGTTCGGCGCGCTGATCATCATCTCGATGACCTGGATTTCCTACCGCGACGTGGAGACCGGGGCGATCACCCAGTATCTGCTGATGGCGCTGCAGTACGCGGCGATCATCGCCTTCTGCATCGGCTTGTACTTCGCGATCCAGACCATGCCGGAGCTGGGCCTGCAGTTCTCCTGGGACTGGTTCAACCCGTTCGCCACCGACAACCCGGCCGGGTTCGTGCAGGGCGTACTGATCGCGATCTTCATCTACTGGGGCTGGGACACCTGCCTGGCGCTGGCCGAGGAAACCAAGAATCCGCGCACCACCCCGGGCCTGGCCGCGCTGCTGTCCACCGCCATGCTGCTGGTGACCTACATCGGCATCACGGTGCTGACCATGATGTTCGCCGGCATCGGCGACACCGGCAAGGGGCTGGGCAACCCGGACGGCGCCGACGACGTGTTCTTCGCGCTGCGCCTGGACGCCATGGGCTCCTGGGGCTGGCTGCTGGTGCTGGCCGTGGCGGTCTCCGCGCTGGCCACCTGCCAGACCACCATCCTGCCCACCGCCCGCGGCACCCTGTCCATGGGCGTCTACGGCGCGCTGCCCAAGCGCTTCGGCGTGGTCAACCAGGTCTTCAAGACCCCGGCGTACTCGACGCTGTTCACCGGCTCCGCCTCGCTGGTGTTCTACGTGGGCATGACCATCATCTCCGGGGACATCCTGGCCGACACCATCGAGAGCACCTCGCTGGCCGTGGCCCTGTACTACGCGATCACCTCCTTCGCCTGCATCTGGTACTTCCGTTCCACGCTCACGCAGTCCGTGCGCAACCTGTTCTTCCGGCTGCTCATGCCGCTGGTCGGCGGGCTGATGATGTCCGCGGTGTTCATCTACTCGGCCATCAGCATGCTGGACCCGGAGTACGGCACCACCACCATCCTGGGCATCAGCGGCACCTTCGTGATGGGTGTCGGCTCGCTGGCCCTGGGCCTGGTGGTCATGGGGCTGTGGGCGCTGCGCCCGGGCTCCCGCGACTACTTCGCCGGCCGCTCGCTGAACCGCGACACCCCGGTGCTGGTTCCGGAGCACTAGGCGCCCGGCACACCGCTCAAGCCATCTTCCCTTTCCACACTGCTACCAGCCCAAAGGACAACCTCCCATGCAGATCCTGATCATCGGCGCCGGCGGCGTCGGCTCCGCCGCGGCCCGCATCGCCTCCCGCCGCAGCTTCTTCGAGAAGCTCACCATCGCGGACTACGACCCGGCCCGCCCGCAGCAGCTGATCGAGGCGATCGGCGACGCCCGCTACGCCACCGCCCAGGTCGACGCGTCCAGCGAGGATTCCATCGTGGAACTGATCCGCTCCACCGGGGCCACCCACGTGCTCAACGCCGTGGATCCGCGCTTCGTGATGCCGATCTTCACCGCCTGCAAAACCGCCGGGGCCACCTACCTGGACATGGCCATGAGCCTGTCGCAGCGCCACCCTGAACAGCCGTTCACCCGGACCCACGTCAAGCTGGGCGACGAGCAGTTCGCCGCGGCCGATCACTGGGAACGCGACGGGCAGCTGGCACTGGTGGGCATCGGCGTGGAGCCGGGCCTGTCCAACGTGCTGGCCCGCTACGCGGCCGACGAGCTCTTTGATGACATCGAGGAGCTCAGCGTGCGCGACGGCGCCAACCTGAGCGTGGAAGGCTACGAGTTCGCCCCGTCCTTCTCCATCTGGACCACCATCGAGGAATGCCTGAATCCGCCGGTGCTGTACGACAAGGCCAAGGGCGGCTGGTACACCACCGCGCCGTTCTCCGAGCCGACCGTCTTCGAATTCCCGGAAGGCATCGGCGAGGTCGAATGCGTGAACGTGGAGCACGAGGAAGTCACCATGATGCCGCGCTGGCTGGACGCGCAGCGCGTGGACTTCAAGTACGGGCTGGGCAACGAGTTCATCGAGGTGCTCAAGACCCTGAACAAGCTGGGCCTGGATTCCACCGACCCGGTCTCGGTGCGCGGCGTGCAGGTCTCCCCGCGCGACGTCGTCGCCGCCTGCCTGCCCGATCCGGCCACCCTGGGCCCGCTGATGAAGGGCAAGACCTGCGCCGGCGTGCTGGTCACCGGCACGCTGAAGGACGGCAGCACCGGCTCGCGCTACCTGTACCACGTGGCGGACAACGAGGACACCATGGCGCGCGACAACTCCCAGGCCGTGGTCTGGCAGACCGCGGTGAACCCGGTCATCGCCCTGGAGCTGCTGGCCAACGGCACCTGGTCCGGCGCCGGCGTGCTGGGCCCGGAGGCCTTCACTGCAGCACCGTTCCTGGACCTGCTGGCCGCGGCCGAACCGGCGGGCTACGGCTCGCCGTGGGGTATCGTCGAAAAGTAAACTGCACACCCCAAGCCCCTGGAGACGCCGCGCCCATGAGCACCGCAACCAAGCAGGAGATCATCCTCGACGCCTATGTGGCGCTGCTCTACGAGCACGGCGCCCGCGAGGCGACGATCGATGCCACAGCCAAGCGCAGCGGGCTGTCCAAGGCGGGGCTGCTGCACCACTTCCGCTCGCGCCAGGCGCTGGACACCGAACTGGTCCGGCGCCTGAACGAGCTGATCGACGCGGACGTGGCGGCGATGGGCGCGGATCCCGCGCAGGCGGTGCACTACTATTTCGCCTCCTCCATGGAGGAGGACTCGCCGCTGGAGCGCATGGTGGTGGCCGCGACCCGGCTGGCCCAGCGCGGCAACGAGGACGCCTCCGCGGCGCTGCGCCGCGGGCGGGACCTCTGGTACCGGGTGCTCAACGACGCGCTGGGCGATCCGGTGCTGGCCAAGCTGGCGCTGCTGGCCGGCGACGGGGTCAGCTACCACCTGGACATTTCCCGCGGGCACCAGGACGGCTTCCTGGATGCCGGCACCGTCCAGCAGCTGGTGGGGCAGCTGCTGGCCTGCAGGCCCCCGGCCGAGACGGCCTGAGCACGGGCCTGCTTTCCCCGGGGCCTACTTTGCCGCGGGCCCGCCGCTGCTCCAGTCGTAGCCGGAGCCGGTGACGATGGTTTTCCACGGACCGTCGGGCACGTCCACGTCGTCCACGAAGCGCCAGGACACCCCGGTCTGGGTGCCGTTCAGCTCGGTGAAGCCCAGGCAGCCGACCACCGCCGGGGAGACGTCCATCCCGGCGCCGTTGAACCTGGTGCTCTTCGGCCCGGTGTTCCCGTCGCCGAACACGTAGTCGACGTCGTCGTATTCCGCCGGGCCGGCGTCCTGGATCTGCGCGTAGCAGGTGCTGCCCTTGTACTGCAGCTGCACCCAGCGGTTCTTCATGTAGGAGAACTCCCGGTTCTCCAGATTCCCGGCGTACCCCGGGTCGTCGGCCCAGGGGATCCGGCCGCGCTGCGCGAACGCGGCGTCGTTGTTCACGTCGTCGAAGGGCAGGTCCAGGTAGAACGGGTTCTGCTTCGGGGTCATGGACGTCGGGAAGAAGCCGTTCTCCGCGGTGCGCGGTTCGGTCTGGCACACGCCGTCCTCGATCACCCCGTCGCAGCCGCCGAAGCGCTCGTACCACCAGCCGTCGTAGGCGCTGATGACCTGCGAGCCGTCCGCGGCGGCGGGGTCGTAGATCTCCCCACCCAGAAGGTCGTCGCCACCAGGCACAGGTGCCAGGGGTACTTCCGCCCGCGCAGGGCCCCGCCCCTGGACACCGAATCCCACAGCTGGCGTCCGACCGCCTCCACCTTGCACAGGGTGTCTTCGAACATGGTGCGACTCCTATTTCCGGGCGGCCAGCGCCTGTTCCATCTGGGCCGCGGCCGCCTGCAGCCGCGGCAGGATGGCCTGCGCGGCGTCCAGGGCCTCGGCCGGGCCGGCCGGGCCCACGCTCATGGACACGTTCATGGCCGCGGCCACCGTGCCGTCCGGGCGGTGCACCGGCACCGCCACCGAGCGCAGGCCCACCGACAGTTCCTGGTCCACCACGGCGAAGCCCCGCGCGCGGACCTGCGCCAGCTCGGCGCACAGCGCGGTCGGATCGGTGATGGTGTTCGGGGCCAGCGGCCCTTGGATGCCGGCCAGCGCTGCCTCGATGGCGGCTTCGCCGGCGTGCGCCAGCAGCACGCGCCCCATGGAGGTGTGGATGGCGGGGAACCGGGTGCCCACCGAGATGCCCACCCGCATGATGGAGCGGGTATGCACGCGGGCCACGTACATGATCTCGGTGCCTTCCAGCACCGCGGCGGAAGCGGATTCGCCCACGGCGGCGGACAGGCTTTCGAGCACCGGCTCGATCAGCTGCGGCAGCGTGGCGCTGGACAGGTAGGCGTAACCCAGCTGCAGGACCTTGTGGGTCAGCTCGAAGTACTTCCCGTCCGAGCGGACGTAGCCCAGCTCCTTCAAGGTGAGCAGGAAACGCCGCGCGGTGGCCCGCGAGAGGCCGGTGCGCGCGGCGACCTCGGACAGCGTCATGGAGGGGTGCTCCGCGTCGAAGCTGCTGATTACCTGCAGGCCGCGGGCCAGGGACTGCACCGGTGCGGTGCCCGTGCTCTGCTCGCTCATCGGCCATCCTTTGAAATTCGTCGAAAATACCAGTGGGGGCGCCCGCACAGGGCGCCCCCACTAATCTACTTGGTCGGGCAGGAGCCGATCCGCTTAGGCGCGCTCCAGCGCCACCGGGATGCGGGAGGCGAGGTCCTCGAAGCTGATGCCGTGGGTGGAGCGGACGAACACGGTGGAATCGCGCAGCTCGAACACCGCCGACTCGGTGTAGATCCGCGAGACGCAGCCCAGGCCGGTGACCGGATAGCTCAGCTCCTTGACCAGCTTGGATTCGCCGGCCTTGGTGAACAGGCTCATCATGACCCAGGTCTGCTTGGCGCCGATGGCCAGGTCCATGGCGCCGCCCACCGCCGGGATGGCGCCCTCGGCGCCGGTGTGCCAGTTGGCCAGGTCCCCGGCTTCGGAGATCTGGAAGGCGCCGAGCACGCAGACGTCCAGGTGCCCGCCGCGCATCATCGCGAAGGAGTCCGCGTGGTGGAAGAAGCTGGCGCCGGGCAGCTCGGTGACCGGGATCTTGCCGGCGTTGATCAGGTCCTCGTCGATGTCCTCGCCGGTGGCGACCGGGCCCATGCCCAGCATGCCGTTCTCGGTGTGCAGGGTGACGCCCTGGTCCGCGGTGAGGAAGTTCGAGACATTGGTCGGCTGGCCGATGCCCAGGTTCACGAAGGCGCCGGCCGGGATGTCCGCGGCCACCTGCTGCGCCATCTCATCGCGGGTGAGTTTCTCTGGCGTGTACGTAGTCATTAGTTGCTGCCTCCCAGCGCCACCACGGTGTCGACGTAGATTCCCGGGGTGATCACGTTTTCCGGATCGATGCCGCCCACCGGCACGACCTCGTCCACCTGGACGATGGCCTGCGCGGCCGCGGTGGCCATGATGGGGCCGAAGTTGCGTGCGGTCTTGCGGTAGACCAGGTTGCCGTGCGTGTCCGCGCGCAGCGCCTTGATCAGCGCGAAATCCGCGTGGATCGGCGATTCCAGCACGTAGCCGCGCCCGTCGATGATGCGGGTTTCCTTGCCCTCGGCCAGCAGCGTGCCGTAGCCGGTCGGGGTGAAGAAGCCGCCGATGCCGGCGCCGGCGGCGCGGATGCGCTCGGCCAGGTTGCCCTGCGGGACCAGCTCCAGCTCGATCTCCCCGGCACGGTAGGCCTCATCGAAGTGCCAGGAGTCGGACTGGCGCGGGAAGGAGCAGATGATCTTCTTGACCCGGCGCTCCTTGATCAGCAATGCCAGGCCGGCGTCGGCCTGGCCTGCGTTGTTGTTGACCACCGTCAGGTCGGTGGCGCCGCACTGCATGAGCGCGTCGATCAGTTCCATGGGCTGCCCGGCGTTGCCGAAGCCGCCGATCAGGACGGTGGAGCCGTCGGTGATCTGCGCGACCGCGTCGGCCGCCGAAGTGGCGATGCGTGGTGCCATTGCTGGTGTTCTCCGAATTCTCTGGTGGTGTTAGGCGCTGGTGTTTTCCAGGACCACGGCAAGGCCCTGGCCCACGCCGATGCAGATGGCGGCCACCCCGTAGCGCTGGCCGGATTCGGCCAGGCGGCGGGCCAGGGTGCCCAGGATGCGCAGGCCCGAGGCTCCCAGCGGGTGGCCGATGGCGATCGCGCCGCCCCAGGCGTTGACGATGGATTCGTCGATCTCCCAGGCCCGCACGCAGGCCAGCGACTGGGCGGCAAACGCCTCATTCAGCTCGACCGCGGCGATGTCTTTCCAGGTCAGTCCGGCCTTGGCGACGGCCTTGTTGGCGGCTTGAACCGGGGCGAAGCCGAAGAACTGCGGATCCAGCGCGAAGGCTCCGTTGGAGACGATGCGGGCGATGGGCTTGGCGCCCAGCAGCTGGCCGCCGCGCTCGGAGCCGATGAAGGCGGCCGAGGCGCCGTCGGACATCGGCGAGGCGTTGCCGGCGGTGACGGTGGCGTTCTCGCCGGTGCGGAACACGGTGCGCAGCCCGGCCAGGGTCTGCGCGGTGGAGTCCGCGCGGATGGTCTCATCCCTGGTCGTTTCCGTCCCGCGCTTGTTCGCCGGCGGCACCGGGACCACCAGGTCCTGGTACTTGCCCGCGTCCCAGGCCGCGGCGGCCTGCTGGTGGGAGCGGGCGGAGAATTCGTCCTGGTCCTCGCGGGTGATCTGGTGGCGTTCGCGCAGCTGCTCGGTGGCCTCGCCCAGCGAGACGGTCCATTCGCCCGGCATCGCCGGGTTGACCAGGCGCCAACCCAGGGTGGTGTTGGACAGCTCGAGGTTGCTCATCGGGAAGGGGCGCTCGGTCTTGGGCAGCACCCAGGGCGCACGGCTCATCGACTCGACGCCGCCGACCAGCACCAGGTCGGCGTCCCCGGTGGCGACCTGTCGGGAGGCGGCGATGGCAGCGTCCAGCGAGGAGCCGCACAGCCGGTTCATCGTGGTGCCGGGGAGGGTGGTGGGCAGGCCAGCCAGCAGGGTGGCCATGCGGGCGACGTTGCGGTTTTCCTCGCCGGCGCCGTTGGCATTGCCGAAGATCGACTCGTCGATGGTTGCCGGATCCAGCGCGGACGAGCGGGCCACCAGCTCGCGGACCACGTGGGCGGCCAGGTCGTCGGGGCGATGCCCGGACAGCGTGCCGCCGATCTTGCCGAAGGGCGTGCGGATTGCGTCGTATAGATAAGCCTGCTGCATCAGTCGGTGCTCCATCGCTCAAAAAGTTCACTGTGTGAACTTAAGTTCACAATAAGAACTTTACCAGCCCTTCACCCGGAACCTCAAGGGCTCGTGCGGAAATATCCGCCCCAAAAGTTCACATTGTGAACATTTGTGCGTTTTACGAATGAGGTGCTAATCTCACTAGGTCATGATGAGGATCACCATCTATGGCGAGTAGTTTTCGAAAGGACCTCCCCTTGGCCACGACACCCGCCGGCACCACACCAGTCAAACTCGGTGGCTGGATTGCCGCCCTCTGCTTCTTCATCGTGGTCTTCGAGGGCTACGACATCGTTGCCCTGGGCGCGACCATCCCCATGCTCACCGACCCTGGGGTCGGCGGCTTCAGCGTCGACCAAATGAACTGGGTCAACACCTTCTCGCTGATCGGCGTGGGTGTGGGCGCGGCCTTCATGGGGCGGCTGGCCGACCGTTTCGGCCGGCGTCGTCCGCTGCTGCTCGCGGTACTCGTCTTCTCGATCTTCACCCTCGTCTTCCCGCTCATGCCCTCGGCCGCCCTGATGGGCCTGGTGCGCTTCATCGCGGGCCTCGGCCTGGGCGGCTGCATGCCGGTCGCGCTGGCGCTGATGCAGGAAAACGCTCCGGTGGGACGCCGCGCGCTGGCCAACAACCTGCCGATGGTCGGCTACCACCTCGGTGCGGTATTGGCCTCGCTGGCGGGCAAGGCCGCCGGAATCCACTGGTCGATCCTCTACTACCTGGGCGGCGGCCTGGGCCTGGCGCTGCTGGCGCTGCTGTGGTTCAAGCTGCCCGAAAGCGACGTCACCCCGTCCGGCGAGCGCACCTCCATCATGGACGTGCTCAAGCCCAAGTATCTGCGCAGCTCCATCGGCCTGTGGATCGCGGCCTTCATGGGCCTGGTGCTGGTCTACGGCTTGAACGCCTGGCTGCCGAAGATCATGGGCGCGGCCGGCTACCCGGTGGCCGACTCGCTGACCATGCTCTTCGTGCTGAACCTCGGCGCGATCGCCGGGCTCATCATCAGCGCCTACGCCGCCGATGCCAAGGGCATCAAGCTCGTCTCGCTGCTCTGGTTCGCCGCATCGGCGGTGTTCCTGGTCCTGCTGGCCGTGCCCTTCGGCAGCCAGGCGCTGCTGACCGCGGTATTGTTCGTGACCGGCGTCTTCGTCTTCAGCTCGCAGTGCCTGATGTACGTCTACGCGGGCCATGTGTACCCGCGGGACATGGTGGCCACCGGCATCGGCCTGGCCTCGGGCATCGGCCGCTTCGGCGCGATCATCGGCCCCTACGTCACCGGCCTGATGGTCGCCGCCGGCACCGCCTACCCGGGCGCGTTCTTCCTCTACGGCGGCGCGGCGCTGATCGCGGTCCTGGTCATCGCACAGATCCCCAAGCCCAAGAGCTCCTAGCGGCGCACCCCGTCCCCTCGATTCGAGCAACGCCGGATCCCCTTCCGGGGTCCGGCGTTCTTCATCCGGCCGCCTGCCGGATCGTGCAGTTAGAGTAGGTTCCATGGCCAATTCGCCCAGTGGGGATTCGATGCTGGACCGGCTGGTCCGCATCCTTGACGCGTTCGACCAGCACACGCCGTCGATGAGCGTGCTGGCGCTGGCCCGGCGCGCGCAGATTCCCACCGCGACCATGTACCGGCTGCTCGACGAGATGGTGTCCCACGGCCTGCTCTCCCGCGGCAAGGACGGCCAGGTGACCCTGGGCCTGCGCCTGTGGGAACTGGCGAACCGCAGCGCCGCGACCCAGGACCTGCGCACGGCGGCCCTGCCATTCATGGAGGACATCAACCAGCTGCTGGGGCAGAACACCCAGCTGTCAATGCTGCACGAGGACGAGGTGCTGATCATCGAGCGGCTCTCCCGCCCGGGATCGGTGGTCAACCAGGCCAGCGTGGCCGGGCGCATGCCCGTGCACCGCACCTCCATGGGCATGGCGCTGCTGGCCTTCTCCCGGCCGGAGGCCATCCACGGGTTCCTTGAACGCCACCGCGAGCTGATGCTGGCCACCCACCCGAACTTCCGCGCCGAAATGGCGGAGATCCGGCGCAACGGCTTCGCCTCCATGGACGGCTACATCGACGAGGAGACCACCGGCGTGGCCGCGCCGATCCTGGACCTGCAGGGCTACGCGCTGGCGGTGCTGTCCGTGGTGGTGCCGCGCGGTTCCGCGACGCTGCCCGCCGCCGCGCTGGCGTTGCGCACCGCGGCCCGCGGCATCTCCCGCGCGCTGGGCTACGCGGCGGAGAGCTAGATCAGCCCGCCGCGCGCTCCGAGCGCGGCTTCCAGCGAGCGCAGCACCGCCCAGGGCACCACGCCGCTGGTGCGGGGATTGCGTGCCGAGGGGTGGTTCTTGATGGAAAAGCAGCAGTCGCCGCTGGCGCCGCGGGCTTCGATCGTATGCTCGGTCAGCTCGGCCAGGGGGTCGGCCAGCAGGCGCACGGAAACCACGTCCCAGTTCCCGACCGCCAGCGCCACCGCCGCCGCGACATTCAGTGATTTGGGGAACTGCTGCGCCGCCTGCCGGGCCGGCCCGGCAAAGACCTCGACGGGCGCGGCGGCGGATTCCAGCCCTGCGCGCCGGGCTTGGCTCATCCACGGCTGGACCAGCGTTGAGGGGAGTTTGCGGGTGGTGATGCGGATCTCGGAGAACGTGCCCATGCGGGCGCCGGAGGCCAGCAGGTCCAGGCCTCCCACCGCGCCCGAGCTGAAGAACAGCCGGCCCGGGCCGGCGTGGGCCAGGCGTTCGGCGAGGTCCCGGTCCGCCAGCGCGCCCAGGGAGATCAGCAGCAAGTCGACCCCGGCGTCGAGGATTTTCACCGCGTGCTCGCGCACTGCCTGCTGCCCGGCGCATTCGACGATCAGGTCGCAGCGCTCCAGCTCGTCATCCAGCGAGAACTGCGCATAGGGCAGGTCCTGCCTGCGGCGCAGGATGATGCCTTCCAGCACGCCCCCTGCCACGCGGCCGGCCGCGAGCTCGGCGGCCACCAGGGAGCCGATGGCCCCATGCCCCAGGACTCCAATACGCTGTGCGGTGCCCGGTGCCATGACCATCCATTCAGTAGAGCGGCAAGTTTCCAATCCGCCAGGCAGGTGGCGGGTTACCGCCAGCTTAGGCCAGCGTGGAGGTTATGCCTAAGCCGGCCGGATCCTGTCACCTTCGATCCTCCGGCGGATCGCCCGGGGTGCCCTCGTCCGGCTCATCGGCCGCCTCGTTGTCCACCACCGGGATCGTGCCGGTGGGAGGCGGCGGCGGGGTGAGCACCGAGGCGTAGTCCTTTTCGCTGGAGTACTGCAGGAATCCCAGGTGCGACTCGAAGCGGTCCAGCACGTCGTTGATGATCTGCTGGCGACTCAGCCCCATCAGGTCGTACCCCTCGGAGCCGGTGTGCGTGAAGACTTCCAGCCGGTAGTACACGTCGATCTGGCGCGACATGGCGCGGCCGCCGAAGGCCGGCACCGGCGCCTGCACCGCGGCGGTGCGGTACTGGAAGCTGCGGTGGCCCTCGATGTTGACCTGCAGCGTGTACTCGGTGATCCCGCTGTCCGCGCCGGCCAGCGAGGACAGCTGCGCGTCGTAGCCCAGCTGCGTGAATTCCGCGGCCACGTCCTTCAGCGCGGGATGCAGGGTCTCGCGCACATACTGGCCGACCGCGCGGTCCGAAGGGTAGGCGCGCAGTCCGGCCAGCCGTTGGCGCCAGGTCTTCTCCGGGGCGGTGCCGCCGTCCGCCGCGGTCGAGCGACGGCGCAGCACCTGGCCTTCGCGTTCCGCGCGTTCCATGCGCAGCACCTTGAAGAAGGAGGCCATCACCAGGTAGGCGATAATGGTCACCGGCAGCGCGAAGATCAGGGTCGCGTATTCCATGGTGGTCACCCCGCCGGCGATCAGCATGGCGATGGTGAGCAGCGCGGTGACCAGCGCCCAGAAGATGCGCATCCACTTGGCGCCGTCCTGGCTCGGGTCCTTGATGGTGGAGGAGAAGTTCGACATCACCATGGCCCCGGAGTTGGCGCTGGTCAGGTAGAACAGCAGGCCCGACAGCGTGGCCAGGCCGATCAGGAAGGGCGCTCCGGGGAATTTCGAGAGCAGCTCGTACCAGCCCTGCTCCGGGTTCGCCATGGCCAGTTCGGCGAACCCGCGGTTCCCGTTAAACACCTCCCAGAGCGCCGAGTTGCCGAAGGTGCAGACGATGAAGAAGTCGCACAGCACCGGCGCGGTGATCGCGGCGATCACGAATTCGCGCAGCGTGCGGCCCCGGGAAATCCGGGCCAGGAACAATCCGACGAACGGGCCCCAGGCCAGCCAGAAGGCCCAGAAGAACAGCGTCCAGCTGCCCATCCATTCGGCTCCCCCATCCTGGTAGGCGAAGGTCTGCAGCGTGCGTTCGGGCAGGGTGACGATGAACCGGCCGATGTTCTCCACGAAGGAGTTGAGCAGGAAGGAGGTATGGCCGGTGATAAGGATGTAGAGCACCATGGCACCGGCCGCCCACATGTTCAGCTCGGAGATCAGCCTGATGCCCTTGTCCATGCCCGAGGTGCACGCCACGATGGTCATCAGCACCGCCACCAGCACCAGCGCGATCTGCAGCGCCAGCCCTTCGGGCAGCCCGAAGATCATCGAGAAGCCCACGTTCAGCAGCACCACGCCGATGCCCATCGACGTTGCCACGCCGAAGACGGTTCCCACCAGCGCGAAGATGTCGATGACGTCTCCGGCCGCGCCGCGCACGCGCTTGCCCAGCAGCGGGTAGAGCACCGCGCGGATCGACAGCGGCATGCCCCAGCGGTAGGCGAAGTAGCCCATGGCCATGCCCAGCAGCGAATACATGGACCAGCCGGCGATGCCGTAGTGGAACATCGTCCACACCACCGCGTCCTGCGCTGCCGCCGCCGACTCGGGGTCAGCCGCCGGCGGGGCGAGGTACTGGGTGATCGGTCCGGTGACCGAGTAAAAGAGCATGTCGATGCCCACGCCCGCCGCGAAGAGCATCGCCACCCAGGTCACCAGCTTGTACTGGGGCCGCGAATGATCCGGCCCCAGGCGCACGCTGCCCTCCTTGGAGAAGGCGACCCACAGCACGAAGGCCACCACCAGGGTGACGGTGATGACGTAGAACCAGCCCAGGTTCTCCGCGATCCAGGACACCATGCTGTGCATCGTGGAGGCCGCGTGCCCCGGGGCGAACATGGCCCACAGGGAGAAGGCGACGATGACCGCAGCGGCGATGGCGAAGACCCGCCAGTTGACCTTCGGCCCGGGATCCTCGCCCAGGTCCTTCGGACCCCGGCTGATCTCCGCACTGGAAATCGGGGCCTTGAGCTCGTCGAGGCCCGCTTCCCGGGGCTTCCTGCTCACCCCGAACAATTCCCTCTCGATGACGACGTTGTCCTCCCCGCCCTTCGCGAACGGCTGCCTTCCCGGATCAGACATTTTTTCTGGATCAGACATTGGTGCTCCTCAGAATCATCAGCGAAGCGGTGCGGTAGGCCCGGCATCCTGTAGCGAAAGTACCACCGCGGCTACCGGGTCCACCACGGCGCCTTGCAGATTGCCAGCCGCGCGGAAACCCCATTTTTCTCATTCATTGGGAAGGGAGGGGAAGTGTGAGGCACGGCACCGTCATGCTGTAGAAGATTCATCGTCGACGTCCATGTTGACGACGCGGCCGCGCAGGCCGGTCATCTCCCACAACACATGGCAGTACACACAAAGGAACCCCATGGCGCAGGCAGCCCGTATCCTGAAAACCAAGGTCGGCATCATCGGCGGCGGCCCCGCCGGCTTGATGCTCTCCCACCTGCTCTCCAAGTCCGGCATCGAGAACATCGTTATCGAGATGCGCGACCACGAAACCATCAGCAACACCCACCGCGCAGGCATCCTGGAGGCCCAGGCGGTCTCCATGCTCACCGATTCCGGCGTCGAGGGCCGCGTGCTGACCCACGGCGACGAGCACGCCGGCATCGACCTGCGCTTCAACGGCGAATCCCACCCGCTGGACTTCCGCGAGCTGGTGGACGCCACCGTCACCCTGTACGCCCAGAACGAGGTGTTCGTGGACCTGGCCGCGGCCCGTGCACGCGACAACGGCGACGTGCGCTTCAACTGCGAGGTCACCGAGATCCTGGACGTGGAAACCAGCACCCCGAAGTTCCGCTTCACCGACGCCGAGGGCACGCTGTTCGAGGTGCACGCGGACGTGATCGTCGGCGCCGACGGCTCGCGCTCCTTCGCCCGCCGCCAGATGCCTGATTCCGTGAAGCAGGATTTCAAGGTCACCTACCCCTTCGCCTGGTTCGGGATCCTCACCGAAGCCCCGAAGTCCTCCCCGGAGCTGATCTACGCGAACTCCCCGCACGGCTTCGCGCTGATCTCGCAGCGCAGCGAAACCGTGCAGCGCATGTACTTCCAGTGCGACCCGAACGAGAACGTGGACGACTGGAGCGAGGACCGCATCTGGAGCGAGCTGAACCAGCGCGTGGCCGGGCCGGACGGCTTCGAGCTGAAGACCGGGCCGATCTTCGACAAGACCGTGCTGGGCTTCCGCTCCTTCGTGCGCCAGCCGCTGTCGCACGGACGCATGTTCCTGATCGGCGACGCCGGCCATACCGTGCCGCCCACCGGGGCCAAGGGCCTGAACCTGGCCTTCGCCGATGTGAAGGTGCTTTTCGAAGCACTCGACTCGTTCTTCTCCACGGGCAGCGGCAAGCTGCTGGGAGGCTACTCCGACCTCGCCCTGAAGCGGGTCTGGAAGGCCCAGAACTTCTCCTACTGGATGACCTCCATGCTGCACACGCCGGTGGACGCCGATCCGTTCATGGCCCAGCGTGCCCTGGGAGAACTAGAGACCGTGACCTCCTCGCGGTACGGGCAGCAGTACCTGGCCGAGTCCTACACCGGCTGGCCGCACTCCTAACTCCCGATTCCAGAACCACACCGCCCACCAAACCCGAAAGGAGCCCACCGATGAGCACCCAGACCGCACCGGACGAGTCCTTCGAGAACGCCCATGTCCTGGATCCCGCCGCGTCCACCGCGTCGCAGGAGGACATCAGCACCGAAATCCGCGACATCCACGAGGCCTACCGCCAGCAGGTGCTGGCCGGGGCCAAGGAGGAAACCCAGCCGCGGGTCGACTTCGCGCCCTACCGTTCCTCGCTGCTGCGCCACCCGACCAAGAACCTGCACCACACCGACCCGGAAACCATCGAGTTGCACTCCCCGGCCTTCGGCCAGCGCGACGTGCACATCCTGGAATCGGACCTGACCATCCAGCACAACGGCGAACCGATCGGCGAGCGCATCGTCGTGGCCGGCCGGGTGCTGGACGGCGACGGCCGCCCGGTGGCGGGCCAGCTGATCGAGGTCTGGCAGGCCAACGCCGCCGGCCGCTACGTGCACAAGCGCGACCAGCACCCGGCCCCGATCGACCCGAACTTCACCGGCGTGGGCCGCGCGATCACCGGACCGAACGGCGAATACTCCTTCACCACCATCAAGCCGGCCCCGTACCCGTGGAAGAACCACCACAACGCCTGGCGCCCGGCGCACATCCACTTCTCGCTGTTCGGCACCGACTTCACCCAGCGCATGATCACCCAGATGTACTTCCCGGGCGATCCGCTGTTCGCCCTGGACCCGATCTACCAGGCGATCACCGACCAGAAGGCCCGAGACCGCCTGGTCGCGACCTACGACCACTCGATCACGAGCCACGAATGGGCCACCGGCTACAACTGGGACATCGTGCTCACCGGCAGCAACCGCACCTGGATGGAAGACGAAGAGGGGGACCACTAAATGGCACAGGCACCTGAACTGAAGCTCGTCCCGACCCCGGGACAGACCATCGGCCCGTTCTACGGCTACGCGCTGCCCTTCGAGAAGGGCAACGAGCTGGTCAACCAGGCCCACCCGGCCGCGGTGCGCCTGCACGGCGTGGTCTACGACGGCAACGGCGAGGTCATTCCGGACTCGATGCTGGAAATCTGGCAGGCTGACGAGCACGGCAATGTGGCCTCGGCCGACGGTTCGCTGGTCCGCGACGGCTACACCTTCACCGGCTTCGGCCGCGTGCCGGTGGACAACGTGGGCCACTACACCTTCACCACGGTGAATCCGGGCCCGACCGAGGAGGGCAAGGCCCCGTTCATCATGCTGACAGTCTTCGCCCGCGGCCTGCTCAACCGCCTGTTCACCCGCATCTACCTGCCGGAGGACACCGAGGCCCTGGCCAATGACCCGCTGCTGGCCTCGCTGCCCGAGGACCGCCGCAAGACGCTGATCGCCGCCCGCGAGGAGGACGGCTCGCTGCGTTTCGACATCCGCCTGCAGGGCGAGGACGAGACCGTGTTCCTGTCTTACCCGCGCGAAAGCTGAATACAAGAAGGCCATGTGCCCCGCTAGGGTGGAAGCTGCAGGTGCCCGCGCACCGCGGCCTTCCACCCCGGCGGGGTATTGGACGTACTGCCACAAGTGAGGTTTTGCCATGATGAATGCCGACTACGGGGTGCTGAACCCGGTGTGGGCCGGCGGGGCCGGCGCCCGGCTGGCCGATGACGCGGCCTTCGTGCAGGCGATGCTGGATGTCGAGGCCGCCTGGGTGCGCGTGCAGGCGGCCGCCGGGTTGTGCACCGCCGCGCAGTCTGCCGCCGTGGAGGCGGTAGCCGACGTTGGGCGCTACGACCTGGCCGAGCTGGCCGCTCTGACCCCCGACGGGGCCAACGCGCTGATCCCGCTGCGGGGCATGATGCGCACCCGGCTGGTCGACGACGGCGCTCCGGCCGGTTCAGGCACTGCGCTGCACCGCGGCGCCACCAGCCAGGACATCATCGACACCGCGCTGATGCTGCTGCTGTCCCGCGGCATCCGCGAGCTGCTCCCCCGGCTGCGCTCGGCGGCCTCCGGGCTGGCGGCGCTGGCCGAAGAATACGACGACACCCCGTGCATCGCCCGGTCACTGACCCAGCATGCGCTGCCCACCACCTTCGGCTGGAAGGCCGCCTCCTGGCTGTCGGCGGTGCTCGCCGCCGGACGCCAGCTGGAATCGGTTGCCGCCGGACTGCCGCTGCAGTGGGGCGGCGCGGTGGGCACCCTCGCCTCGCTGGACCAGTTCCTCTCGACCTCGGACAGCGCCGCGGACAGCGCGCAGCTGGCCGCGCAACTGGCCAATCAGCTGCAGCTGACCGACCCGCAGATCCCCTGGCACACCAACCGCGTGCCGCTGCTGCAGGCAGGCTCCGCCTTGGGCGCGGTGATCGCCGCGCTGGGAACCTTCGGCACCGACGTGCTCACCGCCTCCCGCCCGGAAATCGGCGAGCTGGCCGAACCGCGAGAGGCAGGCAAGGGCGGCTCCTCGGCCATGCCGCAGAAGCAGAACCCCGTGCATTCGCTGCTGCTGCGCACCGCCGCGCTGGGCGCCCCGGGCCTGGTCTCCACGCTTTACACCGCCGCCGGCACCGCGGCGGACGAGCGCCCGGACGGCGGCTGGCATGCCGAATGGCCGGCGCTGCGCGAGCTGCTGCGCCTGGCCGTTGGCGCCGCCGAGCACGCGGATGTGCTGGCCAATGGGCTGAGCGTGAACAAGCCGGCGCTGGCCCGCAATCTCGCCCTGGGCGGGGACGCGGTGCTCTCCGAGCGCATCGCTACCGTGCTGGCCCCGGTCATCGCCGGCGGCAAGCCCGCCATCCAGAAACTTGTGCTGCGTTCGCTCACCGAGCCGGTCGGGCTGCGCCAGCTGCTGCGCCTGGAGGTTTCCCACACGGACCTCTCCGACGCCCAGCTCGACGCGCTGCTGGATCCCGCCGGATACCTGGGCAGCGCCGCACGCTTCACCCATACCGTTCTTGCCGACTATGCCCTGTGGAAGGAATCATGGCTGTCCCACAACTAACCCCCTCGCTGCTGAACCTCGATACCTCGCTGCCGACGCTGATCCTGGGACCCTCGCTGGGCACCTCCTCGCTGCACCTGTGGGGACCGGCAGTGCCCTTCCTCAAGGACCACTTCCAGCTCATCGCCTGGGACCTGCCCGGCCACGGCGAAAGCAAGCCGTCCGCCGAACCGTTCACCATGGCCGAGCTGGCCCAGGGCGTCACGGACGCCATCGACGCGCTGCGCGGCGACGGGGTCATCGCCCAGGACGCGGCGCTGTACTACGCCGGAGTCTCGGTGGGCGGCGCCATCGCCCTGCAGCTGGCCAACGACCATGCAGGCGTCTTCAAGGCTCTGTCCGTGGTGTGCTCCGCGGCGAAGATCGGCACCCCGGAAGCCTGGACCGAACGCGCCGAACTGGTCGCCCAGGCCGGCACCCCGACCATGGTGGTCGGCTCCGCGCAGCGCTGGTTCGCCCCCGGCTTCATCGAAAAGGACGCTGTCACCTCCACCAACCTGCTGCACAACCTGCAGGATGCCGACCGCTTCTCCTACGCCCACGTCTGCGGCGCGCTGGCCGGGTTCGACCTGCGCGAGCAGCTGGCGGCCATGACCGATCCGATCCTGGGCCTGAACGGCGCCCACGACCAGGTCTGCCCGCCAAGCGACGCGCAGTTCATCGCCGAGCACGCCCCGAAGGGAGCCTTCGCCGTCATCGACACCGTGGCCCATCTGGCCCCGGCCGAGGACCCGGCCGCGACCGCACGAGAACTGATCAACTTCTTCACCGCCAACTAGCAAAGGCCTAGCTACATGACTGACTCCCAGCGCCTGCCCGGCGACACCTACGACGCCGGCATGGTGGTGCGCCGCGAAGTGCTCGGCGGCGAGCACGTCGACCGCGCCACCAGCACCTCGAACGACTTCACCGACGAGTTCCAGGAGATGATCACCCGCTACGCTTGGGGCACCATCTGGACCCGCGACGGCCTGCCGCGCACCACCCGCAGCGCCATCACCCTGACCGCCATGATCGCCGGCGGCTACTGGGAAGAACTGGAAATGCACGTGCACGCGGCCCTGCGCAACGGCATGACCCCTGATGAAATCAAGGAAGTTTTCCTCCAGAGCGCCATCTACTGCTCGGTGCCCGCGGCCAACGTCGCGTTCAAGATCGGCAAGAAAGTTTTGGCCGAGTACGAGGCCTCCTAGCTGTGTTGCCTAGGTTGAGAACACTGTCGGTCGGTACTCGGGCCTTCAGCGAAGCTTGCCCTCGACGGTAGTTCTCATAACCTAGCCACCCCTGCAAAGCAGCAACCGGCTCAGCCACCGCGCGGTACCGGATCGCGTACGCCCACTGCTCCAGCATCGTCCGGTTGAACCGCTGCACCTTGCTCTTGGTCTGCGGCCGGCACAGACGCGAATGCCGATGCTTCTTCGCTGGCCCCCGCGTCCGTGAATGCGTGGGGCCGGCGGAACAGCCCGTTGTCGTTCGGCACCCAGCGCACCTTTAACTTTGGCGCTATTACACCTGGCATTCGAACCAACGCTGAAAATCTTTGAGGCCACGGCACCGCGCGAGTTGCTTCTGCAACCGCCATCGCGTGCCGCGCACGGGCCACGTTTCGAATCGGCCGGGTCATCTGCTACTCATTCATTGCCTGTCGGCGAACGATCTGACGGAAGCCACAAGGCAGTCGCGTACGCATCTGTTGCCGCACAGGCAAAAGCAAGTTCCGACCTTAAATACCTTTTTCGGAAGTGCCGCTAGGCCGCGCCCGAACGGACGGACTGCGCAACCCATCAGAAAGCAGTTCAAAACACTAACAGATAGTGTTTTGTGTCGCCAACCGCGAACTGCGCCAATCCCCCAAATGCAACAGGCGGTCGAACAGGGGCCAAACACGCACCGCATCTACAAGCATTCAGAATGATCTCAAGACAAAAATAGGTCATCTTACTTGCTAATACTTGACAACTTAGCGTGAATGAATTGGGGTTTAGTCAACTTAGGGCAATATAACATGACTCTGCCGCCAAACCGCTACAGGATATCCGAACGCACCACGCTTGTCTTAACATTTTGTCGTATTGGACATAAATGCGATGGATTTATATACATTAGTCTCGGATCCTGCAGGACCATCATCATTCACAAGAGAGACAAAGGAACTCGAAATGAGTCAAGCTCGAAAGACGACGCCATCGGCCAATCCGATCAAGCGTCGCACCCTGGCTGCGGCACTCTGTGGCGCCCTGCTGTTTGCGCCAGTTACCGGAGCCGCTAGCGCCATTGCCCAGCCCTCAATCTCGTCCGTCCAAACTGTCGCATCGTCGGCGAGCACCGTATCGTCCGGATCCATTGCTGCGGATAGCGGCACGCGCAGCGTCGCCTCCCCGGATCTCGGAACAGCTTCGGCCTCCGACGCGCAGAAGAGAATCAGCATCAAGCCAGTCATTGACTGGATCAAGAAAAATGCTCCTCAAATCTGGAACAGCATGAAGTCCGCCGTCAAAAAAGGATGGAACGCGTTTAAGAAATGGTGGAATAGCCTCGCTTCGTGGATCCGCTGGGGAATCGACTTCGTTGCCTCGGGTGGCCTCTGGGAGCTCTTCGACGCTCTCTGGCACTACTTCTTCTAGCATCTAGCGGGTCGCCCGCGAGCAACGCGGGCGACCCTGTAGAACCCAATTCGAAATGACAAGACTTCTTGCATATGTGGCCATCAGCGCCATGCTAACTCTCGCTAGCCTGGCGCTAGCATGGGATCACCTCGTGGCGAGCGAATGGTTTGGCGCGCTCGTTATGGCAACCGCGGCCACGGCCGCCTACCTGATCTGCCACAACCCTGAAAAATATCCAGAAGCCGGAAGCCCGTCTACCGGAAAATTCATAGGCGTGGTCGCCGTCCTATTCGCCTTGATCGCGGGAGTCGCCCAGTGGACGTCTCCCGCAGTGCTCATCGGGCTGGCCCTCGCCTCATGTGCCGAAGAGCTTGCCTTCAGGTACTTTCCCTGGAGGATGCGCAAGCATCTTCGTCCACGCCATCGATGGATGATCCCAGCTGCCGCGACTGTTGGATTCTGCCTAGCCCACCCGATCAGCAACCCCTGGCTAGTTGCTGATCGAGCATTGTTTTCCTTGGCGGCATTCGCCATATGTGCGCTGACTGGCTCATGGATTGCCTCTGCAGCCACTCACTTGATCGCCAATCTCATGGTTATATCCCTTTCGGAAACAGCCAGCGAGTTGTTGGTAGGTCCCGTGATTCTCGGCATGGATATTGCGCTGGTCCTTGCGGTCAGCTGGCTACTGCTCCTTGGTAACGCAAAGCGACCTTCATTGACTTCCTTTGTAGATCGGATTACGATCTAGTTATGAATCAAGCGGAGAAATGGCCCAGCGGGTGGCTCAAGGCTTCCTTGACGCTATGTGTGCTGAGGACCATCCATCGCCACAGCGGAACGTACGGGCATGAAGTTATCGGATTGTTGGCGGGCTACGGCCTCGGGAATGTTGGCGGAGGTACCCTGTATCCGCTCCTCCGACGCCTCGTCGACGACGAATTGGTCGAGACTGAATGGGTAGAAGGGGAGCACGGCCCAAGCCGCAAGACATATCGAATCACCGCCGCCGGCCTTGTTGCTCTGAAAACGGAGACCAAAATGTGGCGTGAGTTCACTGCGGTCACCAATCAATTACTAGACGAAGAGAAGCACTGACATGATGAACGACGAATACTTCAAGAACCTGGCCTATCAGCTTCGCTGGCGCCGCATGCCGGAGTCCGTCGTCGCACAAACCCTCCGGGAAGTCCGCGCGGAATCCGAGGCGGCTCAAAGCACCCCATTGGAACTTTTCGGTCCGGAGAAAAGTTTCGCCGAAACGTTCACCAAGGGGAAAGCCACATCGAAGGGTTTTTGGATCATCACCGTTGCTGTTGCCGTCGCCGTACTAGTGGTCCTCGGCCGGGTGGTTACCTCGTTTGCCACAGCCGGGGAGTCCAACCCGCTGATCAGCGTTCTGACCCTCGTCGGCGCGCTGGCCATAGCTTTCATCGGCTCGATCATTGGCGCAATGGTAGATCATCGAATCCCAAAGGGCGTTGAATAAGCATGCATATCCAAGTTTCTTCGGTATCCAAGCATTACGGGAAGGCGCATATCCTCAAGGAGATATCGTGCTCGATACCTGCAGGACAAATCACCGGCCTTTTGGGCCCTAACGGTTCCGGAAAATCTACGCTGATGCGAATGGTGCTGGGTCTGGGCACCCCCGATTCAGGCTCCATTCTTTACGACGGGGTCAGGTATTCCGACCTGCCGAACCCGGGAGCGGCAGTCGGTTCGCTGCTGGACGCAGCCGCTCGGCATCCAGGACGAAATGTTCGCGACAGCTTCAGCCTTGCAGCAGGCATGCTCGGGATCAGCAACAGCCGCCGCGACGAAGTTATTGAGCAAATGGGATTGGAATCTGTTGCCAAACGACGATTCAAGTCCCTCTCTCTCGGGATGCGCCAGCGCGTCGGGCTTGGAATTGCAATCCTGGGGCGTCCTCGGTGCCTGATCCTGGATGAGCCCGTCAACGGGCTGGACATCGAAGCCATCAGCTGGCTGCGCGGCTTGTTGACAGGGTTCGCCCAGGACGGGGGAAGCGTTTTGGTTTCCAGCCATCTCCTGCAGGAGCTGCAATCCTACGCTCATCGCGTGGTCATCATCGACCGCGGCAGCGTCGCGACGGAATCCACGCTGTCGGATCTCAGCAACCCGGATTCACAAGTCAGCGTCGAAGCCGACGAGCCGGAGAAACTCGCCAAGTTGCTGCTGGCTCATGGATTTGCCGTCTCGGACCATGCCGTCCCTGGTTGGCTCAAGGTCCAGGCCAGCAATCGACAGGTGGCGCAGATTGCCATGGAGCACAGAATACTGATCACCTCGCTGGGATCGCAACAGGAGCACCAGCTGGAGGAAGCCTACCTGCGCCTTACACAGGGTGAATACAGTGTTCACCGGACGGAAGTACTTTGACTATGAAAACCATTGATACACCAGAACGGCAACCGCTTGTTGGATCCCGGCCCACACTGGGCCGCTTGGTGGGGCTGGAATTTCGGAAACTGACAACGGTTCGTTCCGGGCAGTCAGTGCTGTGGAGCATGCTTGGGCTTGGGCTCTTGCTGTCCTTCGGAGTGTGCTGGGTGCTAATTGCCCAGGAGGAAGCCGAGCTGTCCTTCTCAGTCATCATGATGGCGTTTACCGTATGTGCTGCCTTGGGAACCCCAATTCTTGGAATTCTGGTCTATACGATGGATTGGCAGCATCGGGACATACTGATGATTCTGGCGTTGGAACCACGTCGCCACCGTGTTTTCCTGGCGAAACTGGTGACCTCCGTGCTCATCGGCGTCGCTCTTTGCGCGGCGTTCATCGCGACCGGCCTGGCAGTTAGTTTCGGGCTGGCCAGCGCCTTTGGGATGGCCTGGACTGCCCAAGGTTCGCTGGAGGTCCTCGGCATGCTAATTGTGTTGTCGTTTGCCGGTTCGCTGAGCGGTGCGGCATTGGGCTCCGCGTTGCTGTCGACGCCGCTTTCGGTGGTGATAGTGATCATCCAAGTGCTGCTCATCGACAATCTGCTGTTGTTGCTGCCCGGTGGCATCGGACCTTTCCTGCAAACCGCCTCGATGTCCAATTCCTTGATCGGCGACGGAAGTATAGGCACTGCGTTGTCCTCATTTGCCCTATGGGTTCTCCTGCCGTTTGCGGTGGGATTCATCCGCATGCGGCGCGCCGAACCGCATTAGCCGCCACGATGTCGCGCATTGGCGCTAAAAAATCTGCGGGGCGGCTTGCACCCGAACAGCTTGGAGCTGCGCGAGTGCGGACCGTCCCGCTGGAGTGTCCTGAATGCCGGGTCCATGCGCACCGCAAAGGCTATCTTCGCAACCAAACATCGCGCCCACCCGCATCACTGATTCCCCACGTACGCACCTCGTCCACCGGTTGCACGGCATCGGTGAACCAGTAGGTCTCATCGGGGTTCCATCCGGCGATGACGCTGGCGCGCCGGGCATCCACCGCGATGATCTCCCCCGCTCCGGCCAGATAGGCGCCAAGGCCCAGATGCACCCCGTCGTAGTCCTCGGCCACGGCCTGCCAGTCCGGCTGGACCCAGAGCCCGTCGCGCCCGGTCGTTTCAAACCAGTTGCGCCGCATCGTTGCGCTGACTTCCAGCGGGTAGCGGCGGCACAAATCGGCCCAGTGCCTTGGCTCGGTGATGTGGAATACCGGCTTCCGGCATTCGATCTGCAGGCGCCGCACCAGCGCCGAGCTCCATCCCATGCCGTCCTCCACACAAGCCAGGCCGATGAGCTCCTCAAGCTCGAAGGTTCCGAAGCTGCGGTACAGCCCGCCCGGCGGATTCGACCACCAGTGCCCGCTGGCCAGCTGGTCCATCTTTTCCCGCAGGTCTGCCTTGCTGGTGCGCTCCTGCTCCACGAGATCGTGGTTCCATGCCTTGAGCTGGGATTGCGCAGGTTCAAGTCCCGGTTCCCACTGGCCTTCGGCGCCTTCGCCCGTCCAGGTGATCATCCACTGGTTCGTCTGTGTGGATGCGGCCATCCACCCCTGGATGATGCCGGTTGACGCGACATGCTCGGCAACCCGCCCCAGTGCTTCAACGAGTCGAGGATCCTCGAACAAGGTGTCCTCGGCATCCGGCGGCTGCCAGTACATGGCGCAATCGACGCTGTCCGCCAGCGCTGAGCGGATCGCTTCGGGTGTTGCCTCGGGCAGGGGCACGGTGCCGGATCATCTGCGCAATCTCGGCAATCGACGCCACCGTTTCATCCGCGGCGGATTCCTGCGGTTCCCCGCTGTCCTCGTCGGCGACCATGGTGAAGCGCACAACCCCATCGCCGCGCCGCCGCCCCAATTCATAGGAAGCGTCGAACACCGAACGCATCAGGTGCTGCGCTTCGGGAGCGGTCCCGGACAGCGCGATACCGCTGAGCAGCCGGCGGCCGCGGCGCCCGGCGAGCAGCGATTGTTTCAAGTCCATGGATGTTCCCTTCACCCGGAAGTTTGCACCCAGTCTGCCAGAATGCTTGCTGGCCAGTGGACATCAGGGAAAGACTCTCGTTTCCCGGCACCGGTGGTGCTTAGTATTGAGCCATGCGAATTGCCGTCCTCGACGATTACCACGATATCTCCCGCACGCTCGCCGATTTCCAGTCCCTGGCCCAGGAGCTGGACGCCGAGCTGAGCGTCTTCACCGAATTCCTGGGGCATGACGACGCCACCGTGATCGCGGCGCTTCAGCCCTTCGACGTCATCGTCGCGATGCGCGAACGCACGCCGTTTCCGCGCGCCCGGCTGCAGGCCCTGCCGAACCTGAAGCTGCTGGTGACCACCGGACGGCGCAACGGCTCCATCGACCTCGAAACGGTCGCGGAGCACGGCGTGGTGGTCAGCCATACCGGCTACATCGCCACCGACGCCGCCGAGCACACCTGGGCGCTGATCCTCGCCGCGGCCCGGCGCCTGGATGTGGAGATCTTCTCCGCGCAGCGCCCGCTGGAGCACTCCACAGGGTGGCAGAGCACCATGGGCATCGGCTTGTCGGGCAAGACCCTGGGCGTCTACGGGCTGGGAAACCTCGGCTCCCGCGTGGCGAAGATCGGGCTGGCTTTCGGCATGCACGTGATCGCCTACAGCCAGAACCTGACCGCGGAGCGCGCCGCCCAGGTCGGCGTGCGCAAGGTCAGCGAGCACGAGCTGTTCGCCACCAGCGACGTGCTGACCATCCACCTCAAGCTCTCCGAGCGCAGCACCGAGGTGGTGGGCTCCAAGCAGCTGGCCTGGATGAAGCCCGACGCGATCCTGGTGAACACCTCGCGCAGCCGCATCGTGCAGACCGACGCGCTGATCCAGGCGCTGGAAAACGAGCAGCTCTACCTGGCCGCGGTGGACGTCTTCGACGTGGAACCGCTGCCGGAAGGCGACCGCTTGGCGGCAACCCGCGGGGTCATCGCCACCCCGCACATCGGCTACGTGACGGTGGAGCAATTCGCGATGTTCTACCAGGACGCGGCCGCGGACATCCGGGCCTGGGCCAAGGGCAAACCGGTGCGGGTGCTGAATTAATCCCGTGCAGACAGCAGTGCCCTCGGAGCATCGATTTCTCGATGCGCCGAGGGCGCTGTTGTTGGGCGGATTTAACCGGCTACCAGGTTCATGCACCATACGATCCAGGGCAGCGCCACCAGATCGATGAGCACCGCGCCCGCCAGCGGCACGATCAGGAACGCCTTCTCCGAGCGCACTCCGTACTTGGCGTTGAAGGAGTCCATGTTGGCCAGGGCGTTGGGGGTCGCGCCCAGGCCGTGGCCCATGAAGCCGGCGACCATGGTGGCGGCGTCGTAGTTCTTGCCCATGATGCGGAAGACCACGATCGCGCTGAACAGGGTGATGAACACCAGCTGCACCAGCAGGATGATGGACAGTGGACCGGCGAGGTTCGCCAGTTCCCAGATCTTCAGGCTCATCATGGCCTGGGTCAGGAAAAAGCCGAGGGTCAGCTGGGAAATCAGGTTGACCGAGTCGTCGTTGATCTTCACCCAGCTGAACTTGTCGTTCAGGTTGCGGAAGATCACTGCGGCGATCATGGCGCCCACGTAGGCGGGCAGCGAGAAGCCGGTCATCTGCGCGATCCAGTCGCCCAGCAGCATGCCCAGCACCATGATGATGCCGATGATGGTGGAAGTGGACAGGATCGAGGAGTAGTTGCTGATCTCGTCGCCCGGCTGTTTGATGGCCTCGTCGAGGTCCTCGCCGGTGGCAGGACCACCGGCGAAACCGCCGCCGCCGGCAAGCTTCTTCACCCCGTAGCCGGCAATGGCCTTTTCAGCGAGGGTCTGCGCCTTGGCTGGAACCTGGATCTTGTGGCGGTGCACCAGGAAACTGGCGAGCATGCCGCCGATCAGGCTGCCTGCCACCAGGCCGAAGGTCGCCGAGGCGATGGCCACGGTGGTGGCGCCTTCCACGCCCATGGACTCGGCGGTCGGGCCGAAGGCCGCCGCTCCGCCGTGGCCGCCTTCGAGGCTGACCGCTCCGGCCATGATGCCCAGCATCGGATCCACGCCCAGCACCTTGGCCATGCCCATGCCGATGATGTTCTGCGCGAAGGCCAGCGTCCAGCAGGCCACCAGGTAGACCAGAAGGAGCTTGCCGCCCTTCTTGATGGTGGCCAGCGAACCGGCCAGGCCGATGGTGGTGAAGAACGCGATCATCGCCGGGGTCTGCAAGGTGGTGTCAAGCGAGATTTCAACGGTCCCGGTCTGGCGCAGGACCAGCACCAGCAGGGCGAAAAGGAAACCGCCGACGACGGGTGCGGGGATGCAGAACTTCTCCAGGAAGGCCACGCGGCGGCGCGCGAATTCGCCGAAGACCAGCAGGATCAGCGCCAGGGCCGCGGTCTGAACCAAGGACAACTGTAATTCCATATATCTTAACCTCGGTTCAAGATCAGGTCATTGAGCAGGCGTGCGCCGGTGCGGGCAGTGCGCTGATCGATGTCAAAGAGAGGGTTGAGCTCCGCAATGTCTGCGTGCTTGAGCTTGCCGCTGCGGGCGGCGGCCAGGATGATCTCGCGGACCACTTCCAGGCTCACGCCGAAGCCGGCTGGGGCGCTGACGCCCGGGGCCACGTTGGCGGGCAGCGCGTCCAGGTCGATGGTCAGGTACAGGTGGTCCACCGAACCCGCAAAGTTCGCGATGAACTCGTGCACCGCAGGCAGGTTGCCCCAATGGCATTCGGTATCCAGCAGCACCTCGACACCCAGCTCGGCGGCGCGGTCGAAAAGCACCTTGGTGTTGGCCGCCTCGCTGATGCCCACGGCGGCATAGCGGAAGGGGCGTCCGGCGGCGGCCTGGGCCTTGGCGATCTGCGCAAAACCGGTGCCGGAACTCGGCAGCGGAGCCTCGCGCAGGTCGAAGTGCGCGTCGATGTTCATGATGCCCAGGCTCCAGCTGGAGTCCTCGCCCAGGGCGCGGGCCAGTCCGGCGTAGCTGGCGAAGGTGATTTCGTGGCCACCGCCGAGACCCACGGTGAAGTGTCCCTCGCGCAGCAGCCGGGCCAGCACATCCGCGAACGCGTCCTGGCCGGCTTCCAGATCCTCGCCGTCAACCTCGATGTCGCCGGCGTCGTAAAGCCTGATCGGTTCGTGCAGCGCGATCGAGGACAGCGCGGCGCGCAGGGCCTGCGCCCCGTCGCGCGCACCCACCCGACCCTTGTTGCGGCGTACTCCTTCGTCGCTGGCGAAGCCCAGCAGCACAGCCCCGGGCTCGGCTCCGTCGGTCCAAGCCTGGATGGTGTTGTGCCAGCGGGCATGCTCCGGACCAGGTCCATCGTTGCGTCCGGTCCAGCCGGTTGCCTGTTTCCAGGTCATTTGATTCCTCCACTCAGGCTCAGTGCGGTTTTGCAGGTTTGTTGGATCAGTTCGGCTTGCCGTTCCAAGCTGCGGTGGGCCGGAGCCATCAGGCTCACCACCCCTTGCACGTCTCCGTCGATGTCGGTCACCGGAGCGCTGACAGTCCAGACGCCCTCTTCGACCTGGGAGAGGCTGACCGCATAGCCGGAGGCTCGGGCCGTGGCGCAGGCGCTGTTGACGTATTGGCGGGTCGCGTCGTCCACCTCGTGGAAGTCGAGGACCGCAGCCCGCTGCTCGGCCGACATATAGGTCAGCAGCATCGTCGCCGAGGCGCCGAGGGTCAACGGCTGGGTGGTTCCGACCGTGTAGCTGCACCGCAGCAGCTGCGATGAATCAATCGATTCAACACACACCGATTCGGCCCCGTGGGCCACGATGAATGCGGCGAGCTCACCGGTGTCCTGGGCCAGCTGGCGCAGGTAGGGAGTGACGGTTCCGGAGTCCAGGCTGGAGTCCCAGTAGCGTTCGGCAAGCTGCACCGCTGCGGCTCCCGCGCCGTAGTGCCCGGAGGAGGTCTTGTGCACGAATCCGGAGAACACCAGGTGGTCCAGCAGGCGGTACACCGAGCTCACCGGAATACCCGTTTCCGTGGACAATTCGCGCACACTTGCCTGCGGAACCTTCGCCAATGCAGAGAGAATCCACAAAACCCGTGCGGTCTGCGATTCAGCCTCTTTCCTTACGTTCATGACACCTTCATCGAGAGGCCGGAGACGGCCGCGAACAACTTCTTGGGTGCGATTCCGCCAACGGGCGGAAGCAGGCACAATGAACCATTGTTCGGTCATGCCCGCGATGAGGACAAATCGGAATTCTCACCGAATGAGAAAGAAGCTCGGCAAATTCTCAGTCGCTGGAACAGGCAGGGGCACGCCTGCTGGCCCCCGCACCCATGGCTCGATTCTCCATTGGATTGTTGAACAATATATTGCGTCCCGGGGATCCGCGGACTGACGTGCATGAAGGCGCCGCCCCGGAACCATGAAGGTGCGGAACATCGAGCACCCCGCTCCACGACAGGGCATCGCGGGCCAAACTCTTGGCCCGCGATGTCAGAAGCATGTTTGAAGTTAATGTCACATCTGCACGAAGATGTTCAATGATCTATGAATATTGGCGAATCCTCTTCGTTGGAACGAAGAAGTAGTGCAGTATGGCCACGACAGCGGCCCAGCCAGCGCCGATCAGCAACCCGACAAGGACATCGGATAGCCAATGGTGGGAAATGTAGATACGAGATGCTCCCATGGCCGCAACAAAGAGCACCGCAATGCCACCCAGCAGGTAGGCGTAGCGCCTCAACCCGTAGACGATGGCCAAGTAGGCAGCAATGCCGATTAAGGCCGCTGCGTTGAGGGTGTGGCCGCTCGGGAATGAATAGGAGTCCGGAGGCGCAGGTCCCCCGGGAACCCCGGCTGGGCGGGCAACCTGCAGTGCCGATTTGAGCACGATGGTCAGCAGCACCGAGCCCAGGGCGGTAAAGGCCACGGTCGCCAACGGCCACCAGCTGCGCGACCAGAAACAAATGATGGCAGTCAGGACAACCATGGTCAGGGTCATGCCGGGCGTGGACCCCCAGAGATACAGTCCATAGGCAATCGAATGCCACACGGGGTCCTGGTGCGCCAGCACCCATTGCTCAACCGGCAGGTCAACGTCCGTGGACCAGCCCCCGATCCTGAGTGAGAGCAGCATCCGCCGGGTGAAATAAAACAGCGCCACGATGAGCCCAAAGGCGATCCACAACGCCTGCACGCCGCGTGATCGCTGGCCTGGGCGGAAAAACCATGAAGATCGCATGGTCTCCATCGTATCCACAGATCCCTTGCATTCGCTGTCCGTCGGCCATGCGGAAGAATGGAACCATGACAATCAAGGTGTTGGCCGTCGGCAAAAAGCATGAGTCTTGGGTGGACGAGGGAATCTCCCGCTATGAGAAGCGATTGAAGAAACCCTTCGACCTCTCATGGCAGCTGCTCTCCCACTCTGCGCGGGAAAACGATGCGGCGCGCACCGAGGAGTCGGCCCGCATCCTGGCCAAGATCGATGACCGCGACTTCGTCGTGCTGCTCGACGAGCGCGGGAAGAACGTCGACTCCCCCGCGCTGGCCAATACCCTGCGCGCGCCTATCGATTCCTCCCGCAATGTCGTGATCATCATCGGCGGCGCCTACGGCGTGGACCCGACCGTCCACGCGCGGGCGAACTTCACGTGGTCATTGTCCAAGCTGGTGTTCCCGCACCAACTGGTGCGCTTGATCCTCACCGAGCAGCTGTACCGCGCGCAGGACATCTTGGCCGGCGGAAAGTACCACCACGTTTAAATTTCCACATCCTCTTGACTTTCCATCTTGGAAAGACAAGACTTTCCGCAACGGAAAGTGAGGGAGAATGAACCCGCAAGAACGCGCGAACCTGACCAAGCACGAGGCCGCCGACCTGCTTGCCGACGCACAGGCTGCCTCTCATAAGATGATTCAAAGCAGCAACTCTCCGCGCGGATTCACCACCTGTGCAGTCCTGCTGGTCAGTGCGCTGACAAGTATCGACGGTCTCGTTCCAGACCAGGTTCTGTATTCGCTTTTCGCGTTATTCATTCCGTTGATTATTTGGTTGGCTGTCTTTCTACGCAAACGTGCCAAGCAGCGGCCACTGCCCGGCAACTCGACAGCATTTGGCGGCTACCTGTTGGTGTGCATTCTGACCACGATGTTCCTGCAGATGTGGGAGGCATCTACTTGGTTCGAAGCCGTTGGAAAGATGGTTGTCTGCTGTGCAATCCTCGGGGCCCTAGCCCGCAAAATGCGTGCTTCGCTGGCACAGGAACGCGTGGAGGACGGCAGTGAGCAAGCCTGCTGAACCTCGCTTTGATGAACTGATTCACGCTCCGTTGCGCCTGCGGATCTGCGCGAGCCTCGCACCAGTCCAATGGGCCGAGTTCGCGCACCTCAAGGAAAATTTGAACGTTGCCGTTTCAGTGCTGAGCAAACATCTGAAACAGCTCGCAGACGCCGGATACGTCGAAATAGAACGCTTCGCCAAGTTGGGCCGCAGTCATGTTCGCGTCTCATTGACCGTTAAGGGGCGCACAGCCTACGTGCAACATGTTGCGGCGCTGCGCAAAATCACCGAGGGCGAATAACCCTCCAGCTGTCCGTCCCAGAACGTAGGATCGATTCCATGAGCGATGTCCTTACCCGCTTCGGCGCGGCCACCCGGAAGTGGTTCACCGACGTGTTCACCGAGCCGACCACCGCACAGGTCGGCGCCTGGACATCCATCTCCGAGGGAAACCACACCTTGGTCATCGCCCCCACCGGTTCCGGCAAGACCCTGGCGGCCTTCCTCTGGGCGCTGGACAGGCTGCACCACGCGGAACTGGACGCCCCGGCCCTGCCCGGAATGGACCAGGACAGCGACCATCCGGCGGGCAGCAGCACCAAGGTGCTCTATATTTCGCCGCTCAAGGCCCTGGGCGTGGACGTGGAGCGCAACCTGCGCTCCCCGCTGGCCGGCATCCGCGCCACCGCCCACGAGCTGGGGCTCTCCCAGCCCTCGGTTTCGGTGGGCGTGCGCTCGGGCGACACCCCCGCCGCCGAGCGCCGGCAGCTGCTGCGCAATCCACCGGACATCCTGATCACCACCCCCGAGTCGCTGTACCTCATGCTGACCAGCAAGGCGCGCACCACGCTGTCCCAGGTGCATACGGTCATCATCGACGAGATCCACGCGATCGCCAGCTCCAAACGCGGCACCCATCTGGCGCTGTCGCTGGAACGGCTGGATGCCCTGCTCGCCGCCCCGGCGCAGCGCATCGGCCTGTCCGCCACCGTCGAGCCGCCCGAGGAGGTCGCGCGCTTCCTGGCCGGATCCGCCCCGGTGCACACCGTGCGGCCGGAATCCACCAAGCAGTGGGAGCTTGAGGTGCGGGTTCCGGTCCAGGACATGACCGATCTGCCCTCCGCGGCGGCCGCCCACGACCTGGGCCCCGGGTCCTCGCCCGCCGCCGCGGCCAGCATCTGGCCGCATGTGGAGAACCAGCTGGTGGACCTTGTGCTGGCGAACCACTCGACCATCATCTTCGCCAACTCCCGGCGGCTGGCCGAACGGCTGACCGGCCGGCTGAATGAAATCTATGCCGAACGCGAGGGCTTCGCGGTTCAAAACCCGCTGTCCTCCTCCCCCGCGGTGATGATGGCCCAGGCCGGCTCCACCGCGGCTGCGGATCCCGAGGCGCCGCTGCTGGCCCGCGCCCACCACGGCTCGGTGTCCAAGGACGCCCGCGCGGCGATCGAGGAGGATTTGAAGCTCGGCCGGCTGCGCGCGGTGGTCGCCACCAGCTCGCTGGAACTGGGCATCGACATGGGGCTGGTCGACCTGGTGATCCAGGTCGAATCGCCCAATTCCGTCTCCTCCGGGCTGCAGCGCGTGGGCCGCGCCGGGCACCAGGTCGGATCCGTCTCCCAGGGCGTTTTCTTCCCCAAGCACCGCGCCGACCTGCTCTCCACCGCGCTGGTGGTCACCCGCATGCGCGACGGCAAGATCGAGAAGATGGCCATCCCGGCCAACCCGCTGGACGTGCTGGCGCAGCAGACCCTGGCGGCGGTGGCCATGGAGGACCTGGAAGTGGAGGCCTGGTTCGACACGGTCCGGCGCGCCGCCCCGTACCAGCAGCTGCCGCGCAGCGTGTACCTGGCCACGCTGGACATGCTGACCGGCAAATACCCCTCGGACGAGTTCGCCACGCTCAAGCCGCGCATTGTCTGGGACCGGGATGCCGGGGTGCTCTCCGCCCGCCCCGGAGCCCAGCGGCTGGCGGTGATCTCCGGCGGCACCATCCCGGACCGCGGGCTGTTCGGCGTCTTCCTGGCGGGGTCCGAGGACGACAAGGCCCCCAAGCGCGTGGGCGAGCTGGACGAGGAGATGGTCTACGAATCCCGGGTGGGCGATATCTTCGCGCTGGGCGCCACCAGCTGGCGCATCGAGGACATCACCCACGACCGGGTGCTGGTCACCCCGGCCTTCGGCCAGCCCGGCAAGCTGCCCTTCTGGCACGGCGACGGGCTGGGACGCCCGGTGGAGCTGGGCGCGGCGCTGGGCGAATTCACCACCGACCTGCTGGCCCGCGATCGCCCAGAGGCCGCCGCGGTCCTGGGCGCCGGCGGGCTGGATCCCTTCGCGGCGCAGAACCTGCTGAACTACCTGGGCGAGCAGCGCGAGGCCACCGGGCAGGTGCCCAACCACCAGACCTTCGTGGTGGAGCGCTTCCACGACGAGCTGGGCGACTGGCGGGTCATCCTGCATTCGCCTTTCGGCCTGGCGGTGCACGCCCCGTGGGCGCTGGCCGTCGGCGCGCGGGTGCGCGAACGCTGGGGGCTGGACGCCTCCGCGATGGCCGCCGACGACGGGATCGTGCTGCGCATCCCGGCCATGGACGACGAGCCGCCCGGGGCGGAGCTGTTCGCCTTCGAGGCCGACGAGATCGTGGACGTGGTCACCGGGCAGGTAGCCAACTCGGCGCTGTTCGCTGCGCGCTTCCGCGAATGCGCGGCCCGCGCGCTGCTGCTGCCGCGCATCAACCCGACCAAGCGCACCCCCTTGTGGCAGCAGCGCCAGCGCGCCAGCCAGCTGCTGGATGTGGCCCGCAACTACCCGGATTTCCCGATCATCCTGGAAACCGTGCGCGAATGCCTCAACGACGTGTACGACCTGCCGGCGCTCACCGGGATCCTCTCCCGGGTGTCCTCGCGCGCCATCCGGCTGGTGGAGGTCACCACGCAGCTGCCCTCGCCCTTCGCGCAGTCGCTGCTCTTCGGCTACGTGGCGCAGTTCCTCTACGAATCCGACGCTCCGCTGGCTGAACGCCGGGCCGCGGCGCTGAGCCTGGACCCGGTGCTGCTGGGCGAGCTGCTGGGCCGCAACGACGTGCGCGAGATCCTTGATTCGCAGGTCATCGCGCAGCTGACCGCCCAATTGCAGCATCTGGACCCGAAGCGGCGGCTGAGCGGCATGGAAGGGGCCGCGGACCTGCTGCGCCTGCTGGGCCCGCTGACCGCCGCGCAGCTGGCGCAGCGCCTGCGCGACCCCGCCGATGACCAGGCACCGCTGGCCGAGGCTGCGGCCCGCGCGCACGCCGAATCCCTGGTCGCCACCCGGCGCGCGTTCGCCCTGCGCCTCGGCGGGCAGCTGGCCTACGCGGGCATCGAGGACGCCGCCAAGCTGCGCGACGCGCTGGGCACCCCGCTGCCCACCGGCATCCCGGCCGCCTTCCTGGAACCCGCCGCCGGGCCCATCGAGGACCTGGTTTCGCGCTACGCCCGCACCCACGCCCCGTTCACGCTCACCGAGATCTCCGGGGCGCTGGGCCTGGGCGTGGCGGTGCTTCGCCCGGTGCTGGATGCCATGACAGCCGCCGGACGGCTCGCGCTGGGCGCCTTCCGCCCGGTGGAGCTGATCCCCGAAGGCGTGGGCGGGGACGAGTACTGCGACGTGCAGGTGCTGCGCACCATCCGCACCCGTTCGCTGGCGGCCCTGCGCGCCGAGGTGGAGCCGGTGGACCAGCCGGCCTTCGCACGCTTCCTGCCGGCCTGGCAGCAGGTCGGCTCCCGGCTGGAGGGCAGCGAGGGGGTCTACGAGGCGGCGATGCAGCTGGCCGGGGCAGAGATCCCGGCCTCCGCGCTGGAGTCCTTCGTGCTGCCCGCCCGGCTGCCCGGCTACCAGAGCGCCTGGCTGGACGAGCTGACCAGTTCCGGGGACGTGCTGATCTGCGGCGCCGGCGCGGCCGGAGGCAAGGACGGCTGGCTCTCGCTGCACACCGCCGAGCATGCCCCGCTGAGCCTGCCGGTCCCGGACCCCGCGCCGCTGGATGCGCTGGCCCGCAGGGTGCTCGAATCCTTCGACCCGACCGGGGCGTACTTCGTGCAGGAGATCGCCGCCCGCATCCATCCCGGCGAGGGGCGCCCGCCGGGCGAGCAGGAGATCACCGAGGCCTGCTGGCAGCTGTTCTGGGCCGGGTTCATCTCCCCGGACACCCTGGCGCCGGTGCGCGGCTACCTGGCCGGCGGGAGCACCGCGCACAAGATCGCCAAACCCGCCCCGCGGGCCCGTGCCGCGAGGCTGAACCGGCTCTCCGGGCTGACGCGCATGGCCCGCGAACAGGGCGGCGTGCCTGCGCGCAGCACCCGGGGCTCCGCGCGCTGGGCCCGCCTGCCCGAGCCGGTGCAGGACCCGACCATCGCCGCGCACGCCACCGCGGAGATCATGCTTGAACGCTACGGGGTGCTGACCCGCGGCTCGGTGGCCGCCGAGGCGGTGCCCGGGGGCTTCGGGGCGCTGTACCGGGTGCTGTCCAAGCTGGAGGAGGCCGGGCATGCACGTCGCGGCTACTTCATCGAAAAGCTGGGCGCCGCACAGTTCTCCACCTCCAACACCATCGACCGGCTGCGCGGCTTCGTGCTGCCCGATGACCCGCGCCGCCAGCCCGAAGCCGTGGTGCTGGCCGCTACCGACCCGGCCAACCCCTACGGCGCGGCGCTGCCGTGGCCGGCCACGCAGACCGGGCACCGCCCAGGGCGCAAGGCCGGGGCCATCGTGGGAATGCTGGATGGCGAACTAGTGCTGTACCTTGAACGCGGCGGGCGCACCGTGCTGGCCTTCGGCGAACCCGGTGAGCAGGCCTGGGCGCTGCTGGCGGCCCGGCTGGTCACGGCGCTGCGCCGGGCCACGGTGGACAAGATCGCCATCGCCACGGTCAACGGCGATCCGGTGCAGGAGCACCCGGCGGCCGCGGCGTTGCTGGGCGCCGGCTTCTACTCGACCCCGCAGGGCATCCGCTTCCGGCGGTAGCCTGGACACCCTGGTGCCTTCCCCGGCGTCCGGCAACAGCAAAGGAGCTCCATCATGCCGGAAGGCGATACCGTCTACCGGGCCACCGCAAGACTGCACCGCGCGCTGGCCGGGAAAAGCATCCTGCGCTCGGACTTCCGGGTCCCGTCGCTGTCCACGGTGGACCTGGCCGGGTACGCGGTGGCCGAGGTGGTCCCTCGGGGCAAGCACCTGCTCATGCACTTGCAACCGCCTGCCACGGCGGATCCGGAGTTCAACCAGCCGCCGCTGACCCTGCACTCGCACCTGCTCATGGAGGGGCGCTGGGATCTCTACGGGCAGGGTGAACGCTTCCGGCGGCCGGCGCACACCGCCCGGGTTGTGCTTTCCTTCGACGGCGTCACCGCCGTCGGCTTCGACATCGCCCAGGTCAAGCTCGTGCCCACCGCCGAGGAAACGCAGCTGGTCGGCCATCTGGGCCCGGACCTGCTCGGTACGGACTGGGATGCGCCACTGGCGATCGAGAATTTCCGGGCGCACCCGCACCGCGGGATCGGCGAGGCGCTGCTGGACCAGCGGCTGATGGCGGGGGTCGGCAACGTCTACCGCTGCGAAGTCCTGTTCCTCACCCGGCTGCACCCGCTGACGCCGATCGGACAGGTCGTGAACCTCGGGAAGGTCATCGAGATGTCGCAGCGCCTGCTGGAAGTCAACAAGGACCGTCCGCGCCGGGTCACCACCGGGGTGGCGCGGACCCGCGAGCCCTACTGGGTGTATCGGCGCGCCGGCAGTCCCTGCCTGCGCTGCGGCGAGAAAATCCTGCTGCTGAAAATCGCGGCCGAGGATTCGGGCCTGGAACGCGACTGCTACTTCTGTCCGTCCTGCCAGCCCGCCCGGAACACCTGAGGACAGCGGCCTTCCGGCAAAGGTGAAAGAATGGGAGCCATGGCCATGGCTTCTCCCCTCCCCGTCCGCAACGGCGTCAACGCCACCCGTCTGCACCTGCCGAGCACCGGTTCGTGGGACACTGTGTCGCAGTATCTGCTCGAACGCTTCGGGCACGTGGACCCCGAGGGCATCCTGCGCCGCTTTGACGAGGGCGAGATCGTGGGCCTGGGCGGGGTGCCGCTGAACCGGCAGACCCCGATGGGCGAGCACGAGTTCATCTGGTACTACCGCTCGCTGCCGGTGGAGACCCCGATCCCCTTCGACGCGAGAATCCTGCACCAGGACGAGCACCTGCTCGTCGTGGACAAGCCGCATTTCCTGCCGACCACCCCGGGCGGGAAGTTCATCCAGGAATCCGCGCTGGTGCGGCTGCGCAACCAGACCGGCATCGACGACCTGGTGCCGATGCACCGGCTGGACCGGGCGACCGCTGGGGTGATCCTCTTCGCCGTGAACCCGGAAACCCGCGGTGCCTACCAGATGCTCTTCGAGCGCCGCGAGATCGCCAAGCGCTACAAGGCGGTGGTGGCACTGGCCCCCGGCGAGGGCCTGGAGACCGGCGTGGTGCTGCAGGCCAACGGGGAGCACAACCAGGTGCGCACCGCCGAAGAACTGCGCGCCCTGCTGGCCGGCATGCCGATGACCTATGAGAACCGCATGTCCAAGGTCAAGGGCCAGCTGCGCTCGATCGTCGAGGACGGCGAACCCAACGCGCAGACGCTGATCAATGTCCAGGCCATCGGCCGCAGCGCCGGCTTCCACGCGGGCACCGAGGTGGCGCTGATGGACCTGGAACCGCACTCGGGCAAGACCCACCAGCTGCGCATCCATCTGGCTTCGCTGGGCCTGGGCATCGTCAACGACGCCTTCTACCCGCGGCTGTGGGACCTGGCTCCGGACGACTACGACCGGCCCCTGCAGCTGCTGGCGCACACCATTTCCTTCATCGATCCGCTCACCGGGACCCCGCGCAGCTTCAGTTCCGCGCAGCGCCTGCGCGAAGCTCCGGCCGCATAGCGCCCCTTCTCACTTCGGCGTATTTATCCTAGGCTGTTGCACACCCATGCACGGGCCAGACGAAGGACGGTATGCCATGGCCGAGCCACAGCCCAATATGCAGCTGCGCACCTTGGTGGGCTCCGCCCAGCGGGCTATCACCGAATCCGCGCGCAGGCCCGCCTTCGAGCTGCCCTACACGCCCCCGGACCTGCGGCCCAACCCCGCGGTGGAACCCTTCGACAAGGCCCGCGCCGGGCTGTTCGCGCTGTCCGGGATGCTGCTGCTGGCCACCGCGCTGGCCTTCGGCGCCGGGATGGACGGCCGCAGCCAGGCCAGCCTGCTGGATACCGGGCTGGTGCATGCGGTAATCTGGCCGGTCATCGGGATCACGCTGATCGGCAGCGCGGTCTTCAGCGCGCTGCCCGCCCAGCTGTCCTCGCGCCGGCAGCGCGCCTCCGGCATCTACGCGCTGAGCGCCGCGGCCCTGATGGCTTGCGCGCTGACGCTCGCTTCCGGCTTCCTGCCCTGGACCGCCGCGTCCGTCTCCGGCGCTGCCACCGGGATCGCGCTGTACGGGGTGCACCAGCTGAACCGGCATACCGCCCGCAACCGGGCGGAGCGCATCGCCACGGACATGCCGCTGGGCTTCTTCGCCGGGTTCGCCCTGGTCTACACGCTGCAGCTGGTCTTCGCCGCCGCCGGCTGGAACGGGCAAGGCCATGCGCTGGCGGTGTCGCTCGTCGCGGTGGCCGCCGCGGTGCCGGCGGCGGTGTTCGCCCATTCGGAACGCGGACGGCATGCGTTCGCCAGCGGTTTCGGCCTGACCATGGCTGCGGCCGCCATCCAGGGCTGGCTGCGGAGCGCCACCCCGCTGTGGGTCTGCATGCTGTGGGTGTTCCTGGCGGTGGTGGTGTTCGTCTGCGCAGAGAACCGGCGTTTCCAGGTCAGCCACGCAGAGCACCGGGTGCAGGCGGGCAGGATGCTGGATTTCTAAGTCCGGCCCGCCCGCGCCGCGGGTTTAGCGCGGCGCCATGCGGATGGCGCCGTCCAGCCGGATCGTCTCCCCGTTGAGCATCGGGTTGGCCACGATGTGCTCCACCAGCGCGGCGTATTCCTCCGGGCGTCCCAGCCGCGAAGGGTGCGGCACCTGCGCGCCGAGCGAATCCTGCGCCGCCTGCGGCAGCCCGGCCATCATCGGCGTCTGGAAGATCCCCGGGGCGATGGTCATGACGCGGATCTGGTGCTGCGCCAGCTCGCGGGCCAGCGGCAGCGTCATCGCGGCGACGGCGCCCTTGGATGCGGCGTAGGCCGGCTGCCCGATCTGCCCGTCGAAGGCCGCCACCGAGGCGGTGTTGACAATGACCCCGCGCTCGGCGGTGCCCTGCGCATCGACCAGCGATTCGCTGTGCGCCATCAGCTCGGCGCCGAGGCGGATCACGTTGAAGGTGCCGTTGACATTGATGTCCAGCACCTTGGCGAACTTCTCCAGCGGCAGCACGCCCTCGCGCCCCAGCACCTTGCCCGGGGTGGCGACCCCGGCGCAGTTGACCAGCACGCGCAGCTGGCCCAGTTCGCGTACGCGTTCCATCACGTCGGCCACGTCGTCGGGGCTGGTGACGTCCGCCGGGGCGTAGCGCACGTTCGCCCCGATCGCGGCGGCTGTTTCATCCCCGTCCTCGCGCGGCAGGTCCAGCACCACCACGTGCTTGGCCTGCGCGGCCAGTTTCAAGGCCGTGGCCCGTCCCAATCCGGACAGTCCGCCGGTCACCAGTGCGACCGAATCCTGCAGCTGCATGCAAACCCCTTTTATAGTCGTGAATCTCCGGTCAGCCTATCGCCCGAGCGAACAAAGGTGAAGATCCGGATCCCGGTCCCCGGGAGCCTGCAGGCACGCAAAAGCCCGGCACCACAGGGGTGCCGGGCCGCGCGGCGAAGCCGGAAGAAATCCGGTCGGGCTAGCGGGTTGCCACCGGAGCCTGATCGGAAGGCTGCTGGGCCTGCTGCTTCTTGCCGCCCAGCAGGATCCCGATGACCAGGATGCCGATGCTGCACGCGGCGCCCACCAGGAAGCCGGGCTTGAAGCCCTCCACCGTCGCGGTGGCGACATCGCTTCCGGCGGCGATCTTGGAGGCGGTGGTCGCGGCCACCACACCGACGATCAGCGCGGTGCCCATGGCACCGGCCAGCTGCTGCAGGGTGGAGAGCAGCGCGGAACCGTGGGAGTGCAGGTGGTGCGGCAGCGGGTTCAGCGCGGTGGTGAACGCCGGGGTGAAGATGAACGCCAGGCCCAGGCTCATGACCAGGTGCATGAGCACCAGCAGCCAGATCGGGGTGGCGGCGTCCAGGATCAGCGCATAGCTGAACAGCGATACCAGCAGGATGATCGAGCCCGGAACGATCAGCGGGCGGGCGCCGACCTTGTCGTAGAGCTTGCCGACCAGCGGGGCCAGCAGGCCCATCAGCAGGCCTCCGGGCAGCATGATCAAGCCGGTGGTCAGCGTCTCGATGCCCAGCACCGTGGTGAAGAACAGCGGCAGCAGGATGATCACGCCGAACAGGGAAATCATGGCGCACATCATCAGCGCCAGCGACAGCGTGAAGTCGCGGTAGGTCAGCGAGCGCAGGTCCAGCAGGGCCTTGTCCCCCTGCTGCAGCTTGAGCTGCAGCAGCACGAAGGCGGTCAGGCACAGCACCGACACCACGAGGATTCCGATGCCCAGCGGCGTGATGCCGGCCGACAAGCCGCTCAGGCCGTAGACCAGGCCGCCGAAGCCCGGCACGGCCAGGATCAGCGATGGGATGGACAGCGGAGCGGAATTGTCGCCCGGTTCGTTGGACAGGCGCGGGGTGCCGATCAGCAGCGCCGCCACGGCGATCGGGATGATCACGATGAACATGAACCGCCAGGACAGGTACTGCAGGATGATGCCGGACAGGGTCGGGCCGATGGCCGGGGCCACCGAGATCACGATCGACACGTTGCCCATCAGCACGCCGCGTCGAGCCGGCGGCACCAGGTCGAGGATCGTGGTCATCAGCAGCGGCATCATGATCGCGGTGCCGCTGGCCTGGATGACGCGGGCGACCAGCAGCACGGAGAAGCCGGGCGACACCGCGGCCAGCACGGTGCCCAGGGTGAACAGGCCGATGGCCAGCACGAAGACCTTGCGGGTGCTCAGGCGCTGCAGCAGGAAGCCGGTGGTCGGGATGACCACGGCCATGGTCAGCATGAAGATCGTGGCGAGCCACTGGATGGCATCGGCGGTGACGTTGAATTCCTCCATCAGCACGGGCAGTGCCACGTTCATGATGGTTTCGTTCAGGATGACAACGAAGCTGGAGACGATCAGCACGGCGATCGTCGTGAAGTTCTGTTTGCTCAAACGGTCCGGAGCGTGTGACACAGCAGGTCTGCTTCCAAGAGAAGTGTGGGAAAGGGCGGCCGGTTCCCAGGCTCAGGATCATTCTGGTTGGGATAGCCCAATCAATTTTACAGAGCACCCCCGCCAGGCGCTAGGGTGCGCCCGCAACAGATTGGTGAGTTGCGCAACACGGATAGAGATTCATGGCATGAGAGGTGTTTGTGTACCAAGATGGAACCATGAACGTGCGTACGCCTGATCCCTACCCTGGATGGCTCTCTGACGAAGATCTCTACGAGGCCCGCCAGCGCCTCCCCATGCTGTACGTCGAGGCCATTCCGGTGCGCCTGGACCCGCTGGGATACGTCAACGAGGTCGGCCTGCTGCTGACCGCTGACAACGACGGGCGCATGCTACGCACCTTCGTCTCCGGGCGCGTCATGTACCGCGAGACGATCCGCGCCGCATTGATCCGGCACATCGAGAAGGACCTGGGCACCATGGTGCTGCCGCAGCTTCCGGCCTCCCCGGTGCCGTTCACGGTGGCCGAGTACTTCCCTGCACCCAGCGAAACCGGCCTGACCGACGACCGCCAGCATGCGGTGTCCATGTGCTATATCGTGCCGGTGCGCGGCGAGTCCTCGCCGCGCCAGGACGCGCTGGAGCTGACCTGGCTCACCCCTGCCGAAGCGCTGAGCAGCGACATCCAGGGCGAGTTCGCCGGCGGTCGCGAAAATATTCTCCGACAGGCATTAGCCCATGTCGGAGTGAATATCTAGCGCTCCTTCCCCCGGTTTGGCGGGTCGATCCCGGCCCGGCGCCGCATGATTCCGCCAAACCAGCTTCCAAGGAGCACCCCGAAGATGCCGACCAGGGAGCCGATCACGGTTTCCACCATGCGGTCGTAGAGCAGCGCGGTTGAGAGCCCCGACATCACGGACACTCCCACCAGCGCCAGCGGGGTGACGAAGATCTGCGCCATGAAGTAGTTGCGCATGACCAGCATCTCGGCCATGAACTGGAAGAAGCCGATCAGCGCCAGCAGCAGCCACAGCGGCGGGTTCAGCACGATCAGCAGCGCCATGAGGACCAACCCGACCAGGGTTCCCAGCACACGATGGACGCCGCGGTGGAGCCGGAGCTTGGTGGTGTGCCCGACCAGCGGCACTACCGCGGCCACCATGGCCCAGTAGTTGTGCCCGGCCTCCAGCCGGCTGCCCACGATGTTGGCCAGGGCCCCGGCGATGCCCGCGGTCAGGATGTAGAACAGCCCTTCCCACCAGATCGCGGAGCGGACATTGTCCGGCAGCGGCGGCAGCGGGGTGCGCTGCCACAGGCTCGACCACTGGCCCAATGCTCCGGCCGCACCGATCACCAGTGCCAGCGCCATGGTCAGCACCGCCACCAGCAGCCCTTGCCAAGCCGGGACCGGGTTGGAAATGGAGGCAATCGCGGCGAATGCGAAGATGTGGAACAGCGAGCCGGCCGGGCGCAGCCGCAAGAACCCGGCGAGCACCGAACAGATGCCCGCCACCAGCGTGGTGGCGCCGACAATCTGCCACTGCTTCAGCTCCGGCTGGTCGTGGGCGATCCACAGGTGGGAGGCGGCCAGCGCCGAAGCGATGACGCCGAACAGCAGCATGCTCGAACGGACCTGCATGCGCAGGCGGTTCCAGTATCCGTCCACCCGGCCGTAGACGCCGGCAAAGGCGCCGAAGACCGCGAACACCACGAGATCCAGGCGGTCGACGGCCAGCAGGAAGATCAAGGGAGCAAAAACGCCGACGGCGGTGCGCAAGCCGATCCAGTGATCCTTCCGGGCAGGGCCCAGGGTGATCAATGACTTCGCGGATTCTTTCAATTGCTCCAGGCCCACAGTTTCCTTCCGTCGCGTTGCACACAACAAGACAGCCTCTATTATTCGCTCTTTCCCATGTGAAAGCCCGGGTTTCGGTGCCTGATCACACTGTCGTTTTACTCACCGGCTGTTTAATACGGCAAACTTGGGTACGTGCCCGATATGAACTTTGATCCCAGTGCCCCCCATCCGCGCCAGCAAGAATTCGGTTTCGCAGTCGGGACCCGGCTCACCGCTGACGACGGAACCCCGATGCTCGGACGCACCGGCGTGATCCGCACGCCGCATGGCGAGGTGAAAACCCCCGCGTTCATCGCCGTGGGCACCAAGGCGACGGTCAAGGCGCTGACCCCCGAGCACGTCAAGCAGCTCGGAGCCCAAGCTGTGCTGTCCAACGCCTACCACCTGTACCTGCAGCCGGGCGCCGACATCCTGGACGCGGCCGGAGGCCTGGGCAAGTTCATGGGCTGGGAAGGCCCGACCTTCACCGACTCCGGCGGATTCCAGGTGATGAGCCTGGGATCGGGGTTCAAGAAGGTCATCGACATGAAGTCCGTGGACCAGTCCGGCCCCGACGACGCGGTGGCTCCGGGCAAGGAACGCTTGGCCAACGTGGACGAAGACGGCGTCTGGTTCAAGTCTCATCTGGACGGCAACCGCCACCGCTTCTCCCCCGAGATTTCCATGGGCGTGCAGCACCAGATCGGCGCCGACGTCATGTTCGCCTTCGACGAGCTGACCACGCTGCAGAACTCGCGCGGCTACCAGGTCGAGTCCCTGGAGCGCACCCGCCGATGGGCAGAGCGCTGCATCGCCGAGCACTTTTCGCTGACCGATTCCCGCGAAGGCAAGGACTACCAGGCGTTGTTCGGCGTCATCCAGGGCGCGCAGTACGAAGACCTGCGCCGCAAGGCCTGCCAGGATCTGGGTGCCATGGCCTTCGACGGCTTCGGCATCGGCGGCGCTCTGGAGAAGGAGAACCTGGGAACCATTGTCGGCTGGTGCGCAGAGGAGCTGCCCGAGGACAAGCCGCGGCACCTGCTGGGCATTTCCGAGCCGGACGACATCTTCACCGCGATCGAGAACGGCGCGGACACCTTCGACTGCGTTTCCCCGACCCGAGTCGCACGCAACTCCGCGTTCTACACCCCGTGGGGCCGCTTCAACCTGTCTGGGGCGCGCTACAAGCGCGACTTCACCCCGCTGGTGGACGGCTGCGAATGCTACGCCTGCCAGAACTTCTCCCGCGCCTACATCCACCACCTGTACAAGGCCAAGGAGCTGCTCAGCCACACGCTGATCTCGATCCACAACGAGCACTTCACCGTGGGCCTGGTCGACTCCGCCCGCCAGGCGATCGAGGACGGAACGTTCTTCCAGCTCAAGGAGCAGGTGCTGTCCAGCTACTACGCCGGCGCGCCTGACCCGCAGGGCCAGCCGGTCTCGCAGCCTGCCAAGTAGGGGGCACGCACTGCCCGCCGGATAGCGAACTTCGGACGGATCCGAGGTCCGCTATCCGGCGAGCTTTTTAAGCGCCGGAGCGGCGCCGAGCAGGCACACCGCCCAGATCCCCCACGGCACCGCGGCGACCGGGGCCAAAACCTGGAAATACAGCGCAGCGCCGGAAGCCGCCGCGCGCAGCAGCGTCCAGGCCTGCTGGATGAGCACCGCCGCAATGGACATCTCGTTCGAGGCCCCGGCGAAGATTTCTTCCCAATCGCGCTCCGCTCGCCGCGCGTGCGCCAAAGCCACCGAGGCCAGACCCAGCGCGGCGAGCAACACGGCCGCGACCCAGGACCACCAGGGCACTGGGGCCAGCGCCCCGATGCCCCACAACCCGAGAGTCCAGACGCCCAGTACCAGCAGCGACAGACCCGCGGCGACGGCGGTCATGGCCCGCTCCCTCTGGCTACGGGCCAGCCCGAGCATCAGCCCGAGCTCCGGCTGGGTGGCGGCGGGTCGAAGCACCTCGGCGAGACTGGCACCCAGGACGACCAACAAGATTGCCAGGACCCCGGCCAATGCCAGAGGGTTCGCAGCGGTGCGGACGCTGAGCAGCAGTACCAGGGCCGCCGCGCTGAACCCCAGCGCCGGCTTCCAATGGCCTCCGCGCACGCAACGCAGGGCAAGAATTCCCACGGACACCGGCAGGGCGCGGACAAGCCGGCCGCCGGTGCGGTTCCGTTTGCGTGCGGCACCAAGATGCACACCACGCGCATCGGCCTGCATGATGGCTCCGGCAAGCTGCTGCTGGTGCAGCCCGCCCTCGCGCAACGCGGCACCGGATACTCCCGCAAGCCGCCGCGACGCCAGGACAATGCATGGCACGGCGACGGCCAGCGCACCGCAGCACAGAACCATCCAGGGCCCGACCTCCAGCAGCGCCTGCTCCCAGGCCACCAACCGGGCATCGAGGGTTCCCATCCCCACCAGCTGCGCCGTCCACAGCAGCACATAACCGGCGGCGAGCACCCGCAGCCCCGCGGAGCAAAATCTCTGGGCGGCGTGCTGGCGCCCTGCCGCTTGAAGCGCTCCGGCCGCAGCCGCAGAACCGAGCCCGGCCAGGGCGAAAAAGCCCACAACCGACAGCAGCAGCGCCGGGGACCAGGTACCTGCCAGTGCGAAGAGGGCTAGCGCCCACAGCAGCCCGAGGAAAACACCGGCCGCGCTGCCCAGGCCCAGCGCCCTGCGCCAGGCCGGGCGCAGCAGCACCCGGCGGTCCACCGGCAGCGGCAGCCACCAGTCGGCCTGCTCGGGTCCCACGGCGTTGGGACCGAGATAGAGCATGAGCCGGAAGACCAACAGCAGCAGCATCGGCAGCAGGAACAATGCCACCGCATCCAGGCTCCAGCGCGCGCTGGCCAGCTCAAGGTGCGGCACCCCTTCGCCCAGCAGCACGAAGATCGCGCCGTAGAGGGCGCTGGCCAGATAGGCCAGCGCCACCACGGCGGCGAGCACCCAGACGTAAATCTCGGAGAACGAGTCGAAGCGTTCGGAAAAACTGCGCGCCGAGCGCACGCGGCGAAGGATGTCGCGCGGATCGTAACCGCTGGCCGCCGAGGTATCTGGACTAGCGCTCAAGCCACTGCGCTCCGTCTTCGGACTCCACGTATTCCCCGGCGTCGCCATCCAGCAGGAGCGCCCTATCCAGGCAAAGCCGCAGCATGGCCGGATCGTGCGTCACCGCCAGGATGCTGACCATGTCGCGGCGCAGCCCTGCCAGCCGTTCATAAAACTTCTGCCGGATCCTCAAGTCCAGCCGCTGCTCGGGCTCATCGAAGATCAGGAGCCCGGCCGGGCGGATCAGCGTCGCGGCCAGCAGCAGTTTGCGCCGCTGCCCCGAGGAGAGTTCCCCGGGCAGGTGGTCGGCGACCGCGGTGAGCTCGAAGAACTCCAGCTCGCTCTCGACTTTCGCTTCCCATTCGGGCACTCCGTGCCCCCGTGCCACCATTTCCAGGTGCTCGGCGACGCTCAGTTCTTCGAAGAATGCACCGTCGCTGACCTGCACGGCAACGGTCCGCCGGAAGTCCAGCGAATCCTCGTCCAGCGGCAGGCCCCGAAATGCCGTTTCACCGGACTGGGCCGGGATCCGGCCGAGCAGCGTTGCCAGCAGCGTGGATTTGCCGCTGCCGTTGGAACCGATGATTCCCAGCCCGTCGCCGGTGCCGATCCGCAGGTCGATGGGGCCGCAGATCGTCTGTTCCGGATAGCCGATGACCAGCCCGTGGGCTTCCAGGTGCGTCCGGTGCTCTGATTCTGTCGCCATCTGCCCAGCGTATCGAGGGCGGCGACGGCGGGGAGTCGCTCGAAATGATGACTTGGAGGATTAACCTCGCCCGGCCGCCAGCTGCCCGTAGCCCGGCTCGCGCTTCTTGAACCAGCGGATCACCAGCGAGGTGACCGGGACGAAAATAATCTCCACCGCGGTCTTGTAGAGGAAGCCGACCACCACGTAGTTGATGAACGTGGGAGCGTCGGCGATGCCGATGACCGGAGCTGCGATGGCGCAGAAGATGATGGTGTCCAGCAGTTCGCCGACGCCGCTGGACCCGATCAAGCGCGCGGCCAGCCCGCGTTCGCCGGTGCGCTCCTTGAGCTTGACCAGCACCCACGAGTTGGCCAGCTGGCCGACCAGGAAACCGGCGGCCGAGGCGACGACGATCTGCCAAATCGGTCCGAGCGTGCGTTCAAGGGCTTCCTGGCCGTCGTAGAAGTCGGCGGCGGGCAGCTGGATCATGATCCAGAAGCAGGCTACGGCGAAGAATGCGAGCACGAAGGTGGTGATGATCGATCGCCGCGCCGCTTTCAGCCCATATACCTCGGAGATGACGTCGCCGAGGATGTAGGCCAGCGGAAACAGGAAGAACCCGCCGTCGGTCACGAGCGGTCCCAGGGTGACTCCCTTGGAAGCGCCGATGTTCGAGAGGATGACCACCGCGCCCATCAGGGTCAGAACGGTGGAGAAGTACGGTGAGCCCGCAGCAGCGAAAACCGCTTTCGATGATGCGGGCAGAGTGGTTCTGGCGTTGGATTCGCCCATGATTTTTTCCTTGTCAAAGTGGTTCGCCAGGAGAGCCATTGCCCGACGCCGCCTCGCCACGGTGCGTGGTTCGCGAGGCGTTGGGCGTTTGGCATGCTGTCCCGCTGTATTAGCACTTACCCAGCAAGTATCCCACGCGCCCAAACGACCCGCTAAGTGACCTACTTCATAGTAACAATGATTCTTGGACTCAAGGTTCGAGAAAGAGACATCTCACTTGAACTTCTTTGGAACATGCAATCGAGGTACGAAGGAGCAGGGTGATGGGCCTCCCCTACTTCCGCATGAACTCGAGACATTTTTGAACGCGTTCAAAAAGCTCGGTAGAATCGCCCCATGACCATTCAGCCGCGCACGCTCAAGGGGCAGGAAACCCAAGCCAAGCTCCTGCAAACCGCGCTGGACTGCTTTGCCGCCGAGGGGTACAAGGCATCCAGCATGCGTGTCATAGCGGCACGAGCTGGGGTCTCACTGTCCCATGCCTATTACTATTTCTCCTCCAAGGAAGACATCGTCGCCCGGTTGCTGCTGAATCTGCGTACCGAGCAGTTCGAGCGGTGCCGTTCCGCGCTCGACGAAGGCAACACGCTTGAAAGCAATATCCGGGCAGTTTTCACCTCTGGTTTGAGCGTCATGCAGCCGTACCACGAGTTCGGTCCGGCATTCCTCAAAGTTCTGCTATCCCAAGACCAGGTGGACAATGAACTTTCGGCCGTCGAATTCTCCCTCTGGGAAAAAGCCGTTTCCGGTGCGCGCCCGCTGCCACCGCTGGGCATCCGCAGTGATCTGCCGAAGTTCCTCTCGCTTCTGTCGCGGCAACTGTTTTCCGTCTGGGCCTACGACCAGTCGGCCAACCAACGGCGTTCGCTGCTGCTCATGGACAACGCCGCGCCCGTGGCCGCGAAGTTCGCGGTCCTCTGCCGACTTCCCGTCGTGCGCTCACTGTTCGCAGATGTTCTGGCGCTCATGGACTCCGGAAGTTCGGTACAGGATCATCAGGACCGACAGACCACCAGATCAAAGGTCCCCAAGGCTTCCTGACACCGAGTTCACGCATCACACAGGCCGTTCACGGTTCGCGTTCTGGTGCCGCCATATTTTGAGCGTAAAGTCGGAAGTGACAACCGGCGACTCTGGCCACGAAGGAGTGCAATACAACATGAGCGGAACACGACGCGAATTGCCAGTCTGGGCCGAGGCCTACGCGCTCCTGCGGGATCGCATTGCCACGTTTCCAACTCTCGGCGAGATTCGATCGGTCAACCATGACGGCGAGGATGTCGAGATCCTCGGATACTGGCCGGACGCGCCCTGGACTGCGCCGGCCGATGCCCAGCGATTGGTCTTCCTCGGTCCCGTCAACGAGCGGACCGCGGAAAGCCTGCAGAGCGCCGGCTGGACGGAAACCGCGAAAATGTCGTTGCTGGCGGGCAAGCCCGAGGATGTGGAGCAGGTAGTGAAGCTGCCCGACACCTCCGCCTTGTTCGAAGCACCGATGAACGACTACGACGTTGTCGAGGTCACCGACTTCGACCGCCCTGTTGCCCGCGGACGAATGCACTACGGTCCTTCTTTCGGCCTGCTGACGGATCCCGACCTGTACGCGCCCACAGACCCCGACACCGCCCGCCGGGCGATTCTCGCAAACTTTGCCGGAGCAGCCTACGGCCACGGTATACCATGGCTGTTATTGGTCGCGTCCAGCGAAAACGCGGGAACGTTGGCCGAAGGCTGGTCCAAGGCCACCGACCTCAGCTTCTGGCAACAGGGCTAAAAGTAATCACCAGTACACACAATCATTCATGGGACTATGACTAATACAAACACTGCAAGCGGCCCTGCACTCACCCTGACCATCGCAGGTTCCGAAGCCACCGGCGGCGCCGGCGCCCAGGCCGACCTGAAGACCTTCCAGGAACTGGGAACCTACGGCATCGTTGCGCTGACTTGCATCGTATCCTTCGACCCCAAGGATTCCTGGAACCACCGCTTCGTGCCGGTGGATCAGCAGGTCATCGCCGACCAGCTCGAAGCGATCCAGACCTGCTACGAGGGCAAGCTCGGCACCGTGAAGCTGGGCATGATGGGATCACCTGCCACCATCGACACCGTTGCCACGGCGCTGAAGTCGCAGAAATGGGACAACGTCCTGCTCGATCCGGTACTGATCTGCAAGGGCCAGGAACCGGGCCATGCGCTGGACACCGACGAAGCACTGAAGTCCACCTTGTTGCCGCTGGCTACTTTCGTCACCCCGAACCATTTCGAAGCAGAGCAGCTCTCGGGCCTGACCATCACCTCCGAGGAGGACCTGGTGACCGCAGCCAAGAAGATCCACGAGATCTCCGGCGCTGCGGTGCTGGCCAAGGGCGGCGTACGCATTGCCGGCGAAGACGCAGTAGACGTGTTCTACGACGGCGAGACCCTCGAGGTCCTGCGCGAGAAGAAGATCGGCGAAGTTGCTGTTTCTGGTGCCGGATGCTCGTTAGCCGCCGCAGTGACTTCCGAACTGGCCAAGGGCGCGACCCCGCTGGAAGCCGCACGCACCGCAAAGGCTTTCGTTACCGAAGGCATCCGCAACCGCGTCGCTGGAAAGACCCCATTCGACGCGCTGTGGCAGGGCGGCCGCCGCTAGGTCGATCCGCAAGCAGAACCACCGACGCCGAGGAAAACCACCGTTCTCCTCGGCGTCTGCTTTTAAATCCCTGACCACACCTTCTTGGGGCAAGCGGGCCGGCTTGCTAAAGTGGTTGAAGAATCTCAATTTGTTGCGTGCCTGGGCACGGGAAAGGGCGGTCGGCGATGCACGCCACTTTGACGCTCTGCCCGTTCGTCCCTGCGGCGGACGGGGCAACTGGCAAGTAGCTAGGCTGCAACCCCTGCGTTGACAGTCATTGCCTTGCTGCGCCTACGTCATTTCCGCCATAGACGGGACCTGTTCCTCCCCACCATTCAGCGCTTTTGCGCGCCGTCCGGAAGTTCCCGCCGGGCATCGGACGGAATACCCAAGGAATTGCCATGCAGCCATTGAACGAAAAAACCATCCGCGCCAGCTTTATCAACGCCAGCCGCCAGGAAGCCAAAAAACTCACCCCGCCGGAAAACTTCAACAGCCTCGACTGGGAATCGCTGGAATACCTCGGTTGGCGCGATCCGAAGATGCCGCAGCGCGGGTACATGATCTACACGAACGCCAACGGCGAAACCCGCGGCTTGTTGCTGCGCGCCACCGAAGGCGCACGCAAAGCGGGCAGCGCGGCCATGTGCGAGATGTGCCGCGACGTCACCCTGCCGTGCGCGGTAGGAATGTTCACCACCCGCCGTTCGGGCCAAGCCGGCCGCGACGGAGACACGCTGGGCACCCTGCTCTGCACCCGCTTCGAGTGCTCCGCCAATGTACGCATCGCCCCGCCAAAGGATCCCATCAACCCGGATCCAATGGTTGTCGTTGCGCAGCGGATCATCCAGCTCGATGAGCGCGTGAACAGCTTCATCGAACGCGTCTAACGGGCACGTGGTGGAGCGGGGCACTTTGCCCCGCTCCACCGGCATCACCTTCCATGCAGGAGCGCATTCCGAATAGACCGCTTGAGCCGGAATGGAATAATCTAAAAATTTTTGCTCGCGCAGGTTGACCTATTGGCGCTTCTCCGTTGTAATTCCCGATGACTAAATCTGAAAGACCGGTCCGCACTATCCATCGGACCGCAATATTTGTTCAATATCCCCTTGATATATGACGTACGTCACCTATGATTCCACACTAGGGGCTCGATGCTTCAGCGGACGTCTGCCCTCGGACGATCATCATGGCACGCACCGCTTTGTCGTATCGGCCACCCGGCATCGGGAGCATTTCCGCTGTCCAGCTCGGCTAGGAGAATCATGGTCACACGGCGCACTGACAAACTGCCGCGCCTCCTGCTGGGATCGGCCACTGCTTTGGCATTGGCGGTCACCATCGGCGGTCCGGCAAGCGCAGTCAATATTCCACAACCTGCGGATGGTGATGAGGCAGCTTCGCTGTCGATCACCCGCAGCGATACCCTTTCAAACCTCAAGGTTTCCAAACCCTTGGCCAAGGCCAGCGGAGAAGTCTCGGTCTTCGTCCAGCTGGAAGGCGACGGAGCCTTCCAGGAGGTCAAGAAGTCCGGCAAGTCCAAGGACGCGGCAAAGGTCAAGAAGATCCGATCCGAAGTCAAGCAAAAGGGCAAGGAACTTGCCGCTCAGGCAGATTCAGAGGTCATCTATTCGACATCGAACGCCCTGCGCGGCGTGGCACTGACCGGCGACGCAGACGAGCTCCGGGCACTGGCCGAGCGCACGGATGTCGCCAAGATCAGCGGCATCGTTCCAAAGAAGCCTTCCAATCGCGGATCGGTCATCGACACCGGCGCCCTGGAATCATGGACGGCGCTGGGCAAGACCGGCGACGGGGTGAAGATCGCGGTGCTGGACACCGGCATCGACTACACCCACGCCAGCTTCGGCGGCCCCGGAACCCTAGAGGGCTACAAACAGGCACAGGCATCGGAAGGTCTTCCCGCTCCGGATTCAGGTCTCCTAGACCCGAAGAAGTTCATCGGCGGCTGGGACTTGGTCGGAGACAACTACAACGCCGACCCGGATGCCGACGACTACCAGCCGATCCCGAACCCGGATCCCAACCCGTTGGACTGCGAGCTCGCCGGGCACGGATCCCACGTGGCAGGCACCGCAGCGGGGTACGGCGTCAACGCGGACGGCACCACGTTCACCGGGGACTACTCCAAGCTCAAGGCTGACGATGTCATGGGCATGAAGGTCGGTCCTGGTTCCGCCCCGGAGGCGCAGCTGATCGGCATCCGCGTCTTCGGCTGCACCGGATCCTCCGAAGTGGTGGGCCAAGCACTGGACTATGTAATGGATCCCAATGGCGACGGAGACTTCTCCGACCGCGCCGATGTGGTGAACATGTCGCTCGGTTCGGACCATTCGCCGGTCGAAGATCCGGAAAATGACATCGTCGATGCTCTGTCTGAAGCCGGCATCCTCTCCGTGGTGGCCTCCGGCAACGCCGGAGATGTCACCGACGTGGGCGGCTCGCCGGGCAACTCCCGCAGCTCGTTGACCGTGGCGAATTCCGTCGGCTCGACGCTCACCATGGACAAGATCCGCGTCGAAGCGCCGGCAGATGTCGCCGGTGATGTGGCCGGGCAGTACTCGTCGAACTTCAATTACACCGCCGCAGACCCGGCCGAGCTGACTGGTGAAGTTGTCATGGCTCCGTCGTCCAATGCCTTCGGTTGCAGCGCGTTCGCCCCAGGTTCGCTGAACGGCAAGTGGGTCTGGCTGCAGTGGAGCGAAAACGGCGCATTCCCGTGCGGTTCCGCAGCCCGTTTCAACAATGCCGAAGCCGCCGGTGCCACCGGAGTCCTGCTGGATTCCGAAGCCAATGTCTTCGACGCCGGCATCGCCGGCAACACGACGATTCCCGGAGCCCAGCTCACCCTGGACAACGCCACCAAACTGCGCCCGGCCGCCGAGGCCGGAACGATGAAGGTCACCCTGTCTCCGGATTTCGCCGGTGCAGCTTCCAGCCCTTCCGGTGTGCTCGATACCTTGAATTCGTCTTCATCGCGCGGCGTGCACGGCTCCAATGGCATCGTGAAGCCTGATGTCGCTGCAATGGGTACCCAGATCGGTTCGGTGGGCGTGGGCACCGGCAACGGCGTCGCCGTCATGTCCGGGACTTCCATGGCAACCCCGCTGGTTGCCGGCATTGCAGCCCTGGTGCTTGAGGACACGGATCTGACTCCGGCCCAGGCCAAGAGCATCGTGATGAACACCGCCGCCACCGACATCAAGGATGCCGACGGCGATATCTACGGGCCAAACCGTGTGGGTGCCGGCCGTGTCATGGCCGACAAGGCCATCTCCACTCCGGCTTATGCCTACGCTTCCAAGGACTCGGATCTGACCAGCGTCGTCTTCGGCGTTATCGAGCTCGAGGGCAAGAAGAAGTACAAGAGCAGCCGTGACATCACGGTGAAGAACACCAGCAAGAAGACCCAGACCTACGCGGCGAAGTATGTTCCTGCGACCCAGATTCCGGGCGCTACGTACACCCTCGACCGCCGGTCGGTAACGGTCGCACCGGGCAAGAGCACCAAGGTGAAGGTCACGCTGCAGGTTGATCCGAAGCGTTGGGCCAAAACCATGGATCCGACCATGGACGCCCAGCAGTCGGGCCTCGACCGCGCTTGGCTGGCAGACGCCACCGGCCGCGTGGAGCTGACCAGCGAGTCCGCGCCAACCCTGCGCGTCCCTGTGCAGGCTGCTCCGAAGCTCGCCGCTGATATGTCGGCCAAGGTCAAGAAGGTCAAGAACGGCAAGCACGATTCGGGCCTGGAGCTCTCGCTCAAGGGTGATGACGTCATTGCAGGCCAAGGCCCGAGCCAGGTCTTCTCGTTAATGGGTGCCTTTGAACTGGGTGCCAGCAGCAAGCGCGGCCCGTCCTCGCTCGACGCCATTCCAGGCGCACGGTCGATGGACCTGCAGCATGTCGGCGCCTCGAGCACCGCTCCGCGCACCGGTGTTGCCGACGGCCTGCTGAACGTGGGCATTTCGACCTACGCCAACTGGGCCCACCTGGCTGGCGGCACAGAGCTCGATGTCGAGATCGACACCAACAATGATGGAAAGGCAGACTTCGTCACCTTCACCACCGCAATCGACGAGATCGACCTCGATCTGGCGGCGACCTACGATCTGAAGACCCTCAAGCAGGTCGACCTGCAGCCGGTCAACGGCGTGCTGGGGGACGTGGACACCAACAGCTTCGACACCAATACGGCGATCCTGCCGGTGTCGCTGGCCGCGCTCGGACTGTCCGAGAAGTCATCGGACATTTCCTACCGCGTGGCAAGCTACTCCTGGTACAACACCAACGAGGAAGGCTCGATGGTTCCCGTTGACCAGACCGGATGGGTCAAGTTCAACGTGACCGCTCCGAAGGTCGACTTCGGTGCCACCGGAACCTTGTTCACCGATCTGGACGGCACGCGCCTGCCAGTCTCGGTTGACCGCAAGGCCAAGGACGCCAAGGCGCTGCTGTTGCACCTGCACAACGAGTCGGGCGAACGCGCCCAGGTGCTCAAAGTCCGCTAGGACCGCAGGCACCCGGCCAGCGTCCCAGCAATTAGACCGGCCCGGACGGCTTCCTCGCGAGTAGGAAGTCGTCCGGGCCGCCGCCTGTTAAGAATCGATTCTCCGGCGCGCCGCCGGCCTATTCTCCGTCCAGCTTCTCTTCCAGCACCTTCACCACCGCCTCACGAACCTGGGCCGCGAACTGCTTGTCTTTCCCGGCTTCGCGGGCCAGCGCGGCGGCCATCGTCACGGCATCGGCGGTATTCACGCACAGCGGGACGGTGCCGCCGGCCGCAATGAATCGCACGGCTCGCTGCCCCACCGCCACGCTCGAAACCTGTTTCGCCTCGCACAGGTCATCGGAGATGACCAGTCCCTCATATCCCAGCTTTTCGCGCAACAGTCCGGTGATCACCTTGGAGGAAAACGGCGCGTCGTTCTTCTGGTCGATCTGCGTGTAGCGGGCGTTGGAAACCATCACCCAGGACAGGTCCTGCGCGATCGCCTCCTTGAAGGGCGCGAGCTCCTCGGATTCGGAGCCTGTCGAGGTGTCGGCGACGGAGCGGGACGTGTCGGTATTCGCCGTGACCCGCCCCAGCCCCGGGAAGTGCTTGACCACCGGCTGGACGCCTTCGGCCGCCAGCGCCTGGTTGACCGTCAGCACATCCTGCGCGGCATCTGCGGAGTTGTTCGCGTACTCGCGGCCGAAGTAGCCGATCGGATCGTTGGCCGTGCCGATGCTGGAAGGAACCACATCGGCCACGGGTGCCAGGTTCACGTTGATTCCCGCCTCGGCCAGCTCGGCGCCTACGGCAGACATCCTGGATTTCAGCGTGGCTTGGGACCAGGCTCCCTGTTTCACTGCGGTGGGAAGTTCGGTGAACCCGGGCCCCTGCAGGACGCGGACGAAGCCGCCTTCCTGGTCGGTGGCCACCCAGACCGGAAGCTTGCCCGGGACGTTCCGCTCCAGGGCGCCGGTGATCTTCCGGACCTGCGCCGCGGTTTGCGAAACCGAAAGCTGCGAGCGCCCTCGCAGGAAGACATTCGAGATGCCCTGCTCCTGCAGCGCGGCGATCTGCGCCGCGCTGGCGCCGGAGGCCGGAACACCCGCCATCACCAGGCTGGCGGCCTGCTCCTTCACGCTCATCCCATCAGCCAGGGCTTCGGCTTCGTCCCGCACGCTGGAACCATCGCCGGGCACCGAGGGCTGGGCGCCCTGCGTGGTGGGCACCGGAGTTTTCCGTGAAGGTTCACTCGGCGAGGACGGCTGCTGCGGGCTTGAGGACGCGGAGCTGCCAGGCGCCGGCGCAGGGGTTGCGGACGCACTGGAGGAAGGGGCCTGGCTGTCGGGTACCGTGGTGCTGCATCCGCTCAAGGCCAGGACGGAGAGCATCCCCAGCGAAGCCAGCTGGCGTGCACGAGGTGTCATGGGAACATTCTTCCACTCGATCCTGCGAGGAAACTTGGCTTGGGGGCCGGGAATGTCATGCCCTCACCAGCGGCAGTTCGTCCCACTCGGTGGTGTAGCGCTGGGAGATATGCTCGCGCTTCATCGACCAGGACGGGGCCTGCGCGATGCCGGCGCGGCCCAGCCCGATGGCCTTGGCCCCGAATCGCGCCGAAATGTCCTGCACCACACCCGAGACGTTCACCCGTTCGTCCTGGGGATCGTTCCCGCCCTGGCCGAAGAGGTCCAGCTGGGCTTCCCCCGGTGTGTCGCCCAGGCCGGAAAGGATGACGCCGCCGCGGACGTAGTCCACCCCCGTCTGCATCAGCCCGTTCATGGCCGCCACCGCGAGGCGCGTGAGCAGGATCGGATCGCGGGTGGGCTTGGGAAGCCGCACCTGGGTGCTGGGAAAGGATGCCTCGCCCTTGGCGAAGCGGCTGGTCCCGGCCATCACCGTGAGCAGCGAGGCGTAGCGGCCTTCCTTCGCAAGGCGCGCGGCGGCCTTCTGCGCGTAGATGGACATGACTTCTTCCATGGCTTCACGGGTGCGCACCGGGGTGGAGAAGGATCGGGTGAACATGACCTGCCCCTTGTCGCTGCGTTCCTCGACAGGGCCGATGCACCGCCGCCCGTTGAGCTCGTACACCGTGCGCTGCAGGACGACCGAGAACTTGCGCCGGATCAGCTGCGGATCGGCCGCTTCGAGATCCGCGATGGATTCGATGCCCATCCCTGCCAGCTTGGCCCCGGTCTTGCGCCCGACGCCCCAGACATCCGTGGCCGGCACCAGTGACTTGATCCGTCCGAGCACTTCCGGGTCCATGAGCTCCTGCACGCAGACCCCGCCGAGGTTCACATTGTGCTTGGCGACGTGGTTGGCGAACTTGGCCAGCGTTTTGGTCGAGGACACCCCGACGCACACCGGCACCCCGATCAGGCGGTCGATGGACGAGCGGATCTGCGCGGCGGTAGTGCGCACCTGCTCCAGGCTGCCTTCGAGTCCCACAAATGATTCGTCAATGGAATACACCTCATGCCAGGTGCCGAAACGGCCCAGCAGTTCCATGACCCGAGCTGAAATGTCGCCGTAGAGTTCGTAGTTGCTCGAACGCACTGCGAGGTTGTGGCTTTGCATGTGGCGCTGCACCTTGAAGAACGGCTCGCCGGTGCCAATGCCCAAGTCCTTGGCTTCCTGGGAGCGGGCGACCACGCACCCGTCGTTGTTCGAGAGCACCACCACTGGCCGGTTCATCAGCGAACGGTCGAAAACGCGCTCGCAGGAGACGTAGAAGTTGTTGACGTCGACGAGCGCAACGTGGTCACCGGACATGGTGCAGGCACCTCGTGACCACTCCGAAGACGCTCACGTCGTCCCCTTCGGCGAGCAGCACCGGCAGCGTGGATTCGTCACACAGCAGGCCGACCCGCTGTCCGTCGATCTGCCAGCGGCGTACCAGCAACTGGCCGTTGAGCGTCAGGACCACTACGGAGTTGTGGCGCACCGGCATCGAGCGGTCCACGATGATCTCATCGCCGTCGTAGATTCCGGCGGACTGCATGGACCCGCCGCCCACGCGCATGATGAAAGTGGACACCCGGTCCTTGACCAGCAGTCGGTTCAAATCGAATCCGCCGTCGAAATAGTCGCGGGCAGGCGAAGGGAAACCCATGGCGGACACCGCTTGAACGGGTCCCTGGCTGGCGCCTTCCGGCACGAACGGTTCTGCATCTGCCACCGCTATCTCACCCGCTTCGGTCCATCCCACGGAAAGTTTATTCGCATAAACTTTCGAACAATTGGAATTGTACCTTGTTTGGCCGGAGCCCTGCCGACGACCCTGTGTGAAGCCCGGAGTGGCTCGGCCACTGCGCTGCGCCTACGCTGGAAGTGCGCGGCCTTCCGGAGCCCGCACCCTTCCAGCCAAGGAGTACCGTGAAAATTCTGCTGATCAGCTGCGGAGACGTGGCCACCGAGGCCGGACTGCGCTTCGCCGCCCTGGGCCACGAGGTGACAGGATGGCGCCGGAACAGCTCCAAACTGCCCGAGACGCTGCACCGCCAGGACGTCGACCTGCAAGCAGAGGGCCCGTGGCCGCGGATCGACCCGGAAACCCGGATTGCGGTGCTCACCCCGGTGCCGTCCAGCCGCGACGTGCCGGGCTACGAGCGCGCCTACCTGCAGGTGGCTCGCAAGCTGGTCGCAGCGCTCAAGGAGCAGGCCCCGGAACTCCAGCGCATCATCTACGTCTCCTCCACGGCGGTTTCCGGCGGAGAGAACGGCGACTGGGTGGACGAGTCCACGCCCGCCGAGCCCAACCGCGAAACCTCGGTGGTGCTGGCCCGCACCGAGCAGGTGCTGGTTGAATCCGGGCTGCCGGTGACGGTGCTGCGCGCCTCGGGGATCTACGGCCCGGGGCGCAACCACCTGATCACGCAGGTGCGCAACGGCACCGCGCAGCTGCCCTTCGGGTCCCACTGGACCAACCGCATCCACCGCGACGACCTGGCCGGGGCCATCGTCCACGTGGCGGGCCTGGGCGACCTCGCCGAACAGCTGTATCTGGTGACCGACAACGAGCCGGCGCAGCTGGAGGAGGTTTTCACGTTCCTGGCCGGGGAATTGGATCTGCCGACTCCCCCAGCCGCCACCGAACCCTCCGTCCGGCGCGCCGCGGACCGCAGGATCGCGAACTCCAAGCTGCTATCCACCGGCTTCACGCTGGCGTTCCCCGGATACCGCGAAGGCTACCGATCGGTGCTGGCCGGGGAATCCACGCGCCACCCCTGAGCAGCGGTTAAACGTGAACGGACCGGCCTGGACGCCCCCAAGGGGTGCGTTCAGGCCGGTCCGCCTTTTCACGTTCCGGGTGTGGACCGAAACGGGCTAGAAACCCTTGCGCAGCGGGTTGAAGTGGCGGGCAATGGCCGGTGCGGCCTGTCCGGTGATCTGGGCAGCCAGGATCTTGCCGGTCAGCGGGCCCAGGGCGACGCCCCACATGCCGTGGCCGCCGCCTACCGAGACGCGAGAGGAGGAGGTCTGGCCAACCAGCGGCAGGCCGTCGGCGGTGCACGGACGGCCGCCAACCCACTCTTCCTTGCGGTTCTCCCAGTTGATGCCCTTGTAGACCGGGGCGGCCGCGGCAACGATGGCCTCGATGCGCTTCGGCTCCAGCTTGTGGTTGACGTCGCGGAATTCCATGGTGCCGGCCACGCGGAAGCGGTCGCCGAGCGGGGTGCAGGCCACGCGCTGGGACGGGAAGTAGATCGGGTGGGTCGGCATGTGCTCCGGCTCGACGGTGAACGAGTAGCCGCGGCCTGCCTGGACAACCACCTTGACGCCGAACTTGGCGGCCAGATCGGTCATCCACGCGCCGGTTGCCAGCACCACGTGGTCTGCGGTGATGGCGCGGCCCTCGGAACCGATCACGGTAACGGAGCCGCCGTTGTCGCGCACGTCGGTCACGTTGAAGGCGCCGATGATGTCGCCGCCGCGGGCGATGACGGACTCTGCCAGCGAATCCATGAACTTCGGCGGGTTCAGGTAGCGCTGGCCCTTGATGGCGATGCCTGCGGCAACGTTGTCCGACAGGGTCGGTTCGATGCCGCGCAGCTGGTCGCCGGACAGCAGGTCGAAGTCGACGTGCCCTCCGGTCTTGTGGATCATCTCGAACTCATGCAGCAGCGCGTCGCGGTCCTTCATCGAGACGAAGCCGGTCAGGAACGGGTCGGCCGGCTTGGTCAGCTCGCGGGTGCCCGGCCCGGCGGAGGTGTCTTCGGCGATCTCGTCGAAGGCGTCCAGGCCAGTGTGGCCCACCTCGGAGAAGATGCGCATGGCTTCTTCCCACTTCTTCGGGGTCGAGTGCCAGGCGAAGCCGAGCAGGAAGCGCAGCAGCTTCCCATCGGCCTTCAACGGAATGTAGAGCGGCGAGGCCGGGTCCAGCATCATCTTCAGGCCGTTGGAGAACACCGACGGTTCGGCAATCGGCAGGGTCAGCGCCGGAGTCAGCCAGCCGGCATTGCCCCACGATGAGCCGGAGGCCACGCCGCCGCGGTCCACGACGGTGACCTTGACGCCAGCTTCCTGCAGGTACCAAGCGGTCGACAGACCAACGAAACCTGCACCGGCAACTACTACATGATCAGGAACTGCTGCAGCCATGATCCACACTCCTATGGTTTTCAGAGCCCCTCCACACGGGGCCGTCGCAACTCACTTTCGCGTGAAACCAGGCGAAAATCAACGAGGTCTGGGGAATCCACGGTGAGCACGGACACACCACCTTGTGATCTGCGTTTTATGCGGAGGAGTTGGTTGAACACCGTATTTATTTCGGTCAATTACGCCCCAATGGGCAGATTCGCCCCGGCGCACCACTGATTGGAGCGGTTGGGAGTCGAGGATTTCTTTGCCTGCGTAGACTGGAGTGGAATCATCTTTCCTGCCAAGCTAAGGAAATTCAGCAAACCTATGGCATCACGCAAACCAGCCAAGAAAAAGCAGTCGCAGGGTCACCCAGCCCGCCGCGAAGGAGCAAGCTCGGTTCCCTTCGAATCCGAGGTTCGACAGGATCTGCAGCCTCTCAAGTCCCAGCTCTTCCGCCATTTCCAGGAAGAGGGCCGCCCTGCCAGCGAAACGCGCGCAGCACTGGAAGGGCTGACCACGTTGTTGACCGTGCACGCCCAGTTGCGCAAGTCCGTGGACGTGAAGACGCTTGACCCGGAAGTTCTCGGCGAGCAGTTGGGCCATCTGTCGTCGCTGGGCAAGGAAGTTGCCGAGGCCAGCGCCGCGATCCTCAAGCACTATCTGACGTTCCTGGGCACCACCGCCAACTTCGGCGGCAGCGTGGATGACTTCAAGCAGACCTTCGAGTTCCTCTCACGCATGGCTGGCGATTCCCCGATCATTGCGCCGTTCCTCGAAGACGACGAGGCAAATGCCGCACTGGAATCCATGCCGTTCGTCTATGCTGCTCGCGAGCTGGTCAGCTGGGTCGGCGAAGGCAAACCCACCTCTCCATCCGGTGTGCTGACCGGCCAGACTCTGCAGGATGCGGCGTCCGTGCTGGGTCTGATGCTCACCGTCGACGAGGCCGCAGAACCGGCGACGGCCGGATCAGTTCTCTGGGAGCCGGAAGACGGCACTACCGTCTCCAGCCTCGCCGAGGTCCCGCGCCTTTCGGCCTATTGGGACGCGCTGATCGGCACCGCCATGCTGCGCTACCAGGCGCCGAACGCCATGCCTACCGAGTCCTTGGCCCAGGCGCTGCTCGGCTCGACCGGTCCCGGCTCACGTCTGGTCAAGGAACTCGTCGCGGAAGTCCTGTTCTCCCACGTGCTGATCAATACGTTGGAGACCCCGGGGCAGTCGACCATTGCGGAAATGACTGCCGGCGTGCTGAGCAACGCAGCATCCAGCACGCCTCCACGGACGGAATTCGCGCTGCAGGTCCCAACCACCGACGACCTGCCGGAAGAACAGCACCACCTGATCCCGAGCCTTGAGGTTGTCATCCCGCAGGTCGAGAGCCTGCTGCGCAACTTCCAGCGTGAAGGCCTAGTGGTTATCGAAGACGAGATCACCGTGCCAGTTGTCCTGCGTTCCGCCCTGGAACGTGCGCTCTCCAAGGTTTCCGACCATGTGCTTGACGGCGGTCAGGATTCCGAAAGTTCCGAGGGCGGCAAGGCCCAATAGGGCCCTTCGGCAGGAAAATTAAAGGCATGGGGAGCGCGACGCATGCGTCGCGCTCCCCATGCCTTTACTTCTTTAGCCAGGCCATCCGTTAGATGCTGCGGGTCGCCAGCTCACTTGCGTGGCGCGGCAGGCGGTCGAACCAGGGGTTCTCGCCCGGCTTGCCGACATTCACGACAAGGAAGGACTTGTGGTTGTTGTCCGCGTTGATGATCTGGTCCACGGCAGCCTTGTCGAAACCGCCCATAGGGCCCGCAGCCAAGCCGACCGCACGCACGGCCATGATGAAGTATCCGGCCTGGAGCCAAGCATTGTTGTTTCCCACTGCGGTGCGCACGTCGGAATTTTCGAACATGGCCTTGCGCTCGGGAGCATGCGGGAAGAAGTTCGGGAATTCCTCGTGCCACTCGGTGTCGAAGGACAACACAGCCAGCGCAGGAGCGGACAGGGCCTTCTGCGCATTTGGTCCCGACATGGTGCCGGCGATGGACTTTCGCGCCTCGTCCGACTTAACCCAGGTAATGCGAAGCGGCTGGTTGTTCATCAGCGTCGGGCCCATCTTCATCGCATCGTAGATGGCATCGAGAGCTTCGTCTGATACCGGCTCTTCGCTGAATGAATTTGCGCTGCGCGCCTCAAAGAAAAGCTGATCGGCAGCAGCCGGATCAATGGAAAGTGCTTCGTAGATGCTGGAATCAGCTTGAATGGTCATGGGGCTCGCTTTCACGGTGTACATGGATCCTTGGAAAATAGAATACAAAGATTCCGCGTAGCCCTTGCCGCTTTGTGAACACTGTCACTAGAATGCGCATAAGCCTTAGATTATAAAAGGTACGTTGCGTCACTTGCGAACAACGGCGTGCGATGGGGGCACAACGCCGATGAAAGATCGTCCGCTCAGTAACGCAACGTACCTTCTAATCACCCTTGGTCCTTCGTGGTGCCACTCGCAAAACACCACCAAGTACCTAACCGGTGATCGGTCTTCACCGATACATCTATAATTTATCGCGTCTGCAAGAATTGCGAAATCATACTTTAGTAGGAGGGTAGCCCTAGAACGGGATACTGGCGGTCAAAATCCAGTGACCATTATGCTCCGAAGCTTTGAACTTGCCACCAAATGCCTTCATGCGATCCTCCATACCAATGAGTCCGCTGCCCCCTAGTGGCAAGGAGTGCTTGCCAATGGTCGAATCCGCAACCTGATTAGTGATTTTGAGTCTTGCTTCCTTGCCGTGAGCTGTCAGTGAGATCGAGCATTCGCCACCCGGCAAGGCGTGCTTAATGACGTTGGTCGTCGCCTCCTGCATGACTCGATACAGCGCAGTCTGCGCCGAGCGAGGGAGGTCAGAAATTTTTTCTTCGGTGTGCGAGGACACAACAAAATTTGCCTCACGAAGTCGCTGGGAAAATAGTTCAACACCCTGGACCGCATAAACTGTGGTTGCGGCGGGCTTGTCGGTAGCACCCACGGCCGGATCTGCCATGGTTCCATCGGTGCGCAGGACGTTGAGCATCAGGCGCAAGTCATGAAGCGTTTCCGTACTGAGTTTCGCGATCACATCAATGGCATCCAGAGCCATTTGGCCATCGTTGGCGAATTTAGCGGCCTTGGATTGCATGGCGACCACAGTGATGTCATGGGCCACGATGTCGTGGAGATCGCGAGCGATATTCTTACGTTCCGCCTCAATCGCCTGACGTGAACGCGCGTCTGCTTCTTCCATTTCCTTGACGGCCTTCGCGTTTCGTTCACGCAACAGAAAAATACTGCGAGTTAGCGCGTAGGACAATGCCGACAACGGGGCAAGAAACAGGATTAGTATCGAATCGTCGCCAGCTCTGAAGATGAACTGGATCATCCAACCAGTAAGAAAAGTCAGATACCAGACCCGGACGTGTCTCGACAAGGCAGTCGCAGCGAGGGCCGAAAAAATAACAACCGAAAACACCATCCAAAAAAGCAGCTGGCCGTTCCCAAAAAAGAAGAAGGCAGACGCAATATAAATACCAAGCGACGCACCCACCCAGCGGCGCCCGACGATAAGTGCAACACATAGAACGATGCCTGCTAACGCACCCCGAATCGATTTCTCGGAGGACTCAATGAAACCGTCCTGCAGGATCGTAACAATTTCGCTGGCTGATATGGCCAATAATATGGCCATACCACCCCAAATAATGACACCCCGACCAGCAAACTGCTTGGTCAGGGTGCCTTTAAGCCGTGCAATCATACGCCGAATACTTCACCGGGCAAGCCGTGAAGTCAAGCGGACGAACTTGCTAGCAGGAGATGCCGTAGTTCTTGCAGAACCAGTTCGACAGGTCGGTGCCCCAACCAGCCGGGGTAGCAACAGCGCCACCCTTCGAGATCACCTGGCTACCAGCGGTAGCAGCGGATGCCGGAGCCGCAACTGCAGTAACCGGCGCGAGTACTAGTGCCGCAACTGCGAGCATCTTCAGTGCCTTCATAACACACCCCATGTTTGAGTATTCTTATATAGTTCGAGTGAGCAGTCCGGAGCTGGCCTGTAGTGACTTTCTAAGGAAACTGATGGAACAGATCAAAGTGCTCATCGTCGATGACGAGCCCCTTATTCGGAATGCTTTGGGCACAATCCTAGCAACGGATCAGAGAATTGTAACGCTTCAATCTGTAGATAACGGATTAAAAGCTGTCGAATTCTGCAGGGACAATGAAGTCGACGTTGTTTTGATGGATTTGCAGATGCCCATCATGGACGGAGTCGAAGCTACACGGGAAATCAAGGCCGCAAGGAACAGCCCTGCGATCCTTGCCATCACGGCGTTCTCATCCGACGACTACCTCGTGCCTGTGCTTGCCGCCGGCGCAGGCGGCTACTTGGTTAAAGACACTGAACCGGCAGAGATCATCAGCGCAATACATGCTGTCCACAATGGCACCGCAGCTATTTCCCCGTCAGTTTCTTCGGACCTCGTCTCCGCGATTCAATCGGCGTACCGGGACACCAGCCAGGAAGTCCGCGATCTGATCGAAGATCTCGGCCTCACTGCGCGTGAGGTGGAAATTCTGAACCTCTTGGCGAAGGGTCTTAATAACACCGAGATCAGCCGAAAATTGAAAATTTCAGAAGCCACCGTAAAAACGCATATGGCCAAAATCTTTTCCAAGCTCGAAGTGCGCGACCGTGTCCAGGCGCTGGTAACGGCCACGCGCATGGGCCTCATCGAGATTCCACGCGACCAGTAGTCGGCTTCGCCCAAGGTGAGCTGGGCCTCCTCGCGAACGTTTCCGGAGGGTATCGGGAATAGATCTGCTTAAATTACGTTGAACATGAGCATAGACCGCTCAAGTTTCTACTAGGAGGCTCACTTGCCAGCATTCTTCGGCTCTCCCGACAACGGCTCGTTCGAGGAATTCCTCTCCCGGTTCCTTTCCTCGCGCGCCCAGGCTGCCCGGCCGATCGATATCACCCGCCTGCTTTCTGCACGCACCCATGAGGCAGTCACCACCGCCGCGTCGATTTCGCATGAGCACGGCCACGACGAAATCGATTCGCTCCACCTTCTCATAGCGCTGCTGCGCACCGAACCAATCCGGTCGCACCTCGAAACCATGGGCACGGACATCGAGTCCCTGGCCAAGGACGCCATCGCCCACCTGCCGCAGCGCCAGGAGCAGCAGGAGAAGCCGACGCGACTTTCCTCGGCCGCCCAGCGCAGCCTCTTCGACGCCTACCAGGTAGCCCGCAACTACGGTTCGACCTACATCGACCCAGACCACCTGTTCCTTGCGTTCGTCTTCAACCCGGAATCGCCGGTCAGCAACTTGCTGGCCCAGCACGGGATCACCGGCCAGTCGTTGCAGCAGGCAGCCCTGGAACAGGTCCAGCGCGCCCAGTCCGGGCAAAACCAGGATTCCGAGGAGTCCGAGGTCTCCATGCTGGAGCGCTACGGCACCGACCTGACCGCGTTGGCCGCCGACGGCCAGATCGACCCGGTCATCGGCCGCGAGGAGGAGCTGGCCCAGGTCATCGAGATCCTGGCCCGCCGCACCAAGAACAATCCGGTGCTCATCGGCGAAGCCGGCGTGGGCAAGACCGCCATCGCCGAGGGGCTGGCCCGTGCCATCGTGGCCGACGAGGTCCCCGAGCAGATCCGCGGCGCCCAGCTGATCTCCATCGACCTGCCCGGCATGCTCGCCGGCACCCGCTACCGCGGCGACTTCGAGCAGCGCCTGACCGGCCTGCTGGAAGAGGTCGCCGATGCCGAGGGCCAGGCCATCGTGTTCATCGACGAGATGCACCTGCTGGTCGGCGCCGGCTCGGGCGAGTCCGGCAACATGGACGCAGCCAACATCCTCAAGCCGCGTCTGGCGCGCGGCGAACTGCACCTGATCGGTGCCACCACGCTGGACGAGTTCCGCAAGGTGGAGAAGGACTCCGCGCTGGCCCGCCGCTTCGGCAAGGTCACCGTGGAGGAGCCCTCGCAGGAGGTCGCGCTGGCAATTCTCGAGGGCCTGCGCGAATCCTACGAGGACCACCATCAGGTGCAGTACACCCCCGAGGCGCTGAAGGCCGCGGTGAGCCTGTCGGCCCGCTACCTGACCGACCGTCGCCTGCCGGACAAGGCGATCGACCTGATCGACATCGCCGGTGCCCGCCGTTCCATCGCGGCCGGCGACACCGAGGACGTCCAGGGGCTGCGCTCCGAGCTGGTCGACGCCGAGCGCGACAAGGCCCGGGCCGTCGGCGAGGAGCGCTTCGAGGACGCCAGCGCCTGGCGCGACCACATCACCGCGCTGACCGAACGCATCGCCGCCGCGGAGGAGGCCGGCGACGCCGGCATCACCCGCGTGGTGGACGAAGCCCAGATCTCCGAGGTCATCGCCCGCTCCACCGGCATCCCGACCTCGCGGATCTCCGGGGACGACAAGGCCCGCCTGTCCGTGCTGGAAGAGTCGCTGCACGCCTCGGTGATCGGCCAGTCCGAAGCCGTGGCCGCGGTGGCCCGCGCCGTGCGCCGCAACCGCACCGGCTTGTCCCCCGCCCAGCGCCCCATCGGCTCGTTCCTGTTCCTCGGCCCGACCGGGGTGGGCAAGACCGAGCTGGCCAAGGCACTGGCCACCAACCTGTTCGGCTCGGCCGACGCGATGATCCGCGTGGACATGAGCGAATACGGCGAGAAGCACACCGTCGCGCGCCTGATCGGCGCCCCTCCGGGCTACATCGGCCACGACCAGCCGGGCCAGCTGACCGAGAAGGTGCGCCGCAACCCGTACTCGGTGATCCTGCTCGACGAAATCGAGAAGGCCCACCCGGACGTGTTCAACGTGCTGTTGCAGGTGCTCGATGACGGCCGGCTGACCGACTCGGCCGGACGCACCGTGGACTTCTCCAACACGCTGATCCTGATGACCAGCAACCTGGGCGGCGAGTACCTGGCCAACAAGGCCGGCAACTTCGGTTTCACCTCCGCCAACGCGGCCAGCGAGGCCGGAGAGATCCGCGCCAAGGTGATGGGCAAGGTGCGCGAATTCATGCGCCCCGAGTTCCTGAACCGGCTGGACGAGGTGCTGCTGTTCAGCAAGCTGAGCCAGTCGGAGATCGGCCAGATCGTCAAGCTGGTGTTGGCCGAAACCGGCGAGCGCCTGGCCGACCAGGAGCTCTCGCTGGATGTCAGCGACGCCGCGGTGGCTTGGCTTGCCGACGAGGGCTACGATCCGGAGTTCGGCGCCCGCCCGCTGCGCCGCTTGGTGCAGCGCAAGGTGCAGGACGCGATTGCCGACCTGCTGATCAACGACGCGGTCGCCGCCGGCGACACCATCGCCGTGGACTACGCCGACGGCAAGCTGAAGGTCGCCAAGCAGGTTGCGCCTCAGGCTCCGCCGGCGGCCGAGGAAAAGGTCATGGACTTCTTCGGCAGCTAGCCTCCGCGCCAGCAGCCGCCCGGGGCGGCCTGCGGGAACCAGCAAGGGTCCCGCAGGCCGCCTTTTGTCCACCCGGAGAATTGCCGGTGCGCTGCCCTACCCAAGAACCGCACCTCCCGGTAGGTTGGTACTCATGGCGAACATCGGCATGATCACTCTCGATACCCTGGACGAGCAGGCCGCGTCCGCATGGTGGCGGCTGGTGCTGCACGGCGAATACGCGGGGCAGTATCCGGGCTTCACCATGATCTCGGTTCCGGGCTTCCCGGCCAGGATTGGATTCCAGCAGGTCGACGAGGTGACCCCCGGCAAGAACCGGGTTCACCTGGATCTTGAAGCCAAAACCGACCGGGCCAAGGAAGTCGCTGAGCTGCTGGCGGCCGGAGCCACCCTGGTCGAGGAGCACACGGACGACCCTGACTTCGGGTGGAGCGTACTGCGCGACCCGTTCGGCATTGTCTTCTGCTTGTCGGATCCCCACGGGGACTAGTTCCATGGGTCTTTTCTCCAAGAAGTCCGCGGAGCCGGCAAGCCACCGCATCGATGTGCATTTCGCGCAGCCGATGACCGTCCGCCTGCGCCAGCAGCAGGAACAGGCCCTGCTGGAGGTGGCCACCGCCAGGCCGCAGTGCACCGCGCGCGTGGTCGCTTCGGGCACCGCGATCTCGGACCATGAGGAACCGCTCTCCAGCGATGTGCAGTTCGAGGTCTCCTGCCCGGATGTGAAAAAGCTGGTCGCCGCCTTCAGCAGCTGGCTGATGGCCAACGGGCTGGCCCGCGGTTCATGGATGGAAGTGGACGGCGAGCGCACCGCCCTGGGCACCAGCGAATACGTATTGCTGCGCACCCGGCTGGCCGAGGAATCCGATGCGGACCTGGAGGCCACCGTGCTGGCGTTGCACCGCGCGCTGGGCGACGGCACCATCGGCTGGCACGAGGATGTCTATTTCCGCTTCGACGGACCGGTGTTCGTCTTCAACGGCGATTCCGCGCGGGCGATCATGGACGCGCTGGCCGAGGAACTTGCCAAGCACCCCTTGCTCCGCAAGGCGGAACTGGTGGCGGCTAACGCGGCGGGCTGAGCCGTCTACGCTGGTTCCATGAGCTTAGAGCTTTCAATTCCCGTCGAATCCGTCGCGCTCAGCGCCCTGCTGGACGCTGCCGACCACCCTGCCGCACTGGTGCTCCTGGCCCATGGCTCGGGCGCAGGCAAGGACCATCCGTTCATGTCAGGGTACGCGCAGGCGGTCGCAGCATTGGGCTGCAGTGTCTTGCGGTTCAACTTCCCGTACATGGATGCCGGCAAGAAGTTCCCGGACAAGGCGCCGACGGCTGTCTCTGCTTGGAATCACGTGCGCAATTGGGCCGCGGAGAACCTCGCCGGCGATCTTCCCATTTTCGCCGCCGGCAAATCCTTCGGCGGACGCATGGCATCCGTGGCCGTATCCGAGGGAATGGACGCTGCGGGCCTGGTCTTCCTCGGCTACCCGCTGCATGCGCCGAAGAAAGACGAGAAACTGCGCGACGAGCACCTGTACGCGTTGCAGGTTCCGATGCTTTTCCTCGAAGGCACCCGCGATCCCTTCGCCAATCCGCAGATCATGGCGGATGTGGCATCCAGGCTGAACGAGAAGACCGAACTGGTCTGGTTCGAAGGCGGAGACCACTCGTTCAAGGTGCCCCGCTCGGGGCGCACCCCGGAGCAGGATGGCGCGGGCCTTGCCGAGGCAACGGCTCGCTTCATCCGCTCCGTCCTGGGCCATCGGAGCTAGGTTCCGTCCGGCAGTGCCACGGGCTCCTGCCTGCCCAATAGGCGCTTAGCCGGCGGCGAATGCGCTGGCGTTCTCGGGACAGATGGTGTCGATGCTCTCGGCGGCGATGCCGAAGGACATGGTCATGCCGATGCCCGAGGTAACCGTCACCACGCGGGTCTGCTCGTCCGGCTCCTCAACCAGCAGGCTCGTCAGCGCGCTGCTCGCATACACTCCCTGCCAACGCTGGGTGATCTGCAGCGGAGCCCCCAGCACCTTGCTGATCTCGCCAACGAGGCGATCTGTCCACCACTCGTCGAGGAACGGGTCCACCGTATTCCCATACACATGGCTGTCGCCCAGCAGCAGCGTACCGTCCGGACGCCGGGTAAACATCACGTTCGCGACCATGTCGACCAGCTCAGGGCTGTTGCGGTAGATCTCTTCGCGGACATCCGCGGCCCCCGGCATCGCGGTTAAAACTTCGGGTCGTTGATCAGAACCTCTTCACCGGTGGACGGGTCCAGGATGTAGTTGCCGCAGATGCCATGCACTGCCGGCGGATGACCTGTGGCAATGAACATGTTGTTCGGGCTGGTGAGCGTCGGAATGGCGCAGTGTGCGCCCCAGGAGGTGCCGCGGCCTTCAATCTGCTCTTTGAGCCAAGGCATGCGACCGGCCTTGATCGCTTCCTCGTGGTAGGCAGGCTCGCTGCCGTCGATGCCGATGACGACGGCAGGGTCGCCCTGGTGGATGTATTCGCGACCGTTGACCAAGAACGTGGTGCGACTCATGGAGATGCCTTCGGCAACCCGGAGCCCCTCACGTCGCATGATGAGACGGAACTGCGGAAGATTCCCTGAAATCACCCGCAGGCAGATCCGCGGAGATGCGCAAGCCGCGGAACCGCCGAGCTGAACCGCACATGAAACCCACAGGAAAAATGCGGAGCGCTACGCGACCGCCGGTCGTTGGAAGCAGTAACGCACACCCCAAGGAGAACCATGGTTCCAGTTCCACCGCAGGATGCTTCCCGGGAAATCCTCGCCGGCAGCATTCGACGTACCCTGGTCATCGTGGGGACCGATGGCGCCGGAAAAACCACATCCGCCCAGGCGCTGGCCAGCAGTCTGGAACGCGACGGATTCACCGCGCGATTCGCGGCAAACGTTTCGGGACGGCGCTGGCTGACACGGCGTTCAAGAGCCTGGGGACTCGACTTTCCCACCTTCACCCAGGACTTCATCGAGGCGGTCATCCGCACGGCCAATGTGGCAGTCAACTCGTTGCGGGCACGCAGCTTGAATGGCCTGACCGTCATGGACCGGCACCTGTACTGCCAACTGGTCCTTCGCAGGGTGCGCGGCCAGCCGCTGGGCCTGCTCATGCCGTGGCTGGCCCACAAGTCGGTAGAGCGGTCGCTGGTAGTGGTGCTGGATGTCGAGGAGAAGGTCGCCTACAACCGCATCGCCTCGCGCGAGGACGACTTCGAGACCTTGGAATACCTGCAGTCCAGCAGGCTCGAATATCTGCGGCTGGCCAAGGACAACGGCTGGAGCATCGTTGACGGGTCGCAATCGATTCGGCAGATTACTGCTGAGTTGCGTTTCCTAGCCGGATACCCGGCGGCGCTCACGCGTCACCCGGCCCCGAGTCCCAGCTAGCCGAGACTCAGGCAAATCGTTCGGGGTCCGACTCGATGCGCCAGCAGTGCGGCGGTGGACCGGCAGCGGAAATCCAGCCACCGGGCATCATCCCTTGTTCGATCGAACGGATCGCGGGCATGCGGCAGCCCAGCCGTTCCGGCGGCATTTGCCGGACAGAAATCGCACGACCCGGTTCAGGCCTGCTCTTCCAAGAACCTGTAGACTTCGGTTTCGTCCACCCCGGGGAACGCGCCGGTTGGCATGGCCGCGAGCAGGTGCGTATTCGCGCGCGTCGCAGGCCAGGCATTGCCGAACCACATGGAAGACAGCTCCGCCGGCGGACGGCGGCAGCAGTTTTCATCCGGACACTTGGACTGGCAGCGTTCCTTGGTGTCGCGTCCGCGGAACCATTTCACATGCTCGAAAGGCACGCCGATGGACAAGGAATACATCCCCGAGGAATGGCGCTCCGTACGAGCCGTGCACCAGTAGGTGCCGTTGATCGTGTCAGTGAACTGTTCAAAGGAGCGGAACTTGTCCGCCACGTCGAACACCACACGGCTGGTCCAATAGCGGCAGATAGTCTGCCCCTCAATGGCGCCGGTATGGTCGGCCGGGAAGTTCACCCCGTCGTTTTCATATGCCTTATGCAGGATCCCGGACTCGTGGACCTTCTGGAAGTGGCAGGTAAGCCCCAGGTGCTCCGTCGCCAAATTGGTAAAGCGGTGGGCGGCCGACTCATAGGAAACCGCGAATGCGTCGCGGATGTCCTCCACGGCAATCTCCCTGTTTTTCTTGGCCCGCTGAAGAAAATCGGTGGTCTCCTTTTCCGGCATCATCAGCGCCGCGGCAAAGTAGTTGGTCGCCACGCGCTGCGAGAGGAAATCCGCATAGTCCACCGGCGTCTGGTGCCCCAGCACGTAGTGGCCCAAGGCCTGCAGCAGCACCGACCGCGGATCGTGGTCCACGCGGGAGGCTTGGGTGAGGTAGATCCGGCGGTTCTTCAGGTCGGTGACCGAACGGGTCGAATGGGGAAGGTTGCTGACATACCGCAGGCTGAATCCCAGGTATTCGGCAATGTCCGCGGCACGGTGGTGCGACAGCGGGCCGCCGCTGTGCCCGGCGGCTTTCAGGATCCGCCCTGCTTCCTGCTCGATCTCCTTGTAGTAGTTGTTGCGCTGGCGCATTTCTTCGCGCAATTGCGTATTGGCCCGGCGGGCTTCCTCCGGAGTGGCCGCCTGTTCGTCGAGGCGGTGCTCCAATTCGCGCTGCAGTCCGACCAACGATTCAAGCACATCCATGGACAAGCGGCTGGAAATCCTGACCTTCGGCAGACCCAGGGATGCGTAAAGCGGTCCGCGCTGCGCACGTTCCAATGCGATTTCCAACGCAGCCCGTCGCGACGGCGGCTCAGCCCCGAGCAGGTCGTCCACGCTCACGCCCAGTGCGGAAGCCAGGGATTTCAGCAGCGACAACTTCGGTTCGCGCTTGCCGTTCTCCACGAGAGACAGATGGCTTGGCGCAGTTTCGACCAACGCACTGACATCGTCAAGCGTCAGGCCTTTCTCCTTGCGGAGGTAGCGGATGCGTCGTCCCAGCGCGATGACGTCTAGCTCGTCGTTCGCCTCAGCGCCGCCCGTTCCGTCAGCACGGGCATCCCGGTTCCATGTGGTAGCAGTCACACACTCAGAATAGGGGAAGAAGTTGTATTTTTTCCAGCAAATTCGGCATATGACCCTAAATCACCGCCTTGTCGCCACCAAGTTAACGAATTATCGGAAAATTTATCGCCGCACAGCCGTTGCGCCTGCGCACCCCCACGGCCGCGCGGCGCCGACGCCGCCTCAATCAGCAGGCCCGATGGCAGCAGGGGAAGCGGCTGCCTCGGGGCACTCCGGGCGACCCCGGACTGAGGACGTTCAAGCGCGGCTCCAGCATTCCCCCGCAGGCGGAGCCGGTGTTCCGACGCACGCGCCGGCACCCCGGTGCATCGCCGTGAGGCGCCCTGTATCCAACCCACCGCCGTGCCAACGGCCGAAAAGCCTAGTTTTGAAAGAAATCGACTTTTTCACCTACGTCGAACTCGCCTCGAACTTGCCCGATACCCCGCAGGGCACCTCGTGGCCTTCCCCGGCAATCTCGCGCCTTTTGCGCGCCGCGACGAGTAGCGCAGAACGCCAGCCGCGGTGAATTTCCATGAGATTCGCCCGGCAACCCCCAATTCACCTGCATGCCAAGAATCGGATCGCAACGCCGGGGAGCTAACCTGTGACCTCCGCTACACCAGAATTTCGAGGAATTTCAGAACTTCTTCAGTGTGATTCTGTGGGAAAATAACCATTTTTCGAGCTTTGGATCACAATCGATGAAAGAAGTGAACAAATTTCACAGAAGAGAAAAACGTTGAATCTTATTCCGGAAAACCTCTGTTGGAGGGGTTGCAGGCAGGGAATAGTTGGTGTCACGAAGAAGTTCACCGGATCGAAACCGCAGGGTTCACCGGTCCGAACGAACACCGAGCTTGTGCGAAGGAGCCAGCAACATGACTACCAACGAGAATTCCATCGAAAACCGCGTCGCAGCCCTGGAGAATGACTGGGCAACCAACCCTCGATGGGAAGGCGTCACCCGCGATTACTCCGCTGCAGACGTCGTGAAGCTGCAGGGCCGGGTCCAGGAAGAGCACACCCTGGCCAAGCGCGGTTCCGAGAAGCTCTGGAAGCAGCTCACCGAGGAAACCCCGACCGGCGGCTACACCAACGCACTCGGCGCACTGACGGGCAACCAGGCAGTCCAGCAGGTCAAGGCCGGCCTGCGAGCCATCTACCTTTCCGGCTGGCAGGTTGCCGCCGATGCAAACCTCTCGGGCCAGACCTACCCGGACCAGTCGCTGTACCCGGCGAACTCGGTTCCGCAGGTTGTCCGCCGCATCAACAACGCGCTGCAGCGTGCAGACCAGATCGAGTTCTCCGAAGGCATCCAGACCGTCGAGGACTGGATGGTCCCGATCGTCGCAGACGCCGAGGCCGGCTTCGGCGGCCCGCTGAACGCCTACGAGCTGATGAAGTCCATGATCACCGCCGGCGCTTCGGGCGTCCACTGGGAAGACCAGCTGGCCTCGGAGAAGAAGTGCGGCCACCTGGGCGGCAAGGTCCTGATCCCGACCCAGCAGCACATCCGCACCTTGAACGCAGCACGTCTGGCAGCTGACGTCGCCGGCACCCCGTCCGTCGTCATCGCCCGCACCGACGCCGAGGCGGCAACCCTGATCACCTCCGACGTCGACGAGCGCGACCAGGAATTCATCACCGGCGAGCGCACCCCGGAAGGCTTCTACAAGGTCCGCAACGGCATCGAGCCATGCATCGCCCGTGCCAAGGCCTACGCTCCTTATTCGGATCTGATCTGGATGGAGACCGGCACCCCGGACCTGGAGCTGGCTCGCAAGTTCGCCGAGGCAGTCAAGAAGGACTTCCCGGACCAGATGCTCTCGTACAACTGCTCCCCTTCCTTCAACTGGAAGAAGCACCTGGACGACGCAACCATCGCAAAGTTCCAGCGCGAGCTCGGTGCCATGGGCTTCAGCTTCCAGTTCATCACCCTGGCCGGCTTCCACGCACTGAACCACTCGATGTTCGATCTGGCCAAGGGCTACGCGAAGGACGGCATGAGCGCCTACGTCGAGCTGCAGGAGCGCGAATTCGCTGCCGAGGTTGACGGCTACACCGCCACCAAGCACCAGCGCGAAGTCGGCACCGGCTACTTCGATGCCATCTCCACCACGCTGAACCCCAACGCCTCCACCCTGGCGCTGGTCGGTTCCACCGAAGAAGGCCAATTCCATTAGACCCTAACGGGTCGATGGTGCCGGCTGACAATGACGTCAGCCGGCACCACCACCATTTTTAAGCTTTAAGGACGCTGTCATGAACACCCCGATCACCCTGAACAACATCACCATCACCGCCACCGAAGTGCGCTACCAGGAACAGATCCTCACCAGCGAGGCACTGGACTTCCTCTCCGCACTGCACCAGGGTTTCGAGAACCGCCGCACCGAGCTGATGCAGAGCCGCCAGCTCAACCGGGCCCGCATCGCCAACGGCCGCGACCCGAAGTTCCTGGAAGAAACCCGGAACATCCGCGAGGACGCTTCATGGCAGGTCGCCCCGATCGCTCCGGGTCTGGAAGACCGCCGCGTGGAGATCACCGGGCCGATCGAGCGCAAGGCGGCAATCAACGCACTGAACTCCGGCGCCAACGTGTGGCTGGCCGACATGGAGGACGCCTGCTCCCCGACCTGGCAGAACGTGATCAAGAACCAGGTGAACCTGATCCGCGTGCTCGACAACGAGCTGGACTTCACCGCACCGGACGGCCGCGAGTACAAGCTGGACACCCACGACCTGAAGCAGCTGCCGACCATCGTGGTCCGCCCCCGCGCACTGCACCAGCCGGAGAAGCACCTGCGGGTGAACGGCGCGCCGATGTCCGCTTCGCTGGTCGACTTCGGACTGCACTTCTTCCACAACGCCAAGCGCCTGATGGCAGCCGGCCGCGGCCCGTACTACTACCTGCCGAAGCTGGAGAACCACCTGGAGGCACGCCTGTGGAACGACGTGTTCAACATGGCCCAGGACATGATGGGCATCGACCGCGGCACCATCCGCGCCACCGTGCACATCGAATGCATCACCGCGGCCTTCGAGATGGAGGAAATCCTCTACGAACTGCGTGAGCACTCCTCGGGCCTGAACGCCGGCCGCTGGGACTACATCTTCTCGATCATCAAGAACTTCCGTTCCCGCGGACCGCGCTTCGTGTTCCCGGACCGCGATTCGGTGACCATGACCGCACCGTTCATGCGGGCCTACACCGAGCAGCTGGTGCGTGCCTGCCACCGCCGCGGCGCCACCGCCATCGGCGGCATGAGCACCTTCGTGCCAAGCCGCAAGGATGCCTCGATCAACGAGATCAACCTGGCCAAGGTGCGCGAGGACAAGGCCCGCGAGGCAGCCGACGGCTTCGACGGCTCGTGGGTAGCCCACCCGGACCTGGTGGCAGTGGCCCGCGAGGTGTACACCGAGGTGCTGGGCGACAACCCCAACCAGATCGGCCGCACCCGCGAAGACGTTCAGGTTTCCGCCACCGCGCTGCTGGACGTGGCCGGGCTGGAAGGCAAGATCACCGAGCAGGGCATCCGCGACAACATCGAGATCGGCATCCGCTACATCGAGTCGTGGCTGCGCGGCAACGGCGCCGTGGTGCTGCGCAACCTGATGGAGGATTCGGCCACCGCCGAGATCTCCCGCTCGCAGCTGTGGCAGTGGATCCACCAGTCGGCCATCACCGACCAGGGCGAGATCATCACCCGCCGCTGGGTGCAGGAGCTGGCCGAGGAGACCATGGACCGCATGGAGCGCTTCGAGGGAGACCGTTTCGAGTCCGCCATGGAGATCTTCGAAGCCTGCGCACTGCGCGACGACTTCCCGACCTTCATGACCCGCAACGCCTACCTGCGCTACCTGGACATGCCGGTTCCAGTACTGGAAATGGCAGGCTAGCCGCGCAGGCGCCACCCCATAGACCCGGCCGATTCGTTTCCAAGTCGTCCTCGTAAAATCGGCCACGAATTGCGGCATTCATCCGTTGGTAACCATTCCCGCGGGTGGATGCCGTTTTTCGCGCCCTGAAAGCGCGGGCTACTGGGTAGGCTGAAGCCATGGCGTTCCAGTTTAAAAACCCGGCCGAGGACCTGTGGGAGCCCGATGTCCTGGGCGAGGGCTTCACCCGGCGCACGCTGCCGCTGCTCGACGGATCCACCGCCACGCTGGTCCGCCACCGCCGGCCTTCCCGACTCCCGCGGCTGGCCCCGCCGCTGCGCGGGCTGTCGATCCTCTACGTGCACGGCTGGTCCGACTACTTCTTCCAGCACGAGCTGGCGCGGTTCCTCAGCGACGCCGGCGCCGACTTCTACGCCCTGGATCTGCGTCACTACGGGCGCAACCTCCCGCTGGATGCCCAGCGCGAGTCGGCCGCCGACACCTCCCCGGGGTTCACCAACAACCTGGAGCAGTACTTCGAGGAGTTCGACGCGGCGCTGCGCATCATCACCAGCGCCCACCCCGGCACCCGGGTGGTGCTGCTGGGGCATTCGACCGGCGGGCTGAGCGCGTCGCTGTACGCGGCCGCGAACCCGCACAAGATCGAGGCGCTGGCGCTGAACAGCCCGTGGCTGGAATTCCAGGCCAGCGAGCTGGGGCGCACTGCCCTGTCCAAGCTGTTCCAGGCCTCCAGCGCGCGCAACCCGCACCGCTTCCTGCCCAGCATCGACCCGGGCTTCTACACCCGCACGGTCTCCAGCCAGTTCGAGGGCGAATGGGACTACGACCTGGCCTGGCGCCCGGTCAACGGCTTCAAGATCACCACCGGGTTCATCTCAGCGGTCTTCGACGCGCAGGCGAAGGTCAAGAAGGGCCTGGACCTGGCGATGCCGGTGCTGGTGATGCTCTCGGCCAAGGACTACCTGCTGCCGCGCTGGCAGGACGCCGCGTCGAAGTCCGACGTCGCGCTGAACGTCCAGCAGATCGCCGAGCGCAGCCTCGATTTGGGCCGCGAGCTGCACCTGGTGCGGCTGGCCGACGCGCTGCACGACGTCTTCCTCTCCGCGCCGCCGGTGCGCACCCGGGCCTATCTGGACCTGGGCTCGTGGCTGGTGGCGATCAAGAACCGCCAGCACGACTCGCAGCTGACCGCCAGCGTGCAGCGCGTGGTGCCGGGCGCCTAGCGGGACGACGTCCTAGCGGGCGGCGGGCACCTGGTCGTTGACCAGTTCAAGGCGCAGCCGGCCGGCTTCGTCCTGCCCGAGCACCGCCACCGAGCCGTTGCGGATGGTGTCCAGCGTGTAGCCGGCGAAATCCGAGAGGGTGTAGCGGATGATCGTGCCGTGGCAGACGACCGCGACGTTCTTCCCGGGGAAATCCTCCATGATCTGCTCGATGGCGCGCCGCCCGCGGGCCACCACCGATTCCAGCGGCTCGATGCCGCCGCCGATCTTCCCGGGCCAGCGCTCCAGCGCCTCGGCCTCGATCATGCCCTCGCCCTGCGCATAGTCGCGCTCGACCAGCAGCTCGTAGCTCGGGCCCAGCTCAAGGCCCAGCCCGTCGGCGATGATCTGCGCGGTCTGCCGCGCGCGGTCCAGCGGGGAGGAGACGACCACGTCCCAGTTCCCGCCGGCCAGCACCTGCACCGCGTCGGCGGCCTGCGCGCGGCCAGTGCCGTTCAGCGGGATGTTGCTGCTTCCCTGCAGGCGGCCTTCGAGGTTCCATTGCGTCTGTCCGTGGCGGACGAATCCCAGCTTCATGCGCACCATTCTTCCACCGGCGCGTGCCCCGCGCCCGGCGGGTGTGGGCAATCCCACGGGTTTGCCCAGACACAATTTCACCCCATCTCCTTGCCGGAACCCGTACGATTTGGTACGTTGCACCGGCCCTCCGCGGCACCGGAGCACGTGCACCCCAACCCCCGAATGAGGATCCAAGCAGTTCATCGTGACCGAAATCAAGGCATCCCTCGCCCGCGGGCTCACCGCCCGCCACATCCGCTTCATGGCCCTGGGCTCGGCCATCGGAACTGGCCTGTTCTATGGCTCGTCCGCCGCCATCCAGGCCGCCGGCCCGGCCGTGCTGTTCGCCTACATGATCGGCGGCGCCGCCGTCTTCATCGTCATGCGCGCCCTGGGCGAGATGGCGGTGAAGCATCCGGTCTCCGGGTCGTTCGCGCACTACGCCTCGCGCTACCTGGGCCGCTTCGCCGGGTTCATCACCGGCTGGACCTTCACCTTCGAGATGGCCATCGTGGCCATCGCCGACGTGACCGCCTTCGGCGTCTACATGGGCTTCTGGTTCCCCGACGTCGCCGCCTGGATCTGGGTGCTGGCGGTGGTGCTGCTGATTGCCTCGATCAACCTGATGAAGGTCAAGGTGTTCGGCGAGACCGAGTTCTGGCTGGCGATCATCAAGGTCAGCGCCATCATCGCGATGATCGGCGGCGGCATCGCGCTGATCATCTTCGGCTTCAACGCCCCCGACTCGCAGACCGCGACCGGCATCGACACCCTGATGGCCGCCGGAACGCTGTTCCCCAACGGCTTCACCGGGCTGTTGCTGTCCTTCGCCGTGGTGATGTTCGCCTTCGGCGGCATCGAGACCATCGGCATCACCGCCGGCGAGGCGGACGACCCCGCGCGCTCGGTGCCGGCCGCGATCAACACCGTGCCGTGGCGCATCCTGCTGTTCTACGTGGCCTCGCTGGCAGTGGTCATGATGCTCTTCGACTGGCGCCAGATCGACGGCAGCGCGAGCCCGTTCGTGCAGATCTTCGACGCGCTGGGCATCCCTGCCGCAGCCCACGTGCTCAACGCCGTGGTGATCACCGCCGCCGTGTCAGCGATCAACGCGGACACCTTCGGCGCCGGGCGCATGCTCTTCGCGATGTCGGCCGAGGGCCATGCCCCGAAGTCCTTCGCGAAGGTCTCCTCCAACGGCGTGCCGTGGATGACGGTGGTCGTCATGACCATCGTGCTGCTGGTCGGCGTGGTGCTCAACGTGCTGCTGCCGGAGCAGCTGTTCACCATCATCGCCTCGATCGCCACCTTCGCGACCGTGTGGGTCTGGATCATGATCCTCGCCTCCTACCTGGCGATGCGCCGGGCCGAGAAGAAGGACGCCGCGGCCGCGCCACAGGGCCCGCGCGAGTTCGCGGTTCCCGGCGGGACGACCACCGCCTGGATCGCGCTGGCGTTCATGGTCTTCGTGGTCGTGCTGCTGGCGCTGAGCGCGGAAACCCGCGTGGCCCTGTACACCGGCGCCGCCTGGCTGGCCATCCTGGCCGTGGTCTACCGCTTCGCGGTGCGCGGCACCTCCGGCGGCCCTTCGGCGGACGGGCGCGAACGCGATTCGGAAGCGGTCTCCACCGGCCGCTAGGCGGCCGCCGGCAGGCTAGCGGATCTCGCGGCGCACCCCGACGGGGTTTTCCGGCTGCTGCGCGGTGCGCCGTTCCGAGGCCAGGGCCAGCGTGGCCCACAGCAGCATGCCTCCGGCCGCGATCCACAGGCTGGACAGGCCCAGGTGCAGGTAGGCGAACACCCCGGCCAGCGAGCCGAGCGTGATCATCGCCCACAGCACCGCGTAGCGGACCCAGAGCAGCCGCCCGGCTCCGCGGTCCGAGCCGGTCAGCAGCCCCAGGATCGCGCCGCCCAGGTGCTGTCCGAGCTTGACCAGCGTGCCGGTCATGTAGGTCAGCCCCAGCGACACCTCCCCCGAGCGCGTGTAGGAGACGTTGACCGCGCCCATCGAGGCCGCCAGCAGGCAGGCCCCGCCGAAACCCAGCGTGCCCAGCGAACCGAGCAGCGCGGCGGTGACCAGCAGCGCGCCGCTGAGGTACATCACGATTGGCCTGCGGTAGCGCGCGGCCCGCGCGGTGAGCACCGTCGCCAGCACCACACCGCCCACGAAGCTGCCCACGAACCCCATGGCCATGGCCCAGCCGCCGGCATCGCCGGTGAGCAGGGCGGCCGAGGAACGCGTCGAGTTGCCGGACATGAAGGACAGGAAGTAGCCGCCGAGGTGGATGAAGCCCACGCCGTCGACGAACCCCGCCATCGCGGTGATCGCCCCCGCGAAGAAAATTCCGCGCCATCCCAGATTTCTGGCCACCGAACGCCGCCCCGCCCTTTCCGTTCCCGACTGCGGTTTCCCGCCTGCTGCCATTATCCCGTGCCGCAGGCAACGCCCTGCCGAAGGAATGCCCGCGCGCCGCGGCGCGTTATACGGGCATGAGTGAAACCGCTGCTTCCCAGAATCCCGCCGATGCCAAGCGCCTGCGCGTGGACATCTTCTCCGACATCGCCTGCCCATGGTGCTTCATCGGCAAGCGCCGCTTCGAATCCGGCCTGGAATCCTCAGGCCTGGCCCAGGACGTCGACGTCTACTGGCACGCCTACCAGCTGGACCCGACCCTGCCCGAGCACTACGACGGCAGCGAGCTGGACTACCTGGCCAAGGCCAAGGGCATGGACCCGGCCCAGGTCGAGGGCATGCTGCAGCACGTCACCGCCCAGGCCGCCGAGGAGGGCTTGAACTACGACTTCGGGAAGCTGGTGGTCGCCAACTCCTTCACCGCGCTGCGCGTGCTGGAGCATGCCAAGCAGCAGGGGCTGGGCGGCGAAATGAAGGAAGCGCTGCTCTCCGCGCACTTCGAGAAGGGCCTGGACACCGGCAGCGTGGACACCCTGCTGCAGCTGGCCGCCGACGTCGGGCTGGATGCCGCCGCGCTGCGCACCGCGCTGGAGGCCGGCAGCTACGCCGACGAGATCAACGCGGACATCGCCCAGGCGCGCCAGATCGGCGTCACCGGGGTGCCGTTCTTCATCCTCGACGGCAAGTACGGAATTTCCGGCGCCCAGCCGGCCGAGGTCTTCGCCAACGCGCTGACCCAGGTCCACGCCGAAACCGTCGGAGCCAGCTAGCACCCGCCGGGCCGGCGGCCCGCTACTGCTGCGCGATGCACTCCAGCGTGCCCGGGGCGGTGTCCAGCTTGCGCTCCTTGACCAGGTGCTCGAATCCGGTGCCCAGCGCCAGGTCCACCTCGGTGCCGTACATCATCTCGTCGTAGACGAATTCGGAGCCGGGCACCTGGCGCTGGATGGTCAGCGCCTGCGCATAGCCCTGGGGCCCGGCCAGCACCACGGCGACCTTGTCCTCGTACCTGTCCAGCCCCGAGGTGGTCGCCGAGATCTGGAAGCCGCGATTCTTCAGCGCCTCGGCGGTTCTGCCCGCCAGCCCCGAAATGGTGGTCGTGTTCAGCACGCGCACCTTGAAGCTCGCAGGGTCCTGGTAGTTGAAAATGGAGGTGGGGCAGGCCGGGTTGGCGATCGGCTCGGCCGGCTGCTCGTCGGCCTGCACCGGCGTGGGCCTGCCGCCGATCTTCAGCACTCCGGTGAAGGACAGGGTGGCGGCGATGAACGCCACGAGCACCGCAATGGCCATGATCGAGAAGATGACGTTCTGGCGCCTGCGGGCAGTGCGCTTGGCCTGGGCGCTGGACACGAAGCTCAGCTCGCGCTCGCCAACGATGTGGGCCCCGCGCAACGTCGCAGGATCCTCGCGTTCGTGCATCATCGCACCCACTTTCAGGCAGCTACCCTTTGTGGCGACAGCTTACCTAATCCGCGTCGAGATCCAAGACCCTGGCATGGATCACCGACCGGTGGTGCAGCGCCGAACGCAGCGCCCGGTGCAGCCCGTCCTCCAGATACAGCACGTTCCGGTAGCGCACGACGTGCGGGAACAGGTCGCCGAAAAACGTTGAATCCTCGGAGAGCAACGTTTCCAGATCAAGAGTTGACTTGGTGGTTACCAGCTGGTCGAGCTTGACCTGCGAAGGCGGGATGGCGCTCCAGTCGCGGGGGCTGGACAGCTCGTGCTCGGGGTACGGACGCGAATCGCCTACGGCTCGGAAAATCACTCTTTCAAGCATAGGGAACCGCGTAACAAATTACCTGATTCAGCGACGCGTTCGCCGGCCCAGGCGCCGAATCGGGCATTATCCACGTCGAACGGGGCGACGCCGAATCGCGAACCGCAAGCATCCGCTTCACAGCCAGATCCATCCACCGGGCCCCGCAAGCGCAAATTATGCGCCCGGAAACAGGCCTTGGCAAGGATTGTTACGACGGCGGAAACGTGGCGGAACGGTGCGTAATTTTAGATAGTAACAATCCACCGAACGGGTGCACCCTAGGGTTATGAACAACGTAGTAACCGAGATCCCAGTCCTTGATATCTCCACTTCCCGGAATGCCGATGGCACGTTCAATCCCGAGTTCGTTGCCGCACTGCTCGACGCTGCCCACCGCGTCGGCTTCTTCCAGATCGTCGGGTACGCCTCGCGCGCCAACCAGGATCAGGAACTGCTGGACACGGTTGCCGAGTTCTTCGCGAAGCCGGTCGACGAGAAGATCGCGCTCGACAACCGCAACAGCGCCCAGTTCCGCGGCTACACCCGCTTGGGCACCGAGATCACCCGCGGCCGCGCCGATTCCCGTGAACAGATCGACTACGGTCCGGACCGCGAGCCGCTGGCCGTAGTGCCGGCCGACAAGCCGTACTTGAATCTGCAGGGCCGCAACCAGTTCCCCGAAGACTTCCCCCAACTGCGCGAACGCGCCATGGAATGGGCCGAGCTGATGAACCGCACCGGGCACGAACTGCTCTCCGCGATTTCCGTGGGCCTGGGCCTCGGCGAGGACTACTTCGACGAGCCGTTCTCAGGGGCTCCAGCCTGGATGGGCAAGCTGGTGCACTACGTGGGCGGCGGGATCGTGCCGGAGGCAGGAAACCAGGGCGTCGGCCTGCACGCGGACTACGGCTTCGTCACCCTGCTGCTGCAGGACCAGGTTGGCGGGCTGCAGGTACAGCCCTACGGCCAGGATTCATGGATCGAGGTTCCTCCGACCCCCGGGGCACTCGTCGTGAACCTGGGTGAAATGCTCGAAGTCGCCACCGACGGCTACCTGATGGCGACTATCCACCGAGTGATTGCCCCGCCAGCCAACGTTGACCGCTACTCGGTGCCATTCTTCTACTCCCCGCGCTTGGACGCGGTCATCGACAAGGTCGAGCTGCCAGCTGAGCTGGCCGCAGACGCCCGCGGCGTCTCCGACGATCCGCACAACCCGATGCTCGCCTCATACGGGGCCAATGTCCTCAAGGGTTGGCTGCGCGCCCATCCGCAGACTGCCGCGATCCATTACCCGCAGCTGGTCCAGAACAGGGCCACAGCCTAGCCTTAGCGGCTCAAGAAGAGCTCGGATAAACAAAAATAAACGTGAAGACTTCGACGGGGTATTGCGCCACCGCATCGAAGTCTTCACGTTTTTCCGCGAGCTTTCTGTCTTACCCGACGCCTCCCCCAAGGCGATTTGGCTATTCCCCCAAAACCCAGCCATCGTTCAGTTTCATAGTTCCCGCTAGGCCCTTCGGCCATGGGACTCATTGTGCAAGATCACACTTAAGCTGTGTTATCAATTAGCTCAAGATTGCATCAAGCATATGAAAGTCTAAAGAGTGGTTTTAAAAGGCTACAGCTACCACTAGTATGAACCGGGGTCATTTACAAATCTGTATCCAACCCCTCTGACTGTCTCAATCCACAGTGAAGAACGCGCAGAGTCACCTAGCTTGCGTCGGAGGTTAGCTATGTGTACCTCAATACTTCGAACGTCCGAGTCCGAAACATAGCCATGCTCAAGATCGTCGTTGTCGAGACTGACCCTTCGGGCAAGCTCTTTCTTGCTCCGCACCCTTCCCGGAACCTGCATCAGCACATGGAGGAGAGCGAATTCGGTAGCCGTCAAGACAATGGGAACACCGTCCAGATGAACTTCCCACGTTGAAGAATCCAGTCGCAGTGCGCCGTGGCTGAGCACTTTCACGACAGAACCCTTCCTGTCGCTGATCATCTGATTGATGCGGGCCTGTCGGCGCGAGAACGAATCTATTCTGGCCCGGAATTCGCGTTCACGCAGGGGCTTCGGAGAATACCCATCCGCTCCCGCATCGAACGCCAAGACCACCTCAATCTCTTCGCTGATGTCCATCACGGCCAACACGTACGCATCTAGATTGGCGCTGACACGGCGTATCGTTTCGATGCCGTCGATATCGGGCAGGCCAAAGCCGACGACAACGAGATCCGGCTTTGCCCTCTGGGCCAGCGCAACACCCCTTTGCCCGCTGGACTCCTCCTGTATGGCGAACCCGATCTGCCGAAGCAGTGTTGTCATCTTTCCACGCACGGCCTCGTCATACTCAATGACGACCGCCTTTGCTATTTCCCCAACCACGTTTTTCCCCAATCCCCTGTTAAGGCGATCGCGGCGGCCTAACGTTACAGACCGCTGCGTGGACTAAATGCTACCGGAGAGCACGCAGAACTCGTTACCTTCCGGGTCATAAAGAACGACCCAGTCCTCGTTATCGTCCTGACCGACGTCTGCGTATTGCGCCCCCAGCGCCAGCACTCGGTCAATCTCGTCCTGTTGCGAAGTACCTTGCGGCCTGAGGTCAAGATGCAACCGGTTCTTGATGCTCTTTTTCTCCGGCACCTGCGCAAAACAGATAACCACCTCGTTTGGCCCGCCTCCGCGCCGCCCAATGGTCACCAGACCAACGGCTTCCTCTCGAACTTCAAAACCCAGAACTTCACACCAGAACTTGGCAACGAGCATTGGATTTTGGCAATCAACGGCAATCTCACTGCTGACTACGGACATGGCCCACGACTTCCCACTCCACCGGCAGACCTTGGATGTCCACCTTCGCCTCGGATGATACGCCGATCTCCCGCCAATGCGGCCAAAACTGGAAGTTGTCGGCAAATCGGGCAAAATGCTCATTCTGGATGCTGTCCAGACCCGGAATTCCAGGGCAGAATCATGGATCGCATGGAAACCAGCAGATGACTCACTTGGCTCGGGTCAGCATGCCGGTGAGGGGTTGTTCCAGTAAACCAGCTGACAGTCCAAGACCATGCTGGTTCGCTTCGGGGAACCCCGCATTCCTGAGATCACATGCAAGTGGAATTAAACGAAAAAACCCCCGATTTCTCGGGGGCTTTCCAATGGCGGAGGATAGGGGATTTGAACCCCTGAGGGCGTTAACCCAACACGCGTTCCAGGCGTGCGCCATAGGCCGCTAGGCGAATCCTCCTCATTTTGCTCCGTGGAGCAGAATCAAGCATATCTAAATTTCCGCTCAATCACGAATCGAAGGCAGCGCGCCGGCAAAACTCACTCCACTCAACATCGTAATCCTCTAGATTTGGCGTTTTTCGCGCTTTCCCCACATTGAAACCGGCTCCTCCAAACTGTCCGTGGCAGGGAGGATACTCAATAACATGAGCAAAAGAGAGGTATTTCACAGCGACGATGATGCTCATCGTCTACCGATGTATCCTCCTGGCCTTCGAATGAATTTTGGCTCAGGAGGAGTGTGGGATGGGGAGCTCGACCAGCATAAGTTCTTCAATAAATTCGCTTCGACAGCCTTGGATTTATACAACCTTCCGCCAGCGGATTCGCCAGCAGACGGAATGAAACGCCTTGAAATCATCGGCCGGCTTCGAAGCATGCTGGATGCAGCCGAAGCATCCCTCATGGCAGACACCTTGGAAATGTGCGCCCGCGAAGCTACCAGCCGGGGTGTCCAAGAGTCCCTGCTCGATCAAGGTGACGATCAAGCCCAGCAGCTTTCCGCCAAGTACTACGGCGTCAATTTGGCTGACGAGATCACTGTCAGGTCCTCTTTCATCGCCGAAGCAGCGATTGCCATGCGTGATTCGGAAACACACATTCAAGGCAAGCTGTTTACGGCGGAAGGTCTTCGCAATCTATGCGTCGATACCCTTTCGGCCCTGGCCAACGGTGAGATCACTACCAAAGCAGCCAGAGAAATAGTCAAGCAATCTCAAGACTTGGTCCCTGAAGACATCAAGCAGATGGAACATGTGTTGCTCCCTCTGGCTAAGACGGCAACTGATTCAGCGATCTCTCAACGAGCTCGCCGCATGCGAGAGCGGCTCCATCCGAAACCCCTTGACGAACGGCACAAGGAGGCCCGTGAGCTCCGCTCCGTGACGTGGTGGGCGGACGAAAATGGCATGGCCACTTTGCAGGTGTATCTTCCTGCGGAAGATATTTTCAGCATGGTCAACACCGTCAACTGGTTCGCCGTAACGAATGTGGATGAGGATGATGAACGGACCGAACGTCAACGCCGAGCCGATATTTTCCGGGATGCAATGATCGATGGATGGCCGGACAGCAATGGCACTCCGTTGAAAGCCCGCGTTGCCGTAACGATTCCTGCCTTGGAAATGTTGGCGGATCCCAAGAAAGCCCTTGCCGAGCTGGAAGGTTACGGCCCCATACCCATTGGCACTGCATTGAAGATCGCGCAGGAAGCGCCCTCGTTCATCAAGGTACTAACCGATCCCTGGACCGGCGCCGCGATTGATGTCGCCAGGGAAAAGTACCGTCCAAGCAAGGCTCTCAAGGATCTTCTACGTTTCCGCGACGTTCAATGTCGTTTCCCAGGCTGCAATCGGCTGGCCGAACAGTCCGAGGCTGACCATATCGACGGTTGGGCTCAGGGAGGCCACACATCGCGTACGAACACCGAGCTACTTTGCAAAAGGCATCAGCTGTTCAAGCACGCTTTGGGTTGGGAAGTAACCTATCGTCCAGATGGCTCTGTCAGCTGGCGCACCCCGAATGGAATCGTCTGCCTAGAAGTTCCGGGAAGCGTGAAAACGGTTCAGAACTTCGACTTCGAGAAGAGCCAAACACCAGTCCTTCCCGAAGTTGAGATGACTGATCGCGTTCGCAGAGTACTTGGCTGGTACGACCCTCCGGAAGCTGCAGCTGGCTAGACTCCGCAGTGGTACTGCCCAGTGAAGTGAATCTGATCAATTTTTTTGATCAGGAATCCAGACTTCCAGTTCTTTCGACAGCCAGTAGGACGACAAAAACGCTCCTCCGGAAAAACGAGCACCCACGTTGAAGGGCTTAGTTCGCCATGTGTTCCTGGCTAACCAACAAAATCCCCAATCACAACACGCAACGGCTCTGACTATCTGCGGCTCAAGCAGAAACAGCGGTCAGCGTTGCCGCGCCATGACGAATTCTGATCAAATTTCTTGCTCAGTTCGCCTCAGCCTTCGTCCCAAGCCAGCAGATCCACTGCCCGACTGAGTTGTGTTTCTGATCATTTTTTTGTTCAGAATCCTTCCTCACTGTTTCGGCCAGCTCGCCCGTCCTGCGCGAACACGGTGGCTCAGGCAGTGCCCATCTAAAAATTTTGACCAGATTTTTTCCTTCAGCGCCTCGCGAGTGCTAGAGCATTTCACCCTCCCAGTCGCTCTTGACCAACCTTCATCTGGCCAATTTTCTGATCAAAAATTTGCCTCAGATTTCTCTCCCGTCATCAAAATGCCACCCGTTGGCCGCTGGGGTTACGAACCGCGTGAGGAATCTGATCAAAATTTTCGTTCACTTCTACTCCGGGCAACCGGTGAGAGCAAGCGCACGCCTTACGATTTTTATACACACCCCTTCCTCGGGTAGTATTTTTGGTGACCCCTCGTGTGGTGTCATCCTGTTGAACTCCCCCAGGACCGGAAGGTAGCAAGGGTAGATGGGCTCTGGCAGGTGCATGAGGGGTCTTTACTTTTTTACGCAAGCCGAATGGAGTCCAAGTGGGCGCTGGCCGTTTCGCCCCTAGCCCGTCAGGGCGCCTCCACATCGGTAATCTGCGCACCGCAGTCCTGGCTTGGCTTTTCGCCCGTTCCACTGGACGCGATTTTCTCCTGCGCGTCGAAGACTTGGATCGTGTTCGCGCAGGATCCGAAGCCGAACAGCTTGCCGAGCTCGACGCTCTAGGTTTGAGCTTCGATGGCACACTGGTGCGCCAGTCCGACCGGTTGCCTGTGTACCGAACCATTGTGGACGAACTGAAAGCACAGGGGCTTGTCTACGAATGCTTCTGTTCCCGCAAGGATATTGCCGAAGCGGGCAGCGCTCCGCATGCTGCGCCAGGATCCTACCCGGGCACCTGCCGGAATCTCACCGCCGGAGAACGTGCCGAAAAGGCGCTGCACCGTCCGGCGGCGTTGCGCCTGCGCGCCGAAGTGAACGAATTTTCTGTTCAGGACGAGCTCGCCGGCCGCTACACCGGCGCGGTTGATGATTTCGTGCTGGTGCGCAATGACGGAGCACCCGCATACAACTTGGCGGTCGTCGTCGACGATGCCGCCAGCGGAATCGATCAAGTAGTCCGCGGCGACGACTTGCTCTCGTCAGCCCCGCGTCAGGCGCATCTCGCCCAGTTGCTCGGCTACACCATTCCGACCTACGCGCACGTTCCGCTGGCGCTGAATGAAAAGGGCCAACGGCTGGCCAAGCGCGACGGCGCTGTAACGCTCGAAGAGATCACCGAACAAGGTGTGCGTCCGGCCGAAGTACGCGCATTTTTGCTAGAGTCATTGGGCTTGCCGGGTCAGGATTTGCAGGCAGCCCTGGAGGCATTCGACCCGGCCGCGCTTCCGCGCGAACCGTGGATCGTGAAGCCTGAAAACATTGTCCAACAGCTGATGCCCCCGGCATCGCGCAACCGATAGGGAACCGGCGTGACTACAGCGCTTTACCGCAGATATCGTCCCGATACCTTCGCCGATGTCATCGGACAGGAGCACGTGACCGCTCCGCTGATGACCGCTCTGGAGAAAAACCGGGTCAATCACGCATACCTGTTCTCCGGCCCGCGCGGTTGCGGCAAGACCACCTCGGCCCGCATCCTCGCACGCTGCCTGAACTGCGAGCAGGGCCCCACCCCGATCCCGTGCGGCACCTGCCCGAGCTGCGTAGAGCTGGCCAACGGCGGCCCCGGATCCCTGGATGTCATCGAAATCGACGCGGCCAGCCACGGCGGCGTGGAAGACGCCCGCGACCTGCGCGAACGCGCGACCTTCGCCCCAGCCCGCGACCGTTACAAGATCTTCATCATCGATGAGGCCCACATGGTCACCTCGGCAGGCTTCAACGCGCTGCTGAAGATCGTCGAAGAGCCGCCGGCGCACATCAAGTTCATCTTCGCGACGACCGAACCAGACAAGGTCATCGGCACCATTCGTTCGCGCACCCACCACTACCCGTTCCGCCTGGTACCGCCCGAAGCGCTGCTGGAATACCTCAAGGTGCTCTGCGACCGCGAAAACGTCGCGGTCGCCGACGGCGTGCTGCCACTGGTCATCCGCGCGGGCGCCGGCTCGGTCCGAGATACCCTGTCGGTGCTCGACCAGCTCATGGCCGGTGCGCGCGAGGGGATCCTGGACTACGAAACCGCCATCGCGCTGCTGGGCTACACCCACTCCACGCTGCTGGACGAGGTCGTGCTCTCGCTGCACGAATCCGACGGTGCTGGACTGTTCAGCGCGATCGACCGCATCATCCAGACCGGTTTGGATCCGCGCCGTTTCGTCGAGGATCTGCTGGAGCGTTTCCGCGATCTGGTCATCGCCAAGGCAATGCCGGAGGGCTTGGAGAAGATCTTGCGCGCCGTTCCCGCCGACCAGCTCGAAGCACTGCATCTGCAGGCAGGACTGGCCGGGGCCGGCGAACTGTCCCGCTGGGCCGATGTCACCAATCAGGCGCTGACCGACATGACCGGCGCAACCTCGCCGCGCCTGCATCTGGAGCTGCTGGCGGCGCGCCTGCTGCTTCCCGGTTCGCAGAATTCCGACAGCTCCTTCGCCGCACGACTGGACCGCTTGGAACGCCATGCGATGACCGGTGGGGCGCTGCCCGCGCTGGACGGCGACGATTCCGAGGCCGCCGCCCTCGCGATGGGCTCGGCACCGAACCCGGGGGCCGCGCGTCAGGGCGCCGCCGCCGTGCGCCAGGCGCTGGCCGCGGCCAAGGCCCGTCGCGACGGGGAGCCCGTTCCCGATGCTCCTGCCGAGGTCCAGGCCGAAGCCCAGCCAGCACCGGTTCAACAAACCGACATGCAGCAGGCTCCGGTACAGCCTGCGCCGGCCCCGCAGGTCCAGCATGCCCAGCCGGCCCAGCCGCAGCAGGAAGCCCCGGCGTCTCATGCACCGGCCCAGCCGCAGCCCGTCGCGCAGCAGGCGACCCAGGCTCCTGCGCCGGCAGCGGATGACATCAACGCTCCACTGGACCCGGGAGCGGCAGCCTCGCTGAACTCGGGAGCGGATGCCGATTGGGGTGCCACGTGGGGGCCGAAGGAAGACCGCCACCCGGTCACCACCGAAATCCAGCCTGGCCCGAGCGTTCCCGCCGAGCGCCCCGACGGCGTTGCACCATTCAGTCTGGTGCCGGATCCGGCCAGCGGCGAGGACCTGTCCTTCGGGACCGGTGTCTCCATCGACGACGTCAAGCAGAACCCTGCGATGGCTGAGTTCGCGCGCCGTGCGGCCGAAAACCGCGCCCAGCAGAGCCACGCGCCGCAGCAGCAGGCAGCCCAGGTCCCGCCAATCCAGCCGGACTCCGAGGCCCAGCAGCGCGCCGCCTACGAACAGGCCCAGCAGCAGGTGCAGAACCCGGTTCAGCCAAGCCATGCACCGCAGCAACCCCAGCAGCAGCAGGCAGCCCAGGTCCCGCCAATCCAGCCGGACTCCGAGGCCCAGCAGCGCGCCGCCTACGAACAGGCGCAGCACGAAGCAGCACAGCGCGCAGCTCAGGAACAGGCCGCCCGCGAACAGGCCCAGCGTGAAGCAGCCCAGCGCGCGGCTCAGGAACAAGCCGCCCGCGAACAAGCCCAGCGGGAGCAAGCCCAGCGGGAAGCTGCAGAGCGCGAAGCGGCGCAACGCCAGCAGGCACAGGCGGCCCAGCAGCAGAACCAGTACCAGCAGCAACAGCAGGCTCCTCAGCAGCCTCAGCCGCAGGGAAACCAGCCAGCTGCCGCTGCCGGCGGAGGTTCTCCGGTCGCCAAGTTCCAGCAGGCATGGCCCCAGATTCTGGAACAGCTGCAGTCCAGCTCGCGCGTGCTGCACTCCATGGTCTCGAACTACGGATCGGTGGCTGGATTCGACGGCCGCACGCTGACGCTGGCCTTCAGCAATTCCGGCCCGATCGTCAACCTGAGAAACCGGCCGGATATGATGCAGAAGCTCACCGGCGTGCTTTCGCAGGTGGCCGGAGGGCCGATCGAGGTTGTCATCACCGAAGGCGGCTCGAACCCCGCAGGCGGTGGTTCCCCAAAAGGTGAGCGCCGGCCGATCCCGGCGCCAACCCCAGCACCAACCAAGTTCACCAAGGCTGACACCGCTGGGGTAGGTCCGCGCCCCGCGAAGCCTGCGCCGGCTCGGCCTGAGCCTGCTGCCGCCCCGGCGCCGCGCCAGGCCCCGGCCCCGACGGCGCCGACGGCTCCGACGGCCCCGGCCGCCGCGCCCGCGCGCGACAACGGCTACATGTCCAGCTACGACGATGTGCCCCCGCCCTACGACGAACCGTACATGGACGAGCCGCCGTTCCCGGACGACGGCGCCTTCGGCGACCCCTACGCGGCACCGGCTCCGGCGCAAGCGCCGGCCCAGCCAGCGGCTCCGACCGCGCAGCCGAACCGTGCTCCGCAGGTGCAACCGGTCCAGTCAGTCCCGCAGGAAGCGCCTGCCGCCCAGGCCCCGGTGGCCCCGGACGCGCAGCGCAGCAGCGCTCCGCGTCCTTTCGACGGCCCTCCGGTGGCTCCGCGTCCGCGCATGACCGCCGGGATGAGCGCCCGCCAGGCCGAGCCCCCGGGCTTCACGATCGACCGCCCGGTATCATCGACGCCGCTGCGCCCGGGCAGCACGACGGAGTCCTTCGAGCCGGCGGCCATCGCCCGCGACCCCGAACCGCAGGCCCCGGCTCCGTTGCCGGAACAGCCCCATGCTCCTGCGCAGCAGGCTCCGGTCCAGCAGGCTCCGGTCCGTCAAGCCGCACCAGCGCCGGTCGCCCCGGCACCGCACAGCGCGCCGCAACCGTCCCGGCCGGTCCAGCAGCCGCAGGCCCCGGCCCGGGAAACCGCGCCGTCCTGGGGCGCCCCGGATCCCGTCGCGCCGTCCGCGAGCGTTCCGACGGCCCCGACCCCGAACGCCGGCACCGGGCGCATGAGCCGCTACCAGCAGCTGATGAACCAGGCCAAGGACGCAGCTCCGGCCGCCGGGCCGGTGCAGTCCGCCAGCAGTTGGGGAGGCATCCCGCTGCCTCCGGAGCCGCCGATGGATGATCCGGCGGAGTTCATCCCGAGCGACGACGACATCGAGGTGGAGGACTCCGCCTTGATCGGTGTCCCGGCGGTCGAGCGGCTGCTCGGCGGCATGGTCATCGAGCAGCGCGACGTGAATGGCAACATCGTGGAAATCAAGCGCAGCCTGTGACCGATCCGGCAGCCATACAGAGTGTCGGAGTGAGACACTAGTGTGTATGTTGGCGGGGTGCGCAGAGCTCCCCGCAGCTGGCCTTCGGGCCGCGCAAGACATAATCCTGCAAGCGACGAAAGAAGGCGCACGTGTACGAAGGTGCTGTACAGGAACTGATCGATGAGCTCGGTCGGCTGCCTGGCATCGGCCCGAAATCGGCGCAGCGCATCGCTTTCCACATCCTCGATGCCGATGCCGAAGACATGACCCGCCTGGCCGCTTCGATCCAGTTGGTCAAGGAGAAGGTGAAGTTCTGCGAGATCTGCTTCAACATCTCGGAGCAGGACACCTGCGCGATCTGCCGCGATGAGCGGCGTGAAGGCTCGATGATCTGCATCGTCGAGGAGTCCAAGGACGTCCTGGCGATCGAACGCACCCGGGCCTTCGGCGGTCGCTACCATGTGCTGGGCGGATCCATCAATCCACTGGCCGGGGTTGGCCCCGAGCAGTTGCACATCCGCGAGCTGGTCACCCGCCTGGCCGACGACTCGATCACCGAGCTGATCCTGGCCACGGATCCGAATCTCGAGGGCGAGGCCACCGCGGTGTATCTGGTGCGCGCGTTGGCTCCGCTGGGCATCAAGATCACCCGCCTGGCCTCCGGGCTTCCGGTGGGCGGCGATTTGGAGTACGCCGACGAGGTCACCTTGGCGCGCGCCTTCGAGGGACGCCGGGTTGCAGGACGGGCGGCGGCCCCGCAGGTTGCACCGCAGTTGCCGGCTCCCGAGCCCCGGACCGAAGTCCCCGCACGCGGCAAGCCCGAGGCCGGGGAGTCGACGTCCGACCATCCGGTTGATGCGCAAACCCAGCAGCGATTCGTCGTTCCGGAAATGGACGACCACCGCAGCGCGACCCGCTGATCACGGAATATCCGCAGAATCCCACCTCGCCGACCACGCCCAACGCGCTGCCGGCGGGGTGTTTTTTATTCCCGACGCAGCCCTTTTGTGGAGCACCGCACATATGGTTGATGATCGTCAACTAATCATTTATAGTTGACTGGAATCAACCTTCTTCTTTCTTCTTTGGAGCGCTAATGACCGCAACCGCACCGGTCGCACAGCCCAAGATGAGCCACCGTGAAATCATGCAGGCCCTGACGGGCCTGCTGATGGGCATGTTTGTCTCCATCCTGGCTGGCACCGTCGTTTCCAGTTCCCTACCTGTGATCGTTTCCGATCTGGACGGCGGCCAGACCGCCTTCACGTGGGTCGTCACCGCCACGCTGCTGGCGACCACCATCTCCACCCCGATCTGGGGAAAGCTCGCAGACCTCGGCAACCGCAAGCTGCTGCTGCAGCTGGCACTGGCCATGTTCGTGCTGGCCTCGGCCGCCGCGGGCTTCGCGCAGAACACCGAATTCCTGATCGCCATGCGCGTCGTCCAGGGCTTGGCCGGCGGCGGCATGGGCGCGCTGAGCCAGATCGTCATGGCCGACATCCTCTCCCCGCGTGAACGCGGCAAGTACATGGGCCTGTTCGGCGCCGTCATGGCCGTGGGCACCGTAGGCGGACCGCTGATCGGCGGTTTCATCACCGACACCATCAACTGGCGCTGGAACTTTTTCGTGGCGCTGCCGTTCGCCGTGGTCGCGATCCTGCTGATCCAGCGCACCCTGCACCTTCCGGCCTTAGCCAAGCGCAAGGTCACGATCGACTATCTGGGCATCATGCTGCTGTCCTCGGGTGTAGCCCTGCTGCTGATCTGGCTGTCCATGGGCGGTTCGCAGTTCGACTGGAATTCCTCCACCAGCTACCTGATGGTCGGCGGTTCCGTGGCCCTGCTGTCACTGTTCGTGCTCACCGAGTTCAAGGCGCCCGAACCGCTGCTGAACCTGCAGCTGTTCAAGAACCGCACCTTCACCTTCGCGGTCATCGCTTCGCTGGCCGTCGGCGTCTCGATGTTCGGCACCTCGGTGTTCCTCAGCCAGTACATGATCATGGCCCGCGGCGCGACCGCCACCCAGGCCGGCTTGATGACCTTCCCGATGATGGCAGGCCTGCTGGTGATCTCCACCATTGCCGGCGCGCTGATCACACGCTTCGGCAAGTGGAAGGCCTTCGTGGTCACCGGCTCGATCCTGCAGGTCATCGGCCTGTTCCTGCTGGGAACCATCCACTACGACACCGACTTCGTCCTGGTGGGCGTGTACATGTTCATCCTGGGCGCCGGCGTCGGCCTGGTCATGCAGAACATGGTCCTGGTGGTGCAGAACGCCGTTCCCGTCAAGGAACTCGGAGTGGCTTCCTCAGCCGTGAACTTCTTCCGCACCCTGGGCGGCACCGCCGGCACCGCCGGACTCGGCGCCCTGCTGGCGATCAACATTCCGAACATGATCGCCGACCGGCAGTCGGACCTGGCCAAGGCGATGGCCGCACTGGGCGACAAGGCCGCAGAGGTCTCCGCGCAGCTGGCCTCCGGCAGCCTGCCGACCATCTCCACGCTGCCCGAGCCGGTGCGCGTGATCTTCGAATCCGTCTACGGCGACGGCGTCGCGGCGCTGTTCGCGGTGGCTGCCCCGATCTCGCTGATCACCGTCGTGGCAGTGTGCCTGCTGCCGAACCAGAAGCTGCGCACGCAGACCGCCGTTGAACGCCACCAGGAAGGCGAGGGCCAGGCCCCGGCTCCGGCTCCCGTCGTGGAAAACTCCGAAGGCCTTGAGGTGCGGCGCGCCGAAGGCACCGTGCTCACCGAGGCTCCGGCCATCCATGAAGGCGACAACGAGAAGAAGCCCGGCTCCCCCGCCGGGGCGTAGGGAGCGCCATGGAAACCGCGAGCAACGAGGCCGCAACCAGGGGCACCGAGCGTGCCGAGCTCTACGAAGCCGCCGAGCAGCAGCTGCTGGACTTCGTTGCGGTGATTTCCCGCACCAAGCGGGAGGTCGCCGCGCGCATGGAGCACCGGCTGACCCCGGCCGCGCTGCCAGTGCTCGGGCTGATCATGCGCTCCAAGCGCATCTCGCAGTCCGAGATCTGCGACCGGCTTCTGATCGACAAGGCGGCGCTCTCGCGCATGGTCGCCAAGCTCGAGGAACTCGGCCTAGTCACCCGCGAAGTGGACCCGGAGGATCGCCGGGTCTCGCAGCTGCTGCCCACCGATCTGGCGGTAACCCGGTGGCGCGAGTGGCTGCACAGCTGGCGAATGGATCTCAGGGCGCGGATGGAGCAGTGGAGCGATGGCGATCTTGGCGCGCTGACTTCATTGATCGGCCGCCTGAACTTGGACATCGCCTGCCCCTAGCTTGCGGGCGCCGCCAAGGCTGCCGCGGGCTTCGCCAAACTGTCGGAGTCCGCGGCTATCGTCGTTTTATGGATTCGCAAACGAAAATCGAAGCCGCCACGGGAACTTCCTGGGGCGAATGGGCCGGCATGCTGGACGCGATCGATGCAGACTGCCTTCCCTACGGGGAACAGGTGGAGCTGCTCGCCCGAACACTGGATGTCCCGGAAAACGAACGCCTGGCACTGGCACGCTCCATCGTGCGCGCCTACCGCAAGAAATAGCACTTCCCCAACTGGATGGCACGGTGCATTCAGGCTAGATTTCAAGCATGTCAACACGAAGCAGCAACACCGAGGCAATCGCCAATGCGACCGGACGGCCGTGGAGCCAATGGACGAAGGCCCTGCACGAGGCTTCGGCCGCCGAACTGGCCCACCAGCAGATTGCCCGGCTGGCCGCCGCACTCATGCCCCGGGACCTGGCGAACCCCCAGTGGTGGGCGCAGGGTGTCGCGGTAGCCTTCGAACAGGAAATCGGCCGCCGCCTTCCCGGTCAGGCCCAGGATGGAACATTCCAGGGATCGACCACCGCGACGCTTCCGACGACGCTGGACGGCGCTCTGGAGCGCTGGCTGCGGGCGGTGTCCGGCCTGGCGGAATTCAACGGGCAGACGCTGACCGCGGACCCCGCGATCAGTTCCAGCGAACGCTGGCGCTATTGGCGCGCGAGCTTCAGCGACGGCACCAAGACCCAGGTGGACATTGGTCTCAAGGGCGAAAAAGCCGTCGTTGCCGTAAACGTTACTAAGGCTGGGAGTCCAGAGATGGTGTCGGAGTGGAAGTCCTTTTGGCGACAAATTTTGGCTCGCACCAAGGAATAAGGCGCGATAATAGGCACATTCACCGGCGCTCTCTAGGCAATATGACCAACCGTTAACGTCACAAGTAGGTCATGATCGAGCGAAGCTGTCACAATATTTATCTGGTAGATGTCTCGCGCGGCATGATCCTGTACCCGCCAACCACGGTGTCGGCGGCGCTTCGGGAGGCGCGCGAGCCACAGCTTTCAACAGGTGGAGTGAGTGCCCATGGGCCTAATTGTGCAAAAGTTTGGCGGTTCGTCCGTATCGGATGCCGAAGGCATCAAACGCGTCGCGCGCCGAATTATTGACACCAAGAACCAGGGCCACGAGGTGGTTGTGGTGGTTTCCGCCATGGGCGACACCACCGACGACCTGCTGGACCTTGCCGGCCAGCTGACCGACGAGGCTCCCGCCCGCGAGATGGACATGCTCCTGTCCGCAGGTGAACGCATCTCCATGTCCCTGCTGGCCATGGCGATCGACCAGTTCGGCGAACGCGCCGCTTCCTTCACCGGCTCCCAGGCCGGCCTGATCACCGACTCGACCCACGGCAAGGCCCGCATCATGGAGGTCTCGCCGCAGCGCGTGCGCCGCGCCATCGACCGCGGCTTCATCGCCATCGTCGCCGGCTTCCAGGGCATGAGCAAGGAATCCAAGAACATCACCACGATGGGCCGCGGCGGCTCCGACACCACCGCGGTGGCGCTGGCCGCAGCGCTCGGCGCCGACGTCTGCGAGATCTACACCGACGTTGACGGCATCTACACTGCCGACCCGCGCGTGGTCCCGTCCGCGACCAAGATCGAGAAGATCACCAGCGAGGAAATGCTGGAAATGGCGGCCAGCGGATCCAAGATCCTGCACCTGCGTTGCGTGGAATACGCGCGCCGCTTCGGAGTGCCGCTGCATGTGCGCTCCTCCTTCAGCACCAACGAGGGCACCTGGGTGCTCCCGGACCCCAACGACAAGATCAAGATTCAAGAGGGAGAACCCTTGGAACAGCCAATCATCTCCGGTGTTGCCCACGACCATTCCGAGGCGAAGGTCACCGTCATCGGCGTCCCCGACATCCCGGGCAAGGCAGCACAGATCTTCGGCGTGATCGCCGCGGCCCAGGCCAACATCGACATGATCGTGCAGAACATCTCGACCCGCGGCTCGGGCAAGACCGACATCTCCTTCACCCTGCCGATGACCGAGACCAAGCATGTGCTGGACGCGCTGAACACCGCCAAGGGCGAGATCGGCTTCGAGGACATCGAGCACAATGACGAGGTCGGCAAGCTGTCGCTGATCGGCGCCGGCATGCGCTCGAACCCGGGCGTCTCCTTCACCTTCTTCGAGGCCCTGCACCAGGCCGGCGTGAACGTGGACATGATCTCCACCTCCGAGATCCGCATCTCCGTGGTGACCGATGCTGACAAGCTCAACGACGCGGTCCGCGCCATCCACACCGCGTTCAACCTGGACACCGAGGTGGAAGCCACCGTGTACGGCGGCACCGGCCGCTAGGCGAACCTTCCACTTGATCCGCCAGGCGGCCAGGCACTTCGGTGCCCGGCCGCCTGCGGCGTTAACACCCCGGACTTTGCGGCGCGCTCCGGGGCGCTGTCATGCTTGGGGCATGAGCAAACCCCTTTTCCTGGCAGCTCCCCCGCCCGCGGATCTGGCGGTGCCGCCCCGCGTGCTCCAGGCGGCCGGCGGCGAGCCGATCCACGGAGTCTGGCTCAACGGCCCGGGCGGGGTGACCTACCGGCTCGGTGAAGGACCTTCGCCGCGCTTCGCCAAGTGGTCCCCGCGCCCGGACGCTTCCGGCGAGGCCCGGAGCACCGCGGCCGATGAACTCGATCTGCGCCTCGAGGCCGAAAGGCTGCGCTGGGCGGCGGACTACCTGGCGGTGCCGCGGGTGCTGTCGCTGGAGGAATTCGACGACGGCCAGCTCATGGTCACCGCCGCGCTTCCCGGCCAGAATCTGGTCTCCGATTTCGGCAAGGCCGAACCGAGGCTGGCGGCCCGCGCACTGGGCCGGGGGCTGCGCCGGCTGCACGAAGCGCTGCCGGTGGGGCGCTGCCCGTTCCGCTGGGATCTGGAAACCCGTGCGGGATGGCTGGGGGACGAACTGCGCGCAGCATTCCTGGCCGAAGCGCCCGAGGAGGACCTGGTGGTCTGCCACGGGGATGCCTGCGCGCCGAACACCCTGGTCGGACCGGGGTACGAGGTCACCGGACACGTGGATTTCGGCGAGCTGGGCGTGGGCGACCGCTGGGCCGACCTGGCGGTGGCCGCATGGAGTACCGAATGGAATTTCGGGGCCGGGGTCGAAGCCGAGGTCTATGCCGGGTACGGCATCGAGCCCGACGCGCGCAAGATCGACTTCTACTGCCGCCTCTGGGACGCTACCTAGCGGGAGAGGTAGCGGTGCTCGGGGCGGCCGCGCGTCCCGTAGCCCAGTTGCAGCTCCAGCGCCTCGTTCGCGACCAGCGCCGCAAGGTAGCGCTGCGCCGTGGCCCGCGCGACGCCCACGGCCTCGGCCACCTCGGCGACGCTCATCGGCCGGGCCGACTGCTTCACGCAAGCCAGCACCGCCTGCTCGGTGGGCGCCGCGCTCGCGCCGGCGGCCGGCGCGTCATCGGCCCCTTGCAGCGTCTTGTAGAGCCGGTCGATGCCCTGCTGGTCCAGCTGCCCCGCGCCCTCCAGCTGACGTCGGTAGCGGGCCCAGCCCTTGAGCTTGGAGGACAGCGTCTTGGCGCCGAAGGGCTTGATGATGAAGGACAGCGCCCCGCGCGAAATCGCCTGGGAGATGTTCTCCGGTTCGGTCGCGGCGGAGATCATGATTGCGTCCACGCCCAGCGCGGGCAGCAGCTCCAGGCCGCTGACATGCGGCAGGTACAAATCCAGCAGGACCAGATCCGGTTTCTGCGCGGCGACCACCTTGGGCACCACCCGCGGATCCTGCACCGGTTCCAGCGCCTGGAATCCGGGCAGCGCGTTGACCATGTCCGCGTGCAGGGCGCCGACGCGGAAGTCGTCGTCGACGATCAGCACCCGATAGTTTCCCGTGGTTTTGCCGCTCATGGGCGAGGTCCTTCCGGTCGTGGATTTTCGGCGGGGGCCTGCGTTTCGGCGAGTACCGCGGGCAGCCGGGCGGCGAGCACGGCTCCGCCCTCGGCGCCTCCGGGGTCGGCCACCCAGACGTCCCCGCTGCGCGACTGGGCCAGCCGGCGGATCAGCGGCAGCCCCACCCCGGCGCCGTGCTCCGCGCCCTGCGCGGAGCCGGTGGAGACCGCGGGCGCGAAGATGTCCAGGCCGGCGGCGATGCCAGGGCCGGAATCCGCCACGGCCAGGTGCAAGGTGGTTCCCTCGGAGAGCAGGTCCACCTCCACCCAGGGGTCTCCGACGCCGCGCAGCGCCGCGGTGAAGGCGTTGTCCAGCAGGTTGCCGAGCACCGCGGTGGCGTCCTGCGCGTCATGGGCGGAGGCGATCTGGCCGAAGAGCATCGACTGCGGCGAGACACGCAGCTCGATGCCCTGCTCGTGGGCGCGCACCGCCTTCGCGGAGATGAAGGCGGACAGGTAGGCGTCGCGCACCGCCTCAAGCCCGGGGACCTGGGCAATCTTCGGCCCGGTCTCCATGACCTCCTGCAGGTACTGTTCGGCCTGCTCGATCTTGCCCAGGTTGATCAGCCCCAGCACCGCATGCATGCGGTTGGCGAATTCGTGGCGCTGGGCGCGCAGCGCATCGGCCATGTCTTGCACCGCGTCAAGCTTGGTGCCCAGTGCCTCCACGGTGGTCACGTCGTGGATCAGCACCACCTGCCCCAGGTCCACGCCGTCGCGGTTCACGTCGGTGACCCGGGCGATCAGCGAATTCCCGTTGGCATTCAGCCGCAGCGGCGCCTTGGCGTGCTCGCGGATGGCGCGCACCAGGGCCGCATCCAGCCCGGCCGACGCGTAGTGGCGCCCGACGACGTCCTTCAGCTCGGTGCGGTGAGGCAGGCCCAGCAGCTGGCGGGCCGCCTTGTTGCGCACCGTGATCCGGTGGTCCACGCCGATGCCCATGACGCCTTCGGTCACTCCGTAGAGCACCGCCTGCTGGTCGCGGACCAGCTGCGCGATCTCAGAGGGTTCCAGTCCCAGGGTCTGCCGCTTGAGCTTGCGCACCGTGTAGCGACCGGCGAGCACCGCCAGCACGGCAGCCAGCAGGGCGAACAGCACGATCCAGCTGAAGGACTGCGCCAGCGCCCCGGTCAGCGAATCGGTGGTCACGCCAACCGATACCTCGCCTATGACTATGCCGGAAGAGGAATATATCGGGACCTTGGCGCGGACCGATTCCCCCAGGGTGCCGTGCTCGCGCGAGAGATCCTCCACGCCGCTCAGCGCCACCGGCTCGGTGGACACCTTGCGCCCGATTTCCGCCGGGTTGGGATGGCTCAGCCGCAGCCCGCGGTCCTCGGTCACCACCACGAAATAGGCTTCGCCGCGGGCCACGATGGCCTCGGCCAGCTGCTGCAGCGGTCCGGTCCGCAACGCCTGGACATCAAGCCGATCCTGGGCCGCGTAGCGCTCGACCTCCCGGACCACCGAGGGCATGACCGCCACCGAGCGCGCGATGGTCAGCGAGCGGTCCTCGGCCCGGTTGAACACCTGGTTGTAGCTGGCATAGAGCGTGCCCGCGGTAACCAGCACAATCAGGAAACCCACCACGATGAACTGCAAGCGCATGATGCGCGAGGCGAAGTGTCGGGTTCCGGTGCGGGAGGAAGGCATGGCACCAAGCATATCCACCGGAGCGCACCCGGGTGAGTTTTATGAGCAAAAAGATTCCAATGACCTAAAGGGGACAGTAATCAGCACAAGCATCGCGACGTGAGCGCCGACACGTAGCTTGAAGGGGATTCCTCATTCCACCGGATGCCACGCCGATGTGGCACCACAGATCCAAGGAGGTCGGGGCAATGCTTGTTGCACTCGGATTCCTCATGGTCATCACCTTCATGGTGCTGATCATGACCAAACGCATGACTCCGCTGCTGGCGCTGATCATAGTCCCCACCGCGTTCGGCCTGTTCGCCGGCGCCGGGTTCGGCCTGGGCGACATGATCATGGACGCCATCAAGTCAATGTCCGGCACCGCGGCGCTGCTGATGTTCGCCATCATGTACTTCGGCCTGATGATCGACGTCGGGCTCTTCGACCGCCTGGTGGCGGGCATCCAGAAACTGGTCGGCAACGACCCGGCCAAGGTCGTCATGGGCACCGCCCTGCTGACCGCAGTGATCTCGCTGGACGGCGACGGCTCCACCACCTTCATCGTGGTGACTGCCGCGCTGCTGCCGATCTACCAGCGGCTGGGCCTGAGCCCGGTGGTGCTCACCTGCGTGGCCGGCTTGACCAACGGCACCTTGAACATCGTCCCCTGGGGCGGCCCGACGGCCCGCGCCGCCGCGGCGCTGGGTGTCGAGGCCTCCGACGTGTTCGTCCCGATGCTCCCGTCGCTGGGCATCGCCCTGGTGGTCATCGGCATCTTCGCCTGGCAGATGGGCATCGCCGAGCGCCGCCGCATGCAGCGCGAACGTCCCGAGCTCTGGGGCACCTCCTTGGGCGGCGGCAATGTGACCGCCGGCGCAGGCGGTTCCGGCAAGGGCCGCAGGACTCCGGGCGGCGCGTCGGCCGGCGGCTCCCCCATCGCCGTGCTGGAAGCCGTGGCCACCAAGGGCAACGGCACCGAGGCCGCGACGCTGGACGGCACCGTGCTGGACCCTAACCGCGAGACCCTGCGCCCGAAGCTGTTCTTCTTCAACCTGGCGCTGACGGTGGCCATCATGGTGCTGCTGGTCGTCGACGTGCTGCCGCTGTCCTACCTGTTCATGATCGGCACCGCCATCGCGCTGGTGGTCAACTTCCCGAAGGTCTCAGACCAGGTGAAGATGATTTCCTCGCACTCCAGCGAGATCATCGCGGTGGTCTCCATGGTGCTCGGCGCCGCGGTGCTCACCGGCGTGCTCTCCGGCACCGGCATGGTCGACGCGATGAGCCAGTGGCTGGTGGCGATCATCCCGGATTCACTGGGCCAGTACATGGCGGTGATCACCGGCCTGATCTCCATCCCGGCAACCTTCTTCATGAGCAACGACGCGTTCTACTTCGGCATCCTGCCGGTGCTCACCGAGGCCGGCGCGCACTTCGGAGTCCCCGCGGTGGACATGGCCCGCGCTTCCATCACCGGCCAGCCCGTCCACATGCAGTCCCCGCTGGTCCCGGCGATCCTGCTGCTGGTGTCCCTGGCCCGCGTGGACCTGGGCGACCACCACAAGAAGGTGCTGTGGCGTGCGCTGGTGGTCAGCCTGGTCATGCTCGTCTCCGGCGTGCTGTTCGGAGCGATCGCCATGGGCTAAGCGCCCAGCGGACCGTCCCCCGTTCCGCCCTCGTCCTCGGCCCGTGCTCCGCCCCTCCGGCGGGACACGGGCCGAAGTTCTTGCATGCTCAGGTCCGGGGATACCACGGCGGCAGATAGTCCCGCGGCGGATCCTCCCCGACGCGCCCGTCGATCGCTTCGCGCAGCAGATCCGCGTGGCCTGCATGACGGCCGTACTCCTCGATGAGGTCGCACACCAGCCGTCGGACGCTTGCCTTGCCGCCGTCGAATTCCAGCGCACTGGGCTGGTCCAGCGCCCCGGGTTGCAGCAGCCCTTGCTGGATGCGGCGGCTCGCGGCCACCGCCTGGTCGTACCTCCGGTAGGCCGCCGCAGGGTCGGTGCCGATGAGCTGGAACTGGTCGACCCCCTCCGCACTCAGCGCCAGCAGCGTTTCAGGCTTGCGCCGGGCGATCAGCCAGGTGAACTTCTCGTCCTCGACGGCGGCCAAGTGCTGCAGCAGCCCGCCCAGGCTCAGTTCGCTGGATTCCAGCCGGAAATCCAGCTGCTCGATGCCCAACCCGTCGGCCTTGTAGCGGAAGGTCGCGCGCAGCCGGTCCAGCATGCCGAACAGGTGCTGCTGCTCCGTGCCCGCCGGCGGCGGCTCCCATAGTGGTTCATTCATCGTGCGGCCTCCCGGGTTTTCGGTTTTGCTGCCTTGCAGTATGCGCGCCTGGGGCCCTGTCCGCCAACATCAACCGGCGGCCGCGCAGGTGTGAACTGGAGTACCAAAGGTGGAGTTGCAGCGCGCGGGACAGGATAATTGAGCCATGCCCCAAACCCTTGAGGTCCTCGCCCCGGCCGATTGGCTGGCCCGGGCGGCCGCGCACGAGCGCCGCGCCCGCGCCTTCGGCGAACCCTTCGTGGCGCGGCGGATGACGGGGCGCAAGCACCCGATCGAGGACTTCCTGTTCACCTACTACACGCAGAAACCCGGCCAGCTCTACCGCTGGCATCCCGGGAACGGCGTAGTGCTCTCCGGCCCCGAGGCCGCGCAACGCGGGAACTGGAAGTTCTACCGCCAGGTGGACACCGAAGGTGGACCCGGCTGGGGCTTCGACGCCGAGGCCTTCGGCCGAGCCCGCACCGAGGCCATCAGGTTCGCCCGCATCATCCTCTCCGGCACCGCGCAGCGCCCGGGAAATTTCGCCTGCTTCGGCCTGCATGAGTGGGCCATGGCGTACAAGTCGGAGGCCAACGGCATCCGCCACGAGTACCTGCCGCTGCGCTTGGGCGCCGCCGGCACGGACGAGGTCGTCGAGTCCCACCGGATCCGCTGCACGCACTTCGACGCGTTCCGCTTCTACACCCCGCAGGCCGCGCCGCTCAACGAGCTGCAGCCCACCCGCGAAACCCAGCGCGACCTTGAACAGCCCGGCTGCCTGCACGCTAACATGGACCTGTACAAATGGGCGTACAAGCTGACGCCCGCGGTGCCCAGCGACCTGGTGATGGACTGCTTCGAGCTGGCGTGGGACATCCGCACCATGGACATGCAGGCCTCCCCCTATGACTTGGGCGACTGGGGCCACGATCCGATCCGCATCGAAACGACCGAAGGCAAGGCCGAGTACGTGCGCCTCCAGAAGGAGTTCGCGCAGCGGGCCGAGGTGCTGCGCGCCCGGCTGCTGGACGTGGCCAGTGCGCTGGTGCTGCCCGAGTAGCGGCAGGCCGGGATTCCCGCGGCCGCGGCTCTGGCAAAGTCCGCGACCGGCGTGGAGAATGAGCCCATGGATGATGCGCAGACGCTGAAACGCCGGACGGCCCGGGTCTCCGGATTGCGGGTTGCGGCCGTGGCGCTCGCCGCCGGAACGGCGCTGGCCGGCTGTTCCCCGGCGACAACGGAGGCTTCCCCGACGGACCTGGAGATCGTGGTCCGCAATGACGGCACCACGGTGTCCCATGAGTACCGGCTTCGCTGCCAGGGCGAGCAGGTCGGCGAGGGCAGCACGCTGCCCACCGCGCAGGCGGCCTGCGCGCTGCTCGCCTCTGACCCCTCGGCGCTCTCCCCGTCGACGGACCAGAACCGGGTCTGCATCGAGATCTACGGCGGTCCGGATACCGCCGAGGTCACCGGGATGCTGGCCGGCCGCGCGGTGAGCGCGTCCTTCGACCGGCACAACGGCTGCGCCATCGACGACTGGTCTGCCGCGGCGCCGCTGCTGGGCGATGGGGCGCTCGGCCACCGGTAATATCCCCGATCCTGCGGGTCAAGCAATTAGAATAGGAAGACTATGGAGTTTTTCCTGCTGGTCATCGCATTGTTGTTCGCCACGATCTTGATCGTGGGCATTGGTGAGCGGATCAAGCTCCCCTACCCCATCTTGATGCTGGTTTTCGCGACCCTGGCCGGTTTCCTCCCCTTCATGCCGGAGATGCATATCGATCCGGAGCTGATCCTGCCGATCTTCCTGCCGCCCTTGCTGTTCGCCACGGCGCAGCGCAGCAGCTGGTCCGTCTTCAGGTTCCGCTGGAAGGCGCTGATCCGGCTGGCGGTGATCCTGGTCGTGGTCACTGCGGGACTGGTCGCGACGGCGGCCTGGGCCTTCGCACCGATCGCCTCGGTGCCGCTGGCACTGGCGCTCGGCGCGGTGGTCGCCCCGCCGGACCCCGTGGCGGTGGACGCGATCGCCACCAAGGTGAAGATGCCGCGGCGGCTGACCTCGCTGCTGGAAACCGAGGGCCTGTTCAATGACGCCATGGCCATCGTGATCTTCCAGCTGGCGGTGCAGGCCACCGTGAACCAGTCCGAGGTCGGGCTGTCCATCATTCCGCAGTTCCTGCTGGGCGCGGCCGGCGCGGTGGTCCTGGGCCTGGCCATGGGCTGGCTGATCGGCGCGCTGAACCGCTTCGTTCCGAACCTCGCGGCCCGCAGCGCGGCCACCCTGGTGGCGCCCTATGCGGTCTACATGATGGCAGAGGAAGTGCACGTCTCCGGCGTGATCGCGGTGGTGGTGACCGCACTGGAGATGGTGCGCCGCGACCGCCCGCAGGACTCGCAGGAGCGCCTGACCCGCCACGCCTTCTGGGAGGTGCTGGAGATGCTGGCCACCGGCCTGGCCTTCGGCCTGATGGGCATCGAGATGAACTCGGTGATCCAGGAGGAGGGCAGCAACCTGCTGGGGTTCATCCCGGGCATCATCGCGATCTGCGTGGTCGTGATCGGCGTGCGCGCCGTGTGGATGTTCGCCTCCTACTACCTGCCCAACCGCAAGAACCCGAAGATCTCCGCAGCCAAGGACACGCTGGTGCTCACCTGGTGCGGGATGCGCGGGCTGGCCACACTGGCGCTGGCGCTGGCGCTGCCCAAGGTCACCGCCGACGGCGCCCCGATCGAGGGCCGCAACTTCGTGGTGGTCGCCGCGTGCTCGGTGCTGCTGACGACGCTGGTCATTCCGGGGCTGAGCCTGCCGGCGTTGATGCGCGTGCTGAAGCTGCGCGGCAACGAGCAGGACACCAAGCGGGCGCGGCGCGCGCTGGCCCGCCGGGCGGAGGCGGTGGCCATCGCCGCGCTGAAGAAGAACGTGGAACTGCAGGAGCTGCCGGAGAACTACCAGCAGGCGGTGCGCCGGCGAATGAACTCGCTGCACACCATCCTGGCCACCGACCCGGATCCGCACGATGCGATCACCGACGAGAAGTACACGCAGATCCGTGCCGTGATCGCCAAGGCGGACGCGATCCAGGGCATCGCGCTGCAGGCGGCCCGCGCCGAGCTGCTCAAGGCGCGGCGCGAACCGAACGTCGACCCGCATCTGGTGGACGAGATCATGGGGCGCCTGGACCGGCGCACCGCGACCCTGGACCGCTAGCCGGACCTCAAGCCGCGCTGCGCTGCAGCTTGACGATGACCTCGAAGTGCTCGGTCTGCGGGAACATGTCCATGACGCGGGCCAGCTGCGGGGTGAACTTGTCCAGGCGCTTGAGGTCGCGGGCCAGCGATGGCGCGTTGCAGCTGGAGTAAATCAGGTGCTCCACGTCCGAGGCGTTCAGCCAGGCGGCCAGCTCGGCGGAGATGCCGCGGCGCGGCGGATTGACGATGACCGCGTCCGGCGCCCATCCGGCGCCCAGCGCGTACTCGGTGGCGTCGCCGACGATGAATTGGACGCCGTCCAGCCCCAGGCTGGCTGCGCTGGTGCTGGCCGCCTCGACGGCCTCGGCGCTGGTCTCGATGCCGTGCACCGTGCGGCCTTCGCCGGCGCAGTGCAGGGCGAAACCGCCCACGCCGCTGTACAGGTCCCAGAGGCTTTCCGGGTTCACGTCGTCGATCCACTGGCGGGCCTGGCGGTAGAGCGCGGCGGCGATGTGGGTGTTGGTCTGGAAGAAACCCTGCGGGCGCAGGTGCATGGGGATGCCGTTGAGCTCGAACTGCAGTGTGGTGCGGCGCGTGAGGATGATCTCCTCCGAGCCTTCGAGCACCGCCTTGTGCTCGGGCAGGAAATTCACCGACACCACCGAGCCGGGCGGCATCTTCTCCACGAACTGCGGCAGCGAGTTGCGCAGGGCCACGAAGTGCTTCTTGGTGCGCAGCACCCAGCGGACCATGATCGCCCCGGTGTCCGAGAGCGTGAGGATCACGTGCTTCAGTTCGCCCTTGCGCCGGGGGACGTCGTAGGGGATCAGCTTCAGCTCGTGGATGAAGCGTTCGACGACCGGGAACATGGCGCGCAGGGCGGGGTCGATAACGCCGCAATTTCGCAGGTCGACGCCGTGTCCATCGGCGTCGAGGATGCCGATGGTCGGATGCTCGGTGGTGCCGGAGATGACCATCTTGGCCTTGTTCCTGAAGCCCTGTTCCGGGCTTGGCTGGGCGGGCAGGAAGGCCAGCTGCCCGAAGTCGGAGAGCAGCTCCTGGCAGCGCTCCACCTTCGATTGCAGCTGAAGTTCGTAGGGCACCGTCATCAGGGTGCAGGAGCGGCAGCGATCGGCGGAGAAGTAAAGGCATTCCATGGTGCCTACGATTTTAGCGAAGAACCCTGGGGTTGAACGCCAAGTGTTCTCGACGCGGATTGCCCGCAAATTTTCAGCTTCGAGGGCTAAGCTCAATTTCAGATCAACCAGTTACCGAGCAGTGTTCAACGCCGCGCTGCGGCGGCGAATGAGGTTTGCGGACCGCGAAAGGAACGATGGCACTTCGTACCGGACTCACCACAACCCGTCGTGGCATCGTGTTGATGGCCATTCCGCTGGCCGCCGCGATCGGCGCCTGCACCGCCTGCGGGCCCGCGGCGCCGCAGGCCGAAAGCGTCCAGTCCAGCCCGTCGCCCTCAGCGAAGACCACCGCCGCCACCGCCCAGGGCCCGGAGGCGACAGCGGCGCAGGACGAAGCGAAGAAGCCATCCACCGGAAACACCGCATCGGCCGAGCCCACCGCTGCCCCTGGAAGCAAGGCCGCGAAGACTCCGGCTCCCCCGACGGCGAGCGTTGCTCCGCTGTCTTCCGGCGCGGCGGCCGGCGCGACGCTCAGCGCCCTTCCCACCACCAGCGCCAGCTTCTCGAAGGCGACCTCTGCGCTGTATCGCGCGATCGAGGACGGCAGTCCGGAAGCGGTGCGCAAGGCAGTCAAGGGCGGAGCGGACCTGGACACCGCGGATTCCTCCGGGCGCACACCGCTGATGCGCGCGGTCATCGCGGGAAATGCCGCCATCTGCAAGCAGCTGCTGGATGCAGGTGCGGACCCGAACGCCAAGGACGACTACCAGGAGTCGCCGTTCCTGCGGGCCAGCGCCTCGGGCATGGTCGGCACGCTGGCCGAGTTCCTGGACAACGGCGCCGACACCCACTCCACCAACCGGGTCGGCGGCACCGCGCTGTCGGTGGCCGCGGAAAACGGGCAGGTGGGTTCCGTGCGGGCGCTGCTCAAGACCGATATTCCCGTCGATCACGTCAACGACCTGGGCTGGACCGCGCTGCATGAAACCATCGTGCTGGGCCAGGGAAGCACGAACTCCATCACCATTGCCCGCCTGCTGGTGACCCACGGCGCGAATCCGGCGCTGAAGGACCAGACCGGATCGGACGCCTTCGAGCTGGCCAAGGAACGCCAGCAGACGCAGATGCTGAACACGCTCGTCGCCGCCAGCCGCTACTAGAGCGCGTCCAGGTAGAACCAGGCCCCGTTCTCGCGCACAAACGTGCTGACCTCATGCTGGCTTCCGCGCTGTCCGTCCTGGGCATAGTGCGCGATGAACTCCACGACCCCGCGCACGGCCTGGGCTCCTCCGGAACGGGTCTTCACGATCTGCAGCCCTTCCCAGTGCAGTTCCCCGTCCAGCTGCAGATCCGCCGGGCGGGTGGTTTCATGCCAGGAGAGCAGCAGGTACCCGGCGAGCCCCAACACGAAGGCGCTGTAGCGCGAGCGCATCAGCTGCTCGGCGGTGTCCGGCAGCACCTCGCCCGAGGCGCGGTGCTCGTGGAACGGCTGGCAGCACCGCGAGTAGGCGGGCTTCTCGGCATCGAGCGCACGGCAGGGACAGGGACTGGAGGCGTGGAATTCCATCCGTCCAGCTTACGCGGGGCACCCGAAAACCCCTTCATGAGCCTAAAATCACATGGCTAATAACTAGGAGAAACAGTTCTGGGCCCGCACCGGCAGGTTTTCCCCGTCACATTCCCGCTAGACTGGGTAGGCAAGCTCGCGGAGCGCCAAATCCCCTTGGTGTGAGACGGCACGTCTCCGTGTGGCATTTAACCCCTTCGCGCACAGGAGATACGCCGGATGCCCCGCATCGTTGTAGATGTCATGCTCAAGCCAGAAATCCTTGACCCCCAGGGTAAGGCCATTGCGGGAGCACTGCCCCGCCTGGGCTTCAACTCCTTCGAGGCCGTCCGTCAGGGCAAGCGCTTTGAACTCACCGTGGACGGCGAGGTGACCGAGCAGATCCTGGCCCAGGCCCGCGAGGCCGCCGAGACCCTGCTGTCCAACCCGGTCATCGAAGATGTTGTCAACGTCGAGGTCGTTGCGGACTAATGAGCACCGAACTTCCTCTGATTGGCGACTACTCGACGCCAACCGCTGAACTGTCGGGCGCCCGCATCGGCGTGGTGACCTTCCCGGGCACCCTCGACGACCGCGACGCAGCCCGTGCAGTGCGCGCCGCCGGCGCCCAGGCCGTGTCCCTGTGGCACGCAGACACCGACCTGCAGGACGTCGACGCCGTGGTGATCCCGGGCGGCTTCTCCTACGGCGACTACCTGCGCGCAGGCGCGATCTCCCGCTTCGCCCCGATGATGGACAAGATCATCGATGCGGCGAACTCGGACGCCAAGCTGCCCGTGCTGGGCATCTGCAACGGCTTCCAGATCCTGACCGAGTCGCACCTGCTGCCCGGTTCGATGATCAAGAACGACCACCTGAAGTTCATCTGCCGCGACCAGGTGCTGCGCGTGGAGAACGACCAGACCGCCTGGACCAACGGCTACACCGCCGGCCAGGAGATCACCATCGTGCTGAAGAACCAGGACGGCCAGTACGTGGCCGACGAGAAGACCCTGGACATGCTCGAGGCCGAAGGCCGCGTGGCATTCTCCTACGTGGGCTGGAACCCTAACGGCTCGCGCCGCTCGATCGCCGGCATCAGCAATGCGGCGGGCAACGTCGTGGGCCTCATGCCGCACCCGGAGCACGCCATCGAGGCCGGATTCGGCCCGGATGCCCGCGGCACCGACGGCCTGACGTTCTTCACCAGTGTTTTGACCCACCTCGTCGGAGGCAAGAAGTGAGCGAGCAGACTCAAGCATTCAACATCGACACCGTCGATAACGCGGCATCGACCCCGGACGTCGAGCTGCCGTGGGCCGAGCTGGGCCTGAAGGACAACGAATTCGCCGAGATCGTCAAGATCCTGGGCCGCCGCCCGACCGCGGCGGAGCTGGCGATGTACTCGGTCATGTGGTCCGAGCACTGCTCCTACAAGTCCACCAAGACCCACCTGCGCCAGTTCGGCCAGAAGGTCACCGAAGAGATGAAGAAGGACCTGATGGTCGGCATGGGCGAAAACGCCGGTGTCACCAACCTGGGCGACGGCTGGGCCGTGACCTTCAAGATCGAATCGCACAACTCCCCGTCCTACGTGGAGCCCTACCAGGGCGCCGCGACCGGCATCGGCGGCATCGTGCGCGACATCATCTCCATGGGCGCCCGCCCGATCGCCGTGATGGATCCGCTGCGCTTCGGCGCGATCGACCACGAGGACTCGCAGCGCGTGGTGCACGGCGTGGTCTCCGGCATCGGCGGCTACGGCAACTCGCTGGGCCTGCCGAACATCGGCGGCGAAACCGTGTTCGACCCGATCTACCAGGGCAACCCGCTGGTCAACGCGCTGGCCGTGGGCGCGCTGCGCCATGAGGACCTGCGCCTGGCCAACGCCTCCGGCGTGGGCAACAAGGTCGTGCTCTTCGGTGCGCGCACCGGCGGCGACGGCATCGGCGGCGCCTCGGTGCTGGCCTCGGAGTCCTTCGACGACACCAAGCCCTCCAAGCGCCCTGCCGTGCAGGTCGGCGACCCGTTCGCCGAGAAGGTGCTCATCGAGTGCTGCCTGGAGCTGTTCAAGGCCTCGCTGGTCGAGGGCATCCAGGATCTGGGCGCCGCGGGCATCTCCTGCGCCACCTCCGAGCTGGCGGCCAACGGCGACGGCGGCATGAACGTCGAGCTGACCAACGTGCTGCTGCGCGACTCCACCCTGACCCCGGGCGAGATCCTGATGTCCGAGTCGCAGGAACGCATGATGGCCGTGGTTTCCCCGGACAACGTGGAAGCCTTCGAAGCCGTCATGGCCAAGTGGAACGTCGAGTACTCCTGGCTGGGCGAGGTCACCGACGACAACCGCCTGACCATCACCTGGAACGGCGAGGTCATCGTCGACGTGGACCCGAGCACCGTGGCAGTGGACGGCCCGGAATACGACCGCCCGTACGCCCGCCCGGACTGGCAGGATGCGCTGCAGGCCGACACCTTCCGCGCCTCGGAGGCCGGGAAGAACCTTCCAGAGTCCGGCGACCAGCTCAAGGCCGCCGTGCTGGAGCTGATCGCCAGCCCGAACATGTGCGACAAGTCCTGGATCACCCGCCAGTACGACCGCTACGTGGGCGGCAACACCGCCCTGGCCGCCCCGGATGACGCCGGCGTGGTCCGCATCGACGAGGAAACCGGCCTGGGCGTGGCCATCGCCACCGACGCCAACGGCCGCTACGCCTACCTGGATCCGTATGCCGGCGCCCAGCTGGCCCTGGCCGAGTCCTACCGCAACGTCGCCACCTCCGGCGCCATTCCAGCGGCCGTCTCCGACTGCCTGAACTACGGCTCCCCCGAGGATCCGGACGTCATGTGGCAGCTGGCCGAGGGCATCCGCGGCCTGTCGGACGCCTGCATGGAACTGGGCGTCCCGGTCACCGGCGGCAACGTCTCGCTGTACAACCAGACCGGCGACAAGGCCATCCACCCGACCCCGGTGGTTGCGACCCTGGGCAAGCTGGACGACGTCGCCCGCCGCACCCCGTCGGGCTGGCGCGAAGAGGCCGACGGCCAGGCCATCTACCTGATCGGCACCACCGCCGATGAGCTGGACGGCTCCGAGTTCGCCAACCTGCGCGGCCACCTGGGCGGCCTGCCGCCGAAGGTCGACCTGGGCGCGGAGAAGGCGCTGGGCGCGATCCTGATCAACGCCAGCCGCGACGGCATGATCGACTCGGCCCACGACCTGTCGGAGGGCGGCCTGGCCGCCGCGCTGTCGGAAATGGTGCTGCGCTACGGCGTCGGCGCCCGTGTGGCCCTGGACGAGATCAAGGCCCGCGACGGCATCGATTCGTTCACCGCGCTGTTCTCCGAGTCACAGGCCCGCGCCATCGTGGCCGTGCCGCGCAGCGAAGAGGTCCGCTTCAACGACATGACCAGCGCCCGCGGCGTCACCGTGGCCCGCTTGGGTGTCGTCGACGCGCAGTCCGGCGCTCTGGAGGTCCAGGGCGAGTTCACCGTTTCGGTGGACGAGCTGCGTGAAGCCCATGAAGGCACCATGGTCAAGTACTTCGGCTAAACCCGACCGTACTGCCCGCAACGGCGGCCGCTCCCACTACGGGAGCGGCCGCCGTTTTCCTTGCCGGGCACGAACGCGAGGCCAGACGCGGGCCAGGCACTCGGTAGCTTTGGGCATCAAGCCCGTACCGGATGCGTCCAGCACCTGTCGCAAGGCGCCGTAAACCTGGCCCGGCGCCTCCCGCGGAACCGCAATCCCCACAGCGCCAGGAACGCTCGGGCTACCCCGAGCCATTCCTCAGCCGCAACCGGCTACTTGGAGCTGAGCACTTCTTCGATCTTTTCGCCCTCCACCAAGATTTCGGCTTCCCCGGTACCAGCCGCGGTCATCGCCGTGTACTTGAGCTGCTCGATGATCCGCGGGTCATCGCAGGTACCGCCGGAACTGACGGTTCCTTCCAACTCAACGGTCACCACATCCCCGTCCACCAAGGACGTGACGTACTCCAAATCCGAAGCAGCCAAGGCGTTGCGCAGCCCCGAGCCGCCGAGTTCCTCGTTGTCGTCGGCGAGCAGCGCCGCCATAGAGGCCTCGACCTGGTTCGTGAATTCTTCCGGCCCGGTCTGAGTAGCGACCAGCGAGTCGCCACAGCCGATTTCAGGCCCTGACTGGCCGGCATCGCCCACCGCAACATAAAACAGAGTCAACGCCGCCGTCGTTGCCGCGACCGAGCTAGGAGCGCTGGGTGCTGAACTGCCGGTCGGGCTCGCCTGATCCGATTCCGCGGAGCTGGGAGTTTGCGCCGCAGGGGCGGTGCTGTCGTTCGGGCCATCTCCATCACCGCCGCTGCAACCGGTGGCCAGGAAAAGCATTCCGAGGCCGAGCGCTATCGGCAGTCGGGACATCCGTTGAGGTCGCATGATCTCCTCCTTGCTAGGCCTGCACGAACAGTCCCTTAACCGTAGTGGCTCCCGTTAATGGCATTCCAGCACAGAGGCATTGCATTCTTGTCTCAGTTGCAGGCGCCGGTTGCCGCCCGGGCTCATTTTCCCCCGGCCGCCGTTGCTCGTTTCCGCCGCGCGGGGACCCCACCCAACCCTATAGTTGACACGTCAACAAGTTTGATGCATGATTGAGGCATCAACTTATTTCGGAAACGGGGACTGCAGATGAACGCCATCGAAAACATCGAATTCGGCATCGACACCTTCGGCGACGTGCCCAGCGGCCCGTCGGGCGAGCTGGTAACGCAGGCCCAGGCCATCCGCGCCACGGTGCAGGAAGCCGTGGTCGCAGACCAGGCTGGCGTGGACGTGATCGCCGTGGGCGAGCACCACCGCCCGGAGTACGCCATCTCCAGCCCCGAAACCGTGCTGGCAGGCATCGCGACCGCCACCGAGAACATCCGCCTCAGCTCCGGGGTCACGGTGCTGTCCAGCGACGATCCGGTGCGCGTCTTCCAGCGCTTCGCCACGGTCGACGCCCTGTCCAACGGGCGCGCCGAGGTCATGCTGGGCCGCGGTTCGTTCACCGAGTCCTTCCCGCTTTTCGGCTACGACATGGCCGATTACGAGGTCCTCTTCGAGGAGAAGATCAACCTGTTCCACGAGCTGCTGGGCGAGAAGCCGGTGACCTGGAACGGCACCCAACGCGCCCCGCTGCAGAACGTGGAGGTCTTCCCGAAGACCGAATCCGGGCGCCTGAAGACCTGGGTGGGCGTAGGCGGTTCGCCGCAGTCGGTGATCCGCACGGCCCACTACGGCTTCCGCATGATGCTCGCAGTCATCGGCGGCTCCCCGGAGCGCTTCGCCCCGTACGTCGACTTGTACCGCCGGGCCAACGACCAGTTCGGCCACGAGACCCTGCCGGTGGGCCTGCACTCCCCCGGCTTCGTGGCCGACACCGACGAGCAGGCCCGCGAGCTGATGTTCGACGCCTACAAGGAGCAGCGCGACCGGATCGGCGCTTCGCGCGGCTGGAGCCCGATGAGCCGCAGCGAGTTCGAGCACGAGGCCGCGGAGGGGTCGCTGTACATCGGCTCGCCGGAAACCGTGGCGCGCAAGATCGCCGCCACCCTGCGGAGCCTGGACATCGGCCGCTTCGACCTGATTTATTCCGGCGGCGCCGTGGACGCCGGCGCCCGCCTGCGGGCCGTGGAACTCTTCGGCACCAAGGTCATCCCGCTAGTGCGCGACATGCTCGCCGAGCAGCCCGCCAAGATCAACAGCTAACCAGCCAGGAGGCAGAGAACATGGAGCAGCAGACCATCGGCATCCTCGGCGCCGGCAAGATCGGCACCGTGCTCGCCCGCCGCGCGCTGGCGGCAGGCTACAAGGTGCTCATCGCCGGATCCGGCGACCCGGGCGCCATCGCCCTGACCATCGAGGTGCTGACCCCGGGCGCGGTCGCCGTGGACCCGGCCACCGCCGCCGGCCAGGCCGACATTGTCATCCTCGCCCTGCCGCTGGGCAAGTACCGGAACATCCCGGCCGCGCAGCTGGAGGGCAAGCTGGTCATCGACGCCATGAACTACTGGTGGGAGACCGACGGGATCCGCGAGGACCTGAACACCCCGGGGGTTTCCACTTCCGTGCTGATCCAGGACTTCCTGCCGGGCTCGCGGCTCGTCAAGGCCTTCAACCACATGGGCTACCACGACCTGGAGGACGAGGCCCGACCGGCCGGCGCCGCGCAGCGCAAGGCCATTGCGCTGGCCGGCGACCGTTCCGCGGATGTGGAGCAGGCAGGCCGGATCATCGAGGCGTTCGGCTTCGATCCGCTGCCGATCGGCCCGTTGGCCGAGGGCGTGCGGCTGCAGCCTGGGCAGCCGGCATTCGGCGCCAACCAAACCCGCGAGCGGCTGGCGGAGCTCATCGGCCTGGCCATTCCGGCGGCCCCGCTGACCGGCCAGTAGGCCTCCAGCACCGGAAGAACCAGCACCACGCGGCACGGCCCGCCCCTTCGAGCGAAGGGGCGGGCCGTGCCGCGACAGGGATTTCCCGGTCTAGATCTTCTTCACGATCGAGGACTTCAGCTCCATCTGGCCGAAACCGTCGACCTTGGCGGCAATATCGTGGTCTCCGGTGCCCTGCACCAGACGGATATTGCGCACCTTTGTTCCGGCCTTCAACGCGCTCTGCGCGCCCTTGACCTTCATGGTTTTGGTGATGCTGACGGTGTCCCCGTCCTGGAGGATGTTTCCAACGGCGTCCTTGATCACCGCTTCCGCGGTTTCTTCGGACTCGGAGACCGCGTTCCATTCATGGCCGCATTCAGGGCAGACCAGCAGCGCATCCATCTGGTAGGTGTACTCGCTGGAACAGTTCGGGCATGGCGGCAAAGTATCAGACATGAGGCTAATTTTAGTGAGCTGACCTGCATATTGTCGACCGAATCGAATATCGGACGGAATCGGATTCCGCTTCGCAATGCGGGTGTTTTCCGGCAGCCGCCGGACTCCTGCGCCAGTGGGATCCGCCCTTGCCTGTCCGGGCCGATTCGCTCATACTCAGGCTAGGAGCAGTAGCCCGAACAGCGCGGGAAGGCACACCATGTCGAAGCACAAATACAACAAGTACGGCCCCCAGGTGTCCATCTCCGCCAAGGAGGGCCTGACCCTTGAGGTGCTCAGGATTGCCGAGAAGGCCGGAGCCCAGGCCGGGCACGCAACGGCCAAGGAGCACCTGTACCAGAGCATCGCCAGCGGGTCGCTGCTGGACGAGCAGCAGACCGGCGAACTGCTGGCCGCCGCCGAACGGGCCGGAGCCGCCGCGGCGCTCACCGCGGCGCGCAAGGTGCTAGACAAGACGCTGCGCACCTCGTTCAGCCCGACGCGCTACGCTCCCCCAGCTCCCGGCGCGGCGCCCCCGGCAGCACCCGCCGCGGCGCAGGAGGCGCGGCCGTATTCCGAAACCTACGAAGAACCGTTGGCCCGCTACTCCCCGCCGGTCAGCCACGTCGAAGCCCCTCGGCACAAAATCGACCAGCATGTCCTGACCGTGACCCGGGTGCAGAAGCTCAGCGACCAGCTGGTGCGCATCGTGGCCAGCGCCCCGAACCTCGACGGTTACCGATCCAATGGCGCCCTGGATGAATACGTCAAGGTCTATGCGGCAGATCCGGCCCTGGGCCTGGTTCCGCCCTACGACCTCCGAGAGCTGCGCCAGCGGCTGCCCCGCGAAATGATGCCTCGCTCGAAGTCCTACACCATCCGCTGGATCGACCACGTGGTCGACGAACTGGCCATCGACTTCGTGGTCCACGGCGGCCCCGGAACGGTCGGGCACTGGGCGGGAACGGTCGAGCCGGGGGCGGCGCTGGTCATTTCCCCGGCACGCAGCAAAACTTCCCTCCAGCTGGGGGCCGAATACTATGTGCTGGCCGCGGATGAAGCCGGGATCCCCGCCATCTCCAAAATCCTCGAAGCGCTCCCGGAGCACGCGCAGGGGGTGGCGTTGCTCGAAATCGCCGACGACCAAGGAATGTTTGACGTGAAACATCCTCAAGGGGTTGAATTGCGCTGGCTTTCCCGCGACGGTGTTCCGGCCGGACGCAGCGAAGTCCTGGCCGATGCGTTCCAGACGCTGACCGTTCCGAGCCGTGGCCTGGGTGTTGTGGCGCATGCGGAACGAAGCACCGTCAAGGCGATCAGCCGCATCTGCGAGCAGTGGAATTTGTCGAAGCGCTCAACCCACATTTCCTCCTATTGGACGCTGCGCGAAGGACGGATGATGCGCTGACCGCCGTGCCTGCGGTTTCCTGCCCGAGGCGGAATACACCGAAACGCAATGCGCTTCGGTTGTATTCCGGCTCGGCGACCAGCATCTAGGGACACGGCGGTCGGCGTATCTCGGCGGCTGCTAGCGGGCTTGGGCCAGCGCTCCCCCGGCGACCGGCATGGGCAGACCCAGATGGCCGCGCAGCGTGCGGTGCTCGTAGGCGGTGCGGAACCGCCCGCGCCGCTGCAGCTCCGGGATCACCAGTTCGACGAAATCGGCCAGGCCGTCGGGCAGGTTCGGCGGCATCAGGTTGAAGCCGTCAGCCGCCCCGGTATCCAGCCAGAGCTCGATCTCGTCCGCGATCATCTCCGGGGTACCCACCACGGTGCAGTGCCCGCCCCCGGCCGCCAGCAGCCCGAGTAGTTCACGCACCGTCGGCTGGTGGATCTCGATCAGCCGCAGGATCGTCGCATAGCGTCCGGCTGGGCCGGTGAATTCCGCCGCGGAGGGCAACGGCGGCACCGGGGCATCCAGTTCCCAGGCATGGGTGTCCTGCTGAACGAAGACCGCCAGCTGGGCCAGCGCCTGTTCGATGGGCAGCAGGTCGTTGAGCCGGCGCTGCTTATCCTTGGCCTCCTCCAGGGTGCGGCCCACGTAGGCGACCAGCCCCGGCATGATGGCCAGGGCCTGCGGATCGCGCCCGGCCGCGGCGGCCCGGGAACGCACGTCCTGCGCGTAGTCCAGCGCCATCTGCCGGTCCGCGGCCACCGCGTAGATCGCCTCGGCATGGGCCGCCGCGAGCTCGCGCCCCTGGGCGGAGGCCCCGGCTTGGAAGAGGACCGGGGCGCCCTGCGGCCCGTCGGGAATGTTCAGCGGCCCGCGCACCCCGAAGTGCTCGCCCGCATGGTCAATGCGCGAGAGCTGATTCGGGTCGGTGAATACCCCCTCGCGGTCGGCCTGCACCGCGGCAGCGGGGTGGGAGCCGAACAGCTGGCGCAGCACCGTGATGAACTCATCCGCGCGGCCATAGCGGTAGGCATGGTCGCCCAGGGTTTCGCGCCCGTGGTTCTGGGCCTCGGCGTCCCACATGCTGGTGACCACATTGGCCCCGGCCCGGCCGCCGGAAAGCCGGTCCAGGCTGGCCAGCATGCGGGCGGCATGGAACGGGGTGTAGAAGCTGGAGGACACCGTGCAGACCAGGCCGATCCGGCTGGTGTGCTGGCTCAGCGCGGACAGCAGCGTAAACGGTTCGAAGAACCAGGTAGGACCTGCCGCCGCGGCCTCCGGGGCAACGGCCTGGCCGTCGGCTAGGAACACCCCGTCCAGCAGGCCCCGTTCGGCCACCTGCGCCAATTCGACGTAGTACGCGGTCTCGCCCAGCCGCTCCGCCGGGGAGTCCGGCGCACGCCAGGCCGCCTGGTGGTGTCCGGCGCCGTAGATGAACAGGTTGAAACGGGCCTGCTTCACCGGCTGGCTCATCCCTTGACCAGTCCGCCGTCGACGATCAGGTTCTGCCCGGTCACCCCGCGCGAAAGCGGCGAGGCGAAGAACAGCACCGCGTCGGCGAGCTCGGCCGGGGAGGTCACCCGGCGCAGCGGGGTGCCGGAGGCGATCAGGTCGAAGACCTCCGCCGGGGTGGCCGCCGAGGCATCGGTGGTGCGCAGCAGGCCGCCGGAAACCATGTTGACGTTGATTCCCTCCGGGCCCAGGTCGTCGGCGAAGGTGCGGGTCAGCGACAGCAGCGCCGCCTTGGCGGCGGTGTAGTCGTGGTACGGGACCACGGGGTGCTGGAACAGGTTGGTGCCGATGTTGATGATGCGCCCGAAGCCGGCCTGGCGCATGCCCGGCAGCGCCGCCTGGATTGCACCGACGGGTGCGAGCACGGAGCCGGTGAACTGGGCGGTGAGTTCTTCGGCGGACAGCTCGTCCGCCTTGGAGCGGGCATCCCCGTTGAAGGAGAAATCAACCAGGGCATTGTTGACCAGGGTGGTGACTGGACGTCCGAAATGCTCGGTCGCCGCGGCAACCAGCGCCTTCAACGCGTCGGCGTCGCGCACGTCGGCCTGCAAGGCCAGCGCCTGCCCGGGGAAGGCATCGGCCAGTTCCTCGGCCGCCTGGAAGGAGCTGTTGTAATTGATCACGACCTGCGCCCCGGCCTTCAGAAAAGCGGTGCTGATGGCGGCGCCCAGTCCGCGCGCTCCGCCGGTGACCAGCACCAGCTGGTCCTTGAGAGGAAGGGAAGAGTTTGCCGACGTTGCGGCGTCGATTGCTGTGCGTGCGTTCATGGTGCTCGAACTCCTTGAAGATGTGTCAAGGCGAACGGGACCCCGGGATGGATGCGTGGCATCGAGGTATCCAGGACATTCCCTTCGCCAGTGCTAACTGGATCAGGTTCGACGGGTTTTATCTCAGCCGCTCGGCGGCACCCCGTGTCACTATGTCCCATTAGTACCACAGGCCGTCTCGGACGGCCCAACACAAGTCTCTTCCGGGAGTTTCGGGATGCTACTGGATCACTTGGTATTCGTAGCTAGCTCGGGTTTCAGGTTGCGGAACCTGCTCGATGACCATGCTCTGGATTACCTTCCGGTCGATCTCGAACTCGGCCACGTTGTGGGGTTTCGTGCACGTGTGGGAATGCTCCAGCAATGTCGTTGCCCCGTCCCGGACAGTCAGGTCGACCTGGCCCGTTCCGGTGCAGGCATATTTGATCAAATACGGCCCGGGCAAGTCCACCTCAACAGATGTTGTGTCCGGGGCCAGGGTTCCGCCCTGTTGGTACTTGAATCCCGCCGCGGCCCAGGCAACCAGCCCGTGATATCCACGCTGGTCGAGTTCTCCTTGCCAGAAACCCATGCTTTCTTCGCTCCCGGCCGTTGAATGCAACCCGACTACTGCAAGATACATCAGCGGGGGAAAGGTCATCGCGGCCTCTTGTTGTTCGAGCTTCTCCTCCGACGACAGCTCCGCGATGGGCTGCCGGTATTGAATGTTGTCCGATCCCAGGTTGGAAAATTCGCGATCTACCGGGCTCAATTCGGAGACCGGAGTCGTGCAGGACGTGAGCGCCAGAACCGCGGCACCGAGTAGAGGCATCATCTTCCTCATCCAGTCACCCGTCATTTCTCCGGTACAGATTGACCTCGAAAGAGCCGACCGTTTCAGGTTCTCCAGAAACTAAAATGGTGTAGCCCTGGGCGGCCCGGTCAATTTCAAACACACCTTCAGTTGTTTTCGCGGGGATACCGCAGTTCAACGGGATCTCGTTTGAAGGCAAGACATCCGGATCCATAGCCTCGCTGTCGAGAAATACCTGCAAAGTTGCGAGTCCGACTCCCCAACACCCGAATTCCACAACGTAGGTTCCCGCATCTTGCGCGTCAGCGCCCATGGACATCGATTCGTTGACAGATACTGGCTGGCCGTTTTCATCCGTGTAGGTCGTTACGCGGAAGAAACCGGCCGTTCCCATCAGCAGTTCATCGGCGTTCTCACGAGAATCCGGATCCCCGAAGATCGGCGCAGGTCGCAGAACCTGCGTTTGCAGCTCCGAGAATATCGGAATGCCTTCTTGGTAGTACTTCGCGTACGGATCTTCGTCGTGGTCTTGTTGCTCGGCATCCCATGCTGTTCCGTTTCCTCCACCTTGCTGTTCATCGGTTTCAAGCTTGGATACGGGCGTCGTACAGGCGCTGAGCAGAAGCACGCCGGTGAGCAACGGGAACAAAAACTTCTTCACAGGAACATCCCAATAGTCGTTCAAATACAGCATTATGTCGACCGTATTTCGCCCATTGAAGGAAAACAATACTTGTCACACTGGATTACGGCGACAAATTGATAACTTTCCCAACGCAGCCGACCCACCGCCGAGAAGAGAATCACAAGCAGACACCAAACAGGAAGCATGATTTCGTCGGTGCTGGAGCATAAGGTCGATTGCTGGGACCGAGGATTCCGTCCCTGTCGCTTAGTCAAGGAGAAGTACCACCGCATGCGATTGCCGCGCCGCACACTATCCGTTGTCCTTATTGCATCCACCCTGGGCCTGGCTTCATGCTCCGCACTGACTTCCACGGATTTCAGCGGGACGAATGGTGCCCAGGCGGCGGCTCCGTCCGCCGATCAGAAGGCGGAGTACTCCGAATCGCTGGAACAGTTGGAGGATATCGCAATCAAGGGCCGCGCCCCGAAAACCGGCTATTCCCGCGAGCAGTTCAGCAATGGATGGAAGGATACCGACAACAACGGCTGCGATGCACGCAACGATATCCTCGCTCGCGATCTGGAAAATGTCGAGTACAAGCCGGCCCGGGTCGAATGCGTGGTGCTGAGCGGAACATTTGATGATCCTTACACCGGCAAGACGATCAATTTCGAGCGAGGCCAGACCACGAGCTCGGCCGTGCAGATCGACCACATCGTTGCGCTGTCGGATGCCTGGCAGAAGGGCGCCCAAAAATGGAGCAAAGACGAGCGCCTCCAATTCGCCAACGACCCGCTAAACCTGCTGGCTTCCGATGGTCCCACCAATGCTTCCAAGGGCGACAAGGATGCGGCAACTTGGCTACCGCCAAACAAGGACTTCCGCTGTGAATATGTATCACGGCAGACCCAGGTCAAGGCCAAGTACGGCGCTTGGATGACCCAAGCGGAACACGACGCTATCAAGAAGATCTTGGCTTCCTGCGTCTAGGCAACCCCTACCGGCCGCTACTCTCAACCCTCAGACTGAGCGTTTCACAGTAAATTACCACCTTGGACGTATGTTCAAACAGCTGGAGTTATGGCATGATTGATGTTATTCCAGCTGATAGCGAATTGTTTTCGCGATGATTTAGCGAAAATCAACAGTTCAAAGGTGCACAATGAAGTCACGGTTGCTCGGCGTAGTACTGCTGCTAGCCAGCGTCTGCATTTTCGTGTTCGCGCTGGACAACTCCCAGCGCTCAATGGCAACTACCTGCTGGGTCGCCTCAACCCTGATGTTCATTGCGGCGGCCATGCTGCTTCTCGGCGATATCGTCGGTTCGTCCTCCGCAACCGCTGGCGATCCACGCCGCAAGCGCCAACGCTAAAAGGACTAAAGTTCACCCATCGCATGCCCTGTCCACCGGCAGGGCATGCGGCACTTTAGGCGACGCCAACTACCGGTACGGCGTCGTTCAATGCCACAAAGATCTGTTTTATACGTGAAATTTACGTTCAAGCATCGACAGGTTCATCTTCATGGGATAAACATGAGAGAGGTCACACGCTTAACTCTGAGGAGGATCTATGCCTGCGTTCAGGCAGATCAAAAACTTAACGCTGACTTCCATGGCTACTGCAGCTTTGATTGCCTCCGGATGCGTTGCCGCGCAGGCCGCCCCGGCAGCAGAACCAGCCGCCCCGGGGACATTCACCCTGGATATCTTGGACATCAACGACTTCCACGGCCGCATTGCCCAAGATCGAGATTCCGCAGGTGCGGCAATCTTGGCTGGCGCAGTCGATACGCTGAGGGCCGCGAACCCGAACACGCTCTTTGTGTCGGCCGGCGACAACATCGGCGCTTCGACCTTCGCTTCGGCCTCGCAGAAGGACGCGCCAACCATCGAAGCATTGGGCGCCGGCGGTCTCGACGTGTCAACCGTGGGCAACCACGAGTTCGACCGCGGTTTCAAGGACCTGAAAGGCCGAGTCATCCAGAGCTATGCCAAGGCCTCCGGCCAAGACGGCGCAGACTTCGCCCTGGGTGCCAATGTCTATGACAAGGCCACCGGCGAGCCTGCTTTGAAGGAATATGCAATTCGCGAGGTCAACGGCGTCAACGTCGGCTTCATCGGCACGGTCACCGCGGACGTCCCGTCGCTGGTCACCCCCACGGGCATCAAAGACCTTACGTTCGGCAACGAGCTCGAAGCGGTCAACCGCGTAGCCAAGCAGCTTTCCGACGGCGATACGACCAACGACGAAGCATCAGTCATTGTCGTGCTGTCCCACAACGGCTCGGAAAACACCTCATGCGGCACTATCGCCGCAGAGAAAACCACCTACGGCGAGCTGGTGCGCGGTGCCAGCGAGCAGGTGGACGCCATTGTTTCCGGGCATACCCACCAGCCGTACAACTGCGAAATCGCAGGTCCCACGGGTACCGAACGACCGGTCGTCCAGGCGCACCAGTATGGCACCACCCTGGGCAAGATCTCACTTGAGGTCGACGAGGCTAGCGGTGAAGTGGCCAGCTCCTCGACCGAGCTCTTGCCGCTGGCCATCAAGGACGATGCCGACGAATGGGTTTATACCCCGAACAAATCCGTCACGCAGATCGTCGATACCGCAATCACGGAATCCGAGAAGGTCGGTAACCAGAAGATCGGTCAGATCTCAGCCGACATCCTGCGCGGCGGCAAGGAACCGGGATCGGATCGCGGCGTGGAGTCCACGCTGGGCAATACCGTGGCGGACATCCACTTGTGGGCCACCTCGAATGAGGACTTCGCCGGCGCCAAGGCGCAGATCGCGTTCATGAACGCCGGCGGCCTGCGCGCCGACCTACTGTACGGCAAGGACGGCACCGTCAGCTACAAGGCGGCCGCCGACGTTCAGCCATTCGCCAATACGCTGAAGACCTTCGACCTGACGGGTGCCCAGATCCGCGAAGCTCTGGAACAGCAGTGGCAGCCAAACGGCTCCGAGCGCTCGAAGCTGCAGCTGGGCATCTCCGATGGCCTGTCCTACACCTACGTCGAAAAGGCCCCGCGCGGGGAGCACATCAAGGACATCACCTTCAACGGCGAACCGCTGGATGAGAAGGCCACCTTCCACGTGGTTGCCAACGCGTTCTTGGCCGCTGGCGGCGACAACTTCGCGGCCTTCGCCGAAGGCACGAACCACGCCGACTCCGGGCAGATCGATCTGGACGCCACCGTGAACTACTTCAAGTCGCACGACGTCGTCGCTCCAGCGCCGCTGGGACGCGCGATGATCGCCGGCACCGACTGGGCCAAGGTCGAGCTTTCCACGACCGAAGCCGAAGCCGGCGAAGACATCAAGGTCACCGTTACCGGGCTGGAGGAAGGCGCGCAGATCACCGCATCGTCCTTCGGCGGAGAGCTGGAGATCACCGACATTCCGGCGGCTGACGCGCAGGGAACCACCAGCTTCACCCTGCCGATTGCCGAGGGCACCGAGGCCGGCGACTACGAGTTGCTGATCTCGCTGGTGCAACGCGAAAGCATCTCCACCATATTCACCGTGGTGGCCACGGAGCCGTCGGCCAGCCCGACTCCATCGGAAAGCGCTTCGCCCACGGCCAGCCCGTCGCCGACGCAGACTCCTGACGCATCGGGCGAGTCGACCGGCTCCGCCACGCCGAGCGCGTCTGCCACCCAGACGGACAACGGCAATCAGAATGACCGCGACGACCTGGCGCAGACCGGATTCAGCGCATCCTGGATCGGCATTGCGGCCGGTGCCATCGTCCTGCTGGGCATCCTCCTGTTGCTGGTACGCCGCTTCGGGAACAAGAACAGCCACTAGGCTGATCGCCGAGCCAGCTGCGTAAAGTGAAGGCGCGGACCCCCAACGGGGTCCGCGCCTTCAACGATTAATGAGTGAATTAGTCGATGACCAGTTCGCCCATGGTGTCCCAGTCCTCGCCGTCGACCTTGCGGGAGACGATCTTCGGGGTGGATACCAGCAGCGGGCGCATGGACTCCAGCCCGGCTGCGAAATGCGCGGAATTGACGTGGGCCCCGGCGGCTTCGTCATCGCGGAATGCCTCGACGAGCACGAACTCGTTGGGGTCCTCGACGCTGATCGACCAGTCGAACCACAGGTTGCCTTCTTCGGCGCGGGTGGCCTTGGTGAATTCGGCAACGTGGTCCATGAAGCTGTCGGTGAATTCTGGCTTTACCTGATATTTAACAACGATGAAGTACATGCTTCTAGTCTATTGATTCTTAGGCGATTCAAGACGGAAAACGGGTGTATTGTTTGTCCCTTTGGCGAAATCGCAGTCCACGGGCACGTGGCTCGATTTCGTTGTCGCATTGCCTCGGCACGGGGATCCGAAGCGCCGGTGCACTCAGGCGCTGGCGCTTGCAGTGACCGGTTTCGTCAGATCCCGCCGGAAGATCCAGAACGGCGCAAGGGTGCGGTCGTGCGGCGACTTACTCCCTTCCCCTAGGCAGAAAGACTTGAACCGAAACGCCCCCACGCTTCGGTCGACCGCGTGACCTGCAATCCATCCTACTGAAGACTTGACGTGTTGCATCCGGAAATAGCCTTCTTGAGCCAATTGCAGGTAGCGATGTTGGAAAACTTAGGTAGCCCAAGGACAGAGATCATATTGAAATCTAAAATCAACCTGACAAGACTGTATTTAGGATGAATCTTGCGATCATCCATCGCTGCCGGGGCGGCGCAAATAATCCCCCAAGTTATTTGTGTAGCAGTGAGGCTCTCCATCTACCCCCAATACGGTGGAGAGCCGCCCCCTTCAAAATCCCATGCCTTCGATGGCGCCGTGCCGACGTTCACCAGGTACGGCGAATCACGTCCTTGTCCCGGTTCGGCATTCCGTCGACGACCAGATCATAGGAATCCTCGATGAGCTCGCGCATGGTTTGCTCGTCCAGCCCCACCCGCACCGAATTCCAGTGCTTCTTGTTCATGTGATACCCCGGGGTGATCTGCGGGTGTTCGCTGCGTTGCTGGTCGGCCAGCGCGGGTTCGCATTTCAAGTTCAGCAGGAGCTCACCGTGCAAGTGCATGAGCAGCGCAAATAGCTTGCCGTTGGCCCGATCCCGGCCAGCGACCTTGAAGACGGTAGCTCCCGGTCCGAAGGGATGGTCTTCATAGGCACTGGGCATCTGCAGGCACAGGGACCGCCAGACGTTTTCCGTGCGCTCCATGTCTGTATCATCCATGCTGGCCACCCCGTTCGATCGCCTGTGGTTTCGTCTCGGATTCTACGGTATCAGCGTGCCTTGGCTGCCGCGGATCGTCGGGCGTCTCCGTATCCGGATCGCCAGAAATACGCCCCGATTGCCAGCAGCCCGCCACCGTAAATCACAGCCCACCAGGGGAATCCCGGGATCGTGGGGTCTTCGCCAGCCGCTTCGATGTCCTCGATGGGGGTCGGCGTGACCCGTTCTCCCGTGACGAGGATACGCTGGCTGTTGATCCCCAGCGGCGTGCAGGTCACCAGGGTGACGAGATCTTCCCCGGATACCGCGTGCAGGGAGTCGGTGTCTTCCGGGTCGACCACCTTGGTCTCGCGAACTTCATAGGTGAGCACCTCGCCGAACACCTCGACGGTGAATCGATCTCCGACGCCGACCTTGTCCAGGTTTGTGAACATCTCGGCCTGCGCGAGGCCGCGGTGGGCGGTGAGCACCGAGTGGGTGTCGGCGCCGCCGATCGGCAGGCTGGAACCTTCCAGATGACCGATGCCGCGCAAGAGCGTTTCATCGCTGGTTCCGTGATAAATCGGCAGGTCGACATCGATTCCGGGGATCCGAAGGCGGGCCATGACATCCGAGGTTCCGGCGCTGAGCATGTCTTCATACCGCAAATCCGCATTGGACGTGATGCCGCTGCCGGTCGGCACATTGGCATTCGCGTCGAGAACCACGCCGGAGCTCAGCGCGTTGTTGTAGGCCTTGGCTAGGGCCAGCTGCTGGTCGACGCCGGGCGATGCGTGCTCCAGGCTTTGGCCCATTTCCTCGATGAGCAGCGACTGGTTGTAGGAGGACAGCCAGCTGGCGGCCGAAGGATAAAGCACAACGCTCAGACCGACAACGGCAAGCAAAGAACTGGCGATCGTCAGTAAACCCGGACGCCAGCGGCGGGCGCCCCCTGCCCCACGACGCCCGCGGGCAGCGGTGCTCGCCGGAGTGGGATTCGGGGTATCAAGCATGATGTGTCCTGACGAAGATTGGGAGAATAAACGTGTGATGGCGGGAGAGCTGTCGCCCGCCCGCCATCACAGGTGCTGAACCGCAGGTGCGGTTGCTACTTGGTTTCCTCGCGGGCTGCTCGACGGCGGCTCACGATGACCATTCCGCCGGCGACCAGCAGTACCGCAGTACCGCCGATGACCATCAGGATCTGGCCGTTGGCACCGGTCAGCGGAAGTTCAGGAACATCCTGCTGGCTGTTGACGATGGTTGCGTCGTAGACTCCGACCTCGTTGGCGCCGATCTTCACAGCAACAGGGGTGAACGCCTTGTCGCCGGTCGGGGTGACGAAACCGGCCGGGGCTTTGGTTTCCTTCAGCACGTAGCAGCGTTGGGTGGCGTCCTTCTTGTCGTGCTCGCTGTCGCTGACGTACAGGCCGGCAATGTCGATCACGCCGTTCTTGCCGCTGGTGAAGGTGTCGGTACCGTTGACTTTCAATGCCTCGCCAGTGGCTATTGCGCCGTCGCAGGTGTCGGCGTACGGCGCTTCGGCGGCGAAGACCTGGAACTTCGCGCCCTCAAGCGCAGCGTTCGTGCCCGCGGCAGTCTTCAGCGCGATCAGATCGCCCCAGTTGGTGGTGACGTCGTTCGATTCGACCTTGCCGTTGTGGCCCGGGGTGGTGATGTAGGCTTCGGCGTCGTTTTCGATCTTTCCGACTTCCTTGACCACGGCGGAGAAGGTCACGACAACCTTCTTCTCGCCCTGGGTCTTCAGCCACTTCCGGCCTGCCTCGGTGAATTCGACCTTGACTGTCTGCCCCTCGTTGGACACCGTGTAGTAGGCCGGATTGACAGCAACGCCATCCAGCTTGACGCTGGCCACGCCGGTGCCGTTCAGGCCCAGTCGGGAATCGAAGGTATCGGTGACCTCGAAGCGGGTCATGTTTTCCCCGCTCTTGGTCTTCGGAACGTCCACGGTCACCGGGAAGTTCACGACGCCGCCCAGACCCAAATCGGACTGCGGGTCGATGGACTTGGTGATACCGGTCGTACCGTTCTTCGGGTAGACATTGACGTCGTAGAGCCAGCTGTTCTCGAACGGGGTCGGAATCGTGACCACGAAAGGCTGCGAGCGGTCGACAACCTCGGCCGGAGCGGCGGTCTCGCAGATGACGTAGGCGCCCAGCTTCAGCCCGGTCAGTGTGGTGACGCCCTTACTGTCCGTCAACGGTGCAACGATTGGCGAACCCAGGGTGTGGTTCGGAATCGAGGTACAGGCGTTGGACAGGTCCAAGTTATCCAGCTTGTCCCAGTCGCTGGTTTCCCCCAGGTTCACGTCGGTCAACTGGTAGGCGGTGAACTCAACGCCGGCAATGCCATCACTGGTGATTGCGTCGCCGCTGCCGTCCGGCTTCTGCGTAGCGTCGGTGCCGTTCTGGTGCTTGTGCTTGTTGATCTGGATCGATCCCGGGCGGTCGACGTCGATGTTGCCCACGGCGTCGCCCTGGTCAGCCAAAGCTGCACCGGCTCCCCCAAACAGGCCTGCAGCGGCAAGGGTGATGGCACCCAAACCGGACAGTACACGCTTCCCCCGAGTGTGCTTGAATTCAGCCATTTCAGCTGTGTTCCTTTCTATTTCGCCACTGCGTCCCCAGCAAGCGGCTGCGAATGATAATGAGTAAAACTGTGAAAATTTGTTAGTTCTTCGGTGCGGCCGTCTTGCGACGCCACGCGACAACCCCGAGGGCCGCCAGCAGTACCGCGCCACCGCTGAAGAGGAAGGTCTGGGTTCCGGTGCCACCGGTCAGCGGCAGTTCCAGTCCTTCTCGTTGTTCGTTGGTGATCTTTCCGAGGTCCCGCACGATCTGCGCCGGAGATTCCCCGCCCACGGTGAAGGCATGCTTGCTTTCATCCAAGACGAATCCGGCAGGTGCCTTGGTCTCAATCAGCGTGTAGGTTCCCCATGCCAAATCGGTGAGCTGGAAGCCTCCGGCCTTCGGATCCTTGTCTGCACCTGAGCACTTGCTGGCCGCCGAAGCAACGCAGTCTTCGATCGCCACCTTCGTGCCGTTGGTGCCTGGCCCGGTCAGTTCCCATTCCGAGCCCGAGAGCGCTGCGCCGTTCACATCGCTCTTAGTCCAGATCGCAGTTCCAAGAACCGGGTGCTCCGTGCAGTTAGTTACCTCGGGATCGCACACTGGATCCTCTCCGTCTGGAACCAGGAAGTTCTTCACGACAGCATTGCCGAGCTCAGCAGTCTTGATCTTGACTGAGTAGGTCACGGTCGCTTCCGATTCAGCTCCAACCTTTCCAGTGATCACGATCTGGTCTCCCCGCAGGCTTGCGTCTAAGCCATTCGTGGCCCTGAGCGAACCATCTACGTACTCGGCATCATCCAGGACATCGCGAAGGAAATCACGATGGTCCACCTCAACCTCAGCGGCTCCCGAGTTGGCGAACTTCAAGGTGTAGTTCACCGTTTGCCCAGGAGCGACCAACGTGCCCGATTCAGGATCCGATGTCTTGCTGATACTCAGGTCCCCTGGAATCGGATGTTCTGTACAGCTCGGATCATCAGGTTCGCAAGTCTCCGGTGGGGTCTCACCGGATGGAACGATGAAGTTCGCAGCAATACCGTCACCAAAGTTCTCCGTCTTCACTTTGACCTTGTAGGTGAGAATTAGCGGTTTATCTGGTGACACAGTCCCGGTGACGTTGATCTTGTTTGCATTCAAAACGGCGACCAGGCCGGAGTCCGCCTTGATCGAACCAGCAATCAGATCAGCATCGTCCAAGACCCCCGCAAGGTGATCTACGTAGTCAATATCGACAGGGAAGGTACCTTTTGCAGTGAAAGTGAGCTTGTATTCAATTTCGTCGCCTGGCTGGACTTCCGTTCCGGAAGACGGGTTAGAAGACTTACCCACAATAGGTTCTGCCGGAATCATACGATTAAGAACCTGACAGCTTAATGCGTTTTCGCGATCGACATCCACTGCGAACCCGGTGGCACCGACATTGCTCACGCTCACTTGTTTTCCTGTCACGTTGTCGATGCAAACGGCATTGGAGCCACTCTGCTGCTCGAGCGCGTACCCCAACTGCTGGCGCTCCGCGAACTGAATGGTTCGACGGTCATTCTTCAGGTCAGTGACCTTGAAGTTCACGGCTCCATTCTTAGCGGTGACGGCGCTAAGAGGTTCGACCTTGTCAACGCTGCGCCCGTCAAACGTCCACCCCGCGGTCGGTGCGAGCTTGCCAGAAAGGTCACGGACCTGCTTGACGATGCTAACCGTTCCTTGGCAGTTCTTCAGAGCAATTTCCGATAGCTTCTGGGTCAATTCTGCATAGTTCGCGATACGGAAATAGTCGGTTCCCTCGGCTGATCCGGAGATGTCCTTGATATTGGAAACGTTCACACCCGCGCCAACGCCCAAACCCATCACGAAGCTGCCGGAGGCCTTCAACTTGTCTGCAGCTGTTACCGCAGTCGACAGGTCGATAGCTTGGAAAGCACTACCCATGTCCACATTGCCAGTGGGAGTGGCATCCAGTCTATTCGGATTTGGGGTTCCGTAGGCAGTGGGGTTGCCGTCAGTGACGAAGAGGACGACGTCGTACTGACCGGATGGAACTTGTCGTAGGGCGGCATCCCAGTTAGTGCCGCCGTGGTTCTCCGGAACGCGCTTGATACCAGCAATGGAATTCTTGACAATGGTTGCACCCCGAGAAGTCGAGACCGACGTCTTGGACAGGGCCGTGTTGGTACCATCAGGGGCAAGGGAAGCAAAGGTGTAAACACCAACTGCGGACGGGGTTCCCGTGAGTGCATTGACGACGCCCTGTGCGGCAGTCTTCGAAGATGCTACGTCACCGTTCGTCAGCGAGTTGGACAGATCCAAGACAATCGCAACTGAAAGTCCACACTGTGCCGGAAGCTGCGGGTTCGCCAGTCGGCTTGCCATTGCGCTCGCTTTAGAAACGGGAGCGGGGCGGTCTTCGACTGCTATTGATTCTTCCGTTAAGTTGTCATCAGGTCTCGGATAATTCTGCGCTATGGGATTACTGTCTGACTCGTTATCCGGCTCCGATAGTGTCGCTACCGGCGCGTCGGAGGCTTCCAGTGTGGATTCCGCCGAGGTGTCGCTCGTTTCCTCTCGCACGGTAGGCGTTCCATCGGCCTGGCTGTTTTCTGGAGTTTGAGCTGCTGCTGCAATAGGGCCGAACCCCACGAGCAAGGTCAGCACAAGCACAGTGGTCGAAAACAGTGCCGCGAGAGCAATGATCGCCCGACGGGGGTTCGAAGTGCGTTGCCACCCCATCGCGCGCATTTGACCCAAAATACGCGAATTTTGGGCAGCCCTGTCCCCTGATGGGTTGCCAATCATTGAAATTCCCCAAGTTCGATGGGACGCTGGAACGCGTTAAACACCATCGGAGGCATAGGTATAACCCACACCTCATTGATCGCCCAAACCCCAAGTCAGAGCGAATCCCCAAGTATTCTTCGGCTCCCCAGCCACCCGAATGTATGTTTCTGCCGCAAGCCTATAGGCGTACTTGGAAAATTGCATACTTGAATCAACAAGTAGTTCGTAACAAAACGTAATAATTCAGAGTGCCGGGTATTCAATCATCGGGCAGGTGTCCATCACGACGTCCAAGCCTGCTTCTTCGGCTCGTTTAGCCGCGCGCTGGTCTATTACCCCTAGTTGGAGCCAGATTGCCCGCGCACCGACAGCGATTGCCTGGTCTACGATTTCGCCGACTTTTTGCGAGTTGACGAAGCAGTCCACGACGTCGATCGTTCCCGGGATTTCCTCCAGCTTCTCGTAACCGGTCTGGCCGTAAACGGACTCGCCGGTGAGCGACACCGGAATGATTTCCATGCCCAGCGTGTCCTTGAGGAAACGCGCGACCGAAGGCGCAACGCGCCGCGGATTGTTGGTCAAGCCGACAACTGCCCAGCGGCCTCGATTTGTCAGCAATCGCCGGATGACTGCGGGATCGTTTACGTGGTTGGTGCCCATGTGCGCAACGATACCGCCGTGTTCTGCGAAAGTCTTTGGACAAGGAAATGGCAGGTAGATCCCCTCCCAGTTGGATCTACCTGCCAAGCTTTGTTCCTAGCCCTGATATTGCAGGCTGGCCTCGGAATTTGCAGCCGAGAATTCGGAGAAGGCGCCGCGGTACCGGGCCGCCGGATGGTTCGCCGGGAGCTTGTCGCCGCGGTTGAAGACCTTCTGGCGCAGGCTTCCCGGTGCGTACTCGCTCTGAGCCAGGCCGCGGCGGCGCAGCTCCGGAAGGACGCCCTCGATGAAGTTGTCGTAGGATCCGGGCAGCACGTGGTTCATGATATTCAGCCCATCGATCCCGGCGTCCTGCCAGCGCTCCAGCTCGTCAACGATCTGCTCCGGAGTGCCGACGATCTGCTGGGCCTTGGCGCGGTAGTTCGCCAGGTCGCGCAGGGTTGGGTTGCGGCCCGGGGTCGAGGCCAGCACTGCTTCCAGCACTCCCTGCGCACCTTCGGTCTTCACCTCGCCCAGCGGAGTGTCCAGGTCCAGCCCACCGAGGTCGACACCGATGCCTCCCCCAATATGGGCAACGATGGCGTCAAGGTCCAGATACTCGTCATATTCGGCTTCCAGGGCCTTGGCCTCCGCTTCGGTGGAACCGACCACGAAGGAAAGCCCCGCAAAAACCTTGATGTCATCGCGGGTGCGGCCAGCGGCTTCGAGATTGCCGATCAACTGGGCATTCTTCTTGGCGACGTATTCCGGGTGCGGAGCGAACAGGAATGTCGCTTCCGCATGCGTTGCGGCGAACTGGGATCCGCGCGGCGAGGATCCAGCCTGGAACAGGAACGGGGTCCGCTGGGCGCTGGGCAGGGTCAGGTGCGGTCCGTCGATCGAGTACAGCTGGCCTCGGTGGTTGATCTTGTTGACCTTGGACGGGTCCGCATAGATGCCCGACTCCTTGTCGGCCAGCAGCGCCCCGTCCTCCCAGGAGCCTTCCCAGAGCTTGTAGGCCGCTTCCACATATTCCTCAGCCCAGGCGTAGCGGTCGTCGTGCGCAACCAGGCTGTCGCCGCCGAAGTTGCGGTGCGCGTTCTCCAGCACGCTGGTCACGATGTTCCAGGCCACGCGGCCGTTGGACAGGTGGTCGAGCGTGGAGGCCTGGCGGGCGAACTGGAACGGGTGCGCCTGCACCACCGAGCTGGTCATGGCCAGTCCGATGTCGCTGGTGGTGGCTGACAGCGCGGAGAGCAGCACCAGCGGATCCTGGCTCGGCACCTGCAACCCCTTGCGCACCAGCGAGGCCCAGCCACCTTCGTGGTCGCCGTACAGGCCCACCACGTCGGCGAAGAACATGCTGTCGAACTTGGCGTCCTCCAGCTTCTTGGCCAGGTCCACCCACAGCCCCAGCTCGTTGAACTGGTGCTGTTCGGCCTGAGGGTGGCGCCACATGCCGCCGAGGATGTGGCTGGAGGTATTCATCAGGAAAGCCGAAAGCAGGAAGCGCGGCCGTGATTCGAAGGTTCCCATGGCTACTTGGCTCCCTTGGCTTCGCCGATGGAGTGAAGCCCCGTCGGGATGGTTCCGTTGATGAAGTAGTCGCCGACCGAGCGGGCCTTGAAAGCGACGGGGTTGTGGGTCGCGACGGTGCGGGCGTTGCGCCAGAAGCGGTCCAGCGATTTGGAGGTGGACACCGCGGAAGCCCCGGTGACGTCGAAGAGTTCGCTGGTGGCATCCAGGACCAGCTTCGGGGTGGCCACGTGCGCCTGCTGGACCGCGAGCTCGGCGCGGACGAAGGCGGCTTCCTCGTCCAGTCCGAGGCTCGGGTCCACTGCTGCGTCCAGATCACGAGCGGCAGCGACCACGATCGATTCTGCGGCGAAGACGTTGGATGCAAGGCGTCCGACCAGTTCCTGGATCTGCGGGTCGTCCTTGAACAAAGCGCCGGAGCCGGTGTTGAAGGTGCGGGTGCGGGTGGCCACAATGTGGGCGGCTTCGTTGCGGGCGGCTTTGCCGATGCCGACCAGCACCGAAAGCAGGCACAGCTGGAAGAACGCCGGCTCCAGGGTGGAGGCCACCTTGCGCTGGATGATGTTCTGCTCGTCCACCTCGACGTCAGTGAAGATCGCGGTGCCGGTGCCGGTCAGCGGCTGGCCGAAGCCGTCCCAGTCGTCGAGGATCTGAACGCCCCGGGCGTGGCGGTCGATCACCGCGTATTGGCGTCCCTCGACACCGTCGGTGCTCGCCATGACGACTACCCAGTCAGCGAAGATCGAGCCGGTGGTGTAGTATTTCTCGCCGCGCAGCACCCACCCGGACCCGGTCTTGATGAGTTTGGTGTTGGTGCTGCCCAGCGCGTTGCCGCCGCGCTCGGTGGCGGCGTTGCCGAAGATCTCGCCGGCAAGCACACGCGGGAACCAGCGGTCCTGGAATTCCTGCGGCTGCAGGGCAATGGTCTCCACGAACGAGAAGTGGCTGCGCAGCAGGTGGGACACGTTGGAGTCGGCGGCCGACAGCTCGATGAGCAGGCGGAAAAGATGCTCGTGGTTGACCGGACTGCCGCCGTGGCTTGCCGGTACGCGCAGCGTGGTGAAACCGGCGTCCTTCAGCCACTGGACCTGTTCGAACGGCAGGACGCGGTTTTGCTCGCGCTCCCGGGCACCTTCGGCGATGCGGGCGAAGACGTCGGCGAATCGCGCGGAGAGCTGCTGGTAGGCGGCTTCGCTGCCGTAGGGTGCGGTAATGATCTGGGTCGATTCCAGGGCGTCGGTGCTCATAGTATCTCTTTCGGAATTCAGTGAAATAAGTGGTTCTTGGAAATTCAGCAACTGCGCGTATCCGCGAGTTCGCGCAGCACATGGCCGGGGTTCGCGGCCAGCAGGGTTCGGGTGTACTCGTGCTGCGGGGCGGAGAAGACCTGCGCCACGGGCCCGACTTCGACCAGCTCACCGCCGCGCATCACGCCAACCTGGTGGCTGATGCGTTCAACCACGTGCAGATCGTGGGAGATGAACAGGTAGGTGAGGCCTTCCTCGTGCTGAAGCCTGTCGAGCAGTTCCAGAATTTGTTCCTGGGTCAGGACATCCAGTGCGCTCAGCGCCTCGTCGAGCACCAGGATCTTGGCGCCGCTGGCCAGCGCCCGGGCAATGGCTACCCGCTGCCGCTGGCCGCCCGACAGTTCTCCGGGCCGCTTGGAAGCAAGTTCCGCTGCCAGATTCACCTGTTCCATGAGCTGGGCAACACGAGCCCGCCGCCAGGCCGCGTCCCCCAGGCGGTAGTTGAGCATTGGCTCGGCAATGATCGATCCGACCTGCTGCCGCGGGTCCAACGCGGAGTCCGGGTTCTGGTAGACCAGCTGGGCTTCGCGCCACAGCGCGTATCGCTGTTTTCCGCCGAGGCCAGTGACGTCGTTGCCATTGACGCGTGCGCTGCCTTGACTGGCTTCGAGCAGACCCATGATGATTTTCGCGGTCGTGGACTTGCCCGAACCGGACTCCCCAACCAAGGAGAATGTTGTTCCTCGTGCGACGTCGAAGGATACGGAAGACACCGCTGCATGGGTGGCGTTTCCCTTGCCGAAAACCTTGCCCAGATTCGTGACCGAAATTGCCAGCTCATCGGTGCTTCGCGCTTCCTGCTGGTTCGCAGTGGCGTAGGCCTGGTCCAGCAGGGCATTGGTATACGGGTCGGTGCTCTTTGAGACCAGTTCCGCCACGCTGCGGTCTTCGAGGATGCGCCCTGAATTCATGACCAGTACCCGGTCGGCAATATCCGTGGCAACTGCTAGATCGTGGGTCACGAACACCACGGTCGTCCCATTTTTGCGAGCCAGCGACACAAAGATCTCCAGCACCGTTCGCTGCACGGTGACATCCAGTGCGCTGGTCGGCTCGTCAGCGATCAGCAGCTGCGGGTTCAAGGCGAACGCGATGGCGATCAGCACACGCTGTTTCAGTCCACCGGACAGCTCGTGCGGGTACTGCGACAATCGACTCTCGGCACGGTCGATGCCCACGCTTTCCAGCAGCTCGATCGCCTTGGAGCGCCACTGCTTCTTGGGAACCGAACGGCTAGGATGCAGTCTGAAAACCTCGACCACCTGGGAACCGATGGTCTTCACCGGGTCCAGTGAGGCACCCGGGTCCTGCGGCACCAGCCCGATTCCGGCCCCGCGGATCTTGCGCCATTCGTGCACGTTCAGCGTGGTCACTTCGGTACCGCCAAAGCGAATGCTGCCGGTGCATTCGGTTCCTTGGGGCAGCAAACCGATCAAGGCCTTGGTCAGCGTCGACTTGCCGGAGCCGGATTCTCCAACAATGGCAACGATCTGCCCCCGCGGGATCTGGAGATTGATGTTGTCCGCGGCAATGGTTCCCTGCGCGTACTGAACCGTGAGGTCTTCAATCCGGATCACCGGACTGGCGGTATTCTGTGGGGCGTTCATGGATTTCTCCTTTCAACCGGGTACGGCGCTAGAAGCGGAAGGCTTTATTGATGGTTCGGCCAAGGGTGGCCATCAACATCACGGCAGCAACGATGACCAGGCCAGGCAGGGTCGTGAGCCACCAGGCAACCGATAGGTACTGCCGCCCTTCGGAGATCAGCAGGCCCCATTCCGGGGTTGGCGGCGGCGAACCGAAGCCAAGGAAACCGAGTCCGGAGATGGCCAGGATTGCCGCGCCAAGGTCAACTGCAAGCAGCGAGAGGACCGGACCGATCACGTGGGGAATGATGTGGCGGCGGAGCACGGTGAAGTACTTGCCACCGCTCATCAGCGCAGCCTGCACGAAATCCCGTGAACGAACACGGAGCACCTCGGTACGCACCAGTCGCGCGAAGGCGGCGATGGAGGCGATGCCAACACCGAGCCCCAGAGACAGCGGGCCGGGTTCGGTCGCAGTCACCAGGATCAGTGCGATCAGGAAGGCAGGGACGGCCAGGATGACATCCACCAGGCGCATGGCCACGCTGTCGGCAAACCTGCCCGCAGTTCCGGCAAGCAACCCGAGAATCGATCCGACAATGCTGCCGATCAGGCAGGCGAGCCCAGCGGTGAGCAGCGTCTGCCGTGTTCCATACACGACGCGGGAGAAGACGTCGCGTCCCAGGTGGTCGGTGCCGAAAAGGTGTTCGGTGCTCGGAGCCAGGAGTTTGTCTGCAGGGATGCCGGTGATCGGATCATGGCCGGTGAACAGCGCCGGGAGGAAAGCCCACGACAGCATGATGGCCAACGGAACAAGCACCCACCACTGCGCCAGCCGGCGCCGGGCCGCCGAAGCACTCGCGATCCGCGAGTTCGGCTGTTCGGAAGCGGCCAGGGTCGCAACCGCCGTATCGACGTTGTCTGCCAGGAGACTCATTGACTATTCCTTCCCTAGGCCGCAAGCGCGCGGGGCGAACCGGAGCTGGCGGTGATGATGCGCGGATCGAGCTTCGGATGGATGAGGTCAACCAGCAGGTTGGCTGAGGTGAACACGACTGCGGTCAGCAGGACCAGTCCCTGAACCAGCGGAATGTCCTGGACGGTGACCGATTGCAGGATCAGCTGTCCAAGTCCTGCGCGGGCGAAGACTGTTTCGGTAATCACCGATCCGGCCAACAGCGTTCCAATGGTGATTCCGGCGATGGACAGTGCGGCGGGCGCCGCGTTCTTCAGCATGTGGCGGTAGAAGATCCAGGATTCGCTGGCGCCCTTGGCACGCAGAACATCCACAAATGGTTGGGTACCGACTTCCTGGACGCTCTTGATGAGCACCTGTGCAATGGGTGCACTCAGATGCACGGCCAGCACGAAGATCGGCACCGCCAGTGAGAGGAACGAGTCATCCGGGAACAACGACATGATTCCGAGCTGTACTGCAAGCAGTTGCAACAGCACCAGGCCCAGCCAGAAGACCGGAATGGACACCATGAGCGGAGGAAGATTCAGCAGGAGATTGCGCAGTCTCGGGCCTCGGGCCAGGCTGGCTGCAGCTGTGAGCGCCACAGCGAAGACCACCGCGACCACGAATGCCGAGCCGGCAAGCACGAGTGTTGAACCGACAACCTCGCCGATCCGGGCGGATACTTCCGAACCGCTGGACAGTGAGTATCCCAAGTCCCCGCGCAACAATCCGAGCAGCTGGGAAAAGTACTGGACAATAACCGGTTGGTCATAGCCGTAGTACTCCTTCATCTGCGCGATCGTCGCCGGATCTGCCGCAGAGTCCGAATTGAGGAAGATCGTCACGGGATCGTTGGGAAGCGACTGCACTGCGATGAATACCGCGGTGTAGGCAAGCCAGATCACCAGCAGAGCCTGGCCAACGCGTTTGGCAATGTATCCGCCCATGGTTTGCGCTCCTAGCCTTCGCTCTTCCAGGCACCCTGGAAGATCGGGGCGGTACCGGAAGTGAACTCGACGTGGGCGGACTGGCTGGCACCGTAAACCTGGACCTCATCCCACAGTACGAGGGCCAGTGCCTTGTCCAGCACCAGTGCACGCTGTTCTTCTTCGACAAGCCCCAAGTGCTCTTCTTCGCTGGTCGCGGCCTGTTCCTTGGCGAAGAGCTTGTTGAGTTCCTCGTCGGCGTTCAGGGTCTGGGTGTTATTGGCCGGGGCATAGACCGGGCCGAGGCCGCCGAGCGCGAACTGGCGGGTACCGAAGAACTCGACCTTGTCATCGACGAGCGCATTGACCAGGAAGGTATTGTCCGCTGCGCGGTTGACCAGCTTCACGCCAAGATCGCGCCACTGCTGCTCGATCAGCTCGAATGCGGGCTTGATGACGACCGAGTTGTTCGACGTGGCTACCGTGATTTCCAGCTTTTCGCCGTCTTTTTCGCGGATTCCGTCAGCACCGACCTTCCAGCCTGCTTCATCCAGAAGCTGCTTGGATTTCTCCGGGTTATAGGCGATTTCGGACGACAAGTCGACGAAGCCCGGGGCCTTGTGGTTCAGGACCGAACCGGCCACCACGTAGCTCTCGGACAGCACGGTGTCCTTGATTGCCTGGCGATCGATACCGATCTGGAGGGCCTGGCGAACCTTGACGTCTTCCAGCTTGCCGGAACCGATGCGCACGGCAGCTTGGTTGGTGGTCAGGTCGACACCCTGCGCGGCGAAGACTTGGCCCCCGTTGGCTGCCAGCACCTGTTCGTCCACCGGCTGCAGTCCGCGGACAAGGTCAACCTGGCCGGACTGCGCAGCGCCAGCGCGGCTGGCTACCTCAGGTAGGTACTTGATCACCAGTTTGTCCAGATAGGCGTCGCCCTGGTTTTCTGCGGTTTCGGGTGCCCACGCGTAGTCGTCTCGGCTGGTGAAGACGACTTCCTCGTCCGGCTTTTCCGATTCGAAGACGAACGGGCCAGAGCCCACGATCTTCGCGATAGCGGACTGTCCTGCGTTATCCAGCTTCAAGGTCTTCGGGGAAACCAAGCCTGCTGCGACGGACGAGGTGGCACGCAGGAAGTTGGCGTCTGGACGTTTCAGCGTCACCTTCACCTGGTTCTTGCCGAGGACCTCCGCCGACTTATAGGCGCCGAAGTCCACGTTCGGAGCGACCTGCGCGTCCTTGATGCCCAGGCCCAGCGCGTCAAGGTTGAGCTTGACCGCTTCCGCGTCCAGCGCGGATCCATCGGAGAACGTCACCCCGTCACGAATGGTGAACGTGAATTCGGTCTGGTCGTTGTTTGCTTTGAAGTCCTCAGCGATCCATCCAACGAGCTTGCCGGACTCCGCATCGAAGTAGGTCAGGCGGTCCAGGACCGAGTTCAGGACGTTTGCCTTCTCATAGAAGCGCGCCGCCTGCGTCTGCCAGTTGTTAATCGGGGTAACTTCGGCAAAGGTAAAGGTACCGCCTTCAACCGGATCGCCGGCGGCAGCGGGAGCACCTTCAGCCGGAGCTGCGGTAGTCGAATTTCCGCCGCATGCGGTCAGGGTCAGGCCCAGGACGGCAACAAGTGCCGCCGCTTTCAAACTCAGGTGCGCAGTACGCATATTCGTAAGTTCCTCTCGGTATTTGAGCCGAGGATTACGCCTGATATTCAACGATCCGGTTGTTGCGAATTCGAGGGAAGGCAGAGCACTCCCCTTGAAGAACCGTTGCGAAATCTAGCAATCTCCATCGGTCCTGGCCTTAGCACCGATCCCGCTATCGGGTGGTTGCTGCGACGTCAACGAGCCAGGTCTCTCAGTCGCTCTGGATGGTGTGGCGTCCAATTTCTTGAACAATTTCAGTGTCGAACACGGAATCGCTTGTGACCAAGCGTGACGTAAGGAATACGTCATGAAGTCATGGAAAAAGTGGTACCCCGCGAGTTTCACGCCATATTTGACGTAACAAATTGCCTTGTGGCGTTATGTGACGCCGATCAAAGCGCACACTTGACGACGGCTGGTTGGGCTCCTGCTCCTGATTCCGCAGTCCAGCTTTCAGGGAGCCCGTTTTAGCTCCTGCTGCAACGGCACCACAAGTGGCTCGGTTCTCCCCAGTGTTTTTCTGGCTCGACGAGTGCTGATGCAGGTGGAGAATTTTCCGTACCAGCTGCGCCCTTTGCATACCGGACGCCAATATCAGCTGGCGGCGACGCCCATCGAATCGAAAGGAATTCCTTGTATTCAGGCCCTGGCTGCAGGTCTTCATGATTCGGGCGGCCCTGCGGTCCACACCGACAACGCTTCACCCGCTGAATCCTTACGATCTCGGGCCTCTGCGAATAGGCTGGGGTCCACGGAAGCCAACGGAGGAACCCCATGAAGATCGCAGTCGCCGGAGCCACCGGAAAACTCGGCACCCTCGTCATCGATGCACTGTTATCCCGGGGCGCCCCAGCGGACAGCTTGGTCGCGCTCGGCAGATCCCCTCAGAAGCTCGAAGCCCTGGCAGCCAAGGGCGTGGAGACCCGCGCCGCCGACTACAACGCGGCGCACACGCTCGTCGCGGCCCTCGAAGGCGTCGACCGGCTGCTGCTGATTTCCGGCAGCGATGTCGGACACCGGATCCCGCAGCATGAGAACGTCGTCAATGCCGCCCGGCGTGTTGATGTGTCGCTGATCGCCTACACATCCATCGCCAATGCGCGCACCGGCCAGCTGAAACTGGCCGCCGAACATGTGGCCACCGAAGACCTGCTGGCAGCATCCGGGATCCCCTATGTCCTGCTGCGCAACGGCTGGTACACCGAGAACTACACGGACCAGCTCATGGGCTACCTCAACAGCGGGGTCATCCTCGGCGCGGCGGGCGAGGGAAAAATCAGCGCAGCCACCCGAGCGGACTTCGCCGAGGCTGCAGCGGCCGTCCTGCTGGACGAGCAGGTTGCCGGGGGAACCATCTACGAGCTCGGCGGAGACAAGCCCTTCACGCTCAGCCAGCTGGCCGGAGCGCTCGGCGCCGCCGCCGGGCAAGAGGTCACCTACCGGGACATGGACCCGCAGACCCTGGCAGGCATCTACGAACAGTCCGGAATTCCCCAGGTTTATGCCGAGATCTTGGTGGACACCGACTTGCGCATCCGCAACGGCGCCCTTGAGGTGCACGGCTCGGACCTCGCCCGGCTGATCGGCCGCGCACCCACCTCGCTGGGCAAGGCCATCAAGCAGGCCCTGGACAGCTAAGCCTGAACAGCCAGGGCCGGCACCGCGAGTCGGGCGTCCCTGCGAGCGCACACCGGCCCTGCGCGAAGATCTTTGGCCCTGGTTGAACAAAAAACCCGGCTGGCTCGTGTAACTTGCATGAGTGAGAATCAGGTCCGAAAATCCTGGCCGCGAAAGGGGCGCGTGACTACCAGCGACGATGCCACCCTGCGGCTGCTGCATGAACGGTACGCGCAGCCGCTGTGGCGCTACGTCTTCTCGCTGACCAGGGACTCGTACCAGTCGGAGGACATTGTCCAGGAGACTCTGCTCAAGGCGTGGAATTCCCCGCGGATTCTCGACGAGCCGGTGGAGGAGGTCCGCGGGTGGATGTTCACGGTGGCGCGGAACCTGGTGATCGACCAGTCCCGCAGCGCGCGCTCCCGGCATGAACGCAGCATCGAACGGCTGCCCGAGGAAGCGTCCGCGGATCATGCAGACCAGATTTTCGACGAGATCCTCATTCATGACGCGCTCGCGGCGCTGAGCGAACCGCACCGGCAGGTGGTGGTGCTCGCATACTACGGCGCCTGCAGCACGCAGCAGATCGCGGCGGAATTGGGCATAGCCGACGGAACAGTGAAGTCCCGGCTGCATTATGGGATGAGGGCCTTGAAACTGGCCCTCCAGGAACGGGGAGTGACACGATGAGCGAGCATGAGAAGTTCGCCCAATGGGATGCCGCCTACGTGCTCGGGGCGCTGGAGCCGGTCGATCGCCGGCTGTTCGAGGAGCACCTGGAGAACTGCGAGCGCTGCCAGGGTTCCGTCTCCGAGCTCAGCGCGCTGCCGGGACTGCTCTCGCGCGCGCACGACCCGGAGGAAGTGACGGCCCTGGTGCCTCAGCCCCCGGCGGACCTGTTCGAGAAGACCGCCCGGCGCGCTGCCTCCGAACGGCGGCGCCGCGGCGGCCGCATGATCCTCCTGGCCGCGGCAGCCGTCGCCGTGATCCTGGGTATCGGGCTGCCGTTCCTGCTGCGCCCGGCCGACCCCGGTCCGGTGCTTGCCCTGCAGCAGGTTGCCGAGCAGTCGCTGAGCGCACAGGTGGGCTTCGAATCGGTGGCATGGGGAACCCGGCTGAATATCGACTGCGACTATCCCGCAGGCTATGAATTCGGCGATGCCAACGGCCCATGGTCCTATGCGCTGCTGGTGACCGACACCCAGGGCAGCACCATGCAGGTCGCCACCTGGAAGGCAGTGCCCGGCAAGGAGATCACCCTCCAGGCCGCCACCTCGCTGCCGGTGGACCAGATCGCCGAAGTAACGGTGAAGACCCTGGCCGGACTGACGGTCCTGCAGTCGCCGATGGACAAGAATTTGCTCCAGCAGTGAACCGGAACGGGCTGCTCCTCGTGTAGCAGGCAAGCCGCTCACGCGGACACCACGAGAAAGGCACAGCTCATGAAATCGTCACTGAAGTCCTGGTGCGCAGCAACCGGAGCCGTCGCGGCCCTGGCATTGGCCCTGTCCGGCTGCGCGGGCGACTCTGGATCCACCGGCACCGCATCGCCGTCCGCCGGCGCCCAGTCCAGCCCGGTTTCTTCCGCACCGGCGCAAAGCAGCCCGAGCAGCGCCATGCAGGCCACCTCCCTGGCCCTCGCCGACTCATCGCTGGGCAAGATCGTGGTCGACGGCAAGGGCATGACGGTGTACCAGTTCGACAAGGACACCAAGGGCGCCGATTCCTCTGCTTGCTCCGGTCCTTGCGAAGACCAGTGGCCGGCGGTCCCGGGCGGAACCGACGTCACCGTTGACGGAGTCACCGGGAAGACCGGAACCATCACCGGCGTGAATGGCGAAAGCCAGCTGACTCTCAACGGGTGGCCGTTGTACTACTTTGCCGGCGACAAGAAGGCCGGCGACACCGCCGGCCAAGGCGTCAAGGACGTCTGGTGGGTGCTTGACGCCGCCGGCACCCCGATCAAGTAACGCCATAAGCCCTTGGCCGGCTGGACGCCCGGGTGCACGCAGCGCTGCGTGCACCCGGGCGTTTGCCTGCCCGCGGCCGGCTTAACAATCGTCCGAAATCGGAATGTGGCGCGTGTCACGCTGTGCGGAAAAGATGTTTGTCCCGTACATTGGCGCATACTTCATCCCCATCTTCTGAGGAGATCCAGGTATGTCACGACCACGTATCCGGGCCATTGCCTGCGCCGCAGCACTGGCCCTAGGACTGGGAGCAGCATCCGCAGTACCGGCGAGCGCCGATCCCAGACAGACCGAGAAGGACCCAGTCGCCCAGGGCAGCGGAGGCGCCGTCGCCTCCGTGGATCCCCAGGCCTCCGCGGCGGGAATCGAGATCCTGCGCAAGGGCGGCAATGCCGTGGACGCCGCGGTCGCCACCGCGGCCGCCCTGGGCGTCACCGAACCGTACAGCGCCGGCATCGGCGGCGGCGGGTATTTCATGTACTACAACGCCAAGACCGGAAAGGTCAGCACCATCGACGGGCGCGAAACCGCCCCGGCGGCCATGCCGAACGACGCGTTCATCGACCCGGCCACCGGCAAGCCCTACAACTTCACCCCGGAGCTGGTCACCAGCGGGGTCTCGGTCGGTGTTCCCGGTACGCTGGCCACGTGGCAGCGGGCACTGGAGAACTGGGGCACGCAGGACCTGAAGAAGGTGCTGCAGCCTGCCATCCAGACCGCGTCGCGCGGTTTCGTGGTGGACAAGACCTTCCGCGAGCAGACGCTGGACAACAAGAAGCGCTTCGAGGCGTTCGAAGACACCAGCGAGCTCTACCTGCCCGGCGGCGACGCCCCGAAGGTGGGCAGCATCTTCAAGAACCACGACCTTGCGGCCACCTACCGGCTGCTGGCCAAGAACGGGCCCAAGGCCTTCTACCAGGGGAAGCTGGCGCAGGAGATCGCTGACACCGTCACCGCGCCGCCCAAGAGCGCGGACACCGACCTGCCGGTGCCGGCCGGCTTCATCACCACGCAGGACCTGGCCGACTACGCCGTGGTCGAACAGGCGCCGACCAAGGTCGAGTACCGCGGGCTTCAGGTCTTCGGCATGGCCCCGTCCTCCAGCGGCGGCACCACCATCGGCGAATCGCTGAACATCCTGGAGCAGTTCGACCTGTCCTCCATGCAGACCCCGTCCGCGCTGCACCACTACCTGGAAGCCACCGCGCTGGCCTATGCCGACCGCGGCAAGTTCGTCGGCGACCCGGCGTTCGTGGATGTGCCGACCAGGACCTTGACCGGCCAGCTCTTCGGCGCCGAACGCGCCTGCGCGCTGGACCCGGAACGCGCGGCGGCCAAGCCGGTGGCTCCCGGGGACGTCGAGAACTTCGACGGGCTGTGCCCGGCGGAAACCGGCGTACCGGTTGACGAGCAGGACACCGAAAACGTGTCCACCACGCACCTGTCGGTGGTGGACCGCTGGGGCAACATGGTCGCCTACACGCTGACCATCGAGCAGACCGGAGGCTCGGGCATGATGGTGCCGGGGCGCGGGTTCCTGTTGAACAACGAGCTGACCGACTTCTCCACGGTGTACAACCCCGAGGATCCAAACCGCATCGACCCGGGCAAGCGCCCGCGCTCCTCCATGGCTCCGACCATCGTGCTGCGCGACGGCGAGCCGGCGCTGGCCATCGGATCCCCGGGCGGTTCGACCATCATCACCACGGTGCTGCAGACCCTGGTCAACCGCATCGACCTGGGCATGGACCTCGGCCAGGCCATCGCCGCCCCGCGCGCCTCGCAGCGCAACACGGCGGCCATCACCGCCGAACCGGAGTTCATCACCGCCTACGGTTCCGCACTGGAGGCCTTCGGGCACAAACTGACCCCGGCCGGGGATTCCTTCACCCCGCAGGCGGAAATCGGTGCGGTGGCCGCCGTGGAAGTCGATGCCAACGGCAAGCTCACCGCGGCGGCAGAACCCACCCGCCGCGGCGGCGGATCCGCCATGGTGGTGAAGCCGGCCAAGTAGCCCGGCCGCGGCTCGCGCTCCGTCCGCGTCATGGACTGGGCGCGGGCCCGGCTTTTCGGCAGCAGCAGGCTGGAACTGAAAAACTCCCGGGGACGCTGAACCCGGAAGGGCGCTGTCTCGTTCTCACCTTGTACGGTTTTCCACCCTTCCGCCCCGGCGCTGCGGGAGGAACCAGGACGAACAAGGAGCACGATCATGGGCAGGGCATTTTCGACAGCCGCGGTCCTCACCGCGGCATTAACACTGGTTCTGGCCGGATGCTCCGGCCAGAACGGTTCCACCCAGGACACTTCAGGCACGTCGAACTACGGGGTGCCCAACACCAACAGCAGCCCGGTGCCGAATCTCAAGGAAAACGGCGCAATCCTGGAAATGCGGCAGACCGAGCTGGGCAGCATCGCCACCGACCAGCGGGGCATGAGCATCTACCAGTTCGACGAGGACACGCAGAACTCGGGCGCCTCCTCCTGCACCGGCGGCTGCCTCGACCTGTGGCCCCCGGTCCCCTCGGGACCTGCCTCGCTGAGCGATGCCAAGGGCATCACCGGGAAGCTGGGCACCATCACCGGCACCGACGGCAAGCCGCAGCTGACGCTGAACGGCTGGCCGATGTACTACTACGTTTCGGACAGCAAGCCCGGCGACACCAAGGGCCAGGCCGTCAGCGACGTGTGGTGGGTCGTGGACAGCGCAGGCGCGCCGATCCACTGAGCACGCCAGCAGGCACGCCGCAGCTTAACTGCCGACCGGCCCCGCCGCCCTTTCCAGGGCGGCGGGGCCGGTCGGCTGCGGTAGCGCTTTGGTCCTAGACCTGGGTGGCCAGGCGGTTGGAAACCTTGAAGGACGCCGCGCGATGGGTGTCCTTGACGTGGTCGCCCGCGCCGAACAGCTTGTTGCGCAGCGAGCCGTCGGCGTATTCGGTCTTGTACGCACCGCGGGCCTGCAGCTCGGGAACAACGTACTCGACGATGTCCTCGAAGGTGCCCGGGGTGATGGCGTAGGCCAGGTTGAAGCCGTCGACGTCGGTGTAGTCCACCCAGTCGATGAGCTTTTCAGCGACCTCGGCGCCGGAGCCCACGGTGATCGGGCCGAAGCCGCCCACGCCGACCCACTCGGCCAGCTGGCGCACGGTCCACGGGTTACCCTCGTCGCCGCTGGCCTTCTGGAAGGTGGCCACCGAGGACTGGATGGCGTTGGACTTCACGTCGGCGCCGATGACCTCGTCCGGGTTGAAGGTGGACAGGTCGATGCCCATCCAGCCGGAGATCAGCACCATGGCACCCTCGATGTCCGCGTACGACTTGTAGTCCTCGTACTTGGCCTGGGCTGCGGCCGAGTCCTCGGCCGTGATAATGGTCTGCATCGCGAAGATCTTGATGTCGTAGCGGCCGCGGCCGGCGGCCTCTGCGTGGTCGCGGATCTTGGTGACGGTGTCCTTGAGCATTTCGCGGGTCGGGCTGGTCACGAAAACCGCCTCCGCGTTCTGCGCGGCGAACTTCAGGCCGCGCGGCGAGGTGCCTGCCTGGTAGATGACCGGGGTGCGCTGGGTGCTCGGCTCGGTGATCGCGATGCCCGGGACCTTGAAGTACTTGCCTTCGTGGTTGATCGGGTGCACCTTGGCAGGGTCGGTGTAGACGCCGGTTTCCTTGTCGGCCTGCACCGCGTCGTCTTCCCAGGAGCCTTCGAGCAGCTTGTAGACGACCTCGAGGTATTCGTCCGCGTGGTCGTAGCGCTCGTCGTGTTCCATCTGGTCTTCCTGGCCCATGTTGCGGGCGGCCGAGGGCAGGTAGCCGGTGACCACGTTCCAGCCCACGCGGCCGTTGGTCAGGTGGTCGAGGGTGGCCAGGCGGCGGGCGAACGGGTACGGGTGCTCGTAGGCGGTGCCGGCGGTGACGCCGAAGCCGAGGTTCTCGGTCACCGCGGCCATGGCTGAGACCAGCAGGAACGGGTCGTTGACCGGGGCCTGGGCGCCGGTGCGCAGCGGGGACTCGTTGGTGCCGTTGTACACGTCGTAGGTGCCCAGCACGTCGGCGATGAACAGGCCGTCGAACTTGCCCTTTTCCAGCACCTTGGCCAGGTGGGTCCAGTAGCCGATGGTCTTGTAGTCGGCGGCCTTGTCCTTCGGGTGGCGCCACAGGCCAGGAGACTGGTGCGCGACGCAGTTCATGTCGAAGGCGTTGAAAAGGATCTCGCGCTTCGGATTCGCAGGCTGGTTCTCGCTCATGGATGTGCCCCTTGTTCGTGGTTGAGAAGTGGTTGAGAAGTGGAAGTCTGGCGGGTGCGCGGCGCTGCGGCCGCTAGCCGGCGTGGTTCTGGGTGGGTGCGGACAGCTCTCCGGTGACCGAGAGCCGCTGGGGCTGGACCCCGTTGATCTCGTAGTCCCCCACGATGCGCGCCTTGTAGATGGCCGGGTTGTGGGTGGCGATGGTGCGCGCGTTGCGCCAGTGCCGGTCCATGTTGCAGCTGCTGCGGGTGGACGAGGCGCCCAGCCCGTCGAACAGCTTGCTCGTGGCGCTGATGACCAGCGGCTGCACGATGGTCTGCGCCCGGTTGGCGGCCAGCTCGCAGACCGCGAAGCGCTCCTCCGCATTCAGGTGCGCATCGGCCAGCGCCGCTTCGACCTCCAGTACGGCGCCGATGACCACGGAATCCGCGGCGAAGACTTCGGCGGAGACCTCCCCCACCAGCTGCAGCACCTGCGGCTCGCGGTGCACCGGGACGCCGGTGCCGGTGGTGAAGCTGCGGGTGCGCGCCTGCACGGAACCGCGCATGTCGTTCAGCGCCGCACGGCCGATGCCGGCCTGCACCGCCATGAGCACCAGCTGGAAAATCGAAGCCTCGGGATCATTGGGGTCCTCCGGCATGAAACTGTCCACCGGAACCTGGTGGAACTCGGTGGTCCCCGTGCCGGTCAGCCCCTGGCCGAAGCCATCCCAGTCGTCAAGGATCTTCACCCCGCTGTGCTGGGTCGATACCACGGCAATCTGCCGGCCGGGGCGGTCCGGGCGGGCCACCGCGACGGTGGTCCAATCCGCGAAGATGGTGCCGGTACAGTAGTATTTTTCGCCGTTGACCACCCAGCGCCCGTCGACCTGGCTGGCCTTGGTGTTCAGCGCGCCCAGGGCGTTCCCGCCGTTTTCGGTGTAGGCGTTGCCGACAATCTGCCCGGCGGCGATGCGCGCAAACCACTTGCCCTTCAGCTGCTCGTCCTGCAGGCGCAGCACGTCTTCGACGAAGGCGACGTGGGCACGCCAGAGCTGCCCGATGTGGGAATCCGCCTCGGAAAGCTCAATCAGCAGGCGGAAGACGTCGCTGAGCCTGGCACCGTGGCCGCCGTTGGCGACCGGAAGGCGCAACGCCCCGAAACGCTCGCGGTTCAGCAACCCCACCTGCTCGAAGGGCAGGATGCGGTTGCGGTCCCGGTCCTTGGCTCCGGCGGCAATCTGGGCGAACACCGGACGGAAAATCGCGGCGAGGCGCTCGTAGTCTTCGTCGGCTCCGGGACCGGGAGTCACCTTGAGCAACTGGCGGGTCGGACGCTCTTCGGTGAATTCATCGAGCTCCAGCGCATTGCCGGCTCCCGGCGTGCTCAGCGTGTTGAAGTCCACCTCGAGATTGTTTTGGGGTGCGCCAAAAGACATAAAAAAGTCCTCGATTCTTTCCATCGATCCTGGCGGTAGCACCGTCCCGGCTAAAGGTGGTTGCTGCGGCGTCGTGGAGCCAGATCTCTCAGCCGCTCTGGATGGGTCGTAATCATTTGTAGCCGTAACAAACGGGCGGCTCCAAGCGCCGAAGTCATATTTCGTCGCCGAAAGACTTGCTGTTGCAGAACCCGACGGGTGCTCTATGCGGTGAACCGCCGAAGATGACCCACGCATGGAAGGTAAAAATCGATCAAACCGTCATTCAATGAAATAAATAACGAAATATCCCACAGCTCGCGCAGTCATATCGAAGATTTTTCATGTTACGCAGGATTTGCAATGAAATCGTTCGAATGCATGTAATAGACCTGTAACCATCCCGAGCGGCCGAGAGATCTGGCTCTATGACGCCGCAGCAACCACCGTTGAATCCTAGGATTCCCGGCCGGTGCTACCGCCAGGACCGATGGAGATGATCATGGCCACTGCCTTCGCCCTGCCTCAGACCGCCGACAGCACCAGCACGTCCACCGCCCTGCCCGTCGACTTCCGCAATGTCTCGCGTACGTTCACCACAAAGAATGAACAGCGCACCGTTCTCGCGGACGTCAACCTGCACATCGATGCGGGCCAAGTCGTGGCGATCCTCGGTGCCAGCGGCTGCGGTAAGTCAACACTCCTGCGTTCGGTTTCAGGTCTGGATCGCCCTTCGAGTGGCGCGGTCTTCACCGGCGCCCGGGAAGTCAACGACATCAACGAACTTTGCGCGGTAGCATTCCAAGAACCGCGATTGCTTCCTTGGCGTTCGGTGCGAGAGAACATCTCGCTCGGACTGGCTTCGGGAACCAACAGGCTGGAAGGCAACGAACTCATTGACCAGCTTCTGGAGCTGACCGGCCTGAGTCACGCGGCCGACCTGCGGCCACGCGAGATTTCCGGTGGCATGGCACAGCGGGTTTCCCTTGCCAGGGCGCTGGCACGCCGCCCTGGCGTGCTGCTGCTCGATGAACCATTTGGCGCTTTAGACGCACTGACCCGCCTGAAAATGCAGGACTTACTGCTGTCGATCCATGCATCGTTCCTAACGACCGTATTGATGGTGACCCACGATGTCGACGAAGCTTTGACTCTCGCCGATCGCGTTGTGGTTCTTGGACGTCGTAACGGCCAGCAGTCGGCAACGGTCATTGAAGACCTCCGGCTGGAGGCTCCCCACCCCCGTAGCCACAGCAACGAGCAGTTCGTTGCCAACCGGGCAAGGCTCCTTGGCCTTCTGGGCGTAGACGCCACAAACCACTAGCGCCAGCTTCGCCGACGCACTTTCTCTTCAACGGCTGCACTTTCGCGGCCGCTGCACTCGCACGCACAAATCAAGGAATTCTCATGCTCGCAAACCACTTCACCCGTCGCACCGCATTGTCTCTCGCAGCCTTGGCAGTTGGCGCCGTTGCACTGTCAGGCTGCGCCGGCGAAAACGCTTCGGCCGCAGGCGACGGCAAGACGCTGTCCATCGACTTTGCCACCTACAACCCGCTGAGCCTAGTTCTCAAGGAAAAGGGATGGCTGGATGCGGCAGCCAGGGAGCAGGGAGTCACCGTCGAATGGATCCAGTCCGCCGGATCGAACAAGGCCAACGAAGCGCTGCGCGCAGACGCAGTTCAGGTCGGCTCCACTGCAGGATCCGCAGCACTGCTGGCCCGCTCCAACGGCTCGCCGATCAAGACCATCTCGCTCTACTCGCAGCCCGAATGGGCGGCATTGGTGGTCAACAAGGATTCGAAGATCACCACTCCTGCAGATTTGAAGGGCAAGTCTGTTGCCGCTACCAAGGGAACCGACCCATACTTCTTCTTGCTGCAAACATTGGAGGAAGCAGGGCTGAGCGAGAAGGACATCACGCTGCAGAATGTCCAGCACGCGGACGGTCGCACCGCACTGGCAAATGGCTCGGTTGACGCATGGTCGGGTCTTGATCCCATCATGGCTTCCGCCGAGCAAGATGGGGCCAAGCTGTTCCACCGCAACCTCGATTACAACACCTATGGTGCACTGAATGCACGGGCCGACTTCATCGAGGAAAGCCCGGAACTGGCGCAGTTGGTTGTCGACTCGTATGAGAAGGCCCGAGAGTGGGCTGTTGCAAACCCGGACGAAACCGCAGAAATTCTCGCCGAAGTTGCGGGCTTGGACGCCGAAGTTGCCCAGACCGTAATCACTGAGCGTTCCAACCTGGATGTCGGCACGGTGCCGGGCGAGTCCTTCACCAAGGTCCTGGGCAATATCGCGCCAACCCTCGTTGCAAGTGGCGATGTATCCAAGCAGGAAACCGTTGACAAAGCATTAGCCACCTTGGTGGACGACCAGTTCGCCACCAAGGCCAACGCCAAGAATATCTCCGGAGAGTAATCCCCATGTCCTCGCCAACCCAGAGCCCTAAGGCTGAGCGCAGCGACCTGACGGCCGGCAACAGGAACAAGCCTGGACTTGCCGCCAGGATCCTTCAGGCTCCCAAATGGCTTTTGTCATTGATTATCCCCATCGTGACTATTGCCGTGTGGCAGTACGTCACTGTGACCGGCATTGTCGCGCCTTGGTCGCTGCCCACCCCGGGGGCCGTCATCACGGCGGCCGGGGAACTGTTCCAGGGCGGAGATCTGGGCAAACACATCGGGATCTCCACCCAGCGTGTGCTGCTGGGCTTCGCGATCGGTTCACTCCTAGGGCTGTTCTTCGGTGCACTGGTAGGGCTGTCCAAGCTCGCCGATGCCCTGCTGAGCCTGAGCATCGGCGCGCTGCGTGCGGTGCCTTCGCTGGCATGGGTGCCGTTGCTGGTGCTCTGGATGAAAATGGGCGAAGACTCCAAAGTCACTCTCATCATCATCGGGGCGTTTTTCCCGGTCTTCACCACCGTCTCGCTGGCTTTGCGCCATGTCGACGCCCAACTCGTGGAAGCAGCCCGTTCTTTCGGCTTCAAGGGTTTGAACCTGCTGCGCACCGTCCAGCTACCGGCAGTTGTCCCCTCCATTTTCTCCGGACTCCGACTAGCCCTGGCCCAGGCATGGCTATTCCTCGTGGCGGCCGAATTGCTCGGTGCTTCGATGGGTCTCGGATTCCTGTTGACTGATTCGCAGAACAACGGTCGCCTTGACCGACTGATTCTAACCATCATCTTGCTCGCCGTCTTCGGAAAAATCACCGACGCCCTGTTGTCGGTCGCCGAACGCTGGGCGATCCGGCGCTGGACCTAGGCCAACCACCGGATCTTCTGCACACCCCGATCGCTACCACCGAAATTCGTATTTCAACCCAAGGAAACTGCAATGACCACCGAATTGGCATCCACTACAGCAGCCGCAGCCAAGGAAGCCCGCCACGAATTCTGGGACGAGGCAGCAAACCTTCTGGATTGGGAAACCCCTTGGCACACCACCAGCCAAATCATTCCGGCAGATCCCCAAGCCCAGCGCGGACCGCAGATCTCCTGGTACCTGGGAGGAACGCTGAATGCCGCGGTGAACTGCGCGGATCGACATGTCGCCGCGGGCAACGGCGAGAAGGTGGCCCTGTACTTCGAGGGAGAGCCGGGCGACCGCATCGCGGTCACCTATAAGAACTTGCAGGAACGCATTTCGCAGGCCGCCAACGCTCTGCTGGAATTGGGCATCACCAAGGGCGACCGGGTGGTCATCTATTTGCCGGTGCTCATCGAAACCATCGTGATCACCCTGGCCTGCGCCCGCATCGGCGCCATCCACTCGCTGGTCTTCGGCGGTTTCTCGGCCGAGGCGCTGAAGTTCCGAGTGGAAGACACCAAGGCGAAGCTGCTGGTCACCACCGACGGGCAGTTCCGCCGCGGCACCTCCGTGCCGGTGAAGGACAACGCTGACCAGGCAGTCTCCGGCGAAAACAGCATCGAGAAGGTGCTGGTCATCCGCCGCACCGGCGATGACATCGCGTGGACCGAAGGCCGCGACGTGTGGTGGCACGAGGTTGTCGAGACCCAGTCCACCGAGCACACCCCGGAGTTCTTCGACTCCGAGACCCCGCTGTTCATCATGTACACCTCAGGAACCACCGGGCAGCCCAAGGGCCTGGTGCACACTACCGGCGGCTACCTGACGCAGGCGGCCTATAGCTACAACCTGCTGTTCGCCAACCCGGACCATTCCCTGCGCGCCGACGATGTGCACTGGTGCACCGCGGACCTGGCCTGGGTCACTGCGCACACCTACGAGATGTACGGTCCGCTGGCCAACGGCGTCACCCAGGTCATCTACGAAGGCGTACCGAATGCTCCGCACCCGGGACGCCACTTCGAGATCATCGAACGCTACCGAGTGACCAGCTACTACACCGCTCCGACCCTGGTCCGTTCGCTGATGGGCTGGTTCCCGGAGGGCATCCCGGCGGACTACGACCTGTCCTCGATCAAGATCGGCGGCACCGTCGGAGAATCGGTGAACCCCGAGGCGTGGCGCTGGCTGCGCAGCCAGGTGGGCCGCGACACCGCCGACGGCATCGCCATGGTGGACACCTGGTGGCAGTCGGAGTCCGGGGCCACCATCCTCTCCCCGCTGCCTACCGACGCACACTTCAAGCCGGGCTGCGCTGCGCGCGCCCTGCCCGGGGTGAGCGTGGACATCGTGGATGCCGCAGGCAACACCGTGCCGCCGAACCAGCAGGGCAACATCGTCATTACCGAGACCGGACCGTCCATGGCCCGCACCGTGTGGGGCAACCCGCAGCGCTACTACACCAGCTACTGGCAGCAGTACGTCGAACAGGGATGGTTCCTCGCCGGGGACGGCGCCCGCTTCGATGAGGACGGGGACATCTACATTCTGGGCCGCACCGACGATGTGATCAACATTTCCGGCCACCGGCTGTCCACCATCGAGATCGAATCCGCGCTGGTCACCAACGCCGGCGTGGTGGAAGCCGGGGTCTGCCCGACCCCGGATGCCAAGACCGGGCATGCTGCCACCGCGTTCGTGGTCCCGCTGGACAAGTCGCTGATCGCGGTGGATCCCGATGAGGCCACCTCCGCACGCCAGGCAGAATTCATCGCCGCGCTGCGCGCCACCGTGGCCGAGCAGATCGGCCCGATCGCCAAGCCGCGCGATGTGGTGCTGGTGCCGGACGTCCCGAAAACCCGCTCGGGCAAGATCATGCGACGCCTGCTCACCCAGCTCTTCGAGGGGACCACGCTGGGCGACACGACAAGCCTGCAGAATGAGCCGTGCATCCCGGAGATCAACGAGATCTGCCGCGCCCGCGGCTGACCGCAGCCGTCGACCGCGCTGATTAACAAGCTGGCCGGGCCCGTGCATCATGCACGGACCCGGCCAGCTTGTTCAGTTCCGGCTGCCCTGCTGGGGCAGACCATCAGTCGATGTCAGGATTTCTCCGGACCCCGGGACTTCGGCTCGGCCGGGTCCTTTGAGTCGGTTGGTTCAGCTGGTTCGGTGGCCAGCAACACTTCGCGCTCTTCCACCACCGCGCCGCGCTCGGTGCCCAGCTTTGCCGCCTCGACTACCGGAATTTCGGTGGTCATCAGGCTGAATCCGCTGCCCTCATGGCGATCCACGCCGCGCGAGACCGAATTCTCCAGAACCTGGCGCGCCACGGTGCTGCGCAGGATCAGCGGATCGCGGCTCAGGTCCTTCCAAATGGCCACGCACAACAGCAACATGACGACGACAAACGGCAGCGCGGTAACAATGGTGATGTTCTTCAGGCCGTTCAGCGCCTCGGCCGGGTTGTCGCCGCCCGCCAGCAGCATGACCGCGGCCACCGCGCCGGTGGCAACACCCCAGAAAACCACCGATTTCCGTGTGGGGTTCTCTGCACCCTTTTCACTCAGGGCGCCCATCACGATGGATGCGGAGTCCGCACCGGTAACGAAGAAGATTGCGATCAGCAGCACGGCCAAGACCATCAGCACCACCGAGACCCATCCGGCCACCGGAAGCTGTTCCAGCATGTCGAAGAGGATCAAGTCGAAGTTGATGTCCGGGGCGCCGTCCACGATCTGCGCCAGCTGTGCCGAGGTATCCCCTGCGCGCTCGGCGCGCTCCTGGATTCCGATGGCGCCGCCGCCGAAGATCGCGAACCACAGCAGGGTCACCGTGGAAGGCACCAGCAACACGCCGGTGACGAACTGGCGGATGGTGCGGCCACGGGAGATGCGGGCGATAAACAGGCCCACGAATGGGGTCCACGAAACCCACCAGGCCCAGTAGAACACGGTCCATGAGGACAGCCATGAGGAAACCGCTTCATCTCCCGAGGCCGCCGTGCGGGATGCCATCTGCGGCAGGTCTCCGATGAAGGAACCGATGGCGTTGGGGATGACGTTCAGGATGAACAGGGTCGGCCCGCCGATGAAGACGATCAGGGCGAGGATGACCGCCAGCACCATGTTGGTGTTCGAAAGCCACTGGATGCCGCGCTCGATGCCGGAGATCGCCGAAGCCACGAACAAGGCCGTGAGGATCGCGATGATCACAACCAGGACTCCGGATCCGACCTTTTCCATCATGCCGGTGGCCTGGATGCCGCCGCCGATCTGCAGCGCGCCCAAGCCCAGAGAGCAGGCCGAGCCGAACAGGGTGGCGATGATGGCCAGGATATTGATGACGCGGCCGCCCAACCCATGGATGGCCCGGTCGCCGAAGATCGGGGTGAACATCGAGGAAAAGAGCTGCGGGCGCCCAAGGCGGAAGCTGCCGTAGGCCATTCCGAGTCCCACGATCGCATACATGGCCCAGGGGAACAGGGTCCAGTGGAACAGCGTGGTGCCCATGGCAGTGCTCAGCGCTGCGTCGGTCTGTCCCTCGACCGTCCCCGGTGGAGGGGACATGTAGAAGTACAACGGCTCACCGACGCCGTAAAACACCAGGCCAATGCCCATGCCGGTTGCGAACATCATGGAAATCCATGACACCGTGCTGAATTGCGGCTTCTCGTCGTCCTTGCCCAGCGGAATGCGCCCGAAATTCTTGGCCGCGACGACGATGACGAAGACGGCGAAGACCGAGGCCGCGATGATGAACAGCCAGCCGGTATTGGTGATGACCCAATCCAAGGCGGCATCGGCCACTGTGCCCAGGCCATCGGGGGTGACAAAACCCCAGATAATGAAGGCCAAGGCAAGCGCTCCGGCAATCCCGAACACCCAGTAGTCGATGCCCTCAAGCATGTACTTCTTCGGCTTACGCTGGCGAGCTGAGTGCAGCTCTCCAACGATCTCTTCTATTGATTGGTCACTCTGCTTCATTGCGTTCTTTCCCCACCAGCCAGGCAGGGGCCGAGCACATCGGCCACCTGACTATCGGGGCGCCAGCTCCCTATGCGGGGAACGCCATCCGGCTAGTGCATTCGGTTGAGGATTGCTTTGATTGCTTCAGTTCACTGAATCCAAGATCGACCCGCAGCACACGATGAAAGCTTGCGTGCCCGTTCCCATACTCTACGTACGAAACAAGCAATTCAGCGGAAAACTTTTGTCGTATCTTGATTCAAGCGGCCGTAATTCGGGCTTTTCCATCATTAGTTAGATCCACTGCAAGGTCAACCTTCACGGAACTCCACGCCCGCGAATTCCACGGAAGGACTACCAACATCTCCCGTGGTTCCGGGGGTTCTGGAACAGACTGTGAGTTTCGTCGCCGGCTGGATTTTCGCTTCTTTTGATGGCGACAAAGCGAAGTATTATTCAAAGAATATAGGCATCAATTTCACGGCACGATTAATTTGTCATTTGCTTTAATCGAGAATCTGAATATGCCGCCACCTCGGACGATTGGCCCGGGGTGCCACATCAGGCCTGCGTGGCGGGCAACTCACCCCGCCGCGAACCAGCGCGAGCACCGCAACGATATAAGTATAACCAGATGCGCATATATACACTTCAAAGTTAGATTTCAAATGTTCATTACACGTTCAGCAAAAAGTTACCCGTAACACACCGATTCTTATCTTGACTCATTCAAAATAAGAGGGCATGCTTGAAACATGACATCAAAGGCAGGGATCGAGCAGGTGCTGAAAGAGGCATCCATGCGGGTGACGCAACCTCGTGTTGCGGTACTCGCGGCGGTGACTGCAAATCCCCATGCCGATACCGAAACCATTATTTCGGCTGTGCATGAGGAGCATCCGCATGTGTCCCACCAGGCGGTATACGACTCGCTCAAGCTCTTCACGAGCTTGGGTGTAGTGCGTCAGATCCAGCCCCAGGGACACATTGCCCGCTATGAGACCCGCGTCGGCGACAACCACCACCATGTGGTGTGCCGCCGCTGCGGACATCTGGCGGATGTCGACTGTTCGGTCGGAGCGTCTCCGTGCTTGCACGCCTCGGACGATCACGGCTTCCAGATAGATGAAGCCGAAGTGATCTACTGGGGCATTTGCCCGGATTGCCAGGCCTTGAACAGCTGAAAAGCACCCCCTAGTTCCCAAGCCCCGCCGGCTGGCCCGAAAACCTCCCGACGGACGCTGCCCCAAAAACCCCTTTAACCGGAAGGAAGAGCATATGTCTGAGACGACAGCAGGTCAGTGCCCAGTAGTTGGCGCCGGCCTTGTGCACCCAACCCAGGGCAACCCCAACACCGAGTGGTGGCCCAACAAGCTGAACCTGAAGATCCTGGCGAAGAACCAGCAGGTTTCGAACCCGTTGGACGAAGACTTTGACTACATCAAGGCCTTCGAAGCTCTCGACATGGATGCCCTGAAGGCTGACCTGATCGAGAACATGACCACCATGCAGGACTGGTGGCCAGCCGACTTCGGTCACTACGGTCCGCTGTACATCCGCATGGCATGGCATTCGGCCGGTACCTACCGTTCGCACGACGGCCGCGGTGGCGGCGGAGCCGGTCAGCAGCGCTTCGCCCCGCTGAACGCATGGCCAGACAACGTGGGCCTGGACAAGGCTCGCCGCCTGCTGTGGCCAGTGAAGCAGAAGTACGGACAGTCCATCTCTTGGGCCGACCTCATGATCCTGGCCGGCAACGTGGCCATGGAGTCCATGGGCTTCAAGACCTTCGGTTTCGCCGGCGGCCGCAAGGACGTCTGGGAAGCAGATGAGGATGTCTACTGGGGTCCTGAAAAGGTCTGGCTGGACAACGACCGCTACACCGGCAAGCGCGATCTGGAAGCGCCGCTGGCAGCAGTCCAGATGGGCTTGATCTACGTCAACCCTGAGGGCCCGGACGGCAACCCCGATCCGCTGGCTTCGGCCATCGACGTGCGCGAAACCTTCCGCCGCATGGGCATGAACGATGAAGAGACCGTCGCGCTGATCGCCGGCGGCCACACCTTCGGCAAGACCCACGGTGCACACAACGTTGACCGCATCGGCGAGGACCCGGAGGCCGCAGGCCTCGAGGAGCAGGGCCTGGGCTGGAAGAACGGCTACGGCACCGGCAACGCGTCGGACAACACCGCGTCGGGTCTGGAAGTTACCTGGACCTACCACCCAACCCGTTGGGACAACGAGTTCTTCCACATCCTGTTCGCTTACGAGTGGGAACTGTTCGAGTCGGCTGCTGGCGCCAAGCAGTGGCGTCCGGTCAACGGCGGCGGCGCCGGCCTGGTCCAGCCTGCCCATGACAACCTGGATCACCGCGAACCTCGCATGCTGACCAGCGACCTGGCCCTGCGCTTCGACCCGATCTACGGCCCGATCTCCAAGCGCTTCAAGGAGAACCCGGAAGAGTTCGCCGATGCCTACGCACGCGCCTGGTTCAAGCTGACCCACCGCGACATGGGCCCGAAGTCCCGCTACTTCGGTCCAGAGGTTCCTGCAGAGGACCTGGCATGGCAGGATCCGCTGCCGGCCGCTCCAGAGGTTACCCTGGGCGCCAAGGAAGTTGCAGCACTGAAGTCCCTGATCAACGAGTCGGGCCTGTCGGTTCAGCAGCTGATCTCCACCGCGTGGAAGGCAGCTGGCTCGTTCCGCTCGTCGGACAAGCGCGGCGGTGCCAACGGCGGCCGCATCCGCCTGGAACCACAGGTATCGTGGACCGTCAACCAGCCTGAGCAGCTCAAGCCGGTCATCGCCAAGCTGGAAGAGATCGTCGAGACCTTCAACGCTTCCTCCGAGATCAAGGCGTCCTTCGCTGATGTTGTGGTCCTGGCCGGCAACGTCGGTGTGGAGCAGGCTGCACTGGCCGGCGGCCAGCAGATCGAGGTTCCTTTCGCACCGGGTCGCGTGGATGCCACCCAGGAGCAGACCGACGTCGAACAGTTTGCATGGCTGGAGCCGGTTTCGGACGGCTTCCGCAACTACGACTCGGGCTTCATCAAGCTGCCTACCGAGTACCTGCTGGTGGACAAGGCCAACCTGTTCGGCCTGTCCGCACCGGAAATGACCGTACTGGTCGGCGGCCTGCGCGTACTGGGCAACAACTGGGACGGTTCCGATCTGGGTGTCTTCACCGAGACCCCGGGCGCCCTGACCAACGACTTCTTCACGAACCTGTTGGCACCGGGCATCCAGTGGACCGCTTCCGAGGACAAGCAGACCTACACCTCGGCAGACGGTCGCTGGACCGGCAGCCGCGTGGACCTGCTCTTCGGTTCCAACTCCGAGCTGCGCGCCCTCGCCGAGGTTTACGCTTCGGACGACGCCAAGGAGAAGTTCGTCAAGGACTTCGCCAACGCATGGGCCAAGTTCATGAACTCGGACCGCTTCGATCTGGCTCGCAAGAACTAGTTTTTTTGCGCTAGGTTCTAGCTGAGAAACCGGTGGCCGCCGCCTTCCCGAGGGAAGGCGGCGGCCACCGACTTTTATCTTTAATCTAGCGAGATGCATTGACGGGTTACTGCCCCTGCTAATAAGCCGAATTCGACTCAGATCCGTCATTGGTAAGGTTCAAACCTCGAATCGACGTGAGCGATCAGTGAGCAAATCGCCCAGCGCGAGCGACATCGTCGACGCGACGAAAACCGGTTCTCTGTGCAAGCCAGCCTGCGATACGCGAAATTCGATCGTTCCCGCCCTACCTCGCTTAAATCATCAAAGTTGCAGCCGTTGGCCAAAAAATCAGGGTTACAACTGAGATAGACCAGTAAGTTCAACTTCTCTTGACTTCGCAATTAGACTTTGGGTCCCTTGGCGCCGCCCAGCAACGAACGTCTCCTAAGCACAAAGAGAAGAGTCAACAAGGTGCCCAGAAAAATTGTGTATACCGCCCACAAATTGCCCAGATCCCTATCCAAAATCCAAGCCCAACCACGCGTTTGCCCCAACGAGTTACGTGCAAAAATAGCTGCAATCAACAAATAAACAACCGGCACAAGCGATGCAAACCGTTCAATCCCCAGCGCCCGCGACACAGACCAAAGCACCAAGAACCCGGCAACATCCCGGGTCAAAAGCACAGCCACAGCACTGTCCCCAACAAGGATTCCAGTCGTGGAGGAGACTACAAACACTAGAAGCACTACCGCTGCAGCCAAGGCCATCGAATGGGCAACTACGTTTCTTACAGAGGCGAATGTCCAGAGCATTTCAGCGCTTTGAATCGAGCCACCAGCAACAATCGCGACAACTAAACTAGGGATTACCGGTGCAGGCATCGTTGAAGTACCCAAAAGGGCGCTCATAAACGGGATGGGAAGGTCGACATTGCCAGATACCGTTCCCACCACACCAGCAACAATTACAACGGATGCTATTAACCAGTAGTGTCGAGTATTTAGCGCCCATTTCACCGGGGACCAACACCGAGCTGCGCTGGAACCTGACACTGGCTCAGCTGACGGTAGGTCGACGCCGCCCAGTCGTTTTGCGACTGTTCGTCAAATCCACTGAGTACCTGCCACTGCTGAGCAAAGTCCGTCTCTCCCGGCTCCGAAATCAACTCTAAGAAGCTCGTGTCAGGAATACCCTCACGTTCTTCTGAATCAAGGATTTGTAACGCCGCAGCCTGGACACTCCAAACCTTGAGCACTTCACTCCACCCATAAATATCCGTGGAAACATCGTCACCACACTCGGTATTGGAAGCAGCCACCGCGAAAGTACTAGCAGCCGATTCCAGCGCAGCCGAACGCGATTGCCCTGGTGCCGCAACAACATTGGCGACGCCCTGCGCCGACAACACCGGCTCATGATCTCCACTAATCGAAAAGACTTGGGTTACCTTCGGCATTCCCCTAGCAGCAAGCACCGTGAACGTGTCTGCATAAACGTGCCGAGTATCGCCCCTAGCCAACTGAGTAGAGAAGAGACAGACCTCAGGAACACTATTTGAACACTGCGCGTCCGCGAGCGGCCTAGCTACCACTGGATTCACCCCAACATCACGGGCCGCAAATAGACCCAGTGAAGTACCTAATCCAAGCGTCGCAATACCCGCTACGAGACGCAACCAGTTCCTGTTCCCACGAGGCCTCAGTTTTCTACTATCGACGCCACCTGCCATCAGAACAAGCCCGACAAACCCCGCGAGTGAGAACACGATCAAGGCAACAACCGCAGATATGTCCACAGTCTCGCTTGGAGAGCAGCACCCTTCCAAGGCAAGCCCCGCCAGATACCGGACTGGTACGAAATCGAAGCTCCAAGCAAACCCAAGCCAAAGGTAGGAAAGCGCCAGGGCAAAGGGAACAGCGAAACGTGGCCGTAACCACGTACCCAAAAAGACTCCGATACCAGCGTGGAAGAGCAACGCACACAGCAATCCCACGGTGATGAGAACGGGGAATCGATCAGGTGCTGAGCCAGCTTTGTCCAGCAACACGAAGATTCCTGACATCTGGACGATCGTTCCTGCAACAAGACAAGGCCATAGTCGAACGGCAACAACCTCGATTTTGCTACGGACCGATACTTCAGTCATCCCGCAGCTTGCTCGATCACGTCCAACTTCTAGGGCGGCAGTAGTACTGACCAATGACGCAGAAAAGATAAGCAGGAGCGCCGAAGCCGCAACTGCCGCTTCACGCTGGGCAATGATCTGCAGGCTCGGAACATACTGTTGCACATACAGGACAACTAGACCTATCGCCGGAGCGAGCAGCCACCACGCAGGTCGTCGAGTAACGGGAAGCATCCTCAGATCTCACCTTCGACGAAAGCTGCATAGGCTATGCGAACTCGGTCCCGAGGGTCAGTAATGTTCGCTGGCGCTACATTCATGAATTCACTAACGGAGCCATTAAATCTGATGCTCCCGTCAACAAGCACTACTACGTGGTCGAAAGAACCATCAATATCTTCCGTCTGGTGAGTAGAAACCACGGTTACATGCTCATCACTGAGCGTGGCCAGGATCCGCCGAAACCTATCGCGCTGTCCAGGGTCAAGACCAGCCGTGGGCTCATCAAGGAGAACAACCCCAGCTCGATGCACTAAGGCACCTGCTAATCCCAGACGTCTCTGTTGCCCGCCCGATAGTTCCGTGGCCTTCTTACCCGATAATTCATCTAAGCCGACAGCATGGACAGCCCAAGGAGCTTCGTGTTTAGCCAATCTACGCGACATCCCTTTTAACCACCCTGCGTACATAACGTGTTCCATGACGCTAAGACCGGCTACAGGGGAGAAATCTTGGGGCAACCAAGCAACGAGCCGACGAAATTTTCGCAGCTGACGGGAAGTGATCCGGTTTCCATTGGCACGGGTTATCTCAATAGTCCCTGCAGAAGGCGAAAGCACACTAGCCATCAGGGAGATTAACGTAGATTTCCCAGCTCCATTTGGACCCAACAGAGCCGTTCTTCCCGGAAGAAACGAAACATCTAGATTCTGAAAAATTTTCGATTCTGATGCATAGCCGTAGTCCACGCCGGATATTTCGATATTCTTCATTAGAAGTATTGCTTGACCGACTTCGCAGTCAGCTTCACTCCACTGTCGAGGCCAGCCACCTTGGAAAGCTTAAAATGGTACCGATCTGGTCTCTGCATTTCACCCCAATTGAAAGTGCCGCAATTGCTGGTCCTAGATCCCATGTTCTTGTCGGGCAGAAGACCCCTTTCATCGAATAAGTTAAGCGTTACGCTTCCTACGGGCTTCGAACTTCCCCATGTCTCAGAGCAAGTTTTTAACACCGTTTTGGTAGCCGCTTTGTCCTTGTGGCTGTCCTGCCAAGACCGCGATTTAAAACCAGTTAGGGCATTCGTGATTGACGAAGACCAGGAACCTTCAGCCATAGCAGGAGCTGCAGCAACCAAACTTCCCCCTCCCACGAGAACAGCGACCAGTGCAGCTGCGCGAATCTTTTGACCCAGCATTTTTATCCACCTCGACAAACATTTAGACTTAATTTTCTCACGTGATATTACTATTCTTGACGCTAACTGTCTAATTCCGAACGCCAACTACTCAGATCCTGCAATCTAACACCTTTGCACGGATAGGGTCTTTGAACGCTGCGACCGTCGGTTCTAAATCATCGCGCTGAATATTACTGATCAAGTTCTTCGCACCATTCCACAAGTGCTTAATCGGTTGAATGGGCCGGAGCGCTCGAATGGCAGTTAAACGGATGAATATCCTGCGGATCCTGGCCCACGTCATTTCCGTACGAATCAATTGGTTTTTCTGACAGGCCGCGATCCCGCACAATTATGCTCTTTCCCCCAGTTCAGCTCCACCAACGTCTGCACGGCCTCCAGAATCAACCGGTTATCGTCGCGGCGCAGGTAGAGTCGTGGAATCCGTGCGGCCACGAACGTGTTCTTCTGCCGGGTCGCGCTCTGCGCTGCGGTGCCCAGCGCAGCGTTCACAGAGGATTCCCCGCCTCTGGTATGCGAAGACTTACTGCGTCCGGCCGATTCGTTCTACCCCGGGCAGACCTCCGCCCACGTTGCCAAGTACGCCGCACGAGAAATACGCTCAGGTCCACGCCGATCTCGGGAATGATCACCTCAGAGGACGTGCTCGAAAGCCCCGGGATTGTGGAGATTCCCGGCTCTTCAGGATTCAGAGTGTAAACGTGGCCTGAACCCGCCGGTCTCCAATAACGACCGTGCGAT
>NZ_BMPH01000008.1 GCF_014647495.1 Glutamicibacter protophormiae
GGTACTGCACTCGTGAGGGTGTGGGAGAGTAGGTCACCGCCGGACTTAACTTGAAGTGGTGGAGGCTCCGACACTGTGTGTCGGGGCTTTCGCTGTTTAACCGGGGTTGCTGCAGGGGGAGTGGTGGCTTCCCCTTTTTTCCTGTTTAAAAAGGCTGCCTGGTGGCGGCGGCGTGTTTTCTCGGCAGGATTGCCTGCTGGCCGGCATCGTGGCCGGGCGTGAGGGTGCGGGGGTGTGGTGGCTCCCCCTTTTTCCTGCTTAAAAGGGGAAAGGACATTCCAAGACTGGCAAGCGATGAGCTCGCCAGCTGCACAAGACCCTAGGAAGTGTCCGTACTGGATTAGAAGCTACTTCTCGTCATATGAGTGTCTGCACACATTGGAGTCTAATCCCTATGGTAGAAGCGCTTACTCCCGTAGGATTGAACAAGACGTTCATGCATTTGATGCATGGTGATTTGTAAATAGTGAAGTGCTTCGCTGACGCGAACACGAAGGTTGCGGTATTGAGATATCCGCTGAAGGAGACATTAAATGTCTAACGATTTCCGCCGTAGTTCCAACAATGGACAGGGTGGCTTCCGGAACTCAGATTCAAACCGCAACAATTCCAGCGATGGATTCAAGCGCGGCGATGATAACCGTGGTGGCGACTTCAAGCGTCGCGACGACAACAACAGTGGTTTCAAGCGCAACGATGATCGTGGTGGTTTCCGCGGTGAGCGCCGCGATGACAACCGTGGCGGCGGCTTTAAGCGCAACGACGATAACCGCGGTGGCGACTTCAAGCGCAACGATGATCGTGGTGGTTTCCGCGGTGAGCGCCGCGATGACAACCGTGGCGGTGGCTTCAAGCGCAACGACGATAACCGCGGTGGTTTCCGCAGTGATAACCGTGGTGGCGATTTCAAGCGTCGCGATGACCGCAACGATGATCGCGGTGGCTTCCGCCGTAACGATGACAACCGCGGTGGTGACTTCAAGCGGAACGATGATCGTGGTGGTTTCCGTGGTGAGCGCCGCGATGATAACCGTGGTGGAGGCTTCAAGCGCAACGACGACAACCGTGGCGGTGGCTTCAAGCGCAACGACGACAACCGCGGTGGTGACTTCAAGCGTCGCGACGACAACCGTGGCGGTGATTTCAAGCGGAACGATGATCGTGGTGGTTTCCGTGGTGAGCGTCGCGATGATAACCGTGGCGGCGGCTTCAAGCGCAATGACGACAACCGTGGCGGTTTCCGCGGCGATCGTAATGAAGATCGCGGTGGCTTCCGCCGCAACGATGACAACCGTGGCGGTGGCTTCAAGCGCAACGACGACAACCGCGGTGGTTTCCGCGGCGATAACCGCGGTGGCGACTTCAAGCGCCGTGATGACCGCAACGATGATCGCGGTGGCTTCCGCCGTAACGATGACAACCGCGGCAGCGATTTCAAGCGCAATGACGACAACCGTGGCGGTTTCCGCGGCGAGAACCGCGGTGGTGATTTCAAGCGTCGCGATGACAACCGTGGCGGCGACTTCAAGCGCAACGATGATCGTGGTGGTTTCCGCGGTGAGCGCCGCGATGACAACCGCGGTGGTGATTTCAAGCGTCGCGATGACAACCGTGGCGGCGACTTCAAGCGCAACGATGATCGTGGTGGTTTCCGCGGTGAGCGCCGCGATGACAACCGCGGTGGCGGCTTCAAGCGCAACGACGACAACCGCGGTGGTGACTTCAAGCGTCGCGATGACAACCGTGGCGGCGACTTCAAGCGCAACGATGATCGTGGTGGTTTCCGCGGTGACAACCGCGGTGGTGATTTCAAGCGTCGCGATGACAACCGTGGCGGCGACTTCAAGCGCAACGACCGCGACTTCAAGCCTCGTGGCGAGAAGAAGTTCGAAGATCCCCACGCACAGGAGCCTAAGGCGCACAACCCTGGCGATCTGCGCATTTCCAATCGTGCAGACCGTTCGCAGTCCCCGGAGATCGATGAAGACGTCACCGGCAAGGAGCTGGACCGCGTTGCCCGCGCCCAGCTGCGTTACCTGGAAGAGCGCTCTGCCAGCTGGGTTGCGAAGCACCTGGTGATGGCAGGCCGTCTGCTGGAAGAAGATCCAGAGCTGGCCTACGAGCACACCCTGGCTGCATCGCGCCGTGGTGGACGCGTGGCAGTGGTGCGCGAGGCCGTGGGCATCGCCGCTTACCACGCCGGCAAGTACGCTGATTCGCTGCGAGAGCTGCGTACCCACCGCCGTATTTCCGGTTCGGACTACAACCTCCCGCTGATTGCTGATTCGCTACGCGGCCTGGGCCGTGTGGAGAAGGCCATCGAGCTGGCCCAGTCCGATGAGTCCGCAAACCTGGAGCCATCGGTCAAGGTCGAGATGCAGATTGTCCTTGCGGGCTGCTTCTCCGACCTGGGCAAGCTGGACGAGGCGCTGGCGGCGCTGGAGTCCCTGGAACAGCTGAACTTCAACCGCGCCTTCTCCTTTAGCCCGCGCTTGTTCGCGGTCTACGCCGAGCTGCTTGCAGCCGCAGGCCGCACCGAGGAAGCAGCCCGCTGGGAAAAGCAGGTTTCAGTGGCAGAACGCGCCCTCGGCATCGAGGAAGAGACCGAGTCCTTCATCATCGACCTGGCTCCAGAGATGGACGAGGAAGAAGAAGAGGCACCTCGCGCCCGCGATCTGGTGGATTCCGAGGGTGCCGCCGAATCCGAGGCAGCAGCCGAGTCCGACGAAGCTGCTGAACTGGAAGCCCCGTCCGATGAACTTGCACAGGATGAGGCCGGCGCGGAAAAGGAAACCGACACCTCCGCCGAACAGAACGGCGTCGACGAGGAAGACGGACTGGTCGAGGTTGACGCTGATCACATCTTCAGTGAGGTCTCGGAGAACTCCGACGAGGAAGCCGCAAAGTAGACTCGCAGTAGTACCAGTCATTTGATGAAGTAGGAACCACCTCCCCATGCTGATCTCCGGATTTGATTCTGTCCTCTCCGACCTGGATGGCGTCGTGTATGCCGGTCCGAATGCCATTCCCGATGCAGTGGAATCGCTGAACGCCCTGGCCGAGGTGAACGTGGCACACGCGTTTATCACGAACAACGCTGGACGTTCGCCCATGTCGGTCGCGGCGCACCTGCGCCAGCTGGGCGTGAAGACCAGCGCGGAACAGGTCTTCGGCTCGGCAGACGCCGGGGCCGAGATGCTGGCCCGCGAGTTGAATCCAGGCAGCAAGGTGTTGGTGGTTGGGTCCCCGTACCTGCGAGAATGCATCGCGGTGCGGGGCCTGGAAGTGGTCGAGTCCCATAAGGATGAACCGGTAGCGGTCATCCAGGGATTCGATCCCGAAGTCTCCTGGAATGACCTGGCCGAGGCGTCCTATGCAATCCAGAACGGCGCCAAATGGGTCGCCACGAATACTGACCTGACAATCCCGCGCGCCGAGGGTATCGCCCCGGGCAACGGATCGCTGGTCCATGCGGTGAAGCTGGCCACCGGGGTGACTCCTCGGGTGGCTGGCAAACCCGAGTCCTACCTCTTCTCCCGTGCTGCGGACCGCCTGGATTCCAAGCGTCCGCTCGTGCTCGGGGATCGCTTGGACACCGATATCCTCGGCGGCTTCCATGCTGGGTTCTCCACCGCCATGGTGCTCACGGGTGTCGACACACCCGCCACCGCTCTTGGCGCGCCTGTGGAGCAGCGTCCGAACTACCTGATTGCCACACTGGCCGACATCTACCGTCCTTACCCGACCATCAAGGTGCTCGGCTACGGCGTGCAGGTGGGGGACGCAGTAGCCCGTATCGCCAACGGCAAGATCGCTGTGGACGGCAACGAATCGGATCTCAACGCCTGGCGCGCGGCCTGCCATGCTTGGTGGCTTGCCCATCCGCGCCAGAGCACCCACGAATCCCCGGAGATCGAGTTCACCTCGCGTGGCCTTCAAATGCTGCGCCGCAAGAACGGTGAAAAGCAGTGAACGATTTTTCCTCCACCCCTGTGCCACGCCCCGGGATTCCCGGTACGCCGCATGGCGGAGCTCCCCAGTTCGATGACCAGGCTCTGGAAGCCGCGCTCTCGTCCTTGGCAGACCACGACATCACCGAGCATGCCGGCATCTACGAGCAGCTGCTCGGCGGGTTGCAGCAGGAGCTGAACCGTTCGGAGTTTGGTGCATGAGCCGTCTGGATCAGGAATTAGTGGTGCGCGGCTTGGCACGTTCGCGTACCGAAGCAGCCAAGCTCATCGAGGCAGGCCGGGTGCTTGTGGACGGGCAGGAAGTCTCCAAGGCATCCAAGAAGGTCTCCGCCACAGCTACTGTGGCACTTACCGAGATTGAAGGGGAGCAATATGTCTCCCGGGCCGGGCACAAGCTTGCTGGCGCACTGGATGTATTTACCACTATTTCTCCTGAAGGTTTGCGTTGTCTGGATGCAGGGGCTTCCACCGGAGGATTTACAGACGTCTTGCTGCGACGTGGAGCCGGTCATGTGGTCGCCGCAGATGTCGGACACGACCAGCTCGTCGACGAAATCCGCTTTGACCCCCGCGTTTCAGTTCATGAGGGGCTGAACGTCAGATACCTGACACCGGAAGATATCGGTGGAGATGTCGACTTGGTGGTAGCAGACTTGTCCTTTATTTCGCTACGACTTGTGCTGGAAGCACTGGCCGGCGTGACGCGTCCCGGCGGCTCACTGGTACTGATGGTCAAACCCCAGTTTGAGGTCGGGCGCGAACACCTGAACCGCACCGGCGTAGTCTCCAGCCCCCAGCTGCGCCGAGGCGCGGTGGAATCCGTCGTTGCCAAGGCCGCCGAAGCCGGTCTGGCCCTGCGGGGTTTGGCACGTAGCCCGCTGGCCGGCCAAGACGGCAATCTGGAGTTCTTCCTGTGGCTCAGCGCGGCTGCGAAGTCGCAGGATGACGCCGAGAAATCCGCAATGATCCATGCCGTTGACTATTCTTAGATAAGAAATGCAGCGTTTTCGGACTACCTCCGGATTGCAGCTGCCTACGCAGAGCCAATCACTCATCACTGTTGAGAGGGGCACGCCGCCTTGCGCAAGATCCTAGTCTTCGCCCACACCGGCCGAAAAGAAGCGATCACTGCAGCACTGGAAACCTGCGCATTGCTTGCCGAAGCCGGCACCGTACCGGTGATGCGCGCCAAGGACCAGGAAGCGGTGATTCGCGCCGTCGGAGAACCTGTTCCAGGAGTTGAAATCCTCCATGACGACTGCGCCGTAGAAGACATCGAGCTGGGCGTGGTGCTCGGCGGCGACGGGTCGGTGCTGCGCGCCGCGGAATTGGTCCGCGCCGCGCCTTTGCCGCTGGTCGGCGTAAACCTGGGCCACGTAGGATTCCTGGCGGAAGCCGAGCGCACCGAATTGGCGGCAACCGTCAAGGCGCTGGTTGAGAAGTCCTACACCGTCGAGGAGCGCATGGCCATCGAGGTCAAGGTCTGGCAGGACAATATCTGCCTTGCTGAAACCTGGGCGCTGAACGAGGCCGCGGTGGAAAAAGCCAATCGCGAACGTATGGTCGAGGTGGTCATCGAGGTGGACGGCCGCCCGATCTCCACGTTCGGCTGCGATGGCGTAGTCATGGCCACGCCTACTGGTTCGACGGCCTACTCCTTCTCCGCTGGCGGTCCCGTGGTCTGGCCTGACGTAGCTGCGCTGATCATGGTTCCGATATCCGCCCATGCACTCTTCGCCAAGCCCCTGGTCGTATCGCCCGATTCGGTGATGGCAGTGGAAATGCTGACCCGCACGGATGCAGGAGCAGTCCTATGGTGCGACGGCCGCCGCACCATTGACCTGCCGCCGGGTGCCAGAATCGAAGTCACACGCAGCGACACGCCGGTGCGTCTGGCCAGATTGAATACCACACCGTTCTCCGAGCGCCTGGTCAACAAGTTCGAATTGCCGATTACCGGCTGGCGCGGTCCAGCCAAGGACGATCTGCGCCGGGCTGCAACCACCGCATTGCCGGTGATCGGCCCGGGACTTCAGAGCGTGGAACCGCACCACAAGGACGAGCCGGGAATCCCCATGGTAGGCGGGGGCGAGGAGCCGCGCCCGTAGGCGTTCCGCGCAGCAGAATCCGCCTCGAGTTTCCCACATCTTCGAATCTAGCTACGAAAGTGCGTTTAGAACACATATACTAATCGTGCACGTTTGAACTTGAACTCGACTTTCGGGAGCAGGCCATGATTCAGGAAATCTCGATCTCCAACCTGGGCGTCATCACCAATGCCACCCTGCCGCTCGGCCCCGGGCTGACTGTTGTCACCGGCGAAACCGGTGCCGGCAAGACCATGGTGATCACCGCGCTCTCGCTGCTGCTGGGACGCCGCGCAGATGCCGGCGCCGTCCGCACCGGGGCCGACCACGCCTTGGCGGAGGCCGTGATCCACCTGGATCCGGACCATCATGTACTCGATGCAGCCGCCCAGGCCGGCGCATTCATCGAACCGGCTGGACAGTGCAGCGAGCTGCTGCTTACGCGGTCGCTGTCCGCGCAGGGCCGCTCGCGGGCTACCGTCGGCGGCCGCAGCGCACCCGTCGGCTTGCTGGCTGAACTGGGGCAGGAACTTGTCGCCGTGCACGGCCAGTCCGACCAAATCCGTTTGAAGGAGCCTGGCGCCCAGCGCGACGCGCTCGACCGGTTTGCAGGCAGCGGCGTGGCCCGCATCCTCGGCAGCTACCAGCGCAGCTATCGCCAATGGCGTGCAGCCACCAAGGAGCTGGCCTCGCTGACGCAGGATTCGCGTAACCGTGTGCGGGAAGCCGAGAACCTTCGCTTGGCGCTGGATGAGATCGACTCGCTGGATCCGCAACCCGGAGAGGACGACTCGCTGCGCGAACAGTCCATGAAGCTTGGCAACATCGAGTCGCTGCGCAATGCCAGCCTGCAGGCCCAAGCTGTCATCGACTCCGAAGACTTTGAGAACCCGGGCATTACCACACTCGTGGAAACGGCCAGAGGGGTTCTGGCCCAAGCCAGCGGGGACGACCCGGTACTTTCCGGATTTGCCGAACGCGCCGCCGAACTTGGAATTCTGGCCTCGGAACTTTCAAGCGACCTGTCCGGCTATGTTGCTGATCTGGACGAAGAAGGGCCCGAGCTGCTGGCTCAAGTTGAGGCACGTCGCGCAGACTTGGGCAAGTTATTGCGCAAGTACGCGCCGAGCATCGACGAGGTCATCTCCTGGGCGGAGACTGCGCGCAAGCGCCTTGAATCCCTGGGCGGGGATGACTCACGCATCGAGGTCTTGCAGGAAGAAGTCGTCGCCCTGGAGCAGAAGGTCGCAGCGCTTGCCTCCGATCTATCCGATGCCCGCCGCAAAGCCGCCAAGAAGCTGTCAACCCGTGTCTCGGCGGAGCTGACCGCGCTGGCCATGCCTGACGCCAAGCTCGTCATCGAGGTCAACGAGCTGGATGAACCGGGAGCCTTCGGCCAGGACTCGATCTCCATGCTGCTCGCGCCGCACGCCGGCGCCTCACCGCGTCCGCTGGGCAAAGGTGCCAGTGGCGGCGAGCTCTCCCGCGTCATGCTGGCCATCGAAGTGGTACTGGCTGCGGTGGATCCTGTGCCGACGTTCGTCTTCGACGAGGTTGACCAGGGAGTCGGCGGAAAGGCCGCAGTCAGCATCGGCGAACGCTTGGCCATGCTGGCCCGGCATGTCCAGGTCATTGTCGTGACCCACCTGCCGCAGGTAGCCGCCTACGCTGACCGGCACATCCGCGTTATCAAGAACTCGGATGCGAAATCCAACGCCGGGGCGGGGTTCACTGCAAGCGACGTGGTGGCGCTGGATGAACCGGCCCGCATCCGTGAGCTGGCGCGCATGCTTGCCGGCCAGGAGGAATCCGATACGGCCCAGGCCCATGCCGAGGAATTGCTGGCGGATGCGCAAAAATTAGTGTGTTCGCTCACCGCCAGCGAATCGAAGAAGCCCTGATTTTCAGGGTGGAAGGGTAAACCTCGAAGCAAACTAGGGCTTCGCGAACCCGTGCACTACAGTGAGTGTGGATGCTTGGTAAAAGAATGGTGATAGGATGAAATCCCGTGGTGCAGCGTAATAAAACTCGTGATTCTCGGTCGTCTGAAACGACAAAGCATATCTTCGTCACCGGCGGTGTGGCCTCTTCCCTGGGTAAGGGATTGACGGCATCCAGCCTTGGACATCTTCTTCGAGCTCGTGGTCTTTCTGTGACCATGCAGAAGCTCGATCCGTACCTGAACGTCGATCCAGGTACTATGAACCCCTTCCAGCACGGCGAAGTCTTCGTAACCGATGACGGCGCCGAAACTGATCTGGATATCGGACACTACGAGCGTTTCCTGGATGAGAACCTCCCGGGCAGCGCCAACGTGACTACCGGTCAGGTTTACTCCACAGTCCTTGAGCGCGAACGCCGCGGCGAGTACCTTGGCGACACCGTACAGGTCATCCCTCATATCACGGACGAGATCAAGCGCCGCATGCGCTTGGCCGCCACCGAGCCCGGTGAAGGCAAGTCGGCTCCCGATGTCATCATCACCGAAATCGGCGGCACCGTCGGCGATATCGAGTCCCAGCCATTCCTGGAGGCGGCACGTCAGGTGCGTCAGGACATCGGCCGCAAGAACGCTTTCTTCGTCCATGTCTCCCTGGTTCCGTACATCGGCCCAAGCCAGGAACTGAAGACCAAGCCTACCCAGCACTCGGTCGCGGCCCTGCGCTCGATCGGCATTCAGCCTGATTCCTTGGTCATCCGCTCGGATCGCGAGATCCCGGACGAGATGCGTGCCAAGCTCGGCCGCACCTGCGACGTGGACACCGAAGCAGTCATCAACTGCGCCGATGCCCCGAGCATCTACGACATCCCGAAGGTTATCCATTCCCAGGGCCTTGACGCCTACATTGTGCAGACCCTTGACCTGAAGTTCCGCGACGTGGACTGGGAAGACTGGGACCGCCTGTTGGATGTGGTGCACAACCCGAAGACCGAACTGACCATTGCGTTGGTCGGCAAGTACATCGACCTGCCGGACGCCTACCTGTCCGTCACCGAGGCATTGAAGGCCGGTGGCTTCGCCAACCAGGCCAAGGTCAATATCCGGTGGGTCCCCTCGGATGAGTGCGCCACCGAAGCCGGTGCCAAGAAGGCCCTGGCCGGCGCGGAAGCAATCTGCGTCCCAGGTGGCTTCGGTATCCGCGGCCTTGAAGGCAAGCTCGGCGCACTGAAGTTCGCCCGCGAAAACAAGCTGCCGACCCTGGGCCTGTGCCTGGGCCTGCAGTCCATGGTGATCGAGTACGCTCGTAACATGGCTGGCCTGCCGGATGCCTCCTCGACCGAGTTCGATCCAGAATCCTCCACCCCGGTTATCGCAACCATGGAAGAGCAGCTGGACATCGTTGAGGGCAAGGGCGACCTGGGTGGCACCATGCGCCTCGGCCTGTACGACGCGAAGCTGCTGGAAGGCTCCGTTGTTGCGGAGACCTACGGCAAGACCGAGGTTGCAGAGCGCCACCGCCACCGTTACGAGGTCAACAACGCCTACCGCGCACAGCTGGAGGAAGCCGGTCTGGTCTTCTCCGGCACCTCGCCGGACAACAGCTTGGTCGAGTACGTGGAACTGCCGAAGGACGTACATCCTTACTACGTTTCCACCCAGGCCCACCCTGAGCTCTCCAGCCGCCCAACCCGTCCGCACCCGCTCTTTGCGGGTCTGGTGGAAGCGGCAATCGCTCAGCGAGACGCCTAATCAGCTAGAACCCAGCCGTTGACGGCACCCCGCAGGGAACGTCATCGCTGAACCCAGACGCGCCGGTCATTCCTGACCGGTGCGTCTGCGTTTAAGCTGGAGATAGAGCCAACCGATTTTTCGGGCCCGCCGCCCGGTACAGGAGAACCAAGTTCCATGAGCAAGGACCACAGCGTGCAGAGCCAGCAGATCTCCGACGAATTTTCCGAACGCACGCTGGTCGCCCGAGAAACCGTCTATGAGGGCCGCATCTGGAATGTGCTGCATGATTCCGTGGAGCTGTCCGACGAAGGCGTCATCATCGAACGCGACTACATCGCCCATCCCGGGGCGGTCACCGTGCTGGTGATCGACGACGATGAACGCGTGCTCATGATCAACCAGTACCGGCATCCAGTGGGGATGCGTTTGTGGGAGCTGCCGGCAGGACTGTTGGATGTCGCGGGAGAACCACCGTTGGAAGCGGCCAAGCGCGAGCTGTGGGAAGAAGCAGACCGCACCGCGCAGCACTGGTCGATCCTGACTGACGTGTTCCTGAGTCCGGGCTCATCCTCGGAAGCCGTGCGCATCTACCTGGCCCGCGGAGTCGCGCTGGTCCCCGAGGACCGGCGCCACACCCGCACCGAAGAGGAAGCCGAACTGATCACCGAATGGGTGCCGCTGGATGAAGCCGTCGCCCAGGTGCTGGCCGGCAAGATCCACAACCCCACGGCGGTCATCGGGCTGTTGGCAGCCAATGCGGCCCGCGCTGCGGGCTATGCCACGCTGCGCCATGCAGACGAGCCCTTCACCGTGCATCCGGGGCTTCGCCATCAGTAGGACAGCCGAACCCGCACTGGGTTCCTCGTTTGCCCCCGGCTTGCGCCGCTATCTGCAGCACCTGGCCATTGAACGCGGATTGGCCGAGAATACGCTGTCCTCGTATCGACGGGACCTGACCCGCTATTTGGAAACGCTGGAAGCAGCCGGCGTGGGAACACCTGCAGCCATTACCGAGGCACACGTCAATGGCTACCTGCAGCAGCTGGCACGTGGCGATGAGGCACACCAGGCGCTCGGCGCCCGGTCGGTCGCGCGGCATACGGTTGCGGTGCGGCAACTGCACAAGTACTGGGAACTGGAAGGCATCTGCGAACCCAATCCGGCGCGCGACGTTCAGCCTCCCGCCGTGGGGCAGTCGCTGCCCAAGGCCATCTCCATTGCCGAGGTCACGAGAATACTTGAATCAATTTCGCTGGACACCCCGGCGGGGCTGCGAGACCGGGCAATCCTTGAATTCCTGTACTCCACCGGAGCGCGCATTTCGGAAGTTGTCGCGCTGGACGTGGACGACCTGCATTTCGCCGATGACGCGGTGGTCAGGCTGTTCGGCAAGGGGTCCAAGGAGCGTGTAGTCCCGGTGGGCGCCTATGCGCAGCGCGCAGTCAGCGACTACCTGGTCCGCTCCCGCCCCGGATTGGCGGCCAAGGGCAAAGGTACCCCTGCATTGTTCCTGAACCAGCGCGGCGGCCGGCTTTCCCGGCAGTCGGTCTGGATGATCCTGTCCAAGGCCGCGCAGCGGGCGGGCATCGCCACGGAAGTCTCGCCGCATACCCTGCGCCACTCATTCGCTACCCACCTGCTGGAAGGCGGTGCGGACGTGCGCGTGGTGCAGGAGCTGCTGGGCCACGCATCGGTGACCACAACCCAGATCTACACGAAGGTCAGCGTCGATTCACTGCGCGAGGCCTACCAGTTGGCGCACCCGCGCGTGAATTAGTCGAACGCGCAAGGAGAAGAACCATCATGAGTGTGGACAAGACCCAGCCCCAGCCGGTGGCGCTGATGCTGGTCCTGCGCGGGCAGGGGGAAACCCGGCAGGTGCTGCTTGGCCGCAAGCTGACCGGCTTCGGCGCCGGCAACATGGTGGCGCCCGGGGGCAAGATCGAGCCGGGGGAGCAGGCGGCGTCAGCAGCGGTCCGTGAGCTGGAAGAAGAGACCTCGCTGCGGGTGGCTGCGGAATGCGCGGACCACAGGGCCACGATACTGTTTCGTTTTCCGGCGCGGCCCGCTTCGGACATGGATTGCCAGGTGTTCCTGGCCACCAGCTACGACGGCGAACCGGCGGCCAGCGGGGAACTGGAGCCGCACTGGTATCCGGTGGCCGACCTGCCGGTCGAGCAAATGTGGCAGGACGCGGAGCACTGGCTTCCGCGCATCATCGGCGGGGAAATGTTCACTGCAACTGTCATCATGGCTCAGGACAACCTCGGCGTTACGACGGTGCGGATCAGCTCCTGGTAGCCGGCGTGGCGTCCTGCCCGGCCTCGGCCTGGGGGTTCTCGGGCTCGTAGACCAGCAGGTCCCCGGGCTGGCAGTCCAGGACTTCGCACAGCGACTGCAACGTGGTGAAGCGGACTGCCTTGGCCCGCCCGTTCTTCAGCACCGCGAGATTGGCCGGAGTGATTCCGATGCGTTCGGCCAGCTCTCCGACCGCCATCTTCCGCCGGGCAAGCATGACGTCGATGTCTACCCTGATCCCCATCAGATGACACCGCCGAGTTCGGTGCGCAGCGCGGCGGCCTGCGCCTCGGTCCGCGTGGCCTGGATGAGCAGTTGGCGCAGGACGTAGACGATCACGGAAATTCCGGCCAGCAGGATTCCGAAGCCGCCGATGAGCAGGACCATCCCGGGGGCGATATCCTCGCCGGGCGCCAGCAGGGCGGCTAGGGCGAAGGTAGCCAGCGAGCCCGCGGCGACGGACACGATAATCGGCGAGACGTATTTGAACGACGCCGGGTCGAAAACCGTGCTTCGGGCCGCGCGGGTGGCCAGTTTCCAGACGCAGACCGCGCAGATCTCAATGACGATCCCCGCGAGGACCAGATAGGCAAGCAGCGCGACCGCAGGCACTTCAGGCGCCCCGGGGCGTGCCACCTCATTCACCGCAATCATCGGAACCATGCCCACTTGGACGAAGAGCGTCCCGGCAAGGACCACGGACAAAATCACCCTGAGCGCCATAATGCTGATTCGGCTCACGGTTGACCTCACTTATCGTTTAGCAGATGGTATCTATCGTTAAACGATAACTCTTGGCAGGTGATTCGACAATTCTGATTGGGTCCGTTCCTCCCGCGGTACTTGCCTCGGACGCAAAAAACCGCCGGCCCGGACATGATGTCCGGGCCGGCGGCTCAGCGCGGCTGCTTACAGTGCGCGCTGCTCCGGGCCGTTGTAGGCCGACAGCGGGCGGATCAGGGCGTTCGAGGCGCGCTGCTCCATGATGTGTGCCGTCCAGCCGGTGATGCGTGCCGCGATGAAGATCGGGGTGAACATCTCGGTGTCGAAGCCCATCAGGTGGTAGGTCGGGCCGGCCGGGTAATCCAGGTTCGGCTTGATCGACTTGGCTTCGTCCATGGCTGCTTCCAGGCCGTCGTACAGGCCCAGCATTTCGTGGCGGCCGTAGTGCTCGATCATACGGTCCAGTGCGGCCTTCATGGTCGGGACGCGGGAATCACCGTGCTTGTAGACGCGGTGGCCGAAGCCCATGACCTTCTTCTTGGCGGCCAGGGCCTCTTCCATCCAGGCCTTGGCGCGCTTGGCCGCATCCTCGCGGGACTCGTCCTTGTCGATGCCGATCTCGGTGAAGGTGTGCATGACAGCCTCGTTGGCGCCGCCGTGCAGCGGGCCCTTCAGGGCGCCGATGGCACCGGTGACGGCCGAATGCAGGTCCGACAGGGTCGAGGTGATGACGCGGGCGGTGAAGGTCGACGCGTTGAACGAGTGCTCTGCGTAGAGCACCATCGACACGCGGAAGGCGTCGACAACCTCTGGTGCGGCTTCTTCGCCGAAAGTCATCCACAGGAAGTTGGCGGCGTAATCCAGGTCGTCGCGCGGCGGGACGACGTCCAGGCCGCGGCGGCGGCGCTGGTCGTAGGCCACGACAGCCGGGAAGGCTGCGAACAGTTCCTTGGACTTCAGCAGCTCGGCCTCGACGGAGGAGTTCTCCGACTGCGAGTGGTTGGCTCCGATCACGGAGACCGCGGTGCGGCCCACATCCATCGGGTGGCAGTCGGCCGGCAGCAGGTCGATGGCTGCCTTGACCGCTGGATCCAAGGTGCGGTTGGCACGCTCGAATGCGGTGAATTCGATCAGTTCGCTCTGGGAAGGCAGTTCGCCATTCCACAGCAGCAGGGCAACCTCTTCGAAGGACTTGGACGCCGCCAGATCCTGTACCGGGTAACCGCGGTAGAGCAGGGAATTGGTCTCCGGGTTGACCTTGGATACGGCGGTGTAGTCGACGACGACTCCAGCCAGGCCCTTCTTGATGTCTTCGGTGCTCGTGCTCATGGTCGTACTCCTCCTGAATTGTCTTTCAAGACTTTTAGGCCGGTAGCGCGGGCCGTCGAAGTTATCGACGGCCCGCGCCACCGGACGCTGCCACAGTGTGGTGTGGCTCCTGTTTAGAGATTCGCGCTGTTGGAATCAATGTCCAGGGTTGGGACCTGGAAGTTGAAGATTCCGGTGTCGAACCGGTTGTATGCTTCGTAGTCCACCAGTTCGTACAGTCGTGACCTGGTTAACATGTTATCCACTTCACGCTGCTGCGTGCCGTCTTCGCTGATCGCGTCCAGCACCCGCTCAGCCGCGCCCATGGCGCTGCGCAGCAGGGTCACCGGGTAGATGATCAAGGCGACGCCTGCATCGGCCAGTTCCTGGCGGTTGAACAGTTCGGACTTGCCGAACTCGGTCATGTTGGCCAGCACCGGCACGTCCACCGCGTTGCAGATTGCTTCGAACTCGGCCACGTTCTTCATGGCCTCGGGGAAGATCGCGTCCGCACCGGCATCCACCATGGCCTTGGCGCGGTCCACGGCCGAAGCCAGGCCCTCGACCGCACGGATGTCCGTGCGGGCCATGATCAGGAAGTTCTCATCGATGCGTGCGTCAGCGGCGGCTGCGATGCGCTTGAGCATGGTTTCGGTATCCACCACGTTCTTGCCATCCAGGTGCCCGCAGCGCTTCGGGTTGAACTGGTCCTCGATGTGGCAGCCGGCCAGGCCGGCGTATTCCAGCTCCTGGATGGTGCGCGCCACGTTCATCGGCTCGCCGAAGCCGGTGTCGGCATCCACGATCGATGGGAGGTCGGTCATGCGGGCGATCTGCCCGGCGCGGGTGGCAACCTCGGTCAGCGAGGTCAGGCCGATGTCCGGGAGGCCCAGGTCATTGGCCAGCACCGCGCCGGAGATGTAGACGCCGTCGAAGTTCTTCTCGCTGATCAGCTTGGCCGAGAGCGGGTTGAAGGCGCCTGGGAACTGGCGGGCAGCTCCCGGGGTCAGCATTTCGCGCAGCGCGACGCGCTTTGCGGCTGGGGTCTTGGTTGAATACAACATGATTAGAACAGTCCCTTAGGTGCGTTGTTCGCGTCGATCACACCGGCGGCGGCCTGGATGTTCAGCTGATCCAGCTCGCCGGCGGCCAGGTTCTCCAGGTTTTCCGCGGCGGCGATGAAGCGGTTGATCTCCGCCTCGTCGACCAGGCCTGCGGCCAGGGTGCGGAACTTGTTGATGTACTGCTCGCGGGCGAACGGACGTGCGCCCAGCGGGTGAGCGTCGGCTACGGCGATCTCGTCGGTGATCACGGTGCCGTCGTTCAGGGTGATTTCCACCGAACCGCCGAAGGCCTTCTCCGAGATGTCCAGCGAGTGGTAGCGGCGGGTCCACTCGGCGTCTTCCTCGGTGGTCACCTTGTTCCACAGCTCCACGGTGTCGGCGCGGCCGGCACGCTCAGGGGAGTAGGAATCCACGTGGTGCCATGCGCCGTCCTGCAGTGCAACGGTGAAGATGTACGGGATCGAGTGGTCCAGGGTCTCGCGCGAAGCGGTCGGATCGTACTTCTGCGGGTCGTTCGCGCCGGAGCCGATGACGTAGTGGGTGTGGTGGCTGGTCTTGATCAGCACCGACTTCACGTTCTTCGGATCGGCGGCTTCCGGGTGCTCGCCGTGCAGCTTGCGGGCCAGGTCGATCCAGGCCTGTGCCTGGTACTCGGCCGAGTGCTCCTTGGTGTAGGTGTCCAGGATGGCGCGCTTGGCTTCGCCGGCCTCTGGCAGCGGCACTTCGTAGGCTGCGTCCTTGCCGTCCAGCATCCAGGCGATGACGCCGTCTTCGCCTTCGTAGATCGGGACAGGGGAGGTCTGGCCGCGCATGGCGCGGTCGGCGGCCTCAACAGCCATCTTGCCTGCGAAGGCCGGGGCGTGCGCCTTCCAAGTGGAGATTTCGCCCTTGCGCGACTGACGGGTGGCGGTGGTGGTGTGCAGGCCCTGGCCAACGGCCTGGAAAATGGTCTCGACGTCCAGGCCCAGCAGGGTGCCGATTCCGGCGGCGGCCGACGGGCCGAGGTGGGCAACGTGGTCGATCTTGTGCTTGTGCAGGCAGATGGCCTTGACCAGGTCGACCTGAATCTCGTAGCCGGTGGCGATGCCGCGGATCAGGTCCTTGCCCGAAGCGCCGGTGTGCTGTGCCACGGCCAGGATCGGCGGGATGTTGTCGCCCGGGTGGGAGTACTCGGCGGCCAGGAAGGTGTCGTGGTAGTCGAGCTCGCGCACTGCCACGCCGTTGGCCCAGGCTGCCCACTCAGGGGAAACCTTCTCGGAAATGCCGAATACCGAGGCGCCCTGGCCGCCGGTGGACGGCGCATGGGTCAGTGCCTGGGAGCGGGCTGCGACGATCGGGCCGCGGTTCAGCGAGGCGATGGCCACCGAGGCGTTGTCGATGATGCGGTTGATGATCATCTCGGTGACTTCGCTGGTTACCTCGACCGGATCGGCGGCAACGGTGGCGATCTTATGGGCCAGCTGGTCTTCGCGGGCCAGGTTTTCCTCGGAGCGGTATACGCGTACTGGGTGGTTGATCATGGAGATGCTACCTTTCGGATCCAACTGTGTATGTCTTGATGTGTGTAAAAGATTTGTGGAGGTGAACAGTGGTGGCGGCGGCCGCCACCTCGGCGTTCCCCTCGGCAATCGCCCAGGCAATGGCCGCGTGTTCGCGGGCCGAGTCGCGCAGCCTGTCGGAATTGTCCTTGGCCAGCCTGCGTACCCGCTGCAGGTGCACTCGCAGGGTGCGCAGCGCGGTGGCCAGATACGGGTTGTTGGCCGCGTCGTCGACCATCTCGTCGAGCCGTGCGACCAGTTGGTAGTAGTCGTCTCGGGCTCCGGAGAGATCCGCCAGGTGCACTGCCTGGTCGAAATCCTCGGCCAGGGCTGCGAACTGAGTGCGGTTCTCCGACAAGGCGGCCTGCCGGGCGCTGGTGATTTCCAGCGCGCGGCGCAGGACGAAGAGGTCTTCCAGATGGTCTTCGCTGACTTCTGAAACCACCACTCCACGGCCCCGCTGCGGGACCGCCAGTCCGTCGGCCACCAATCGGGCCAGTGCTTCACGCACCGGAGTGCGGGAAACTCCTAGTCGTTCCGACTGTTCAACCTCGGCAAGCACGGTTCCCGGGTGCAAGCGCCACTCGACGATGTCGGTGCGCAGGCTCTCGTAGACCTTGTCACTTGCTCTCATGCTTCGAGTGTATACACAAACCGAGTCAAATGGGGCAAAGGGCGGAAAATATTTTAGAAAAGTACGAAATATGTATACACGGATGTTGTGATTGTGTGACTGTAGTCATAGGCTTATATATACGAGGACGAGTCCAGACATTTAACAGGACGCCGGGCAGCGACGCCCGACGCCGGAGGAGAACACCATGGCGCAGACCTACCGCCAGGCCTTTGACCAGGCGAGCACCGATCCGGAGACATTCTGGCTTGAGGCTGCCAAAGATATCCAATGGGATTCGGCGCCGACATCGGCGGTCGATGCTTCGCGCAAACCGTTGTACAACTGGTTCCCCGACGGCATGCTGAACCTGTCGGTCAATGCGCTGGATCGCCACGTGGCCGCCGGCCGCGGCGACCAGGCTGCGCTGATCTACGATTCCGCCATGCTGGGAACCACCCAGACCTACACCTACGCCCAGCTGCTGCATGAAGTCGAGATCTTCGCCGGCGTGCTCGCGGGACGCGGGGTGAAGACCGGGGACCGTGTGCTGATCTACATGCCGATGGTGCCGCAGGCCTTGATCTCCATGCTCGCCTGCGCCCGTATCGGAGCCGTGCACTCGGTGGTCTTCGGCGGCTTCGCGCCCAAGGAACTGGCCGCGCGCATCACCGACTGCGCTCCGGTGGCGATCGTGGCCGCGACCGGCGGCATCGAGCCTTCGCGCCGCATCGAGTACCTGCCGGCGGTGGCCGAGGCGCTGAGCCTGGCCGAGCCGGCGGTGAAGGATGTCATCGTCGCGCACCGCGACGGGTTCGCGCACTCCCTGGACGAATACCAGGGCAAGCCGATCAACGGGCAGGACATCAACTGGCTTGACTGGGGCCAGCTGGCCGAAACCGCGCAGCCGGCCGCACCGGTCTCGGTGCCGTCCACGCACCCGCTGTACGTGCTCTACACCTCCGGCACCACCGGCGCACCCAAGGGCGTGGTGCGCGACACCGGCGGCTACGCCACCGCGCTGCAGTTCTCCATGAACGCCATCTACGACGTGCACCCGGGGGACACCATGTTCACCGCTTCGGATGTGGGCTGGGTCGTGGGGCACTCGTACATCGTCTACGCGCCGCTGATCGCCGGCGCCACCACGGTGCTCTACGAGGGCAAGCCGGTGGGCACCCCGGATGCCGGCGTGTTCGGCCGCATCATCGAGGACCACAAGGTCACCACCATGTTCACCGCGCCCACCGCGCTGCGTGCGGTGCGCAAGGCCGACCCGAGCGGCGAGATGATGACCTCCCACGACCTGTCCAGCCTGCGGGCGCTGTTCGTGGCCGGCGAGCGCCTGGATCCGGATACCTACCACTTCACCTCCGAGCTGCTGAACATCCCGGTGGTGGACAACTGGTGGCAGACCGAAACCGGTTGGCCGATCGCCTCGAACCCGCTGGGCCTGGAGCCGCTGCCCGCCAAGGCCGGCAGCCCCACCACCCCGGTGCCGGGCTTCGATGTGCAGATCCGCGACGCCCTGGGCGAGGAAGTGGCCGCGGGCGAGGAGGGCAACATCGTGGTCCGCCTGCCGCTGCCGCCGGGCGCACTGGTGACCCTGTGGGGCAACGACCAGCGTTTCATCGACACCTACCTGAGCCAGATCGACGGCTTCTACCTCACCGGCGACTCCGGCTTCCTCGACGAGGACGGCTACCTGTTCGTGATGGGCCGCACCGACGACGTGATCAACGTGTCCGGCCACCGCCTGTCCACCGGTGCCATGGAGCAGGTGCTGGCGAGCCACCCTGCCGTCGCCGAATGCGCGGTGATCGGCCTGGCCGATGCGCTCAAGGGCCAGCGTGCCAGCGGCTACGTGGTGCTGAAGTCCGGGGTTGAAGCGGACGAGGAAGCGCTGAAGAAGGAGATCGTGGCCCTGGTGCGCCAGCACATCGGCCCGGTGGCCGACTTCCGCGAGGTCACCGTGGTGGCTGCGCTGCCCAAGACCCGTTCGGGCAAGATCCTGCGCAAGACCATGCGCCAGATTGCCGACGGCAAGGACTACACGGTGCCCTCGACCATCGAGGACACCGCGGTGCTTGACGAACTGATGCCGTTGCTGCGTCCGGAAGCCTAAACCGGAACCGGCTCGAAAACCCGTGCCCGGCCTGCGAAACATCGCTGGCCGGGCACGGGTTTTCTCGTTGTGCGCGGTATTTAGCTGACCGCGACGCCGAACAGCAGCCCGATCAGGTAGGTGGCGGCCATGGTCGCCGAACCCATCAGCACGTTGCGCAGGATCGCCGGCGGCAGCGGGGCGCCGCCCAGCCGTGCGCTGATCCATCCGGTCAGCAGCAAGCCCAGCACCACTGCCAGCGCGGTGTTGAGGATTTCGCTGCCGACAGGCAGCAGGATCATGGCCAGCGGGATCAGCGCTCCGACGGTGAAGGCGATGAACGACGACAGGGCCGCATGCCAGGGGCTGGTCAGCTCGTCCGGATCGATGCCCAGCTCCACTTCCGCGTGCGCCGCCAGCGCGTCATGGGCGGTCAGTTCCTGTGCGACCTGTTTCGCCAGTTCCGCGGACAGCCCGCGCTGCCGGTACAGGCCGGCGAGTTCTTCGAGTTCCTCCTCGGGCTGCTCGCGCAGCTCGCGCTTTTCCTTGGCAATCAGGGCGCGCTCGGTGTCCCGCTGGGTGCTGACCGAGACGTATTCGCCGCCGGCCATGGAAAACGCGCCTGCCACCAGGGCTGCGATGCCGGCAGTGGCGATGGCCGCCAGATTTCCGGGAGACGCCGCGGCGACACCGACCACGACGCCGGCCACCGAAACGATGCCGTCGTTGGCGCCGAGCACCCCGGCCCGCAGCCAGTTAAGCCGCTGGCCCACGTTGTCCTCGACGTGTGCTTCGCCCGGGTGCTGCACGGCGGAAATAATGTCCTGGTTTTCCTCGCTCATAGTGCCATCATGCGCGCTTGATGGCGTGCTGACAAGGATGGTTTGGCTTGGTTAAGTTTGCTTCTGATTACCTGCCGGCCGCGGGGGAGGCCGCCCGGTACTCGTATTCCGGCCGGCCTCGGGTGCCGTGCCGGGGCTGCTTCACCGCGGCCCGGGACTCGGCCAGGTGCTCCAGGTAGCGGCGGGCGGTGACTCGCGACATGCCCAGCTGTTCGGCCAACTCGGTGGCGGAGAACGCCGTACCCGGGCTGGCGTTCAGGTGCTCGCTGATCTGGGCCAGGGTTTCGGGGATCAACCCCTTGGGCAGGGTCGTGGAGGCGCTCGCCGTGCGCAGCGCAGAAAAAGCGGTATCCAGCGCGGCCTGGCTTGCATCCGGCCCGGTGGAGCGCATCGAGGCGATGAACCGGCGGTGGTTCTCCAGCTTCTCGGCAAAGACCGCGAAGGTGAACGGCTTGATCAGGTACTGCGTGATGCCGGTGGCCACCGCCGAGCGCACGACCGCCAGGTCCCGCACCGCGGTGATGGCGATGATGTCGGTGGTCAGTCCGCGCCCGCGCATGCGCTTGGCCACGTCGATGCCGTGCAGGTCCGGCAGCGTCATGTCCAGCAGCACCAGGTCGAAGGGTGCCCCGTCCTGCTGGGCGGCGGCGAGCAAGGCCAGCGCCTGCTGCCCGTTGCCGGCCACCGCGGCGGCGGTGAAGCCTTCAATGCGGTTCACGTAGACCGCGTGGGCCGCCGCCGTGTCGGGTTCGTCGTCGACCACCAGGACCCGCAGCGCAGGCGGGGTCGCGGCGTCGGGGGTGTTCTCGGCGTGCATCTGGCCCATCGGCTCCTCCCGAATTCTGTGTGCCATCTCCACCTGCCTAGGTCCGCGGCCTGAACGGCAGGGTCACGGTGAAGATCGCCCCGGCATCATTGTCCACATTCATTGTGCCATCCAGGCGCAGGACCGCCTGCTGGACCAGCGCGAGCCCCAGCCCCCGCGGCTGCACCCCGGATTTGGTGCTGACCCCGAAGCGCAGCAGGTTCTCCAGGAATTCCGGCTCGATGCCGGGCCCGGAGTCGGCCACCGCGATGATCAGCTCGTCGCCCAGCGCGGTGACCTCCACCCAGACCGTGGCGTCCTCGGTGCCCACCGAGACCTCCAGCGCGTTGTCCAGCAGGTTGCCCACGATGGTGACGATGTCGGTCGCCTGGAACGCGTCGGTGGGGATGAAGCCCTGGGCGCTGATATCCAGCTTGATCCCGCGTTCGTGGGCCTGCGCGGCCTTGGCCACCAGCAGGCTGGAGAGGTAGGCGTCGTCGATGCTGTGCACGATCGCGTCGGTCAGCTGCTGGGAATGCTGCCGGTCGTCCACCGCAAAGGCCAACGCCTGGTCGGCCTTGCCGCTCTCGATGAGGGTGGCGATGGTGTGCAGCCGGTTGGCGTGCTCGTGGGTCTGGGCGCGCAGCGCGGTGGAGAAGGTCTTCAGCGACTGCAGCTCCCCGGCCAGCTCCTGCACCTCGGTCAGGTCGCGCAGGGTGAGCATCTGCCCGGTCAGCGGCTGGATCCCGAACCAGCCGCGCCACGGCCCGCCCATGCGCGGCAAGTTGGCGTTGGTCAGCCGGGCCGGGCCCTGGGAAACGGACAGCACCGTGTGGGCGCCGAGGTGGATCTCATCCTTGCAGCTGCGCCCCGTGGTCATAAGGGCGCGCAGGGTTTCGGGCATCTGCACCTGCTGCGGATTCAGGCCCTCGCCGGGCACTTCCTCGGGCAGGTCCAGCAGCCGGGCCGCCTCCTGGTTGTACAGCACGATGCGGTGCCTGCGGTCCAGCAGCACCAGGCCCTCGCGCACCGAATGCAGCGCGGAGAAGTAGAACGCGTAAAGCCGGCGCAGGCCGTGCGGACCGAATCCCAGGGTGGCCTGGTTGACATAGCGGGAGAAGAACCAGGCGGAGAATCCTGCCAGCAGCAGGGCCAGCGCCGAGACCAGCAGGATCTGCGGCAGCTCGCTGCGGTACTGCAGCTGCAGATTCTGCAGCGTGTAGCCCGAGGAGACCAAACCCACCACGGTGCCGTCGTGGTAGACGGGAGCGATGGTGCGCACGGAATTGCCCAGCGTGCCCACGGCCTGCTCGTTGAAGATCTCGCCGTTCAGCGCCTGGGTCGTGGATCCGATGTACTTCTGGCCGATCTCCTGCGGGTTCGGGTGCGTCACGCGGATGCCGTCGGGGGTCATGATCGTGATGAAGTCCAGGGACTGCGCATGGGCCAGGATCTTGTTCGCGTAGGGCTGCAGCAGCGCGGTGGCATCCGGCCCGGTCAGGGATTCGCTGACGAAAGGGTCGTTGGCCAGTGTGATCGTCACGGCGGCCACCGTGGATTGGCGGTCGTCGAGGATGACGCGGTTTTGCTGCTGGTACGTGGCAATTGCCAGCCCGGCCACCACCAGCAGCACCACGAGCATCTGGGCGGCGAAGATCAGCACGGCGAAGGACCAGCCGTCGCGGGTCAGCGGGGCAGGCTCGCGCGGCGGCGCCTGAACGGCCGGACGATCCGCGAAGTGATCGGTCATCTCGGGGCCTTTCCGCGGCGTGTAGCGCCGCCGGTCTGCGCTGCGGCAGGGATGTACGGGTGCGTGACCAATATGAACTCAACAGAGATGAAAATCACCAGCGCGCACACCATGGACTTAACGATTCTACGGAATGCCGTCCGGCAACGACGCCGGAGCGGTTCTCACTCACAGGACAGGTCACCCCCATGGCTATCACCGAGCACGATTCGGCGGCAACCGATGCGCCGCAGCAGGTAAAGAAGAAGGACCGGACACACTGGCTGTACATCTCGGTGATCGCCGCGGTGGTGCTCGGCGCGATCATCGGGTTGGTCGCCCCGGATCTGGGCAAGGCGCTCAAGCCGCTGGGCGACGGCTTCGTCGCCCTGATCAAGATGATCATCGCCCCGGTGATCTTCTGCACCATCGTGCTGGGCATCGGTTCCATTGCCAAGGCGGCGACCGTTGGCAAGGTCGGCGGCCTGGCGCTGCTGTACTTCATCAGCATGTCCACCTTCGCACTGGCCCTGGGCCTGATCGTCGGCAACATCATCCACCCGGGCGAGGGCCTGGACCTTCAGCCGTACGACCCGTCGAAGCCTGCCAGCTCCAATGCCAGCGTCGACTTCTTCATGTCGCTGATCCCCGGCTCCCTTCCGGTGCTGCCGACCCTCGTGGTCGCACTGCTGGTCGGTTTCGCGCTGCAGGGCATGGGCAAGAGCGGCGAGCCGGTGCTCAACGGCATCCAGGCCATCCAGAAGGTCGTCTTCCGCATCATGATGATGATCATGTGGGTTGCGCCGATCGGTGCCTTCGGCGCCATCGCCGCCGTCGTGGGCGCCACCGGCTGGGCCGCGATCGGTTCCATGGCCATCCTCATGGGCGCGTTCTACCTGACCTGCATCATCTTCATCGTGTTCGTACTGGGCACCATGCTGCGCCTCGTCACCGGCCTGAACATCTTCCTGCTGCTGAAGTACCTGGCCCGCGAATACCTGCTGATCTTCTCGACCTCCTCCTCCGAGTCGGCGCTGCCGCGGCTGATCGCCAAGATGGAGCACGTGGGCGTCTCGAAGCCGGTTGTCGGCATCACCGTTCCGACCGGCTACTCGTTCAACCTTGACGGCACCGCCATCTACCTGACCATGTCCGCGCTGTTCGTCTCGACTGCAATGGGCATGCCGATGAACCTCGGTGAGCAGATCGGCCTGCTGGTCTTCATGATCATCGCTTCGAAGGGCGCCGCCGGCGTGACCGGCGCGGGCTTGGCCACCCTAGCCGCGGGGCTGCAGGCGCACCGTCCGGAGCTGCTCGGCGGCATGGGCGTGATCGTGGGCATCGACAAGTTCATGTCCGAGGCGCGCGCCTTGACCAACTTCACCGGCAACGCGGTGGCCACCTTGTTGATCGGCAAGTGGACCCACGAGGTCGACTTGGACCAGGCCAAGGCCGTGCTCGCCGGCGAGCGTCCATTCGACGAGGCGCTCATGGAAGAAAGCATGCACTAGCCACCACCAGGCCGAAGCCGTGACGACATCCGCACTCCCGTACCCAGCGGGAGTGCGGATGTTTTTCGTTAACTGCCCCGGCAAGATGCCCGTCCCGGGAGCCTCCGTCGCGGCCAGGGCCGGCCGAATTGCCGTTCGTGGCAGGAACGGCGGCCACGCACGCATCAACTACGCGATTCAAGGAGCGCGCGGCATTCCGTATTGACGTGTGCGTATTCCTGCCCAAAGCTATACGGAACACCTGCGGTTCGTGAGGCTCATCTGGCAATGGGGGATGTATGGCACAGGTACGGCGCCCGGTTGTCGCTGTCGCAACGTTATTGCTTCTCGCGCTGATACAAGCCGTGGCGGACCCCACGGGCCTTATGGCCCTGGTCGGATACTCCGGTGCCCTGCCTTCCTCCTCGGCAGGTTGGTGGAGCTTCGCGCCGTATCTGGTGTTTGTCCCGGTGATGGGGGCGATGGCGTGGTGGGTCGCGCATCGTGCCGGCGAAAGGTTCTGGCTTCTTGCCGCCGGACTCACCCTTGCCGTGCTGCTGGCCCAGGCGGCTGCCGCATTGGCAATGTCCGGGAACCTCGCGGTGGCCGGCTGGGCTGCCGGGTACGTGGCGGCCAAGGCGGTACCGGCCGCAGTGATCACCGCCGCGATCACCCGGTGGCTCGGGGGTCCGAGGAGTCCGGGCCGCCATCCGGCCGGACGCAGCCTTCCGCCGGCGCTGGCCTTCGGAGCCCTGTCCACCCTGCTGTCCGGACTGTGGTGGACCGGCGCCGCCTACGCCCCCGGACTGCCCGTACCGCGGCCGGAACGGGGATTCCTGTCGGTGGCAGTTTCGATCGGGCTCCGCCGGAAGCCGGCAAGAGCGGTCTGCCGGTTGCCAGCCGGCATCAAGGTTCACTGCGCTGACCTGAAGCCAGTAAACGCCGGCCGCGGAAAGCATCTCCCGCAGCCGCAAGCCGAGCACAACGCCATGGGGGAGGCTCTGCAGCTCATCGAACGGCACCATGACGTGCTGGCCGGAAAGGATTTCGCGGGCTGGCAACCAATAGCCGCGCACTGCGTGCTCCGGGGACTGCCCGGATAGCCGCTCATCCGGGCCAACGCCCATCCGCGCCGTTTTCTCGATCTGCGCGACCGGGGTGGCCGAGAACAACTGGTTGGCCAGCCGCGATCATCCGGAACTGTTGCCCTCCGGCCGTCGTCCAGCTGCGCTTGGCAAAGCACAGAAAACACCACGCTGCGTGGTGGACCATCGGCATCAAGCTCGACAGCGCCCACGAATCTGCACGCTGCGAGCATCACTTCTGCTTCGACGGTGCCTGCTGGAAGCATGCTCCTCTGCGCCGGATCAGCCTTGCCGAAGGAGCCGGGCGGGCCGCTGCCTGCTGACGGTGCGTAGCCCCCGCCGGCACTTTGCGGCCGATCGGAGAAAATACCCAGCGTCCATACAACATTTGAGTTAAGGTTCAAGGTAAAGGCTCGCCGTGAAAAAGTTGAAAATACCCCGAATGTCCGTCCCGCCCGATAACCTTTAAATGAGCCAAAAGCTCAAAGTTTTTTGTCAGAAATAACGGGAAGTGTGGTTGACCCATCGTGAGCGAGGAACAGGCAAGCAAGGTCCGCGGCGCCGGGATGCTCAAGGAGCCCCGCCCGGTGGGCCCCACCGGCAAACCACTCTCGGAATTCCCCGTACCCGCCGCCCTGCCGTCCCATGGCCCGGCCCGCGTCATCGCCATGGTGAACCAGAAGGGCGGGGTAGGCAAGACCACCTCGACCATCAACCTGGCCGCGGCGCTCGCCGAATACGGCCGCAAGGTGCTGCTGGTGGATTTTGATCCGCAGGGCGCCTTGTCCGCCGGCTTCGGCACCAACCCGCATGAAATGGACGTCACCGTCTACAACGTGCTGATGGATCGCAACGTCAAGATCACCGACGCGATTCGCCACACCGACGTGGAGAACATCGACCTGCTCCCGGCAAACATCGACCTGTCCGCCGCCGAAGTGCAGCTGGTCAACGAGGTTGCCCGCGAGCAGGTGCTCGAACGCGCGTTGCGCCATGTCATCGACGACTACGATGTGGTGCTCATCGACTGCCAGCCGTCGTTGGGCCTGCTGACCATTAACGCGTTGACCGCCGCCCACGGCGTCATCATCCCGCTGACCGCCGAATTCTTCGCCCTGCGCGCTGTGGCGCTGCTGATGGAGACCATCGACAAGGTCAAGGACCGGCTGAACCAGGTGCTGGAGCTGGATGGCGTGCTCGCCACCATGTACGACGCCCGCACCCTGCACAGCCGCGAGGTCATCACCCGCCTGGACGAGGCCTTCGGCGACAAGCTCTTCGAAACCGTCATCAAGCGCACCATCAAGTTCGCAGACGCGAACGTGGCCGCAGAGCCGATTACCTCCTATGCCGCCAACCACCCGGGTGCCGAGGCCTACCGCAACCTGGCCCGCGAGCTGATCTGGCGTGGTGGTGCCCCGTAATGAGCACCATGCTCAGCGAGGACCAACGCGGACAAACCGCCACCGGCGCCCCCGATTCAAGCCCCGAAACGGGCCAGGGGAAGCCGGCTGGCGGTTTTCGCCTTGCTCTGGCCAATTTCAACGGGCCTTTCGACGTCCTGCTGCACCTGATCACCAAGCGCGAATTGGACATCACCGAGGTGGCGCTCGCCGAGGTGACGGACGAATTCATCGCCTACCTGCGCGAGCTGCAGCAGCGCAGCCTCGAAGCAGGCAGCGACGGGATGAAGGTCCTGGATGAAACCACCGAATTTCTGGTCGTCGCTTCCACGCTGCTCGACCTGAAGGCCGCCCGCTTGCTGCCGCGCGGGGAAATGGCCGACGAGGAGGACTTCGAGCTGCTTGAAGCCCGGGACCTGCTGTTCGCCCGGCTGCTGCAGTACAAGGCGTTCAAGCACGCCGCCGCCTTCCTCGGGGAACGCTACGAAACCGAAGGCTCGCGCCGTCCGCGCGAAGTGGCGCTGGAGCCGGAATTCGCCGCGCTGCTGCCCGAGCTGATTTTCTCGATCGGCCCCGAACGCTTCGCCAAGATCGCCGCCGGCGTGCTCGCTCCGAAACCCGAGCCGATCACCGAGGTCGGATTGGACCACCTGCACGGGGCGAACGTCACCATCGCCGCCGAGGCCGAGGCCATCGCGGAGCTTCTGGCGGCCCACGGCGCCATGGACTTCACCGCGCTGGTCGCCGATGCCGCCGAGCATCTGGTGGTTGTCGTGCGGTTTCTGGCATTGTTGGAGATGTTCAGGCAGAAGGTCATCAGCTTCGAGCAGCACGATCCGCTCGGCCCGCTGCAGATCAGCCTGGCCGGGGAATCGGACTTCGACGCCGACGCGGTGCTGGACGACTACGAGGGGAAGGGTGAGGTGGATCATGAGTGAGATTGCACCCATTGACCAGCTCCCCGGAGGCCTGGAATCGGGGCTCGAAGCGGTGCTGATGGTCGCCGATACCCCCGTATCCTCGGCGCGTTTGGCCGAAATCTTCGAGGTGCCGGTACCCCGGATTGCCGCCGCCTTGGAGAGCCTGGCGAGCGAGTATGATAGTAGGGATCGCCCGCGCGGATTTGAACTCCGTCGCGTCGCCTCCGGGTGGCGCTTCTATTCGCGGGCCGATTACGCCGATTTCGTCTCCAGTTATGTGCTCGACGGGCAAACAGCACGCCTGTCACAGGCCGCCCTAGAAACCCTGGCTGTCATCGCTTACCGACAGCCGGTCTCGCGTGGACGTATTTCGGCGATTCGAGGTGTCAACGTCGATTCGGTGGTGCGCACGCTGCTCACCCGCGGATTGATCACGGAGTATCCGGAGATGGGCGACGGTGGAGCGACGCTCTACCAAACGACCGAATACTTCCTGGAACGACTGGGACTGGGCTCGCTTGAAGAGCTGCCTGCGCTGTCCCCGTATCTGCCCGGGGTGGCCGATCTCGAATCGCTCGATTCGGCAACCTACGACGACTAGGCAATGCAGCTGTGCAGCATTGCCCGACAGGACCAACGACGCATGGGGCCCACCGGCCGCATGCGCGCGAATACGTAATAGCAAGGGACAAGTCTTAGCATGAGCAGGGGATCCTCCTCCGGCCGCAATCCACGCGGCAACAATTCGAACTTCGGCGGCAAGCCTTCAGGCTCCCGTTCGGGCCAGGGCGGCAAGCCCGGCACCGGCGGCAAAACCGGCGGGCGCCCGGGCTCCGGCTCGGCCAAGCCCTACGGCAAACCGGCCGACTCCAAGCCCTACGGCAAGTCCGCGGGAGCCAAATCCGGCGGAGCCAAGCCAGCAGGCGGCTCGGCCAAGCGCAACACCTCGGCGGCGCGCAAGAACTCAGAGCGCGCCTTCTCCAAGGAGCGCTTCGGCAATTCGGTGCCGAGCAACTACGCCCGCCCGACCCAGCGCGCCCGCGCCCAGGCCCGCGCCGAGAACCAGGCAGCCCGCATGGAACACGGTGAGCTGCAGGACGGCATCCGCCTGCAGAAGGCCATGGCCAATGCCGGGGTCGCTTCGCGCCGCGTCTGCGAGGAGATGATCCTCGAAGGCCGCGTGGAGGTCAACGGCAGCCTGGTCGTCGAACTGGGCACCCGCGTGGATCCTGCGAAGGACTCCATCCACGTGGACGGCATGCGCATCCAGCTGAACAAGGCGGCCCGCTACTACGTCTTCAACAAGCCCAAGCACGTCATGTGCACCATGGACGACCCCGAGGGCCGCCGCACCATCGCGGACTACTTCAAGAACGAGCACCACTCACAGCGCCTGTTCCACGTCGGCCGCCTCGACTACAAGACCGAGGGCCTGCTGATCCTGACCAACGACGGGGAGCTGGCCAACCGCCTGCAGCACCCGAAGTACGAGGTCCCCAAGTCCTATCTGGTGCAGGTCCCCGGCCCGCTGCCGCGCTCCGTTGGTAAGCAGCTGCGCGAAGGCATCAAGCTGGATGACGGCTGGATCAAGGTCGACGACTTCAAGCTGATCGACCAGTCCCCGAAGCACGTCATGGTGGAAGTGACCCTGCATTCGGGCCGCAACCGCATCGTGCGCCGCATGTTCGACGCCGTGGGCCACCCGGTCGAGCGCCTGGTGCGCGTCGCCATCGGCCCGATCCAGCTCGGCGACCAGAAGCAGGGCATCATCCGTTCCCTGGGCAACCAGGAAGTGGGCCACCTGATGAAAATGGTAGGGATGTAGTCCATGGCCACCTCTCACCTCGCCGGGCCGGTGCTGGTCGTCGGCACCGGACTGCTGGGCACTTCCGTGGGCCTGGGGCTGCGCGCCAAGGGCGTGAGCGTCTACCTGCAGGACATTTCGCCGACCGCCCAGGGCGTTGCCCAGGACATCGGCGCCGGCGTGGTGCTGCACGGGGAGAAGATCGCCCCGGAGCTCGTGGTCATCGGCGCCCCGCCAGACGTCACCGCCCACCTGGTCGGCGACGCCCTGCTGGCCTACCCGAACGCCACCGTGGTTGACATCGCCAGCGTCAAGGGCTCGATCCTCGACGCGGTGCTGGCCGACGGCCGCCTGGGCGAAGCGGAAACCTCGCGCTACGTGGGCACCCACCCGATGGCCGGACGCGAGAAGTCCGGCCCGGCCGCCGCGCGCGGCGAGCTGTTCACCGCCATGCCGTGGGTCATCTGCGCGCATGAGAACGCCCAGCCGGACCGCGTCATGGTTGCCGAATCGCTGGCCATCGACCTGGGTGCCACCATGCACCGCATGTCGGTGACCGAGCACGACGAGTCGGTGGCGCTGATCAGCCACTTCCCGCAGGCCGCCAGCTCCATGATCGCCTCCCGGCTGCTGAACGCACAGGGCCACCAGCTGGCCCTGGCCGGCAACGGGCTGCGCGACACCACGCGCATCGCGGCCAGCGACGAGAAGCTGTGGATCCAGATCTTCGCCCACAACGCCACGGCGCTGATTCCGATCCTGACCGGCATGAAGGAAGACCTGGACCGGCTGATCAACACCCTGCAGCATCCGGATGAGCCCGGGTCGCTGCTGGACCTGTCCCAGCTGATGACCGAAGGCAACGCCGGCCGCGCCCGCATCCCGGGCAAGCACGGTGCCCCGCCGCAGGCCTTTGCCCTGGTCACCGTGGTAGTGGATGACAAGCCCGGGCAGATCGCCGCGCTGCTGGCGCAGATCGGCGAAGCCGGGATCAATATCGAGGACCTGCGCATGGAACACTCCGCGGGCCACCAGGTGGGCCTGGTAGACGTCTCGGTGCTGCCGGGGCGCCGCGACGAACTGATCAACGCATTGATTTTCAACGGATGGAAGGTTGCCCAGTGAGCATCGAGAACAACCAGGGCCGAGCGGACGCAAGGCTTGTCATCGCCATCGACGGCCCCAGCGGTTCGGGCAAGTCCTCGGTGTCCAAGGCCGTGGCCCGCAAGCTCGGCGCCGCCTACCTGGATACCGGTGCCATGTACCGCGCGATCACCTATTCGGTGCTCGCCGACGGCACCGACCTGGATGACGCCGCCGCGGTGGCCCAGGCAGTGCGCGACGCGAAACTGAGCATCTCGGTGGACCCGGACGCCGAACTGGTGGTCATCGGGGAGACCGACGTGACCGAGGCCATCCGCGAACCGCGCATCTCCGAGCAGGTTTCCGCCGTGGCCACCAACCTGGACGCGCGCGCCGAACTGGTGCGCCGCCAGCAGGAGATCATCGCTGCCAACACCCGCATCGTGGCCGAGGGCCGCGACATCACCACCGTGGTGGCCCCGGATGCCGACGCGCGCATCCTGCTCACCGCCTCCGAGGAGGCCCGCCTGCGCCGCCGCGGACTGCAGCTGGGCGGCACCCAGAACGACGCGCAGCTGGCTACCCAGGTGCTGGCGCGCGACGCCAAGGATTCAACCGTAGTGAACTTCACCCAGGCCGCGGACGGCGTGATGACCGTGGATTCCTCGGACCTGGATTTCGAACAGACCATTGCCGCCGTGCTCGACGCCGTCGACACGGCCACCACCAACTAGCCACGAGCTGGTGCCCATCCTCGGCGAGAGCCGATGAAGATTACCGATCGCTGTGAAGGGAAAATCATGAGCGAGAACAACTCCACCCACGACGAGGAATACGTTCCCGTTGGAGACGACGATATCGCCGAGCGCCTTGCCGAACTGAGCGAAGAAGACGCCGCGATTCGCACCAAGGCCCTGCTGTCGGGCCTGGACGACTACGACCTGGACGACGAGGACGCCGCGCTGCTCGCGGGCCTGGACGAGTACGACGAGGATGACAAGGACGTTGTCATCCCGCCGGTGCTCGCCGTCATCGGACGCCCCAACGTGGGCAAGTCCACCCTGGTCAACCGCATCATCGGCCGCCGCGAGGCGGTCGTCGAGGACACCCCGGGGGTGACCCGCGACCGCGTGTCCTACTCCGCGCAATGGTTGGGCCGCCCGTTCACCATCGTTGACACCGGCGGCTGGGAGCACGATGCCAAGGGCATCCACGCCTCCGTGGCCGAGCAGGCGGAGATCGCCGCCGACGTCGCGGATGCCATCCTGTTTGTGGTCGACTCCCACGTGGGAGCCACCGCCACCGACGAGGCAGTGGTGAAGATGCTGCGCCGCAAGGGCAAGCCGGTCTTCCTCGTGGCCAACAAGGTCGACGATTTCAACCAGGAAGCCGAAGCCGCCGTGCTCTGGGGCCTGGGCTTCGGCCAGCCCTGGCCGGTGTCCGCGCTGCACGGCCGCGGCACCGCCGACCTGCTGGACGCTGTCATGGAGAAGCTGCCGACCCACTCGGCCCACGGGGGAGTCATCCCCTCCGGCGGCCCGCGCCGCATTGCGCTGATCGGCCGCCCGAACGTGGGCAAGAGCTCGCTGCTGAACAAGCTGGCAGGCTCCGAACGCGTGGTCGTCGACGACTACGCCGGCACCACCCGCGACCCGGTTGATGAACTGGTCGAGCTGGGCGGGGAAGTCTGGCGCTTCGTGGACACCGCAGGCATCCGCCGCCGCCAGCACATGGCCGTCGGCTCGGACTACTACGCCTCGCTGCGCACCCAGTCGGCCCTGGAAAAGGCCGAGGTCGCCGTGGTGCTGCTGGCCGCGAACGAAACCGTGTCCGAACAGGACGTGCGCATCATTCAGCTGACCATCGAAGCCGGCCGCGCGCTGGTTGTGGTCTTCAACAAGTGGGACGAGGTGGACGAGGACCGCCGCTACTACCTGGAGCAGGAAATCGAACGTGACCTGGCCCACATCGACTGGGCGCCGCGCGTGAACATGTCGGCCTTGACCGGCTGGCACAAGGACAAGATGGTCCCGGCGCTGCACACCGCGCTGGAATCCTGGGACAAGCGCATCCCGACCGGCAAGCTCAACGCCTTCCTGGGCGAGCTCGTCGCGGCCCACCCGCACCCGGTGCGCGGCGGCAAGCAGCCCCGCATCCTGTTCGGCACCCAGGCCTCGGCCCGCCCGCCGAAGTTCGTGCTGTTCACCACCGGATTCCTGGACCCGGGCTACCGCCGCTTCATCACCCGCCGGCTGCGCGAGACCTTCGGTTTCGACGGCAGCCCGATTGAAGTGTCGATGCGAATCCGCGAACGCCGCGGCCGCAACCGGTAACGGTTCGAAAAGTCCACCCGACTTGGTGTAGGCTTATCTAGGAGCTTTTCGCAGACGGCACCCTTGGTTCTCACGACTTGGGGATAACGGCTGCGAAGGCATCGGGCTATGGCGCAGCTTGGTAGCGCGCCTGACTGGGGGTCAGGAGGCCGTGGGTTCGAATCCCGCTAGCCCGACCACAAGATCAACCCCGGCGAGCATCTCGCCGGGGTTTTTCGCACCCGGAAACCGGCAGCCAACCGAGGGGAGAACGATGCGCCGCAGGTTCATGCAGGTCGACGTGTTCAGCCAGGACCCGTACAAGGGCAACCCGCTGGGGGTCGTGCTGGACGGCGACGGGCTGGACGCCGCGCAGATGCGGGACTACTCCAGCTGGTCAAACCTCTCCGAGGTCACCTTCGTGCTGCCGCCGAGCGACGGGCGCGCGGATTTCCGCTTCAGGATCTTCGCCGGTCAGCAGGAATTCCCCTTCGCCGGCCACCCCATCCTGGGCACCGTCAGAGCCTGGCTGGCATCCGGCGGGAGCCCGCAGAACCCTGCCGAGGTGCTCGCCGAATGCCAGGCGGGCCTGGTTCCCGTGCGGGTGCAGGGGGACCTGCTGTCTTTCCAAAGCCCCGCGCTGCTGCGCTCCGAGGCGCTCGACGCTGCCCAGGTCCGGCAGATCAGCGAGCTTTTGGGCATCGACTCCGCGGCGATCGCCGCCGCCTTCTGGGCCGACAACGGCCCGGGGTGGCGCGCGGTGCTGCTGGACAGTGCCGACGCGGTACTGGCGCTGGCGCCGGATGCGTCGCTGCATCACGGCGTGTGGAAGATCGGGGTGCTGGGGCCGCTGGCTTCGGGCGGCTTCGAAGTCCGGGCGCTGAACTTCGCGGACGGCGTCCTGCGCGAAGACCCTGTCACCGGAAGCCTGAACGCCGCCGCGGCCGAATGGCTTCTCGCGCGCCAGCTGGCCGAAGCCCCGTTCTGCAACCGCCAGGGCACCGTGCTGGGACGTCGTGGGCGGGTTGAATTCCAGCAGGATCACGGGGTCTTGTGGACCGGCGGCGCAACCCACGTGTTGATCGACGGCCATATCGATCTCTGAGCACCGCGGTGGGAACCCTGCAGGCATCAGGTCTGGCTGGTGTCCAGCTCCTCGGCGCGCGCCACCACGCTGACCTTGCTGCCCAGCACGGACACCGACACGGACTTCAGCGACGGATCATCGAATTCTTCGAGCAGCCGCAACGCAAAATACTTCAGGTCCCGATCCGTGGTGGGCTCCGAGCCGTTGACGCTCAGCTGCAGCTTGCCGGGCTTCGAGGCGCCCCAGCTGATGATCCGGCGTTCGGCGGTTCCCGACATCCACAGCTGCGCCGCGGAATCATCGCGCAGCCAATAGGCCTCCATCAACTCGTCCGCCCAATGCTGGCCTTCAACGGCCTCGCTGCGTTTCCTGTCCAGTTCTGGTTGTTGGCTCGGGGACACCGCCGGGGCCGTGGGCGGGCTTTGCTCGAACTCCAGCGGCGCGCAGCCGACCAGGGCGCAGGCGAGCAACAGGGCGCTGGGCACTGCAAGCTTGCGCATGGGACCTCCTGGATTGCTGCACTCATGATTCTAGTTGGCGCACGACGTCATTGCCCGCGCCCGCGGCCGCGAGTAGGCTGAATCCATGGGTACGTTGCATCTTTAAGACGTCCGCCGCGTTGAGCCGAGCTCCGCGACGGACAGTTCCGCACCGCCGCGCCTCAAGCGCGGCGGGGCCCTTCAACGTACCGGTTGCGCCTGCAGTGCGGACCGCCAGCAGATAACGGATGGCCATGACCCGAAAACACGACCCCTCGAATACCCCTGCCGCCGAGCAGGACGCGGTTCACTCCGCGGAATTCACCTGCCGGCTTGTCGATTTGAGCGTCAGCTTCGGCGACCGCGATGTCCTGGACAACATCGAGCTGGTGGTCGGGCCCGCCGACCGGATCGCGGTGCTCGGCGACAACGGTTCGGGAAAATCTACGCTCCTACGGGTCCTGGCCGGGACGCTTGCGCCGGATCGCGGCGAGCGGCTTGCCACCGTGCCCGGGGCCATCGCCTACGCCGCGCAGAATCCGCAGTTCCCCGGCACAGCCAGCATTGCCGAGGTCATCGATTCCTATCACCACCGGTTGCGGCGGCTGGAGCAGCTGATCGAAGCCATCGGGGCGCGGCTTGCAACGGCTGGCGATGCAAAGGCCCAGCGGCTGCTGGCCCAGCTGGAGCAGGTGACCGACTTGTACGAGGCGGCCGACGGATACTCCGTGGGACCGCGGCTGGACAGCGCGCTGCAGCAGCTGGGACTCGGGCTGGTTTCCCGCGACACCCCGGTCAACTCGCTGTCCGGGGGCCAGCGCTCGAGGTTGGCCCTGGCCTGCGTGCTCAGTTCCGGTGCGCAGCTGCTGCTGCTCGACGAGCCGACCAACGACCTCGATGACGACGCGCTGCATTGGCTGGAAGCCGCGGTCCAACGGCATCGCGGCGCGCTGGTGCTCGTCAGCCACGACCGCGTTTTCCTGGAGCGCTTCGCCCGGCGCATCATTCTGGTGGAAGGCCGGAAGCTGAAGGCCTACGGCGACGGGTACCGGGGGTTCTTGCGGGCCAAGGAAACCGAGCGCGCTGCCGCCATCGCTGCATTCGAACGCTGGCGCGAGGATCTGGAACGCTCCGAGACCCTGGTCTCCAAGAATGCCGCACGCGTGGCGGACATTCCGCGAAAACAGGAAAAAGCCGCCTTCGGCCACGGCGCCTTCAGGCTCCGCAGCAGGAACCATGGATCGACCAGCAAGATCCGGCAGGCGAAATCGCGGATCGAAGAACTCGAATCCCACCCCGCACCCAGGCCGGCGGACCCGCTCGAATTCAGGATGCCGCACGGCGGCGGCGCTCCGGACGGGCAGCGGCCACTGCTGCATTCCGCCGGCGCTGCGCGGCCCGGTGCTCCGAGGCTGTTGCTCGGCGAGATGACCCTGGCGGCGGGGGAGCGGTGGCTGGTTGGAGGGCCCAACGGCGCGGGCAAAACCACGCTGCTGAAGGTGCTGGCAGGCGAACTTCCCGTGCAGCGCGGCATGCTCCACCGTCGTGAAGGTCTGCGTGTCGGATGGCTGCGGCAGGAACTGGGCGAGCCGCCCGGGGACACCGTGATCGAGGCGTTCGCCGCTGCGCTGGGGATCTACCAGGACGAGGCGGTATCGCGAATCGTCAAGCTCGGCCTCTTCGCGCCGCGCGACCTATTCATGCATCCTCGTGCGCTGTCGGCCGGCCAGCAACGCCGGCTGGAACTGGCGATCGCGGTGAGCCGGGAGGCCGACCTGCTGTTGCTGGACGAACCGACCAACCACCTGTCGCCGGATCTCGTCGAGCAGTTGGAAGCTGCCGTGGCGGAGTATCCGGGAGCCGTTGTCACCGTGACCCACGACCGGCGCTGGAGGGAAAAGCAGGCAGGGCAGCGCGGGGTCCGGCTGCTCGACATCGTGCACGGTACGGTGCGTTTCGAGCGATGAGCCAGGAGCCCGAGCGATGCTCTCCGACTTTTTGTGAAGTGCATTCTTGTGCGCTGGTTCACCACTCGGATACAGTTATAGTGCGATAAAAGAACTCATCGTTCGATTATTGAACAACTAATTTGCTTGACTCAGCTGAATGGGGAGAAACAGTGCAGTTTCATCACAATGGATACGTCTCGGAAGACCCGCGCATCAAACCCGCCGCGGGCACCGGAATCGACCGACCCGTCGACCTGCCAGACACCATGGACGTGCTCATTGTGGGTGCCGGACCGGCCGGCATCATCACCGCGGCCCAGCTCTCCCAATTCCCGCAGGTGCATACCCGTATCATCGACCGCCGTCCGCATCGCCTGCAGATCGGCCAGGCCGACGGCATCCAGTCGCGCACGGTAGAGACCTTCCAGGCCTTCGGCTTCGCTGAGAGCATCGCCGCCGAGGCCTACCGCATCACCGAAACCACCTTCTGGAACCCGGACCCGCAGAACCCGGAGCGTATCATCCGTACCGACCGCACCCCGGATGACCCGACCGGCGTGAGCGAATTCCCGCACCTGGTGGTGAACCAGGCCCGCGTCATCGACTATTTCGCCGACTTCGCCCGGAACTCGTCCGCCCGCATTGAACCGGACTACGGCTGGGACTTCGAGACCCTGGTCGTCGACGACGAGGGGGAGTACCCGGTCAAGGTCACCCTGGCGGGGACCGGAGAGGGCAACCAGGGGCAAACCCGGGTTGTGCGCGCCAAGTACGTGGTCGGCGCGGACGGCGCCCGCAGCCAGGTCCGCCGTTCCATCGGCGCCACCCTGTCGGGCGACAAGGCGAACCACGCGTGGGGCGTCATGGACACCCTGGCCCTGACCGACTTCCCCGACGTGCGGATCAAGTCGGCCATCCATTCAAGCAACGGCTCCATTCTGCTGATCCCGCGCGAGGGCGGCCAGCTGTTCCGCCTCTACGTGGACCTGGGCGAGGTCGCGGAGGACGACAACGGCAAGGTGCGCCAGACCTCGCTGGAAGAGATCATCCAGCGCGCGCAGGCGATCCTGCAGCCGTACACGCTGGATGTGAAAAACGTCGCCTGGCACAGCGTCTACGAGGTGGGCCACCGCCTCACCGACCGCTTTGACGACGTGCCGCTGGAGGAGATCGGCTCCCGCGATCCCCGGGTCTTCATCACCGGCGACGCCTGCCACACGCACTCGGCCAAGGCTGGCCAGGGCATGAACGTGTCCATGCAGGACGGGTTCAACCTGGCCTGGAAGCTGGGCTACGTGCTGACCGGCCGCTCGCCGCAGAGCCTGCTGGCTACCTATTCCGCCGAACGCAAGGTCATCGCCAAGGACCTGATCGACTTCGACAAGAAGTGGTCCTCGCTCATGGCTGCGACCCCCGAAGAGCTCGAAGGCCAGGAGGGCGTCGCCGAATTCTACGTGCGCACCGCGGAATTCCCGGCCGGCTTCATGACCGAATACCAGCCCTCGGAACTGACCGCGGCGAACGAATTCCAGCACCTGGCAACCGGTTATCCGGTGGGCAAGCGCTTCAAATCGGCCGAGGTCATGCGCTTGGGAGACAGCAACCCGGTGCACCTGGGTCACCACCACCGCGCCGACGGCCGCTACCGGATCTACGTCTTCGCCGACCAGGCCCCGGCCGGAGCGGCATCGCCAGTGGCGCAGCTGTCCGACTGGCTGCTGGGCTCCGAAGACTCCCCGCTGCTGCGCTTCACGCCGGCCGGTGCCGACATCGATTCAATTTTCGACGTCAAGGTCGTCTACCGCCAGGACTACACCACCATCAACCTCAACGACGCGCCGGCGGTCTTCCGCCCGGCCTGCGGCGAGTTCGGCCTGATGGACTACCAGAAGGTCTACACGGCGCTGGAGGGCAACGACATCTTCGCCCAGCGCGGCATCTCCGAAGAGGGAGCGATCGTCATCGTGCGCCCGGACATGTACGTGGCCAACGTCTTGCCGTTGCAGGCAACCGACGCGCTGCGCGACTTCTTCACCCCGGTCATGCGCGAGCAACGCTAGGTGATGGGCGGGCCGTTGGATGGCAAACGACGTCCGACGGCTCGTCCAGGAATTTTCACCCCGCGCCGAAGGTTGACCATTGATGAAGGCCAACCATCGAGGGGAAACATGAGCCAAGAATTTTCGTTCAACCTGCAGAACGTCGTCGAATCGGACATGGCCTGCGTGGACGGCGTGTGCTTCGTGCCCGCCGCTACGACTGAAGTTGCGGAAGAAGATAATCCCGCAGCACCACCGCGTGATTGACCTCTTCGCTTTTAGCTCCGTAAACAAACGTCACCGTAGGATGCTGCGCCAGCAACTCCAGGAATTCGTCGACCGCGGGGTTCTGGTTCAGTTCCTCACGATAGTGTTCAGCGAACTCCGAGAACCGATCCGGGTCGTGATGCCAGGCCTTGCGAAGCTCCGAGCTTGGCGTCACCGACTTGGCCCACTTCTCGATTTCCAGTTGCTGCTTGGTCAAACCACGAGGCCAGAGCCGATCCACCAGAATCCTGTAGCCGTCCGAATCCGAAGGATCCGCATAGGCACGCTTCAGGAGAATCTCGGTCATGACGCTCACCCTTTCACTACCTGCCAAGGGGCCCGAGGATATTTTGGACCCCGAACTGTCTCCGATACTTGCATGATCCCATGAATGAACAGGGACGGAGCTGGAAATATCGGCTTTTCTGTTATCGCGCACCTCTTGAGTAGGCTAATCTGGAAATAGTTTGGTAGAGCGTATCGAACTATTGTTGAATACAAGGTCGTCTTGCACGAACTTAACGCAGAACTTTCTGGAGGACCACAAATGTCGGAAAATGGGCCGGTAACCCCGCACAACGAGTCTGCGTCCGAGACGACCAATATTTCGCTTCCCTCGTTCCAGAGCTCATCCGAACCCGCCGTCATCTACGCGCTGAGCGAGGACGAGAAGCGAGCAGTAGCCGCGTTGCCAGCCGGATCCGCATTGCTCGTGGCCCATACCGGACCGAACAAGGGCGCACGCTTCCTGCTGGACACCGACGAAAGCATCGCCGGCCGTCACCCGAACGCGGACATCTTCCTTGACGATGTCACGGTCTCGCGCCGCCATGCCAAGTTCGCGCGAACCGACAAGGGCTTCACGCTGACCGACATCGGTTCGTTGAACGGTACCTACATTAATGGCGACCGCATCGACTCCATTACCTTGACCAACGGCGTCCAGGTGCAGATCGGAAAGTTCCGACTCAATTTCTACCAGAGCGTGCCTAACCTTTAAACTAGTCCAGTTAGAGGTTTCGTTGCCGGCGCCGATCGCGCCGGCAACCACGTAATTACCGAGGTGTTAGTTCTTTTGCCGATGTTCAACGTAGCCAGCAGCCCACGACTCGAGGCGATCCGTCACGAAGGCGTGCGGCAGGCTGCGCTTAACATCGGCGAAGTGCTGGCGGAGCTCAAGGACGAATTTCCACGAGTCACCGCATCGAAGATCCGGTTCCTTGAAGACAAGGGCCTGATCATCCCGCAGCGCACCTCAGCGGGCTATCGCAAGTACAGCGCGACCGATGTCAGCCGCCTGCGTTTCATCCTCTCCGTGCAGCGCGACCAGTATCTTCCTTTGAAGGTCATCAAGGACCATCTGGACGCCGTGGACCGCGGCGAATCACCGGCAGCACTGCCGGGTGGCGCCCCGGTGGCTCCCGTTGTCGTCGGCAAGGACCTGACCGAAGCGGTGGAAAACCACTCCCGGTTTGTGTCCATGGCGGAACTGCAGGGCATCACCGGCGCCAGCGAGGCGCTCGTCCATGACCTGATCAAGTTCGGCTTGATCGAGCCACAGGGCGGTTTGTTCGATTCCAACGGCATCCGCATCACCAAGTCCGCCGTCCAACTTTCCAACCACGGCATTGAACCACGACACCTGCGCCAGTTCAGAACCGCCGCCGAGCGCGAATTTTCGCTGATCGAATCGATCGTGGGCAACGAGCTGCGCAAGCCCGAGGTTTCTGCCAGGGCGCGGGCCGCGGAAGAAGCCCAGGAAATTTCACGCCAGTGCCTGGAGCTGCATGAAGCTCTGGTACAGCGTGCTATTTCCCAGATCGATCGCTAAGCTGAAGTCAGCGACGAGTTTTCAACCCTCAGGGGGCTATCATGCTGGATCTGGAGTTTGCGGGAATCCGCATTCAACTGCCGGCGAATCAACCGCTGCTGCTGCTCAAGCAGCACGAAAAAGAACTTTATCTGCCGCTCTGGATCGGTGCCCCTGAAGCATCCGCCATCGCAATGTCGGAGCAGGGACTGACCCCTCCGCGGCCCATGACCCACGATCTGATGATCAATGTCTTCGAGGCGCTGGGCATCACCTTGGACCGGGTGGAAATCGTATCGGTCCAGAACGCGGTCTTCGCCGCCGAGCTCGTGCTCTCCAACGGCAAGCGCGTGGACTCCCGCTCTTCGGATGCAGTGGCTCTGGCGGTGCGTGTGCAGTGCCCTATCAAGTGCACCGAAGAGGTCATGCAGGAAGCCGGGGTCATCATCGAAGGGGCCGCCGATAGCGAGGAGGCCCCCGAAGAACAGATGCGGGAGTTCCGTGAATTCCTCGACACCATCGATCCCGAGGACTTCTCCTCCTAGCTCGCAAGGACGCGTCTCCTGCCGGTCATGGCGCCACTTTTCTGCGGTCGGCATTCGGATAATTCCGACACGCCTTAAAGTTAAACTTGAAGGTCTTTGACCCCGGTTGATTATGGCCGTACCGTCGTTGCATAGGGATATTTTCCGCCCACCCGGTCTCGTGCTCATTCATCACTCGCACCCTGCCGGACGGCGAATATCCTGACTCTCGCAAACGGCACGTGCTTACACGCAAGGAGCAATTGGATGGAGACAAGCCAGACAGGCCCACATTACGGGGCTCACGGCGGCGTTCAGCGATCCAATGCCCAGGGCCTCCTCTTCACCGATGACCTGCCGCAGCTGGACGAGCACGCGGGGTACCGCGGGCCCATCGTCTGCAAAGCCGCGGGAATAACCTACCGCCAGCTCGACTACTGGGCCCGCACCGGTCTGGTCGAGCCAGCGGTACGAGGCGCCAAGGGTTCAGGCAGCCACCGGCTGTATTCCTTCCGCGACATCCTGGTCCTCAAGGTCGTCAAGCGCCTGCTCGACACCGGGGTATCGCTGCAGCAGATCCGTACCGCGGTCCTGCACCTGCGCGAACGCGGGGTCGAAGATCTCGCGCAAATCACCCTGATGAGCGACGGCGCCTCGGTCTACGAGTGCACCAGCGCCGACGAGGTCATCGATCTTGTCCAGAAGGGCCAGGGAGTCTTCGGCATCGCCGTGGGCCGCGTCTGGCGCGAGGTTGAAGGTTCCCTGGCCCAACTTCCTTCGGAGAACTCAGAACGGCAGGAGCCGGGGGATGAGCTGGCAGCACGTCGCGCGGCCAAGGCCGCCCGTCAAGTCGGCTAACGGGTTCAACAGCCCAACAGATATTAAAAGGTATGGTCCGAACTTCCTCAGGGAAGTTCGGACCATACCTTTTGTGTTTGAAGCCTTGCGCCGCGAAGCGACTTCTAGGAGTTCGGCAGGGCGGCCTTGTCCATGACGTCCTTGAGCAGGGCATCGAACTGGGTGAGCATCGGCGCGGTGCTCTTGGAGGGCCACTGGTGTACCGAGTACGCGGCTCCCTGGATCTGCTGCCATTCTGGGTGCTCGGGGATTTCAGGCTTCACCATGGAATCACCGAACATCTGTCGCATTTCGGACAGGCGGAAGGCGTGCTCTGCGGAGTCCTTGCGCACGCGGTTGGCGACAACGCTGACCGGGCCCAGCGACGGGGCGAACTCTCGGCGGAACAGCTCCAGGGCACGCTGGGTGCGTTCGGTGCCGGCCACGGAGAACAGGCTCGGCTCGGCCACGAGGACCAGCTGATCCGAGGCGCTCCATGCCATGCGGGTCAGGCCATTGAGCGATGGCGGGCAGTCGATGAGGACCAGCTGGTAGCCGCTGGTACGGCTGAGCAGCTGGGTGAGGCGGCGAAGATCCCTGGTGCGCAGGTCGGGGCGGTCGTAGATGCCGGTGAAGGCATCGCCCACCGCCACGTCAAGAACCGGGATCCGGGTGCGGGACTTCTTTTCAGCGGCCTTTGACTGCCAGGCGGAAGCGACCACGTTGTCCTGCAGACGCACGCGCCGGGCGTTTTTCAGCATTTGCCCGATGGGCTGCTTGCCATTGGCGCGCACTCCAAGGCCGGTGCTTGCGTCGGCATGTGGGTCGAGGTCGATGACGAGGGTCGGAATCCCTGCGGCCAGTGCTGCTGAAGCCAGACCGAGTGTTACGGAGGTTTTTCCCACACCACCCTTGAGGCTGCTGATGCTCACTACGTGCACGGACCAGACCACGCCTTTCGCTGTTCGATTCTTGAACGTCCCGCCGAATATTTAAGTCTCTCCTCATCATAGTGTGCCCGGTGCCGATTCCCCGACTTTGCAACGGCGGTTTTCGAGGTTTGACCTAACTTAGTGATTAAAAGTGATTAAAACTTCAGCGCCGGCGCATATTTCCTATGGTCTGACCACACTGCGAAATGTTTGGGTGATCTAGACCTCGTCCGTGTAGGGTGATTGGAGAACGTGCTCGAACGAGCATTTTTGAGAGACCCGACACACCGGTCTCGGGCCATTGGAGTTCCGGGAGTTGCCTTCCGAAATCCGGCCTGAATCCATGTGTGCTGATTCGATGTAGGGACACTATGTTTGAAAAAATCTTGGTCGCCAACCGCGGGGAAATCGCAATCCGCGCTTTCCGTGCCGGCTATGAACTAGGCGCAAAAACCGTTGCAGTCTACCCGCACGAAGACCGCAACTCCGTTCACCGCCAGAAGGCCAATGAGGCCTACCAGATCGGCGAAGAGGGCCATCCGGTCCGCGCCTACCTGAACATTGACGAAATCATCCGCGTCGCCAAGGAAGCCGGCGCAGATGCAATTTACCCGGGCTACGGTTTCATGTCGGAAAACCCCGACCTGGCCCGCGCCGCTGCCGAGAACGGCATTAAGTTCATTGGCCCGAAGGCCGAAATTCTTGAACTTGCAGGCAACAAGGTTGCAGCACTGAAGGCCGCCAAGGCTGCCGGCATTCCAGTGCTCGCCTCCTCCGAGCCCAGTGACGATGCTGAGCTGCTCATTGCCGAAGCAGACAAGATCGGATTCCCGATCTTCGTCAAGGCCGTTGCAGGCGGCGGCGGACGCGGCATGCGCCGCGTCGACAAGCGCGAAGACCTGCCCGAGGCACTGGGCGCCGCCATGCGCGAAGCCGGTACCGCCTTCGGCGACTCGACCGTCTTCCTGGAGCAGGCGGTGCTCCGCCCTCGCCACATCGAGGTGCAGATCCTCGCTGACGAGCACGGCAACATCGTCCACCTGCACGAACGTGACTGCTCGCTGCAGCGCCGCCACCAGAAGGTTGTGGAGATCGCCCCGGCCCCGAACCTGGACGAGAACATCCGCCAGGCGCTGTTCCGCGACGCCGTGAAGTTCGCCGAGGCCCTGGGCTACCAGAACGCCGGCACCGTCGAGTTCCTGGTTGACACCGTGGGCGAGCGCGCTGGACAGCACGTGTTCATCGAGATGAACCCGCGCATCCAGGTGGAGCACACCGTGACCGAGGAAGTCACCGACATCGACCTGGTGCAGGCGCAGATGCGCATCGCCTCGGGCGAATCGCTGGCCGACCTGGGCATCACCCAGGACACCATCCAGGTGCGCGGCTGGGCGCTGCAGTCCCGCATCACCACCGAGGACCCGGCCAACGGCTTCCGCCCCGACGTCGGAACTATCACCGTGTACCGCTCCGCAGGCGGTTCGGGCGTGCGCCTGGACGGCGGCACCATCTACGCCGGCGCCGAGGTCTCCCCGCACTTCGACTCGATGCTGGTGAAGCTGACCTGCCGCGGCCGCGACTACGCCACCGCAGTATCACGCGCCCGCCGCGCCCTGGCCGAGTTCCGCATCCGCGGCGTCGCAACCAACATCCCGTTCATCCAGAACGTGCTCAATGATCCGCAGTTCATTGCCGGCGACGTTGCCACGGACTTCATCGACTCGCGTCCTGACCTGCTGACTGGCAACGAGTCGCAGGACCGCGGCACCAAGGCCCTGAACTACCTGGCACACGTGACCGTGAACCAGCCCAACGGGGAGCGCATCGAGGGCATCGACCCGCGCAAGAAGCTGCCTTCCTTCCCGGGCGACAAGTCGGACGAGCCTGAGCGTTCGCCGTTCGACGGGCCGTCGCGGACGGCGCATCCGGCCGACGGCTGGCGCCAGAAGCTGCTGGAGCTGGGCCCGGAGGGCTTCGCCAAGGCGCTGCGCGATTGCACCGCCGTGGGCATCACCGACACCACCTTCCGCGACGCGCACCAGTCGCTGCTGGCCACCCGCGTTCGCACCCGCGACCTGCTGGCCGCCGCGCCGGCCTACGCGCACACCGTGCCGCAGCTGTTCTCCATGGAGGTCTGGGGCGGTGCGACCTACGACGTGTCGCTGCGCTTCCTGGGCGAAGATCCGTGGAAGCGACTGGAGCTGCTGCGCGCCGAGCTGCCGAACATCCCGCTGCAGATGCTGTTGCGCGGCCGCAACACCGTGGGCTACACCCCGTACCCGACCGAGGTGACCGACGCCTTCGTGAAGGAAGCCGCCGCCGCGGGCATCGACATCTTCCGCATCTTCGACGCGCTGAACGACGTGTCCCAGATGGCCCCGGCCATCAAGGCAGTGCGTGAGACCGGCACCGCCGTGGCCGAGGTGGCCCTGTGCTACACCGGCAACCTGCTGGATGCCAACGAGAAGCTGTACACCCTGGACTACTACCTGGACCTGGCACAGCAGATCGTCGACGCCGGCGCGCACATCATCGCGATCAAGGACATGGCGGGCCTGCTGCGCCCGGCCGCGGCGGCCAAGCTGGTCACCGCGCTGCGCGAGCGCTTCGACCTGCCGGTGCACCTGCACACCCACGACACCTCCGGCGGGCAGATGGCGACCCTGATGGCAGCCATCAACGCCGGCGTGGACGCCGTGGACGTGGCCAGCGCCGCCATGGCCGGAACCACCTCCCAGCCGTCGGCCTCCGCACTGGTGGCCGCGCTGGAGTTCACCGAGCGCGACCCGGGCCTGTCCCTGGACGCCGTCGCCGCGCTGGAACCGTACTGGGAAGCCGTGCGCTCCATGTACAAGCCGTTCGAGTCCGGGCTTCCGGCGCCGACCGGACGCGTGTACCAGCACGAAATCCCCGGTGGACAGCTTTCGAACCTGCGCCAGCAGGCCATCGCCCTGGGCCTTGGCGAGCGCTTCGAGGCCATTGAGTCGATGTACGCTTCGGTCAACGACATGCTGGGCAACGTGGTCAAGGTGACCCCGTCCTCCAAGGTGGTCGGCGACCTGGCGCTGCAGCTGGTCGGCTCCGGCGTTCGTGCCGCGGACTTCGAAGCCAACCCGCAGAACTACGACATCCCGGATTCGGTCATCCAGTTCCTCTCGGGCGAACTGGGCAACCCTCCAGGTGGCTGGCCTGAGCCGTTCCGCACCAAGGCGCTGCAGGGCCGCAGCGTGAAGGCCCACATCGAGGACCTGAGCGCAGAGGACGCCGCGGCGCTGACCGGCGACTCGGACACCATCCGCGCAACGCTCAACCGCCTGCTGTTCGCCGGTCCGACCCGCGACTTCGCGGCCTCGGTGGAGAACTACGGCGACCTGTCCGTGCTGCATACCCGCGACTACCTCTTCGGCTTGGTCCGCGGCCACGAGCATGTGATCTCGCTGGGCACCGGCGTTCGCCTGCTGGTCAAGCTGGTCTCCGTCTCGGAAGCCGATGAGAAGGGCATGCGCAACGTCGTGGTCACCCTCAACGGCCAGTCCCGCCAGATCAGGGTGCGCGACGAGTCGGTGGAGTCCACCGTCAAGACCGCTCCGAAGGCCGATCCGAACAACGCCGGCCACGTGGCCGCCCCGTTCGCCGGTGCCGTGACCGTCAACGTCCAGGTCGGCGACCTGATCGAGGCCGGCCAGTCGGTGGCTACCATCGAAGCGATGAAGATGGAGGCCGGCATCACTGCGAACTCCTCCGGCGTCGTCACCCAGATCACCCTGAACGGCACCAGCCAGGTTCAGGGCGGGGACCTGCTGGTGGTCATCGAATCGAAGTAGCCGCTTCGGCACGGTAAATCCGCTGCACCTACATCGTGGCCCACGACGCATGTCGTGGGCCACGATGTATTTATGGCACGATCATTGGGACGGCGCCGCACCCGGCGCCGGCATGTTACGACCCAGGAGGGAATATGAAGGCTGGCAGGAACACTCCCGGCGGCGTGCCTGCCGCGCGCCAGCAGCAGGCCAGAGAGGTCGCCGCAGCACGCAGCGAACTGGGCGTGCTGCTGTTCACCTTGGATCCGGCCCTGCCGCAGGCGGAGCTTGCCCAGCAGCTGGCCGAGCAGTTCGCGGAACTGCAGCTGCCCTCCCGCGTGGCCACCGCCGGGCCGCAGCGGGTTGCGGCGGTCATGGACGGCAGCTTCACCGGAATCGACGTACTCGTAGTGCTCGGGGACGCGGGCGCCGACACCGAAGACCGGCTCATGGAACTGGTCGAATGGCTGTTGGCCAACGGGCGTGGGGCCCTGGCTGAAAACCTCATTTTCGCCCAGCTGGGCCAGCCGCCCAAGCACCGCCCGGTTCCTGCCTTCGCCCGCGTGGTGCTGGAGCGGAATTTCGCCGCCGAGGCACGGAAAAGCGGCCTCAGGTTTCCCTGGGCCGCTTCCTCCCATTCCTCATGGGAGCTCGCCGGAGCCGTGCTGGACTATGCCACGGGCTTGGGCGCCGAGTAGATGTCCTCGATCATCGCGTCATAGTCGCTGAGCACCACGGCGCGCTTGATCTTCATCGACGGGGTCAGGTGCCCCGAGGATTCGGTGAAATCTTCGGGGACGACGCGGAACGCGCGGATGGATTCCGCCCGGCTGACCGAGGTGTTCGCCTTGTCGATGATCTTCTGGATGGTCAGCAGCACCTCGGGGTGCGTGGACAGCTCGTCCATGGACAGGTTCTTGTCCAGGTGGTGGCGCTCCAGCCAGCCGGGCACCGCCTCGGGATCCAGCGTGACCAGGGCCGAGATGAATGGACGCCCCTCGCCGACGACGACGCACTGGGAGACCAGCGCATCGGCGCGGATCTGGTCCTCAAGCATCGCCGGAATGACGTTCTTGCCGCTGGCGGTGACGATGATCTCCTTCTTGCGGCCGGTGATTTTCAAGAAGCCGTCGGCGTCCAGCTCGCCGATGTCCCCGGTGTGCAGCCAGCCGTCGGTGAAGGTTTCGGCTTCCAGATCGGGCCGGTTGCGGTAGCCGCGCATGACGCACACGCCTTTGGCCAGGATCTCGCCGTCGTCCGCGATGCGCACCGCATTGCCCGGCAGCGGCTTGCCCACGGTGCCGATCTTGATGCGGTCCAGGGTGTTCACGGTGACCGGCGCAGTCGTCTCGGTCAGGCCGTAGCCTTCGAGCACCGTCACGCCGATGCCGTTGAAGAAATGGCCCAGGCGTTCGCCCAGCGGTCCGCCGCCGGAAACCGCGTGGCGGATATTGCCGCCCATGGCATTGCGCAGCTTCTTGTACAGCAGCGCGTCGAAGAGCTTGTGCTTCAGGTTGAGCCCCAGCGGGATCTTGCCGTCCTGCTCGGCCCGCGAGTACTTCACCGCCACGTCCACGCCTGCATGGAAGATCTTGGATTTGCCGCCGTCTTCGGCCTTGAGCATGGCCGAGTTGTAGACCTTCTCGAACACGCGCGGCACGGCAAGGATGAAGTTCGGTTTGAAAGACTGCAGGTCTTCGAGCAGGTGCTTCACGTCCGGGGTGTGGCCGGTGCGGCAGCCGGCGGCCACGTTGACCACCGAGATGAAGCGCGCGAAGACGTGGGCCAGCGGCAGGAACATGATGGTGGAGGCGCCCGGGTAGACGGCTGCCGGCAGCTCGGCCACCGCGTTCTCCGCCAGCTCCACGAAGTTCGAGTGCGTCAGTTCGCAGCCCTTGGGCCGCCCGGTGGTCCCCGAGGTGTAGATGATGGTCGCGGTGTCCTTGAGGGTCGCCGAGCTGCGGCGCGTCTCCAGTTCTTCGTCGCTGACGTCCTTGCCGTCCTTGGCAAGTTGCTCCAGGCCCTCGCCGAACTGCCAGACATGGTCCAGGCAATCGAGCTGCTCCTGGTGCGCCGCCTCGCGGACCACGGCTTCGTGCGCTGGGCTTTCCACCACGACGGCCACGGTTTCGGAATCCGCGGCGATCCAGGCGACCTGGCTGGGGGAGGAGGTCTCGTAGATCGGGACGGTCACGCAGCCTGCGTACCAGATCGCGAAGTCGACCAGGGTCCATTCGTAGCGGGTCCGGGCCATCAGGGCGATGCGGTCACCGGCGTTGATGCCATTGGCAATGAAGCCCTTGGCGATGGCCGCGGCTTCGGCGGCGAACTGCGAAGCGGTGACATCCTGCCAGGCGCCGCCGGGAGAAGGTTTGGAGAAGAGGGCCGGATTAGCAGCTGAATTCGCGTGGCGCAGCAGCAGGTCGGTGATGTTCGACTCTGCCGGCGAGTGGATGCGTAGCGGCGTGCTGTATTCGCGCATCTGTGTCTCTTCTCCTGAACTCGGTGTGACCCGGTGGGCAATGCGGGGTAATCCGCATCACATTGTTATTACTCTACAGTAACCTAGCGTTCCTCGGGCTCAAAGTCGATCAGACCCTTGCTCCATCATCTCCCGGATCGCGTTCGGTCGGTAGCCTTCTGAGTAGGTAAATCACGCCGATGATGGAGAGTGCGACCATGCCGATGTAGACGAAGGCCGGGGCCGAGCGAAAGAAGATCACGCATAACAGCAGTCCGATGGGTCCGCCCGCGGCCATCGTCCAGGCGAGGTTAACCATCGGGTTTCCCGAGCCCAGCGCGGCCGGTTCCTCGGGGACGAACTGCTCCTCGCCCTCCTCGACCTCGTAGTCGCGTGGTCCGGCAACCGCGCCGGGGCCGGTGGAGAACAGCTGGCGCAGTTCCGCCTGGCGCTCGGCGGCGCTCGGCTCGCGGGGAGTGCCCTGGTCAAGGGTCCGGAAATTCTCAACGAGCTCGTCCCAACGCGGATCGTCGGCGCCGGACGGCTTGTTCTCTGCGGGGTTCATGACCTGCCCTTCGGGGAGTGCGCGGCCTGCGCGGCCACATGGTGGAAGAATCGAGCCGATTCCTCGAAGATCTGCGCGGCGTCGTAGTCGAGGGTGGCCACGTGCTTTGAATGCAGCAGCTGGTGGTGCTCGACCAGGGTGCCGGGGGTCAGCCCGTCGGTCAGCGCGTGCACCGAAGCATCGGACACCACGTTGTCCACGGTCGAGCGGAACAGCTGGACCGGCGCGGTGACCAGGCCCAGCCGTCTGCGGGTCTGTGCGAACAGCTGGTAGAGCTGGTGCACCGCCGCCACCGGGGTGCGGTCGTAGGCCTTTTCGTCGGCTCCGCGCTTGGCGATGTCGTTGCTGATCGGAGCGACCGAACGCACCACACGCCGCAACCACTTCGTATAGGGAGCCAGCGGGCTGTCCACGACCAGCCCCGGATTCACCAGGCTGACGCCGGCGACGTTGCGCCGGGTGGCCAGGTGCAATGCCAGCGCTCCGCCCATCGACAGGCCGGCGGCGAACACCTGGTCATGGGATTCGGCCAATTCGTCAAAAGCTTGTTCGGTGGCCTGGATCCATTCGGAGAAGGGCCGGCCGACCATGTCCTGCCAGGAGGTTTCATGCCCTGGCAGCACCGGGCACAGGGTGTCGAACCCGGCGGACTCGAGCGCCCGGGCCCATGGCAGCATGGCGGTTCTGGACCCGGTGAAGCCGTGGATCAGCAGTACTGCAGGCTTCCGCTCCGGCTGGCCGGCCGCCCCCGGATGTGCTTCGTGATTCATCGCGTCCCCCTCGAGGTGCTACGTTGTACTGCATTCTTATTCGAGCGTAGTGCACAATTGAAGGGTGCGGACCCGCGCCAGTCAACACGTCGACGGGCGTGTCCGCCCGCAATGCCTGATGACGAGAAGAAGGAACCGCCCCATCGTGCTGTACGACTTTCTGAAACGCTTCGCGGTCAAGCCGCTGCTGCGTATCTTCTTCAAGATTGACATCCAGGGCATCAATAATATTCCCGCCGAGGGCGGCGCCATCCTCGCTTCCAACCACCTGTCGGTCAGCGATTCGGTGTTCCTGCCGGCGATGATCGAACGGCCGGTCGTGTTCCTGGCCAAGGACGACTATTTCAACGGCAAGGGCCCCAAGGGGCGCCTGGTCGCATGGTTCTTCCGCAACATCAACCAGCTGCCGATGGACCGCTCGGGCGGACGCGGATCGGCCGCCTCGCTGGCCAGCGCCAACACCGCCCTGGCCGAGGGCAAGCTGCTGGGCATCTATCCCGAAGGCACCCGCTCTCCCGATGGGCGGCTCTACCGTGCGAAGCTCGGCGTCGCCAAGCTCGCCCTGGAATCCGGGGTGCCGGTGATTCCGATCGCCATGATCAACACTGACAAGGTGCAGCCCATCGGGCAGCGCCTGCCGCACCCGGGCCGCATCGGCATCAAGATCGGCAGGCCGCTGGACTTCTCCCACCTCGCCGGGAAGGCCTCGGACCCCGCAGTGCTGCGCCAGGTAGCCGACGACATCCGCAGGGCCATCAACGTGCTTTCCGGGCAGAGCTACGTGGACGTCTACGCGCCGGCCAAGGCCAAAAAGAAGTAGCCGCGGCCTGAAGCGGGGGCCAGCGGCCGGGCGCATGCCCTGTGTTACGTCCGGTTGTTACATTGCACGCGGTGCTTTGCGCGCAAGACACGTAGACTTGTCAAGGTGAGCGAAGTAAACCGAACCCCATTGCCAGGCTCCTCCGTAGCCGGCCCCGCCACCGACCCGCAACTTGATCTGTGGCGTGATCTGCCTATTGCCCAACAGCCCACCTGGAGTGAGCACCCGGACTATAGCGCTTCCATTGCTGAACTGGGTTCGCGTCCGCCACTGGTCTTTGCCGGCGAGGTCGACGTGTTGCGCGAACGCCTGGCCGAGGCGGCCCAGGGCAAGGCCTTCCTGCTTCAGGGCGGGGACTGCGCCGAGACCTTCGCCGACGCCACCGCGGACAAGATTTCCGCCCGCGTGCGCACCATCTTGCAGATGGCCGTCGTGCTGACCTACGGCGCCTCGATGCCGGTCATCAAGATGGGCCGCATGGCGGGGCAGTTCGCCAAGCCGCGTTCCTCGAACGACGAGACCCGCGACGGCGTCACCCTGCCGGCCTTCCGCGGCGACATCGTCAACGGCTACGACTTCACCCCGGAGTCCCGCGCCCACGACCCGAAGCGCATGGTCCAGGCCTACAACACCTCCTCTGCCACGCTGAACCTGATCCGCGCGTTCACCCAGGGCGGCTTCGCCGACCTGCGCAGCGTGCACTCCTGGAACCGCGGCTTCATGGCCAACCCGGCGCACTCCGCCTACGAGCAGCTGGCCGGCGAAATCGATTCGGCCATCCGCTTCATGGATGCCTGCGGCGCCGGCTTCGAAGGCCTGACCCGCACCGAGTTCTTCGCCTCCCACGAGGCGCTGCTGCTGGACTACGAGCGTGCGCTGACGCGCACCGACTCGCGCACCGGCCTGCCGTACGACACCAGCGGCCACTTCCTGTGGATCGGCGAGCGTACCCGCCAGCTGGACCACGCCCACGTGGACTTCCTGTCCCGCGTGCGCAACCCGATCGGCGTGAAGCTCGGCCCGAACACCTCGGTCGAGGACACCCTGGCGCTGATCGAGAAGCTGGATCCGAACCGCGAGCCTGGCCGCCTGACGTTCATCACCCGCATGGGAGCTCAGAACATCCGCGAGAAGCTGCCGAACCTGGTGGAGAAGGTCACCGCCACCGGCGCGCAGGTCCTGTGGGTCACCGACCCGATGCACGGCAACACCGTCACCAGCAAGAACGGATACAAGACCCGCAACTTCGACGACGTCATGGACGAAGTCCGCGGATTCTTCGAGGTGCACGACTCGCTGGGTACCAACCCGGGCGGCCTGCACGTGGAGATGACCGGCGACGACGTGGCCGAGTGCCTGGGCGGCGCCGATCCGATTCGCGAAGAGGACTTCGATGAACTCTACGAGTCCGTCTGCGACCCACGCCTGAACCACCGCCAGTCCCTGGAGATGGCCTTCCTGGTCTCCTCGGCACTGCAGAGCCGCGCACGCCGCTAGGCGCCAGCCGGCCCAAGGAAAAGACCTGGCCCACCACCCCTTCGAGGGGTGGTGGGCCAGGTCTTTTTTGCCGTGGCGCAGGCCTTGCCGGCTAGAACGCGTAGATGCTGATTTCGCTGCCGCGCTCGACGCTCCGGTTCAGCGGCGACTGCATGCGCACGGTCTGCGACAATTCGCCGAGCACGTGGTGCGCCTTGACGGTGAGCCCCGCCTCTTCGAGCACCCGGGTCGCCTCCGCGACGTCCAAGCCGATCACCGAGGGGATCCGGACGAATTCCGGGCCCTGGGACAGGTTGACCGTGACGGTGCTTCCCACCTCGGCGGTGCCGTTCTGAGGCGACTGCGCGGCGACCATGCCGGATGGCACGGTGCCGGAATGCACCGGATCGCCCACCTGCAGGCGCAGGCCCGCGGATTCAAGGGCCGCGGCGGCAGCGTCCTGGCTCAGCCCCTGCAGCGCAGGAACCTGCACCGGGGCCGGCCCCTTGGACACCGCCAAGGTGATGGTGTCCTTGCGCGCGGCGGTCTTGCCCGCAGCCGGTGAGGAGGAGATGACCTTGCCCTTCTCCACCTCGGAGGAGTACTCGCGGACCTCCTTGACCTTGGCCAGCTCCCGCTGGGCCAGCAGCTCGGTGGCCGTCTGGAGGCTCTTGCCGGCCACATCCGGGATCTCGAAACGCTCGGGGCCCTGCGAGACGATCAGCTCGACGCCCTGGAACTTCATGATGTTCTCGCCGGTGGACGGATGCGAGTCCACAACGCGCCCGATGGCGATGTCGTCGTCGAAGGCGGAGCCGAGCCGGACCGGGATGCCCTGTTCGGACATCTGCGACACCGCCTGCTCCTGCAGCAGGCCGTTCAACGACGGAATGCGGATCACCGTTCCCGGGCCGCGGCCGAAGAACCAGCCGGCGGCCGCCACCAGTGCCACGATCAGCACCCACGCCACGGCGACGCCGGTTTTCTGCGCCGCGCTCCTGGGCTTGCGCAGTCGATGCGTCGGCAGCTGGGCCTCCTTGCGCCACTGCTTCTGCGCCGCCTTGTTCGCGCGCTTCTGGCCGCGCGGTGAGAGGGCCGCCGGTTCTGGATCCCCTTCGATGGCGGCATCCGCACCGAAGGATTCAATATCGGAGCGCGAATAGGCGGCGGTGGCCTCCGCGCCGGGAGAACCCGCCCCGGCTGCCGGGTCATGGACCACGGTGGCCTGCGCATCTCGCAGATCCAGCACCTCGGTGGCATCCGAGGTGGCGATGACGGTGGTGGCTTCGGCATCAAGCTGCGCGTCCAGCGAATAGGCCCCGCCCGCAGTATCGGTGCCCTGCAGCTGCCAACGGCGTTCGCGGGCTTCCTCGCGCTCGCGCTGCCAGTCGTCCAGGCGCTGCTGCACGGTGGTGGGCATGTGCGAGATGGAACCCGGAGTCAGGTCCTCGACACCGCCCAGGGTTTCCGCGTCGAAGTCCAGCTGTTCGTCGCTGAGCGTCGAACGGATCTGGATGACCTCGTCAAGCAACAGCTCGGCGTTCTGCGGCCGCTTCTCAGGATCCTTTTCGGTGCACCACTGCACCAGTTCGTCCAGGTCGCTGGCAAGTCCTGGCACGATATCCGAGGGCAGCGGCATGGGGGAGTCCAGATGGTGCTTCATCAGTGCGGCCGCGTTGGCTTCCGAATACGGCAGGCGCCCGGTGAGCATCTGGTAGACCATGATGCCGACAGCGTAGATATCGCTGCGCGAATCGGCCGGGGCACCGGAGACCAGCTCGGGGGAGACGTGCGAGAGGGTGGCCACCAGGGTCGCTGACTGCGTGTGGGCGCTGGCGGCGCGGGCCAGCCCGAAGTCGGTCACCTTGATTTCGCCGGTATCCGCCAGCAGCACGTTCGCGGGCTTCATGTCGCGGTGGATGATGCCTTCGGAGTGGGCGGCGCCCAGCCCGTGGCAGACCTGCTCCAGGACGCTGAGCATCTGGCGCGGCGTGAACCGTCCGCGTTCGGAGATCACCTGCTCCAGGTTGCGCCCGCGGACGTACTCCATCACCAGATAGACGATGTTGTCCGTGACGTTGTGGTCTCGGATCGAGACCACATTCGGGTGGGTGATGTTCGCGGCGATGACCGCCTCGGATTCGAAGCGCTCACGGACCGTGGATTCGCTGGCGAAGTTGTCGTTCAGGATCTTCACGACCACCGCGCGGTGCAGACGCTTGTCCATGGCGCGGTAGATCCGAGACATGCCGCCCAACGCCAGCAAATGGTCGATACGGTAGCGGTCGTCAAGGGTCGTACCCAGGTTGGGGTCGGCAAGAGCAGGGCTCATGGTGCACGCACTCCTGACTTGGGATTGCGCGCCGCAAAGGCGTGATTCACCCACTGCTCCTTTCGAACATGATTACTATCTTTTAATGTACCTAGCCGACCTGAGAATTTCCGGTTTAAAGCCGAAATCCGCCAGTGGTGTCTACCTCTGGCGGATTTCGTGCAGCTTCCCGGGTTGCGAGATCTACCGCGGGAGCGGTCTCTTAGGATGCGCGGCGGGCACGTGCAGCGCGGCGCTTCAGAGCGCGACGTTCGTCTTCGCTCATTCCACCCCACACGCCAGCGTCCTGACCGGACTCGATGGCCCACTGTAAGCAGGTTTCGGTCACTTCGCACCGACGGCAGACGCTTTTGGCCTCTTCGATCTGCAAGAGGGCCGGACCGGTGTTACCCACCGGGAAGAAAAGTTCCGGGTCCTTATCCAGACACGCCGCGCGGCTACGCCAATCCATGCTTATTGATGCTCCTTGAAATTTTTGAGGGGGGACGAAAGGCTCATGATCTGAACACGCAAACGCCCCGCCTTGAAAAGGTCAGCGGGGGACGGTGTAAATGCCGTAGTGCTTTTCGCATCGTCGGATATGAACGACGGGGTCATCGTTTTGCCAACCACATAAGGTTTTCATGTTACGAGAAAGTAAACAAGGGTCAATGATGCGAAATATGTCGTATTGCCTGAGTGCTTTCTCACATGGAAATCAGCATGGGCTTAGGCTAGCTGACGCGGATGTGGCCGGGGCGACAAGCCTGATCCGGGGCCGTCGTTTGAGTTCCTGAAGCACCTCAACGAAAATAGTTGGGGTGAGCAACGAAGAGATTAAGATCCCGCGTCCGACCAGTGTTATTGCCGTCGCTGCACTGGTGATGTTCGAGGCGCTGGCGGTCCTGGCCTACGCCGTCAACTACGGCATCCACCTCACTTCGGACGGTGTGGTGAACATGGGCGGGCGGATTTTCATGCTTGCGCTGTGCCTCTTCCTGGCCAGCTGGCAGGGGTCGGTGGCGATCAACTTCTTCCGGGGCAGGGCCTACACCCGAGCGCCGATCATCGTCTGGCAATTGTTCCAGTTGATCCTGTCGGTGTCCTTTTTCCAGTCGGATATGCCGATCGTCATCTCCGCAGCGGTCGTGTCGATCATCGTCGCCGGTGCGACAGTGGTGCTGCTTTTCGCGCCGAAGACCACCGAATTCCTGGGGGACCGCCCAGCACAGTAGTCAACGCTCGATGATGATGGCGCGTGGTTGCCCGGCGATCCCGGCGATCGCGCGCCATTGCCTTGTCCCGCCCGCGCCGTAGCCCCCAGGTGTATGGGGCAACGGTCGCCAGGCAAGCGGCAGCAGGTCCTGCGGATGACGGGCCTCCACCGCAATCGCTTGCCGGTCATCAACCATCAGCCCCGGCAGCCCCAGGTCGTAGGGGAGCCGGGCCGAAGGCGGCACGAACAGCACGGCCCGCGTTCCCAATGCGGCCGTTCGCTGGCGCAGCGCGGCCAGCTGGGGGTCGGAGGTGTCGTGCAGCACCACGCAGATCGTAGACGCGGCGGCTTCCGCTCCGTGCGCCTCGCAGGCTTCAACCCAGCGCAGCCACGACGCGGCGCCATCCACCAGGGATGCTTTCCAACGTTCGGACAAGAGCGCCGCGAGCTCTTCCCGGTCACGCCGACCGGGACATATGACCAGCGGCGCCGGAGCCTGGTCGAAGCCGAACTCCTGCCGGGTGAACGCAGTGCGCCCCACCGCCAGGGCCTGCGAGGCGTCGTCGTTCCGGCAGGGCTGCCTCGTTGGGCAAACAGCGCCCGCCGCGCCTCCTGTCTCCGGCTTGGCGGCCGCGGCTGTCAACTGGATCGTCATCGGTGCTTCGACGGGACTGAACCGGATCCCGCGCCCGGGCAGCTGGCTGGTCGGCGGAAGCTTGGGCCAGGACATGCGCAGGGAATCGGCGGCGTTGAGCGGGAAATACCATTGTTCGGCGCACAGCCCGGTGGCCTTGAGCAGATTCACGTCGCGATCGGCCATCATGACCAGTTGCGCCGAGGCCGATACACCTTGCCGCAGAAGCTCCGTGAGCACCTGGTCGAACCGTTGGAAGGCTGCGGGATCCAGTTGCGACTGCAATCGGGCGATGCCGTGCACGAGCACCAGCGTGAGGCGATCGCGGGGCAGCGACTCCAGGTCGTCGAGCGCTTCCAGGAATAGATACCGGTCTTCCCCGTTCACGGTGAGCGTCCCCGGCAGCGGGACGGAGTCCGGGAACAACGCGTCACCGAAGCACAGGATCCGGCGCTCCAGCCGCATCAGCCCTTCGAACAGCTGGCGGCCGCCGGCTTCCGGCACACCGCACACCAGCAGCCCCCGGCCGCGGGCCGGTTCTATGACCAGGTCCTCCAGCCGGCCCGCTGCGAGGTCGTCGACAACACCGCAGAAGATGGCGCCGGCACCATCGCCTTGCCACTGCGTCGGGGGAGTAGCCTCCTGCTCAGGCGGCGGCAGCTGCGGGGCAAAGGGGCACGGCGGAAGGGGCGAATGCCGCCAGTTGTCGGCGAGCCGGCGCACATGCCGGTGCAGGGCCTGCCCGTCGGCCCCGGGATCCGGATGCCCGAAGCGGCCCACCGGATGCAGGATCAGGTTTCCGGGTCCGCGCTCGGCAATGCTTCCATACAGGGTGGGGCTCACCGCCAGGGCGAACTGGACCTGGCGGTTGGCCTGCCCGGGGCCGGCCATGACCGCGCTGCCCGGGCGGACCAGCTGGGCGGCGGCCGGCGAACCGACCAGGTCCATGGACTCGGCTGCGTCCTTGACCCGCAGCGCCACCACGGTGTTCAGATTCGCACGGGTCTGCCCGGACAGCGCGCCGGCGGCCCGCTGCGTGCTCAGCAGCAGGTGGATGCCCAGCGACCGGCCGACCGCCGCCAGCCGGTCGATGCGCGCCGCCGCTTCGGGCAGGGTTTCGATGAACACCCGGAACTCGTCGACCACCACCAGCAGCCGGGGCAGCGCGGGGACGCCGGAGCGCCGGACGTACTCGGAGCGGTCGCTGCAGCGGTGTTCGGCCAGTAGCCGTTCGCGCCGGGCCACCTCGCGTTCCAGCTGCGCAAGGGTCCGCTGCGCGCCGGCGGCGTCCAGGTCGTTGGCGGAAAGCTGCACGTGGGGCAGCGGGCCGAAGGCGGCCAGGCCCGCACCGCCCTTGAAATCAACCAGCACCAACGCCAGCTGCTCGGGACTGTAGCGCCCGGCCAGATCCGCGATGATGCGCCGCAGCGCTTCGGACTTGCCCGACCCGGTGGTTCCGCACACCAGCACGTGCGGCCCGTCCTCGTCGAAATCCAGCAGCTGCCGGCCGCGGAACGGATCTTCCCCGATCACCGCGGTCAAGCCCGCACCCGCCGGGGGCTCCCCGTCCGACGCCGGTGCGCGCGGGCAGATCGCGAGGCACGACTGGATGATCCGGGCGAGTCTCCCCGCATCCAGCCGGTCCGGTGTTTCCAGGCACAGGCTCCCGTCGGGCAGCTTGGCTCGGCAGCGCACCGGATCCACCCAATAGTCGCACCGGGCTGCGGGCACCGGATGCAGGCTGATCACCAGCGTGCGCGGCAGCGGGACCGGAGCGAGCCCGGTCAGGAATATCCGCTCGATGGAAGGGTCAGGCGATGCCGAGGTTCCGCTGCCGCCGGGCATCCAGGCAACGGCCGACGCAGGGCCAGTGCTCCGGGCCAGAAGCGCGGCGGTGCCCTGGCGCACATGCCGCAACAGCAACAGCTCGGCCGGAAGCCGAGCGATCGAGGGGTCGATGACCAGCTCGATGCGGCCCGCGGCCACCGCCGGCAGGAATCTGGACAGCAGCGCGGCCAGCAGGGAATCCACCGCGGGGTCCTCGCCTCCGAGAAGTTGCCAGACCTGCGCGGCGGCCGGCGCGAAAACCGGAACTCCGGAAATCCTGCCCGTGGACCGGCCGCTGCCCGGCGCCCTGCGCGGCCGCCGGCTGCCGCCCTCCGGCGGCGTCTTCCGACCCGGAAGCTGCCAGCTGCCGCTGCCGAACACCAGCGGAGGAAGGCCTTGGGGAAGCACCCCGAGCTGCGCCCGGTCGATGCCGGCGACCAGCGCCGTACCCAGCGGGCAGGCGAAACGGCGTCGGGCGCGCACCACGCTGTGCTGCTGTCCACGCACCGAACGTTTCCACCGGCGGCGCTCGCCGAGCAGCTGCACCGCGGGGACGACGCCCAGCAGCGCCGACAGCCCGGAGACCGCCAAGAACAGCATGGAACCGGTCAGCACCGCCAGCAGGACGCCGGAGAACACCGGGACCAGCGCCGCCAGGCACAGCGTCACCAGCCTGCCAAGTTCCGGGGGCGGAGGGAGGCTGAACTCCAGCTGCCCGCCGTCCGCCGCCTGCCCCGCCTCGCTGCGCGCCGGATCTCCGACCTCCAGCACGGTGCCGCCCAACTGGATCCGGCTGCCGGCCTGCAGTTCCGCCTCGGCTTCCACCGGCACCACATCCCGGCCAGAAAACACCAGCACCCGCTGCCCGGGGGCCGGCCGCACGCGCATGGACCGCTCATCAACCACCAGGCGGGCATGCACCCGGGAAACCTGCGGATCGCCAAGGAACAGCGGGGCGCCACGGCCGATCTCGTGGGTGCCACGGCCCAGTTCCATCCAGGCTCCCGCATCCGGGCCCTCGGGTACGTACAGCTTCAGCCGCGGGCTGCCGGCCGCCACCGCGAAACCGGGGCCCGGGACATCGGCCAGCAGCAGCGGCTGGCCCGGGCCCAGCATTCCCAGCTCCTCCAACGGCGTCGCTCCCCGGTACCAGCGGGTGCCCGGAACCTGGCCGTCGAGCACCGCCGCCAGTTGCGGCCCGTCCAAGGCCGCGGAGACTTGGAGCAGCAGCTGCCGGGGATTCAGCAGCGTGCGCGAGGACAGCAGCAGTTCATAGTGCAGCATCTTCCCTCCCAACGCGTTCTCCGGCCCTTGCGTGCCCCAGCCCATCACGACTAGCGCGTTTGCCGGGTCCGAGGACGCCGGGGTGGGGATAACCGCCCATTGCTTTATCCACAAATTCGCGAAACATCTTGCCAGCACCTGATGTCGGGGCTAGGCTCCACAGACATATCCAGAAATAGACCTCGGAACAGCACCGGGGCCTACCGCTGCACCGGCAGTGCGCTCGCCGATGGTCCCCGAGAATTCCGGGAACGCCGAACCCCCATGAGGCCCGAAGGATCTTGACGTGGATGCCTTGTCGATCGTGGAAGATGAAGTGCGAGAGCTGGTCCGACGCCGCGGCCTGGACCCGGCCAAGCAGCCCGCGCTGATGAAGTCGCTGATCGACGACGTCGTGCGGGACTACGACGAACGCGCGCTGCTCGGCGCGGTGCCCGCCCTTGGCTCGCTGGAACAAGCCCGGCGCGCGGTCTACGACAACGTCGCCGGATTCGGCGCCCTGCAGCAGCTGCTCGACGACCCGAGCGTGGAGGAGATCTGGATCAATTCCCCGCACCAGGTGTTCTGCGCCCGCGGCGGCCAGAGCGAACTGACCCACATCAGGCTGGACGCCGCGGAAGTCGCCGGGCTGGTTGAGCGCATGCTCAAGGCGTCCGGGCGCCGGCTGGATTTGTCCCAGCCGTTCGTCGACTGCCAGCTGCCCGACGGTTCCCGGCTGCATGTGGTCATCCCGGACATCACGCACGAGCACTGGGCTGTCAACATCCGCAAGTTCATCGCCCGCGCCTCCCGGCTCGAAGACCTGGTGGACCTCAAATCACTGAGCCCCGCGGCGGCCACCTACCTGGGCTGGGCGATCTGCGCCGGGCTGAACGTCATCGTCACCGGCCCGACACAAGCCGGCAAGACCACCATGCTCAACGCGCTGTCATCCTCCATCGGCTCCCGCGAACGCGTCATCACCATCGAGGAGATCTTCGAACTGAACCTGGCGCTGCGCGACGTCGTGGCGATGCAAACCCGGCTGGCGAACCTCGAGGGCACCGGCGAAATCACGATGCGCCGGCTGGTCAAGGAGGCGCTGCGCATGCGTCCGGACCGCATCATCGTCGGAGAGGTGCGCGAGGCCGAATCCCTGGACTTGCTGATCGCCCTGAATTCGGGCGTCGCGGGCCTGTGCACCCTGCATGCGAACTCAGCCCGCGACGCAATCATCAAAATCTGCACGCTGCCGCTGCTGGCGGGGCCGAACATCACCAGCGACTTCACGATCAAGACCGTCGCCGCCTGTCTGGACCTGGTGGTGCACTGCGTGCGCGACGCCTCCGGCAACCGCTATGTCAACGAGATCCTCGCGGTGCGCAATCGCGTGGAGGGCGGCGCGATCGAGACCTCCACGCTGTTCGAACGCAAGGCAGGGGAACTGGTTCCAGCATCCGGCGCGGACTGGTCGCATGAGAAATTCGACCTGGCCGGGCTGAACGTCGCGGAGCGGTTGGGGCAGGAATCATGAGCATCTTCCTGGGGCTGCTGGGCGGGCTGGGGCTGGCGATGCTGGCCGACTGGCTGCTCTTCGCGCCCTGGGAACGCACCCGCAGCCGGCACTCGCGGATCGGCCAGGCGCTGCTGCGCGCCGGGGTCACCAGCGTCAGCCCGGCCAAGTTCATGCTGATCTGCCTGGCCAGCGGGCTGGTGTTCGCGCTGCTCACCCTGGGGCTGACGGCCTCCTGGCTGTTCGCCTGCGTTTTCGCGATCTTCGGTGTTCTGGCGCCGTGGGTGTATCTGCGCCACCAGGCGGCCAAGAGACAGAGCGCGCTGCATGAACAATGGCCGGAAGTCGTCGACCACCTGCGCAGCGCCATCCGCGCCGGCCTGTCGTTGCCCGAATCGCTGAGCCAGCTGGCGCTGGTCGGCCCCGAGACGCTGCGCCCGGTGTTCCGCGACTTCGCCCTCGACTACCGGGCCACCGCCAACTTCAGCACGGCGCTGGACCAGCTGGGCGAACGGCTCGCGGACCCGGTAGCGGACAAGATCCTGACGACGCTGCGCATCACCCGCGAGGTCGGCGGCACCGACCTGGGGCAGACGCTGGCCACACTGGCCGCGTTCCTGCGCGACGACGTGCGCACCCGCGGCGAGCTGGCCGCCCGGCAGTCCTGGATCGTCTCCGCCGCACGGCTGGCCGTCGCCGCCCCTTGGATCCTGCTGCTGGTGCTCGGCACCCAGCCGGCGGCCAAGGACGCCTATCTCACCCCGGCGGGGGTCTTCGTGCTGCTGGCCGGCCTGGTTGTCTCCTTCCTCTGCTACCGGGTCATGCTGCGCCTGGGGGCGCTGCCCATCGAGGAACGAGTGCTCTCATGAACAGCTACACCGCGTGGGCGGCGCTGTGCGGGCTGGGCCTGGGGGCCGGGCTGTGGCTGATGATCGTGCGGCTTCCCGCGTGGCGTCCCATGGCCTTCGCCGATCGAGTGGCCCCTCACATCAGGGTCGGCGTGCGATCCTCGCGCATGCTGCAGGATTCCTGGCAGCAGGATTCGGCGACCCCGGCGCTCTGGCAGCTGGCGCGTCCGCTGCTGCAACAGGTCAAGAAGATCGCCAACCTGCACAGCCCCTCTTCAACCACAGTGCGCAAACGACTGCAGGCCGCGGGGCTGCGCCTGAGCCTTGTGGACTACCGCTCGCAGGAACTGCTCTGCGCGCTGACCGGGCTCGTCGTCGGCTCCGCGCTGATGGCCTTGCTCGCCTTCCGCCAGTCGGTCTCGCTTCCGCTGGCCGTGACGGTGGTGCTGGGCTGCGCCGTCATGGGCTACTTCCTGCGCGGCTGGTGGCTCGGCGAACAGGTCAAACGCCGCGCCCGCAGGATCCTGACGCAGTTTCCCACCGTCGCCGAGGTGCTCGCGCTGACCGTGGGCGCCGGCGAATCGACCACCGGGGCGGTCGAACGCATCTCGCGTATTTGCCACGGCGACATCGGCGCCGAGTTCACCCACACGCTCAACGACATCCACTCCGGCACCAGCATGGTGCAGGCCATGTCCAACATGTCGGACCGGGTGCAGATCGGCGCGATGACCCGCTTCGTGGACGCCATCGTCGTCGCCACCGAACGCGGCACGCCCCTGGGGCAGGTGCTGCGCGACCAGGCGCAGGACGTGCGCGATGCCTCCAAGCGCGAGCTGATGGAGATTGCCGGAAAGCGGGAAATTTCCATGCTCGTTCCCATTATCTTCGGCGTCCTGCCGCTAACCATCGTCTTCGCCATCTTCCCCGGGCTGGCGCTCTTGGAGATGAGCTATTGACGCCTTCGACACCGAATCCATCACATCGCACCACCTACACGAAGGAGGGGCCACCATGTCACGGCTCCACATGATGATGTTCAACCTGAGCCTGCATGTCGCCGACGCAGGCCGCAACCTCTGGGGCAGGGCGGCGGCCCGGGCCCGCGACCAGCGTGGCGACGTGCCCGGATGGGTCATGATCACGCTCATGAGCGCGCTGTTGGTGGCCGCCCTGCTGGCGATCGCCGGGCCCCGGCTGCAGGACCTGTTCAACCAGGCCATCGACAGGGTGTCCGGGCTGGGATAGGACCGGCATGCGAAACCGAAGGGGACTGCAGCTCCGGTTCGCCGACGGTCCGGGGGACCACGGGGAACGCGGCTCCGCAGTGGCCGAGTTCGTCATGATCACCACGCTGCTGATCGTGCTGGCCTTCTCGATCATGCAGCTGGCCCTGGCGCTGCACGTGCGCAATACGCTCACCGACGCCGCGGCCAACGGCGCCCACTACGGGGCGTTGGCCGACCGCTCGCCCGCCGACGCGGCCGGCCGGACCCGCACGCTCATCACCGAATCGCTGCATGGCGGATTCGCCAAGGATGTGTCGGTGTCCACCACCGCCATCGGCGGCACCCAGCTGGTGACCGTCACCGTCAACACCCGGGTGCCGCTGATCGGCTTCCTGCCCAACGGGTGGGACCTGAGCGTCACCTCCGATGCGGTGCGCTATGGCTAGGGCCTGCGCTCGCCAGCCGCTGCGCCGGTGGCGTGAGGCGACCGCGGACGAGCACGGCAGCGCAATCGTGGAGTTCATCTTCGCCGCCACGATCCTGCTGATTCCGATGATCTACCTGGTCCTGGCCGCCGCAGCGCTGGAGGGCGGCAGCTATGCGGTGGTCTCCGCGGCGGATCAAGCCGCCAAGGTGTTCGCCGTGGCGGAGAACCCGGCGCAGGCCCGCTCCAACGCCCAGGCAGCGGCCGATCGCGCCATCGCGAACTTCGGATTCAGCGGTTCGAACACCACCATCTCCTGCAACAGCGAATGCCTCAGCCCCGGATCGGTGGTGACGGTCACCGTCAGCCTGGACGTCCCGCTGCCCTTCGTCTCCGACTACATCTCCGCATCGGCGTTCGCCGTGGACGCCACCGCTGCCCAAAGGATTGACCGTTTTGGCTAGCCGCCGCCTGCGCGAAGCCTTGGGGCGCGAGGACGGCCAGTCGCTGGTGCTGGCCATCGGGTTGTGCGCGGTCACGCTGCTGACCATTTCCGTGGTGCTCGCCGCCAGCGCGGTGAATCTCAAGGCGCGGCAGCTGCTGTCCATGGCGGACGGTGCCATCGTGGCGGCGGTGGACGAATTCGAATTCGTCGCCGACGACGGCGCCCCGCGCATCCAGCTCACTGCAGAGCAAGTCCAACAGGGTGCACATCGCTATCTGGCGGATGTCGGCGCCTCGGGACGCATCGACAATCTGGGCATCGAGTCCGTACAGGTGTTGCCCGGAGGGCAGGGCGCCGAGATCGTGCTCACCGGCACCGTCAGCCCTCCGATCATCGGATGGATTGTGCCCTCCGGGATTCCCATTACGGTGCATTCCACCGCGCGAACGGTGCTCAGCCGTTAACGACGCAAAACCCGGAACCGAACCGCAAATGGCGTACGCTTAGAACACCATGGCAAATACTGACTTTCCCGCTGAAATCCGCTCAATCCGTGCGACCTTCGCCGCCATCGAGGAAGTGAGCGATGTTGATCAAATCAAGGCTGACATCGCAGTACTCTCCGAGGAAGCCGGTGCCCCGGATTTGTGGGACGATCCGGCCAGCGCGCAGATTGTCACCAGCAAGCTCTCCTACCGCCAGTCGGAACTTGATCGCCTGACCAAGCTGCACACGCGCATCGACGACCTGGAAGTCCTGGTCGAACTAGCGGAGCTGGAAGACGACAAGGACACCCTGGCGGAGGCGGACAAGGAACTGCTCGCCATCCGCAAGTCGCTGGACGACCTGGAAATCGTCACCCTGCTCAATGGTGAGTTCGATGCCCGCGGCGCCGTGGTCACCATTCGTTCCGGCGCCGGCGGCGTCGATGCCGCGGACTTCGCGGAAATGCTGCTGCGTATGTACCTGCGCTGGGCGGAAAAGCGCGGCTACAGCGCGACGGTCATGGACACCTCCTACGCGGAAGAAGCCGGATTGAAGTCCGCTACCTTCGAAATCGATGCTCCCTACGCGTTCGGCATCCTTTCGGTCGAGGCCGGCACCCACCGCCTGGTGCGCATCTCGCCATTCGACAACCAGGGCCGCCGCCAGACGTCCTTCGCCGCGGTGGAAGTCATCCCGCTGATCGAGCAGACCGATTCCATCGAGATCCCGGAAAGTGAAATCAAGGTCGACGTCTTCCGCTCCTCGGGTCCCGGCGGCCAGAGCGTGAACACCACCGACTCCGCGGTGCGCATGACCCACATCCCGACCGGCATCGTGGTCTCCATGCAGAACGAGAAGTCGCAGATCCAGAACCGCGCCGCCGCCCTGCGCGTGCTGCAGTCGCGAATTCTGCTGCAGAAGAAGGCCGAGCAGGACGCCCAGAAGAAGGAACTGGCCGGCGACGTCAAGGCATCCTGGGGTGACCAGATGCGTTCCTATGTGCTCAACCCCTACCAGATGGTCAAGGACCTGCGCACCGAGCACGAAGTCGGCAACACCGCCGCCGTGCTCGACGGTGAAATCGACGACTTCATCGACGCCGGGATCCGCTGGCGCGCCACACAGCGCCGCCCGAGCAAGTAGCCCGCGCAGCCCCGCCGGCCAACGGAAGCGCAGGTCTCTTCCCTTGGCCCGGGGGAGCGTGGGTTTGAGGAAACTCACGTCCTTGCGCCCGTCCGCGGATCCGCCAGGACAACCAGTAAAAAACTGGTTGCCAGCACCGGAATTGGCGGCCAAAATATAAATTTGTGTCAGCTGTTAGTAGCTGATGAATCTGGCAACACACCCGCGAATGCCCTCATGATGGCCGCCGCGCACCGATAAGGTTTGGTTGATTGGCGCATCAGAAGACGTTTGCTCTCGAGATTGGTTTTCGTGGGTCGCGCCCCGACGAAAACTGGCGATTGAAGACATGATTAAATTCGAAAACGTCTCGATGGTTTACGAGCCCAAGCAGAAAAATGCTGCCCTGGACGACGTGAGCATCGAGATCAACCGCGGCGAGTTCGCGTTCCTTGTCGGCGAATCCGGCTCCGGTAAATCAACCTTCCTCAGCCTTGTCCTGCGTGAAAAGCGCGCCACCGACGGCGCTGTCTACGTGGCTGGCCAGAACCTGAACCGCATCCCCAGCCGTCGCGTGCCTAAACTGCGCCGCAACATCGGCTTCGTCTTCCAGGACTTCCGGTTGCTGCGCGAACGCACCGTCTTCGATAATGTCGCTTTCGCCATGGAAGTCATCGGCGCCTCCCGCGCACAGATTCGCGACCGCGTCCCCGACGCGCTGAAGCTCGTCGGACTTGAAGACAAGGCCCGGCGCAAGCCAACCGAACTCTCCGGCGGCGAACAGCAGCGCGTGGGCATCGCCCGCGCGATTGTGAACAAGCCCGCCATCCTGCTGGCCGATGAGCCCACCGGCAACCTCGACCGCAAGAACAGCATCGAAGTCATGAACGTGCTTGACCGCATCAACCAGAACGGCACCACTGTGCTGATGGCAACTCACGCCCATGAACTGGTCAGCGAATTCCGCCACCGCGTCATTGAGTTGAATTCCGGACGCGTGGTGCGAGATGAAGCCCAAGGCCAGTACACGCCGATGACGACCGTGGTGAACCAGGACGGATCCCGCGCGCTGCTCTTCGGCGATGCCTCCACCGAGCCGAACGACGAGCGTGAACCGCTTGAAGCCATGGACGAAAAGAAGGACGAAGACCAGTGAGACTCGGATTTATCCTGCGCGAAGCCGTTAAGGGCCTGCGCCAAAACGTCGTCATGGTCGTTTCGGTGGTGCTGGTGACCTTCGTGTCACTGACCTTCGTCGGCGCTTCAGCGCTCCTGCAGCTGCAGATCAACCAGATGAAGGGGTACTGGTACGACCGCATGGAGGTCGCAGTGTACCTCTGCGACGATGCCAGCGCCTCGTCGAACTGCGCAGGCAAGCCGGTCACGGATGACCAGCGCAACTCCATCAAGGCCATGCTCGAATCCGAGCAGCTCGCCCCGTACGTCAAGGAAATCGCCTACGAGTCCAAGGAAGACGCCTACAAGAACTTCCTGGACCAGTACAAGAACTCCTCGCTCGTCGACCAGGTCAAGGCCGACCAGCTGCCCGAGTCCTTCCGCGTCGCGCTGGTCGATCCTGAGAAGTACCAGGTCATCAACGAGGCCTTCTCTACCGTTGCCGGTGTCGACTCGGTGGTCGACCAGCGCGAACTGCTGGAAAAAGTCTTCCAGCTCGTTCGGGTCGCCTCCGCCGCGGCGGCCATCGTGGCCATCGTGATGATCGCCTGCGCGGTGCTGCTTACGGGAACGACGATCCAGCTGTCGGCCATGCATCGACGGCTGGAAACCACGATCATGCGCCTGGTAGGTGCTTCAAAGGCGACGATTCAGCTTCCGTTCATCATCGAAGGTGTGATTGCCTCCGTGATTGGCGGCGTGCTGGCCTCCGGCACGCTCTGGCTGCTGATGAAATTCCTCGTTGAGGACAAGCTCGCTAGTGAGAACGTGGGAGTGGCATTCATTTCCACCGCGGAAGTCTGGCTCATAGCACCGGTGCTCTTGATAATTGGTATCGTTTTGGCAACAATTTCATCAGTGGTAACGTTGAAGCGTTACCTGAAGGTTTAGCTTTACCGCGACCTTTGTGTCGTGATCAACCTGCTTTTTGCACGTCTTTAAGGAGTCCTATGCTGTCCAACGCAGTTCGGCGCAAGTTCCTGCGCGCCACCCTCGGTGGAGCAATGGCTCTCGCCCTGACACTGCCAGCTGGACTCGTTGTCGCTGATGAACTCGACAACAAAAAGGTTGAAGTGCAGGAGAACATCGACAACCTGGAGCAAGACATGGAGTTCCTGGATGCAGACATCCAGGAAACCGACCAGAAGCTGCGCGACCAGCAGGCCCAGGTGCCGGTCTTGCAGGCCGCGCTGGCCGACGCGCAGAACCGCGTCGCTAACGCCCAGGCCGCCGTGTCCGACCTGAACGACCGGCTGATCAGCGCCCAGGGAACCCGGGACAAGGTCGCCGCGGAGATTGCAGCGAACAACGCGGAGATGGACAAGGCGGAAGACGCCATGGCCAAGATCGCCTCCGAAGCGTACAAGCGCGGCGGCGTATCCGGCGGCCTGGACATGATCCTGAACATGGAATCCGCGACCGCCATGGCCGACGGGCTCGACATGGCCAATCGCGCCATGGAATCGCAGAACTCCGCCTACAACGATTTGGCGCAGGAGAAGGCGAACAACGAGAACAACAAGGTCCGGCTGGCGGCGGTGGAGAAGGAAATTTCCTCGCTGAAGTCCCAGGCCGAGGAAGCGCTGGCCCAGGAAGAAACCGCCCGCAACGCCGCGCAGTCTGCCAAGGATGAACTGGACGCGCTGGTCGTCAGCACCGAGTCCCTCAGTGCGCAGCTGGAAGCGAAGAAGCCGCAGATCCAAGCGAAGCTGAAGGCCCAGCAGGCCGAGTACGCGCAGGTGCAGGCGGACATCAAGGAGCGCCAGGAGCGCCTGCTGCGCGAAGAGCAGGAACGCAAGCGCAAGGCCGCCGAAGCTGAGGCCAAGCGCAAGGCCGCCTACGAGGCCCAGCAGGCCAAATTGGCGGCGGAAGCCAAGGCCAAGAAGCAGGCCTACACCAAAAAGAAGTACGTTCCCAAGGAAACCGCCGCTCCGGTGGCTCCGCAGTCCGCAGGATCCAGCGCCTGGGGCCTGGTCAAGCCGACCGCCGGGAACAAGATCACCTCCAGCTTCGGCTGGCGTCCCACTCCAGCCGGCACCATCGACTACGGAGGCCGGGGAGGCTACGTGCACGCCGGCATCGACTGGGGCTTCGGCGGCCAGTGCGGTTCGCCGATTACCGCAGCAGCCGACGGCGAAGTCTGGATGGCTGGCTGGGGCGGTTCCTCGGGCAACAAGGTGACCGTTTCGCACGGCGTCGTCAACGGCAAGGCGCTGGCGACGAACTACCACCACATGTCCAAGATCGCCGTAGGCGTCGGCCAGAAGGTCTCCCAGGGGCAGGTTATCGGCTATGTCGGCACCACCGGCAACTCCACCGGCTGCCACCTGCACTTCGAAACGATCGTCAACGGCCAAGCCGTGAACCCATTGGGACTTCTCTAACGCTAGACTTGATATTTGTGCGCGGGAATCCGCCCGCGACATGCAAGGAGTGTCATGGCCAAGAAGAACCAGGAAGATCGTGTCATCGCGAGCAACCGCAAGGCTCGCCACGATTATGAAATTCTCGACACATTCGAAGCCGGTATGGTGCTGACCGGCACCGAAGTGAAGTCCTTGCGCGAAGGCAAGGCATCGCTGGTGGACGGCTTCGGCCAGTTCTATCGCGGCGAACTGTATATCGAGAACTGCTATATCCCGGAGTACCTCAACGGCTCCTGGACCAACCATGCGGCTCGCCGCCGCCGCAAGCTCCTGCTGCACCGCCAGGAGCTGGTCAAGATCGAGCGCAAGATCTCCGAAGCTGGCTTGACCATCGTGCCGCTGAGCCTGTACTTCAAGTCCGGCCGCGCAAAGCTTGAAATCGGCATCGCGCGAGGCAAGCGCGAGTTCGACAAGCGGCAGACGCTGCGCGAGAAACAGGACAACCGCGAAGCGCTGCGTGCCATGCGCGAGCGCAATCGCGGTCATGCCTGATCAGACTGCGGCTCCACGCTGAATCGGTGGCGCATCTCTCGTTGGGGTTCCGGCGGGAGGTGCGCTATGATTGGTTAACGCACTTCGGTGCGGTTGCATCCGGGGAAACCCGGAACTGACAACAAAATACGGGGATGATCGGTTTCGACGGTGTAAGTCGCGACAGATGAAGCGGGCCGAGGACGCAAAGTTATCTCGTAAACGCTCTTTGCAAAACAATAAGTGCCGAATCAAAGCGCACTGACTTCGCTCTCGCTGCCTAAGCAGCCAGACAGTCCGTTAGCCAGGGGATGCTATCGCCCCTGTTCCTAACGTCATTTAGATAGCCACTGTATCCGGCAGCTGTTGCCGCTGTCGGGTACATATTTAGGCAACTGTGCCCGGATCAGCCACTTGTTTGCGTGATGGCTGGGGCAGAGAAATTCCGTAGCAAACTGCGCCCGGAGAAGACCTGGCAACACTACATCGGACGGGAGTTCAATTCTCCCCATCTCCACCAATGGCCCCGGAACTACGGTTCCGGGGCTTCTTGCTGTCCGGAATCAAGCAGTGGTGCTGTACCTCTCGCGCGAGCCTGCTCGCAGGCATTCTGTTTACCACATAGAATTGAGTAGATACCGAGAGCATTCTTGGGCGAAAACGTGCGGAATTAGAGTGAGGCAGTCAGTGATGGGCAAAAGCAACACCCAGAAAGTGTCCCCGATCCTCTCTTCGCTCTACGCAGCCGTCGCCTTCCTTTTGGAAGTCGGCTTGCTGTTTGCCGCGGCACTTGCCGCGATCGCCTACGTGCCATGGCCGACGATCCCCGCGATCCTCGTGGTAGTGGTGCCGTTGCTGGCGCTCTGGTCGGTGTTCTTCTCGCCGAAAGCCGTCGTCAGGCTGCGCCTGCGCACCAGGCTGACGCTGATCCACCTGATTTACCTCATCGGTGCCTACGTGCTCTGGCTGAGCATCGACCGGTCGTTCACCGAACAGTCGCAGATCTGGGCCATCGCCATGCTCGCGCTCACCGGCGTGAGCGCGATCCTGATCCTCGCCACCGGCGGCTACGTCGTGCCGCACGACCGCAGCAAACCCCAGCCCCAGGCCCAGCCGGTGGCTGTGGGCACCCAGCCGGCGCAGTCGCCAGCGCCAGCCCGCGGACGTCGCGCCGCACGCTGAGCCGCGCAACACGAGAACCTAAAGAGCAGGAGCCAGGCCCGACGGGCCTGGCTCCTGCTGATTAACTGGCCGACCGGCCACGCTACAGCCGTGCGGCGGCCAGCAGTCCGAGCCCGGCGGCCGCGAGGGCCCCGAGCAGGGTGCCGAAAGCATTGACCGCGCTGGCTGCCGGCTTGCCGGCCTGCAGCAATCGCACCGTTTCGATGCTGGCGGTGGAGAAGGTCGTGTAGCCGCCCAGGAAGCCCGTTCCGACGGCGAGCTGCCACGACTCGGGGAACAGTCGTCCGGCGACCAGGCCGGTGAGCAGGCCCAGCAAGAACGAGCCGCTGAGGTTGACGAGAATCGTTCCCCACGGCAGGGCGCCGGAAAGGCGCGAGGCGACCAGCCCGTCCAGCGCGTAGCGGGCACAGGCGCCGAGGCCGCCGCACAGGCTCAGCACGAGAAACAGCATGGCGGTCATCGGGAGGCCTCCCCGGACGCATTGCGGCGGGTGCGAGCGGCACCGAGCAGGATGCCGCACCAGCTGGCCGCCGCACCCAGCACGATGCTGCCCAGCGCATACAAGGCTCCGAGGCCGGCGGATCCTGTGCCCAGCAGCAGCGCGCCGTCCACCGCGAGGGTGCTGTAGGTGGTGAAGCCGCCCATGAACCCGGTGCCCAGCAGCAGCCGCATCCGCCGCGCACGGCCGGGGCTGCCTCCGAAGCGGCCCAGGGATTCGAGCAGCAGGCCGAGCAGCAGCGCGCCGAGGATGTTCACGGCGAAGGTGGCGGTCGGAAAGCCCTGCTGCGAAGGGAGCAGCAGATTCACGGCCTCGCGCCCCGCGGTCCCGGCCGCGCCGCCGAGGAACACCAGCAGCAGATGGCCCGGACGCAGGTGCGCCCGGCGCCGTACGGTGTTTTCGGGGTCCGGCTGGGGGAGGTCTCGGTTCATTGGTCAGCATTCGTCGGTTGCGGATAGCGGGACAGGGCGGCGCCCGGCTCTGGCAATTCCCCGGTTCAGGGGTGCTGCGCGGCGGGCACCACGAGTACCGGGAGCAGCTGGCACCGGGCGAGCTGGGCCGCCACCGAGCCGCCGAGCAGTTCGTGCAGCGAGGTGCGCAGCGAGGGACGGCGGGCGCCGACCACGATCATCCGCGCCCCGAGCCGCTCGGCCAGGGCGGACAGCTCAGCGCTGGGGTTCCCGGCCAGCGCGTGGGTCCGCCAGACCACCGCCAGCGGTTCCAGGATCGTTGCGAGATCCCGGCGGAGCAATTCGGGAAACGGCTGGACATCCTGGTCCTGCACCTCGGGGTCGATGGGCGCCGAGCGCACCGTGCCGTCGGCGAGCCGCTGCACGGTGTAGCGGGCGGGGTCGACCCAGGCGCAGTGCAGTTCTGCGCCCAGCTGCTCCGCCAGCGCCGTGGCCTGGGCCGCTGCGGCCAAATCCTGCTCCGGGCAGACGCCGAGCAACAGCACGCCGGGGCGGTCCGTCATGGCATGCTCCTGTCTGCCGGGGTTCTGGCACCATTTTTGCACATGGACCGGGGCGCCGTGGCGGCCGGCCGGGCGTCGGGCTCAGGCCGGGCGCACCCACACCAGCGAGGCCTCCAGGTAGTTCAGCTGGTGCGGCAGGGTGATCGCCGCGCCGGGCACCAGCCCCTGGTCTTTGGCACGGCGCAGGAAGTCGGGGTCCTCGTCGCTGATCCGGTCCACGATCGCGGTGCGGCCGGTGAAGCGGTCAAGGCGCACCGCCCGGCTGGCCGGCAGGGTGCCGTCGGCCGCGGGGATCGCGTCCCCGTGCGGGTCGCGCCGCGGGCGGCCCAGGCGCTCATCCAACGCGTCGATGAAGCGGTCGGTCACGGTGTGCTCCAGCGCCTCGGCCTCGTCGTGCACCTCGTCCCAGCCGTAGCCCAGCTCGTCGCGCAGGAAGGTCTCCAGCAGCCGGTGGCGGCGCACCATGCGCAGGGCCTCGCGGCGCCCGGCCTCGCTGAGCGTGATCGCCCCGCGTGGCACGTGGTGCACCAGCGACTTCGCCGCCAGCTTCTGCACCATCGGGGTCGCCGAGGCGGGCGACAGGCCCAGCTGGTCGGCCAGCGCGCCGGTGCTCACCTGCGTGTCCTCCCACTCGGTGAGCAGGTACAGCGCCTTGAGGTAGTCCTCCTCGCTGGCGGTCAGCGCGCGCGGATCGCGGTTGCGGGGCATGGGCGGCTAGCGGTTCAGGTAGGGGAGGATCGCTTCGTGCAGGCGGCCGTTGCTGGCCAGCGCGTTGCCGCCGTGGCAGCCCTCGACTCCGGCGACGGAGGTGAAACGGCCTCCGGCCTCGCGCACCACCGGCACCAGTGCGGCCATGTCGTAGAGCTCCAGCTCGGGTTCGAACGCGGCGTCCACCGCGCCCTCGGCCAGCAGCGCATAGGAGTAGAAGTCGCCGTAGCCGCGGGTGCGCCAGGCGGTGGTGAGCAGGTCCAGCAGCCCGTCGAGCTTGCCGGCGTCCTTCCAGCCGTTCAGCGACGCGTAGGACAGCGACGCGTCGGACAGCTCGCTCACCCCGGAAACGCGGATCTGCCGGGTGGCGGTGGAGCCGACCTCGGCGCCCGGCTCGGTGACGAACGCACCCAGCCCGGTGGCCGCATGCCAGCGGCGGGCCAGCGCGGGGGAGGAAACGACACCGAGCACCGGTTCGTCGTCGACGAGCAGCGCGATCAGCGTCGCCCAGACCGGAACGCGGCGCACGAAGTTCTTGGTCCCATCGATCGGGTCGATGACCCAGCGGCGCGAGGAGTCCCCGTGCACGCCGAACTCCTCGCCGAGCACGGAGTCCCCGGGGCGGTGCTCGGCCAGCTGGTCCAGGATCAGCTGCTCGGCGCCGCGGTCGGCGTCGGAGACCGGGGTCATGTCCGGCTTGGTTTCGACCAGGAGGTCGTTGGCGCCGTAGCGGGCCAGGGTGAACGCGTCGACCTTGTCGGCCAGCGCGAGGGCGAACTTCAGGTCCTGCTGCAGGGTGTATTCAGCCATGGTGGTGCGGCGCTACTGCGCGCCGAGCTCCTTTTCGTGCGTAGTTTCCTCGGTGGTGACCAGCCGGCGGTAGGAGGCCAGCCGGGCGGCGGCCTGGGCGCCGGTGGATTCGTCGTCGGCCCAGGCCTGCAGCGCGCAGCCGGCCTCGCCGGCGGCGTGGGTGCAGCCGCGCGGGCAGCCGGTGGCGATGTCGGCCAGGTCCTCGAAGGCGGCCAGGATGTTCTCCGGGTCCACCAGGCCCAGCCCGAAGGAGCGGATGCCCGGGGTGTCGATCAGCCAGGAGCCGGGGGTCTCGCCCAGGCGCAGCGCGAGCGCGTTGGACGAGGTATGCCGCCCGCGCCCGGTCACGGCGTTGACGTGCCCGGTGGCGCGTTGCGCGCCGGTCAGCGCGTTGACCAGGGTGGACTTGCCCACCCCCGAATGGCCCAGCACCACCGAGACGCAGCCGGCGAGCAGGCTCTGCAGCTGCTCCAGTGCGGCGGCGTCCAGCCGGGCGCTGGCCCCGTCGGCGCTGCGCGCGTCGATGCCGGAGGCTTCCGCATCGGTGGTGCGCGAGATGACCACCGGCAGCTCCAGGCCCTCGTAGTGGGCCAGGAATTCGGCCGGGTCGGCGACGTCGGCCTTGGTCACGCAGAGCACCGGCTGGATGCCGGCGTCGTAGGCGGCGACCAGCGCGCGGTCCACGAAGCCGGTGCGGGGCTCCGGATTCGCCGCGGCGACCACGATGACCAGCTTGTCCACGTTGGCCACCACCACCCGCTCGGTGGCGTCGGTGTCGTCCGCGCTGCGGCGCAGCAGCGTGCTGCGCTCCTCGATGCGCACCAGCCGCGCCAGCGTGTCCGGCTTGCCGGAGGTGTCCCCGACCAGCGCGACCAGGTCCCCGGGCACGATGGCCTGGCGGCGCAGTTCGCGGGCGCGGGCGGCGATCACGATGCGCTCGGCCGGCGTGTCCTCGTCCAGGATCGCGGTGTAGCGGCCGCGGTCCACGGTGACGATGCGCCCGATCACTGCCTTTTCATGGGCCGGGCGGTCCTTGGTGCGCGGGCGCGAGCCCTTCTTGTTCGGGCGGACGCGGACCGAGGATTCATCGTAGTCGGAGTAGCGCATCAGCGGGCGCCCTGCTCTGCCGCTCCGGCGGCGGTGGCGGCCATCGCCGCCCACTGCGCCGGGAAGTCCGGCATGGTCTTGGAGGTGGTGGCGATGTCCGCGACGCGGATCCCGTCGACGGCCAGGCCCAGCAGGGCTCCGGCGGTGGCCATGCGGTGGTCCTCGTAGCTGTCAAGGTCCGCCGGGCGCAGCGCGCCCGGGGTGATCTCCAGCCCGTCCCCGGTCACCTGCACCTGCGCACCCACCTTGCCCAGCTCGGCCTGCAGCGCGGCCAGCCGGTCGGTCTCGTGCCCGCGCAGGTGCCCGATGCCGGTCAACCTGCTGGGGGAGTCGGCCAGCGCGCACAGCGCGGCCAGGGTCGGGGCGAGCTCGGAGGCGTCCGCGTAGTCGATCCCGCGGATCGGCCCGGTGCCGCGCACCGTGAGCACCGAATCGGCGCCCAGCGACACCTCGGCGCCCATGGCCGCAAGGATCTGCACCCACTTGCCGCCGACCTGGGTGGTCGCCGCAGGCCAGAACGGCACGCGCACCACGCCGCGGGTGGCCAGCGCGGCGGCCAGGAACGGCCCGGCGTTGGACAGGTCAGGTTCCACGGTGACGGTGAAGCCGGCGATCGGCCGCGGCTGCACGTGCCAGCCGCGCCCGTCCGCGTCGACCTCCAGCACCGCGCCGAGCTCGCGCAGCGTGGCCACGGTCATGGCGATGTGGTCCGGCGAGGCCAGCGGGCCCTGCGCGGCGCGCAGGCGCAGCCCGCCGGGCAGCGCCGGGCCGGCCAGCAGCAGCGCGGAGATGAACTGGGAGCTGGCCGACCCGTCGATCTGCACGGCGGCGCCGGCTTCCAGCTGCCGCGCGTCCATGGTGAAGGGCAGCATGCCTGGGGTGCCGTGGTAGGTGAAGATCACGCCCAGCTCGGCCAGGGCATCGAGCACCGGGGCCATCGGGCGCACGCGGGCGGCGGCGTCGCCGTCGAAGCGCGCCTGCGCGCCGGCCACCGCGGCCAGCGCCGGGACGAAGCGCATGACGGTGCCGGCCAGCCCGCACTGCACCTGAAGCGGCCCGGCGGACAGCCGCGCCGGGGGGACGACATGCACGGTGGTGGAGCCGTCGGCCTGCACGGTGCGCTCCAGCGCGACGCCGAAGGCCGCCAGCGCGTCGAGCATCAGTTCGGTGTCGCGGCTGATCAGGGTGTTGTGGATCGTGGAGGGGGAGGACGCCAGGGCGGCGAGGACCAGGTACCGGTTGGTCAGCGACTTGGAAGCCGGCACCAGGACCGTCGCGTCCAGCGGCGCGGCGGCGAAGGGGGCGGGCCACCACCGGGGCTCGACCGGATGCGAAGGGGTGGTTCCAGTGCTGGGTGCGGTGTTGATTGGGCTGATCCTAACTGTGAGGCCTGGTTGCTGCGGCGTCGGAGCACAAGATGTTCTGGCGCCTGCCGGGGCGTTCCTCGCCCCGTCCCGCCTGCTTAAATCCTAGCCGAGATCGGCGCGGGAATAAGGTTTGGACGCCGTTCGTTGAACCGAGTGTGACGACGATTGAAGACATCAGCACCGTGGCGGGCGCCGGCGGCGCAGTGCAGGGCACGCAGCGCCCGGGCCGCACCCTGCCCGGAAACTCCGCGCAGCGCGTAGACTCGAGGGCGATGACTAACGAGAGTGTGGACGCGAACCTTCCCGATGCGGGCGCCGAGTCCGAGGCGCAGCGCCGCGAGCGTTTCGAGCGGGACGCCCTGGTCTACGTGGACCAGCTGTATTCCGCCGCGCTGCGCATGGCGCGCAACCCGTCGGATGCCGAGGACCTGGTCCAAGAGGCCTACACGAAGGCGTATTCGGCCTTCCACCAGTACAAGCCCGGCACGAACCTCAAGGCCTGGCTGTACCGGATCCTGACCAACACCTACATCAACCTGTACCGCAAGCGCCAGCGCGAACCGCTGCGCACCAGCACGGACACGGTGGAGGACTGGCAGATGGCTCAGGCGATGGAGCATTCGCCCACGGGCCTGCGCTCGGCCGAGGTCGAGGCGCTGGACCACCTTCCGGATTCCGATGTGAAGGCGGCCCTGCAGTCCATTGGCGAGGATTTCCGCCTGGCGGTGTATTTCGTCGACGTCGAGGGCTTCAGCTACAAGGAAGCCTCGGAGATCCTCGGGGCGCCGATCGGCACGGTGATGTCGCGGCTGCACCGTGGACGCAAGCAACTGAGGGAACTGCTGGCGGACTACGCCGCAGAACGCGGAATCCAGGCGGCGGCCAAGCCCGCAGCCAAGGTCGATGGAGGGACGAAGTAAGATGGACTGCAATTCTTTGGGGGACTGCTCCGACGCGCGCATCGTGCGCATCTACGAGTACCTCGACGGCGCCCTCACCCTGGCCGACCTGAAAGAGGTCAAGGCCCATCTGGACCACTGCCCCGAGTGCACCGAGCAGTACGACCTGGAGTGCATCATCCGCTCGGTGGTGCGACGCAGCTGCCAGGAGCATGCCCCGGAGCAGCTCAAGGCGAACATCATCACCCGGATCTCGCAGATCAGGATCGAATCCGGCCACTAGCACCCGGCGCGCCACACCGGCGACCATGGAAAGAACCCCGTATCGCTCGAAATGCTTCGAGTGGTACGGGGTTCTTCGTCTGTTCGCTTCGCTTAGCTGTTTGGGCGCTTGCCGTGGTTGGCACCGCCACGCTTGCGATCGCGACGCTTACGAGCGCGCTTCGACATGGTGACTCCTAGAGGGATCATTACAAACTGCTCGATGGGTTTCGAGCCGACTAATAGTCTTTCACATTCCGGTGGCAAAAGCCTAACGGGCCCCGCGGACGCCGGGTCGCGCCGGGCGGTGCCGCTAGCCTGCGCTGGGCTCTGGCAGCTGCAGCCAGGAGTACCAGCCGCGGTGCAGCACCAGCCACGCCATCAGGCCGTAGCCGGCCTGGCCCGGCACGCCGCCGGAGGCGTTCAGGTCGGCGCGCCACTGCGCGTGGCTGCGCAGGGGAGCGAAGGTGTCCACGTAGTGGTGGTTGCGGCGCATGGCCACGTCCGCGTACACGCGGTTCAGCTCGGCCACGCGTTCGTTGCGCGCGTCGTCCAGCCCGGGGGCCGGGCCGACCAGCAGCGCCTTGATGTTCATCTGGGAGGCGGAATCGAGGATGTTGGCCAGGTTCAGGCGGCTGCGCGCGGTGCTGACGCCCAGGTCGACGTCGCGGTCCGACAGCGCGATCACCAGGCGGTTCTCGAACTGGTCGCTGAAACGGCGCGACGCCTCGCCCAGCCAGCGTTCGGCCAGCGCCTCGGAACCCTCGGCGGGAGCGGCGAGCACAAACGACTGCAGGCGCAGGGCCGGGTCCTGGGTGCGGGCCATGACGCGGCCGAACCAGCCCAGGCCGCGCGGGTCGCCGTGGCCTGCCAGAAGTTCGTCCCCGATTGCGGTAATCCGGATGGTGCGTAACTCCAACTTGGCGGCCTTTCGTTGGGTAAGGGTGGATCGTTGTCAACATTATCAGTGTTGCACTGCGTGCTCTGGGATGTCGTACCCCATTAAACACCTAGACCGGCGAACCCGGCTCCTGGAAAGGGAGCGCTGGTTCGCCGGTCGGGGATGCGCCGACGGCGCGGGTGGGCGCTAGCGGGCGAAGGCCTGCTGCATCAGCACCGCGTTCTCAGCCTCGTGGCGCTTGGCGGTGCCGGCCGAGGTGGCGGCCGATGCCGGACGCGAGACCAGGTTGATCTTCTGGTCCAGGTTCGGTGCCACGTACAGGCCGAAGAACGGCCATGGGCCCTGGTTCGCAGGCTCGTCCTGCACCCAGCTCGCGGTCGCGTTCGGGTACTCGGCCAGCTCGGCGGCGATCTGCTCGACCGGTGCCGGGTAGAGCTGCTCGACGCGGACGATCGCGGTCTTCGAGTCCCCGGCCTTGGTGCGTGCGGCCAGCAGGTCGTAGTACACGCGGCCCGAGCAGAGCAGCACCTTGTCCACGGCGTTCGCATCGGTGATCGAGGCGTCGCCGATCACTTCGCGGAAGCCGCCGCTGGTGAAGTCCTCCACGGCGCTGGCTGCGGCCTTCAGGCGCAGCAGCTGCTTCGGGGTGAACACGATCAGCGGCTTGCGCGGACGGGCGTAGGCCTGGCGGCGCAGCAGGTGGAAGTGGTTGGCGCCGGTGGACGGCTGGGCCACGACCATGTTGTTCTCCGCGCACAGCTGCAGGAAGCGCTCGATACGGGCCGAGGAGTGGTCCGGGCCCTGTCCCTCGTAGCCGTGCGGCAGCAGCATGACCAGCGAGGAGGACTGCGACCACTTCTGCTCGGCCGAGGAGATGAACTCGTCGATCACGGTCTGGGCGCCGTTGACGAAGTCGCCGAACTGCGCCTCCCACATGACCAGCGCGTCCGGGCGCTCCACGGAGTAGCCGTACTCGAAGCCCAGGGCCGCGTACTCGGAGAGCAGCGAGTCGTAGATCCACATCTGCGCCTGGTCCTCGGACAGGTTCTTCAGCGGGTACCACTCGTTGTCGTTCTCGCGGTCGTGGAAGACCGCGTGGCGCTGCACGAAGGTGCCGCGGCGCGAGTCCTGGCCCGCCAGGCGGACCGGCACGCCTTCCATGGACAGCGAGCCCAGGGCCGCCAGCTCGGCGAAGCCCCAGTCGATGCCGCCTTCGCGGGCCATCTTGGTGCGGCGCTCAAGCAGCGACTTCAGCTTGGTGTGCATCACGAAGCCCTCGGGGATCGCCGAGTGGGCGTCGCCGATGTGGGCCAGGGTCTGCGCGGAGATCGCCGACGGGCGGGCGCCGTCCATGGTGCCCTCGTCTGCGGCCTGGGCGAATGGCTTCTCCAGGTCGTTGATGGTCGAGCCCGGGGTGATGATCGGGATCGGCGAGGTCTGGGCGGCGTGGGTCTCGGCGAAGATGCGCTCCAGCGAGCCCTTGTACTCGGCCAGTGCGTTGTCGGCCTCTTCCTGCGTGATGTCGCCGCGGCCGACCAGGGCCTCGGTGTACAGCTTGCGGGTCGAGCGCTTGGCCTCGATCAGGTTGTACATGATCGGCTGGGTCATCGACGGGTCGTCGCCCTCGTTGTGGCCGCGGCGGCGGTAGCACATGAGGTCGATCACGACGTCCTTGCCGAACTTCTGGCGGTACTCGAAGGCCAGCTGGCCCACGTGCACCACTGCCTCCGGGTCGTCCCCGTTGACGTGGAAGATCGGGGCCTGCACGGTGCGGGCCACGTCGGAGGCGTAGACGGACGAACGCGAGGAGGTCGGCGCGGTGGTGAAGCCAATCTGGTTGTTCACGATCACGTGCACGGTGCCGCCGGTCTTGTAGCCCGGCAGCTGGCTCATTGCCAGCACCTCGGAAACCACACCCTGGCCGGCGAACGCGGCGTCGCCGTGCACCAGGATCGGCAGTACTGCGTTGCCCGAACCCAGGCGGTCCAGCTTGGCGCGGGTGATGCCCTCGAGCACCGGGTCCACTGCTTCCAGGTGCGACGGGTTGGCCGCCAGGTACACCTTGGTCTCGTTGCCGGCGTCCGAGGTGTAGGAGCCCTCGGTGCCCAGGTGGTACTTCACGTCGCCGGAGCCCTGGACGGAGCCCGGGGTGGCGGTGCCTTCGAATTCGCGGAAGACCTGTGCATAGGTCTTGCCGGCGATGTTGGTCAGCACGTTCAGGCGGCCGCGGTGGGCCATGCCGATCGCGACTTCGTCCAACTGGTCGTCGGCCGCGTCGGAGATGATGGCGTCCAGCAGCGGAATCAGCGATTCGCCGCCTTCCAGCGAGAAGCGCTTCTGGCCGACGAACTTGGTCTGCAGGAAGGTCTCGAAGGCCTCTGCGGAGTTCAGCTTGCTCAGGATGCGCAGCTGCTCTTCGCGGGTCGGCTTCGCGTAGCCGCGCTCCAGCTTGGCCTGGAACCACTCGCGCTCGACCGGGTTCTGCAGGTGCATGTACTCGGTGCCGATGGTGCGGCAGTAGGCGTCGCGCAGGATGCCCAGGATGTCGCGCAGCGGGGCGCGGTCCTGGCCGCCCAGGCCGCCGGAGATCCATTCGCGGTCCAGATCCCACAGGGTCAGGCCGTAGGACTTGATGTCCAGGTCCGGGTGCTTGCGCTGGACGTATTCCAGCGGGTTGGTGTCGGCCATCAGGTGGCCGCGCACGCGGTAGGAGTTGATCAGGTGCTGGATGCGGGCGACCTTGTTGACCTGCAGGTCGATGTCGACCTGGTTGTCCACGGCCCAGCGCACCGGCTCGTACGGGATGCGCAGCTGCTCGAAGATCTCGTCGTAGAAGCCCTGCTCGCCGAGCAGCAGGCTTTCCACCAGCTTCAGGAACTCGCCCGAACCGGCACCCTGGATGACGCGGTGGTCGTAGGTGGAGGTCAGGGTGATGTGCTTGCCGATGCCCATGCGGGCCACGGTGGTCTCGGCCGAGCCGCGGAACTCCGCCGGGTATTCCAGGGCGCCGACGCCGATGATGGCGGCCTGGCCCTTGGACAGGCGCGGCACCGAGTGCACGGTGCCGATGCCGCCGGGGTTGGTCAGCGAAACGGTGGTGCCGGCGTAGTCGTCCGCGGTCAGCTTGTTGGCGCGGGCGCGCTTGATCAGGTCTTCGTAGGTGGTCCAGAACTCGTTGAAGCTCAGGGTCTCCGCGGCCTTGATGTTCGGCACGGCCAGCATGCGGGTGCCGTCCGGCTTGGGCATGTCGATGGCGATGCCGAAGTTCACGTGCGCCGGCTGGATGGCGGTCGGCTTCTTGTCGATCACGTCGTAGGTGACGTTCATCGATGGGATCTGCTTCAGCGCACGGATCACGGCGAAGCCGATCAGGTGGGTGAAGGAGATCTTGCCGCCGCGGGCGCGCTTGAGGTGGTTGTTGATGACGATGCGGTTGTCGATCATCACCTTGGCCGGAACGGCGCGCACGGTGGTGGCGGTCGGCACGGTCAGGCTGGCGTCCATGTTGGTCGCGATGGCCTTCATCGGGCCGCGCAACGCGGTGCGCTTCTCCTCGCCGAACAGTTCGGTCGACGGGGTCGGCTTCGGTGCCTGGGCTGGAATGGGAGCAGTCTTCGGCGACGGCTCGGCCTTCTTGACAGGTGCTGCGGCTGCGGGTGCCGGCTCCGAGGCGCGGGCATCTGCGGCCGCGCGCGGTGCGCCCTTAACGGCTGGAGCGGGTGGTGCGGCGGCTGCCGGCTTCGACGCCGGTGCGGCCGGCGCCGACTTCTCCGCAGCGAGGGACTCGAAAATCTCCCACCACTTCTTGTCTACCGAGTTCTTGTCAACGAGATACTGTTCGAACAGCTCATCTACTAGCCATTCGTTTCCACCGAACTCTTCAGTAAGTCGGTGGTGTGCTTGCTCTGGCACGTGCAACGCCTCTTCCTTGATTTCTACGTTGTTCTAGCTTGAGCCGGTGGTCTGACGAGGACGTGATAGTGACCGCCGAACTCACTTTGATTTCTAGACCTGCCGACCAGTCTAGTAACTTTTCTACGCACTTGGCCACGGCACGTATCAAAACTCACGAAAGTGGTGCGAATGACAACCCGTTCATCGGCTCCGGGATACCGCTGGTCGCCTGAAGCGCGGAGTAATGCAGATTCCCCCGCCATTAGTTAGACTGAGTCGCACTATGGAATCACACTCTCCTAGCCGGCCCGACGCCCGTAGGCGCAGCGCCGGCCACGTCAGTCCATCTCCGACAAGTTCCGGCTCCGCATTGGAGCCTTCTAGTTGCCCCCTCACGGGCTTCGGGGAAATACCACCTCAATCATTGCGCGGGTGGAGATAACCACCCATGGAATGGCTTTACATACTTTTCGGCCTGCTGCTGATCCTCGGGACCGGCTTTTTCGTCGCCGTGGAATTCGCGCTGGTCGCACTCGACAAGAGCACCGTGCAGCAGGCCGTCGAAGCCGGCGAACGCGGCGCCAAGCCGCTGATGCAGTGCCTGACTTCCCTGTCCACGCAGCTGTCCAGCTGCCAGCTGGGCATCACCCTGACCACGCTGCTCACCGGCTACGTGCTCGAACCGTCATTGAGCAAGCTGCTGGCACCGCTGCTGGAAACCGTCGGCATCGCCGGCGCCAGCGCCACCACGATCTCGGTGGTAGTTTCCATGTTGATCGCCACGCTGCTGTCGATGCTCATCGGTGAACTGGTCCCCAAGAACCTGGCGATCGCCCAGGCCATGGCCGTGGGCAAGGTGCTGGCCCGTCCGCACCTGGTGTTCACCGCGGTCTTCAAGCCGGCCATCGTCGTGCTCAACGGTTTCTCCAACGCGGTGCTGCACCGCTTCTTCGGCATGGAGGCCAAGGAGGAGATCTCCGCGGCCCGTTCGTCGCAGGAACTGGCCTCGCTGGTGCGCCGTTCGGCGCAGCTTGGCACCCTGGATGTGCAGACCGCCCGCTTCGTGCAGTCCACCATCGAATTCTCCGAGCGCACCGCCGCGGATGTGATGACCCCGCGCACCTCGATGTCCACCATCGACTCCGAGGCGCCGCTGTCGGAGCTGATCGCGGTCAGCGCCGACACCGGCTTCTCCCGCTTCCCGGTCACCGAGGGCTCCAGCGACGAGATCCAGGGCGTCTGCCACATCAAGGCCGTCGTCTCGGTGCCGCGCGAACGCCGCGCCGCCCTGCAGGTGGGCGAATTCGCCCACGACGCGCTCTACGTCCCGGAAACCATCCACCTCGACGTGCTGCTGGAGCAGCTGCGCGAGGCCGAGTACCAGCTGGCCATCGTGATGGACGAATACGGCGGAACCGCCGGGCTGGTCACCCTGGAGGACCTGGTCGAGGAGATCGTCGGGCAGGTGTCCGACGAGCACGACGAGGACGAAGAGGAAGCTGTCACCCAGCCCGACGGCAAGTGGCTCTTCCCGGGCATGTACCGCCCGGACGAGGTCAACGAGCACGTGGGCAGCGAGGTCATCCCCGATGACGCCTCCTACGAAACCGTCGGCGGCTACATGCTCGCCGAGCTGGGCCGCATGGCCGAGCTGAACGACCAGGTCTCCACCGCGGCCGGCGTCTTCACGGTCACCGAGCTGGACGGGCGGCGCATTGCGCAGATCCGCTTCGAACCGGCGCCGCGGCAACAGGAGGAGGGCGAATGAGCGACGTCATGGGACTTCTCTGGCTGGTCATCCTGCTGGCATTCAACGCGTTCTTCGTCGCCGGCGAATTCGCGGTCATGTCCGCCCGCCGATCGCAGATCGAGCCGCTGGCCGAGGCCGGCAACAAGCGGGCCAAGGTGGCACTGTACGCGATGGAGCACGTGTCGATCATGCTGGCCGTGTGCCAGCTGGGCATCACGGTCTGCTCGCTGCTGATCCTGAACATCTCCGAACCGGCGATCCACCACCTGCTGGCCGAACCGCTGATGGCGCTGGGCCTGGCCGCCGCCGCGGCGGACACCGTCGCCTTCCTGATCGCGCTGATCGTGGTCACCTTCCTGCACGTGACCTTCGGCGAGATGGTGCCGAAGAACATCTCGGTCTCCGTGGCGGACAAGGCCGTGCTGCTGCTGGCCATGCCGCTGGTGGGCCTGTCCAAGGTGCTCAAGCCGATCACCGCGCTGCTCAACGGCGCGGCCAACCTGGTGCTGCATGCCTTCGGCGTCGAGCCAAAGGACGAGGTGGCCAGCTCCTACACGGCCGCCGAGGTGCGCACCATCATCCGCGCCTCCTCCGAGGAGGGCGCGCTGGAGAAGGACGACGCGCTGCGCCTGACCAAGGCGCTGGAGTTCTCCAGCGTCACCGCGAAGACCTGCATGGTGCCGCTGGAGGACCTGTTCACCCTTGAATGGGGCACCGCCACCGCGCGCGAATTCGAGAAGAAGGTCGGCAAGACCGGCTTCTCGCGTCTGCTGATCACCCGCGAGCAGATCCCGGTGGGCTACTGGCACGTGAAGGACGTGATGCTCATCGACGATGCGCATTCCACCGCCCCGCTGCGCGACCTGGACCTGCACCCGCTGGGCAAGCTGAAGCAGGACACCGAGATCGAGGACGCGCTGGAGACAATGCGCCAGGAGGGCAACCACCTTTCCGCGGTGGTCGACGACGCGGGCGCCACCCTGGGCGTGGTGTTCCTGGAGGACATCATCGAGGTGCTGGTGGGCGAGATCAGCGACTCCACCCGGAAGCGCGTGGCCCCGCCGCGCAGCAACCCCCAGGGCTGATCCCGCCGGTTCGGCCAGGCGCCCATTAAGCCTTCGGCCGACCGCGTATTGCGAATGACTCGCAACTGGTAGGATTAACTGCGGTACCGTTCCAGCGGTGCCGCAGTTTTTCATTCCCGCCCGAATCAGCGCCCGAAGGGGCGCCCCGGGCGGGGGACTCCGCATGCAGCACCTGCTTAGAAAGCCGCCCCGATGAGCCCTGCCCCGATCGTCACCTTCGAGAATGCGCGACTGGCCTATGGCCCCAGAGTCCTCTGGGAAGGCCTGGACCTGCAGGTGCAGCCGGGGGAGTTCCTGGCCGTGCTCGGGCCCAACGGCTCGGGCAAGACCAGCTTCATCAACACCATGCTGGGCACCACCGCGCTGGATGCCGGCAGGGTCTTCATCGACGGGGCCCCGGTGTGCCGGGGGTCGGACTCGGTGGGCCTGATCCCGCAGCAGCGGCCCTTCGGCGACAACGTGCCGCTGCGCGCCCGCGACCTGGTCGCGCTGGGCATCGACGGCACCAGGCCGGGCATCCGGCTGGCCCGCCGCGCGGTGCGCGCCAAGGTCGACGAGCTGCTGGAGCTGGTCGGCGCCGGCGGCTACGCCAACCGGGCGGTGTCGGACCTCTCCGGCGGCGAGCAGCAGCGGCTGCGCGCGGCCCAGGCGCTGGCCGGGGACCCCAAGGTGCTGCTGTGCGACGAGCCGCTGCTGTCCCTGGACCTGCACCACCAGCAGGCCATCAGCGAGGTCATCCACCACCAGGCCGTGCAGCGCGGCAGCGCGGTCATCTTCGTCACCCACGAGATCAACCCGATCCTGCCCTATGTCGACCGGGTGCTCTACCTCGCCGAAGGCCGCTTCCACCTGGGCAGCGTCGACGAGGTCATGCGCACCGAGGTGCTCAGCGAACTCTACGGCGCCCCGGTGCAGGTGCTGCGCGTGAACGGGCGCATCGTGGTGGTCAGCGGCGACGGCAACCGCGCCCTGCCGCCCGACGGCCACGACCACGCCGAGGACGCCGGCCCCGCCTCCGGTGCGCAGGGCGCCAACGGAAAGCAGGCCTGAACATGGACTTCGCAGACTTCATCGAGAAGGCGTTCAACTTCGAGGACTACGCGCTGCTGCTGCCGTTGGTCGGCAACTCGCTGGTCGCCGGCGCCGCGCTGGGCATCGTCGGCGGGCTGATCGGCATCTTCATTATGATGCGCGACATGGCCTTCGCCGTGCACGGCATCGCGGAACTGTCCTTCGCGGGTGCCGCCTTCGCCCTGCTGATCGGCGTGGACGTGGTCACCGGCTCGGTCTTCGGATCGCTCATCGCGGCGCTGATCCTCGGGGTGCTGGGCACCCGGGCGCGCGACCGCAACTCGATCACCGGGGTGCTGATGCCCTTCGGCCTGGGCCTGGGCATCTTGTTCCTCTCGCTCTACGAGGGGCGCAGCGCCAACAAGTTCGGCCTGCTCACCGGCCAGATCGTCGCGGTTGACGACGTGCAGCTGGGCGGCATGCTGATGCTCAGCGCGGTGGTGGTGCTGGCGCTGGCGCTGATCTGGCGGCCGCTGACCTTCGCCAGCGCCGACCCGGTCGTGGCCAATGCGCGCGGCGTGCGCACCGCGGGGCTGTCGATCATCTTCATGATGGTGCTGGCCCTTGCCGTCGCGGTGACCATCCAGGTGGTCGGCGCGCTGCTGGTGCTCGCGCTGCTGATCACCCCGGCCGCCGCGGCCATGCGCGTGAGCTCCAATCCGGTGCTCACCGTCATCCTCTCGGTGCTGTTCGCCGAGCTGGCAGTGGTCGGCGGAATCCTGCTGGCGCTGGCCGGCTCGCTGCCGATCAGCCCCTATGTCACCACCATCTCCTTCGTGATCTACCTGGTCTGCCGGGGGATCGAGGCGGTGCGCTCCCCGCGCCGCCACCAGGTCTAGCGCTTCGCCTGCCCGGCGCCGGAACTATGGGCGGGCGTACGGCGCGGACTCAGCGGGCTCATAGCCGGGACCCGTAACGTAGTAGGTACCTCAAAAGGTGCGAGTGATGATTCAACCGCGGCCCCGTCAGTCTTGTGACGGGGCCGCGGTTGGTTTAAGCGCGCAGCCGCCTAGCCGTCCCGCGTGGCCTGGGCCAACGTCCTTGGCAGGGACCGCAGCGCCGGCGCCCTCTGGCCCGTGCCGCGACTGGCCTGCGCCCGCGTCAGGCGCTCGGGCCTTCGCCGTTCGGCTTCGAGGCGGGCTACGGCGGCCAGCCGGGCCGACACGATCGACAACGCTTCTTCGAACGCCTCGGCCCGATGCCGGAACTTGCCGCCCTTGGGATGCGAGGCGCCGCGGGCACACTGATCGGCGGCCGCGGCCTTGCGGCGGTAGTTCCTGGTGTGCTTGTTCCTGGCCTGGCGAACCCGGCGGTGCAGTGCCAGCAGATCCTCTTCGCCCAGCGCTCCCAGCCGAGCCGGCTGGAGCTCCCGGTTCAAATCCTGCTCCGATTCCTTCAAGCCCCGCAAGTAGTTCTCCATGCTGCCTTCTCCTTGCCAGGGCTTATCCCCGGTGCAGGGGTTGCGAGGTCGTGGATCCAAACTATTGCCCGCCGTCCGGCCAGCAACGCGGGTATGCCCGCGCCGGGCGCGGATCCGGAAGATGGGTATTTGCTGGGAACCAGCTGCCGATGTTAGAGCGGGCGCGGCACTCATTGCTACGGTGTCAGCAACCGATGAAAGGAGCACCGACATGGAGAACAACGCGAATTTTCCGAACCACGGCGATGCCGTGCAGCCCCAGTCAGGTGAGGACCAGGCGGCCGCAGCCGAGCGGGACCACCTGTCCGATCCGGCTCGCAACGACGAGGTCGGCCACGACTGGACCGACGAAGGCGGCGCCACGCCCGACGGCCCCGCGACCGAGGGGAACGAGGAGCGCTAGTTCCCCGCCTTGGCACCTCGCGCCAGCCCCCGCACGGTTCCCCCCCATCGACGCACAGCGCCGTGGCGAATCGCCCGGGGGCTTTGCCGCATCCAGGGCCCGATCCGCCGGCGGCGCTCCTGCCCGGCACCGTGCGGAATGCCGGGAGAGGCTTCACGCAACGCCTGCCGTGCGCCCGCTGGGACCCGCGCCGGCCGGGCCTCGGCGGCTCCGGACCCGATAAGCCCTAGTTGCCGGCTTCGCGGCAGGCGGCGCAGGTGCCGTAGATCTCCACGGTGTGCTCGGGGTCGGTGAAGCCGTTCTCCGCCGCGATCCGCGCGGCCCAGCGCTCCACGGAGGGGGCGAGCACCTCCACGGTCTTGGAGCACACGCGGCAGATCAGGTGGTGGTGGTGCGCCTCGGTGATGCAGCGGCGGAAGCGGGCCTCGCCGTCGGCGCTGCGCAGCACGTCGACCAGGCCGTCGTCGGACATGGACTGCAGCAGCCGGTACACCGTGGCCAGCGAGACCTTCTTCTGCGCCTCCTGCAGCCAACGGTGCAGCTCCTGGGCAGTCGCGAAGTCGTCGACCTGTTCCAGCGCCTCCTCCACCGCGACCCGCTGCTTGGTGATCCGGGTTTCGGGCTGTGCCATGGCCGTGCACCATTCCTCTGATGTGGGTTGTTCGTGGTTGCCGCGCCGGCCTGCGGGTGTCGAATCGACCCCAGCCACCGGCGGTTTAACCCAATTTTAGCCAACTTTGGGCCGCAGGGCGTGTCTGGTGGTGGCACGGTACGCCGCCGGAGCCTACGCTAAGGACATGCGTATCACATCCAGAGGGCATTCGTGCCTGGAACTGAGCACCGTCGACGGGTCGCTGCTGCTGGACCCGGGATCCTTCAGCGATCTGGCCGGTGCGTTCGAGAACAAGAACGCGGTGCTCATCACCCACCAGCACCCGGACCACGCCGACCACCAGGCCCTGGCGGCAGCGCTGGGCGCGAACCCGGTGCTCCAGGTGTACGCGCCGGCCGGGCTGGCCGCCGCGCTGCGCACCGAACTGCCCGCGGCCCGCCGCGCCCAGGTGCACACCGTGCACGAGGGCATGGACTTCATCGTCGGCGGGATCCGGGTGCGCACCTTCGGCGGCACCCACGCCACCATCCACCATTCGATCGACCCGGTCGCCAACGTGGGCTACCTGGTGGGCGACGCCGCCGTGGGGCGGGTGCAGGTCTTCCACCCCGGGGACAGCTACCAGGTTCCGGTCGGCGTGCGCCCGGACGTGCTGCTGCTGCCGGTCATGGGCCCCTGGGGCAAGATGGCCGAGGCCGCGGACTTCGCGGTGGCGGTCGGCGCCCCGGTCTGGGTGCCGATCCACGACGGGCTGCTCAATGCCCGCGGCACCGGGCTGTTCGACCGCCAGCTCGGCGCGATCGCTGCGCACCACGGGGCGAGCTACCAGCGCCTGGAGCCGCGGACCGAGTACCGCGCCGCCGAACTGCTGGCCGCGGCGGAAACTTCGCAGACCGACGCCGGCACCGTGGAGGGGCACGCATGAACCCGCTGATTTCCGCCGCCTCGCTGGCCGCGCTGCTCCAGGCTCCCGGCCCGGACCCGGTGCTGCTGGACGTGCGCTGGTCGCTGGGCCGCAGCGACGGGCGCGAGCTCTACGCCGCCGGGCACATCCCCGGCGCGGTCTTCGTCGACCTGGAACGCGAGCTGTCCTCGGCCCCGGGCCCCGGAACCGGCCGCCATCCGCTGCCGCTGCCGGCCGATTTCGAAGCCGCCGCCCGGCGCTGGGGCGTCAACCAGGACTCGCAGGTCGTGGTGTACGACGATTCCGGCGCGCTGGCCGCCGCCCGCGCCTGGTGGCTGCTGCGCCACGCCGGCTTCGAGAACGCGGTGGTGCTGGACGGGGGACTGGAAGCCTATTCCTCGCTGCCCGGCACCGCGCTGGCCACCGGGGAGCAGACCAACGCCCCGGGCCGGGTCACCCTGTCCTGGGGGCGCATGCCGGTCATCGAGTTCGACCAGCTGGCAGGTTTCAGCGGCACGCTGATCGACTCGCGCGCCACCGCCAGGTACCTGGGCATCGAGGAGCCGATCGACCCGGTCGCCGGCCACATCCCGGGCGCCCGGAACCGGCCGACCACCGACAACCTGGACTCGCAGGCGCGCTTCCTGCCCGCCGCGGTGCTGCGCGCCGACTTCGCCAAGCTCGGCGCTGACACCGGCGATGCGGCCGCGTACTGCGGCTCGGGCATCACCGCCGCCCACCAGGTGCTCGCCGCGCACGCCGCCGGGATCCGGCTGGCGCTCTACCCGGGCAGCTGGTCCGAGTACTGCTCGCATCCCGAGGCCCCGGTCGCCACCAGCGACGAGCAGCACCGCCACTAGTTTTCCGCGCGGCGCGCCCCGCCGAGGGCCGCCGCGCGCCCGCAACCGCCCGCCGCCGCGGGCAGAAAGGCAGCCCATGAGTACGCTGTTCACCAAAATCATCAACGGCGAGATCCCCGGCCGCTTCGTCTGGTCCGATGCGCAGTGCGTCGGCTTCCTGTCGATCGGCCCGCTGTCCGACGGCCACACCCTGGTGGTGCCGCGCGCGGAGATCAACGAGTTCACCGACGCGCCCGACGAGCTCGTCGCCCACCTGACCCTGGTCGCCACGAGGATCGGCCGCACCCAGAAGCGCGTGTTCAACGCCGCCCGCGCCGGGCTGATGATCGCCGGCTTCGAGGTCCCGCACCTGCACGTGCACGTCTGGCCGACCAACTCGCTGGCCGACTTCGATCTGGCCAACGCCGCGGTGAACCCGGACCCGGCGCAGCTGGACGCGAACGCGCAGGCGCTGCGCGACGGGCTGCGCGCCGACGGCCATTCGGAATTCGTCCCGGCCGACTAGCGCCGCCAGGCCACCGGGCTCAAGAACGCCGAATGCCCGCCGGAAACGACCATGCAGGTCGGATCCGGCGGGCATTGCCCTGCCCCTGCCCCTGGCACGGGTCGGGGCGTCGTCGGCTACAGCGCCGTCGGCTACAGCGCCGCCAGGCCGTCCTTGATGGCCTTGCGGATGCGCTTCTCGCTGACCGAATACGCGGTGCCCAGCTCCTGGGCGAACAGCGAAATGCGCATCTCCTCCAGCATCCACTTCACCTCGCGCAGCGCGGCGGGCAGGCGCGCGCCCTCCGGGACCTGGTCCAGGGCGGCGTCGTACTCGTCCTCCAGCTTCTGGATCACGACCAGCGCCTGCGCATCGCGGGTGACCGCGCCGCCGGTGAGCTTCTCCAGCCGCTTCTCGATGCCCGCCAGGTAGCGCGGCAGGCGCAGCAGGTGCGGCGCTCCGGTGGCGGCGATGAACCCGGGGTAGATCAGCTGCTCCAGCTGCGAGCGGATGTCGGTGATCGCGGCGTACATCGCCAGCGAGCGGGTGGCCTTCAGCTCCTTGGAGATCTGCGTGGCCGCGGCGAACACCTTCGCCACCACCGCGGTGATCGCGAACACCGTGTCGATCTGCTCCGCGCGCACCACCTCGAACAGCGCCTCGAACGCGGCGCGGTCCATCGGCAGCTGCTCGGGCACCAGCTTGTCCACCGCCGCCATGGTGCAGTCGCTGATCAGGTTCTCGATCGAGCCGTGCGGGTTCTGCGTGAACGCCAGCTTCTCGGTGTTCTCCAGGTGCGAGATCACGAACTTCGCCGTCGGCGGCAGGCGCAGCATCAGCAGCCGGATCACGCCGCTGCGGTGCGCGGCGTCGCGCTCCACGGCCGAGCGGAACACCGTCAGGTCCACGCGCCCGCCCTGGGCGATCAGGCCCGGGTACGCGGTGATCTGCTGGCCCATCACCGTGGTGGTGACCTTGTGAGGCAGCCTGTCGCCCAGCGTGTCCCCGGCGGCTTCAAGCTGCGGCCAGGCATCGAGCTTTTGCTGGTCCCAGGCCCCGGCGGCGTTCTTCTTCCCCCGGGTGCCCTTGCCTGCCTTGTTGCCTTGCCGACCCGCGGCCGCCTTGTCCTGCCCGGCCTTGGACGCGGCGGCCGTGGTCCCCGGCGTGCCGGGTTTGCCCGGACGAGCTGCGCCGGGGGAGTTGACCCCGCTGGCCAGCGCGGCGCGGTTTGCGGCGGCCAGCTTGTGCTGCAGCTTGCCCAGGTCGTCGCCCTGGCCCAGCACCTTGCCCGAGGCATCGGTGACGGTGAAGCCGAAACGCAGGTGCGCGGGCAGCGTGGAGAAGTCGAAGACCGCCGGGTCCACGACGATGCCGCGCAGCCGGCGCAGCACCAGCGCCAGCGACTGCGCCAGGTCGTCGGCGGCGGGATCGAAGTCGGCCTCCAGCATCGCCAGCGCCTTGCTGGCCACATCCGGGGCGGGAACGAAGTTCTTGCGGATCGCCTTGGGCATGGAACGGATCAGCGCGGTGAGCAGCTCGTGGCGCAGGCCCGGGATCAGCCAGGCGAACCGCGCCGGATCCAGCTGGTTCAGGAACACCACCGGCACGGTCAGGGAAACGCCGTCGCCCTCGCCGCCGGCGGCGGCCGGGTTGTACTCGTAGCTCAGCGGCAGGTGGATGCTGCCCAGCGCCCAGGTTCTCGGGAACGCGGTCTCGTCCAGCGCCTGCGCGTCGGCGGCCAGCAGCGCCTGCGGATCGAAGTCAAGCAGCGCCGGATCCGCGGCGCGCGCCTTCTTCCACCAGCGGTCGAAGTGCCGCTCGGAGAGGATGTCCTCGGGCAGCCGGGCGTCGTAGAACGCGAACAGGTCCTCGTCGGAAATGCGCAGGTCGTGCCGGCGCATACGGGTTTCCAGCTCCTCGACTTCCTCCAGCAGCGCGCGGTTCTTCGCGAAGAACTTGTGGTGCGTGCGCCAGTCGCCCTCCACCAGCGCGTGGCGGATGAACAGCTCGCGGGCCAGCGCCTTGTCCACGCGCCAGTAGTGGAACTGGCGGCGCGGCACGATCGGCAGGCCGAAGAGCGTGAGCTTCTCGTAGCCCATCACCGAGCCGTTGCGCTTGGACCAATGCGGCTCCGAATAGGTGCGCTTGAGCAGGTGCGGGGCCAGCTCCTCCACCCAGGCCGGGTCGATCACCGCGTTGGTACGCGCCCACAGCCGGGAGGTCTCCACCAGCTCGGCGGCCATCACCCAGGTCGGGGACTTCTTGAACAGCCCCGAGCCGGGGAAGATCGCGAAGCGGGTGCCGCGCGCGCCCACGTAGTCGCGCTTGCGCTCGTCGTAGAGCCCGATGTGCCCGAGCAGCCCGGAGAGCAGCGACTTGTGCACGGCGTCCTCGTTGGCGGCCGGCTCGATCGGCGCGGCGGCCACGGTGATGCCCAGGGGCTTGGCCAGCTGGCGCAGCTGCGTGAACAAATCCTGCCATTCGCGCACCCGCAGGTAGTTGATGTGCTCGGCCTTGCACAGCCGGCGGAACGCGGAGGAGGACAGCTCGTTCTGCTGCTCGCGCACGTAGGCCCACAGGTTCAGCAGCGCGGTGAAGTCCGACTTGTCGTCGGCGAAGCGCTTGTGCAGCTCGGCGGCGCGTTCGCGCTGGCCGGTGTCCTCGGAAGGGCGTTCGCGCGGATCCTGGATGCTCAGCGCCGCGGCCAGCACCATCAGCTCCTTGGCCACACCGCGCCCGGCGGCCTCCACGATCATGCGTCCCAGCCGCACATCCAGCGGCAGCTGCGCCAGCTGGCGGCCCACCGGGGTGATGCCGGCGCGTTTTTCGCCATCCAGCGCCCCCAGCTCGCGCAGCAGGTTCACGCCGTCTGAGATCGCCCGGGATTCCGGCGGCTGCACGAAGGGGAACTGCGAGACCTCCGCGGCCGAGGCCACCACGCCCATGGAGATCATCTGCAGGATCACGCTGGCCAGGTTGGTGCGCAGGATCTCCGGGTCGGTGAATTCGGGGCGGCCCTGGTAGTCCTCCTCGGAGTAGAGGCGGATCGCGATGCCCTCGGACACGCGGCCGCAACGGCCCGAACGCTGGTTCGCGCTGGCCTGGGAGACGCGCTCGATCGGCAGGCGCTGCACCTTGGTGCGGTGCGAGTAGCGCGAGATGCGCGCGGTGCCGGTGTCGATCACGTACTTGATGCCCGGCACGGTCAGCGAGGTCTCGGCCACGTTGGTGGCGAGGATGATGCGCGGGGCGGAGCCCGGGTGGAAGACACGGTGCTGCTCGGCCAGCGAGAGCCTGGCGAACAGCGGCAGCACCTCGTAGCGCGGCAGGCGCTTGTTGGAGGCGACCAGCGCGCGCAGCGCATCGGCCGCGTCGCGGATCTCGCGCTCGCCGGAGAAGAAGATGAGGATGTCGCCCGGGGCCTCGGCGGCCAGCTCGCGCACCGCGTCGGTTACCGCATCCAGCGGGTCGCGGTCGTCCTCCAGCGATTCGGCGTCCGCGTCCTCGCCCGGGTCCGCCTCGGCGGCCAGCGGGCGGTAGCGCAGCTCCACCGGGAAGGTGCGCCCGGAGACCTCAAGGATCGGCGCGGGGACCAGCTCGCCGTCCGCGTCCAGCGTGCCGAAGTGCGCGGAGAAGCGTTCGGGGTCGATCGTGGCGGAGGTGATGATGATCTTCAGGTCCGGGCGCTTGGGCATGATCTGCTTGAGGTAGCCCAGCAGGAAGTCGATGTTCAGGCTGCGCTCGTGCGCCTCGTCGATGATGATCGCGGAGTACTTCTTCAGCAGCTTGTCGCGCTGGATCTCCGCCAGCAGGATGCCGTCGGTCATCACCTTCAACTTGGTGCGCCGCGACACCTCGCCGGTGAAGCGCACGTGGAAGCCGACTTCCTCGCCGATGCTGGTGCCCATTTCCTCGGCGATGCGCTCGGCCACGGTGCGCGCGGCCAGGCGCCGCGGCTGGGTGTGGCCGATCATGCCCTTTTCGGCCAGCCCCAGCTCGATGAGCATCTTGGGCAGCTGGGTGGTCTTGCCGGAACCGGTTTCGCCGGCGATCACGACCACCTGGTTCTTGGATACCGCGTCGAGGATGTCCTCGCGGCGGCCGGATACGGGCAGGGCTTCGGGATAGGAAATGGTTAGCGCCATGATGCCCCCATTCTATTCGCGTTCGCGCCGCGGTGCCCGCCACGCCTCGGGGTGGCATTTCGCGGCCGTCGCCGGCGTGATCCGGATCGCGTTCGATGCAAGTCAAGTTCGCATTTCGTCCAAACAATCGTCGTCAGCTTGGGGTAGTGGAATACAAAAAGTGCTTATTGGGCGGTTTTGTAACCAATTTTGTGCGGTGTTTTCGCCGGATCAACACGCAAGTGTCTGCGATGCGGCGTTGATTGTAGTCAAGGTGAGGTCGTTCACATGTAAGATCGGGGGTAATCACCGTCACCTGGTTCGGATCGTTCCCGAGCCGACAGCGAGCCTGGCGGCTCTCCGGAACCAGTGAAGTATCGGTGGTTATCACTCGCATAGGGAACTTTGAAAGGAACCTTCATGAAGCGCTTCACGGCTTTGAAATTCGCGGCCATCGCCGCCACCGGCGCCCTGGCACTGACCGCCTGCGGCAGCAATGACTCCGGCAGCAACGACGCAGCCAAGACCGACGAGCCGGTCAAGATCGGCATCGCCCAGTACGTCACCCACCCGTCCTTGGACGCCGTGGCCGCTGGCTTCAAGAAGGGCATGGAGAGCGCCGGCTACACCGGCGACAAGATCTCCTACGACGAGAACAACGCCCAGGCCGACCAGGCCACCAACACCTCGATGGTCGGTAAGCTGGCCTCGGACAGCGACATCGACCTGGTCCTGGCCATTGCCACCCCGACCGCCCAGGCCGCCGCCCAGGCGATCACCAGCATCCCGGTGGTCTTCTCCGCCGTCACCGATCCGGTGGACGCCAAGCTGGTGGCCTCCAACGAGGCCCCGGGCGGCAACGTCACCGGCACCTCGGACAAGAACCCGGTCAAGGAGCAGCTGGAGCTGCTCAAGGAGCTGGCTCCGGAAGCCAAGGACGTCGGGATCGTCTACTCCTCGGGCGAAGCGAACTCCGCAGTCCAGGTCCAGTGGGCCAAGGACGCCGCCGCCGAGCTGGGCCTGACCATCAAGGAAGCCGCGATCTCCGCACCGAGCGAGGTCCAGCAGGCTGCCAGCTCGCTGGATGTCGACGCGTTCTACGTGCCAACCGACAATGCAGTGGTTTCCGCGCTGGAAGGCCTGCTGCAGACCGCCCAGTCCAAGAAGGTTCCGGTTATCTCCGCCGACGGCGAGTCCGTCAAGCGCGGCGCGACCGCCACCTACGGCATCAACTACGAGAAGCTGGGCGAGCAGACCGCCGCCATGGCCGTGAAGATTCTCAAGGGCGAGGCCAAGCCGGCCGAGATGCCGGTTGAGACCATCTCGGAGGTTGAGCTGTACCTGAACGAGGAAGCTGCCAAGAAGGTCGGCATCGAGTTCTCGGACGACATGAAGTCGAAGGCCGTCGAGACCTACTAAGGCTCGCCGGACCAAACCTGCGGCACGAAGGCGGGGCGCGCACCATGCCGCCTCGCCTTCGTCGCGACTACCCACAATTTTATGACAACTCAAGGATCCGAACATGATCACCGCAGTTGAACTCGGGCTGATTTACGCCATCATGGCGCTCGGGGTGTACCTGACCTTCCGCATTCTGGACTTTCCCGACCTGACCGTCGACGGCAGCTTCACCACCGGCGCCGCCGTGGCAGCTGTCAGCATCGTCAACGGGGTCAACCCCTGGTTGGCCACCCTGCTGGCGTTCCTCGCCGGCATGGCCGCAGGCGCCATCACCGGCCTGCTGCACACCAAAGGCAAGATCGACGGCCTGCTTGCAGGTATTCTCACGATGATCGCGCTGTACTCCATCAACCTGCGCATCATGGGCAAGGCGAATACGCCGCTGCTGGGCGAGGACACGCTCATCAGCCCGATGCGCAACGCCGGCATCCTCGGCTCCTGGACCTCCATCGGCATCTTCTTCCTGGTCAGCCTGGTGCTGGTCGCGGCAGTGGTCTGGTTCCTGCACACCGAGATGGGCATGGCCATGCGCGCCACCGGCGACAACCAGGAAATGATCCGCTCCTTCGGCGTGAGCACCGACAACCAGAAGATCCTGGGCCTGGCGCTGTCCAACGGCCTGGTCGGCGTCTCCGGCGCGGTCGTGGCCCAGTACCAGGGCTTCGCCGACGTCGGCATGGGCATCGGCGTAATCCTGATCGGCCTGGCCTCGGTCATCGTCGGACAGGCGATCCTCACCCAGCGCTACATCTGGCTGGCCGCGCTGGCCGTCGTCATCGGCGCGGTGCTCTACCGCCTGGTCATCCAGCTGGCCCTGGTCGCCGGCCTGGAGGTCAACGACATGAAGCTGATTTCCGCCGTGCTGGTGGTTGTCGCCCTGCTGCTGCCGAAGTGGAAGGGCTTCCAGAAGATCGTGAAGTCCTTCAAACGCACCCCGGCGCCCGCCGCCGAATCCAAGGAAGAGGTTCGCACCAATGCTTGAGATCAAGAACCTGTCCCGCACGTTCTTCCCCGGCACGGTGAATGAACGCAAGGCGCTGCGCAATATCAACCTGACCCTGGGCGACGGCGAATTCGTCACCGTGATCGGCTCCAACGGCGCCGGCAAGTCGACGGTGCTGAACATGGTCGCCGGCAAGCTGCAGCCGGACGTGGGCTCGGTGACCATCGCCGGGAAGAACGTCACCAAGATGGCCGACTTCCGCCGCGCCAAGTACATCGGCCGCGTGTTCCAGGATCCGATGGCCGGCACCGCGCCGACCATGTCGATCGAGGAGAACATGGCCCTGGCCTACGCCCGCGGACGCTTCCGCGGACTGGGCGCAGGCGTCGGGGCCAAGCGCCGCGAGCTGTTCGTGGAGGAGCTGAAGTCCCTGGAGCTCGGGCTCGAAAACCGCCTGAAGACCAAGGTCGGCCTGCTTTCCGGCGGCCAGCGCCAGGCGCTGAGCCTGCTCATGGCCACGTTCTCGGAGCCGAAGATCCTGCTGCTCGACGAGCACACGGCCGCGCTGGACCCGCAGCGCGCCGCGCTGGTGTCGCGCCTGACCAACCAGATCGTCGAACGCCACCAGCTGACCACGCTGATGGTCACGCACAACATGGAGCAAGCGCTGCAACTGGGCACGCGCCTGATCATGATGCACGACGGGCAGATCATCCTGGACCTGGATTCCGAGCAGAAGCAGCAGATGACAGTCAAGGACCTGCTGGGCGAGTTCGAGAAGATCAAGGGCGCCCAGCTCGATGACCGCACCATGCTGCAGTAGCAGCCAGCGTCGCTGAACCGACCACGGCCCCGCCGGAGGAGGAAAACTCCTCGCCGGCGGGGCCGTCGTCGTTCCCGATCCACCCGGGAGGCGCCCGGGTGGATGCAAAAAACCGCAGGTCCCGGCGTAAACCAGGACCTGCGGTGAGGTGGTGCCCCTGAAAGGAATCGAACCTTCGGCCTTCTGCTCCGGAGGCAGACGCTCTATCCACTGAGCTACAGAGGCGTGTTGCTGGGCAACGAAAAAATACTATCAGGTCGCAACGCCAAACGTGGAATCCGCGCCAGCGGCCGCTGGCGCGCCGAATGCCTACATGATCACAGCCTGCAGCGTCATGAATGCCCATGGCGCGCGCGAAAAACCGGTAGTCTTGATGGGTGACTCCTGAAGAACTCTCCGCAGCAATATCCGCATGCCTCACCCAGGCCGTAGCAGCCGGCGAAATCTCCGTCGACATCCCCGACGTCGTGCGCGTGGAGCGACCCAAGAGCCGTGAACACGGCGACTGGGCGACCAACATCGCGCTCCAGCTGGGCAAGAAGGCCGGCATGGCCCCACGCGACTTCGCGCAGCTGCTGGCCAACCGCCTGGCAGAGGTACCGGGAGTCGGCGCCGTGGACATCGCAGGCCCCGGCTTCCTGAACATCACCCTTGACGCCGCCGCCGCCGGCGAGCTGGCCCGCACCATCGTCGAGGCCGGCAAGGCCTACGGCACCAACAACTCCCTGGCCGGCCACGTGGTCAACATGGAGTTCGTCTCCGCGAACCCGACCGGCCCGCTGCACATCGGCCACACCCGCTGGGCCGCGTTGGGCGACGCGATCGCCCGCGTGCTGCGCGCCTCCGGCGCTGACGTCACCAGCGAGTACTACATCAACGACGCCGGCAACCAGATGAACGTGTTCGCCCGTTCGGTCTACAACCGCATGCACGGCCTGCCGGTGCCCGAAGGCGGCTACCCGGGCGAGTACATCAAGGAACTGGCCGACAGCGTCGAGGCCGAAGCCCCTCAGCTGAAGGGCCTGGACGAGGAAACCGCGCTGCCGCAGATCCGCGAGCTGGCCTACGTCGCGCAGATGGCCGACATCAAGAAGACCCTGGCGGACTTCGGGGTGAGCTTCGACGTGTTCTTCTCGGAGACCTCCCTGCACGAGGGAGGGGCCGTGGCAGACGCCGTGGCGCGTCTGCGCGAGCAAGGCCATATCTTCGACGAAGAGGGCGCCGTCTGGCTGCGCACCACCGACTTCGGCGACGACAAGGACCGCGTGCTGATCCGCGCGAACGGCGAGCCAACCTACTTCGCCGCCGACGCCGCCTACTACCTGTCCAAGAAGGACCGCGGCTTCACCGAGAAGATCTACCTGCTCGGCGCCGACCACCACGGCTACGTCAATCGCCTGAAGGCCATCGCCGCTTGCGCCGGCGACGACAAGGAAAAGAACATCGAGGTGCTGATCGGCCAGCTGATCAGCGTGAACGGGGCGAAGCTGTCCAAGCGCGCGGGCAACATCATCGAGCTGCGCGACCTGATCGACTGGCTGGGCGCCGACGCGCTGCGCTACTCGCTGGGCCGCTTCCCTGCCGATTCGCCGATCGCGCTGGACCCGGAGCAGTTGAAGAAGAACACCAACGACAACCCGGTGTTCTACGTGCAGTACGCCCACGCGCGCTCCGCTGCCGCGGCCCGCAACGCCGCGGAGAAAAACGTCACCCGCGAGTCCTTCGACGCCGGCGAGCTGACCGACCCGACCGAAAACGAGCTGCTGGCCGTGCTCGGCCAGTTCCCCTCGGTGGTCGCCGGCGCCGCGGAGTTCCGCGAACCGCACCGCATCGCCCGCTACCTGGAGCAGGTCGCCGGCGCCTACCACTCGTGGTACGCCGCCACCCGCATCACCCCGATCGGCGAGGACACGAACGTGCTGCCGGTGCACTCCGCGCGCCTGTGGCTCAACGACGCAACCACCACCGTCCTGGCCAACGGCCTGGAACTGCTGGGCGTATCCGCCCCGGAGAGGATGTAATACCCTATGGCAGCATCGCCGCTGGCTCCTGCTTGGCTGAATTTCCCGAACGACGTTAACGCGCTGCGCGAGATCGAATGGGCCACAGGCGTGGCCCGCGGCGCCGACGGCCAGCTGGCCGTGCAGGGCATCCCCGTCTCCCGGCTGGCCGAAGAATTCGGCACCCCGCTGTTCGTGCTCGACGAGAACGACTTCCGCGCCCGCGCCGCCGGCTTCAAGGCAGCGTTCGACGCCGCCTTCAAGGACCTGTGCGGCGGGGTGGATGTGTACTACGCCGGCAAGGCGTTCTTGTGCACCGAGGTCGCCCGATGGGTGACCGCCGAGGGGCTGCGCCTGGACACCTGCTCCGGCGGCGAGCTGGCCGTGGCCGCCGCGGCCGGGGTGCCGGGGGAGAACCTCTCGCTGCACGGCAACAACAAGTCCGCAGCGGAGATCACCCGCGCCATCGAGACCGGCGTGGGCCGCATCGTGGTGGACTCGCTGGACGAGCTTCAGCGCGTGACCCGCATCGCCGACGCGCTGGGCCGGCAGGCCAACGTGATGCTGCGCATCACCCCGGGTGTGCACGCCTCCACCCACGAGGCCATCGCCACCGCCCACGAGGACCAGAAGTTCGGCCTGTCCATCCTGGCCAACGATTCTGGCACCTCCCCGGCGCTGGCCGCCGTGGCCCGCGCCCTGGACGCGGAGCACGTGAACCTGCTGGGCCTGCACGCGCACATCGGCTCGCAGATCTTCGAGGCCGAGGGCTTCGCCATGGCCGCGCGCACCATGCTCGGCATCCTGGCGCAGATCCGCCAGATCCACGGCGTGCAGCTGGGCGAACTGGACCTCGGCGGCGGCTACGGCATCGCCTACACCAGTGAGGACCACCCCTCCACCCCGGTGAAGCTGGCCGCGCAGATGGCGCAGGTCGTTTCCGCCACCTGCGCCGAGCTTCAGCTGGACTGCCCGCGCATCTCTATCGAGCCGGGCCGCGCCATCGCCGGACCCTCGACCTTCACCCTCTACGAGGCAGGGGTGCGCAAGGACGTCCAGGTCGAGGACGCCGCCGGCACCCTGCATCCGCGCCGCTACGTTTCGGTGGACGGCGGCATGAGCGACAACCCGCGCCCGGTGCTCTACGACGCGCAGTACACCGCGGTGCTGGCTGGCCGTATGACGCAAAGCGACGCAATTATTTCTCGCGTAGTTGGGAAACACTGCGAGTCAGGTGACATAGTCGTGAAGGACGTTTACCTGCCCGAAGACCTTGCCGCCGGCGATCTGCTCGCCGTTCCGGCGACCGGCGCCTACTGCTGGGCCCTGTCGAGCAACTACAACTACCTCACCCGCCCCGCGGTGGTAGCCGTGCGCGACGGCGAAGCCCGTCTGATCGTGCGCAGGGAAACGGAAGCTGATTTGTTGGCCCGCGACATGGGAGTTTAATTGACCGCTGAAAAGAGCCTGAAGGTCGCCCTGCTGGGCTGCGGCACGGTCGGCGCGCAGGTCGCGCGGATCCTGCGCGAGGACGCGGCGGCGCTGGCCGACCGCAGCGGCGCGAAGCTGGAGCTGATCGGCATCGCCGTGCGCAACACCGCCTCGAAGCGCGACGTGGAGCTGCCCGCGGACCTGTTCACCACCGACGCGAATGCGCTGATCGACCAGGCCGACGTGGTCATCGAGCTGCTCGGCGGCCTGCAGCCGGCCGGGGACTACATCGCCCGGGCGCTGAAGCGCGGGGCCAGCGTGATCACCGGCAACAAGGCGCTGATCGCCGCCCAGGGCGCGCAGCTGAACGCGCTGGCCGCCGGGAATGGCGCCCAGCTGCGCTACGAGGCCGCGGTGGCCGGGGCCATCCCGATCCTGCGCCCGATCGCCGATTCGCTGGCCGGAGACCACATCACCAAGGTGATGGGCATCGTCAACGGCACCACGAACTTCATCCTCGACGCCATGGACTCCACCGGCGCGGCCTTCGACGACGTGCTCGCCGAGGCCCAGGCGCTGGGCTACGCGGAGGCCGATCCGACCGCCGACGTGGGCGGGCACGACGCCGCCGCGAAGGCCGCGATCCTCGCCTCGCTGGCGTTCCACACCACCGTCACCTCGGACCAGGTGCACACCGAGGGCATCACGCAGGTGACCGCCGCCGACGTGGCCGCCGCCGCCGAGGCCGGCTACGTCATCAAGCTGCTGGCGATCGCCCAGAACGCAGAAGCCGGCGTCTCGGTGCGCGTCTACCCGTCGCTGATCAAGCGCAGCCACCCGCTGGCCAGCGTGCGCGGCGCGTTCAACGCCGTGTTCGTCGAGGCAGAAAACGCCGGGGACCTGATGTTCTACGGTGCCGGCGCGGGCGGCAACCCGACCGCTTCGGCCGTCATGGGCGACGTCATCGCCGTGGCCCGCCAGCTGGCCGCCGGGGCCCCGCTGCCCTGCGGCTCGGCGGACCAGCCGGTGAACCTGCTGGACTTCGATGCGATCACCACCAGCTACTGGATCGGCCTGTCGGTCAAGGACCAGCCCGGCGTGCTGGCGAGCATCGCCGCGGTCTTCGGCGAGCACGGCGTCTCGATCGAATCCATGAGCCAGCACAGCGATGCCGACGGCGAGGGCTCCGCGCTGCGCATCCTGACCCACCGGGGCACCGAAGCGGCCCTGCGCACCACCGTCGACGCCGTCGCGGCGCTGGACTCGGTGCACTCTGTTACATCCGTTATGCGAGTTGAAGGAAACTAACGTGGCCCACCAGTGGCGCGGAGTCATCCGCGAATATGCCGACCGTCTGCCAGTAGACGAGAACACCAAGATCATCACGCTCGGAGAGGGCGGCACCCCGCTCGTCTTCGCCCCGGCGCTCTCGGAGCTGACCGGCAGCGAGGTGTACCTGAAGGTCGAGGGCATGAACCCGACCGGGTCCTTCAAGGACCGCGGCATGACCATGGCGATGACCGCCGCGGTCGCCGCCGGCGCCAAGGCCGTGGTGTGCGCCTCCACCGGCAACACCTCCGCCTCCGCCGCGGCCTACGCCACCCAGGCCGGGCTGAAATGCGCGGTGCTTGTGCCGGACGGCAAGATCTCCATGGGCAAGCTGTCCCAGGCGATCGCGCACGGCGCGGACATCATCCAGATCGACGGCAACTTCGACAACTGCCTGGAGGTCGCCCGCAAGCTGTCCGAGAACTACCCGGTGTTCCTGGTCAACTCGGTGAACCCGGCTCGCATCCAGGGCCAGAAGACCGGCGCGTTCGAGGTCGTCGACTTCCTGGGCGACGCCCCGGACTACCATGTGCTGCCGGTGGGCAACGCGGGCAACATCACCGCCTACTGGAAGGGCTACAAGGAGTACGCCTCCGAGTTCACCAACCAGGCCGGCGCCGTGCTCGCACCGGTGTCCACCAAGACCCCGATCATGTGGGGCTTCCAGGCCGCCGGCGCCGCGCCGATCGTGCTGGGCCACCCGGTGACCGAGCCGGACACCGTCGCCACCGCCATCCGCATCGGCAACCCCGCCTCCTGGGCCCAGGCCGAGGAAGCGCGCGACGAGTCCGGCGGCATCATCGACTCGGTGACCGATGAGGAAATCCTCGCCGCGCACCGCTGGCTCTCCTCCCGCGAGGGCGTCTTCGTGGAGCCGGGCTCCGCGGCCGGCGTCGCGGGTCTGATCAAGCACCACGCCGTCGGCAACGTGCCAGCCGGCAAGAAGATCGTGATTACCGTGACCGGCCACGGCCTGAAGGACCCGGACTGGGCCCTGAAGCAGGCCGACGGCTCGGCCGTCGCCCCGACCAAGGTCGGCTTCGACGTCGTGGAAGTCGCCACCGCACTGGGCCTGTCCTAGACGCCGCCCGCTGCCTGCCGGCCCGTCGCAGCCGCACCGGCACCCGGTGCGGCCGCGGCGGGCCGCTGCACGTTCCGGCTCCGGCCGCCCGCCAACCACCGCAAGCTCAACACCTCGAAGGAACCCATGCAGCAGATCGCCCTGGGCCAGCACCTGATCGTCGCCCCTCCCGCCACCACCGCGAACCTCGGACCAGGGTTCGACTCGCTGGGCCTCGCGCTGGAATTCCGCGACCGGCTGGAGATCCGCACCGCGCAGCGCAGCACGGTGGAGATCAGCGGCGACGGGGCCGAAAGCCTGCCGCGTGACGAATCCCACTTGATCATCCGCGAGATGCACCGCTACTGGGAACAGCGCGGCTTCGCTCCGGCCGGCATCGAGCTGCAGGCAACCAACAACATCCCGCACGCCCGCGGCATGGGTTCCTCCGCCGCCGCGATCGTCGCCGCCTATGCGACGGCCGATGCGCTGCTGCCGGCCGCCGAGCGCGGGGGACTGGACGCGGTCTTCCAGGCCGCCGCCGCGTGGGAAGGTCACCCGGACAATGTGGCTCCGGCGGTGTACGGCGGATTGAGCATCTCCGCGACCAACGCCGACGGGACCTTCAGCTGCGCGCTGGTTCCGGTGCACGCACAGGTCCGCGCGGTGCTGGCCATCCCGTCCAACGGCCTGTCCACCGAGGTGGCCCGCGGGGTGCTGCCGGCGCAGATCGACCACGCCGAAGCCGCGGCGAACACCGCCTCCGGCGCGCTGCTGATCCACGCGCTGAGCAATGACCCGGCCTATCTGCTCGCCGGCACCGTCGACTACCTGCACCAGTCCTACCGCGCGGCTTCCATGCCGGAAAGCAGCGCGCTGATCGCGCTGCTGCGCGAGAACCAGCTGGCCGCGGTGGTCTCCGGGGCGGGGCCGACGGTGCTCGCGCTGGTGGCCGGGGAGCAGCAGGAGCAGCAGGCGCGTAAGCTCATCGAGCAGTTCTCCGCACAATCTGCGGTGTCCTGGCGTGCTGAGTTTCCGCGGCTGGCCGCCAACGGTGTTACAGTAGAAGTGCTGTAGCACTCAAGGCAGACCGGATCATGCGGGCGCCAGCCCGATGATGAACCTTATGGCGAGTGCTGAAGCGGAAGCGATCGGTGCACAGTGCCTGTCGCAGCCGTCCAGCCGTTCCGGATTTTTCCTGCAGCTCGCAGCACCCTTGATATCCCACATCCATGCACAGTCGTGTCGTCGAGATATCAGCTTTTCAAACCCCGTGTACCGCCATCACCGGTCAGACCTGAAGGCGGGACGGGTTTTCGTTGGAACAGCCTCCCATTCTGGGCGGCAACACCTCATATTTACGGCACAGTGGGACTGCCGCAAGCAGCCCATCCTACTAGTCAGAAGGAACTTTCGTGACCGAAACCACGAGCCTGAATGAAGGCGTGGACACCAAGACTTCCGAGAACAAGAGCTCGGGCCTGGCCTCTTTGAAGATGACCCAGCTGCAGCAACTGGCTTCGCAGCTCGGCATCACCGGCGGATCTCGCATGCGCAAGGCCGACCTGGTTGCCGCCATCAGCTCCCACCAGCGCGGCGGCTCTATCGCCGCGAAGGACGCTGAAGCAGCCAAGGCCGCCGAGCCGAAGAACGATGCTGCCCAGGCGCCATCCGCCAAGGAAGCGCCAGCCAAGGCAGCACGCACCCGTCGTGCACCGAAGGCCGCCGCCGAGACGCCGCAGGCAGCCGAGGCCCCAGCCCAGGAGGCCGCACCGGCCGCCGAAGCCGCAGAGCCGAAGGCCGAGAAGCCTGCCCGCACCCGCCGTACCTCGCGCCGCGTGACCGATTCGGGCAAGATCGGCGCCAAGGATGAGGGAGCCAAGGCAGAGACCGCCGAGGCGCCGGCCCAGGCCGAAGCCGCGGTGGAAGCACCGGCCGAGGATGCCGCCCAGGCATCGGCCAAGGAGCGCGCGCCACGCCAGCGCCGCAACACCCGCGCCGCCAAGGCCGAGCAGGGCAGCGAAGCACCGGCGCAGGACGCCGAAGCTGCCGCAGGCGAGGCGAAGGCCGCTTCGGCCGAGGCCGACGCCGCCGAGACCGCCGACGCGGAGAAGTCCGGCGATCAGCGCGAAGAGCGCCGCGAGCGCGGCAACCGCCGTGAACGCGGCAACCGCCGCGAGCGCAACAACGACCGGGGCGACCGCGCCGAGTCCTCCGAGCAGGATGCGACCGAGCAGTCCGAGGAGCGCCGTGAGCGCAACAACGACCGCAACGAGCGCAATGCCAACCGCCGCGAGCGCAACAACGACCGCGGCGACCGCAATAACGACCGCAACGAGCGCGGCAACGACCGTGCCGAGTCCTCCGAGCAGGATTCGGCCGAGCAGTCCGAGGATCGCCGCGAGCGCAACAACGACCGCAACGAGCGCAACGCCAACCGCCGCGAGCGCAACAACGACCGCAACGAGCGCGGCAACCGCCGTGATCGCAACGATCGCAACGACCGCAACCAGGACCGCAACGACCGGAACAACCGCAACCGCCGCGGCCGCCGCGAGGACGACGAGCCGCAGCTGAGCGAGGACGACGTCCTGCTGCCGATCGCCGGCATCCTGGACGTGCTGGAGAACTACGCGTTCGTCCGCACCGCCGGCTACCTGCCCGGCCCGAACGACGTCTACGTCACCCTGGGCCAGGTCAAGAAGTACAACCTGCGCAAGGGCGACGCCATCGTCGGCGCCATCCGCGCACCGCGCGAGAACGAGACCCCGAACCCGCGCCAGAAGTTCAACGCCCTGGTGCAGCTGACTTCCGTGAACGGCAAGATGCCGGAGGACAACCGCGAGCGTGTTGAATTCAACAAGCTGGTGCCGCTGTACCCGACCGAGCGCCTGCGCCTGGAGACCGACCCGAAGCTGGTCGGCCCGCGTGTCATCGACCTGGTCGCCCCGATCGGCAAGGGCCAGCGCGGCCTGATCGTCTCGCCTCCGAAGGCCGGCAAGACGCTGATCCTGCAGTCCATCGCGAACGCCATCACCACCAACAACCCCGAGGTGCACCTGATGATGGTGCTGGTGGACGAGCGTCCCGAAGAAGTCACCGACATGCAGCGCACCGTTAAGGGCGAGGTCATCGCCTCGACCTTCGACCGCCCGGCCGACGACCACACCACCGTGGCCGAGCTGGCCATCGAGCGCGCCAAGCGCCTGGTGGAGATGGGCATGGACGTCGTGGTGCTGCTGGACTCGATGACCCGCCTGGGCCGCGCCTACAACCTGGCCGCCCCGGCCTCGGGCCGCATCCTGTCCGGCGGCGTGGACTCCGCCGCGCTGTACCCGCCAAAGCGCTTCTTCGGCGCCGCCCGCAACATCGAGAACGGCGGCTCGCTGACCATCCTGGCCACCGCGCTGGTGGAGACCGGGTCCAAGATGGACGAGGTCATCTTCGAGGAGTTCAAGGGCACCGGCAACATGGAGCTGCGCCTGAGCCGCCAGCTCGCCGAGAAGCGCATCTTCCCGGCGGTCGACGTGAACGCGTCCTCGACCCGTCGCGAAGAGCAGCTGATGAGCGCTGAAGAGGTGCGCATCATGTGGCGCCTGCGCCGCATGCTTTCGGGCATCGACCCGCAGCAGGCGCTGGAGGTGCTCACCGGCAAGATCCGCGACACCCAGTCCAACGCGGAGTTCCTGATGCTGGTGAACAAGACCACACCGGACAAGCACTAGCGTCCAAAAAGCCATGGCGTCCAGCCGGCCGGCACCTGCCCGGCCGGCTGGACGCCATCGGCGCGTCAACCACCGCGACGCTTAAGACATAGAATTTAACTCGGCCCCACGCGGCCGCTGGCCAGAGATGCGTAGAAAAAAGGAAGAGCAGCCCCATGTTTGAATCCGTCAAGTCGCTACTTGAGGAGCACGCCGAGATTCAGGCGAAGCTCTCCGATCCGGCCGTCTACGCCGACCAGGGCGTGGCCCGCAAGCTGGGCCGCCGCTCCGCGCAGCTGAACGGCATCGTCGAGGCCTACAACAAGTGGCACAGCGCCACCGAGGACCTGGAAGCCGCCAAGGAAATGGCCGACGAGGACCCGGACTTCGCCGAAGAGGTCGAAACCCTCACCGAACAGCTGCCCGAGCTGGAGGAGAAGCTGCGCCGCCTGCTGATCCCGCGCGATGAGAACGACGCGCGCGACGTGATCCTCGAGGTCAAGGGCGGCGAAGGCGGCGACGAGGCGGCCCTGTTCGCTGCCGACCTGCTGCGCATGTACACCCGCTACGCGGAGCACAAGGGCTGGAAGGTCGAGATGATCTCCTACAACGAGTCGGACCTCGGCGGCTACAAGGACGCCCAGGTGGCGATCAAGGGCAAGTCGAACGACCCGGCCGAGGGCGTCTACGCCCACCTGAAGTTCGAGGGCGGCGTGCACCGCGTGCAGCGCGTGCCGGTCACCGAATCGCAGGGCCGCATCCACACCTCGGCCGCCGGCGTGCTGGTGCTGCCCGAGGTCGACGAGCCCGAAGAAGTGGACATCCACGCCAACGACCTGAAGATCGACGTCTACCGCTCCTCGGGCCCCGGCGGGCAGTCGGTGAACACCACCGACTCCGCCGTGCGCATCACCCACCTGCCCACCGGCATCGTGGTGGCCATGCAGAACGAGAAGTCGCAGATCCAGAACCGCGAAGCCGCCATGCGCGTGCTGCGTTCGCGCCTGCTGGCCCACCAGCAGGAGATCATCGACGCCGAGAACTCCGCGGTGCGCGCCAGCCAGATCCGCACCATGGACCGCTCCGAGCGCATCCGCACGTACAACTACCCGGAAAACCGCATCGCGGACCACCGCACCGGGTACAAGGCCTACAACCTGGACGCGGTGATGGACGGCGACCTCCAGCCGGTCATCGAATCCTGCATCCAGATGGACGAGGAAGAGCGCCTGGCGGCGCTGGGCGAGTAGTCAGCGCCCGTACACCCGTGGAGAATCCGCTACCCGTCCGCGAGCTGTCAGCCGTGCGCCGCGCCGCGCTGGCGCAGCTCGCCGCCGCGGGCGTGCCCAGTCCCGCGGCCGACGCCGACCTGTTGGCCTGCCACGTGCTGCGCGTCGAGCGCTCGGAGCTGAAGCTGCGCGAACTGCGCGGGGAGTCCTTCTCCGAGCCGCAGTACGCGCTGTATGCATCGCTGCTGGAACGCCGCGCCGCACGCATCCCGCTGCAGCACCTGACCGGCGAGGGCCACTTCCGCTACCTGACCCTGAAGGTCGGGCCCGGGGTGTTCTCGCCGCGCCCGGAAACCGAGACCGTGGTCCAGCTGGGCCTGGACTTCCTCGCCGAGCAGGGCCTGGCCGCCCCGCGCTGCGTGGATCTGTGCTCCGGATCCGGGGCCATCGCCGCAGCGCTGGCCAGCGAGGCGCCGCAGGCCGCCGTGTGGGCCGTGGAGCTCTCCGACGACGCCATCGGCTACACCAGAGCCAACTGCGAGCCGCTGGGCGTCACGGTGCTGCACCGCGACGCCTCCGCGTTGCCGCCCGAGCTGCACGGCACCATGGACCTGGTCGTCTCCAACCCGCCCTACATCCCGCCCAACGCGGTGCCCCGCGAACCGGAGGTGCGCGACCACGACCCGCAGATGGCCCTGTACGGGCTGGGCGAGGACGGTCTGCAGATCCCGCGTGCCGTCGCCGCCGAGGCGCGGCGCCTGCTGCGCCCCGGGGGGCTGTTCGTGATGGAGCACGCCGAGGTGCAGCAGGAGTCGGCAGCCCAGCTGCTGCGCGAGACCGGATTCACGAGCGTGGCCGGGCACCCGGACCTGTCCGGACGACCGCGCTCGACCAGCGGCCGCGCGCCGCGCTGAACTACCCACCCACCACACCACATGAAAGAATGATCCCGTGAGCACACGATTTATGGTCAGCAACGAGCAGGAACACGCTGCAGGCATCGAGGCGGCGCGCGCCGCGCTGTCGGCCCAGCGCTGCATCGTCCTGCCCACCGACACGGTCTACGGGATCGGAGCCGACGCGTTCAGCGCGCAGGGCGTGGCGATGCTGCTGGCGGCCAAGGGCCGCAGCCGGACCATGCCGCCGCCGGTGCTGATCGCGCAGTCCGCCACGATGGACGGGCTGGCCCGCGACATCCCGGACGAAGCCCGCAAGCTCGCCGAGGCCTTCTGGCCCGGGGGGCTGACCCTGATCCTGCAGGCGCAGCCGTCGCTGACCTGGGACCTGGGGGAGACCCGCGGCACGGTGGCGCTGCGCGTCCCGAACGACCAGACTGCCTTGGAGCTGCTGGCCGCCACCGGCCCGCTGGCGGTCTCCTCCGCCAACCGCACCGGCAACCCGGCCGCCACCTCAGCCGACGAAGCCGTCGCCCAGCTGGGCGAATCGGTGGATGTGTACCTTGACGGCGGCTCGCGCGCCGCGCAGGACGACGCCGAGACCCTGCCCTCGACCATCGTGGACTGCACCGGCACCCGGCTGAAGGTGGTCCGCGCCGGCGCGATCTCCATCGAGGAGCTGCGCGTGGTCGTTCCCGCCATTCTCGATTTGGGACAGGACGACTCCGGCCAGGGCGCATGAGAAGCTACGTCCTGCTGATCGCGTTCAGTTTCGCGGTCTCCTTCCTGCTTACCCCGATCGTCCGCTCCGTGGGCGAGCGGTTCACCGGCAACCAAAAGGTCCGCGCCCGCGACCAGCACGAAAAGCCGATCGTGAAGTTCGGCGGCGTGGCGATCATCGCCGCTTTCGCGCTCGGGCTCGGGCTGGCCAGCCAGCTCAGCTTCTTCCGCGGGGTCTTCGGGAACACCGAACCGATCACCGGGATCGTGCTGGCGCTGCTGGTGATCCTGCTCCTGGGGCTGGCCGACGACATGTTCGACCTGCGCTGGTGGGTCAAGGCCCTGGGCCAAGTCCTGGTGGGCGGGATCATCGCCGGGCACGGGATCGTGATCCAGTCCCTGCCGGTGGGTTCTTGGCAGATCGAGCACAGCTGGATGCAGATCGCCATCACCATCTTCCTGATCGTGCTCACGATGAACGCGATCAACTTCTCCGACGGGCTCGACGGGCTGGCCGCGGGGCTGGCCGCCATCGGGGCGGCCACCTTCTTCGTCTACTCCTACGTGCTGGCCACCCATGTCAGCGCCGACGACTACGCCAACATGGGTGCGCTTTTGTGCTCCCTGCTGCTGGGCGCCTGCCTGGGCTTCCTGCCGCACAACTTTAACCCCGCGAACATCTTCATGGGGGAGAGCGGCGTACTGGCGATCGGCATGATCCTCTCGGTGGCCACCATCGCCGTCACCGGTGACGTGCAAGGACTCGAAGCGCAGCGCTTCCGCAACATCCCGGCCTACATGCCGATGCTGCTGCCGATGGTGATCGTCTTCCTACCAGTACTGGACCTTGTGCTCTCGGTGCTGCGCCGGCTGGCCAACAAACGCTCACCCTTTTCACCGGACGCCAAGCACATCCACCACAAGATGCTCGCGCAGGGCCATTCGGTGCGCCGCGCGGTGATCCTGCTGTACCTGTGGGCCGGCTTCATCGCCGTATCCGTGGTTTCGATCGCGTTCATTCCTGTCGTATTGATGATTCCGATCGTCATCTTGCTGTTTCTCGGTGTGGGTCTTGCCACATGGAAACCGCTGGTCGAAGACCGCTTCCGCGCACTGCGCAAGAAGCTGGCCAAGTAGCCAATCCGCCCAAGATGACGCTCCGCCTGACAACAATCTCTTTCTATCTCGTGTAGAATTCAATGTGGATGTTCTCCCGGAACAGTTTTGTTTGCAGGGAGATTTGAGTTTCATCAGCATCGATAGGTGCAACATGGATCATCGATTTAGACGAAGGAAGGATGCGGACTTGGCTTCTGGTTCTGCCCGCGTCAGTGCTTCGTCTGCACCGAAATCCATCTGGTTGCCGATTCTTGGCCTGTCATTGGTGTACTCGATCATTGCAACTGCAGCCTTTTTCCTGATTTCTTGGCTCGTTGCCGATCTTGAGTATGCGTTATCCGGCGCACTTGCCGCCGGTGTGGTTATTGGCTTTTTTGCTATTGGCATTCTGATCGCTGAAGCTGCAGGGCGAATCCGTCGTTCGTGGGCCATGCCCGCGTTTCTGGCGACGTTCGTCATCAAGGTGTTCGGCGTCGCCTTCGTTCTGTTGAACCTGGGGTTGCCCGATTGGGTTAACCGTCAGGGATTCGTACTTGCTGCAGCCATATCTCTCGTTGCCTGGCAGGTTGGTGAGGTCCGCGCCTTCATGAAGGCTCGCCTTGCCATCTATAACGAGGAATAGGGCTTAGACCTCTGACTCTTATGTCGGAGAGATGCTGTGAGTTTGATAAGCTTACTAACGGGTCATTTTCGGCCGTGCGCTTAATTGGGTGCGGACGAATCGGATTCATCCTCGGGGAAACCCGGGGGTGCCACTTGTCAGAGTTGATGCTAATGGCGACAGCTGTGAGAAGTACCCGTTTGATCTTTTCTTCACACGGTGAAAGGCAGTTACCGCCAGTCACCACCTTTTGCCCGTGACCGTTACTGCAGAGAGGACAGCGCGTTGTTCGCGTTTGCGCTCCCAATGGCCTCAGAAGAAGGCGGTTTCGTACCGCCAACAGTGTCCGACACCCACCTCCCGGATCTTTTCCCATGGATGGCTGAGTACGGCACTGGTTTCGGCAAGCAGATGCTCATGATCGTCCTGTCGATCGTGCTCATTACTTGGTTCTTCACCGCAGCCATCAAGAACCCGAAGTTGGTTCCAGGTAAGATGCAGTACCTCGCTGAATCCGGTTACGCCTTCGTGCGTAACGGCATCGGCCGCGACATCATTGGCGAGAAGAACTTCCGTCCTTGGATTCCTCTGCTGTTTGCGACCTTCTTCTTCGTACTGCTGAACAACCTCTTCGGCGCAATTCCGTTCTTGCAGCTTCCATCGTTCTCACACGCTGGATCTGCATACGCGATGGCAATCATCATCTACGGCACCTGGATTGCCGTAGGCCTGAAGAACCACGGCATTCGCTACTTCAAGCTCGCCGTAGTTCCGTCCGGTGTTCCGGGCTGGATCATGCCTCTGATGATCCCGTTGGAAATCATTTCTAACTTCATCGTTCGCCCGCTGACGCACTCGCTGCGTTTGATGGCAACGATGCTGGCCGGTCACATGATCGTGATGTTGGCAGCTGCCGGCGCACGTCACCTGATCGTGGTTCAGGATTCCCTCGCCATGAACGGCCTGGGTGTTCTGGTCATCGCCGGATCGGTTGCCATGTACTTCCTGGAACTTCTGATCATGGTGCTGCAGGCGTTTGTTTTCGCCCTGCTGACCGCGATCTACGTCCAGGGTGCGATCGAAGCCGACGCCCACTAGGCCTAAGCTCCACTTCTTCCAACCAAACAGATCTTCCTTGGGCTACTCAAGGAATACCTCACAACCTACCGGCACGAAGCTCGGTATCTTGAAAGGAACATAATCACATGTTGCACGGCTCCCTGAATATGATCGGCTACGGCCTGGCTGCTATCGGTTCGGCTATCGGCGTTGGCCTGATCTTCGCTGCCTACATCAACGGTGTTGCTCGTCAGCCAGAAGCACAGCGCATCCTGCAGCCAATCGCAATGCTGGGCTTCGCCCTTGCAGAAGCACTGGCCATCCTGGGCCTGGTTTTCGCTTTCGTCATCGGCGCCTAGTCTTTTCGCAACTGTAGTGGCCTCGCCACTATCGCGAGGCATACACACAAGCGGAAACTAGTAGATAAGGAATAGTGAGAATGAACAGCACTGACTTCATCCTCGCTGCGAGCGAATCGGCAAACCCGTTGTTGCCAAACCCGTGGGAAATTCTCGTCACGGGTGTTGGTTTCGCGGTCCTTCTGTTCATCGTCATCAAGGTGATTGCTCCGAAGTTCGAGCAGTCCTACGAAGATCGCGTCACCGCGATCGAAGGTGGCCTGGAGAAGGCCGAGGCAGCGCAGAAGGAAGCAGAGGAGACCTTGGCACAGTACAAGGCCCAGCTTCTGGAAGCCCGCACCGAGGCTAACCGCATCCGCGAGGAAGCTCGCAGCGAAGGTGCTCAGATCCTCGAAGATCTGAAGACCAAGGCAACCGATGAGGCTACTCGCATCAGCGAACAGGCTCAGCGTCAGATCCAGGCCGAGCGCACCGCCGCTCTGTCGTCGCTTCGCACCGACGTGGGCACTTTGGCCACCGAGCTTGCAAGCAAGATTGTTGACGAAGCTCTGAAGGACGATGCCCGTGCACAGCGCGTGGTTGATCAGTTCCTGAACGATTTGGAAGCTCAGCAGAACGCAGGTGCATCGAACTAATGGCAAGTGTATCGAGCGAGTCATTGGCAAAGGCTTTGGAGTTCCTGGAACCCAAGCTGGCACTGGCATCTTTGGAGCTGCCGAAGGAACTGTTCGCGGTCCTGGAAGTACTGGATGCAAATGCCGGTCTTCGCCGAGCATTGACTGATCCGGCCCGTGAAGCTGCCGAGAAGGCAGGCCTGCTGGCACAGCTGCTGCGCGGAAAGGTTTCGGCCGACGCCGAGTCCATCGTCGCTCAGCTGGCTTCCACCCGCTGGAGCTCGGAACGCGACATTAGCGATGCGCTCGAAACGCTGGCTGTCACTGCGCTGACCGCAGTGGCCGAGCAGCAGGACGGCGCTTCGGGGCTGGACAAGCTGGAGCAGGATCTGTTCTCCTTCATCGAGGTAGTTCGTTCAAACCACGAACTGCAGCGTGCGTTGGATGATGCGCAGGCCCCAGCCGAGGCAAAGAGCGCTCTGGCGCTCAAACTCGTGCCCAACGCGTCGCGGACCGCGCAGGTGTTGATCTCCCAGGCAGTTTCGGCCCCTCGCGGGCTGAAGCCTAGTGCTCTGATTGAGCGTTTCGTCGAGCTCGTGGCCAAGCGCCAGCAGCGTTGGATCGCCTCGGTGACCAGCACTGTGCAGCTCTCCGAAGCCCAGTTGCAGCGTCTGGAGATCAGCTTGAACAAGGTTTACGGTCGCCAGCTGAAGCTCAATGTCACTACCGACCCGTCGCTGATCGGCGGACTGGTAGTCAAGGTGGGCGACGAGGTTGTCGACGCTTCCGTGGCATCTCGTGTGGCCGAATTGCGCCGCGCCCTGGCCAGCTAGAACTTCGTCCAGGGGCTAGCCCCTGGCTAAGTTCTGGCTCGCCGGGACCAACACAGACTTCATTCACATCGATTCACCACTGATTTACGGTGGATCACAATTTAGGAGAGCAGGGACTGCAGATGGCCGATTTGACCATCAATGCCGACGACGTCCGTAATGCCCTAAACGAGTTCGCATCTTCCTACGAACCGGGTAAGGCAGAGCGCACCGAGGTGGGACGCGTTGTCGCAGCAAGCGACGGCATCGCCAAGGTGGAAGGTCTTCCTTCCGTCATGGCCAACGAGCTGCTGAAGTTCGAAGACGGCACCCTGGGCCTGGCCCAGAACCTCGATACCCGTGAAATCGGCGTCGTGGTGCTCGGTGACTTCACCGGCATCGAAGAGGGCCAGAAGGTCGAACGCACTGGCGAGATTCTCTCGGTTCCAGTAGGCGACGGCTTCATGGGCCGCGTGGTTGACCCGCTGGGTGAGCCAATGGACAACCTGGGCCCAATCGAGTCCGAGGGCCGCCGTGCACTGGAACTCCAGGCACCAGGCGTGACCGAGCGTAAGTCGGTTCACGAACCGCTGCAGACCGGCATCAAGGCTATCGACGCCATGATCCCGATCGGCCGTGGCCAGCGTCAGCTGATCATTGGCGACCGCCAGACCGGCAAGACCGCAATTGCAGTCGACGCCATTCTGAACCAGCGCGCCAACTGGGCCACCGGCGACCAGACCAAGCAGGTTCGCTGCATCTACGTTGCAGTGGGCCAGAAGGCTTCGACCATCGCAGCCGTGCGCCAGACCCTCGAAGACCAGGGCGCTCTGGAGTACACGACCATCGTGGCCTCCCCAGCATCCGACCCTGCAGGCTTCAAGTACCTGGCACCCTACGCAGGCTCAGCCATCGGCCAGCACTGGATGTACGGTGGCAAGCACGTTCTGATCGTGTTCGATGACCTGTCGAAGCAGGCTGAAGCCTACCGCGCCGTGTCGCTGCTGCTACGCCGTCCGCCAGGACGCGAAGCCTACCCGGGCGACGTCTTCTACCTGCACTCCCGTCTGCTTGAGCGTTGCGCCAAGGTTTCGGACGAGCTGGGCGCAGGTTCGATGACCGGTCTGCCGATCATCGAAACCAAGGCGAACGACGTCTCGGCCTTCATCCCGACCAACGTCATCTCGATCACCGACGGCCAGATCTTCCTGCAGTCGGACCTGTTCAACGCCAACCAGCGTCCAGCTGTCGACGTGGGTGTCTCTGTTTCCCGCGTTGGTGGCGCCGCCCAGGTGAAGGCCATGAAGAAGGTCTCCGGTACCCTGAAGCTTGAACTGGCTCAGTACCGCGACATGCAGGCCTTCGCCATGTTCGCTTCGGACCTGGATGCCGCTTCCAAGCAGCAGCTGACCCGTGGCGCACGTCTGATGGAACTGCTGAAGCAGGGCCAGTACCAGCCGTACGCCGTCGAGGACCAGGTTGTCTCCGTGTGGGCCGGCACCAACGGCTACCTGGACGATGTCCCGGTGGAAGACGTGCTTCGCTTCGAGCGCGAGTTCATCGACTACCTGCGTCACCGCACCGAGGTCCTGACCGTTCTGGCACAGACCGGCAAGCTGGAAGACGAGACCGTCGAGGCCATGAAGGCAGCCATTGCTGACTTCAAGGCCGGATTCTTCGGCCAGGGCGACGACCAGCTGGTTGCCGCAGGTCACGAAGAGCACGACGCTCTGGATGCCGAGTCCGTCGACCAGGAACAGATCGTCAAGCAGAAGCGCTGACAATTTCCTTGACGTTTAGGGGTACGGCGCCGGAGACGGCGCCGCACCCCAAACGTTGGGAATAAGGAAAGGACACACATGGGAGCCCAGATTCGGGTCTACCGCCAGAAGATTGCCTCGACCTCGTCGATGCGCAAGATCTTCAAGGCGATGGAACTGATCGCTGCATCCCGCATCGGCAAGGCACGTAGCCGTGTTTCGGCTTCGCTGCCGTACGCCAATGCGATCACCCGTGCAGTTACCGCCGTCGCGTCCCAGGCCGATGTTGAACACCCGCTGACCACGGAACCGGCGAATGTTCGCCGGGCCGCGGTGCTGGTGATGACCTCGGACCGCGGACTCGCCGGGTCCTACTCCGCCAGCGTTCTGAAGCAGGCAGAGCACCTCGTGGAACTCCTGCACGGAGATGGCAAGGAAGTCAAGACCTACTTGGTCGGCCGCAAGGCCCAGGCTTACTTCGATTTCCGTTCGCGCGAGTACGCCCGAGTGTGGACCGGGAACACCGATTCCCCGCAATTTGAAACCGCACGCGAGCTGCGCGAAATCCTCCTTGAGGACTTCGCTAACGATTACGAGCAGGGTGGCGTGGACGAGATCCACGTTGTTTACACCCAGTTCAAGTCGATGGTCACGCAGGAACCGACGGTTATCCGTCTGTTGCCGTTGGAGGTTGTCGAGGGTGAAACCGAGACTCCAACCGACGAGCTGTTGCCACTGTACGAATTCGAGCCGTCGCCGGAGGAAGTGCTTGACGCACTGCTGCCGCGTTACATCGATTCGCGTCTGTTCAACGCCCAGCTGCAGGCCGCAGCCTCCGAGCTCGCTGCCCGCCAGCGCGCGATGAAGGCCGCGGGCGACAACGCCGGCGAGTTGATCAAGAAGTACACGCGACTGCGTAACAACGCCCGTCAGGCTGAAATCACCCAGGAGCTTTCGGAAATCGTCGCCGGCGCAGACGCGCTGAACGACTAGCCGAATCCTCCTACCAGACAAGAAGTGAGAAAGATGACTGCCCAACTCAACGAGCAGGTTACCGCAGGGGCCACCGGTCGTATTGCCCGCGTGATTGGCCCGGTCGTGGACGTCGAGTTCCCTGCCGATGCACTGCCTGCTATCTACAACGCACTCACCGCTGAGCTGACCCTCAACGGTGTAACCAAGACCATCACCTTCGAAACCAGCCAGCACCTCGGTGACGGCCTGGTTCGCGCAGTATCGCTGCAGGCCACCGACGGCCTGGTCCGCGGTGCGGCCGTGAAGGACACCGGCGCTTCGATCTCCGTCCCTGTTGGCGACGGCGTCAAGGGCCACATCTTCAACGTGCTGGGCGACGCCCTGGACGTTGATAACTCGGAGATCCAGGTCACCGAGCGCTGGCCAATCCACCGCCAGGCACCGAAGTTCTCTGATCTTGAGGGCTCGACCGAGATGCTGGAAACCGGCATCAAGTCGATCGACCTTCTGACCCCTTACATCAAGGGTGGCAAGATCGGTCTGTTCGGTGGTGCAGGCGTGGGTAAGACCGTGCTGATCCAGGAAATGATCACCCGTGTTGCACGTAACTTCGGTGGTACCTCGGTATTCGCCGGCGTGGGCGAGCGCACCCGTGAAGGTAACGACCTCTGGGTCGAAATGGACGAGGCCAACGTCCTGAAGGACACCGCCTTGGTGTTCGGCCAGATGGATGAGCCACCAGGCACCCGTCTGCGCGTGGCACTGTCGGCTCTGACCATGGCGGAGTACTTCCGCGATGTGCAGAACCAGGACGTGCTGCTCTTCATCGACAACATCTTCCGCTTCACCCAGGCCGGTTCCGAGGTGTCGACCCTGCTGGGCCGCATGCCTTCCGCCGTGGGTTACCAGCCGAACCTTGCCGATGAAATGGGCCTGCTGCAGGAACGCATCACCTCGACGAAGGGCCGCTCGATCACCTCGATGCAGGCAGTCTACGTCCCGGCCGATGACTACACCGACCCGGCTCCGGCAGCAACCTTCGCCCACCTGGATGCAACCACCGAGCTGTCGCGTGAAATCGCGTCGCGCGGTCTGTACCCGGCCATCGATCCGTTGACCTCGACCTCGCGAATCCTGGATCCGCAGTACATCGGTCAGGCTCACTATGATACGGCCATCCGCGTGAAGGCCATCCTGCAGAAGAACAAGGAACTGCAGGACATCATCGCGATCCTTGGCATCGACGAACTGGGCGAAGAGGACAAGGTCGTCGTGGCACGTGCACGTCGTATCCAGCAGTTCCTGTCGCAGAACACCTACACCGCAAAGCAGTTCACCGGTGTTGACGGTTCGACCGTTTCCATCAAGGACACCATCGAGGGCTTCACCGCCATCTGCGATGGCGACTTGGACCACATCGCAGAGCAGGCGTTCTTCAACGTCGGTGGTTTGGACGACGTAGAGCGCCAGTGGGCTGAAATCCAGAAGGCCAGCAAGTAACCATGGCCGAACTTCAGGTCGAAATCGTTGCGGCCGACCACTTCGTGTGGTCGGGCCCGGCGAAGCTGGTCAAGGCTCGTTCGGTAGACGGCGAGATCGGAGTTCTGCCCGGTCACGTTCCGATGCTGTCGGTGCTTGCCGCTGGGGATCTGGAAATCGAACCGATTTCCGAGTCCCGCTTCTCGGTCCAGATCGACGGGGGATTCTTCTCTGTTGACTCGGATCGCGTCGTGATCGTTGCCGACAACGCTGTTCTTAACAACGCAGCGTAGGCGATGAATTGATTGAGATTACCGCACCAGTTCTCATAGCGCTGCTGGTTCTAGCCGGCATCGTGATGTTCTTTGGCGCCATGGCCGTGCGTCGCATTCAGTTGCGGCGCACGCTGGGCACCTTCGACGCCTCCATCCTCACGCCCAAGGGCAAGTGGATGATGGTGATCGGCCGCTACGGCGGCGGACATGTAGATCTGTTGCGGTTTTTCTCTGTCTCGCCGATCCCCAGCTTCGTGGTCGAACGCCGCGGGCTGGATGTCACGGGGTGGCGTCGCGCCGACGAGCAGGAGGCCTTGCGGATTCCGCCGGGCTTCGTGATCGTCCAGCTGACGCGCAACGGCGAACCCCTGCTGCTGGCCATGGACTACCGGGACTACACCGGGTTCTCGTCCTGGCTTGAAGCGGGGCCGATTGCCGGCTCCTGGCAGATCTAGACAAGAACTTTTTGATCCCGCCTCCGCGCGGCCGTTCCCTTCGTGGAACGGCCGTCCGGAGGCGGGATTTTTTTATGCCGTCAGCGGTCCTGGAGACAGATGGCAAAGGCCCGCCGTATCGCAAGCTGATTGCGAAGCGGCGGGCCTGATGCAGGGAACAGGCTAGAGCAGTTGGCCCTTGCGGAAAGTTTCGACCAGTTGCAGCTGCGAGTCCAGCACCAGCACGTCGGCGGCGAAGCCGTAGTGCAGCGACCCGACCTCGTCGGCCAGCCCGATCAGCGAAGCGGGATTCACCGTGGCAGCGTAGACCGCCTGCACCAGCGGAATGCCGGCGGCAACGGTTTCGCGCACGATCTGCAGCAACGTTGCGGTGCCGCCGGCCAGCGAGCCGTCCTTGGCCAGGCGCGCCTGGCCGTCGGCGACGGTGACGTCTTGCGGGCCGAGCGAGTAGCTTCCGTCGGCCAGGCCGGTGGCGGCCATGGAGTCGCTGACCAGCAGGATGCTGCGGGCACGCACGAGGTTGAACATCAGGCGCACCGTGTCGGGGGAGAGGTGCACCCCGTCGCCGATCAGCTCGATGTAGGCGTCGCCGCGCTGGGCGGTCTCCAGGCAGGCGGCCACGGGGCCGGGCTCGCGGTGGTGCAGCGGCGGCATGCCGTTGAACAGGTGGGTCACCGTCGGCTTCTCCGTGAATCCGTCCACGCCGGCGCTGCGCAGCTGCTCGCGGGCGAAGAGCAGGGAATCGGAGGTCTGCGCCGCCGTGGCGTTGGTGTGGCCCAGCGACGGGACCACGCCGTAGGAGACCAGCTGGCTGATCAGCTCCTCGCTGCCCTCCAGCTCCGGGGCGTAGGTCATGGTGCGCAGCTGGCCGCGGGAGGCGGCGAACAGCTCGTCGACGAACTCCGGCTGCGGATCGGAGAGGAAGCGCGGGTCCTGGGCGCCGCAACGGGCCTCGGAGAGGAAGGGCCCTTCGGCGTGGATGCCGGCAATCAGGCCTGCTTCGGCGAATTCTGCGAGGATTTCGGCGGCCTCGACCATCGCGCCGCGATCTGCGGTAACCAGCGAAGCCAGCAGGGTGGTGGTGCCGGCCTTGTGGAGGTAGTCCAGGGCCTCGGTGACCGACTGGTGCTCCGGGGCGGCGAAATCGGCGCCCATCGCCCCGTGGCAATGCAGGTCGATCAGGCCGGGAATCAGGACGGCGCCTTCCGGGACCGGATGCACGGCGAATTGATCGGCGTCTTCCTTGGCGAGGAAGTCGTCGCGGTTGCCGGCGAAGGCGATGCGGTCATCTTCGATGGCCAGCGCGCCATCGGTGACCTTCATTCCGTCGGAGACCAGGGTGGCGAACAGTACTAAGCGCGAAGCAGTCATGCTCCTAGCTTAGACACAGTTGGTTGCTGTGACACGAATGCACCGTTCGGAAGCATGGATTTGGGCAGCTGCTTTCTGGCTCTGAGAAATTCCCAAGTCTCTCCGACCCACATATTGATGAGTGCTTATCGACAATAAAATGATTTGTCTTGTTGTTGTGTAAGCCTATTTTGGGCTGCTAAGAATGTTGATCGAGACCCTTGGCATGGCAATTTAGCGGTGCCATTCTTTCACCATGAGCAAGCGAACGAACAACGGCGAAGGCTGGGACCGAAATTATATCCTAACCGTGCTGGGGCTTGGCGTTGCCGCTTTGAGCCTTGTGGCCGCGATCGGTCCGGCGCTGGTGGACATGGGAATCGTTGACCCGCACAGAATTCCCGGTGTCGGTCAAGAATCTCCAAAAAGTGATGAAACCTCTGTCGCATTGCCCCCGCCTTCAACAAGTCCCTCGAAAATTGATCAAGACAATGGAACAAAGGGAGTCAGCGAATTGAGCGGGTCGGATGTGCTGGCTGGGGGATCTGCTGACCTAGGGATCGGCACGCCAGCGACAGTACTTCCGTGCGATGACCGGTACATCGTAGTTTTGCGGAATAACAAGAACCCGTCAACCTATGACGCTGACGTTAGCGAGGCGCTTGAGTATTTCCCTACAAGTCACTACGTATTAACAAGAGGAAGTTGTAAGTCTCTTGCTCAAATTTCTTCCAACCATACATTGCTATACACCGTTTTTTATGGGCCTTTCAGCACCATGGATGAAGCACGCGACAGGTGTCAGGCAACTGAGGCTAAGTTCATCGACCCCTATATAAGGCGTCTAGCTGTCAACGGAGACTCCACGAGGGTTAATTGCGAAGGGGTACCGCTAAAGTAGTGAAATCTGCGGAGCGCTTGGCTTCCGGGCGTGCAGAACTGGGTTCGCCGAACAAAAAGTGATCAGGTAAAAGCGCTCAGAAGAGACGGCCCTCCGAGTCATCGACTCCGCGCATTGCGTCGTAATCGAGGGTGAGGCAGCGGATGCCGCGGTCCTCGGCCAGCGTGCGGGCCTGCGGCTTGATCTGCTGGGCGGCGAACACCCCGGAAACCGGCTTGAGCAGGGGATCGCGGTTGAGCAGCTCCAGATAGCGGGTCAGCTGTTCCACGCCGTCGATGTCGCCGCGGCGCTTGAGCTCGACGGCCACCGTGGCGCCTTCGCCGTCGCGCGCCAGGATGTCCACCGGGCCGATCGCGGTCATGTACTCGCGGCGGATCAGCTTGTGCCCGGTGCCCAGCAGCTCGATCTGCTCTGCCAGCAGGCGCTGCAGGTCGGCTTCCACGCCGTCCTTGATCAGGCCCGGGTCGGTGCCCAGCTCGTGGGCGGAATCATGCTCGATCGCGTGGAACTGGATGGTCAGGCGGTCATCGCTTTTGGTGCTGGCCACGGTCCAGGTATTGACCGAGCCCAAGGCTGCGGCATCCTCGTCGGGGGAGCCTTCCCGCAGGGTCAGCGGCGGGTTCATCCAGTTCAGGGGCTTGTAGCTGCCCCCGTCGGAATGGATGAGCACCGAGCCGTCGGCCTTCACCATGATCAGGCGGGTAGCCAATGGGAGGTGGGCCCGCAGACGGCCCTCGTAATCTACTGAACACTTCGCAACCACTAAACGCACCTGACACACTCTACTAGCTGTGTGCGATGGGCGCTGCCGGAATACGGCATGATTAGAGACATGCCACGTTCCAACCGCCCCCGCCGCACATCCAAACCCCGAGGCAATTCCCGGGGTTCCTCCGGCGGCGGATGGCGCTACGAGGACGATGCCGACGGGGATTTCGGCTCGGCGCGTCGCGAGGAGGATTGGATGCAGCGCGCCCGCTACGGGGTGGTCATGCTGCAGGACGCCCCGGACGGGCAGTGGCATGTGCGCAAGATTTCCCCGCTGAACGCCCAGAAGACCTACACCTGCCCGGGCTGCCATCGGCAGATCACCGTGGGCGTGGCGCATGTGGTGGCCTGGCGCGCGGACCACTGGTCGGGCGACGACGCCGCGGCCACCGCCCGGCGCCACTGGCATCCGCGCTGCTGGGAAACCCGTTCCTACAAGTACTAGCCGCGGTGATTGGCTAGAGCCGATCCTGGCGGGCGATGAACACCTCGCGCAGCAGGATCATTGCGCTGGCGGCGACCGGGATGGCCATCAGCGCCCCGGTCACCCCGGCCAGGGTGCCGCCGGCGATTACGGAGATCACCGCGACGGCACCCGGCACCGCCACCGCCCGGCGCATGATGCGCGGTGAGACGAAGTAGGCTTCCAGCTGCAGGTAGCCGAAGTAGCACAGCGAGTAGATCAGCGCCGTCTGCCATCCCAGCGACAACGTCACCAGGGTGACCAGGATGCCGGCGATGACCCCGCCGACCAGCGGGATGAACGCCAGCACCGCCACCAGCAGGGTGAGCAGCGCCGCGAACGGAACCTCCAGGATCGTCATCAGCAGCAGCGCCACCAGCGAGTTGAGGAACGCGACGGTGGCCTGCCCCATCACGTAGTTGCCGACCGAACTGGTGATGCGCACCGCCAGCTCGCCGGCGCGTTCGCGCTTGGAGCGCGGAGCCAGGCGCAGCCCGAAGGCCATGATGGTGGGCAGCGAGGCGAGGAAGTAGATCGCCAGCACCAGCACGATCAGGATGCCGAACATCGACTGGGCGACGGTCTGCGAGACGCCCAGGACGCCGCCGAACACGTTCGTGATCGCGCCGGAATCGCCGAAGAAGCGGTTGACCTCGTCGTCGAGCCGCTGCGTCAACGCGTACTGGCGGTCGATCTGCACCAGCCACTCGCTGTTCAGGAAGTTGTTGATGATGGTCGGCGCATCGGTGATGAACGAGGTGATTTGCGTGACCAGCGTCGGGATGATGAGCGCCATGAACCCGCCGAAGAGCGCCAGGATGCCGAACATCGTGGCGGTCACCGCCAGCGGGCGGCTCAGCCCCTTGGAGACCATCCAGCGCACGACCGGGTCCAATCCCAGTGCAATGAACAGCGCGATCGCGATCCAGGTGATGAGCGCGCCGACGTTGGTCAGCACGTAGTATCCGCCCATGGCCAGGCCCACTCCGATCGTGCCCAGGAAGCCCAGGGCGATCGGGTGCAGTGCCGGGATCGGATCCGGAACCTCCTGGTCGTCGTGGGCCAGCTCGCCCAATGCATCACGGCGCGGGGTGTGCAAAATGGCGGCGAGCCGGCGGGAAAGCCTGCGCCGCAGCGAAGCCTTTTCGGCATTGGCGGGGGCCTTGGCCGGCGAGTGGGGCCCGACCCGCGGCGCGGCGGGCTGCGCCCCGGAAACCCGGGGCGTCGACGCGGTATCCGGCGCGGGATCGTCGACGGTGAATTCCGCGCCTTGGTCGCGATGCTGGCGGCGGGCATGGTGGTGCAGCGGATCAGCCGGCGGCGGGTTCTGCCGCGTGTCCGGTTCCCCCGCCGGGGAGGGAAGCGGCCCGGTGGCCGGAGCTGGCTCGTTTGGCTCGTGCGGCTGATCTGACTGCATGGCACCGAGCTTACCGCGCAAACTGCTTTTCGGTGTGCCCAAAGACACCGCGGACTTGGGTGATTGAGCCAGTTCACAGGTAGTGCGAGGAACCATGCGGGCACCGGACTCGTTAGACTGGGGATAGTACAGCCGTGAGACGTAGGTGAATAGGTGAAATCGTGCGAAAAGTAATCTCCGTGATCGCGATGCTGCTAGGGGCTGCGGCCCTGGTCGTCGGCATCGGACAGAAGACCTTTTGGGCTCCGCCCGAAACGGTGACCGCTGCCATGCCGCAATTCGAAGGCAAGGCCCCGCTGACGCTGATTGAATCCAGCGTCAACTCCGAAAAGCTCGCCCCGGTCGAGCTGGTCATCACCGGCGAAGGCGAATTCACCGCGTCGCTGGGACGCAGCTACGACGTCGAAGCTTGGGTGGGCAAGACCGCGCACGCAGCCGTCACCGGCATCGACACCGAAAACCACCAGATGCAGGCCAACTACGTCGAGGGCGACGCCACCGCTCCGGATCCGAAGAACGCCGACATCTTCTTCGACTCGCAGACCGCGCAGGGCACCATGACCTACCGCTGGACCGCCCCGGACTCAGGCGGCTGGTCGCTGCTGCTGGCCGCCGGCGGCAAGGACGCCGCTCCGGTGGACATCTCCGTCACCTACGCCAACGATGAAGCCATGCCGTTCGCGCTGCCGCTGATCATTGCCGGCTCGCTGCTGCTGGTCTTCGGGCTGGCGCTGCTGGTGATGCGCACCGCAAAGCCTGGCGCCGACGCACCGGCCACGGCAAAGAGCACCACCCAGAACTCAGTGGCCGCCGTCGCCGTCCTCGCGCTGGCGGTTTCCGGCGCCGCCCTGCCGATGGCACCCTCCGAAGACGCCTCGCCGTCGCCGACCCAGAACGCCACCGACAGCGCTTCGCCGAGCGCCACCGACCAGGCCAGCGGGTCCGCCGAACAGTCGGCCTCGGACGAACCGGAGTCGAGCGCCTTCCCCGTCGTCACCGAAGAGCAGCTGACCCGCATTCTGGGAGACGTGCAGAAGCAGATCGGCAACGCGGATGAGAAGCGCGACGCGAAGCTGCTTGAATCCCGCGCCGCCGGCGCGTTCAAGTACATCCGTTCCAGCCGCTACGACATCCTGAACGACGACATCAAGGTCGCCAAGCCGCTGACCCTGAACACCTCCGTGGTCCGTTCGGCCGCCGTGCCGAACACCTCGGACGCGAGCTTCCCGCGCGTGATCACCGTGGTGACCGCGAAGGACTCGGACGCCGAGACCCTGCCGCAGGCGCTGACCCTGGTGCAGGCCACCGCCCGCGACAACTACCAGGTGATCTTCGCCGAGCAGATGCTGCCCGGCGCCAGCTTCCCGGGCATCGCCGTCGGCGACCCGTCGATCAAGCAGCTGGACGCGAATGCCAAGGGCCTGCAGCAGACGCCCAAGGACGCACTGAAGGCCCTGGCCGACGTGCTGACCAACGAGAAGTCGAAGAGCAAGGACAAGTTCGCCGAGTCCGAGTTCATCAAGGCCATCCACGCGGGCCAGAAGACCGAGTCGCAGAACGCGAACGAGGCGAAGGTCAAGTATGCGCGCACCGTGACCGAGGGCGACACCCGCGTGGTCTCCACCCCGGACGGCGGCGCGATCGTGACCGGCAAGCTGAACCAGCGCGCCGTGTTCGAACGCACCGAGGACGCCGATCCGCTGGAGGGCACCGACGAGCTGACCAAGAAGCTGCTGGGCAAGGCCAGCTCCACCGGCGACGTGGAAATCAATTACGCCGAACCGGTCATGTTCTACCTTCCGGCCGAGGGCTCGGAGGATAAGATTCAGCTGATTGCGGCCGAGGTAGTGCTGCTGAACGTGAAGGAAGTGAAGTAACCGTGAGCGAAGAGCCAACGATCCCATCGTCCCGCGGCGCCGTGGACCTCAGTGCGCTGTCCTCGCACCGCCTGCAGGCCACCGATGCGACCGCGCCGGAAGCCGGCGCAACCTGGACCATGGAGCTGGACGAGGCTGCATTCCAGCAGTTCGTTGCCCTGTCCCAGCGGGTCCCGGCGATCGTATCGCTTGGTTCCCCGCGCGTGCCGGCCTCGACCGAGCTGGACGCCTCGCTGCGCAAGCTCGTCGACGCCCGCGGCGGCACGTTCGTGCTCGGTCTGGTGGACGCCGAGGCGCGTCCGCAGATCGCCCAGGCATTCCAGGCGCAGCAGATCCCGTTGGTGGTCGCGCTGGTCAACGGCCAGCCGGTGCCGCTGTTCCAGGGACCGGCCGGCGAGGAGCAGATCGAGCAGGTCTTCGGCCAGCTGGAGCAGCTTGCCGCACAGCAGGGCCTGGGCGGCACCGTGCCGCCGTTCGCCGGCGCCGCCGCGGAGCCTGCCCTGCCGCCGCTGCACCAGAAGGCCGTGGATGCGATCGAGGAGGGCGATTACGCCGCCGCCGAGGCCGCCTACCTGCAGGCCCTGAACGAAAAGCCGAACGACCACGAAGCCCAGGTCGGCCTGTACCAGGTGCGCCTGCTGTCGCGCACGCAGAACATGGATTTGAACCAGGCCCGCGCGGAGGCGGCATCGAACCCCGATGACCTGAACGCGCAGCTGAACGTCGCGGACCTGGACATCGTCGGCGGCCACGTGGAGGACGCGTTCTCCCGACTGGTCTCGCTGGTGTCGCGGCTGGCCGATGAGGATCGCGAACGCGTGCGGCGCCGGCTGATCGAGCTCTACGCGGTGATCGGCACGAACGATCCGCGCGTGGCCGCCTCGCGCCAGAAGCTGGCCCGCGTGCTCTTCTAGCAGCGCGCTTCCACGCCACCGCCCAGGGCGCCGGTGCACCTCGAGAGGTAATCTCGCGGGGCGCCGGCGCCCTGCGTTTATTGCGGATTAATTCGAAAGGATGATGCTTGATGACTTGGGACGTTGCTAGGCTCGAGGCATGAATCCGATCGCACTAGATATCCGCTCCCTGGCCAAGCAGTTCGGGGCCAAGATTGCGGTGGACAACGTCAGCCTGCAGGTTCCCGCGGGCTCCTTCTACGGATTGGTCGGGCCCAACGGCGCCGGAAAAACCACGATGCTCTCCATGGCCACCGGGCTGCTGCGTCCGGATGCGGGATCAGTTCTGGTCAACGGGATCGACATCTGGGCCGATCCGCACGCCGCCAAGGCCACCCTGGGTGTGCTGGCCGACGGCGTGCGGCAGTTCGACCGGCTCACCGGCCGCCAGCTGGTGACCTATTCTGGCCTGCTGCGCGGCATGGACCGCGAGGAAGTCGCCGTACGCACCGAAGACCTGCTGCGGGTCATGGACCTGGTGCAGGACGGCGACAAGCTCGTCGTCGACTACTCCGCGGGCATGACCAAGAAGATTTCGCTGGCCACCGCAATGATCCATTCGCCGAACCTGTTGGTGCTCGACGAGCCGTTCGAAGCCGTCGACCCGGTTTCCGCGGCGAATATCCGCGACATCCTGAACGGCTACGTCCAGCTGGGCGGTACCGTCATCGTTTCCTCGCACGTGATGGACCTGGTCCAGCGCATGTGCACGCACGTCGCGGTGATTGCCGAGGGAGTGCTCAAGGCCCGGGGAACCGTCGAGGAAGTCCGCGCCGGCAAGTCCCTGGAGGAGCGTTTCGTGGACCTGGTCGGCGGACGCGGTACGAATGAGGGGCTGTCGTGGTTGCGCACATCCTCAAACTGAAACTCCGCCTGCTGGGCAACGGCTTCAAGCGCTCCGTCGGGCAGCTGGTCGGCGTGATCATCGGCGGCCTGTATGCGCTGGGCATGATCACGCTGCTCTCCGCCGCAAGCTGGGCTACCGCCGCCGAGAACCCGTTCCCGGGGCAGCTGACCGTGATCATTGGCTCCGCCGTGGTGCTGGGCTGGGCGGTCATCCCGCCGCTGCTGACCGGCGTGGACCTGACGCTGGAGCCGGCCCGCTTTGTGCACTTCGGGATCCCTACCAAGGTGCTGGCCCCCGCGTTGGTCCTGGCCGGGTTCATCTCGGTGCCCGCGATCCTGACGGTGCTCGGCCTGCTGGGTGCTTCGATGATGTGGCGGCTGGAGCCGGCGGTGCTTGCCGTGGCGATGGTGTCCGCGGTCGCCACCGCGGTGATGGCGGTGCTGCTGTGCCAGTATCTGACGATTATGGCCACCGCGCTGCGCGCCAAGCGCCGCTTCCGCGAACTGACCTTCGCACTGCTTTTCCTGTTGCTGGTGTCGGTGGGCCCGCTGCTGTCCTCCGTGATTTCCGCCGCGGAGAACATCAGCGACTGGGTCAATCCGATCTCCGAGGTGCTCGCCTACACCCCGTTTGGCGCGTTCGCCGCGCTGCCGGGGGCGCTGGCCGCCGGGAACTATGCGCAGCTGACGCTGTGCGCCGCACTAGGCGTGATCTATCTTGCGGGACTGTACCTGCTGCTGGTGCGGGCCACCGGAGCCGCGACCGTTGCGCCGCCGCCGCAGCAGCGCGCAGCCACGGCCCGCGGCCTGGGGGTATTCAAGATCGTGCCGGCCACTCCCACCGGCGCGGTGATGGCCAGGGCGCTGGTCTACTGGCTGAAGGATCCACGCTACGCGATCGGCGTGCTCATGGTGCCGATGCTGCCGCTGATTTTCTGGTTCGCCGGCCGCCAGTCGGGGGACTACACGATGATGTTCCTGCTGGGCCCGTTGATCGGCATCCTACTGGGCTTCTCGATCTCCGCGGACGTCTCCTACGACAACACCGCGTTCGCGCTGCATGTGCTGACCGGGGTCTCGGGCCGCGCCGACCGCGCCGGACGTGTGGCGGCCTGCTTCACCATCGGCATCGTCCCGCTGCTGCTCGCGGCGACGCTGCCGGCGATCCTTTCGGATCAGTTGTGGAGGCTTCCGGGGGATCTGGGACTGACGCTGGCGGCGTTCCTGATCGCGCTGGGTGTCGCCTCGGTGGCATCGGCCCGCTACACCTATGCGGTGCCGCTGCCGGGGGAGAACCCGATGAAGACGCCTCCGGGCAACGGCCTGCGTATCGCGCTGACCCAGCTGGGCACCATGGGAGTCATGGCGGTGCTGCTGATTCCCGTCGTGATTCCGTACGTTTTTGCCTGGGTCAACCAGTCGCCGAACGCCGGATTCATCGCCTTGGGCGTGGGACTGGCCTTGGGCATCGGCCTGCTGCTCGGCGGTGTGATCCTGGGTGGCAAGTGGTTTGAACGCCGCCAGCCGGAACTCATGCAGGCGGTCATGATCAACCGATAGCTGCGCGCACTGTGGGACTGCCAATCGAATTTTCGATTGGCAGTCCCACTTTTTTGCGCGAAGGCAACCCATCCGGTGGTTTCACTCCGTGTCGGTCAGCGGGATGCTGGTCGGGACGCCCGGCGGACTGTAATTCCTGCGCAACCGCTGCGCCGGATCCCGGTCCCTGGGCAGCAGCACCCACGGCAGGCCCCTCACCCACACGATCTTGACCACCTCATGGTCGAACTCGATGTGGTGGTTCTTGCACCCCGGAGCGATCTTGTCCAACTTGGTTTCCCCGCCCAACGCGAACGGATCGGTGTGGTGGAACTCCAGCTGCTCCACCGCCGCGGTGCATCCGGGCACCAGACAGTACCGGTCCCGGGCCAGCACCGCACGCTGCAGCACCTCGGGAACGAACCGCCGGGTGCGCCCGAAGTCCAGCAGCACCCCGTCACTGTTGAACACCGCCGGGATCAGATCCGCCTGGCACAACAGCTGCCGCAGCGCGGCCGGCGGCAAATCCACCCCGTGCGCGGTCTGCGCCGTCGAGGACGCCAGGTCTTGCAGGTCGGCCAGTTGCAGGTGGGCGATGACCACCGGACGCAGCCGCTTGCGCTTGCCCCGGGGCGGGGACCCGGATGCGGACGCCTCGGGCTGCGGGGAGCCTTCGGGCTGGCCGGTGGAGCGCTCGTCCCCGTCCTCGGGCCAGCCGCCGATGTCGGTGCCGTCCTCGCCGGTGTTCTCGGGGTCGGGATCGAAGAGGGACCCCTGGCCCGGATCCCCGTCCCCGGTGGGTCCGGGCGGGTCGTCGCCGCTGGCGTCCAGCAGGATCTCCAGCAACGCGTTCAACGCGCGTTCGGGCGGGGTGGCTTCGGGGATGAACAGCTCGTCCTCGTCCCAGCGCAGCTGCTCGGATCCTTCGGGCAGCAGGTCCTGGATGGACCAGCCGCCTTCCCCGTCGGGACCGGCCCCGGTAGCCCCAGCCCCGGTGGCCTCGGCCCCGGCGGGCGCGCCGCTGGTGTCCGCGGCGTTGGCGCTGCCGAAGGTTTCGGTGCTGGTGCTGCCGGTGGATTCGGTGTGCCGGTCCGGTACCTGCCCACTGGGCTGGTTGGGGTTCTCGGTCGGGTCCTTGAAAAACGAGGCCCCGGCCACCGGCCCGCCCGAGTCCGGCCCCGGGGACGGGGTCGCGTTCGGGTTCGCCGAGTCCGGGTTCGTGCGCGCGGCCTGCCCGGCCTGCGTGCTGGCCTTGTTCGCCGCCGCGATCAACGCATCCACCCACGCGCCCTCCGCGGTGGAGGTGCGCACCAGGAACTCGCGGAAGTGCGGGCTGCGGATCGGCAGCTTGAACACCCCGCGCCGCAACGCGGCTGGCGGCACCGGGCCGGACCGGTTGATCGCCTCCAGGATCAAGGTGGCGATCTTCTTCACCGCCGCGAACGGGATCAGCTCCTGGCCCAGCAGCACGGCGGCGTGTTCCTCCACGCTGCGCCCGTCGGCGTGTTTCAGGGTCACGGCGGTGGGTGTGCCTTCGAAGGTGCGGTCCTCGGGTTCGACCTTGGCCAGCTTCCGGCTGGCCTGCCGCACCACGGACGGGTCCACCCCGGACTCGAAGAGCAGCGCGGACAGGTGCTCGAACCGCGGGGGAACCCAGGCGCCGGTGAGGTCCTTGCGCCCGACCAGATCCATCGAGTCCAGCACGAGCCGGTGGGTGTGCCAGTAGGGGGTGCGCGTCCAGGAGGCCAGGAGTTCTTCGGGGTTGCGGTAGCAGCACCGGCCGGTGGCGCGCACCGGGGCGGCGGTGGTGTCGGCGGGGTGTTCGCGCAAGGCGTCCAGCTCGGTTTGGGCCAGGGTGTGGGCGGCGGTGGCGGTCGCGCGTTCGGCCGCGACCAAATCCATGCGGGTCGCTTCGAAGCCGAGTTGCTGGGCGGTGGCCGCCAGTTCCAGGGCCAGGCGGGGGTCGGTGGTGGTGGCCAGGGTTTCGCGCAGGGCGGCGAGGGTGTCCAGCAGGCTGGTGCCCAGGGCGCGGACCGCGGTGCCGGACAGCTCGGGCAGGGCGTCACCGGGTGCGGGGCGTACTTGCGCCAGTACGTGCTGCAGGGTAGTGAGGCCTTGGGCCAGGGCGGTGGTGTCCATGGATCCAGTGAACCGCTATGGGGCGGCGGTGGGGTGCGGTCGGACGCGAGCTGTGGAGAAGTGCCCGAAAAGAATTTTTCTGGCCCCTGCATCCGTGCAGTGTAGGACACGGCGCTGGAGGCGGGACAGGGCGGCCGCGGCGCGCGGGCGGCGTGGCCGAACATCGGGAAAACGGCTGGTGGCCGGCGGGAACCGTGCTCGGATGCCGTGCCGCGCGGCGGCGGAAATGGCTTCGATGTGGACAACCTCCCATGCCTGTGCGCCCCATGAAAGCGTCCTACGTACTAGACTGGATGGCATGGTGGAACAGTCTGAAGAAACCCGCGGCGGTACGGCAACGATCGAACGCACCGAGACGACCCAGAGCGTCGAGGCCGGCGATCACGAGCGTTTTGCGCACTATGTGCAGAAGGACAAGATCATGGAGTCGGCGCTGTCCGGCGAGCCGGTGATCGCCCTGTGCGGCAAGGTCTGGACCCCAGGCCGAGATCCGAAGAAGTTCCCGGTGTGCCCGGAGTGCAAGGAAATCTACGAATCCTTGATGGGGTAGTGCGCGCACCACGTTCGCACTTCCTACAACTTCTGCACGCGGCCGGGAAAAGGGTAAATGACGCAGGCACTTTTTGACTTTGGTGACAAGCTTCCACTGGAAGACAAGCTACCGGTAGCGTATCCGGAGCGGGCGGCCTGGGGCACCGGGCCGAAGCTTCGCGCCTGGCAGGCCGAGGCGCTGGCCAAGTACTTCGAGGCCGAGCCCAGGGACTACATGGCAGTGGCGACGCCCGGCGCGGGCAAGACCACGTTCGCGCTGCGCCTGGCCAAGGTGCTGATCGACTCCGGCAAGATCAACCGCATGATCGTCGTCGCGCCCACCGACCACCTGAAGAAGCAGTGGGCGGATGCGGCGGCACGCGTGGGCATCTCGCTGGACCCGAACTACAAGAATTCCGACGGGCGCCACGGATCGCACTACCTGGGTGTGGTCGTGACCTACGCGCAGGTTGCGCTGAAGCCAGCGGTGCACCGCGCGAAAACCGAGAACGCGCGCACCCTGGTGATCATGGACGAGGTCCACCACGCCGGCGATGCGCTCAGCTGGGGCGACGGCATCCGCGAGGCCTTCGAGCCCGCGGCCCGGCGCCTGGCGCTGACCGGCACCCCGTTCCGTTCCGACGCCGCCCCGATTCCCTTTGTGCAGTACGTCGACGAGGGCGACGGCATCCGCCGCTCCAAGGCCGACTACACCTACGGCTACGGCAACGCACTGGCGGACCACGTGGTGCGCCCGGTGCTGTTCATGGCCTATTCGGGCAACATGCGCTGGCGCACCGCCGGCGGCGAGGAGATGGAGGCGAACCTCGGCGAGGGGTTCACCAAGGACGTCACCGCGCATGCCTGGCGCACCGCGCTGGACCCGCACGGCGACTGGATCCCCTCGGTGCTGCAGGCCGCCGACCGGCGCCTGTCCGAGGTGCGGCGCACCGTGAAGGACGCCGGCGGCCTGGTCATCGCCACCGACCACGAGGACGCGCGCGGCTACGCCGCCCAGCTGGAGGCCATCTGCGGGGAAAAGGTCACCACGATCCTCTCCGACGACCCGAAGGCCTCGGAGAAGATCGACGAATTCTCCGCGTCCGAGGCGCGCTGGATGGTCGCGGTGCGCATGGTCTCCGAAGGCGTTGACGTGCCGCGGCTGTGCGTGGGCGTGTACGCCACCTCCACCTCCACGCCGCTGTTCTTCGCGCAGGCCGTGGGCCGCTTCGTGCGAAGCCGCAAGCGCGGCGAGGTCGCCAGCGTGTTCCTGCCCTCCGTGCCGGTGCTGATGGCGCTGGCCAACGAGATGGAGGTCGAGCGCGACCACGCGCTGGACCGCGAGGGCGAGAAGGTCGAGGACGGCCTGGACGACGCGCTGCTGGAGGCGGCCAACAAGGAGGACAAGGCCAGCGACGAGCTCACGCGCAACAAGTTCGAGGCGCTGAACTCGCAGGCCTCCTTCGACCGCGTGCTGTTCGACGGCGGCGAGTTCGGCACCGGCGCGGACATCGGCAGCGACGAGGAGCTGGGTTTCCTTGGCATTCCCGGGCTGCTGGACACCGAACAGGTCTCCGAGCTGCTGCGCGCGCAGCAGAACAAGCAGATCAGCCGCGGCGCCACCAAGCCGGCCCCGGTCTCCGACCACCGGCGGATGATGGACCTGCGCACCAAGCTGTCCAAGAACGTCTCCGCCTGGTCCGCGCGCACCGGAACCCCGCACGCGCAGATCCACACCAAGCTGCGCACCGTGTGCGGCGGCCCGGCCGTGCCGCAGGCCACCGCCGACCAGCTGCAGGCGCGCCTGGACAAGCTCTCCGACTGGTTCGTCGGCCGCAAATAAGCCTCCGCCGCCGGCCGCGCGGCCTGCTGGTTAAGTGGCATACTTCCTGCTAGGCCGGCCGGAAAACTTCCATCGCCGTCCGGGTGCAGCGCCGCGCCGCGGCACGGCGCCCGGCGGCACGACGACAGGCCGCCGCCGGGAAACCGGAGGCGGCCTGTCACATTGACGGGGACGGGGAAAATTAGCCCAGGGTCAGCACCGTGACGCCGGCGGCGCGCAGCTGCTCGTTCACCGCCGGCATGTTCTGCGGGGAGACCGCGGCGGTCAGCGGGGCGAGCACGGTGGTGGCGAACCCCGCCGCTGCCGCGTCCAGCGCGGTGGCGCGCACGCAGTGGTCGGCGGCCAGGCCCACCACGTCCACGGCCTCGATGCCGCGGCGCTTGAGCCAGTCGCCCAGCAGCGCGCCGGATTCGTCCGCCAGGTCGGCGGCCGGGTCGATCCGGCGCGCCTCGAAGCCCGAGTAGGCCGCGGCGAAGCGGCCCTTGGCGAAGTGCGCGTCCACGTCGAGCCCGGCGACCTGCGGGTGCAGGGCCGCGCCGGCGGTCCCGGCCACGCAGTGCACCGGCCAGGAGTCGACGAAGTCCGGCGTCTGGGAGAAGTGGGTCCCGGGATCGATGTGCCAGTCCTGGGTGGTGGCGATCGCGGCGTAGCTCTCGCGGCGCGAGCGCACGTCCCCGGCGATGCCCGCGGCGACCAGGTTGCCCCCGGCCACGGCCAGCGCACCTCCTTCGCAGAAGTCCGGTTGCACGTCGATGATCAGCAGGGCGCGGTTCATGGCAGCCTCCTTGGGGCGTGGCGGTAATACGCTCGGGTGATAGGGATCGTACCGCCCGCCGCTGTGAGCGCGGTGGGCGGCGGGTGCGGGTTAGCTGCGCACCATGATGGTGGGGATGACCGGTTCGCCGCGCTGCAGCTTGCGGGCCTCGCCGGGCATTTCCTGGATGGAGCCGCGGTGGCGCGCCGCGGCCTTGGCCACGCCTTGCGCGCCGATGAAGGAGCGGTCGATCTCGCCGTTGATCACCAGCGGGACCATCAGGTCGCGCTCGGGACCGCCGGTGGTGTACTCGGTGGTGGACACGACCTCGGCGACGGCGCGGCCGCGCTCGTTCAGTTCGCGCACCGCGTACTTGCGCCCGCCCACGCTGGCCTTGTTCGCGGCGGCCTTGGCCACGGGGATCCACTGCCCGGCGTCGTCCTGCCGGGAGACCAGCTTGTAGACCATGGAGGCAGTCGGGTGGCCGGAACCGGTGACCAGCGCCGTGCCCACGCCATAGGAGTCCACCGGGGCGCTGGCCAGCGCCGCGATGGCGTATTCGTCGAGGTCCGAGGTGACGGTGATCTTGGTGTTCCAGTTGCCCAAGTCGTCCAGCAGGGTGCGCACCCAGCCGGCCTGCTGGACCAGGTCGCCGGAGTCCAGTCGCACGCCGCCCAGCTGGGGGCCCGCCACCTCCACCGCGGTGCGCACCCCGGTTTCCACGTCGTAGGTGTCCACCAGCAGGATGGTGTCGCGGCCCAGCGAGGCGACCTGCGCCTCGAAGGCGGCGCGTTCGGTGTCGTGCAGCAGGGTGAAGGAGTGCGCGGAAGTACCCACGGTCTTCAGCCCGTAGCGGGCGCCGGCCTCTAGATTGGAGGTGGAGTCGAAGCCGGCGATGATTGCGGCGCGGGCCGCGGCGACCGCGGACTCCTCGTGGGTGCGGCGCGAGCCCATCTCGATGCACGGGCGGTTCGCGGCGGAGGCGATCATGCGCGAGGCGGCGGAGGCGATGGCCGAGTCGTGGTTCATCACCGACAGCAGGTAGGTCTCGATCACGCAGGCCTCGGCGAAGGATGATTCGACCATGAGCAGCGGCGAGTTCGGGAAGTACAGCTCGCCCTCGGCGTAGCCGGTGATGGTGCCGGTGAAGGTGAAGTCCTCAAGGTACTTCAGCGTTTCGGCGTTCACGACCCGGTTGTCGGAGAGGAACTTCAGCTCGTCGTCGCCGAAGTGGAAGTCGGCCAGCCCTTCGAGCAGGCGTCCGGTGCCGCCGACCACGCCGTAGCGGCGTCCTTCGGGCAACCGTCGGGAGAAGGCTTCAAACACGCTCGGGCGGTGCGCCGCGCCGGAGGCCAGGGCGGCCTGAAGCATGGTCAGCTCGTAGTGGTCGGTGAAGAGGCTGGTGCGCATGAACGCTCCTGAATCGTGTGTGTGCTCTGGCTTCGGTCGCCTCCGCGGAGGTGAACCAGCTTTTACTGTATAACGGGTCGCAGCTTGGCCGTGATTCGGGCCGGGCTGCGCCGTGCTCAGGAACCGGGCGTAAAATGGTTGGCATGACCGCAATGCCCGATGTACTTTCCTCTCCTGAAATCCGGGAAACCACGGAGAAGGCCTGGCGCCTGATCGTGTGGAACGACCCCGTCAACCTGATGAGCTACGTGTCCTACGTGTTCCGCTCGTACTTCGGTTTCAGCCCGGAAAAGGCTGAGACGCTGATGCTCCAGGTGCACCACGACGGATTCTGCACCGTGCGCAGCGGCGCGCGCGAGGCGATCGAGTCCGACGTGCAGGCCATGCACGGATTCGGGCTGCAGGCCACCATGACCCAGGAGGCCTAGGCGTGGCGAAAGCCTTCAAGTACGGTTCGCGGGGCATCACCGGCTCGCTGCATTCGGCGGAGCGCAAGCTGCTGCGCGACCTGTTCGCAGACATCATCCACATGCTCGAAGAGCGCGCCGAGCTGCACCGGCTGCCCGAGGGCCTCGACCCGCTCTATGCGCTGACCGGCATGCGCCCAGCGGACCTGGAGCTGCCGCCGATCGGCGACCCGGCCCTGGCCCGGCTGCTGCCGGATGCCAGCGACGACCCGCAGGTCGCGCGGGAGCACCGCCGGCTGACCGAGTCGGACTTGATCGGGGAGAAGATCGACCGGCTGCGCGAGGCGCAGTTCCTGCTGGAAACCGACAAGATCGTGCTGGACCCCGCCGGCGCCCGGCGATTCGCCCAGGCGCTGAACGACGTGCGCCTGGTGCTCTCCGAACGGCTGGAGATCCGCAGCGAAGCCGACTCCGAGCGCATCTCGCAGATCAACGACGCCAAGGACGTGACCACCCCGGAGGAATACCTGGGGCTGGTCTACAACCTGGTTTCCTGGGTGCAGGACACACTGATGCACGCGCTGATGAATGCGGAGTACTAGGACACGTGAATTCCTTTTTCGCCACCGGACAGGTCTCCGCACCGGATGCAAACACCCCCATCGGAATCTTCGACTCCGGCGTGGGCGGGCTGACCGTCGCACGCGCCATCATCGACCAGCTGCCGGGGGAGTCGCTGATCTACGTCGGGGACACCAAGAACTCTCCCTACGGCCCGCTGCCCATTGCCCAGGTGCGCGCGAACGCGCTGGGCGTCATGGACGAACTGGTGGATTCCGGGGTGAAGCTGCTGGTGATCGCCTGCAATTCGGCGTCCGCCGCGGTGCTGCGCGACGCCCGCGAGCGTTATACCGCCCGCTACGGCATCCCCGTGGTCGAGGTCATCCAGCCGGCCGTACGCCGCGCGGTGGCCGGCACCAAGAACGGCAAGATCGGCATCATCGGCACCCAGGCCACCGTGGGCTCGCGCGCCTACGAGGACGCCTTCGCCGCCGCCCCGAACCTGGAAGTGACCTCCGTGGCCTGCCCGCGTTTCGTGGAGTTCGTCGAATCCGGCATCACCGCCGGCCCGGAGCTGCTGGGCATCGCCGAGGAATACCTGGCCCCGCTGCAGGACAAGGGCGTGGACACGCTGATCCTTGGCTGCACGCACTATCCGCTGCTCACCGGCGTGATCTCCTATGTGATGGGGGATTCGGTCACCCTGGTCTCCTCCGCGGAGGAGACGGCGAAGGATGCGTTCAGGGCGCTGACCAAGCATTCGCTGGTCCGCGAGGACGGGCAGGCGGCGCGTCACGAATTCCTTGCGACGGGCAACGCTGATAGTTTTGGGGTACTGGCACGCCGCTTCCTCGGCCCCGAGGTCTTGCAGGTGCGCCATGTGGACCATGTGGCCGCCCACTATCCGACCGGAGCCATCGCGCGGATTACCCCGCAGATGATCGCCGCGTCGAAAGCGAGAACCGAATGAAGTTGACCATCATTGGATGCACCGGGTCGTTCCCGGGGCCGGGCTCTCCCGCGTCCTGTTACCTGGTGTCGGCCTTTGATGGCACGCGCGACTGGAAGATCCTGCTTGATCTGGGGTCCGGCGCGCTCGGCGTCCTGCAGCGCTACACCGATCTGAAGGACATCGACGGGATCATGATTTCCCATCTGCACCCGGATCACTGCATGGACTTGTGCGGCCTGCACGTGGCGATCCGCTGGGATCCGACCGGCTGGGGCCGCGAGAAGATGCTGGTGCACGGCCCGGCCGACACGGCCAACCGCATCGAGACCGCCTACGGGCTGCCCGAGGGCGACACCATGCACCAGGACTACAACTTCCAGGTCTGGGAGCCGCTCAAGCCGGTGCACCTGGGCCCGTTCACGATCACCCCGTACCCGGTGCGCCACCCGATCGAGGAGGCGTATGCGCTGCGGGTCGAGGCCCGCGAGCCGACCCCCGAGGGCGAGATCATGACCACCGTGCTCACCTATTCGGGGGACACCGACACCTGCCAGGGGCTGGTCGACGCCGCCTACAAGGCGGACATGTTCCTCTGCGAGGCGGCTTTCGAGGAGGGACGCGACGACGCGATCGACGGCGTGCACCTGACCGGCAAGCGCGCCGGCGAGATGGCGACCGCCGCGCAGGCCGAACGCATGCTGCTGACCCATATCCCGGTGTGGACCGACATCAACAAGGTCGTCGAGGAAGCCAAGGGAACCTACGACCGCGGCATCGCCGTGGCGGTTTCCGGCGTCACCTACGGCGTGTACTCCGGAAGCCTGAAGGACGGCAAGGACCCCGAGCTGTTCAAGGGCGACCGCGGCACCGACTACATCGTCTCGGAAACCGGTACGCTGCCGGTGGTCAAGTACGAGAAGACCCGCAAGTTCCCGCTGCTCAAGCGCAAGAAGTAGCAATCCGGATCCGGCGCTGGTCGCCAGCGCCCTCAAAGAAAGTGGTATTCGGCCGTGACGTCACGCAGTCTCGCGGAATTACGAGTCACAGCGAAAGAGACGCTGGAAAAATATACGTCTCCAAGCAACTGGTATGCGTTTAATACCTACGATGTCCTCGGCGATCCCGCGGCATCGTTGTCGCCGGCTGACGTGCTCATGGCGAATCTCTTGAGCCTCCGGCTCAGCGCCACTGAAGTTATTCCGCTGTTTACCGAGGGGCACGAGGCCGCCCAAAAGTTGCGGGCGGCGTTGGACCACGCGCTTGAAGCGTTGAGGGATGCGCCAGCATTCGAGACCTTCGGCGATATTGAATCCTTGGAATCATGTGTCGGTCCGCTCGCAGCTGCCAATTACGCAGCAATGGAGGTGCCGCAGTGGACAGCGGTCACCGTGTCCAAGGTCCTTCACCGCCGCGCGCCCCAGATCGTCCCGATCATCGACTCGCGGGTACGTTCTTTCTACGGTGTCCGGTACGCCGAGGACGTGCGTAGCGCCCTGTGGCATGACATCCGCAATGAGATCGATTGGCTGGCTCCGCTTGCAGCATCGCAGATGACACCGGACGGTCGCGCTTTGTCAGTCTTGCGTCTTGCCGACATCCTGATCTGGATGGCCGAAGCAAAATAGTCATCGCCAATGAAGCCCGGAACCGGCAGCAACCGGTTCCGGGCTCGATGCGTTAACGCGCAGGCGGTGAGCTTGATTACCAGTTGGTTCTGAGACAGTCGTTGCGTGCTAGCGTTAAATCAGCAGGGCAGGCAGGTGTTACCGCCGCCCGTTGCCAGATTATCCACCGACCATGGACGCGAAACCTCATCGAGGACTTCCTATGGCATCAATTCATTGGGAGAGATTTTCGTGTCCGCCACGCTTCGCCGGGTCGTCTACGTTCTCAGCTACGAGCTCATCGCCATCATCGCGACCACCGTCGGCCTTTCGCTTCTCGGTTTTTCCGGTGGGCATTCATCCACCGTCGCCGTCGTCTCCTCGGCGGTCGCCCTGATCTGGAACTACCTCTTCAACATGATGTTCGAAGCGTGGGAGCAGCGCCAGGAGAACACGCAGCGCACGCTGCGCCGCCGCATCGCCCACGCGCTGGGATTCGAAGGCGGGTTGGTCGTGATCCTGGTGCCGATTTTGGCTTTGATCCTCGGTGTCACGATCCTCGAAGCCCTGATGCTGGAAGCCGGCCTGCTGGTCTTCTTCCTGATCTACACCTTCGTTTTCGCCTGGGTCTTCGACAAGGTCGTTCCGCGGGCCGCGGCGAAGTCTTCCGCGGTTTCCGCGGAACACTGCACGAGCCGGTAGCCGCCGCGCACCGGGCATGGCATCGGCCATCCGAGGCGCCCCGGGAGGGACGCTTCGGATGGCCGAGTGCTTTTTCCGGGCGGTGGCTTGCCAATCCTGCTAGAGCAGCTCGCCCAGCGGCACGGACGGATCGGCGAGCTTGGCAGGATCAACGCCCTTCCGGGACAGGATCAGCGCCTTGAAATCGTCCATGACATCCCAGATGTTCACGTTCATGCACGCGAGCACCCGGTTCCGGGCATCCACCCAGAACGCCATGAACTCGCGCACCGAGGGATCCCCGCGCACGATGATCCGGTCGTAGGATCCGGCTGGCGCGTACCCGATGTACTCCATGCCCAGGTCGTACTGGTCGCTGAAGAAGTAGGGCAGCTCCGCGTATTCGGTGCGCTGTCCCGTGATGGTCGCCGCCACAGCGGCCGGCTGGTTCAGCGCGGTGGCCCAGTGCTCCACACGCACCCTGCGTTCAAGGACCGGATGGATGTGGTTCGCGATGTCGCCTACCGCGTAGATGTCCGGGTTGCTGGTCTGCAGCGTGGAATCAACCAGCACGCCGTTCTCGGTTTTCAGCCCGGCGGCCCGGGCAAGCTCGATTTGCGGTGCGACTCCGATGCCGATGACCACCGCATCGGCCTCAACCACCTCGCCGTCCGCCAGCCGGACCCCGGTGGCCTTGCCGTGCCGGGTGGCGACCTCGGCGATTTTCACGCTGCATCGGAGGTCGACCCCGTGATCGGTGTGCAGGGTGGCGAAGTGCGGGGAGATTTCCGGGCCGAGCACCGCCAGCAGCGGCTGCGCGGCCCCTTCGAGGATGGTCACCCGGGTCCCGGCCAGGCGGGCCGCGGCGGCAACCTCCAGCCCGATCCAGCCGCCGCCGATGAGCACCAGCCGCTGGTCGAGTCCGAAATGCCCGCGGATCGCGGTGGAGTCCTCGACGGTGCGCAGGGAGTAGACGTTGTCCGCGTCGGTGCCGGGCAGCGGCAGGCGGCGCGGGGCGGAGCCGGTGGCGAGGATCATGGTGTCCCAGTCCACGGTGGCCCCGGCGGAGGTCCGCAGCTTCTTGCCCACCGCATCGATCGCCACGACGCTGGCGCCCTGGCGGACGGTGACGTGGTTGAGCGCGTACCACTGCTTGGGGTGCACCAGAGCCTGGTCGAACTCGGATTTGCCCTGCAGGTAGTCCTTGGAGAGCGGCGGGCGCTCATAGGGCAGGTGATCCTCGCCGGCGAAGATCGTGATCGGCCCGGTGTAGCCCTGCAGGCGCAGGTGCTCGGCGCTCTTTGCGGCGGCCAAGCCTCCGCCGACGATCACCAGATGTCCATCGGTGCTCATTGGATAGTCCTTTCACTGGGTATGCCGCCCGAGGCCAGCGCCGTCGAGCCGGGGTGTCAGTTGTTCATCAGGCCGGAGAACGACAGGAATTCCTGCCGGGCTCCGGCGTTGTCCCGCAGGTGCCCTAGCAGCGCGGAGGTCACCGTGCTGGTGCCGGGGGTGTTGGCCCCGCGCAGGCTCATGCACGAATGCTCGGCGGAGATCACCACGCCGACGGCCCGCGGGCCCAGTTCCTCGCGCAGCCAATCGGCGATCTGCTCGGTCAAGCGTTCCTGGGTCTGCGGCCGGCAGGCGAAGTGCTCCACGATGCGTGCCAGCTTCGACAGGCCGAAGATGCGCTCGCCGGGCAGGTAGCCCACGCAGGCCCTCCCGGTGAAGGGGAGCAGATGGTGCTCGCACATCGAGCGCACCGGGATGTCGCGCAGCACCACCAGCTGGTCGTAGTGCTCCTCGTTGGGGAAGGTCGTGAAGGTGAAGTCGCGCGGGGTCAGCATCTGAGCCCAGGCTTGCGCCATGCGGGCCGGGGTGCGCTGCAGATGCACCGCATCCAGATCCATGCCCAGCGCGCGCAGGAACTCGCCGGCGGCGTGCTCGGCGGCGGCGAGGTCCATGCCGCCGGCCCGCCGCGGCGCCCGCACCCGGGTGGGCAGGCCAGGAGCCTGCCCATCGAGTTCCGCCACCTCGGCCAACGCCTCGTCGAGCTGGTCCACGGAGGTCATCAGGCGTGCGCCTTCCGGCGGTTCGCGCCGAAGGGCGGATCGAATTCCGCGGCAAGACGGGAGAGCGCCAGCGCTGCGACGAGCAGCCCCACATCGCGCAGGGCGACATCCAGCATGCCGCTGAGCAGCAGCAGGTTCACGATGATGCCCAGCAGCCACAGGGCCACGATGTAGCTGGCGTACCGCGGCTTGACCGCGATCGCAACGCCCGCGATGATCTCCACCGCGCCGACCAGGTACATCGCCGTGGCCGCGGAGAACGGCAGCAGCGAGACGACCCACGGAGCCAGGTAGTCCGGCCAGTAGGTCATGAAGTTGAAGAACTTGTCCAGCCCCATCAGCAGCGGCAGGAGGACAAAACCAATGCGCAAGATCCAGAACGCACCGAACGACGGATCACTGAGTATCCGTGCACCAAAAGTTGCCGGGGCCAGCGACGCCGGGAGGCGTCCGCTGTAGGCAGCATTCATGATCACCACCCTCTAAAACTAATGAATGTGTATCTTAGAATTCTCCTCTTAACCCTATTTGTCAAGATCCATTGTTGATAGAATTCAGGTATGTCGAAGATGCCCCAACCCATGACCCAGCAAATGCTCAAAACGCTGACGGACCCTGTGCGCCGCCGGCTCTTCGACTTCGTGTTCGCCAGTGGAAAACCGGTGGGCCGGGACGAGGCGGCGGCCGCAGCAGGGATCAGCCGCACGCTGGCCGCCTACCACCTGGACAACCTGGGTGAGGCCGGGCTGCTCGCCATCAGCTATGCGCGGAAGCAAGGGAAAACCGGTCCCGGAGCGGGTCGCCCCGCCAAGCTCTACGCGCCGGCGCACCAGGAAGTGTCGTTGAACGTGCCCCCGCGCAACTACCGGCTGCTCGGAAGCCTGCTGGCCACCGCGGCCGCGAGCGACGACAGCGGCGTCGTGCTGCGTGCACTGCTGGCCGCCGCGCGCAGCGAAGGGATCGAGCTGGGGGAGTCCGGAAAGGATCTGCTGGACCTGCTGCACGAGCTGGGCTACGAACCGGTGCAGGAGGAGAACGGCGACATCACCATGGCCAACTGCCCGTTCCACCTGGTCGCCCGGCACCAGACCGAAATGGTGTGCTCCATGAACCGGGAGCTGCTTTCCGGGGTGCTCACCGGTTGCCGGTGCGATGCCCGGCGCGCGGAGCTCAACCCCGCCGAGGGCCGCTGCTGTGTGGTGATCCACCCCGAAGCATAGGCCGTGCGTGCGCGGCGCGGCGCTGCGAATAGATAGGATGGAAGCATGACTTTACGTGCCGACGGCCGAGGCGCCGCGCAACTTCGAGACATTACCATCACCCGCGGCTGGTCCGCCCAGGCCGAAGGCTCGGCCCTGATCGAATTCGGCAACACGCGGGTGCTGTGCACCGCGTCGTTCACCGAGGGTGTGCCGCGCTGGCTGAAGGGCGAGGGCACCGGCTGGGTCACCGCCGAATACGCTATGCTCCCGCGCGCCACCAATACCCGCAACTCGCGCGAATCCGTCAAGGGCAAGCTGTCCGGACGCACCCATGAGATCTCCCGCCTGATCGGCCGCTCGCTGCGCGCCGTGGTGGACACCAAGCAGCTGGGCGAGAACACCATCGTGCTGGACTGCGACGTGCTGCAGGCCGACGGCGGCACCCGCACCGCCGCGATCACCGGCGCCTACGTGGCGCTGGCCGAGGCCATCGAGTGGGCCCGTTCCCAGGGCATCCTGAAGCAGAACGCCAAGGTGCTGACCGACTCAGTCGCCGCCATCTCGGTGGGCATCATCGACGGCACCCCGATGCTGGATCTGCCCTATGAGGAAGACGTGCGCGCGGAAACCGACATGAACGTCGTGGTCACCGGCTCCGGCGACTTCGTCGAGGTGCAGGGCACCGCCGAGGGCGTGCCGTTCAAGCGCGCCGAGCTGGACGCGCTGCTGGACCTGGCCCTGGGCGGAACCAGCGAGCTCGCGCAGATCCAGCGGGAGACCCTGCGGGCCGCGCAGTGAGTGCGCCCGTCCTGGTTCTGGCCTCGCACAACGCCGGCAAGCTGCGCGAACTGCGCGAGCTGCTGCGCGGCAAGGTGCCGGGCCTGGACGTCGACACCCAGGTGATCGACGCGGCCACCGCCGGCGCCAGCGATCCGGTCGAGGACCAGGTCACCTTCGCCGGCAACGCATTGAAGAAGGCCCGCGAGGTCGCCGCCTCCAGCGGGCTGATCGCGCTGGCCGACGACTCCGGGCTGAGCGTGGACGTGCTGGGCGGGGCCCCGGGCATCTTCTCCGCCCGCTGGTCCGGCGTGCACGGCAACGACGAGGCGAACATCGACCTGCTGTTGGCCCAGCTGGGTGACATCGCCCCCGAGCACCGCGCCGCGCAGTTCGTCTGCGCCGCCGCCCTGGCCACCCCGGCCGGCGCCGAGCACGTGGAACTGGGGACCTCGGCCGGGGTGCTGCGCACCGAGCGCGCCGGTTCCCACGGCTTCGGCTACGACCCGATCTTCGAGCCCGAGGGCTCGGGCAAGACCATGGCCGAGCACACCCCGGCGGAGAAGAACGCCATCTCGCACCGCGCCCGCGCGTTCGCCGCGCTGCTGCCGGTGATCATCGACGAGGTGGCCAAGGCGCTCGCCGCCCGGTAGCTCCGGCGTCCACGCGAACATCCGCCGTTCCTTTCCGCCAGCGGGAGGGAACGGCGGATTTTTCCATTCCTTGCGCAGTCCTCCGGTCCGGCGCCGGATGCCGTGACGCGGGCGCCGATGCGCTGGGCCTCGCTGGGAACGCGCTGCAGACTTCCAGGTCATCTGCTTGGCGCCCGTGGGTGCGTTCACGCTGATCCCGCGCCGGGTCTGCCGCGAGGACGTGTTTGCAGTCGGTGCGGGCCTGCAGCTCCACGATGTCGTTAGGCGCTTCCAGCGAGAAGGCCGGTAGGCCTTGCCCAGCTCATCGGGAGTACTGCGGGATGACATCGTGGTTTTCCATGGCCAGGGTGCCGGCGTTCGGCACCGGCGAGCGCAGGGAATCCTGCGGGACGGGCCCGGAATCAGGTTCCGGGCAGCGCTCGCCAGCCGAGAAGCGGGCCCTGATGATGGTTTTGTCGTTGACCAGATTCAGCTGCTGAACCGTGCGCTGGTGGATTCTCGCGCCGCCGAGTGCTGCGGACAAGCCCGTGTCCATCCCTCGTTGATGCCCAGCGCTGGGTCGAGGGCGACGTCCAGGTGGTGGTAACGCGGCAGGGCCCGGGAATTATCGGCGACGAGCATGACCGCCAGGAGCAGGACGAGCCGGACGGCGCTTCCGGCTAGCGTGGCCGCGACGGCGAAGACGCCGATGCTGAGGCCGAAATGCGAAACCACCAGATCTCGCCGCCGGCGCCTGGGCAGCTACGACGGGGCCACGGCCGCAAACAGCTAGATAGGCGTAGGCGTCATTCCTTGGAAGCAGGTTTTCGAAAGGGAGCCTTCAGCTTTCTCCTGCCGCCAGTGTGCTGCCTCCGGCACTCGCTTGAGAGGGCCAGAATGGAGGCCAGGTCCGGTGATTCGGGTACTGGAGGGCTGCGGTCCGGTCGACAGGCCATGCGGCATTCCGTGCAATGTCGAGGCCCGAATCCTGCGTGCTGGGTGGGAAGCATGAAATTTCCTTGCATCAGTGCCCGGTGGGCTCTTGCCAGCGGAAAGGTCTGGCTCTATGGTTAGTTACATGAGTAATGAACCCACTAAGCAAGAGGCGGGTTCACGTGAGGAGGGGGGCCGAGATGATCGATGATTCCAAGCCGATCTTCCTGCAGATTTCAGAACTGATCGAAAACGACATCATTTCCGGAACCCTGCCCGAAGAATCGCAGGTTCCATCCACCAACGAGTTCGCAGCCTTTTACCGGATCAACCCGGCCACCGCCGCCAAGGGCATCAACCGGCTGGTCGAAGAAGGGCTGCTCTACAAGAAAAGGGGCATCGGCATGTTCGTCGCCCAGGGTGCGCCGGCCAGGTTGCGCAGCAACCGCCGTGAACACTTCGCCAACCAGTTCATCATGCCGCTGACCGCCGAAGCCGCCAAGCTCGGCATCGAGATGGATGAACTGCTCTCCATGATCAAATCAACTTCGGCCACCTAGCACCACCGGCCTCCCACAAGCACAGGCAGGAATGAGCCATGAGTGAAACACCAGCCATCGCCACCCGGGCGCTGAGCAAGACCTACAAAGACGTCAAGGCCCTGGACAATGTCGGCCTCAGCCTGGCCCCGAACCGGATCTACGGGTTGCTCGGACGCAACGGAGCGGGAAAAACCACGCTGATGTCGATCCTGACCGGGCAGAACTTCGCCGATCACGGGACCGCGGAGATCTTCGGGCACGCCCCGTTCGAACATGATCCAACACTGGCGCGCTTGTGCTTCATCCGCGAATCGCAGAAGTACCCGGATGACTTCAAGGTCTTCCAGGCGTTCCACGCCGCGGCGCTCTTCTTCGGGAACTGGGAGGAGGAACTCGCCCAGGACCTCATCCGGGCCTTCAACCTCCCGGTCAAGCGCCGGATCAAGAAGCTCTCGCGCGGCCAGCTCTCAGCGGTCGGAGTGATCATCGGCATGGCTTCCCGGGCCGACATCACCTTCTTCGACGAGCCCTACTTAGGCCTGGATGCGGTGGCGCGGCAGATCTTCTACGACCGCCTGGTCGAGGACTTCGCGCAGCACCCGCGCACCATCGTGCTCTCCAGCCACCTGATCGACGAGGTCGCCAACCTGCTGGAGCACGTGATCGTGATCGACCAGGGGCGGATCATCATCGACGCCGAGGCCGAGGAGCTGCAGGGAGCAGCGGTCACCGTCACCGGCGGCGCCCAAAAGGTCGAGGAATTCATCGCCGGCTACCCGGTCATCCACCGTGATGCGCTGGGCTCGCTGTCCAGCATTTCCATTCGCGCACGCCTGTCGGAAGAACAGCGCGACCGGGCGCGGGCGCAGGGGCTGGAACTGACCCCGGTCTCGCTGCAGCAGCTGGTGGTCCGCAGCACGCTGAACTCCCAGAAGAACCAGGAACAGACTACCGAGAGGCAGGCCATCAAATGAGCCGCATCATCAAGGTCGCACGCATGCAGCTGATCAACAAGTGGACGTTCATCGGGATTCCGCTGGTGATCCTGGCCAGCGCGTTCCTCTTCACCTTGGCCATCTGGTACCTGGTGCGCCGCGGCGGGGGCGAAGGCATCCTCTACGGCGGGGGCGCCCAGGCTCCCATGTGGTACTTCCTGGCCCTGGGCATCCAGGCTCTGACGCTCACCTTCCCCTTCGCCATGGCGATGAGTGTTTCCCGGCGCAGCTTCTACCTGGGCACGCTGGCGCTGTTCTCCGCCTGCGCCCTGATCCTGGCGGTGTTCTACTACCTGATGGGCCTGGTCGAGATCGCCACCGGGGGATGGGGTGTGGACGGGCGGTTCTTCGCCCTGCAGTGGATCGCCGAGAACAACTGGCTCACGCAGATCCTGTTCTACTTCGTGCTGATGATCCTGCTGTTCATGCTCGGCTTCTTCGCCGCGACGCTGTACATGCGCTGGAGGACGACCGGGGTGCTGGTCTTCACCATCGGGCTGGGGCTGGCCCTGCTCGGGGCGGTCGCGCTGATCACCCTGACCGAAACCTGGCCGCAGGTCGGACGCTGGCTGGCGGCGTGGACCGCCGCCGGGGTGACCGCCGCCGGCGCGGGCCTTGCGGTCGTCCTGGCCGGATCCTCCTACCTGACCCTGCGCAAGGCCATCGTCTAGGAACCGCGGCGGCGAACGCGCCAAGGCCCTGCCGCTCGACCGAGCGGCAGGGCCTTGGCCTCGCCCGGTGCGCTAGCTGACCGTGGTCTGCCTGGTCCCGGCGGTCCCGCGCCCCGGGGAAACAGGTCGGCGAACGCGAGCTCTGCGTGCAGGTGGCCGCTGAAGGCGGCGGTGCCGCGGGCCAGCGCCTCGAATTCCAGTTCCAGCTCCTGGGATTCCCCGACATCCAACGTCGAGTCGAGGCCCGCGCCCACGACCGCGGTGGAGCTGAAGAAGACGAACAGCTCATCAACCAGCGAATTTGCGGCTGGCCGGGGACTGTTCACATCGAACTCGGTCCGGGGGTTGATGGCGGCGCCGCCGGGCACCCGCAGCTTGGCCACGGAGTCCGGCGCAACCGTCACGTGCAGCACGACGTTGCTGAGCCGGACGCCGGTGGGGGCCGCCGCGTTGGTCCAGCGCAGGGTCAGGGAACCGATCTCCCCGGGGTTGAGGTTTCCGGTGACGTCGCCGATGCGGAATTTGACGTCGTCGTGGAGGTAGGCGGAGGTGGCGGCGGCGAGATCTGAGATCACGAGGGTCATGATGGGTGTGCTCCTGATGTAGCGGGTGGGTCTGGTTGCGGTGGGGTGTTTCATGATGCCCGCAGGGCGGGTGTTTCCAGGCTGCCGCGTGCTTCGGCGAGCACCTGCAGCAGCTCCTTGCGGCTCGGCGCCTGCGCCGGGTAGCGCGGGGCTGACAGATGCGGGCCGATCCGCTGCTGGACGGCGGGGTCGGCGAAGATCTCCGGCGGCGTGGCCAGCATGGCCCCGATGCGGCTGGAGGCCCGGGCCAGCACCGGATCGGACGCGGCGCCGCGCAGCAGGGCGGTGGTCATCGCCCACGATTGGTCCGCGGGCGCGTAGGGCACGCCGTCGGCGTCGGCCTGCATTTCCGCCAGCCGGTGGCGGTCGAAGCGCAGCGCGCCCTCGACCCACGGGGTGACGGCCTGTGCGCAGGCCCGCTCATAAGCCAGCGCGAGCTCCCGCGCATCCCGGGCCCATCGGCCAGCACATTGCGCAGCACCGAGGCCTGGATGGCGCCGATGGCGGCGCCCCGGCCCAGCGAGGGATTCGTGGCGGCGGAGGAATCCCCGACGGGCAGCAGCCCCAGCACGGTCGGCTCCCCGTCGCGGACGTAGCTGCGGCGCACGTCCTGGATCCCGGCGATCGGCATCACCGGGGTGATGGGATCGCCCTGCGCCGCCCAGCGGGACGCCACCGGATTGGCGGCCACCGCCGCCAGCCATTGGGGTTCATGGCGCAGGCCGCGCAGCGCCCGGTCCCGGGAACCGGCCACCAGCACCAGGCAGTAGGTCCCGGCGTCGCAGGGCAGCGTCAGCACGGACAGCGAGGGGAAATGGCTCAGGACCGGATTCGCCCCCTGCGGGGCCCGCCCGTCGCGGCCGCGGAAGTGCCGCCCGTAGTAGATGAAGCCCGAGTCCTCGCTGTCCATCGCGGAGTCGGCGCCGGCCTGAGCTGCCCAGCGCGGCAGCCGGGTGTGCCGTCCGGCCGCATCGACGACGAGATCCGAGCGCAGCTCGCCCGCGGTGGTGCGCACCCCGAGCACCCGAGGGACCGTGCCGGAGCGCTCGACCAGCAGGTCGCGCACCGCCACCCCGCGCCGGATCCGCAGCCGCCGTTGGCCGCGAACCAGCAGCGCGCACAACGCCGCCTCCAGCACCGGGCGGCGGGCGGTGAGGGTGTCGAAGGCCTCGTCCCCGTCCTGCCAGCCGCCCACGGCCGCGGCCGACTGCAGGTGCAGCATGTTCACCCGCCGGGCTCCGGCCGCGGGCAGCCCGGCGGCCAGCTCGGGGAACTCGCTCAGCATCTGCTGGTGCCAGCGCGGCAGCATCAGATGCGGCTGGCGGAACTGGCTGACCCCGGGCCGGGCCCAATGCTCCCAGGCCTGCTCGTTCCCCGGCGGGGCACCCTGCGGGTCGCGGTCCAGCACGGTGACCTTGTGCCCGCTGCGGGCCAGCAGCACTGCGGCGGTCAAACCGGTCAGCCCGGCGCCCACGACGGTGATCTCACGTGGATTGGTGGTTTTCATGGCCTTGCTCCCTTTCGAAGAAGGCCATCATCCGGTGCCTAACCGCCCGGCTGCCAGATCACTTTCCGTCCAATTCCTGTCCATTGTCCCGGTTCGCGGCTTCTTCCTCCGCAGCCTCGGGCTCCAGCCCGGGAAGCTCCCAGAGCCGGCGGGAGCCGATCTCCACCGCCCACAGCACCTCGCCCACGCGCTCCAGCGCCTGTTGCAGGTTCCGAAGGGCAGGCCCAGCAGCTCGGCGGCCGCTTCCTGCGAGGGGGCGCCCTTGAGGTAGGTGCGCTCCAGCACCCGCCCGGACTCGGCGCCGCGGCGGTCGGCGGAGGCGGCGCGGACCCCGGCGCGCAAGGTGCGGCGCAGCGATTCGACCGGCTGCCGGCTGAACGGCTGGACCAGTTGGGTGTCGAGCAACGGCGAGCCGGCCAGCCGGTCCGGGCTGCGGTAGTTCGCCAGCGCGGACCGCACCGCCTCCAGAAACGCGCCGCGCGCCAGCGGCTCGGGTTTGAGCAGATCCGCCGGCGGGGGACCGATCTGCCCGCTCAGTTCCCTGCTCTCCATCAGCTCGAAGAAGCTCTGCGGCGGAAAGCGCCGCCGATCCCATCCATAGGCCACCTGCTCACGCCCGCCGTACCGCACCCGGACCAGGGGGCTGAAGCCCAGGTACTCGAAATACAGGCCGTAGTGCTCGGGATCGAAGGTGACGATGAACGACCACGCCGCGGGCTGGCTGAACCATTCCAGGATGCAGGCCACGCCGTTGACCAGCAGCTGGGTGGGATCGCGCTGGTACGCGCCGCTGGCCCCGGCGAAGCGGTTGATGTTGATCCGCTCCCCGTCGCGCAGCGGCGCGCGCTCGGCCACCGTGCGCGCAATGGCGGCTGCCACCGGGTCCCGCAGGCCGATCCCGGTCGGCTCGGGCAGGTAGACCTGCACGGAAAAGCCTTCCACGCCCTCATCCGAGCGCACCCGGTACAGCCCTTCGGGCTGCGCCTCGATCCACTGCCGCGCCAGCTGGGCGACGTCGATGCCCTCGCCCTGCTCGATGAGCTCCAGGATGCGCTCATGCTCCCGGTACGCGGCCCGCTCGATCCGCGGCAGCCCGGCCCGGCGCAGCACGGCGATCTCGTCGGAGAGCGGGCCGCGGCGGTGCAGCAGCATCAGCTCGGCGGCCGCCCGGTCGGCATCCGGGCGCCCCGGATCAGCCAGCTGCTCCAGGAAGTAGTCGCGGATGACGCGGTGCAGGTCCACGTAGTCGTCGGGCGAGCGCTGCAGGAACTCCGCCTCGAACAGCTCGCACACCACGTCATGCAGGAACAGCCCGGTGCGCCCGCTGCTGACATAAGGCCGGGCGCGCAGCCAATCCCAGGCCTCGGCGGCCCGCGCGCCGACGGTGCGGCGCAGCAGCTCCTCGGTCATCCGGGTCGCCTGCGCGCAGGTCGCCAGCGCCGTGCGGTGCTCGGCGTCGGGGATGTCGTCGACGATCATCCGGCACAGCTGCGAGACCAGGTCCGGCATGTCGGCCAGCCGCTCCGGCCGTCCCGCGGGCGGCCCGGCATCCGCGAGCATCGCCAGCACCAGCGGGTAGCCGCGCCCCAGGCCGGCCAGGATCCGCCGCGATGCGGGTTCGACGCCCAACCGGGCCAGCAGCTCCATGCTGTTCCCGGGGCCGAAGGCGTCCAGTTCGAACACCTTCAGCAGCCCGCGCCATCCCGGATCCGTGCGCCAGCGCATCGACGGGGCATTGCGCGAGGCGATCACCGCCACCGCCCCCGCGGGCCGCGCAGGCAGCAGCTCCTCGCGGAACCACCGGTCCAGCGGCTCCAGCAGCTCGTAGCCGTCGATGAACAGCACCTCGCCGCCCGGGGGAGGATTCCCGGCGGTCCGCCTGCGCTCGTCGATCGCGGCGGCCACGGCCGCGCCGGAGCAGACCAGGTCGCGCGCGTCGAGGCGCAGGCAGTACCGTCCGCGGCGCGCGGCGCGCCGGGCCAGCGCGTCGAGCAGCGTGGTCTTGCCGATCCCGCCGGGCCCGTGGATGAAAAATACCCTGGCCTCCGAGACGCCGTCCACGGTGTCCGCGAACGCCGCAAGTTCCCGGGCGCGGCCGACGAATCCCCGCTCCCGCGCCTTCTCCAGCGCGGCGAAGATCCCGGAGGTTCCCGCGTCCCGCCCGGCGTGCGTGTCCATAAGCACAGGATACGACCGGCGCCAGCTGCCGTCGAGGTTCCCGCGCCCCGCACGCCGCATGTGAGATGCCTTGCTGCCGCAGTGCCGTCCACGCCGCGCCGGCAGCGTCCGTACGGCGCCTGGAGAATAGTAGAAGGGGCAGGCCAGCGGGCTGTTTCGCGGCGCCCCCGGGGTGCGCTGGCCACCGTGCCGGGCCACTGCCCCGGGACGGGCCGCGGGGAGGTCCCGCCGCCGGGAATGGGCTGCGCCTCACAGCCAATCGCGGCAAAGCAGAGTAGGCTGTAGGGCGTGGCTTTGGACTTCACTGCAGTAGATTTTGAGACAGCAAACGGATTTATCGGCTCGGCCTGCTCGGTCGGCCTGGTCAAGGTACGCTCCGGGCGCATCGTGGAGACCGAGCAGTGGCTCATGAAGCCGCCGGCCGGGTTCGACCACTTCGACCCGCGCAATGTCTCCATCCACCACATCACCGCGGACATGGTCATCGATGCCCCGCGCGTGGATGAGAAGCTGCCCGACCTGCTGGACTTCGTCGGCTCCGACGTGCTTGTCGCGCACAACTCCGCGTTCGACTCCGGCGTGATCCGCGCGGCCTCCGAAGCCAGCGAGCGTCCGGTGCCGGAAATCGCGCACCTGTGCACCGTCAAGCTCTCCCGCAAGGCCTACGACCTGCCCAGCTACTCGCTGCCCTTCGTCGCCGAGGAAGCCGGCCACCCCATCGAGAACCACCACGAGGCGCTCGCCGACTCCGTGGCCTGCGCCTGGGCGATGATCGACATGGCCGAGCGCAGCGGCACCGCCTCGGTGCTGCAGACCGCCGACCACTACCGCGTGGGGCTGGGCCTGACCCAGGCCTGGAGCCCGGGCGACGCGCTCTCGCGCGCCACCCGCGACGCGCAGGGCTGGCTGGCTTCGGGCAATCCGCTGCCCCTGCAGGGCGACTTCGGCAACTGGCCGCAGGAAGGCCCCAACCCGCAGCCGAACCTGGACGCCGATCCCAGCCATCCGCTCTACGGGCAGGTCATCGTCTTCACCGGCAACCTCAGCCTGCCGCGGCCGCAGGCCAAGGAGATGGCCGCCCAGCACGGCGCCCAGTGCGCCTCCCGCGTCACCCGCGCCACCACCGCGCTGGTGGTCGGCGACGGCTTCGTCCCGCAGGACCTGGCCACCGGCCGGCTGACCAACAAGGCCAAGCACGTGCTGCGCCTGCGCGACAAGGGCCAGCGCGTCTCCATCATCTCCGAGGGCGAATTCCTGCAGATGGTCGGCGGGTTCGGGCTGACCGCCTAGGTACCAGTTCACTGGGAATACCGCTGGTCTTCACCTCCCGGACGCAGCGCGGCTGGTAGGTTGGCACTGACCGAGCCGCCGAACGAAACACCGTGCATGATCGACTTACTGACCGAACCGCCGGCAGGGATTGTCCTGTCCCTGGCGGCACTGCTTTTCGCCGCCTGCCTGGCCGTCTTCCTGGCCCGGCGCACCCGCATGGCCCGCTGCGGCGCCTTCGTCGCCGGGGCGGCGGTCCTGCTGACCGGCGCGGCCGCGCTGGCCATGATCTTCCCGCTCTCCATCCGGGGAACCGCCTGCGGCATGCCCGCCGGGGCGCTGGACCCGGGCGCCGCCGCGGGAAGCTGCCGGATCGTCGCCAAGACCGTCTTCGACACCGCGCTGTGGCTGGCCCTGGCTGGTGCCGCCGCCGCATTCCTGAGTTTCGCCCCGGGACTGCGCACCGCGGCGCCGATGCCGCCGGCCACGGGCCCGGACACCGCGGATCCGCGCGGCGGACACGCGTAGGAGCTTCCGGAAAGCACGACGCCGCACACCCCCTCGGGTGTGCGGCGTCGTTGATCCGAGCCGGGCGCGGGCTAGACGAGCAGCGCCATCCAGCGGTCGTGCAGCTCGGAGATGATGTCGTCCAGGGCGCTGGCCGGGCGTTCGCCCACCGCATCCGAGCCGTGGATGGCCGAGAGCAGCGCCACGGCGTAGGCGTCGACCTCCGGATCGCGGGCCGCCTCGGCGGAGGCCGCCGGGACGGCGTCGATGTCGGATTCATCTTCGGCCTGCTCCGGCTCGTTCTCGGCGAAGTAGGCGTTGTAGGCGGCAGCCGGCGACAGGCCGATGCCGGCGCTGATGCGGTCGACGATCTCGCGCAGCGCCTGCGCGGCGGTGCCTTCCAGCGGCTCCAGCAGCGACGGCCACTGCGCGGCGGCGTCCTCCCCTTGCTCCATGGCGGAGCGGATGATTTTCGCGGCGGCGATGCCGGTCTCCGCCGCCTGGGCGTCGTGGGTGAGGAACGCGGCCGAGCGGGCCAGGGTCGCGGTGGTGCTCACCGGCACGCGGCCGAGCAGCGCGGCGATCGCGGCGCGCGGCAGCACGCCGGCGGAATCCGCGCCGGGGCCGGTCGGGCGCCCGGGCTGGCCCATGTCCTTGGAATCCAGTCCGGCAAGGTTCAACGGGTCGCCGGGGTGGATCGTCTCGAAGATCTCCACGCGGGCGAATTCCTTGTCGATCCAGCGATCCAGCGGCTGCGGGGCGTTGTCCGGGAAGGACCCGGTCAGCTTGTTGTAGCCGCGCAGCGCGGCGAGCCACATGCAGGCCGCTTCGTCGCTGGCCACGCCGTCGTTGGCCCATTCCAGGGCTTCGAGCAGGCCGTCGGCCAGGTAGAGCGGGAGGATTTCGGTGGCCCCGGGATCGATGTCGTCGCGGGCGTGGGTTGCGCCGTCGGCCAGGCCGAGCAGGATGGCGAACACCTTGTCTGAGTAGTTCTCTGGCAGGAGTGCAATTTCACCGGTTTCATTCACATCTCCCAGTCTAATGTTCTTTGTGTCGGTGATTTTGCATAAGGTGGGTTTTATGCGATTGCTTCACACCTCAGACTGGCATTTGGGCCGCACCTTCCACGGCGCTTCGCTGCTGGAATCCCAGCGTGCGGTGCTCCAGGAAATCATCGACATCACCCGCGAGCGGAGCATCGATGCGGTGCTGATCGCCGGGGACATCTACGACCGGGCGCTGCCCCACGTGGATGCGGTGAAGCTGTGCAACTGGGCGCTGCGCGAACTGGCTGGCACCGGGGCGCGGATCATCATGACCAGCGGCAACCACGACTCGGCCTCGCGGCTGAATTTCGGCGCCGACCTGCTGGACGCCGCCGGGGTGCACATCATCGCGGATCTGGAGCGCATGCTGCAGCCGGCGGTGCTCGACGCGCAGGACCACAAGGTGGCAATCTACGGCATCCCGTATCTGGAGCCGCGCATGGTCATGGACCAGCTGGGGGTGCAGAAGGCCACCCACCAGGCGGTCGTGGCCGCGGCGATCACCCGGGTCGACGAGCACCTCGCGCAGCTGCGCGCCGAAGGCAGCCCGGTGGTCTCGGTATCGCTGGCCCACCTGTTCGCCGCCGGGGGAGTGGGCAGCGATTCGGAGCGCGAACTGAGCACCGGCAACCTGGACGTGGTCCCGGTGGAGCTCTTCGAGCACTTCGACTATTCGGCCCTGGGCCACCTGCACGGCCGCCAGCAGGTGCGCGGGCACGTGCGCTACTCGGGCTCGCCGCTGGCCTATTCCTTCTCCGAGGCCAACCACAAAAAGGGTGTGTGGATCATTGAAACCGGCCCTCAGGGGATTGCCGGCATCGAGGAGGTGCTGCTGGGCGTGCCGAAGCGGCTGGTGATCCTGCGCGGCGAGCTGCAGCAGCTGCTGGATGACCCGGACCTGGGTTACGCGGTGGATGCCTGGTGCCAGGTGACGCTGACCGATCCGGAGCGCCCCGCCGAGGCCATGCAGTCGATCCGCAGCCGCTTCCCGGACACCGTGGTGCTGAACTTCGACCCGCAGGGTGTGGAAGACAAGGAAAAGCCCAGCAGCTACGCGCAACGCTTGGCCAAGGCCGCCAGCACCGAGGAGGTCGTCCAGGACTTCATCGAGCATGTGCGCGAACGCGCCGCAGACGAGGCCGAACGCGGCATCCTCCAGTCAGTCATCCAGCGCACCCGAGAGGCACAGGTCAGCCGATGAGAATCCACAAGCTGCAGATCCAGGCGTTCGGCCCCTTCGCGGAGACCGAGACCATCGACTTCGACGAGCTCGCCGAGGGCGGGCTGTTCCTGCTCGACGGCCCCACCGGCGCCGGCAAGTCCAGCATCCTGGACGCCATCTGCTATGCGCTCTACGGTTCGCTGCCCGGCAACCGCACCGGCAGCCGGCAGATCCGCTCCGACCATGCCGCCCCGGGACTTGAACCGCAGGTCGTCTGCGAGCTGACCATCGGCAACCGCCGCTTCGAGGTCACCCGCTCCCCGGCCTGGATGCGCCCGGCCAAGCGCGGCAAGAACAAGGTCACCGAGCAGAAGGCCGTGAGCCTGCTGCGCGAATTCACCGGCGGAGCCTGGGAACAGCTGTCCACCCGCAACGACGAGGTCGGGCAGGTGCTCGGCGGCCTGCTGGGGCTTGACCGCGACCAGTTCACCAAGGTCGTGATGCTGCCGCAGGGCGGCTTCGCCGACTTCCTGCGCGCCAAGGCCAAGGACCGCGAGGACCTGCTGGCCAACCTCTTCGACACCAGCGACTACGCCGCCATCGAAGAGGAATTCTCCGCCCGCCTGGCCGAGGAGCGCGAGCAGACCGAAACCCTGGAATCCGCCCTGGCCGCCAGCGAGGCGGCGATCCGCGTCGAGGCCACCGGCTTCCTGGCGGCCCATGCGGTCCCCGACCCGGCGCCAGCACCGGGCGACGCCGGGCCTGCAGGAGCCGCGGCGGCTGACACGGAGAATCCGGCGGCCGAAGCGGTCGGCACGGAGCAGGAATTCGAAGCCTACCAGCAGCGCATCCAGCACACCCACCACCGGCTCGCCGCCGCCGCGGCCCGGCTGCGCAGCCAGCTGTCAGCCGCGCGCGAGCGTTCGGCCGGGCTGGCGGAGCAGGTCCGGGTGTTCGCCCGCCTGCAGGAGCTGGCGCAGCTGAAATCGGCCTACGCCGAACAGCATCCGGCCGCCGTGGCCGCCGGGGAGAAACTCGACCGCGATGCGAAGGCCGTTGCGGTGAAGGCCTACAAGGAACAGGCCGATCAGGCCGTGCAGCAGCACCGGAGCACCGCCGCGGCCTGGCGCGAGATCCAGGCGAAGCTGGCCAAGGACTGGGATTTCACCGGCGAAGCCGACGAAGACACCCAGCAGCGGTTGTCAGCGCTGCTCAAGGGCCGGGAATCCGAGCTGACGCTGGCCAAGGAAGCGCTGGCCGAGGAAGCAGACCGCGCAGGGCTCGCGGCCGCGCTCGACGACCTCACCGCCCAGGTCGCAGCGCATCAGGACTCCAAGACCGCGGCCGAGCAGCTGCTTGCCTCGCTGCGCTCCGAACGCGTCGAACTGGAAGAACAGGAACTGGATGCGGAATCCGCGGCCGCGCTCGTGCTGCGGCTGCGTGAAGCCACCCAACAGCTGTCCACCCAGCTGGAACATGCGAAAACCCGCGACAAGCTGGAAAAGTCCGTGGCGACGGCCGAATCGGCATTCGCCGCACAAAGCCTGAAAGCTGTCGAAGCGGAGAAGTCGCTGGTGGTCCTGCAACGCGAGCAGCTGGAACAGAGCGCGCTGCGCTTGGCCGCCGCGCTGGAAGACGGCCAGGCGTGCCTGGTCTGCGGCGCCACCGAGCATCCGAATCCTGCCCGCGCCGACGCCGGGGCGCAGCTGGTCGAGGACGAGCAGATCCAGCAGCTTGAGGCCGCCGTCGCGGCCGAGCGCACCAAGCTCGCCGCCGCCACCACGAAGCGCGATGTCGCCCTGACCAAATTCACCGCCGCCAGCGACGCGGCGGACGGGCATTCGGTGGCTGAACTGTCCGGGCGGCTGGAAGCCAGCACCGGTCAGCTGGAGGCTGCCGTGAAGGAACAGGCCAGGATCGCCGCGGTGATCAAGAACCTCGACCAGCTGCGCACCCGGATCGAAACCGAATCGGACCGGGCCAACCGGGCCGCGCTGGAGCATGCGAAGTCGGCGCAGGCGGCCGCGGCGCTGGCCGGGAAGCTGAAGGACCTGGACGCCAAGCTGGAGAAGGTCCGCCAGGGGCAGGGCAGCCTGGAAGAGCTGGTGGCCCGGCTGAAGCTTGCCGTGGGCGCCTACACCCGCGGCCACAACGCCGTGTACCACTACCGCGAGGCCGATGCGGCGGCGCTGAAGGCGGAGAACACCTGGCACAAGGAGCGCAAAGCCGCCGGCTTCCCGGATCCCGCAGCCTACGAAGCCGCACTGCTTCCGGCGGCCGAACGCGCCGAACTGCGCACGCTGGTCGCCGCGGATGCCGACCGGGCCAGCTCCATCACCACGCTGGAAGCCTCCGCGGACGCCCGCCGCGCTGCGAAGCTGGCCGCCGAGGGCGTCCAGCCGCCCACCGCACTGGATCTCGAACTGGCCGCCGAAGCGGTGGCCCAGGCGGACACCGACTACGAGCGGGCGCGCGAGCTGGAAGTCCTGGCGCAGAGCACCGCCGCCCGCCATGAGCAGGCCGTGGCCAGCCTGGCAGCGCTGCGCGCGGATTCCGGGCCGGTCATCGAGGCCTACCGGCGGCTTCGCGGCTTGGCCGACGTCATCCGCGGCGGGGGCGAGAACCTCTACAAGATGACACTGAGCACCTACGTGCTCGCGGCGCGGCTGGAAGAAGTGGCCGTGGCGGCCTCCCAACGCCTGGCTGTCATGTCCGGCGGGCGCTACTCGCTGCACCACGACGATTCAAAGCAGGGGAACAACAAGTCCGGGCTCGGCCTGCGCGTGCTGGATGCCTGGACGGGCAAGCACCGCGAAACGCAGACGCTCTCGGGCGGCGAGACCTTCATGGCTTCGCTGGCCCTGGCGCTCGGGCTGGCGGACGTCATCTCGCACCATTCCGGCGCGGTGGACATGCAGACCCTGTTCGTGGACGAGGGCTTCGGCTCGCTGGACGCCGAGACGCTGGAACAGGTCATGAGCGCGTTGGAGAACCTGCGGGCCGGCGGCCGGACCATCGGCCTGGTCTCGCACGTGGCGGAAATGAAGCAGCGGATCACCAACCGGGTCACGGTGGTGAAAACCCAGCACGGTTCGCGCATCGAACGCGAGGTGCAGCCGCTGGTGTCAATGTAGGACTGGACATGTCCGACGGGGCTGGCTATGTTGAGGATAGTGCCAATCGGCATATTTGGGCAGATGGTGCGTCGGGGGGTGTGGGACGACGCACACTTCGTCATGGAGTTGTGTTGTCCCAACATATCTTGTCGCGCGAAAATGCTGAGGAATCCGCGATGAAATCCGGATATTCGGCGCTGGTCCCCATGGTGGGACTGCCCTACCTTCCGCTGACCTTCCTGGCCCGCCTTCCGCTGGCCATGCTCACCATCGGTTCGATGACCTTGGTCACCGCCAACACCGGATCCTACGGGCTGGGCGGCCTGGCCGCGGCCATGGTCGGACTGGGCTCGGCCGTGGGCGGACCCAGCATCGGCTACCTGGCCGACCGGCGCGGACAGCGTCCGGTGCTGCTGGCCGCCGCGGTGCTGCACACCATCTTGCTGATCGCCTTCACGCTCTTCGCCAATTCCGGCGCCGAACTCGCGGTCGGCCCCCTGGTCGCCCTGTGCCTGCTGGCCGGAGCCACCGGGCCGCAGGTCGGCCCGATGTCCAGGGTCCGCTGGATCGCCATGTCCCGCGGCACGAACCAGAAACCCAAGACCCTGACTGCCGCGTTGAGCCTGGAATCCATGCTGGACGAACTCGGCTTCGTCTTTGGCCCGGTGGCAGTCGGCCTGCTGGCCTCGCTGGTCTCCCCGGTGCTTCCGCTGTACCTGGCCGCCGCGCTGACCATCGTGCTCGTGCCGCTGTTCGCGCTGCACCGCACCGCCGGCGCCCTGCAGCCCGGAGCCTCCGTCCACTCCGCGGCCACAGTGAAGATCAGCGCAGGACAGGTGGCCGCGATCGGGTCGCTGGTGCTGAGCATGATCGCGCTGGGTACCGTCTTCGGCTCCACCGCCGCAGGCACCCTGGCCTTCGCGGGGGCGCAGGGCGATTCGAACCAGGGCGGCCTGCTCTACGGCGCCATGGGCGTTTCCAGCGCCATTGCCGCGATTTCCGTGGCCGCCTGGCCGCAGGGCTTCAGCCAGATCAACCGCTGGATCGCCTGCGGCGCGGCGTTGAGCGTGCTCAGCTTCGGGCTGCACTTGGCCGATTCGACTCCGTGGATGCTGGCGGCCCTGTTCGTGGCCGGCTTCGCCGTCGGTCCGGTCATCGTCACCGTCATGACCCTGGGCGGCGAGGTTGCCCCGCCGCAGCGCCTGTCCACCGTGATGACCATGCTCTCCGCGGGCATCGTCGTGGGCACCGCGATCGGCAACGGCCTGGCCGGCCTGCTGGCCGACTCGATGGGCTACCTCGGCGCATTCTGGGTCGCCACCGGGGGAGCCTTCGTGATTCTGCTGGCAGGCCTCATCATGAAGGTCCTCGCCTCCCGGGCGGCCTCCTTGAGGCGCGTTCGCTAGGACCTGCAGCTTGCAGCGAAAACCCGCCGAAGGAATTCTCCGGATTCCGTCGGCGGGTTTGCTTTTCCCCGGCGCCATGGCCGGGCCGTGTGCTCAGTTGCCGAGTTCGTCGGCGATATTCAGGGCAGCTTCCTTCAACGCGCGGATAATGCCGTTCCGGTCAGTGACGGTGCTGGCAGCGAAGACCACTGCGATCGAGGCCGGGGTGGTCTGCTGGCTGGGGATCGGCACCGCGATGGACGCGACACCCTGGATGACCTCGTTGGCGCTCGTGGCATAACCGTCGATCCGGGCTTCACGCGCCTGCGGCCGGTACTCGATCTCGGTGTCCAGCGCCCGCCACTGCTCCTTGGTGTACATGGACTGGATGGCGATTCCTGCAGCGCCGACGTCCATGCCGTGCACCGAACCAGGACGATGAACGATGGCGTTGCTCGAATGCAACGGTTCCACCGACTGCAGCGTGGTGCATACATCGTGCTCCCATACGGCGAGGAATGCCGTCATGGACAGATTGTTGGCCAGCCTGGTCAGTTCCGGCAACGCAGCGGACTGCAAATCGCGCTGCACTGACCGGGCCAGCGCCGCCAGACCCGAGGCGGGGCGGATCAGCCCGGCTTCGTCCCGGCTCAGCAGCCGGTGGTTTTCCAGCGTCCGGATAATGCGGTAGGCAATTGAACGGTGCACGTCGAGCTTGGCTGCGACATCGGCGATCGACAGATAGGTCGGCGACGCGGCGACGATTTCCAGCACGCGAATGCCTCGGGAAAGTGTCTGGGAAGTTGGCATGGCGATAGTCATTCTGGCGCGGGGCGGACCAGTAACGATGCCGGGCACCGATGGTTTAAGCGAATGGGAATTCTGGTCCTCGTGTTCTCTATTAGAACAGATTTGCCGGATGGTGCGGAAATCTCCCGAGTCGTTGGGGGATTTATCGTGACCCGGAACTCGTAGTCGTGAAATATGGATCACTTCATGTTGTGAGGAGATTCACTTGTCGTTTATAGTGTTGTCTACGTAACTGTCCGAACGGTCGGTAACTTAATTCGCATCAAGGGATCATTCACTATGTCTCAGAACGTTTCGCGCACCAAGGAGGAACGCCGGGTCCTTGCCGGCACCCTGGTGGGCACCACGATCGAGTGGTACGACTTCTTCATCTTCGCCCAGCTGACGGCAACGCTGCTGACTCCGCTGTTCCTCGCCCCGCTGGGCGAATCGAATCCGGGACTGGCGCAGATTCTGTCCTTCGCCATGATCGGCATTTCCTTCTTCTTCCGCCCCCTGGGCGCCATCGTCGCCGGACACCTCGGTGACCGGTACGGGCGCAAACGCATTCTGGTTCTGACCCTCATCCTGATGGGTGTTGCCACAGCGCTGATCGGTGTGCTGCCGACCTACGCCGCCGTGGGCATCGCCGCACCGATCATGCTCGTGGCGCTGCGCATCATCCAGGGCTTCTCGGCCGGCGGCGAATGGGGCGGCGCTGCCCTGATGGCCGTCGAGCACGCCCCGGAGACTCGCCGCGGCTACTTCGGCGCTTTCCCGCAGATTGGTGTGCCGCTGGGCATGATCCTGGCGACCGGCCTGCTGTACGTCCTGCGCATTTCGATGAGCCCCGAGCAGTTCCAGGCCTGGGGCTGGCGCATCCCGTTCCTGATGTCCGTCGTGCTGATCATCGTCGGCTACCTGATCCGCCGCGCGGTCGAGGAATCCCCGATCTTCAAGCAGATGGCGTTGCGCAAGGCCTCGGAGCACACTCCGCTCAAGGAGCTGATGCAGTCCAACTTCAAGCAGGTCGTCCAGGCCGCGCTGATCTTCATCTCCAACAACGCCGCCGGCTACCTGGTGATCGCGTTCTTCATCTCCTACACCACCTCCGTGCTGAAGATGCCGGTCGCGCCGGTCCTGCTGGCCACCACCATCGGTTCCTTCGGCTGGCTGATCTTCACCCTGGTCGGCGGCTGGCTGTCCGACGTCATCGGCCGCCGTGCGACCTTCGTGATCGGCTACGCGCTGGTGTTCGTCTGGATGATTCCGATGTTCATGCTCGTGAACACCGGCAACATCATGCTGTACGGCGTAGCGGTCTTCGTGCTGACCATCGGACTGGGCCTGTCCTACGGCCCGCAGTCGGCCATGTACGCCGAGATGTTCCCGGCCCACATCCGCTACTCGGGCATCTCGATCGGCTACGCGCTCGGCGCCATCCTCGGCGGCGCCTTCGCCGCCACCGTGGCGCAGATCCTGCTGGAAGCCACCGGGAATTCGCTGTCCATCGCCGTGTACATCATGGTGCTGACCATCATCTCCGTGGCTGCCGTGCTGTGGGTCGGCGAGACCCGCGGACGCAACCTTCACGTCGAGGACCTGGACGAGGAACTGGTGGCCGCGGCCGCCCGCGAAGCCGAGGTCGAGGCGGAGCGCAAGCACCACTCGAACTAGCTTCAGCCGCCGACCCCGGCGGAGCAGTCCAAATGGCCAGGCGACCCGCATTTACGCGGGCCGCCTGGCCTCTTTGGTGCACGGTGGGACCGGGGCTTGCTGCTTCCCGGGATAGCTAGTGGTCGGCTGGCGGACGGCTGGTGGAGCTTCGGACAACCAGTTCGTGGCCCAGGGTGTGGGCTTGCGCCGGTTCCTCCTTGCGGATGGCGCGCAGCAGCATGGCCACGGCGAGCTCTCCCTGCTCGTGCGGAAGCTGCCGGATGGTGGTCAGCCCGAAGAATTCGGCCAGATCGTGGTCGTCCACACCGACCACCGAAAGGTCGCGGGGCAGCTGCAATCCCAAATCCCTGGCCGCAAGGATGGCACCGATGGCCATTTCGTCGCTGGCGGCGAAGATGGCGGTGGGCCGGGCGGCGGGATTCCCCAGCAGCTGCTTGGCGACGCTGTATCCCTGGGCCATCGTGAAGTCCGCGCTGACGCACAGTGCCTCATCGAGTTCGATCCCGGCCTCTGCCAGCGCGTGTTCGTAGCCGATGCGCCGGTGGGAGGGGACGCGGAAATCCACATCGGTTTCCGATGAACCCCCGATATAACCGACCCGCGTGTGTCCCAAGGACAGCAGGTGCGCGGTGCCCAGCGCGGATACCGCTTCGTCATCCACCTGCAATGTCGGGACCCCCGGCAGCGGACCGCCCACCCCGACCAGCGGCTTGTCCAGCGCGTGCAGGGCCACCAATTCGGCTTCGCTGAGCTCCAGGTTCACCGCGATGACCGCGTCGACACGCTGGCGCTGCAGGAAATCGGAGAAGATCTGATGCCGCTGGTCCGGATCCTTGGTCAACTGGTACAACGTCGTGTCGTAGCCTTCGCGCATCAGGGCCGTGCAGATGCCTTCCAGCACGCTGGCGTAGAACCAGTGGTTGATGACCGGTACCAGCACGCCGATGTTCCTGGTGCGGCCCGAGGCCAACCCCGATGCGGTGGAAGAAACCACATAGCCAAGATCGTGGGCTGCCTGCTGGACGGCGGCCAATGCGCTGGGGGAGACATTGCCCCGACCGGAGAGCGCGCGCGAAACGGTCGCCACGGAGACGCCCGCTGCTCGGGCTACATCCTTGATGCCGGCCACGAAGTTCCTTCCGACGCAGTGGTGGATGAAAAGGTGAATAGGGATGTGACTGGGCGCGACGGGACCCCTGAGGTCGGTCGCGCCCTGTTCACCAGATTACCTGCTGGGGTGTTCAGGCGCGGAACCATACGGTCGATTCGGCGGCGATCTGCCGCCCCGAGGGCTGCGGTGCGCTGGAAGCGAGGACAGCCAGGCCCGTGGTGCAGGCCGGCAGTTCGCGCTCGGAGCCAGCGAAGCTGGAAACCACCACCACGTCGTTGTTCCTGAAGGCCAGCACCTCGGGGTCCCCGGTTTCCAACCAGGCCAGCGTTCCGGCCCCAAGCGCGTGGCCGCGGCGCAATCGAAGCAGCGCGGTGTAGAGGTTCAGCGTGGAATCGGCGGTCGCGCGTTGGACGTCGCGGGCGTAGTCCTCCCAGCCCGCGGGCTGCGGCAACCAGCTTTCGCCGGTGGGGGAGAAGCCCGCGGCAGGTACCCCTGCTTCCCACGGAATCGGCACTCGGCACCCGTCCCTGCCATAGCGTTCGCCGTTCGTTCGGAACCAGGTCGGGTCCTGTCGCGCCTCATCGGGCAGCTCGACGGCTTCCGGAAGCCCGAGTTCCTCGCCTTGGTACAGGTAGGCTCCGCCGGGCAGCGCGAGCATCAGCGTGCTGGCCGAACGCGCTCGGCGCAGGCCGATGGCGGTGTCCGGGAGGTTCGGAGTCAACGGGCCGATGCCCTCGCCCTGTGGATTGTCTTCGGTCAGCGCCAGTCGGGTTGCGTGGCGGACCACGTCGTGGTTCGAGAGCACCCAGGTGCTCGGCGCACCGACGGCCGAGAATTCCCGCAGCGATTCGTCGATCGTGGCCCGGATCCGGGCGGCGTTGAAGTCGCAGGACAAGTACGGGAAATTGAAGGCCTGGTGCATTTCGTCGGGACGCACCCACTTGGCCATCAGGGACAGCGGGCTGACCCAGGCTTCGGCGCACAGCACGCGTTCGCCATCGTATTCATCCAGCACCCTGCGCCAGTCGCGGTAGATTTCGTGCACGCCATCCTGCCCCCACCACGGGGCGAGTTCCTCGGTGCCGCCCATCGACGCGGCGGCCGGGTCAACCGCGTAATCCGGCAGTCCATCGGATTTGATCAGCCCATGGGCCACATCCACCCGGAAACCGTCCGTTCCCCGGTCAAGCCAGAACCGCAGCACGCCGCGGAACATCTCGCGAACCTGCTCGTTGTGCCAGTTGAAGTCCGGCTGCGAAGAATCGAAAATGTGCAGGTAGTACTGCCCCGCAGTGCCGTCCGGGTTGGCGGTCTGCGTCCACATGGGACCACCGAAGACCGATTCCCAGTTGTTCGGAAGGCCGGACTCCGGCGCATCGCGGAAGATGAAACGATCACGCTCGGGGGAGCCCGGCGGGGTGGCCAGCGCCTGCTGGAACCATGGGTGCTGGTCCGAACAGTGGTTCGGCACCAGGTCTACGATGACGCGCAGCCCCAGCTCGTGGGCGCGGGCAACCATGGCATCGTAGTCTTCCAGCGTTCCGAACAGCGGATCCACGTCGCAGTAGTCGGAGACGTCGTAGCCTGCGTCTTTTTGCGGGGAAGTGAAGAAGGGGGACAGCCAGATCGCGTCGACCCCGAGGTCCGCCAAGGATTGCAGCCGTGCAGTGATTCCGGGCAGGTCGCCCATGCCGTCGCCGTTCGCATCTGCGAAGGAACGCGGATAGATCTGGTAGATCACCGAGGAACGCCACCACTCGGCTGCGGCCTCGGGCTCTCGGGTCTCTGCAAGGGAGCGGATTTCAGTCATGACGGTAACCATAAACGAAATTTCGTTACATGTAAACGCTTACATTATTGCCCGAGTGCCCATCGTTCTGGTTGGCCTTTCATGCGAATCCCAGCCAACAAATAAGCGTTTTGCATGAACTTCTTGTCAAAGAGCATGATCTATGCCACTCTGGAAACGCTTACATTCGAGTCGTCACTCGCACTCGAAGGAACCGACCGGGCCGTACCGCGGTACATCGCGGTCAACCCGGTCCTTTGGACAAAGTTGTCACGAAAGGACACCCCATGATGGTGAACAAGCGCTCCCTTCTCCTGGGTGGGGCAGTGACCGCAATTGCGGCGCTTTCCCTGACCGCCTGCGGTGGTTCGAACAGTTCAGCCCCGCAGCCTTCCGAAACGCCCGCACAGTCCTCGCCGGCCGCCGCCGAAGCAGGATCGCTGACCGTATGGGTCGATGCCAACCGCGAGCCGGTCCTGAAGGACGCTGCAGCGGATTTCCAGGCCAAATCCGGTGTCAAGGTCGACCTGGTGATCAAGGACTTCTCCAAGATCCAGGAGGACTTCCTCAAGCAGGTGCCGACGGGCAAGGGACCGGACATCACCATCGGCGCCCACGATTGGCTGGGAAACCTCGTCAACAACGGCGTAGTCCAGCCGGTCGAGCTGGGCGACAAGAGCGCGGACTTCCAGGACGTCGCCATTGACGCGATGAGCTATGAAGGCAACACCTATGGTGTCCCATACGCAACGGAGAACCTTGCGCTGCTGCGCAACAAGGATTTGGCCGACAAGGCCCCGGCGACATTCGACGAGATGATCGCCGAGGGCAAGAAGGCGGGCACCGATTTCCCGTTCCTGGTCCAGGTGTCCGAGCTGGGCGACCCGTTCCACGCCTACCCATTCCAGACGTCCTTTGACGCTCCGGTTTTCGGAACCGATGAAAACGGCGCCTACGATCCCAGCGACCTTCGAATCGGCAACGAGGGTGGCCTTGAATTCGCCCAGTGGCTTGCCGACCAGGGCGAGGCCGGCACGTTGAAGACCTCCGTGGATGCGGATATCGCCAAGGAGAAGTTCATTTCCGGTGATTCGCCATTCCTGCTGACCGGCCCATGGAATGTGGACGCCGTCGAAGACGCCAAGATCGACTTGGCCATCGACCCGATCCCAAGCGCCGGCGGCGACGAGGCGCAGCCGTTCGTAGCAGTCCAGGGCTTCTTCGTTTCCTCCAAGACCGAAAACCTGCTGGCGGCAACGGAGTTCCTGACCAACTACATCGGCAGCGCCGAGGTCCAGACCAAGCTCTACGAAGTGGGCAACCGTCCGCCCGCCAACAAGGAAGCCTTCGAGGCGGCCAAGTCCGATGAAACCATCGCAGCCTTCGGCGCGGTCGGCGAAGACGGGGTTCCGATGCCGAATATCCCTGAAATGGCGGCCGTTTGGGAATTCTGGGGAGTCGCCGAAGCAGAGATCATTTCCGGCAAGGCCGATCCGGCCAAGCGCTGGAAGCAGATGACCGCCGATATCGAGAAGGCCATCTCAAAGTAGCACCGCAGCACGTCCGCGTGCGTGACGCGTCGGAGCGGCAAGCCGCCGCTCCGACGCGTCCAGCCCTCTGCGGTGCGGCACTCCTCGCACCGCGCGTTCGCCGACCTCCGACCCAGGAACAAGCCACAAATGTCACTAACCCACCAGAAGCCGCCGCGCAGCGGCGACACGGCGCAGGCCGGCGCCCTGTCCCCGGCCGCCCAGCGGCTGGCCACCGCAGCGTCAACCTCCACCGGCTTGATCCTGGCCAAGATCGCGATGATCGGCATCGTGGACGCCACCGCCATTTTCGCGTTGTTCACCGCCATCGGCCGCGAGGCCTGGGCAATCGCCGCCGTGGTTGCCGTGATCACGCTGGTGATCAACGTCGTGTATTTCAAGCGGGGCTGGCTGCCGGCCAAGTACCTGCTGCCGGGCACTATCTTCCTGCTGATCTTCCAGGTGTTCGTCATCGGCTACACCGGCTACATCGCCTTCACCAACTACGGCTCGGGGCACAACTCGGACAAGGACGACGCCGTCACGGCGCTGCTCCAGTCCAACCAGAGCCGGGTCCCGGACTCCCCGGGATTCCCCGTGACGGTGCTGGACGACGGCGGCAAGCTGTCGCTGCTGGTTGAGCGTGACGGGGTGCAGCTGGCAGGCACCGCAGAGCAGCCGCTGGAGCCGATCACCGCCGACGAGCTTGCCGGATTCACGCAGCTCAGCTTCGCCGACCTGCTCGGCCGCCAGCAGGAGGTCACCACCCTGGCGGTGCCGATGAGCGATGATCCGTCCCAGGGGTCGCTGCGCACCTCCGACGGGCGCACCGCCTACCAGTACACCTCGAACCTGGTCTACGACGAGGCCGCCGGAACCATGACCGACTCCACCACCTCCGTGGTCTACCGCGACACCGGCGTCGGCGCCTTCACCGCACCGGATGGCACGCAGCTGATGCCCGGCTGGTCGATCAACGTGGGTTTCGAGAACTTCTCCAAGGCCTTCAATGACTCCTCCATCCGCACCGCCTTGGGATCCGTGACGGTCTGGACCTTCGCGTTCGCCCTGCTGTCGGTCGCCACCACGTTTTTCCTGGGCCTGTTCCTGGCGCTGGTCTTCAACGACTTGCGCATGAAGGGCCGCAGAATCTACCGCGTCATTTCCATCCTGCCGTATGCCTTCCCGGCATTCCTGGGCGGCCTGGTCTGGGCCGGCATGCTCAACAAGGACTTCGGCTTCGTGAACCAGGTGATCTTCGGCGGTGCGCCAATCCCATGGTTGACCGATCCCTGGCTGGCGAAGTTCTCCGTGCTCTGGGTCAACCTCTGGCTCGGCTTCCCCTACATGTTCCTGGTTTGCACCGGCGCCCTGCAGTCGATCCCCGATGAACTGGCCGAGGCGGCCAAGATCGACGGCGCCAAACCGTTGCAGGTCTTCCGGTTGATCAAGCTCCCGCTGCTGCTGGTTTCCGTGGCTCCGTTGCTGATCAGCTCGTTCGCCTTCAACTTCAACAACTTCAACGTCATCTACATGCTCACCGAAGGCGGCCCGCGCCTTGAAGGGGCGGGGCTCAATGTGGGCTCGACAGACATCCTGATTTCCATGGTCTACAAGGTCGCCTTTGTCGGCTCGCAGCGCGACTACGGGCTGGCCAGCGCATTCTCCATCATCATCTTCGTGCTGGTCTCCATCATCGCGGTCATCAGCTTCAAGCAGACCAAGGCCCTGGAGGAACTGAACTAATGTCGACGCAAACTCCCGCCCAGCAGCGCGCAGGGCGCCGCGGCTTCGGAAAATGGTTCGCCTCCACCGGCTGGCGCCACCTGATCGGCGTGGCGCTGTGCATCTACGCGGCGTTCCCGCTGCTCTATGTGCTGTCGGCGTCGCTGAACCCCAACGGAACGCTCCTGTCCTCCAACGGGCTGTTCACCCAGCTCGGCCTGCAGAGCTACATCGACCTGTTCCGCAACGAGCAGCGGCCCTTCGCCGCCTGGTTCGGCAACACCCTGTTCATCGGGTTGACCACCGCCGCCGCTTCGGTATTCCTCGGGGCCCTGGCGGCCTACAGCTTCTCGCGGATGCGTTTCACCGGACGCCGCTTCGGACTGGTCAGCCTGCTGGTCGTCCAGATCTTCCCGCAGCTGCTGGCCGTCGTGGCCATCTTCATCCTGCTGACTTCGCTGGGGGATGTGTATCCGGCCCTGGGCATCGACAACCAGATCGCGCTGATCATGGTGTACCTGGGCGGCGCGCTCGGCGTGAACACCTACCTGATGTACGGCTTCTTCAACACCATTCCGGTGGAGATCGACGAGGCCGCAAAGATCGACGGCGCCGGGCACGCCCGGATCTTCTTCACCATGATCCTGCGGCTGGTCGCGCCGATCCTGGCCGTGGTGGGGCTGCTGTCCTTCATCTCCAGCACCTCGGACTTCGTCATCGCCTCCGTGGTGCTCGTCTCACCGGAAAACCAGACCCTGGCGGTGGGACTGTACTCCTACGTGTCCGAGGAGTTCACCTCCAACTGGTCGGTCTTCGCCGCGGGGGCGGTGCTGGCCGCGCTGCCGGTCATGGCGCTGTTCCTTTTCCTGCAGAAGTACATCGTCGGCGGCCTCACCGCCGGCGCGGGAAAATAGCAGCGTGCCAGCAGCGCGGATTCGCGCGGCGCGCAAGGGGCCGAGCGGTCGCAAACTTCCAGGCAGGCCACGTAAGCTATAGGGATGCAATCTCATCTGCCGCGGGCCGCGCGCAACTATCTTGAACAGCTGCGTCGGGAATTGGGTTTTCTTTCCGACGCCGAGCGCACCGAGATTCTTGCACACACCCGCGAACAGATTTCCCGGCTTCCGGGCAAGGGCCGGCGCAAGTCCGAACTGCTGCGCTCGCTGGGGGACCCCGCGGTGGTTGCCGCCGGGTTCACCCGCACCGAACCGACCGAGCTCAAGGTCAGCAGCGGCCGCCAGTTCCTGACCCGCATCCTGGCCTGGCCGATCTTCGCGCTGTCGGTGCTCACCGCCGGGCTGCTGGTGCTCGGCTCGCACTTCGTCGCGCTCGTCGAGCCGCTGTCCTTCGGCTATGTCGGGGGTTCGATGTTCGGCGCACTTGCGGAGCTGGAACTCTCCCTGGGATCGGCGGTCATGTTCTTCGCCTTCATCCCGGCGCTGTTCAGCCTGCTGCCGCTGGTCGTGCACGGGACGCCGGGGCTGGTGCTGCAGATCGTCGGCGCGCTGGCGACCACCGCCGCCTGCGTGCTGGGACTGGCGAGCCTGGGCGCATTCCTCATCCCGCTGGCGGTGCTGCTCTGGGCCCAGGCCTTCACCCCGCTGCTGATGATGCGCGGGTCGATGGCCCGGCCCGGCCCGGCCTGGCTGGTCTGCGCCGCCGTGGCACTGCTTGCGTCCATCGGCTACACGACCTACCGTGGCATGCAGGGGTTCACCGGCAACGTGTGGCTGATCCTCGCTCCGGCCGCGGCGCTCGCGGTGCTTGCGCTGCTGCTCCCGCTGCGCCGGCGCTGGGCCCACATCGCCCTGATCGCCACCGGCCTGCTGGTCATGGCCGCCGGTTTCATCGCCGCGCTGCCGGGCACCTTCGAAGCGCCGCTGCTGTGGCCGTGGCTTGCCGGGGCGATGTCCTTCGCCGTCGGCCACCTGGCCCTGGCCGCGGGAATGTGGCATGAACGGGCGCGGAATCTCTTGGCGCTGCTGTAGGGAAGGCCTGTGCAGGATGCTGGACGTCGAACTTTGTGAAAGGCTGGTCGCATGAGCGACGTGGATCTACCCCGGGACGAGACCCCGGTCAAGCGCGGACGGGGACGCCCGCGCAAGGACGCCTCCCTGGTACCCATCACCAAGGAGGCCATTGCGGCCGAGGCGCTGAAGATCATCGGCGCCGAAGGCTTCACGGCACTGACCATGAACGGCCTGGCGGCGCGATTCGGCGCGACCTCGCGGGCGCTGTACAACTACGTGAGCGACCGGCAGGACGTCGTGAACATGGCGGTGGAGCTGTTCATCCGCAGCACCCCGCTGCTGGAGTTCGATCCGGTGAACTGGCGCGACACCGTGAAGAAGTTCTACCGGGTCAGCCGGGCGCTGTACCGCACCTATCCATGGGTTGCTGTCGTCCCGATCACCGAACGCGTGGTGGTGGACGGCGGCCCGCGCTTCATCGAGATGATGGAACGGCTGCTGCGCTTCTACACGGAAATGGGATTCAGCATGCCGCAGGCGCTGGCGCTGGTCCGCGCGTTCAGCCGCGACATCATGTCCTTCGCGCTGCAGGCGGACTACTACTTCGACCGCGTTCCGGAAGCCCAGAACGACTACATCTCCCGGGTGGTTCCGCAAGCCTGGCTCGACCGCTACCCCGAGGCCGAGGCCCCGCTGGTGCGCGAATCCCTGACGCTGCCGGGCATGGACAACGACGACCTGTTCGAGGAGCTGCTCCAGATGCGCATCCTCACCATCCAGGCCATGCTTGATTCGCTGCCGAACGCCCGCTGATCGGTTCGGACCCCGGCCCCGCAACCGCTGCGGGGGAATATCCCGGGCCCGGCGGGCGCTGTACCTAGAGCGTGCGATGGACCGCCGGGCGGCCGCGGCGCGCAGCGAACCAGCCCTGCCAGCCGTTGTCCGAAAGTTGCCATGCCTTCCATTCAGCACCCGCACGACCCGCCACTGACCGCCGTGGCCGGGCCCGCCACCGCCGTTCCTGGCCCCGAGGCGCTCACGCCGGCCGGACGCTGGAAGCTGCTGGGTGTGTTGCTGGCGGTCATGTTCATGTCGCTGGTCTCGGTGAGCATCGTCAACGTGGTGCTTCCCTCGATCGAATCCACTTTGCACGCCACCGAGGCGGACATGCAGTGGGTGCTCGCCGGCTATGCGCTGACCTTCGGCGTGGTGCTGGTGGCCGCCGGGCGTGCCGGGGACCTGCTGGGCCGCGGCATGATGTTCATCGCCGGCGTCGTGATTTTCACGCTGGCGTCCGTGCTGGCCGGGCTGGCGGCCGACCCGCTGGTGCTGAACATCGCCCGCTTCATCATGGGCGTCGGCTCCGGCCTGCTCAACCCGCAGGTCATGGGCCTGATCCAGCAGCACTTCAGCGGCGCCGAACGCGGCCGCGCGTACGGGCTGCTGGGCACCGTCGTCGGTTTCTCCGTGGCCATCGGCCCGGTCATGGGCGGCGTGCTGATCAACTGGCTGGGGACCGAGGCCGGCTGGCGCTCCACCTTCCTCATCAACGTGCCGATCGGCATCATCGCCATGACGCTGGCGGTCATCTGGCTGCCGCGCCCGCTGTTCACCAAGCCCGCCGGCAGGCTGGACCTGGACCCGGTGGGCGGGCTGCTGCTGGCGCTGGGCATCTTCGCCTTCCTCTTCCCCTTCGTGCAGGGCCGCGAGAACCCGTGGCTGTGGACGCTGCTGCCGGTGGCGCTGCTGTTCATGTTCCTGTGGGCCGGGTGGGAGAAGCGCTACAAGGCGCGCGGCGCGGCCCCGATGGTGGACTTGGCGTTGTTCAAGGTGCGCAGCTTCACCAACGGCACCGTGATCGCCGGCCTGTACTTTATGGGCGTGTCCAGCGTCTGGGTGCTGGTGGCCGTCTACACCCAGCAGGCGCTGGGCTTCAGCGCCCTCCAGGCGGGGCTGATCGCCCTGCCCGCCGCGCTGCTGTCGGCGCTGAGCTCGAACGTCGCCGGCCGCTACGTGATGACCGCCGGGCGCCGGCTGGTCATCGGCGGCACGATCAGCGCGCTGTTCGGCCTGACCGCCACCGTGGCGGTGGTCGAGCTGGAGTCGCGGGGCATCGTGAGCATCTGGTGGATGCTGCTCTCGCTGGCGTTCATCGGCGCCGCCCAGGGCTTCATCATCTCGCCGAACCAGGCGTTGACCCTGATGGAGGTGCCCGTTCAGAACTCGGGCTCCGCCGGCGGGCTGATGCAGACCTCGCAGCGCGTCGGCACGGCAGTGGGCATCGCGGTGATCACCGCCGTGTTCTACGGCATGAACCAGGTGGTCGGCTACCCGCTGGCGATGACGCTGTCCTTCGCCGCCACCGGTGCGCTGGTCATCGCCACGCTCTGGGTCGCCGTGGCCGATTGGCGCCACGACCACCACGGCGACCGGCTGCACTAGCCTGGCCCGGACGGCGGGCCGAAGCGGCAGCGCGCATCGGCGATTGCGCTGGTCAGCGTCCTATGCGTGGCTTAAGCTGGAAAACATGAAACGACTTGCAGCATTGATGGCGGCGGGAGCGCTGGCGCTGGGCCTGGCCGCCTGCGGATCGAGCAGCGGCCCGGCCGCGGAAGCCCCAGCGAGCCCGGACGGGACCTGGGGCGTCGAGGCCGAGGGCCAGCCCTGGATGAACCTGGGATCGGACGGGAAGATCAGCGGCAGCGACGGCTGCAACAACCTCGTCGGGCAGTGGACGCAGAAGGACGGCGTGGTGGACCTCGGGGCCATGGGCAGCACCATGATGTACTGCGAGGGCGTCGATTCCTGGCTCAGCGGCGCGGCCACCGCAACGATCTCCGGCGAGAAGATGACCTTCTCGGATGCCAAGGGCGACCAGATCGGCGCGCTGACGCGCAGCAAGTAGCCGGGGCCGCGACAGGCCCGCTGGCCCCTAGCTGATGCGGTAGCCGGAGACCATTGGGCAGTCGAACGGGTCGCGGGCCGAAAGGCCGACCTTGTTCAGGTAGGTGATGACCTGGGCGTAGGATTCGCGCACGCTGGCCACGGTGTAGGGGATCTGGTGCTCGGCGCAGTAGGCGCGCACGATGTTCGATACCCCGGCCAGGTTGGCGCGTGGCATCGAGGGGAACAGGTGGTGTTCCACCTGGTAGTTCAGGCCGCCGTAGACGTGGGAGAGCACCCTGTTGCCGAAGCCGGTGCGGGCCATCACGTTGCGTCCGGTGAGTACCTGGCGGGAGAAGAAGTCGATGCGGGCGTCGGCGGGGACCATTGGCATGCCCTTGTGGTTGGGGGCGAAGGAGGCTCCCATGTAGACGCCGAAGACCGCCAGCTGCACGCCGAGGAAGGCGAAGGCCATGCCGACCGGGAGGAAGAGGAAGACCGCGCCCAGG
>NZ_BMPH01000009.1 GCF_014647495.1 Glutamicibacter protophormiae
TCCTGCCGGCCACTCGGTGAAGCTGACCGCTGGATCGAAGCTGAAGGCCGCTGTCGCCAAGAAGTAAGCACCCCATGCTTGTCTGGAGGCCCGGTTCCGCGCAATATCGCGGAACCGGGCCTTTTGCCGTTACGCACTTTGAGGCATACTTCTACTTCGCGTAGAATCAGCTGAGATCACCTAATTATCGACGAACGGCAGACCCACGTGCACAAGAACCCAGCGATCCGCGTAGTCCGCGGTTGGCTCGCGGCTTCCGTGTGCACCTGGACCGCTTTCGCCGCACACGCGCACCAGGCACCGACCAAGATGTCGCTGATGGTCATGCTGCTGATCACCTGCGTCTCGGCCGTGGTCGCCATGGCGATGCTGGGACGCAAATTCTCGCTGTGGGCCACCAGCTTGGTGGTTGTGCTCAGCCAGGGGCTGTTCCACTTGTCGCTGTCGGTGATGAGCCATGGCGAAACAGGACCCCTGACCGCGATGGAACACGCGACCCACCACGGCCCCGTGGACCTCTCGGGCCAAATTGTCGTGCAGTACGCCCAGGTGCAGAGCGAATCGATGCTCTACGCCCACATCCTTGCGGCGGCAACCAGCGTCCTCGTGCTGAACGGCGCCGAGCGGCTGCTCGTTCCGCTACGCGGGGTGCTCACCTTGGGATCCGCCCGGCTGCTGCTGTTCCTGATCCGCATTCCAGTCCCGGAACTGCGACCTATTCCCGGCTACTACCCGCTGCGTTTTCAACTCAAGCTTGCGCAGCTTGGCAGGCTGCCCGAACGGCGTGGACCCCCTTCCTTCGTATTGAGCGCGTGAACCCCATCAATACGAACTCCCCGGACACCGGGGAACTGGAAGGACTACTGTGAAACTGCGCAAGAACCTCTCCCGAATGATCGCCGGCGCGGCGGTCGCGATGCTGGCGGCATTTGGAACCGTCGGGGCGGCCAACGCCCACGACTACCTCACCGGCTCCAGCCCGGAGAACGGTGCGAGCGTGAAGAGCTCGCCGAAGGACATCACGATGACCTTCTCCGCCGAACTGCAGCAGCTCTCCGGCACGGACTCGACGGTTGTGGCCCTGAGCCAGGCTGGCAAGAAGATCCCGACCACCGCCAGCACCAAGGGCACCACCGTCACCGTTGTGCCGGATGCCGAACTTGCCTCCGGCGAGTACACCCTGGCCGTGCGGGTGATCTCCTCCGATGGACACCCGGTCGAGGACTCCATCAGCTTCACCGTCGACGTCCCCGCCTCCGCGGCTGCAAGCGCACCCGTGTCGCAGACCGCGGCCGCTTCGAACAGCGCGGATGAGCCCACGGTGCAGCCGGTCCAGCCGGTGCAGGACCTGGGCGCAGGGATGAATCCGGTTGTCTGGATCATCGCCGGCGTCGTGGTCCTGGGCGGCGTGATCGCCGTGCTGGTCAAGTTCATGCGCAACACCAAATAATCTTCCCCATCCTTAACCGGCGCGTACGACGTGCCGTGATTGCGCACGCCTAGAAACCGTGCCGCCGGTTGCACACCGAAAGCTTGAGAAACTCATGAACACCAAGAACACCCTGAAGACCACCGCCGCCCTGCTCGGACTGGGACTGCTGCTGACTGGCTGCGCCCAGGACGGCGCGAATGCCAACGGCGCGGCCGCGTCCGAAAGCCCCGCCACCCAGGCCTCGGCGCTGCAGGCCAGCGAAACCTGGGCCAAGGCTGCGCAGGACGGCATGACCGCCGCCTTCGGCGTGCTGCACAATTCCGGCACCGCTGACGTGGAGCTGACCAAGGTCGAGGACAAGGCCGGCAACGTCATCCAGATCCACGAAACCACCGGAAACGGCGCCGATGCGAAGATGTCGCAGCTGGACGGCGGGCTGAAGATCGAAGCCGGCAAGGACGCGATCCTCGAACCGGGCGGAACCCACCTGATGTACATGGATCTGAAGGCGCCGCTGGTCGCCTCGGAAACCGGCCAGCTGACCCTGGTCTTCAGCGACGGGTCGAGCACCGAGGTGCCGTTCGAAGTCCGCAACTTCACCGGGGCAAAGGAGAGCTACGAAAACCACGAGGGTATGGACCACAAGAACATGGACCATGAATCGATGAACCACGATGGCTAATGCGCCAACGCGCCGGATGTTGCTGGGAACCTCGGCCGCCGCGGCGCTGGGCGGCGTGCTCGCCGGCTTCGGCACGTCGCAGGCCGTGGCCGGGCAGGCCCCGGCCGCGGCTCCGGCACCGCAAGGTCCGCAGTACCTCCCGTTCCACGGGAAGTACCAGTCCGGAATCCTGGATGCGCCGCAGGCCCACGCGGTTTTCGTCGGCTGGAACCTCAACTGGCGCGAGGGCGGCAAGAAGGACCAGCTGCGCTCGCTGCTGAAAATGATCACCGACGACGCGCAGCGGCTGACCGCCGGACGCGGGGTGCTGGCGGACACGGAAGCCGAAATGGCCGCCGGCCCCAGCGACCTGACGGTGACCGTCGGGGTGGGCCAAAACCTGCTGGAGGTCATGGGCGGGGCAAAGGTCGGCACGCTGCCGGGCTTCGCGGGGGACAAGCTGCAGCAGCGGTACGGTCAGAGCGATCTGCTGATCCAGTTCTGCGGACAGGACCCCACGGTGCTGGCCCACGCGGTGCGCGCGGTGTCCAAGAACTTGCGCGGGCTGGCGCAGAAGCTGTTCACCCAGCGCGGGTTCATGCACCAGCGCGGTTCTTCGGACACCTTCCGCAACCTGTTCGGGCAGCTCGACGGGGTGAACAACCCCAAGGCGGAGGCCCGCGAGCTGGCAGTGTTCGGCACCCCGGATGAGCCCAGCTGGATCGCCAACGGCACCACGCTGGCGCTGCGCCGGTTTGAGATGGACCTGGAAGGCTGGGACGAGGTTGCGACGGCGGGGCGGGACTTCTCGCTCGGCCGGCGGCAGTCCGACGGCTCGCCGCTGACCGGCAGCGGGCCCGCGGACCCGGTGGACCTGGACGCGGTGAACGAGGTGGGGCTGCCGGTGATCGGGGCGAACTCCCACGTCGCGCTCGCGATGCCGCGCAGCGCACAGGAGGTGATCCACCGTCGGGGCTACAACTTCATCGACGGCGAGGTCAGCGGCCTGCTGTTCGCCAGCTACCAGCGCGATCCGGCCGCCAGCTTCATCCCGCTGCAGCAGCGGCTGGCGGAGGCTGACCTGCTGAACACCTGGCTGACCCCGACCGGATCGGCGCTGTATGCGATCCTGCCGGGGATCGAGCCGGGGATGTACCTGGGACAGCAGCTGCTGGGCTAGGTTGCTGCCGGCCGCCGGTGTGAGATGCACCGCCGGCCGGCAGAAAACCGCCTGGCTGCTTCTGCTCCGGCGCGGCCAAGTGAGATGATTGAAAGGTTATGGCCATAGAAACTGCACAGCGCGAGAGCGCGCCCCCAGTCACCCGCTTCATCCTGCCGGGGATCCTGGCGATGGCCCTCACCTTCGTGGTGGCGGTGCTTTTCGCCGGTATCGCCGTGCCGAGCCTGCTGGGAGACCCCGGGCCGTTCGTGCGCTGGGCGCTGCCCGCAACCCGGGCCATCCACCACACCTCCATGGCGCTGGCCGTGGCCGCGCTGATCTTCGCGGCGGCCATCGTGCCGCGCGCCAGGAAGGCCAAACGCGCGGGCGCCGGCGAAGCCGAGGACCAGACGCACGACCACCCGGCATTCATCCGCAGCATGAACATCGCCGCCGGTGCCGGCGTGGTGTGGACGCTGGCCGCCGCCGGGGTGCTGATGCTGACCTTCTGGGACCTGGCCGGCACGCCGATCAACCTGCGCCCGGAGTACTCCGTGGCGATGCTGGACTACATCATGGGCATCACCACCGGCCGCGCCTGGGCGTGGATGGTCGTGATTGCGGCGATCACCACCTCGCTGGCGCTGGCAGTGCGCTCGAAGACCGGGGTGGGGCTCAGCGCGGCCTTCTCGATGTTCGGCATCATCCCGCTGGCGTTCATCGGCCATGCCGCCGGCGGCGACGACCACTTTGCAGCCGTCAACTCGATCGGCCTGCACCTGCTGGCCGTGGTGCTGTGGTTCGGCGGCATCATGATGCTCGGCCTGCTCGCCCCGACGCTGGGCGGCGAGGCCCCGGGCCGGCAGCGCGGCCAGCTGCTGGCCGGCGTGGTACTCAAGCGCTTCTCCGCCGTGGCCACCGGCGCGGTCTTCCTGATGATCGGCTCCGGGGTGGCCTCCGCAGTGATCCGCGTGACCGAGGTCGGCCAGCTGTTCTCCACCTACGGTTTCCTGCTGATGGGCAAGGTGCTGCTGACGCTGATGCTCGGCGCGTTGGGCCTGATGCATCGCCGCCGGGTGATCCCGAAGCTGCTGGCCGGCGACTACAGCACCCTGAAAGCCGCCTGGAGCGTGGTGGTCGGCGAGGTCGTCATCATGGCCGCGGTGATGTCCCTGGCCACCGTGCTGGGCCGCACCGCGCCGCCGACCAGCGACGAAGCTCCCCCGGTGATGTCCCCGGCCCGCGCGCTGACCGGGTACGACCTGCCCGAGGCACCGAGCATGTCCAGCTGGTTCACCGTCTGGCGCATGGACTGGATCTGGGTCGCCGTGTGCCTGTTCGGCCTGGCGTTCTACCTGTGGGCGTTCATCACGCTGCGCCGCCGCGGCGACAAGCCGAGCTTCCTGCGCCTGGCCAGCTGGATCGTCGGGCTGGTCGCGCTGTTCTACGTGACCAGCGGCGCCGTCGCGGTCTACGGCAAGGTGCAGTTCTCCACCCACATGATCGACCACATGTCGCTGACCATGATCGTGCCGATCTTCCTGGTGCTGGGCATGCCGGTGACGCTGCTGCTGCAGGCGCTTGCCCCGCGCACCGACGGCACCCGCGGCCCGCGCGAATGGATCAACTACATCATCCACTCGCGCTACTCGAAGGTGATCACCCACCCGATCTTCGCCGCGGTGAACTTCGCCGGGTCGATCGTGGTCTTCTATTTCTCCCCGGTGCTGGAACCGGCCATGGTCTACCACGCGGGCCACGAGCTGATGAACCTGCACTTCCTGCTCACCGGCTACCTGTTCGCGCTGTCGCTGATCGACGCGGACCCGGTCCCGAAGCGCTACCCGTATCCGATCCGCCTGGTGGCGCTGCTGGCCACCGTCGCCTTCCATGCGTTCGTGGGCGTCGCGCTGATGAGCACCACCCAGCTGCTGGCCCCGGACTACTTCGGCAACATGGGCCGCACCTGGGGCGGCAGCGCCATCGCCGACCAGGAACTGGGCGCCGGCTACATGTGGGCGATCGGCGAGGTGCCGACCCTGGTGCTGGCCATCATGGTGGCGGTCTCCTGGCTGAGCCAGGACAACAAGGACACCAAGCGCTACGACCGCAAGGCCGACCGCGACGGCGACGCCGAGCTGGAAGCGTACAACCAGATGTTCGAGCGCTACAAGAAGATCGACGAGAAGGATACCCGTGGCTAAGAAGTTCACCGCAGTCCTGGCAGCGGGCCTGCTGCTCACCCTCAGCGCCTGCGCTGCCGAACCGGCCGACATGCCGCAGGACGAGACGCACAAGATCGCCTCCGAGGGCTCTCCCACCCCGACCCCGGAGGTGCAGAACCTGAGCACCGCCGAGGTCGCCGCAACGGCCGGCGCGGTGATCGCCGCCAAGCTGGGCTTCCCGAACTCCGCGAAGATCCAGGGCGAGGACCTGGCGGCACTGGCCGAAAAGCCCACCGACACGCTCAAGGACATCGTGGTGCTGCCGGGGAACTGCGCGGCCCCGGTCGACGATTTGAACTGGTCCCCGGTGCAGCTGGGCACCGAGGCCGCGCGCACCGACTTCACCAACGAGTCGCAGAACATCACCGGTTCCATCGAGGTCGCCAAGCTGGAGAACGATAAGGACCGCCAGGCGCTGCAGGGGCACTTCGCGAACGTATCGACCATTCTGGCGGACTGCCAGAGCGTGAAGATCAACGGGCTGGACTACTCCGAGACCCTGAAGTTCTCCGACCCGAAGGTGGAGTCGGCGGATTCGGCGCTGTACTACACGCGCAACGGCAAGTACCCGCAGGACTCGCTGGTGCTGATCACCGCCGCCGGGGACTACGCCGGCATGGTCTCCTTCGTCTCCTCCACGCCGCTGGACGACAAGACCTTCAACCAGGTGGCCACCAGCATCCTGGACACCGCGATGACCCAGGTACAGTAGCGCCCCCTGCAACAGGTGCGCGGGAATACCGCGCGGCGCGGGCCGGTTGCACTGCACAGGCGGCGAATCCGGCGCCTGCCGGGGCGGAACTCAACGTTGCTTAACACCGTTAGCCCCTTTTCACGGGGTGGCGGATAATTGAAGACAATCTGCCACACCCAGGCAACTGCGAAAGGATGCCCATGAGCGCCACTTCCGATTCGGTCCGAGCCAACTACAAGGTCCGCGCCAGCGAACTGCAGGGCCGCAACTGGTTGAATACCGGCGGCAAGCAGCTGGATCTCGAAGCACTGCGCGGCAAGATCGTGATCCTGGACTTCTGGACCTTCTGCTGCATCAACTGCCTGCACGTGCTCGACGAGCTGCGCCCGCTGGAGGCGCAGTACTCCGACGTGCTGGTCACCGTGGGCGTGCATTCCCCGAAGTTCGAGCACGAGGCCGACCCTGAGGCGCTGGCCGCCGCCGTCGAACGCTACGAGATCCACCACCCGGTGCTGGACGACCCGGAGCTGGTGACCTGGCAGGCCTACGGCGCGCGCGCCTGGCCGACCTTGGTGGTGCTGGATCCCGAGGGCTACATCGTCGCGCACCTGTCAGGCGAGGGCCATGCCCAGGGGCTGGGCTCGCTGATCGAGGAATTGATTCAGGAGCACGAGGCCAAGGGCACCCTGCATCGCGGCGACGGCCCCTACGTGGCCCCGGAAGCCCGCGAAGGCGACCTGCGCTTCCCCGGCAAGGCCGTGGCGCTGGAGAACGGCAACTTCCTGGTGGGCGACTCCGGCCACCACCGCCTGGTGGAGCTTTCCGCCGACCTGCAGCTGGTGCGCACCATCGGCGCCGGGGTGAAGGGCTACGCGGACGGCGGCGCGGACACCGCGCAGTTCAACGAGCTGCAGGGGCTTGCCGTGCTGCCGGCGCAGCTGGCCGCGCAGGTGGGCTACGACGTGGTCGTCGCCGACACCGTGAACCACCGCCTGCGCTCGGTCAACCTGGCCACCGGCGCCGTGGGCACGCTGGCCGGCAACGGAGTGCAGCGGCTGCTGGACGCGGACACCGCGCGCAGCGCCGAACAGCCTACGCAGCTGGGCACCGACGCGCTGAACATTTCGCTGTCCTCCCCGTGGGACGTGCTCTACCACCCCTCGGGGCGCATCATCATCGCGATGGCCGGCACCCACCAGATCTTCGCCTTCGACCCGCGCACCGGTGCCGTGTCGGTGTTCGCCGGCAGCGGCCTGGAAGGGCTGGCCGACGGCGCGCCGGCCGAGGTCTGGTTCGCGCAGCCTTCGGGCCTGGCGCTGGCCGGCGAGGACGTGTGGGTGGCCGACTCGGAGACCAGCGCGCTGCGCCGCATCGAGATCGCCGACGGGCAGGCCGTGGCCGTGCACACCGCGATCGGCGCGGGCCTGTTCGACTTCGGCTTCCGCGACGGCGCGGCGGAGCAGGCGCGCCTGCAGCACCCGCTGGGCGTGGCGGTGCTGCCGGATCACTCGATCGCGATCGCCGACTCCTACAACGGCGCGGTGCGCCGCTTCGACCCGTCGAACAACACCGTCTCCACCCTGGCCAAGGGCCTGAAGGAACCGGCCGACGTGCTGGTGGACACCGGCGTGGACGGGGATCCGGTGCTGCTGGTCGTGGAGACCAACACCCACCAGCTGGTGCGCATCCCGATCCCCGCCGAGGCGCTGGTGGTGGACGAGGGCGCCAGCCAGACCCAGCGTCCCAAGACGCGGGTGCAGGCCGGGGACCACGAGATCCGGGTGCGCTTCGCCGCGCCGAAGGGGCAGAAGCTCGATGACCGCTGGGGGGATCCGACCCAGCTGAAGATCTCCGCCAGCCCCGAGGAGCTGATCCTGCACGGCGCGGGCACCTCCACCGGCCTGACCCGCACGCTGAGCCTGAACCCCCAGATCGCCGAGGGCGTGCTGCACATCACCGCGCGCGCGGCCGCCTGTGACGGCGAGCCCGGCGGGGAAATCCCCGACCACGCGGCCTGCCACCTGTACCAGCAGGACTGGGGCATCCCGGTGCTGCTGGATGCCGAAGGCGAGAACACGCTGCTGCTGGACCTGCGCGGCGTGAACTGACCAGCCGCACTGCATGGCACCCGCCCCGAGGCCGGCCCCGCGCATCACGCGCGGGGCCGGCCTCGGCCGTTAACCCGCCGTCGTGCCGGTGGGCTCGGCCACCCGAGGCGACGCCACCGGTCCCGGCGGTTTCCCCGCGGGCGCGCGGGCCCGGGCGGATCGCTCGCAGGGGAAATATGAGGAAGCCTCAGTAAATTCCGCGCGCGCATGGCTAGACTGGATGCGGGAGGCGCCGGAGGGATCCGGCAGATACTGATGGCATCGCAAATGTTCCGGGCTCTGGAAATACCCAACTACCGCAACTGGGTGGTGGGCGCGCTGGTTTCCAACATCGGAACCTGGATGCAGCGCGTCGCGCAGGACTGGCTGGTGCTGACCATCCTCACCGACAACGACGGCACCGCCACCGGCATCACCACCGGCCTGCAGTTCCTGCCGATCCTGCTGCTGGGGCCCTACGCGGGGCTGGTGGCCGACCGCTTCAACAAGCGCCGGCTGCTGATTGCCACGCAGGCGTTCATGGGCGTCTGCGCGATCGTGCTGGGCCTGCTGGTGGTCACCGGCACCGCGCAGCTGTGGCATGTGTACATCCTGGCGACGCTGCTGGGCATCGGCGCCGCGTTCGACGCCCCGGCCCGCCAGGCCTTCGTCTCCGAAGTGGTCCCCGGCACCCACCTGGCCAACGCGGTCGCGCTGAATAGCGCGAACTTCAACCTGGCCCGGCTGGCCGGCCCCGGCGCGGCCGGCGCGCTGATCGCCGCCGTCGGCACCGGCCCGGCCTTCCTGGTCAACGGCGCTTCGTTCCTGGCGGTGATCTCCTCGCTGGTGTTCATGCGCAAGGACCAGCTGCACCCGGCCAAGCCGGTCAAGCGCGAGCGCGGGCAGGTGCGCGAGGGCTTCCGCTACGTGAAGGGCCGGCGCGACCTGCTGCTGATTTTCGGCCTCGCCTTCGTGATCGGCACCTTCGGGCTGAACTTCCAGATGACCAACGCGATGATGGCCACCGAGGCCTTCGGGGTGGGCGCCGGCGAGTTCGGCATCCTGGGCAGCATCATGGCGGTGGGCACCTTCGGCGGCGCGTTGCTGGCAGCGCGGCGCTCCAGCCCGCGCTGGCGCTACCTGATCGGCGGCGGCATCGCCTTCGGCATCTTCGCGCTGGCCAGCGCGTGGATGCCGAACTACGTGCTCTTCGGCATCATGCTGGTGCCGGTGGGGCTGGCGTCGCTGACCTTCCTGAACAGCTGCAACACCATGGTGCAGACCTCGGTGCCGGCCCAGTACCGGGCGCGCGTGCTGGCGCTGTACCTGATGGTGGTCATGGGCGGCACGCCGATCGGCTCGCCGCTGATCGGCTGGCTGGCCGAGGAGCTGGGGGTGCGGGTGGCGGTGTCCATCGGCGCCGGGCTGTCGCTGGCCGCGAGCATCGCGGCGCTGGTCGCCTGGCAGAAATTCCGCCACGACGCGGTGCCGCTGCGCGCGCAGATCCGCGAGATGCTGAACCTGCGCTAGCCGCTAGCGGGCTGCCTGCTCGCCTCCGGCCACGGGCACCACGGACACCTCGGTGGTGCTGGTGGTCAGGTGGGCGGTGAAGGAGAACTTCTCGGTGACCTTCTTCGCTTCCTTGGCGCCGGTGCGCAGGTCCTGCTCCACCAGGTTCACGCTGGCCTTGACCTCCAGCGGGGCCAGGATCCAGGCGCCGTTGTAGTAGCTGACGTCGATGGTCGGGTACTTGTCGATGGACCACTTGATCGAGGAGGAATCCACCCGGGCGGTGGTGTTGTAGGCGAACGGGCAGCCCGAGGGCATCAGCACCTGCTGCGTGGCGCAGCCATCGAGGTACTTCTTCACCTTGGTGCTGATGGAGGCGATGAACTCCTTGGTGGGCTGGGTCTTCAGCGCGATCTGCACCGGCTGCTTGCCGACCCCGGTGACGACCACGCCGCGGGTGTCTGCCTGGAAGTTCTTGGTGCTGAAGCTGGCGTCGAGCACCGCCGGGTAGAACACCGGCAGCGTGCTGGTTCCGGCCTTCAGCGGGATGGCCTGCTCGTTGACGTTGACCTCGTTGACGGTGTTCGCCTTGATCTTCACCGTCGGCAGCGTGGAAGGCTCGAAGGCCCAGGTGTCGAAGAACAACCAGTTCTTTCCGGTGTGGCGCAGCGTGTAGGTGGATTCCTTGTCCACCCCCGCGGCCTTGTAGTGCGCGGTCACCAGGCGCAGGTCCGGATCCTTGTCGCTGGGCACGGCGGCGTCGACGGTGAAGTCCGTGATGCCGTCCTGGGTGCGCTTGAGCACCTCGCCGTCCAAGGCGACCGCATCGCCCTTGGGCACCGCGGCCTGCATGAGCCCCAGCGCGCGGGCGCCGTCGCCCGCGGCCAGGTACTGCTGCAGCGAGGCGACCTGCTGCTGCGGGGAGAAGAGCAGGCGGTTGGCGGCCAGCGCGCCGCCGACCAGCAGGGCGATGACGACAACGGCGGCGATGGCCCACCGCACGGCGATGCGCGATGCGGTGACGGGCGCTGAGGTACGAGAGTTCATCACGTAGTAGGCTATCGGTTTTCACCGCCGACCCTGAAACCGGGCTACTTATTGCGGTGTTTCACCGCCGTTTGCGCCTGCGGGTGCCGAACATTCCGCGCAGCACCTCGCGCCCGAGCATGTTCGCCGCATCCAGCGCGAAATCCAGCAGCTCGCCGGTCTGCGCGCGCTCCGCCTGGCGCTGCGGGGAGGCCTCGCCCCGGGGCGTCGATTCCCTGCCCTGCCGGGGGCGCGGGGCCGGATCGGGTTCCGGGGCCTGCCGGTAGTCCGGTATCGGGAAGTCGCTGGCCGGCTCCGTGGTGGGTTTGCCCAGGATGGATTCGGCGATGCGCCGGGCCTCCTCATCGATCTCCGCACTGCCCGGAGAGTTGCCCGGAGAGCTGCCCGGAGAGCCGGGGGCCGCCGGTTCCGGGGTGCGGGGCGGGGCGGCAGGCGGCGCGTCCACGGGGTGGCCGGCGGAAGGTTGCCCGGTGAGCAGTTCATGGGCTGAATCGCGGTCCAGCGCGGTGGAGTACCTGGCCGCCAAGGCCGAGGCGGCGATGATGCCGGACACCACCGGTGCGTCGGCCGGTCCGATGCGCGAACCCGGGGAGGTCAGGCGGGTCCAGGCGGCCGGAGTCGGCACGCCCTTCTCTCCCAGCACCGTGATGACCGCTTCACCCACGCCGGCCTGGGTGAGCGCGGTCTTCAGATCCAGCGCGCCGGCCGGGAACGTGCCCATGACCTTTTTGAGCGCCTCGGCGTCCTTGGGGGTGAACACGCGCACCGCGTGCTGCACCCGGGTGCCCAGCTGGGCCAGTACCTCGTCGGGCAGGTCGGCGGGGGACTGCGAGATGAAGAACAAGCCCACCCCTTTGGAACGGATCAGGCGCACAGTGGAGATGATCGCCTCGGTGAACGCCGCGGAGGCTCCCTTGAACAGCAGGTGCGCCTCGTCCAGGAAGAACACCAGCTTGGGTTTGTCGAGGTCCCCGGCTTCGGGCAGCTCGTCGAACAGGTCCGCGAGCAGCCACATGAGGAAGGTGGAGAACAACAGCGGCTGGCGGTTCAGCGCGGGCAGCTCCAGCACGCTGATGACGCCGGTGCCCTCGCTGCGCAGCAGGTCCGCGGTGTCGAATTCGGGCTGCCCGAAAAACGGGTCCAGGCCCTGCGCCTGCAGGATGCTCAGCCCGCGCAGGATCACCGAGACGCTGGCAGGTGAGACCCCTCCCAGGGTGCGCAGGTCTTCCTTGCCCCCGGCGCTGAGCAGGTGGTCCAGCACGGACTTCAAGTCCTTGAGGTCGTCCAGCGGCAGCTTGCGGGTATTCGCGTAGTGGAACACCAGCTGCAGGACCTGCTCCTGGGTCTCGTTCAGCTCCAGCACGCGGGCCAGCAGGATGGGGCCGAAACAGTCCACGGTGGCGCGCACCGGGATGCCGTCGCTGCCCTGTCCCAGGGCCAGGAATTCGACGGTGTTGGAGCGGGCGGTGAAGGCGTGGCCGATGCCGGACAGGCGCTCGTCGAGCTTCGCGCTGGGTTCGGCCGGCTGGGCCAGGCCGCTGAGGTCGCCCTTGATGTCGGCCAGGAACACCGGCACCCCGGCAACCGCCAGCTGCTCCGCCATCACCTGCAGGGTGACCGTCTTGCCGGTGCCGGTGGCGCCGGCGATCAGGCCATGGCGGTTGAGCATCGACAGCGGGACGCGGACCTGCGCTTCGGGGCGCACGGCCCCGTCGACAATCGCGGCGCCCAGGTCCAGGCAGTCGGTGGTGAAGGCGTACCCGTTGATCAGGTCGGTCAGCAGCGCGGATTCCATAGCCATAGCCATAGCCTAGTGCAGGAATTCCTCGACCGGCAGGGGATCCGGCGCTGCCCTAGAACGGGTGCAGCAGGCGCTGGACGAAGGCCTGGGTGCGCGGGTTCTGCGGCGCGGCGAGCACCTGGGAGGCGGGCCCGGTTTCCACCACCACCCCGCCGTCCATGAACACCACGGTGTCCGCGACGTCCCGGGCGAAGGCCAGCTCGTGGGTCACCAGCACCATCGACCACCCCTCCTGGGCCAGCTCCTTGATCACCACCAGCACCTCGCCGACCAGCTCCGGGTCCAGCGCGCTGGTCGGCTCGTCGAAGAGCAGCAAATCCGGCTTGAGCATCAGCGCGCGCACGATGCCGACGCGCTGCTGCTGCCCGCCGGAGAGCGAGTTCGGGTAGGCCTGGGCCTTGTCCGCCAGCCCGACGCGGGCCAGCAGCGCCGTGGCCTGCTCCATGACCTCGGCGCGCGGCCGTTTCTGCACCTCCAGCGGTCCCACGGTCACGTTCTGCAGCACGCTCAGGTGCGGGAAGAGATGATGGCCCTGGAAGACCATGGCAGAACGCTGGCGCAGGATCTGCGCCTTCTTCGGCTTGAAACCTGCGCTGAAGGAGACCTCAGGCCCGCCGGCGAAGGCGACGGTGCCGGCGTCCGGGATCTCCAGGCCGTTCAGGCAGCGCAGCGCCGTGGTTTTGCCGGAACCCGAAGGCCCGATCAACGCCACCACCTCGCCGGCGTGCACCGTGAAGTCGATGCCCTTGAGCACCTGGTTCGCCCCGAAGGACTTGTGCAGGCCGGCGACGGCGAGCAGGCTGGCGGCCGGGTTACTTGGCGACATACTTTTCAAGCCTTCCTTCCAGTGAATTCTGCAGGGCGGAGAGCAGCAGGCAGATGACCCAGTAGATGCCGGCCGCGGTGCAGTACAGCAGCATGAACTCGAAGGTCACCGCGGTGATCTCCTGCGCCTTGCGGAACATCTCGCCGACCAGGATGATCGAGGCCAGCGAGGTGTCCTTCACCAGGGAGATGAACGAGTTGGACAGCGGCGGCACCGCGACGCGGGCGGCCTGCGGCAGGATGATGCGGTACAGCGTGCGGGTGCGCGACATGCCGACCGTGTAGCCGGCCTCCCACTGCCCGGCGGGGACCGAGAGGATCGCGGCCCGCAGGATCTCGGCGCAGTAGCCGCCGGTGTTCAGGCTGAACACGATGATGGCGCTGGGCCACGGGTCGATGGTCAGCCCGAGCGAGGGCATGCCGTAGAAGATCACGAACAGCTGCACCAGCAGGGGCGTGCCGCGGATGATCGAGATGTAGACGCGGGCGATCGAGGACAGCACCCTGCTGCCGCTGATCCGCATCAGCGCCATGAGCAGCGCAACGGCCAATCCGATCGCGAAGCTGATGACGGCCAGCGGAATGCTGGCGGTGATCGCAGCCTGGGCCAGCGGCCAGAGCGAGTCGAGGAACAACTGCCAATTCGAGTCCATGGGTCACCTTTTGCGCAAAATGAAACCGGCTCCACGCGTGCTACGTGTGGAGCCAGTCTACTGGGAAGCCGATCGCTACTTGCTGACGTCCTCGCCGAAGTACTTCTCGGAGATCTTCGCCAGCTCGCCGTCGGCGCGCAGCTGGTCCAGCGCATCGTTGATGGCGCCCTGCAAGGCTGTCTCGTCCTTGCGCATCGCGACCGCCGAGTCGGTTTTCTCCGTGGCTTCGGCGGCGATCTTGATGCTGTCATCAGGGTGGGTCTTCTGGGCGTCCAGGAAGGTCAGCTTGTCGTTGACGGTGGCGTCCACCCGGCCCTGCTTGAGCAGGGTGACGGCCTGGGCCCAGCCCTCCACCGGTTCCACGGTGGCGCCGGCGGCCTTGGCGGTTTCGTAGTAGTTGCTGGTCAGCGACTGCGCGGTCTTCTTGCCCTTGAGCGATTCGAAGGAAGTGATGTCCGTGTTATCGCTCTTGGTGACGATCACGCCGGTGGACACCGTGTAGGGCTCGGAGAACAGGTACTTGGCTTCGCGTTCGGGGTTGACGGCGACCTGGTTGGCGATCACGTCGAAGCGTCCGGCATCCAGCCCGGCGAAGATCGCATCCCACTGGGTCTGCTGGAACTTGACCTCGACACCCATCTTCTCGCCAACCGCCTTGATGACCTCCACGTCGTAGCCGGTCAGTTCCGAGCCCTCGTTGTAGGAGAACGGGCGGTAGGTGCCTTCGGTGCCCACGGTGAGCACCCCGGATTCCTTGATCTGCTGGAGGGCGTCCTTGCCCTCGGTGCTCGTCGTGTTGTCGCCGGAAGAACCGCAGGCGCTCAGGGACAGGGCAAGGGCTGCGGCGGTGGCCAGCAGGGGAGCGATGCGTTTCACGATGACCTCACAATGATGCTAGGGAACGGATACCCGTGGTCAACGGCCGGGAGCCGCGGGGTATTCCCTGATCATAGACCTACGGCCGGTGGGGCTTCCGGGCCCGAGTCATATGGGGAAATACGAACGATCAGATGCCCAGCAGCAAGGCGAGGACCATCATCAGCGGAATGGCGCAGATGGTGGTCATCAGCACGGTGTCCTTGGCGATCACGACCCCGTGTTCATAGCGCGAAGCGGTGACGAAGATGTTCTGCGCGGTGGGCAGTCCTGCCATGATGACGCAGGCGACCAGCAGCTCGCCGCGAAGGTCGAACAGGTAGTATGCCAGCACCCAGGCCAGCAGCGGCTGCAGCACCAGCTTGGCCGCCGACCCCACGAGCACGTCGGCCCTGCGGCCGGAGGCCTTCTCCAGCGGCTTCGAACCGACCAGGGAGATGCCGAAGGCCAGCAGCATGGCCGGGATCGAGGCGCCGGCGATCAGGTTGACCGGCTCGAGCACGATCTGCGGGACCTCGAACCCGGTCAACGCGACCACCAGGCCCAGCAGCGAGCCGATGATCATCGGGTTCTTCGCGGTGGCCAGGACCAGAGCGAACAAGGTGGTGCGGTGCTTGGAGGTGGTGGCGTCCAGCATCGCCAGGTTCACCGGCTGGTACAGTGCCAGCTGGAACAGGATGATGGGCGCGGCATAGGACATGTCGCCGAGCACGTACAGGGCGATGGGAAGCCCCAGATTGGCGGAGTTCACGGTGGAGGCGGCCATCGCAGCGACGATCCGCTCCGAGGCCGGGCGCTGCAGCCAGCGGGTGGTGGCCAGGTGATAGGCGAGCGCGGTGAGCACCGCGGACAGTCCGGCCACCCACAGCAGCGGGCCGAGCACGGCAACGGGATCGGATTCGGCCAAGGTCGTGAACAGCAGGGCGGGGCTGGCGACGAAGAAGGTCACGCGGTTGAGCACGTAGCGGGCCTGCGGGCCGAGCACCCCGGTGCGCCCCACCAGGTAGCCCACGGCGATGACCACCCAGATGATGGAGAAGCCTTCAAGAACCCCGGTCATGAAACTCCTCGCGCGGTGGAACAGAAAATTGCCGGGGCACCCATGGGTGCCCCGGCAATCCGTGCGAGCGGGCGACGGGAATCGAACCCGCGTATCGAGCTTGGGAAGCTAGCGCTCTACCATTGAGCTACGCCCGCATGCTCCGAGCGGCCTAATGACGGCCCGGGCGAAAAACAGCATATCGCACGATCAGGCTCCGGAAAAATCAAGGTCCCGATACGGCGCGTTTTAGGCTTCTGCGTCGGGATCCTGCTTGAGCATCTGCTCCTTGAGGATCTCCACGCCCTCGGCGGGAATCTCGAAGCTCAGCTCGTCTCCGGGGTTCACCACGAAGCCGGTGCCCTGCAGCGCACGGACGACCGTCGCGCCCTGCACCTTCACGCCGTAGCCGGCCTGGTCGATGTAGCTGGAGGGGATGCGCTCGATGGAGGTGAATACGGCGACCATCGGTGCGCCGGCCGGGTTGGTCAGCAGCAGCGGCTGGGCGTTCTTGTTCTCGCCGGTGACCTCTTCGCGGGAGAGGAAAAAGACCTCCGCGCTCATGAACGCGCCGAGCACCGAACCGGAAAGCTCCGGTTTGTTAAGCCCTGCCTGCAGCATCATTTCGAAGTGGGTTTTCGGCCGAGCGCGTTCCTTGTCCATCGGGGTTTCGATGATCATATCCGGGCGCTCGTTAGGATCTTGTCCGTCCAGCGGGGCGGAGGTGTTCTCGGTGCTCATACCCCAAGCATGTCGCGATCACCGCTGTGGCGCAAACGCCGAATAAGCCAAAACCGGTGACAAGGCCTAAACTGTATAGCGAGCACCCACCATAGATTCAAGGATTGAGCATGCCTGAATTTCGTTATGAGGATCTTCTGCCCATCGGCGAAGACACCACCCCTTATCGCAAGATTTCCACCGAAGGCGTCGAGGTTGTCGCCGGTCCCGATGGCAAGAACTTCTTGAAGGTCGCCCCCGAAGCACTGGAGCTTCTGGCGGAAACCGCACTGCACGACATTTCGCACTATCTTCGTCCGGCCCACCTGCAGCAGCTGCGCAACATCCTCGACGACGAGGAAGCCAGCCCGAACGACAAGTTCGTGGCGCTGGACCTGCTGAAGAACGCCAACATCGCCGCCGGTGGCATCCTGCCGATGTGCCAGGACACCGGCACCGCGATCGTGATGGGCAAGCGCGGCCAGCGCGTGCTCACCGAGGAGCAGGACGAAATCTCGCTCTCCCGCGGCATCTATGACGCCTACACCCGCCTGAACCTGCGCTACTCGCAGCTGGCGCCGATCACCACCTGGGAAGAGAAGGCCACGGGCAACAACCTGCCAGCCCAGATCGACCTGTACGCCAACACCAAGCCGGGCGCGGACACCAGCTACAAGTTCCTGTTCATGGCCAAGGGCGGCGGATCGGCCAACAAGTCCTTCCTGTACCAGGAGACCAAGGCGATCCTCAACGAGAACGCCATGCTGACCTTCCTGGATGAGAAGCTGCGCTCGCTGGGCACCGCCGCGTGCCCTCCGTACCACCTGTCCATCGTCATCGGCGGCACCAGCGCCGAGATGGCGTTGAAGACCGCCAAGTACGGTTCGGCCAAGTACCTCGACTCCCTGCCGACCGAGGGCGCCATGACCGGCCGCGGCTTCCGCGACACCGATCTGGAAGAGAAGGTCCTTGAACTGACCCGCCACTTCGGCATCGGCGCGCAGTTCGGCGGCAAGTACTTCTGCCACGACGTGCGCGTGGTGCGCCTGCCGCGACACGGCGCCTCGCTTCCGGTGGCCATCGCCGTGTCCTGCTCGGCCGACCGCCAGATGCTGGCCAAGATCACCGAAGAGGGCCTGTTCGTAGAGCAGCTGGAAACCGATCCGGCACGCTTCATGCCGGACGAGTCCCACCCGGCCATCGCAGCCCACGACGACGAGACCTCGGGTATTTCCGGCACCGGCGGTTCTTCGGTGGTCAAGATCGACCTGAACAAGCCGATGGACGAGATCCTGGCCGAGCTGACCAAGTTCCCGGTCAAGACCCGTTTGTCGCTGACCGGCCCGCTGGTCGTGGCCCGCGACATCGCGCACGCCAAGATCAAGGAACGCCTGGACGCCGGCGAAGAAATGCCGCAGTACCTGAAGGACCACCCGGTCTACTATGCAGGCCCGGCCAAGACTCCCGAGGGGATGGCTTCGGGCTCCTTCGGTCCGACCACCGCAGGCCGCATGGACTCCTACGTGGACCAGTTCCAGGCAGCCGGCGGCTCGATGGTGATGCTGGCCAAGGGCAACCGCTCGCAGCAGGTCACCGACGCATGCGACACCCACGGCGGCTTCTACCTGGGCTCCATCGGCGGCCCGGCCGCCCGCCTGGCGCTGGACTGCATCAAGAAGGTCGACGTCATCGAGTACGAAGAGCTCGGCATGGAAGCCATCTGGAAGATCGAGGTCGAGGACTTCCCGGCTTTCATCGTCGTGGACGACAAGGGCAACGACTTCTTCGCCTCCACCATGAAGCCGACCTTCACCGGCATCCCGGTGCGCTCCAAGTAGTCCCCGATTGCGCCGCTGACCGGTGCAGACACCTGCGGTCCGCCGCCGTTCCCCGTGGGGGAGCGTCGGCGGACCGCCTGTTTAACCTCTCATTTCACAGCAGATCCACACCGGCCGGCGGTGAAGATCGCCCCGGAATGCGCAGGACGCAGGGGTAGACTCGGAGCAACTGACACGCAGGCATCGCCTGCCGCCCGTGGTGCACCGCGCATCCGGGCACCGCTTGGAGGCAACCGCATGACTCGACTTTTTGTCGTCAATGTCCTGCTGGGGATTCCCGGCGTCATATATTTCTGGCTGCTGCATATGTACATCAGCGAAGGGGCGATGATTTCATTTGGGGCATCGACCTTCGCCCGCAACGTCGAGGGGTTCTTCTCATCGAATCTCGTGCTTGGCCCGCCGCTGGCCATCGGCGCGATTGTGTGGATTCTGGTCAACGTCTACCTGGTTAACCGGCGCCAGCGCAGCGGCGCCTGTCAGAACGGCACCGGGAAGACCGCGCACTGGCTCGCCGCCTTCGGAGCGACAATGCTTCCACCGGCTTTGCTGCTCGCGGCGGCCGCGATCTTCTAACCGCTACTTGGTGAAGCCGAAGCTCCAGTCCCGGTAGGGCGGCAGGAAACGCAGCACCATCAGGTCGTCCTCGCGCAGCACCCCGGAGCCTTCGACCTTCTGGTTGTCCTTGTCGGCGGCTGGCCCGGCAGGCGTGGACGGCTCCGACCTCGGCTCGTTGCTCGGCTCGGCGCTCGGCTTGGCCGCCGGCGATGCCGCGGTGTCCCGCGAAGCCTCCTGCAGCATGCCGAAGTATTCCTCATAGGTCTCGGCGCCGGAGTCCTGCATGGCCTTGGCCTGCTCCTTGCCGATGTAGCGTACGTGCCACGGCTCGTACTTGTAGCCGGTGATTTCTTCCTTGCCCACCGGGTAGCGCACGATCAGCCCGTAGTCGACCGCGTGCTCGGCGATCCATTGGCCGGCCGGTGTCTGTCCGAAGGCCTCCTTCAGCTCGGCGCGGCTGTTGGTATAGCCCAGGTCGGCGGCCAGGCCCAGCTGGTGCTCGCTGGTCCCCGGGCGGGCCGAGATCCGCTCCGCGTAGTCGGTGCCGTACTGCGCCTGGTACTGGTTGAACAAGGTGGCCTGGCGCTGGTAGGAACGGAAGGCGCTGAGCGCCTTGATGCTGTGGCCGGCGGCGCGCGCGTCCGCGACCAGGTCCTGAACCGCGTCGGCGGCCTGCTTGCGCAGCTGGAAGGAGGTGCCTGATACGGTGACCAGGTCCTTGGGGGTGTAATCCTCAGGAGAGAGCTTGGTGCTCGGGTTGATCAGCGCCAGCAGGCTCGAAGCGGACGTCAGCTCCGCGGCCTCGACGGCCGGGATGTTCTCGGGTGCGGCCACGGCGGCCGTTCCGGAGAGCACGAGCATTCCGGCGAGGACGGAGCTGGTCAGGGCTGATGCCAGGCGCATGAATGAAATTCCCTCGGTGGTGCGGTGGGGACACAGCGTCCCGCTCCCAAGAATAGCCGGATTTTCTGGACAGCACATGGGAATCCGCCCACTCCAAACCCACCGGAAGCGCGAAGTGCGCCTACACATAGGCGCACGGTATTCACCGATGCGCCGCAGACACGATAAATTTAGAGGCGTGTTGTATTCAGATGGTGATATTCGCAGAGAAATTGAGTCCGGAGAGATCGGCTTGGAGCCGTTCAATGCCGAGATGATCCAGCCCGCCTCGGTGGACGTTCGAATCGACCGGTTCTTCCGGCTCTTCGACAACCACAAGTACGCGCACATCGACCCGGCGCAGGACCAGAGCGAACTGACCCGTCTGGTCGAGGTCGATCCCGAGGAGCCTTTCATCCTGCACCCCGGGGAATTTGTGCTCGGCTCCACCTATGAAGTGGTCACCCTCGGCAACTCCATCGCCGCGCGCCTGGAGGGCAAGAGCTCGCTGGGACGTCTGGGGCTGCTGACCCACTCGACCGCAGGCTTCATCGACCCGGGCTTCTCCGGCCATGTGACCCTGGAACTGTCGAACATGGCCACCTTGCCGATCAAGCTGTGGCCCGGCTCCAAGATCGGCCAGCTGTGCTTCTTCAAGCTGACCAGCGAAACCGAGAACCCCTACGGTTCGGGTCCCTACGGCAACCGCTACCAGGGCCAGCGCGGCCCGACCGCATCGCGCAGCCACCTGAATTTCCACCGCACCATCATCGAGAACTAGCGCCGGCGCGGCGCACTGCTCATCGTCCCGGCAGCCCGAACGGCCGCCGGGACGACGCGGTTAAGCCGCGGCGTCGCTGGCGGTCTTCTGCGGCGCGCGGATCGGAAGCAGCAGGGCCAGCCCGGCCGCCAAGACCACCAGGATGCCAAGGATGCCGTAGCGCTGGGCCTGGCCGGCGGCCACCAACGGCGTGGCGATCGCGATGGCCGCGCCGAACAGCGCCGGCGCCAGGAAGGACACCGCGCGTCCGGTGGTGGCGTACAGGCCGAACATCTCGCCCTCGCGGCCGGCGGGGATCAACCGGGCCAGGTAGGAGCGGGCGGCGGCCTGGGCCGGTCCGACGAACAGGCACAGCAGCAGGCCGAAGATCCAGAAGCCGGCGGCGGCTGGGGAGAAGAACACCCCGGCCCCGGCCAGCAGCAGGCCCACCAGGGATCCGGTGATCACTGCCTTGGGGCCGATGGCGTCGTCCAGGCGCCCGCCGATGATCGCGCCGATCGCTGCCACCACGTTGCCCACGATGGCGAAGATGATGACCTCGCTCAACTCGAATCCGAAGGTGCCGGCGGCGATCACGCCGCCGAAGGTGAAGATCGCCGCCAGTCCGTCGCGGAACACCGCCGAGGAGAGCAGGAAGAAAATCAGGTTCTTGTCCTCGCGCCACAGGCTCGCGATATGCCGGAACAGCACCGCGTAGGAGCTGCGCAGCGGGATCCTGGTACCCGACGCGGCGGGGGATTCGGGGATGACGAAGAACAGCGGCAGCGCGAACACCAGGCACCAGAGCGCGGAGAACACCGCGACCAGCCTCAGGTTCAGGGAGTTCTCGGTGGAGGCACCGGGCCATGGGAAAACCGGTTCCACGAAGCCGAAGAGCACCAGTGCCAACGCCAGGATGCCGCCCACGTAGCCCATGCCCCAGCCGAAACCCGAGACCTTGCCGACCGTGGCCGGGGTGGAGATCTGGTTGAGCACCGCGTTGTAGTTCACCCCGGCGAACTCGCTGGCGACCGACATCGCCGCGATGAGCAGCGCGCCGAACCACAAAAATCCGGGATCCGGGTAGACGAAGAAGCCGGCGGCGCAGATGAGCACCAGCAGGACGGTGTTGACCATGATCCACAATTTGCGGCGCCCGGCGGCATCCGCGCGCATGCCGGTGACCGGCACCAGCAGGGCGATGAGCACCCCGCCGATGGCCAGCGCCTGCGAGAGCACGAGCGAGGCGTGGTCCTGGTCGCCGAACAGCTCGCTGGTCAGGTACACGGTGAACACGAAGGTGATCATCACCGCGTTGATCGCGGCCTGGCCCCAATCCCAGCTGGCCCACGCCCAGGTGTACTTGGTCAGCCATTTCTCTGCTCGTGGAACCGCCTGCGCCCGCTGATTGAAACTCATGCTCGCATAGTACCCGTTTGCGGTAATCAGCAGGTGAATTCGCGGGATTCCACGGGGCGGCGGCGGGCTGCAGCGCATTCGAGGGCTCGGGCCCGGTGGCCGCAGATTATGGCATGGAAACGCGCTGACATGAAGAAAGTCTGCGTGCAGACTGATAAAATCGCAAGTGCCGGCTATTTTTTGGTCGTCGAACTCTGCCCCATTTCCAGTCGACAGAGGAGACGCGTGCTCATCATTCTCAGTGCACTGTTTGCCACAGCACTGCTGTGCCCACTTCTTTTCCGGGTGCTGAAGCGAAACGCGTTCTACGTTGTCGCGGTGGTCCCCGCCATGGGATTCATCTGGCTGCTCACCAAGCTGCCCGCGGTGCTGGCCTCCGACCAGTCGCTGGCTTCCGGAGCCCCGAACGCCCCGCCGTCGATCAGCATCGACTGGATCCCCGGGCTGAACATCGGGCTGAACTTCCGCATGGACACCCTGTCCGCCACGATCCTGCTGCTGATCCTGGGTGTCGGCGCCCTGGTGCTGTTCTACTGCGCACGCTACTTCAAGAACGACGATCCGCAGATCGGCGGCTTCGCGGCCAAGATGGTCGCGTTCGCCGGAGCGATGACCGGCCTGGTCACCGCGGACGACGTGATCGTCATGTTCATCTTCTGGGAAATCACCAGTGTGCTGTCGTACCTGCTGATCGGCTTCAGCCAGGCCCTGATCACCGCGCGCCGCTCGGCCATGACCGCGCTGATCATCACGACCTTTGGCGGCCTGGTGATGCTCGCCGGCATCCTGATGCTCGGCGCCAGCGCCGGCAGCTACCAGCTTTCCGAGATCCTCGCGGCCTCCGGGCAGCTGGTCGAGCTCGGCGCCTCCACCGATGTGGCGGTCGCGCTGATCATCGTCGGCGCGCTGTCCAAGTCCGCGCTGGTGCCCTTCCACTTCTGGCTGCCCGGGGCCATGGCCGCACCCACCCCGGTGTCCGCCTACCTGCACGCCGCGGCGATGGTGAAGGCCGGCGTCTACCTGATTGCGCGTCTGGCCCCCGGATTCGCCGAGACCAGCCTGTGGGTGCCGATGACCGTCGGCATCGGCCTGGCCACCATGCTCATCGGCGGGTTCCGCGCGTTGAAGCAGTACGACCTGAAGCTGATCCTGGCCTTCGGCACCGTCTCCCAGCTGGGTTTCATCATCGCCATCTTCGGCCTGGGCACCCCGGACGCCGCCTTCGCTGCGCTGGCGCTGACCTTGGCCCACGGCCTGTTCAAGGCCACCTTGTTCCTGTCGGTGGGCATCATCGACCACAACACCGGTACCCGCGATATCCGCAAGCTCACCGGGCTGCGCCGCGCCATGCCGATCCTGACTACCGCCGCGGGCATCGCCGCGGCTTCCATGGCCGGGCTGCCGCTGCTGCTCGGCTTCGTGGCGAAGGAAGCGGTCTACGAGTCGGCGCTGCACCTGGACGCAGCGTGGGGCCCGTTCGCGTTGGCCGCCATGGTGCTGGGCGCCGCGCTGACCATGGCCTACTCGCTGCGTTTCTTCTTCGGCGCGTTCGGCGTGAAGAAGTACAAGGTGGACCCGCTGGCCTGCAAGCCGCCGACGCTGATCTTCCTGACCCCGCTGCTGGTGCTGAGCACCCTGACCCTGGTGTTCGGGCTGTTCCCGTACCCGGTGGAGCTGCTGTCCAAGCATTGGTCCGAAGCGCAGGGCGGAGCCCCGGACATGCACCTGGCGGCCTTCGCCGGATTCAACGCGGCCCTGGGCCTGAGCGCGATCTCTGTGGGGGTGGGCCTGTTCTTCTACTGGATCCGCCGCCGCACCGACACCGGCGCTCCGCTGCGCCGCATGGTCACCTCCGCCGAGGAGCTGTACCGCATGTCGGTGAACGTGCTGGACATGGCCGCCATCTGGATCACCGGCCGCACCCAGCGCGGTTCGCTGTCCTTCTACCTGGGCGTGATCCTGTCCGTGGTGCTGATCCTGCCGCTGGGCATCGCACTGGCCGTGGAAACCCCGTGGCCGTCCAACTGGGTGGTCGCTGACCACCCGGCGCAGATCATCATCGGCGCGATCATCATCGCCGGCTGCGTCATCTCGATCGCCGCGCCCAAGCGCTTCATGGCCGTGCTGATGGTCTCGGTCACCGGCTACGGCATGGTGGCGATCTTCGCGCTGCAGGGCGCCCCGGACCTCGCGCTGACCCAGCTGCTGGTGGAGACCATCGTGCTGGTCTCCTTCGTGCTGGCGCTGCGCGCGCTGCCCAAGCGCCTGTGGGTGGGGCTGACCCGCATCAAGTGGGGCCGGGCGCTGCTGGCGATCGCGCTGGCGGTCATGGTCGTATACATTGCGATCGCGATGATGGCCTCCCGCGAACAGGCCCCGATCTCCCTGCAATGGCCGGAGCTGGCCTATTACGAGGGCTTCGGCAAGAACATCGTCAACGTGGCGCTGGTGGACATGCGCGTGTGGGACACCTTCGGTGAAATCACCGTGCTGGCCGCCGCGGCCACCGGCGTGGCCTCGCTGATCTTCGCCGGCCGCGGCTTCGGCCGGCGGGTGCGCGCCCACCAGGTGGCCCCGGGCAGCATCGACTCGGGCTCCGAAGCCATGGGCGCCACGGCGGAGAAGGAAGTGGAGCTGCGCATCGCCCGGCGCTTCGCCGTCAGCTCCAACCAGGACTGGCTGATGGCCGGGAACACGCTGGTGGCCGAGCGCCGCTCCATCATCTTCGAAGTGGTCACCCGCCTGATGTTCCACACGGTGCTGATCATGTCCGTGTACACCCTGCTGGCCGGGCACAACACCCCCGGCGGCGGCTTCGCCGGCGGCCTGATCGCGGGCCTGGCGCTGACCATCCGCTACCTGGCCGGCGGGCGCATCGAGCTGTCCGAGTCAATGCGCATCGCCCCGGGCATGCTGATCGGCGGCGGCATCGCGTTGGCCGGGCTGTCGGGCATCATGCCGCTGTTTGCCGGGGACGAGATTTTCACCACCTACGCGTGGGAGTTCTGGCTGCCGGTCTTCGGCGAGCACAAGTTCGTGACCTCCACGATCTTCGACATCGGCGTGTACCTGGTGGTGCTCGGCCTGGTGCAGGACGTGCTGCGCTCCCTGGGCAGCGAGATCGACCTGCTGTCCGAGGGCCGCAGTCCCATTGAACAACATGACACGATCCAAGCCTCGCAGACGGGAGTCGGACGATGAGCGTGAACATCACCTTCCTGGTCATCACCGGGGTCCTGCTGGCCACCGGGTTCTATCTGGTGCTCGAACGTACCCTGACCCGCGTGCTGCTGGGCATCATGCTGCTGGGCAACGGCGTGAACCTGCTGATCTTGAGTTCCGGTGGGCGCAAGGGCGCCGCGCCGTTGTTCAGGCCGGACCTGCCGGCGGACCAGTACTCCGACCCGCTCCCGCAGGCCCTGATCCTGACCGCCATCGTCATCACCTTCGCGGTGACTGCGTTCCTGCTCGCCATGATCTACCGCTCCTGGACGCTGACGAGCGCCGACGTGCTGGCCGACGACACCGAAGACATCAAAGTGTCGCAGTCCACCGCCTATGACGAGGAAGAGGATTCGCCGGTGGCCGAGGACACGACAGAATTCGTCGATGAAGAAGGCCGACCGATTCGCGAGGGGGAAGAGTGAATTTCCTGGATCTTGCTCCGCTGGCGGTGGTGCTGCCGATCTTCGGAGCCGGCGCGGCCTTCCTGGTCCGCCGCCGCATCAAGCTGCAGCGCCTGATCACCATCGGCATCCTGTGCGTGACCCTGGTGCTGGAGGCCGGCATGCTGGCCGCGGTGTGGGGCGGGGAAAGCTATGCGGTGCACATCGGCGGCTGGCAGTCGCCGTGGGGCATCTCGCTGATGGTCGACGGCTTCAGCGCGTTCATGCTGCTGATTTCCACCGTGGTGTCGCTGGCGGTGCTGTTCTACGCCACCAGCCAGGGCCTGGCCGACGGGGACGAGCCCGGGCCGGTGTCCGTGTTCCACCCGGCCTACCTGATCCTGCTGGCCGGCGTGTCCAACGCCTTCCTGGCCGCCGACCTGTTCAACCTGTATGTCGGGTTCGAGATCCTGCTGACCGCCAGCTACGTGCTGCTGACCCTGGGCGCCACGGCCGAGCGCATCCGCGCCGGCACCACCTACGTGGTGGTTTCCGTGGTTTCCTCGGTGATCTTCCTGATGGGCATCGCGATGACCTACGCGGCCACCGGCACCGTGAACATGGCCGACCTGGCCGTGAAGCTGCCGCAGCTGGACACGGGCCCGCAGCTGATCCTGCACGTGCTGCTGCTGATCGCCTTCGGCATCAAGGCCGCGGTCTTCCCGCTGTCGCTGTGGCTGCCGGACTCCTACCCGACGGCCCCGGCGCCGGTCACCGCGGTGTTCGCCGGCCTGCTGACCAAGGTGGGTGTGTACGCGATCGTGCGCACCGAGACGCTGCTGTTCCCCGGGGGCGCGGTGAACGCCGGGCTGCTGGTGGTCGCGGCGCTGACCATGGTCATCGGAATCCTCGGCGCGATCGCGCAGACCGACTTCAAACGCATGCTTTCCTTCACGCTGACCAGCCACATCGGCTACCTGATCTTCGGGGTGGCCGTTGGCGGCGAGCTGGCCATTGCGGCGACCATCTACTACGTGGGCCACCACATCATCGTGCAGACCTCGCTGTTCATGGTGGCGGGACTGATCGAACGCCGGGCCGGCAGCGCGAACGTGACCCGGCTGGGCTCGCTGGCCAAGCTGTCGCCGGCGCTGTCGCTGCTGTTCTTCATCCCGGCCATCAATCTCGGCGGCATCCCGCCGTTCTCCGGCTTCCTGGGCAAGTTCGGGCTGCTGCACGCCGCCGCGCAAGACGCGGACGCGCTGACCTGGGTGGTGATCGGTGCCGGCCTGCTGACCAGCCTGTTGACGCTGCTGGCGATCATCCGCGTGTGGGCGCGCATGTTCTGGCGCCGTGCGGCCGACGCCGAGATCCCCAACCCGGAACTGGTGGACGAGGCCGCGAAGGTAGCGGACCAGACCGCCGCCGGCGGAGCGCAGGCACCGCATCTGGGCCTGAAGCTGGCCCGAGAGCTCGAAGCCGCCGCGCTGCCGTGGGGCATGCGCTACGCCACCGGGTCGCTGGTGGTGGCTGGCATCGCGCTGACGGTGTTCGCTGGGCCGATCTTCGAGTTCTGCCAGCGGGTGGCAGCGCAGCTGATTGCCCATGAACCGTACATCAACGCCATCCTGAACTACTGAGCGGAGGGAAAGCATGCCGAACAAGAACCTCGCCCCGCGCGACCAGCGCATCGACGACGCGCTGGACACCGCCGGCGTCCGCCACCGCGCCACGCTCAAGCAGGAATGGCCGTTGCTGCTGTTGCTGGTGTTCGTCTGGGGAGCGCTCTGGCAGGATTTCTCCCCGGGAAACCTGCTCTTCGGGGCGATCATCGCCCTGGTCATCGTCAACTTGTTCCCGCTGCCTCCGGTGGTGCTCTCCGGGCGGTTGAACCTCTGGTACTGCGTCAAGCTGTTCGCGTGGTTCCTGGGCCAGGTCATCGCGGCCAGCGTGCACGTGGCTTGGCTGGCGGTGGTGCGGGGCAAGCAGACCCGCAGCTCGGTCATCGCCGTGCCGCTGCGCACCGACTCGGACTTGATCGTGATGACCGTGGGACACGTGCTGACGCTGATTCCAGGGTCCTTCGTGCTGGACGTGGACCGCAGCTCCTCGACCCTGTACCTGCATTACATCGACGTCGACTCCGCACGTGAGGTCGAGAAGGCGCGGGAGAACATCCGCGACATCGAACGCCGCCTGATCATGGCGATCGGCAGCCAGGACGAGTACGAGGCGATCAAAAACGAATGCAGCCCCCGGGTGAGAAGGAAGAAGGAGCAGCCATGATCGAAGTTGTCATCTGGATCTGCGGCAGCCTGCTGGCCTTGGGCGGCATCGCCTGCTTGATCCGCGTCGTCAAGGGCCCCTCGATCCTGGACCGGGTGCTGGCGTTGGATGTGATGCTGCTGATTATTTCCGCAGCCCTGTGCCTGGAGATGGCGCTAAACCGGCACACCGACTACCTGTTGTTCGTGGTGGCCGCCTGCACCCTCGGATTCATCGGATCGGTGACCGTCTCGCGCTATGTGTCGGATCAGAGGAATGCATAATGGAGATTTTTCTCGACATCCTCGTTGCGGTCCTGCTGATCCTCGGCTGCCTGATGTCCCTGATCGCGGGCATCGGCTTGCTGACCTTCCCGGACATGCTCACCCGCATGCACGCGGCCACCAAACCTCAGGTGCTCGGCTTCCTGCTGATCTTCGCCGGGCTGGCCATCCACCTGCGCAACTGGACCATCGTTCCGGTGCTGATCGTGGCGTGGGCCATGCAGCTGCTGACCGCTCCGGTGTCCGCCCACATGATCGGACGTTCGGGCTATCGGACCAAGCACGCGGCAAAGGACACCCTGTTCTCCGACGAGCTGCGCCAAGTTGTGGACAAGGTGAGCTCCGGGTCGGCCACCGGCGCCATTCCGGTCGTCGACAGCCAGGATCACGAACAGGACGGAAAATAGCCTTCCCGCAACCAAAGGCGGCGGGCCGTCACCCCCGTGGGGAACGGCCCGCCGCCTTGGCGCTGGAGGTTCTACTTGGTGAACTTGGCGATGGCCTTGGTGGTGCCGCGATCGGCCAGCACCTGGATGACGGCCGCGACCACCGCCGAGAAGACGGCGAAGCCCAACGCCTGGCGCATGGAGGCCTCGGCCGCTTCCTCGCTGCCCTTGCGTGGGGCGGTGTTGCCGGTGAAACCCTTCCAGAGCTGGTCGACCAGTTTGCTGCCGACGAAGCCCGCACCCAGGGAAATACCGGTGGCGATGAGCTTTTGTACTGTGTTCATGTGGACCTCACGTTCAACGTTGCGACTTGTCGTTCCCTTGCCAGCTTACCTGCGGTATGGTGAGTGGGCAGCAATTATTCCGACAGGGGAGCGTCAGGCCGTTCGCGGCGAAAGACGCTGAGAGTGCGATAGATCGCAGACCCTCGAACCTGCCCCGGCTAGTACCGGCGAAGGAAGTCGAGCATCTCGGATGCGGACCGGCGACTGATGGCGCCCTTAATCCGTTCATCCCCCCTCCTGTATCAAGGAGGACATCTTATGAGTACATCCCGCACGACGCAGCGCAGCACCTGGCGCGTCGTCGACATCGTCATCGCCTCGGTGATCGCCGTCGCCTCCGGCGTGGTCTTCTGGGCCTGGTCCGCCAGCTACGGACTGTTTTCGCTGGCCTTCACCGCTTTCCCGCCCGGCACCGCCTTGCTGACCGGCCTGTGGCTGTTCCCGGCGGTGCTCGGTGCACTGATCATCCGCAAGCCAGGCGCGGCCCTGTTCTGCGAAGTGCTGGCCGCGGTTGTCGAAGCGCTGCTGGGCACGCACTGGGGCATGCCGGTGCTGATTTCAGGGCTGGTCCAGGGCCTCGGCGCCGAGCTGGTGTTCGCGCTGTTCCGCTACCGCAAGTGGAACCTTCCGGTGGCGCTGCTGGCAGGCCTGGGATCGGGCCTGTTCGCCGGCCTCAGCGAAGCCTACGTGGTGGGCAGCGTGGCCGAATACACCGAGGCCATGAAGCTGTTCCACGTGGGTGCCACCGCCTTCTCCGGCCTGGTGGTCGCCGGCCTGCTGTCCTGGTGGATCACCCGGGCGCTGGCCCGCACCGGCGCGCTGAGCAACCTCGCCAGCCGCCGCGCGCACCTTGAGCCGGCGTTTGCGGTGCGGAAATGAGCGCCGCCGCCAACGGGCGTACGGCCCCGTTGACCAGGCAGGGAGTGCAGATCAGCGCCCGCGGGTTCAGCTGGCAGCACGCGGAGCGCGCGCGCCCGGCCATTGCCGGGCTGGATGTGCACATCCCCGCGGGGCAGAAGGTGCTTTTGCTGGGCCCGTCCGGGGCCGGCAAATCCACCCTGCTGCACGCGCTGGCCGGTGTGCTCGAAGTCGACGAGGAAGCCGGCCCGCGCGGGCAGCTGCTGGTTGGCGGGCAGGACGCGTTCGCGCGCTCCTTCCCGGTGGGCCTGATGCAGCAGGATCCCGAAACCCAGGTGGTGCAAAGCCGGGTGGGCGACGACGTCGCCTTCGGCGCCGAGAACCTGGGGGTCGAACCGCAGGAAATCCGCGCGCGGATCCCGCAGGCGCTTCAGGCAGTGGGCCTGGGGGCGCTGGGCTACGAGCACCGCACGCAGGAACTGTCAGGAGGACAGAAGCAGCGCCTGGCCTTGGCCGGGATCCTGGCCATGCGCCCCGGGCTGATGCTGCTGGATGAACCGACCGCGAACATCGACCCGCAGAGCATTCCGCCGTTGCGCGACGCGGTGATCGACGCCGTCGAGTCCACCGGTGCGACGCTCATCGTGGTGGAGCACCGGCTGGAGGCCTGGGCCCGGCATGTGGACCGGGTGCTGGTGCTCGCCCCCGGAGGAGGGATCGCCCACGACCTGCACCCCGATGCGCTGGTCAGCGACGAGGAGCTCCGCGCCGAGCTGGCGCGGGCGGGGGTCTGGATCCCGGGTTATGTGCCGCAGACCTCGCCGGTGCCGCAGGCCTCCGGCGCCCCCATGCTGCACGCCGAGCAGCTGGTGTGCGCGCGCGGCGGGCAGGTGGTGCGCACCGCGCCGGCCAGCTTCGAGGTCACCGCAGGCAGCGCCCTGGTGATCCGCGGCGAGAACGGTGCCGGGAAGTCCACGCTCGCGCTGACCCTGGGCGGGCTGCTGGAACCGGTGTCCGGCCAATTCGCCGCCAGCGGCCAGCTGGCCGACGGGCTGCTGCCTTCGCCGTTCAGCTGGAAGGCCGGTGCGCTCGTCGCGCGCATCGGCTCGGTGTTCCAGGAACCCGAGCACCAGTTCGTCACCCAGACCGTGCGCGAGGAGCTGGCCTTCGCGCCGCTGCGTGCCAAGCGCGGGGCGGCCGAGGAGCTGAAGTACGACGCGCGGCAGGTCGAGGCCCGGGTGCAGGAGCTGCTGGTGCGGTTGGGGCTGCAGGACCTCGCCGAGGCCAACCCGTTCACGCTCTCCGGCGGCGAGAAGCGCCGGCTGTCGGTCGCTACCGTGCTGGCCGCCTCGCCGGACGTGCTGATCCTCGATGAGCCGACCTTCGGGCAGGACGCCAATACCTGGCGCGAGCTGGCGCAGCTGCTGATTGAACAGCTCGCCGGATCCACCGCGATCATCGCGGTGACCCATGACGAGCACTTCGCCGCGGCGCTGGGAGCCCACGAGCTGGTGCTGGCACCGGCCCAGGCGGCTTCCGGAAGGCCTTCTTCGGCGCCGATGCTCGATGCACCGGTGGGGGACAGCTGGCTGGCGAAGATCAATCCGCTGGCCAAGTTCGGCGCGATCGCCGGGGCCACCTTGCCGCTGATCAGCACGGTGGACTGGGTTTCGGCCGCGGTGGTCATCGCGGCCACGCTGCTGATGCTGCCGCTGGCCGGGTTGGGGATCGGGGCGTTCTTCCGCCGCGGCTGGCCGCTGCTGGTGGCCGGTGTCCTGGCGGCCTGGGGCATCGCCCTGGTAGGCCAGGATTCCGGGCGGGTGCTGCTGGACCTGGGGATCTTCGACATCACCGAAGGCTCGGTGGCCGGGGGCATCGCCACGGGGCTGCGCGCCCTGGCCATGGCGGTACCGATGGTGCTGCTGCTGTCCACCACGAACCCCAGCGACCTGGGTGGCGCGTTGTCGCAGCAGCTGAAGGTGCCGCACCGCTTCGTGCTCGGAGCGCTGGCCGGCATGCGTCTGCTGGGGTTGATGGTGGAGGAATTCACCACGCTGACGCTGGCCCGGCGGGCTCGCGGCATCGGCAACCTGGGCACCGTGCGCCAGCGCGTGGGGGCGAAACTCGGCCAGCTGCTGGCGCTGCTGGTGCAGGCGATCCGCCGGGCCGGGCGCCTGGCCACCACCATGGAGGCCAAGGGCTTCGGCACCGGGCAGCGCACCTGGATCCGTACCGCCACGTTCACCCGGCGGGACGGCGCGGTGCTCGCCGCCGGCATCCTGCTGGGCGCCGCGGCCATCACGGCCGCGATCTGGGCCGGGACCTACAACTTGATCTGGTAGCCGGGGCTAGCGGATCGAATCGGCCAGGGCGCTGAGCTGCGCATGCAGCTCGGCGTCCATCCGGATCGGCTTGGCATCCAGCGTGCGCACCGGGGTGAGCAGGCGGACCGAGGACACCAGCCACACGCCGTCGGCCTGGTACAGGTCCTCCGGGCGCAGCGGGCCGTAGCCCAGTTCCCAGCCGTCCTGGCGCGCGGCGTCGAAGATGGCGCTCTGGGTGGTGCCGGGCAGGATGCCGGTTTCCAGCATCGGGGTCAGCAGGCGCCGGGTGTCGCCGTCGCGCTGGGCCAGCAGCACGGTGGCGGTGGGGGCTTCGAGCACCACGCCGTCGGCGGAGGTGAAGATGACCTCGTGGGCTCCGTGCTTGCGGGCGTAGCGCAGCGCCGCCATGTTCACCGCGTAGGACAGGGTCTTGGCGCCCATCAGCAGCCACGGCGCGCGCTCGGCGAGCATCGAATCGTAGCCGCGGTCGAGGAACAGCACATCCACTCCGGTTTCGCGCTGCTCCATGCCGATACGCGGGGCCGGGGAGACGGTGACCCAGCACACGGCCGGGTCGTGGTCCAGTTCGCCGCGCATGGCCACGAGTTTGACCACGGCTTCCTCGGCGCCTCCGGTGGCGTCGAAGTCGGCAACGGCGGTGTCCACTGCGGCACGCCAGCTGCGTTCGTCCGGAATGGGAAGGTCGGAGGTTTCGGCCGAGATGGCCAGGCGAGCCAGATGGGCCTCGAACTTGCGGACGGTCTGCTGGGTGTACAGCATCGACTCGAAGACCCCGTCGCCGCGGTTCACACCCTGCAAGGTGACCGGGAGCTGGGGCGCGCTGATGTCGGCAAGGCGTCCGGCGGGATAGGCCGGATCGAGGAATACAAGAGAACTCATTCTCCAAGGTTATCGAATTTCGCGCCCTGCTCGCGCGCGAAGCCCCCTGTCCACACCGCTTGGACGATATTCCAACATGCGGCAGGGGATTCGATAGGCTAGGCAAAGATGTTTTTGCCCGCCGCTGTCGGTGGCGGGCTGCGGCGCACACGCCGCGGACGCCCATGGGCGCTGACGTGAGGGGGTGCCGCGATGTGGCCGAGTAATGAAGTGATGCTGCAGATCGGCGGCGTCGTGTGGAGCATCCTCGTCGCGGCCGAACTGGCGGTCCGCTATTTCATGATCGGCATCGTCCCCGGCAACCGGCGCCCCACCACGGCGATGGCCTGGCTGCTGGCCATCTTCTTCATCCCGGTGGTCGGACTGGTGGCCTACTGGCTGTTCGCCAACCCGAGGCTTTCGCGCCGCCGGCTGGAGAAGCAGAAGCGGGCGCACGACGAGATCATGCGCGGCACGGCCCACATGCAGTTGCCCGAGGAATTCCATTCCACGGAGGAATGGGTCGAATCCGCGGTCATCCTGAACCGCAACCTGGGCGCCATGCCGTTGGAAGGCGGGAACACCGTGCAGGTGCTCTCCGACTACCGTGGTTCGCTGGAAGCCATGCGCGAGGAGATCGACAAGGCCAAGCGCTACGTGCATATCCAGTTCTACATCATGGGCGACGATCCGGATTACGTTGACCCGGTGCTGGATTCCCTGGAAGCCGCAGTGCAGCGCGGGGTCAACGTGCGACTGCTCTTCGACCATCTAGGGACGCTGCGGGTGAAAGGCTACCGCAACTTCAAGAAGCGGCTGAAAAGCTCCGGCATCAACTGGCGCCCGATGCTTCCCATCGACCTGATCGGCCGGCGTTGGCGCCGGCCGGATCTGCGCAACCACCGCAAGATCCTGGTTATTGACGGCGAGGTCGCCTTCACCGGAAGCCAGAACCTCATCGAGCCCGGCTACAAGCGCGAATCCGCGCACAAGGTGGGGCGCGAATGGGTGGAGATGATGCTGCGGGTGGAAGGCCCGCTGGTGCGCAGCCTGGACGTCACCTTCGCCACCGACTGGTGGCAGGAAGATGACGGCCAGGAGGTGCTGATGGACATCACCGAGGCCAGGCACCCGCTGCCCTACGACGACCGGCCCGGCAGCACGCTGGCCCAGCTGCTGCCCAGCGGCCCGGGATTCGGCGGGGAAAATAACTTGCGCCTGTTCAACACGCTGATCTATTCGGCCTCCGAGCGGTTGATGATCACCAGCCCCTACTTCGTGCCGGACGACTCGTTGCTCTACGCCATCACCACCGCCGCCCAGCGCGGGGTGGAAGTCCACCTGTTCGTCTGCGAGGAGGGGGACCAGTTCCTGGTGCACCACGCGCAGCAGTCCTACTACCAGCAGCTGCTGGAGGCCGGGGTGCGGATCCACCGATACCCGGCGCCGATGGTGCTGCACACCAAGTGCTTCACCGTGGACAACGAGGTGGCGGTGGTCGGCTCCTCGAATATGGACATGCGCTCATTCAGCCTGAACATGGAAATCTCGGTCATGCTGCTAGGCCAGGAAATGGTCGACGCGGTGAACGCGGTGCAGAACGACTACCTGGAGATCTCCTCGGAAATCAGCCTGGCCGAATGGCGCCGCCGTCCACGCATGCAGCGCTGGATCGACAACGTGGCGCGCCTGACCGCCACCTTGCAGTAGCGCCGGGCATGGCGTGCCACTGCCGTCGGCGGGGTGTAGCCGGACAAAGCTCTGTCGCTCTGTGCCATGCGGTGTCGTGGTTCCCTCCACGAAGCAGGATTTCGCTCAGTCCACAAAAATGAGCGGTGGAACCGGCAGCGCGGTTCCACCGCTCATATTCACTACCCGTGGCAGGGCAGCTTAGCTACGCGGCAACGCACCGGGAAGCGGTGGCACCACTGGCGGCAGCTGGCGTTCAGGAGCGGCCTTCCGACGCCGGTTATCGAATTCTTCCAGTTTATCGGTGAACGGTTGCACCTCTCCGGTACAGAGCGTCCCGGCGGCAGGCAGGCGCTTGGTCAGCAGGTAACGGTCCATCGCATCGGTGACACACCTTGACGTGCCGTAGGCGGTGTGGCCCCAACTGTTGCTGCTCAGAAGCCGAGAGTTGGGCATCAACTTCGAGACCTTCTGGGCCCCGGAATAATTCGTGGCCGGATCCCAGAAGTTTCCAACCACCAGCATCGGATTCACGGTCCGCTTTGTGAAGGGACCCTTATAGGTATCTTCGTCCTTGGCCTTCCACGTGGCACTGGCGCACGGAGCTGAAATCCACGTCCACAGCTGTCCGAATCCCGGTGCACTCTTACCTGCGTTGTCAGCGTAGCGGGACCAGTTCTCGGCCTTCGACGGGTTGCGCGAGTCGGTGCACAGCACCGTCTGGTACGCCTCGGGTGAATTCTCATAGGGGAACGCGAAACCGGTGGCGGCAGCCTTGCCGGCAAGATCTTTCGCCGCAGTCTTTTGCTCTGCCTCCATGGTACGCAGGCTTTGGGCCAACGCCTTGCGAGCCGTCTTCATCGCGGACTTGGCTGGTGCCTTGGCCTTGCCTGTCGACTTCGGGAAAGTGGTTCCCTTCGATGCGGCCCGGTCCTGAAGCGCCTGCAAGGTATAGGTCAGTTCCGGGTCTACCATGGCGGATCCCTGCGGATCGTACATGTAACTGAGCAGAATCGAGGACATTGTCGCTGCGGTGAACGAGTAGTCGTATTCGGGAAAATCCGGGTCGGAGAACACCAGCGGTGAACGTCGCAATTCGGCCATGATCTCTCGATAAAGCTTCTCAGGATCGCCATGGCCAGCCAACATGCAATAGTCCTGGCCGGCCTTCTTGCAACGGCTCAGAATCCCGCGCATGGATTTTTCGGCTCCTTCGCCCGATTTCATGCGTCGGGTTTGCGGCGTCCACATGTTGGTGAGGGTGCCGGCCCAGGCCACGGGATCGAGTACCCCATCGATGGCTACCGCACGGACCCGGTCAGGGAACATATTGGCATAGACGGTACCGAGGTAACTGCCGTAGGAGAAGCCCAGATAACTCAGTTGCTTGTCGCCCACCATGCGGCGCAACACATCCATGTCACGGGCGACCTGGGCGGTCGACATCGAAGTGGAGAGCGGCTTGCCGGTAGTGGAGCAGGCCTTGCCGAAGGATTTGGAGGAGTTCACGTAGGCACGTGTTTCCTTGGCCGTGGCCGGATAGGGGACGCTCAACCCTTCCAACGCGGTGCCTTGGGCACCAAAATTTTTCCAGCAGCGAACGTTGTCGCTGAAGTTGGTGCCGCGTGGATCAAATCCGATGATATCGAAACGCTCAAGCACGGTGGGGGAAATGAATTCAGGGGCCATCGCGGCAAACTGTATCCCGGAACCACCCGGTCCTCCGGGGTTCACGAACAGGGTTCCAATGCGCTTGGACTGGTTTTTCGCCTTGATTCGCAATAACGCGACCTCGGTTTTGGCCCCGCGAGGATTGTCGTAGTCCAAGGGCAATTTCACCGACGTGCATTGGGCGCCGGCGGCCAGCTGGGCGCAGTTGAACCACTTCGGACGGGGCGTTGCCACCCCGTCAACGCGCTGGCGTTCAGCCGCGCCCGTCTTGTCATGTGTACTTTGTGCGGTCGTCTGTGCCGTGAACGCACTCAGCGCGGCGCTTTCCTTGATCGGCAGTGGTGCTGAATTGGCAGGAACAACGAAACCCGTTCCTGCCAAGAGTCCCACTGCCATCGCCATGCCCAAGGCACGACCCCATCGTTTGCTTGTCATGTCAGTTCCTTCCCAAGTAGGTGCTGTGCATGGCATCGTGGACGGTCGGTCACATGGCCATTACTGAATTATCTAGGACTTGACGGGTAAATCAAGCGTTTGGACTGTAACGATTTGGCGAAGGCTCTTCCAAGTTCTGGAATAACGAAAGCCGAGTCGCAGAACGCCATCATTGGTAGGGTGATTTCGTCCGCAGTTTTGTCAAGCTCACCCGGAAAGCGCTCCGTGCCGGGACGCAAGATTCTCAGGAGGATCTTGCCTGCAAATTGCGCAGAATTTCAGATCAAGAGGTCATGCTTCGATCAGAAAGTGTCCAAGCACCCAACGAAGCGAAAGCTGACGCCTGGCCGGAGAACACCTTGCTAGGGCCTAGCGAAGCGGAACCCAACTTGAGCCCCGCGTCCCGCGACCGCAGGCCAACTTGCGCGGACGGGTTCTGCCTGCAGGCACGAAAACGATTGTTTGCGGAGGTGCGACAATGGCTGGCAAAGAATGGTTCTGCACCTGTGGATCTTCTTGTTCCGCCGCGTTCCGATGTGACGGTCGAAATGCGCCATATGCTGTTGCCGGTGTATGAATTGTCCCGGTAACACGCTGAGGACTGGACAAGATATGTACCTTCTGCGAGCCCAGCCCAGGGGTATCGCACCCAGAGGATATCCGCCGGTAATGCCGAGTGGATGACACGCCCACTGCGTTGGCCTAGGACTACTGGCCGGCGGCGGCCATCGGCTGGTTCGGGAACGTCGAGCCCAGAGCGGAGAGCACACCCACGGATTTGGTGATGACTTCGTCCCATTCATCCTGGGCCACGGAATCGGCGGTGATCGCCCCGCCCAGGCCCAGGCTCAGCCTCCATCCGTCGTCCGTCGTCCGGTCGCAGACCAGGGTGCGGATGACCACCGAGAAGTCTGCGGATCCGTCAGCGCCCAGATATCCCACCGCACCGGAATACAGTCCGCGCTCGCGCTGGTCCTCCAGCTCGTCCAGGATTTGCATGGTCGACAGCTTCGGCGCTCCGGTCATGGAGCCGGGCGGGAAGGCCTCCCGCAGCGCCTGCGCGGACAGCGCCGGATCGCGCAGCTGGGCGTCGATGGTGGAGACCATCTGGTGCACGGTGGCGTAGCTTTCCACCGCGCAGAGCCGTGCCACGCGCACCGAGCCGGGCACCGCGTGGTGCGAGAGGTCATTGCGCAGCAGGTCGACGATCATGATGTTTTCCGCGCGGTCCTTGGGGCTGGTCGCCAAGTCCTGCTTCAGCGCCAGGTCTTCAGGCACGGTGGCCCCGCGCGGTCGGGTTCCCTTGATCGGCTCGGCGCGCAGCAGCCCGGTGGCTCCCAGACTCAGGAAACGCTCCGGGGAAATGCTGGCCACCTCGGTGCGTCCCATGCGCAGGTAGTGCGCGAAAGGCGCGGGGCTGGAGGTGCGCATCCGGCAGTAGGCCTCGAAGGGGCTGTAGCGCGCGACGGTGGCGGTCAACTCGGTGGTTAGACAGACCTCGTAGGTGTTTCCCTCGTAAATTTGTTGTTGGGCGCAGGCGATTTTGTCCTTGTAGCCCTGCTCGGTGTCTGCGCAGGTGAATTCCACCGGCTGCAGGTCCACCGCGAGGCGGTGCTGGACTCCGGCCCCGGCCAGGTGCTCGGTGATCCACTCCCGCAGGTGCACGGGTGCGTGGATGGCCATCTGCCCGGTGCGGTGGTTGATGACCAGCACGATATTCGGTGCGAAGAACCCCGCGTCGGGGCGTCCGGAGCGATGCCCGGTTGCCGGCGCGGTGTCGGAGCCGACCTCCCGCTTGAGCTCGTAGCCCAGGTAGCCGACCCAGGCCGGCAGCGGGTAGTGGTCCGGAATGGTGCCGGCGGCGGGCCACAGGCCCTGCAACGATTCAAAGAATCCGGGCTGCAGACGCAGGCTGGCCCCGCCGCGCTGCACCGTGGTGCCGACGGACGAGCTCTGCAGCAGGGGATAGGCGTCGCCGACCGCCAAGGCGATCAGCGAGTACTTGTTGCGGTCCAGCGGATCGGTGAGATGGTGGCTGGTGGATTCCAGCAGGGCTGCATGCTCCAGTCCCTCGGCCAGCGCTTCGAACAGGGTGGCGGCATCTGCCGGGGCTGCATGGTGCCCGGCCAGCGGCGGAGCGGCGGAGGCCGGTGCGGCGGGCGGAAGCAGATCGCGCAGGCGGGCCGGCAGGAAGGCGCTGAGTCCGAGCAGCTGCTCGAATGGCGGGTGCGGGCCGTCGGCGTCGAGGACCAGGTCTGCGGCGCTGGGAATGTCGTCCCGGGACAGGTAGTCCTCTTCCTGGGCGGCCCAGCGCTCCCAATGCGGAGCATAGGTCTGGCCGTCGCGCCGCAGGGCGCGCTGCTTGCGGACCTCGGGCGGGGCCTGGAGCCAGATGCTCAGGTCGAGCAGGTCGCGGACCTGTCGGTGCGCGGCGCCCACGCCTTCCACGATGACGACCTCTGCAGGGTCGAGACTGGTGCGGGCGCCGAGCGCGCCGGCATCCCAATCCCATAATGACCAGCTGGCGGTGCGGCCGTGGGCAAGCTGTTCGAGCAGGCCCGAATAGAGATCCAGGGCGGGCTGGAGCCCGTCCCAGCCGTGATAGAGGTCTTCCAAGCGCAAGATCGCCACCGAGGCGGTTTGGGACAGCTGGTTCGCTAGCAACGATGCCAGGCTGCTCTTTCCCGAGCCGGAGCGTCCATCAAGAGCAATGAGGTAGGGTCTAGCGGTTTCCACGAGAGGCTATATTACTCCTGACGTAGTCAACGAGTGCAGGAAGGGCTGCGGAGACGAGCTTCCAGGTCTCGCGGAAGTCTCCCGCGTCGCCGTACCACGGGTCGTAGACTCCCTGGCGGTCGTGGGGTTCGCTGGCGGCGACGGGGTCGAAGGATCTGAACATGCGCAGCATGGGGCGCTCGCTGGGGTCGATCTCCGTCAATGCCGGAACGAGATCTTCGAAGTGATCGGTGTCCATGGCCAGTACCAGGTCCACGGCGCCCAGTTCGTCGGCGCCAATAAGGGTTGCGACGTGGTCAGAGGCATCCAGGCCGTGGGCGCGCAGGGTGCTGGCGGCACGCGGGTCGATCCCGTTGCCAGCTTCCCCCTCGCTGAGAGCCCGGGAGCAGACCTCGACCTCGGTCACCTCTGCATCGCGCAAGGCGCTTTTCAGCATGTACTCGGCCATGGGAGAGCGACAAATATTTCCCGTGCACACGATCATTATCCGGAACATGACATCAGTCTATGGCCAGTTCACATTTCGATCGAGGGCTACGCGCAAGATAATCAGCAACGATACGGCAACGATTTGGAGCAACTCCAAAATCGCGGGTGATTAGTGGATAAGGAGCATCATCGCGGCTACGAGGATGAACAGGACGCCGAAGACGATATTGAGCATCTTGGCTCCGCGCACGGTCGTGGTGAAGCGCTGGAAGCTGCGGGCGGTGCCCGCGAAGAAGAAAAACATCACCAGCACGTCGACCGCAATGATGGTGCCGATAAAGATGAGGTACTGAGGCAGCAGCGGCTGGTCGGTGCGGATGAATTGCGGCGTGAAGGCCAGGAAGAAGACGATCGCCTTCGGGTTCAGCAAGTTCACCAGGATGCCGCGGCGCAACATGGCCCCGCGAGTGAGTGTGCCGCCGGTGCTGGTTCCGTCCGAGGCGACATCGGGTTTGGACAGGATCATGCGGATGCCCAGGTAGACCAGGTAGGCGGCGCCGGCATAGCGGATGCCCGCGAAGAGCAGCGGGGAGCTGGACACCAGCAGCCCCACGCCGGCGGCAACGATGACCACGTGGATCAGCAAGGCGATCTGCTGGCCGAGCACTCCCCAGATGGAGGCGCGCCAGCCTTGGCGCATCGAGTTGTTCATCGTCTTGATGGCCCCGGCGCCCGGGGTGAAGCTGATGACGATGGATGCGCCGAGAAGTGAAAGCCAAAGTGAAAGTGCCACCTGTCTAGGGTAGTGGCATCGCCGGGGTTCTTTTCACTCGAAGACCGGTCATGACGGGCGCAATGGCGGGAGGCTTATTTGGGCTGGGCAACGACTTCCAGCCGGGCCGCATCCACGCCGGCGACGGCTCGGGCCATGAAGTCGCTGAGCAGCTCGATCTGCTGCTCGTCGTAGGAGGAGATCAGGTCCGTCATCTTTGCGCCGAGCGGGCGGAACATCTCACGTGCCTCGGTCATGGCCTTGTCGGTCAGGGCGATGTGCACGCTGCGGCGGTCCTGCTCGCTGCGGCGGCGGGTGATGTAGCCCAACCGGTCCAGCCGGTCGAGCATGGCCGTGGTGGCGGGGGAACTGAGTTGCAATTCCCTGCTCAAGTCCCGGGGCGATGGCAGCGTGCCGGCGCGCTGGTACTTCATGATCACGGTCAGGCCGTTCATGTCGGTCCGGTGCGTGCCGTAGTGGCCGCCGGTGGATTCCACGTAGCGGTCCGAGGCCTGCCCGAAGTCCTGCAGCAGCTGCAGCAGTCGGTGGTGGTTGCTCGCTTCCATCCTTCAATCATAAACTAAGTAAACATTTCCATCATCAAACTAAAAGTTGGTACGCTGGAGCGATAGTCCGCAGTGGGCGCACGTAATTTGAACCAATTTTGAGGACAGCACCATGTCACATGTAGCGAAAGTCGATGAGCCTGCAGGGCGTTCCATCAGCGGGAAGGGCATTGCCATCCGGGCGGCAGTCTATTCCCTGCTGATCGTGCTCTGGATCGGCATCGCCGGAGTCGGTGGACCGACCTTCGGCAAGCTCTCGGAAGTCCAGACCAACGACCAGACCGCATTCCTGCCGGCCAGCGCGGAAGCCACGCAGGCTCTGGAATGGCAGAACAAGTTCCGCACGAGTGACGCGATTCCCGCGGTGGTGCTGGTGACCTCCGATGAGGGGGTTGACCAGGAACAGGCAGCAGCGCTCGCCGGGAAACTCTCCGACTTCGAATTCCTCGATGGGCAGGTAACCGGTCCATTCCTGGCCGAGGACGGCAAGGCGGCGGAATTCATCCTGCCGATCTCCTCGACGGTCAAGGCGGACGAGGGCGTGACCGCGCTGCGGGCCCTGCTGGCCGATATCCAGCCGGAGGGCATGCAGGCCTACGTCACCGGCCCCGCCGGGTTCTCCGCAGACCTGATCGAGGCCTTCGGGGGCATCGACGGGGTACTGTTGGGCGTCGCTCTGGTGGCGGTGCTGGTGATCCTGCTGTTGGTCTACCGTTCGCTGCTGCTCCCGCTGACCGTGCTGATGACGTCGATGGTGGCGCTGTGCGCCGCCATCCTGGTGGTCTACTTCATGGCCAAGGAAGGCATCATCCGGCTGGACGGCCAGGCCCAGGGCATCCTCTCGATCCTGGTGATCGGTGCGGCCACGGACTACTCGCTGCTGTTCGTCGCCCGCCACAAGGAAGCTCTGTCCTCCGGGCTGAACCGTTGGCAGGCCGTGGCCAAGGCCTGGAAACGCTCGCTGGAACCGATCATCGCCTCGGGCGGCACCGTGACAGTTGGCCTGCTGTGCCTGCTCTTCTCCGATTTGAACTCCAACAAGGCGCTGGGCCCGATCGGCGCCTCGGGCATCGTCTTCTCGATCGTCGCCGCCCTGTCCTTCTTGCCTGCGGTGCTCGGACTGCTGGGCCGCGCCGCCTACTGGCCGTTCCTGCCTAAGCCGCAGGAGGAGGATGCCCAGGCTCAGGCCAAGCCGGGGTTGTGGGCCCGCATTGCCACGTTCGTCGCCTCACATCCGCGTCCGATCTGGATGATCACTGCCGTGGTGCTGGCTATCGGCGCCGCATTCTCGCTGCAGCTCAAGGCCAGCGGCGTGCCGCAAAGCGAGCTGGTGATCGGTGGCTCCGAGGCCCGCGACGGGCAGGTGGCGCTCGGCGAGCACTTCCCGGGCGGCAGCGGGTCCCCGGCCACCGTAATCGTCGACGAGGCGGAAGCGAACACCACTTTGGACGCGGTGCTGCAGGTGCCCGGCGTGGATTCGGCCTACCTCCAGGCCGAAGACGGCGGGCCGGCCATGGCGCAGCGCGGCGCTCCGGCCTACACCGTCGAAGGGCGCAACCTCATCTCCGTCACCCTGAGCGACGCTGCAGACTCGGACGAGGCCGCGAACACCGTCACGCAGCTGCGCACCACGGTGCACGAGATCAATTCATCGACCCTGGTCGGCGGAACCACCGCAACCCAGATGGACAAGAACTCGACCGCGCAGGCGGACCTGTTCAAGATCATCCCGATCACTCTGGTTGCAATCCTGGTCATTCTGATGCTCCTGCTGCGCTCCATCCTGGCTCCGGTGCTGCTGATCCTCACCACGGTGCTCTCCTACGGGACAGCGATGGGCGTGAGCGCCCTGGTATTCAACAACGTGCTGGACTACGTGGGCGCGGACCCTTCGGTGCCGTTGTTCGGCTTCGTGTTCCTCGTGGCACTGGGTGTGGATTACAATATCTTCCTGATGACCAGGGTGCGCGAGGAGACGCTGGTGCACGGCACGCGGGACGGGATGCGCCGCGGCCTGACTGTCACCGGCGGAGTGATTACCTCCGCGGGCATTGTGCTGGCGGCGACCTTCGCCGCGCTGGGTGTTGTGCCGATCATGTTCCTGGGGCAGCTGGGCTTCATCGTGGCCTTCGGCGTGCTGCTCGACACGTTCATTGTGCGAAGCCTGCTGGTCCCGGCGCTCGTCGAGGATATCGGTCCGGCAGTGTGGTGGCCGTCGAAGCTGGCGCACGAGAAAAAGGCCGTTGGCGCCCATCGCAAATAAGCGTCTGCGAGCGGTGGACGTGGCGGAAATCTCCTGTGATCCGCCCCGTTGGCAGGCTCCTGGCCCGGTAAGTCCGGGAGCCTGCCTGTAGACTTGGAACTTGTACGCACCGAAAGCGCAATGCCAGGACGAGCTGGACTGCCGGTGCGTATTCGTCGACAGACTTGATTTCCTTTATGCGAAAACTTCCGGATTCCCGGTTTTTTGCGCGGGCGGCAGGCATTCTCCACGCCGGCCCGCACCGGACTTCCTCCTGGATCGGCGAACCCGAGCGTCGAAAACGACGCGCGAATTCAGAGAGAAAGTTCGAGCATTGACCTCTACTTTTAGCGCCCTTGGCGTGCCCGCGGCCCTGGTGGACGTGCTGTCCAAGAGCGGCATCGAAACCCCATTCCCGATCCAGGAAGCGACCCTTCCCACCACCTTGGCCGGCGGCGACGTCCTGGGCCGCGGCCAGACCGGTTCGGGCAAGACCCTTGCCTTCTCGCTGCCGCTGGTGGCTCGACTGAGCGAGCGCCCGCAGCGCCGCAAGGCCCGTTTCCCACGCGCCTTGATCATGGCGCCGACCCGCGAACTGGCGACCCAGATCGCCAAGACCGTCGACCCGCTGGCTGCCGCCAGCGGCCTGCGCACCACCGTGATCTACGGCGGCGTGGCGCAGAGCCGCCAGGAAAAGGCCATGAACGAAGGCGTTGACATTGTCATCGCCTGCCCCGGCCGCCTGGACGATCTGATCAAGCAGAAGATCGTGGACTTGTCGCAGCTGGAGATCTCCGTGCTGGACGAAGCGGACCACATGGCAGACATGGGCTTCCTCCCGGTCGTCCGCCGCATCATGGATCGCATGCCGACCGGCATTCAGCACATGTTGTTCTCCGCCACCTTGGACAACGGCGTGGACAAGGTCGTCAAGCGCTACCTGAGCAGCCCGACCATCCATTCTGTGGATGCTCCCGAGGCCGCGGTGAACACCATGGAACACCACGTTTTCGTGGTCAGCAACGACGACAAGAAGGACCTAATCCGCGTGCTGGCGCAGGGTACTTCGCGCCGCATCATGTTCATGCGCACCAAGCACCACGCAAAGAAGATGGCAGTAGTGCTGTCGAAGGCCGGCGTGCCGACCGTTGACCTGCATGGCAACCTGTCGCAGAACGCCCGCGACCGCAATCTGGCCGCCTTCTCCTCGGGCGAGGCCAAGGTCCTGGTCGCCACCGACGTGGCAGCGCGCGGCGTGCACGTCGATGGAGTGGAGCTGGTGGTTCACATCGATCCGCCAGCAGAGCACAAGGCCTACACCCACCGCTCCGGACGTACGGCCCGCGCCGGCTCCAGCGGTACCGTGGTGACCATCTGCACCCCAGACCAGCAGGGCGACGTCGCTACCCTGATGAAGCAGGCCGGGCTGAAGAAGGTTCCATTCGAGAAGGTCAACCTGAACTCGCAGGTCGTCAAGGACGTCGTGGGCGAAGTTGCTGAACTGGTGCCATACACCGGTCCGGCGAAGCAGCAGAGCGCTCCGGCCAAGCGCAAGCCTGCCGGCGAATCCGGCGGTTCGCGCGGAGGACGCGGCCAGCGCGGATCGCGCGGCGGCCGCGCATCCAGCGAGGGACAAAACCCGCAGCGCAGCGAGTCGGGGCGCCGCAATGAACGCGGCCCGAAGGCAACCGGAGAACGTCCAGCCCGCGCTGGCCGCGGAGCAGGTTCCGATCGTCCGGCCGGTGCCGGCCGTGGAGCAGGTTCCGAGCGCCCAGCGGGTGCAGGCCGAAGCACGCGCCAAGGCGGCCGCGCCGCCCAGGACGCCTCGGCCGGCGGCCGTTCACGCGGTCCGCGCCGAGCCACCAGCCCTGCCACCCGCAGCCGCTAAGCTTTCGGGATAGCCGGATTTCCGGCTGACCACAAGAAGATCCTCCGCTCCTACATCGGGCGGAGGATTTTTTTGCGCTCGTACCCACCGACCCGCCGAGAATACCGCAGACGGGACAAAAGTTTAGCCCCGGCGGATGACCAGTGGGCGAAATTCCGCATCCTAGGCTTGAAATAGCGAGAGTACCTATTTCACCTAGCCAGGAGCGACTGACGATGATCGATTCACTGCAGGACTTCGTTGCAGTTTTCCCCGAGCCGCTGCAGTGGCTGGCCGTCGCATTGGTATCGGCCATTCCCTTTGTCGAGTCCTACTTCGGATCCGCCATCGGAGTGTTGATGGGCCTGCCTCCAGCAGTCGGAATCCTGGCGGCAGTCCTCGGCAACGGCATCTCGATGTTCTTATTCGTCAACAGCGCACATGCTGTTCGTTCCAAGGTTCGACAGGGCAAGGAGAACGGCAAGCCGAAATACGAAAAAATCCACCGGGCATTCGACAAGTTCGGCATTGCCGGCGTCAGCCTGGTCGGCCAGACCATGCTTCCCTCGCAAATCACCTCGGCGGCTTTGGTTTCTTTCGGTGCATCAAAGCAGAAAGTGATTTTCTGGCAGGTCATTTCCATCATCTTGTGGGGTGTGATCTTCGGAACTCTGGCCGCGCTTGGCATGCCACTGCTGGCCAAATAACTTGTCCCCGTCCCAAGGACGGTTCACTTCAAAACCGCCAGGAGCCTGCGCACCATTGCGACGCAGGCTCCCGGCGGTTTTTTGTCGACTGCCGGTCGCGGTCTAGTCCTGCAGCTTCTTACGGCCGAAGCTGAAATAGCTCAACGGGCCGAGGGTATTCACGAAGCACAACCCGACCCACAAGCCCTTGCGCCCACGAATCTGTTCAGGGCTGCGTCGATAGATATCGATCTGCGCGGCGGCGAATAAGGCAATTTCGATCGTGCCCGCGACAACGACGGCGGTTTGCGCAAGGGGAGGGAGGTCGGAGAATTTCTTTTTGGTTCGTGCCATGGTTCCACCTTTGATCTGTAGTTTTCAGCTCGCGTCCTGGCGGGTTGGGGCAGCCTGAAAAAGTTTTTGATTGATGGGAATTATTCTGCCACCCCACCCGTTGAATAAGACAGAGCGCAAAGTTGAGTCGAGTTCACTCAAGTTAATTTGACAGTCGAAAGCGGCTGAGTAAACTTGAGTCCGAAGCGCTCAATGGGGTGAAAGCCCCAGCGTTGGAATTTTTTTCAGACAAGGCAAAGGAGAGCCATTATGTCGCGTGCCGTAGGTATTGACCTTGGAACCACCAACTCCGTCGTATCCGTGCTTGAAGGCGGTGAGCCAACCGTCATCGCTAACGCGGAAGGCAACCGCACCACCCCATCGATCGTTGCCTTCTCGAAGGGCGGCGAAGTGCTGGTCGGCGATATCGCCAAGCGCCAGGCAGTCAACAACATCGATCGCACCATCGCATCGGTCAAGCGCCACATGGGCACCGACTGGTCCATCGCCATCGATGACAAGAAGTACACCGCCCAGGAAATCTCGGCACGTACGCTGATGAAGCTGAAGAGCGACGCCGAGTCCTACCTCGGCGAGAAGGTCACCGACGCGGTGATTACCGTTCCTGCATACTTCAACGACGCCGAGCGCCAGGCCACCAAGGAGGCCGGCGAAATCGCAGGCCTGAACGTGCTGCGCATCGTCAACGAGCCAACCGCTGCCGCCTTGGCCTACGGCCTGGAGAAGGGCAACGAAGACGAGCTCATCCTGGTCTTCGACCTTGGTGGCGGTACCTTCGACGTTTCCCTGCTGGAAGTTGGCAAGGACGACGACGGCTTCTCGACTATTCAGGTCCGCTCCACCGCTGGCGACAACCGCCTGGGCGGCGACGACTGGGATCAGCGTGTTGTCGACTGGCTGCTGGCTCAGGCCAAGGCTAAGGGCGCTGACCTGTCGAAGGACAAGATTGCCCTGCAGCGCCTCAAGGAAGCTGCCGAGCAGGCCAAGAAGGAACTGTCCTCGGCCACCAGCACGAACATCTCTCTGCAGTACCTCTCGGTCACCCCTGAAGGCCCGGTCCACCTGGACGAGCACCTGTCGCGTGCAAAGTTCCAGGACCTGACCGCGGACCTGCTGGAGCGCACCAAGAAGCCTTTCAAGGATGTCATTGCCGAAGCCGGCGTCAAGGTCTCGGACATCGCCCACGTGATCCTCGTTGGCGGTTCGACCCGTATGCCAGCCGTTGCCGAACTGGTCAAGGACCTGGCCGGCAAGGAAGCCAATAAGGGCGTCAACCCGGACGAGGTTGTTGCCGTGGGCGCGGCCCTGCAGGCCGGCGTGCTGAAGGGCGAGCGCAAGGACGTTCTGCTGATCGACGTCACCCCACTGTCCCTGGGCATCGAGACCAAGGGCGGCGTGATGACCAAGCTGATCGAGCGCAACACCGCGATCCCGACCAAGCGTTCGGAGACCTTCACCACCGCTGAGGACAACCAGCCTTCGGTTTCGATCCAGGTCTTCCAGGGCGAGCGCGAGTTCACCCGCGATAACAAGGCCCTGGGCACCTTCGAGCTGACCGGCATTGCTCCGGCTCCTCGCGGCATCCCGCAGGTCGAGGTTACCTTCGACATCGATGCCAACGGCATCGTGCACGTGTCCGCCAAGGACAAGGGCACCGGAACCGAGCAGTCGATGACCATCACCGGCGGCTCCTCGCTGTCGAAGGAAGACATCGAACGCATGGTCCAGGAAGCCGAAGCCCACGCAGAAGAGGACAAGGCCCGCCGCGAGGCAGCCGAGACCCGCAACGCTGCCGAGCAGGCCGCCTACTCGGTGGACAAGCTGATCAAGGACAACGAGGACAAGCTGCCCGAGGAGGTCAAGACCGAGGTCCAGGCCGACGTCGACGCCCTGAAGGCGGCCCTGGAGAAGCAGGACAACGACGACGAGGTCAAGGCCGCGTTCGAGAAGCTGCAGGCTTCGCAGTCCAAGCTGGGCGAGGCCATCTACGCCAACACCCAGGCCGAAGGCGCAGCTGCCGGCGAGCCGGATGCACCAAACGCTGATGAAGACATCGTCGACGCCGAGGTTATCGACGAAGACGAAGCCGACAAGAAGTAGGGAGTTTAGGAATATGTCCGAGGCAAAGGACCAGAACGAAAACTCCGGCCAGGAGCCGGAGAACCAGCCAGAGGCAGCTGACCAGCAGCCAACTGCTGACGCTTTGGGTCAGGCCGAGGCGATCCTGAACGAGGCAGGCGAATCCGTGGACGCGGAGCAGGACGAGGTCAGCGAGGTCGTTACCGAGCTGCGCAACGACCTGCTGCGCCTGCAGGCCGAGTACGTCAACTACCGCAAGCGCGTGGAACGCGACCGTGCCGTAGCGCGTGAAAACGCTGTGCAGGGCATGCTGTCCGCCCTGCTGCCGGTGCTTGACGATATCGACGCGGCCCGCGCCCATGGCGATTTGACCGATGGTCCCTTCGCATCGATCGCCAACAAGCTGGACTCGATCCTGGCCCAGCATGGCCTGGAGCGCATCAACGAGGCGGGGGTCGAATTCGATCCGAACGTCCACGAAGCGCTGTTGCGTCAGGCTGTGCCGGAGGTCCCGGCCGATCATGTGGGACAGGTACTGCGTACCGGCTACCGCAAGGGAAACAACATCCTGCGCGCTGCCCAGGTACTGGTCGCCACCGGCGAATAGCAACTAGCTAGTACAACCGAAACTGCCCACTGTCGAGTATTCGCCAGTGGGCAGTTTCGAATTGTCATAGAAAGGATGAGGACCTGATGGCAAGTCAGGACTGGATAGACAAAGATTTTTACGCGATCCTCGGTGTCTCCAAGGACGCCACGGACGCGGATATCAAGAAGGCGTACCGCAAGCTGGCGCGCAAGTACCACCCTGACACCAACGCCGGTGACGCAACCGCCGAACAGAAGTTCAAGGACATCACCGAAGCCAACTCGGTCCTCTCCGACAAGGAAGAGCGCGAGCAGTACGACGCCATCCGGGCCATGGGCTCGGGAGCCCGTTTCTCGGCCGGAGGCCCGGGCGGTGCTCCGGGCGGCGGCGCGGGATTCGAGGATATCTTCTCCAACCTCTTCGGAGGCGGTGGCGGGGCGCGACAGCGCGGCGGGCAACCGGACTTCTCCGACCTGTTCGGGGGTGCCGGAGGCTTTGGCGGCTTCGGCGGCCAGAGCGCCCCGCCGCGCAAGGGCGCAGACCGCACCGCGACCACCTCGATTTCCTTTGCCGGCTCGATCAATGGCACGAAGATCGGGTTGCGCGAGCCGAGCGGCGAGGTCATCGACGTGCGCATCCCGGCGGGTATCAAGGACGGCCAGTCCGTGCGCGTGCGCGGACGCGGCCAGGCTGGAGCCGCGGGCAATGGGGACCTGATCGTCAAGGTTAAGGTCGCCGAACACCCGTTCTTCAAGCGCGAGGACAACAACATCCGCGTGCATGTCCCGGTGACCTTCGACGAGGCCGCACTGGGAGCCAAGATCCACGTCCCGACCCTGGACGGGGAGCAGGTCGTAGTGAAGGTTCCGGCGGGTTCGAACTCGGGCCGCACGCTGCGCCTGAAGGGCCGCGGTGTAAAGACCTCCAAGGCCACCGGCGACCTGCTGATCGTGCTCGACGTGGTCATTCCACAGAATCTCTCGGACGCCGCCAAGAAGGCGGTCGAGGATTTCGCCGCTGCGACGCAGGACGAAGATCCGCGGACGGGCTTGGCTTCGAAGGCCAAGCTCTAGGATCGGCCACGCCGATCACCCATCGCCGGTGCAGGAGGGATCACCACCCTCCGGCACCGGCGATGGACTCAAGATACAGCTAAGGCAGAAAGGTGGTTGAAAAACCGTGAACGGTGAGTACCTGCGACCTGTCTTCGTCATTTCGGTTGCCGCACAGCTTGCCGACATGCATCCGCAGACCCTGCGCCAGTATGACCGCATCGGTCTGGTCTCGCCCAGCCGGCAGTCGGGCAAGCAACGCCGCTATTCCCAGCACGACGTGTCGCTGCTGCGCCAGGTCCAGGCGCTGAGCAAGAACGGCGTATCGCTGGAAGGCATCAAGCGGATCCTTGAGTTGGAAGACCAGGTAGCAAGCTTGAAGGGCCAAGTGAACCAGCTGCGCGCCGAACTGGACTACGTGCGCCAAGGCCAATCGCGCATCTTCGCCGCTGGCACCGTCGCAGGCGACGTGGTGTCGCTGGCCCGCGGCATGCGCCCGTCGCGGCCCGAACCCACGGTGACGCTGTTCCCGGTGCGCCGCGCCATCGGCAGGTAGAATTCCACGCCTGCACGCGAAAGTTGCGTTGACGCGGATACCCGTTTCAACGACACGCCTTACTTGCAGTGCAAGTTCAGATTATTTTATGCTCGTCATAATCGTTCAGCCCGCACGGATGAAACATCCGGAGTGGGCTGGATTTCTTTTGTCAGCTTTTGGCGCCGGCCATGGTGAAGCCCTTTAGCAGGACAAGCGACTGGTGGGTTTCTTTGGATGGAATCTGGGCAGGATTGTAGTTAGATTCGGCCATGGCGGCGTAGCCGGGCCTCCAGCTGTGTGCGCACCGCCGGCCACTCGTGGGGCAGGATCGAGAAGACCACGGTGTCGCGCAGGGTGCCGGTCACCGGATCGTACTTGTGGTTGCGCAGCACGCCGTCCTGCCTGGCGCCCAGCCTCGCAATGGCCGCGCGCGAGGCCTCATTGTGCCAATGCGTGCAGAAGGCCACCGAGTAGCAGCCGAGTTCTTCGAAGGCCCTGCGCAGCAGCAGGAATTTCGCCGCCGGGTTGATGCCGGTGCCCTGCGCCGCAACGGCCAGGAACGTTGATCCGATCTCCACCCGGCGATTCGCGGCATCGATGTTCAGGTAGGTGGTGGCGCCGACGGCTTTGTCGGTGGAGGTATCGATGATGGCGAAGGGAGCCATGGTTCCGGCCGCCTGGGAGGCCAGCCGCTGGGCGATATTGGCATTCATTTGTTGAGCCGATGGGGTCGTGGCGAACCATGCCTCGTCCAAACGCCCTGCGGCCACTGCCTCGGCCAAGTCCGGCGCGTGCGACGGCGCGAGCTGCTCCAGCCTGACTCCCGCGTACTCCATGGTGGGTGCGAGGGCGAACTCGGCGGCGGGGATTAATGACGAATGGCTCATGACCACCAGTTTAGGTTGGTCATGAGCCATTGCCGGACTTTGTTTCCGGTCGTGTACTAGCCGACGCGGGTGTAGGCCAAATCGAAGATCAAGCGTCCTGCCTTCAGCGCCTTGCCTTCGAAACTGGTCAGGATGCGGCGTTCGAAGCGAGGAGCCCAACCGCCGAGCTCGTCGGTGAAGTCGGGTTCCTTCTCGAAGCCTTCCATGCCCTCGCGGCGGACCTTGGTGAGGTTGCTGTCCTCGCCGGCCAGGTTGCCGGGGAACTGGTTCTCGAAGTCCGGATGGGCGCTGAGCACGTCGCGCATCTGCTCGGCGTAGTTGGACCAGTCGGTGGCCAGGCGCAGGGTTCCACCGGGCTTGAGCACCCGCGACACCTTGTCCAGGAATGAGGCCTTGATCAGGCGGCGCTTGTGGTGGCGCGGCTTGTGCCAGGGGTCGGAGAAGAAGATCCAGATTTCGTCGGCGCTGTTCTCTTCGAGCATCACATCCAGCACCTCGGGGGCGTTGGCCTGGACGGCGCGGACGTTCTCGATGCCGAAGGACTCGACCTTGAGCATCAACTGGGCCAGTCCCGGGCGATAGACCTCTACCGCGAGGTAGTTGCGCTCGGGATCATCCTTGGCGGCATTGGCGATGCATTCGCCCAGTCCGGTGCCGATCTCCACGATCAACGGGGCCACGCGGCCGAATGCCTGGTCCGGGTCGAGGGTGAAGTCGTCGGCGACAGAAGTATCGGCGATCTTGCGGGGAGGCTCGATGACGTACTGCTCGGCGTTGCGCTCCCAGGCGCTGGCACGGCGGCCCTGCAACCGGTTGCCGCGACGGACAAATGAGACCGGCTCGGCCCGGAAAAGTGCTGGGTCTTTGGGAGTCGTGGCCGAGGCCTGACGCTGTTCTTCGCTCGAATCGCTCATGATCATTAATCCTAGCCGAGCTGTACGCCTCGAATCTTCCTCGGCTGATAGGGGATTTGCCACGATGTCAGGGGAAAATCCGGGCTGTCACCCATAGCGCCCCGGGGCGGGGATGGGGAAGACTGGACCCATGACTGATCTACTGCGGGGAATCCTGAATATTATCTGGCTGCTCTTCGGCGGCCTGTGGCTGGCCCTGGGATATGTCCTGGCCGGCATCATCTGCTGCCTGCTGATCGTGACAATTCCGTTTGGCATTGCTTCATTCCGCATCGCCGGCTACGCGCTGTGGCCCTTCGGCCGTACCGTGGTTGACCGCGGGGCCGTTGGCGCTTTTTCCACCCTCGGCAATGTCATCTGGTTGGTCTTCGCCGGTATCTGGATCGCCATCGGCCATGTGATCACGGCTATTCCGATGTTCGTATCGATCATCGGCATCCCGCTGGGCATCGCGAACCTGAAGATGATTCCGGTATCCCTGATGCCGCTGGGCAAGGTTGTTGTGCCATCGGACTACTACATCGGGAGCATGCGCCGCTAGACCCAATGCCGGTAAGTTAAGGTCCCAGCGCCCCAGTCAAGCCCGACCCGCCCACCTCGGCGCCCTGACCGAACACATCAGCCCAGACCTTCTGGACTCGGCCCTTCAAGCCACCGGAACCACCCAACGCCGCGTCAGGCTCCTGCCAGCGCGCACGATGATCTACTTCATCCGGGCCCTGATCCTCTACCCGCACGCCAGTTACACCGACGTCGGCTGAGAAACCTCCACGGTCAAGGACACCGAGTTCGTGGAGCAGTGCCTGAAAATGGCACTCTGGCGCCGAAAACACACGAATAGGCCGGTGGGCAAGGGGCTTCTGCACCATAGCGATGCGGGATCGCAGTACACCTCGATCCGATACACAGACACCCTGGAAATCGAAGGGCTCATTCCTTCGACCGGCAGCGTCGGCGACGCGTACGATCATGCCGCCGCCGAAACCGTGATGGGCTTGTTCAAGAATGAAGCGGTGGCCAAGGATTCACCGTTCCGCAACGGAGCATTGAAGACCGAATCCGACGTCGTTGATGTCGTTTTTGAATGGGTCCACTGGTACAACAATGATCGCTTGCATTCCTCTTTGGATCACCAGACTCCGGAGGAATTTGAGCAGACATACTATGATGAAATTTCCGGCTCGTTGCCCGACGCTGCCGCCCACAAGACGGCGACATGATTTCCGGGACAGTTCAGGCATGCTGATGGAGGAAAAAGATGGAACTGATCAAGTGATCGTGACTCCAACAGATCCACGAGAATTGCTGAAGAGCTGGGAAGCCGCAAAGTTGCCGTCGGTGACTCCAATACAGGTGCGCGCACTCCTTGAAGACAACTATAAGGCCTACGGAATTCCCGTTCGGTTGATGGAACCTGATGGATTCGAATTCGATGAGGAAGTGCGGGAAGATCTGATTGATGCGTTGTTTACCATCACCAATCCCGCGGTTCTCCTGGAACTAAGAAATGGGCGGCCGGTCGCTGTCGATGAAGATTCCGTTGAAGACGCCGAGTTCTACTGGCAAGAGCTTTTCGAGGGCGACATGCTGGAACTCCCATATAGGGTTCTTTCTGCCCAGCATGCCTTGGGACAACGAGTCTCGGTGTTGCTTGAGCGCGAAGGAAGATTCATCACCGGCTTCAAGGTCTATGGGGTGGCAGGAGACAAGCTCAATCGGTACCTCACCGCGGTCATTGGCTTTCCGTCGCGCCGTGAGCAAGATCCGGAGGATGGGCCCTTCATGCGTGCGGGAGACCTGACAGACCCTGTGTTTGTGGACTACCTCGAAGCAACAGCTGAATGCGGGCTCATTTAGGCAACGCATAGGTGCTGCATTGAGTTGGATTGAATGGTCTGGGGCTATTCACAGAGTTAGCCAACGCCCCCGGCGAGAATGAGTGAGTGGCCTACAGAGTGGCGGATGCCGTGTTTTAGGCCATTTCCTTTTGTTCTCACCGGCAGGTTCCCCTGACGATGGAAATTAAACCGTCCCGGAAATCATGCCGCTAATTTACTAGCGGGAGCTTGTCAGAGTGTTTGTGTAAGCCCCTAGTCACGTCCGTTATTCAGGGCTTCGTAACACTCACTTCAAATACGGCTCGATGCGCTCCGGATAGGCTATGGCCAGCTGCTGCAACGCCTGCTTCCAGCCATTCGTCCCGGCCCCTTCCACCAGATGCGACCCGGCGCCGGCCCGTGGGGTGCGGCCCTTCTTCTGCGCATCCTTGAACCGCTCCCTGGCCCGCTTGTCCTCGATATTGCAGATCGCCAGCCACAGCATCTTCACCGCCGCCGCATCGGAGGGGAAGTGGCCCCGGGATTTGGTGACCTTGCGCAGCTGGTAGTTCATCGACTCAATCGCATTCGTCGTGTAAATGACCTTGCGCAGCTCGGGGCCGAACTCCAGGAACGGGGTGAAGCGTTCCCACGCGTTGCGCCACGTGGCCACCGCCGACGGATACTTCTTCCCCAATGCGGACGCTTCGAAATCATCCAACGCCTTCGCGGCTGATTCGATGCTCGGAGCCGTGTAGATGCTCTTCAACTGGGCGCTGACCGCTTTTGCGGTCACCGTAGGAGACGAACCGGTTCGCCGCTCGGATCAGGTGCACCACGCAGGTCTGCACGGTCGCCCGCGCCCACGTTGCCTCGATCGCCTCCGGGAAACCAGTGAGCCCGTCGCAGCAGGCAATCAGGACGTCTTTCACGCCGCGGTTGGCCAGCTGCGCGCAGACCTGGGCCCAGAATTTCGCACCCTCGTTCTCCGTGACCCACAGTCCCAGCACGTGCTTGACGCCTTCCACGGTCACGCCGATGGCCATATGCGCGGCCTTGTTCCGCACCTGGTGGCCGTCGCGGACCTTGACCACCAGCGCATCCAAGTAAAGGATCGGGTAGAACTCTTCGAGCGGACGTTCCTGCCAGGCGGCGACTTCGTCGAGCACTTCGTCGGTGATCTTGGAGATCGTGTCGTGGGACAGCTGGGTGCCGATGGTGGTTTCCAGGTGGTAGGCGATATCCCGCACCGTCATGCCGCCGGCGTAGAGGGAGATGATCATTTCGTCCAGGCCGCCGGTGCGGCGTGAGCCTTTGGGCACCAGGGTCGGGGCGAAGGTTCCGGCCCGGTCCCGGGGGATCTGCAGGTCGATATCCCCGGCCACCGTGGACACGGTCTTCGGGTAGGAGCCGTTGCGGGAGTTCGGCAGGAACCGGCCGTGGGCCTCGCCTTGCTCGTAGCCCAGGTGGCTGCTCAGCTCGGATTTCAGGCCGCGTTCGAGGCCGGCACGGATGATCTGTTGGATAAACCCGTCTTTGCCGTCGAGCTGGATTTCTCCGCGGTCGATGAATCCCATGAGTTCGTCGAAGGCCCCGGAGTCCTTGACGGCGTCCATGGAGCCGAGGGCTGCGATCTTCTCGGCGATGTCGGAGGCGTTTTCCATGCTCTGTTCGGTCTGGTCTTTCTGGATGGTCATATCGTGTTTTTCCTAGTCTCTTTCTATCAATTGACTAGGGGTCTTACACAATCAGCCTGACAGGCTCACTAGCGGCAACATCGGATAACGCGCCGTTGACTTCAGAATAATAGAGTTCCTCGAATTCCGCCGGACTCCGATAGCCCAGACCTTCTGGACTCGGCCCTTCAAGCCACTGGAACCACCCAACGCCGCGTCAGGCTCCTGCCAGCCCGCACGATGATCTACTTCATCCTGGCCCTGATCCTCTACCCGCACGCCAGTTACACCGAGGTGTTCACCAAACTGACCCAGCACACCGGGCTGCTGCTGTTGCGCGCCACCTCACCGGCCCTGGCCCAAGCCAGGATCGGCCTGGACGTCAAGCCCCTGCGCTGGCTGTTCGGCCAGCTGCGCGGTCCCGAGCAAACCCTGCACGCCCCAGCGTTCTTCGGCCGATACAGGGCCTGCGCCATCGACGGGACGATCCTGCCCCTGCCCGACACCCCTAAAATCCTGGCCAAGTACCACAAGCAGGCCGGCAATCACGGCGGCACCGGCTACCCCCAGGCCCGCCTGCTCGCCCTGGTCGACTGCGCCACCCGCAGCATCAGCGACGCGGTTTTCGGCCCCACCAGCATTGGGGAAACCACTTACGCACCCCAACTGGTGCCCAGCATGCGCCCGGACATGCTGATCCTCGCAGACCGGAATTTCGCCTCCGCTAAGCTCCTGCACGAAATCGCCGCCCAGGGGGTCGGATTCCTGGTCCGGGTGAAAAACGGGCGGAACCTGCCGGTGCACCAGATCCTCACGGACGGCTCCTACTACAGCACCCTGGCCGGGGTGCCGGTACGGGTGCTCAATGCTCGGATCACCCTGCATACCGACCGTGAGGAGAAGACCTAAACCTACCGTCTGGTCACCAATCTGCACCACCCGGCCCAAGGTACCGCCGAGCAACTGATCGAGCTGTATCACCAGCGGTGGGAAATCGAAACGACGTTCCAGGAAATCAGAGCCACCTTGCTCAAGTCACGGGTGCTGCGTTCTCGGAGCGTGGCCTTGGTAGAGCAGGAAATCTATGCGCTGCTGATCGTGCATCAGTTGCTGCGCAACATGATGGCCGAAGCTACCAACACGCTGCTGCTTGGCCCGTCAGCAGCCGTCGCTGCCCAGATGGTGCCCCGGCTTACCGGTGCCGGGCACGGTGGAGCAACACTCCTGGGCCAGCATCCGGGCTGGTTGAGGCGGGCTGGCCCGATTGGTGCCCGTGTGCTGGCTGCGTTGCAGCCGGCACGGCGGCTGCGCACCAGTTCGCGGACAGTGAAGCGTTCGAACTCCAACTATCAGGCGCGGGCGGGCAATCCGCGCACGCCCACCCGGCCGGCGACACTGCGCGTCGAGATGCTGGGGGCGGAGTACTGGTTGACACCCCCGGCTAAACCTTAACTTACTGGCATTGCCGCTAGACCCCCGTTCGGCACACTCCGGAGCAAAACAGGCCGGGACCGCCCTTCCATCTGGAAGTGCGGTCCCGGCCTGTTGCCAGTGATGGAGCTAGTTCTTGAGGTACTCGTCGTGCTGGCGGTGGGCTTCGATGATCTCGTTGCGGATCTTGTCGATGTCCTTGACCTTGTCGCGGTACTTCTTCTCCATGGTCTTCACGTAGGACTCTTCTTCCAGCAGTTCGGTATAGATGCGCTCGCGCTCTGCCTGGTCTGCGGTGTAGGAGAGATCCGTGTAGTTGTTCGCATGGCGGCGCAGGTTGGCGACGGCGGTCTGCGCCTTGCCGGCCTTGCTGAACAGGGACGCCAGAACAGTGAAGACCAGGACGCCGATGATGACGCTCAGCGACAGGCCGGTGGTGATCTCGATGACCGGCACGTGTTCGCCGTCGTTGATGAACGACAGGTTGTTCTCGTGCAGCGCGTGCAGGATCAGCTTTACGCCGATGAATGCAAGGATCGCGGCCAGGCCGTAGGACAGGTAGATCAGTCGATCCAGCAGGCCGTCAAGCAGGAAGTACAGCTGGCGCAGGCCCATCAGGGAGAACGCGGTCGCGGTGAACACGATGAAGACGTTCTGGGTCAGTCCGAAGATCGCAGGAATCGAGTCCAGGGCGAAGAGGATGTCGGTACCGCCGATGGCCACCATGACCAGCAGCATCGGGGTCAGGACCTTTTTGCCGTCGATCTTGGTGAACAGCTTGTCGCCGTCATACTTGTCGGTGGTGTGGAAAAGCTTCTTGGCCAGTCGGATGATGAAGTTGTTGGCCTCGTCGGACTCTTCGTCCTTCTTGAGCAGGTTGCCCGCGGTCAGCAGGAGGATCAGGCCGAAGATGTAGAAGACCCAGGCGAACTGGTTGATCAGCGCGGCGCCGACGAAGATGAAGGCGGTTCGGGCAATGAGCGAGAAGACGATGCCGAAGAGCAATACCTTCTGCTGGTCTTCGCGTGGCACCTTGAAACTGGCCATGATGATCAGGAAGACGAACAGGTTGTCGACCGAGAGGGCCTTCTCGGTGATATAGCCGGCGAAGTACTCCGCGCCCATGTCCACGCCGCCGAAGATGAAAACGACGATGCCGAAGACCAGTGCGAGGCCGACGTAGATGCTCGACCAGATTGCCGCCTCACGCAGCGACGGAACGTGCGCCTTGCGGATATGGAAGAAGTAGTCGAATGCCAGAAGTGCGAGGATCACGGCAATCGTGATGCCCCAGATTAAAGGAGAAACTCCCATGGGGATTCCTGCTTTCGTAAGTTGGGTACAAGCCATCGAGGTAAGTCTCTTCGCCAACCGAAATCGGTCGGCCGCAGAACCCGGCAAGACTCCCGTGTCTTACGTACTGACGGATCAAACGCTTGTGAATACTCCCTTACGTGAAGTCCACTCTATCGTGCGTTCCACCCTCAGGGAAAGCTCGCAGGCGTTGGCGGCGCTGACCGGCGGCAATCTATCGGCGGGAGGTCCTCCTTGGGATTCGGCCTAGCTCGATGTGTTGCGCGCAGCCAGAACCTGCTCGCGCAGGATGTCGGCATGCCCACAGTGCTGGGCCAGTTCGCGCAGCATATGCAACTGGATCCACCGCAGGGGAAGCGGTCCTCGCTTGTTTCCGGGGAAAACCGTCTCTCCGGTCCTTCCTTCCAAGATCTGATGGGTATGCGCTATTTCTTCGCGGTACTCGGCGATGACGCTGCTGATGGTGTCCTCGACGTCGAGCTTGAAGGATTCATCGGGATTCGGTGCGATGCCCAAGGTCTCGCGGGAGTTTCCCGTGGGCGCCTCCCGGAACCAGACCTGCTCGACGAACGTTCCGTGCTTGACCAGCCCCAGCAGGGTGGTGCGCGAGGGAACCAGCTGCCTGCGGGCCTCCTCCTCGGTCAGACCGTCGAGGCAGCCGATCAGCATCTGGCGATGCTGGTCGATGAAGACCTTCACCTGCTCATCGTGTTCGGCGAATAAATGCTCTGGTGAATTGGGGTTTGCCATGGCTCCATTGTCGGTGCCGGGCTCCGGTGAAAACAAGGAAAAACTTTTTTGAAATAGTTCGACGGAAACGGAATAACCCCTGACAAAACAGAGTTGAGTTAAGTACACTCAAGTTTAACGGTTCGCCCTCATATCGAAAGGAAGCGCGTGGACACCAAACTCACTACCAAGAGCCAAGAGGCACTATCGGCCTCCGGAATGAATGCATCCACCGCAGGCAATCCGCAGATTGAACCTGCACACCTGCTCAAGGCGTTGCTGGACCAGCGCGACTCGGTCGCGGTGGCCCTGCTGAAGACTGCAGGATTGGATGTCGACGCGCTTTCGGTGAAGGCCAGCTCGCTCATCAAGGCACTGCCTTCCAGCTCCGGGTCCTCTGTGGCCCAGGCCCAGTTCTCCCGCCAGCTGCTCCAGGTCGTGAACAATGCCCAGGAGGCCGCCACGGAGATGGGGGACACCTACGTGTCCACCGAGCACCTGCTGATCGCGCTGACCAGCGACCAGACCAAGACCGGCGAGGCACTGCGCGAGCTGGGCGCCACCCGCGACCTGCTGGTCGGCACCCTGCCCACCATTCGTGGAGACCGCAAGGTCGACAACCCCAACCCCGAGGCCACCTTCCAGTCGCTGGAGAAGTTCGGCACCGACATGACCGCCCTGGCCCGCTCCGGCAAGCTGGATCCGGTGATCGGCCGCGACCGCGAAATCCGCCGTGTGGTCCAGGTGCTCTCGCGCCGTACCAAAAACAACCCGGTGCTGATCGGCGAGCCGGGTGTCGGCAAGACCGCAGTGGTCGAGGGGCTGGCCCAGCGCATGATCGCCGGCGACGTTCCGGAATCCCTGCGCGGCAAGACGCTGATCTCCCTTGACTTGGGCGCCATGGTCGCCGGCGCCAAGTACCGCGGTGAGTTCGAAGAGCGCTTGAAGGCGGTGCTGGAGGAGATCAAGGCCTCGGATGGCCAGATCGTCACCTTCATCGACGAGATCCACACCGTGGTCGGCGCCGGCGCTTCGGAAGGCGCCATGGACGCCGGCAACATGCTCAAGCCGATGCTGGCCCGTGGCGAGCTGCGCCTGATCGGCGCCACCACCCTGGACGAGTACCGCGAGAACATCGAGAAGGACCCGGCCCTGGAACGCCGCTTCGCCCAGGTGTATGTGGGGGAGCCGAGCGTGGATGACACCATCGCCATCCTGCGCGGGCTGAAGGAGCGCTACGAAGCGCACCACAAGGTGTCCATCGCGGACTCCGCGCTGGTTGCCGCCGCGGCGCTGTCCAATCGGTACATTTCCGGGCGCCAACTGCCGGACAAGGCCATCGACCTGGTCGACGAGGCAGCCAGCCGGCTGCGCATGGAAATCGACTCCGCGCCGGAGGAGATCGACGAGCTGCGCCGCGAGGTCGACCGCCTGACCATGGAGGAGCTGGCGCTGAGCGACGAGACCGATCCCGCATCGGTGGAACGCCTCGATGCCCTGCGCAAGGACATGGCCGACAAGAAGGAGAAGCTCGATGCACTGAACTCGCAGTGGGAAGCGGAGAAGGCCGGGCTGAACCGCGTCGGCGACCTGAAGGTCAAGCTGGATGAACTGCGTTCGGAGGCGGAGAAGTACCAGCGCGAAGGCGACCTGGAGAAGGCCTCGCGTCTGCTCTACGGAGAGATCCCGACCCTTCAGCAGGAGCTGGAAGCCGCCGCGGCGGCCGAGGAGCACGGGGCTAAGGCGCACACCATGGTGGCCGACCAGGTCACCGCGGATGATATCGCCGAGGTGATCTCCGCCTGGACCGGCATCCCGGCCGGACGCATGCTGCAGGGCGAGAGCCAGAAGCTGCTGGACATGGAGCAGATCATCGGGCAGCGCCTGATGGGCCAGAAGCAGGCCGTGGCGGCGGTGTCGGATGCGGTGCGGCGCACCCGGGCCGGCATCGCGGACCCGAACCGCCCGACCGGTTCCTTCCTGTTCCTCGGCCCCACCGGCGTGGGCAAGACGGAGCTGGCCAAGTCCCTGGCCGATTTCCTCTTCGACGACCCGCGCGCCATGGTCCGCATCGACATGTCCGAGTACTCGGAGAAGCACTCCGTCTCGCGACTGGTCGGCGCCCCTCCAGGCTACGTCGGCTACGAAGAGGGCGGGCAGCTCACCGAAGCGGTACGCCGCCGGCCGTACTCCGTGATCCTGCTCGATGAAGTCGAGAAGGCTCATCCTGAAGTCTTCGACATCCTGCTCCAGGTGCTCGATGACGGGCGGCTGACCGACGGACAGGGGCGCACGGTGGACTTCAGGAACACCATCCTGATCCTGACCTCCAACCTGGGCTCCCAGTTCCTGGTGGATCAGACCCTGGACGCCGAAGCCAAGAAGGCCGCGGTGATGAACGTGGTCAACGCGTCGTTCAAGCCGGAGTTCCTGAATCGCTTGGACGAGGTCATCATGTTCGACCCGCTGAGCATCGACGAGCTGGGCAATATCGTCAAGCTGCAGATCGACCAGCTCTCCGAACGACTGTCCGAACGCCGTCTGACCCTCGAAGTGGATCCGGCCGCCAGCGAATGGCTCGCCCTGACCGGGTACGACCCGGCCTTCGGCGCCCGCCCGCTGCGCCGCCTGGTGCAGCGCGAGATCGGCGACCGGCTGGCCAAGGAGATCCTAGCCGGCGAGGTCCAGGACGGGGATACCGTCTCGGTCACGCTGGATGCGGGCAACGACCGGCTGGCTGTGGGACGCGCCAACGGCTAACCTCCACGGGCCGTGAGCAAAAGGAATGCGGTGTGAAGACTTTCAGGTCCTCACACCGCATTCCTGCTACCCGGGGCCGGCGCAGCAGCGCCGGCGCCTGTCTCAGGCGTTGTCTTTCGATGGGCTCGGGGTTGGGCTTCCTGCATCATCCGAGGCCGGAAGCAGGGAACTGCGCACGTTGCCGTCGGTCAAGCTCAGGAAGCAGGACACCACCCGGTCGCCCTTGTCCCAGGTAGCCTTCGACGGACGGGAGAAATGATAGGTCCAGGTCGAGTCGATCCCCGCGCTCGGGTCCAGCGACACCGACTTGCACAGGTCTTCGGACTGGGTCAGCAGCTGGTCCGCTCCGGGATATGGGGCCTCGGGAGCGCCTTCAAGTTCGAAGCTGCCGATCAGCTGTGCGTTGTGGGAGGAATCGCAGGTGACTACGGTCTGCGGATCCAGCGGCGTGGTGAAGCCGCGCAGGCAGTCTCCGAGCAACAGCTGCTCCGGCGGCATGTTCTCGGCGATGACCCCGTCTAATCCGGGGGCCTCATTGCGCTGCACGTTGTTCGCCTGTGGCGAAGGCGGCGGATCAATGATTCTGAGCACAACGAAAACCACGGCGGCCGCCAAGGCGATGACCGCGGCGGCCAGCAGGAACCACTGCCCGATCTGACGCTTGGGTTTCTCCGGTTCCGGGCGCAACGGAGGCAGTGCGGCCTGCGGCTCCGGGAGGTTCTTATCCACCACCTGATGGGCTCCTTCGTCAGCGGATCGGGCGAGAACGGCAACTACTCATAAAATAGTCGTTGGACTAATCGCCAGTCTAGCGGGTCTGGCCGGTGTTGCGTTCAGCGCTCGCCGTGGAATCGTGTTAACCTTTAATTACGAAAGAACTGATCACATATTCGGGGGCCTCCATCTATTAGGTGGACCACCTCCCGACTCTACTGAAAAGAGGGGGTCACGCCATGGGGCGCGGCCGTCAAAAGGCTAAAGCACAGCGTCAAGCGCGAGACATTAAGTACTACTCGCCCTCGACGGACCTTTCGGCACTCCAACGCGAGTTGGGTGTGCCCTCCGATCCTCATGCTCGGGACACTGAGCGTAATGATTCATCGTATGACGACGATTATTCGGATTACGACGAGTTGACTAAGAAGTATTCGGGAGAAGACGAAGACGACTAAGGTCGTCGACGTTTACCGGGATTCTTTTTGCTCGGGGTGCCACACCTGTGCAGTAAGTGGTACAGCTCTTTAATACATTTTTACGATAAGCCGCAGCGAATAAGCTAAATTAGCTTTGAGGTCGCTGCGGCCTTTGTCGTACCCGGAACCTTGAAAGGTCGATTATGAGCACGCCCGAGGAACTTTCGATCCAGATGGCGCACCACTCGGCGATCCGATCCATGCAGCGCATCGTGGAGCAACAGGCCGAGGCGTCTGCGGAGGGCGAAGCCCGGGACGGGGTGCAGTCGATGCTGGATCAGGGCAAGGTCCTGGTCGTCACCGGGGCCGGCGTTTCCACGGATTCGGGCATCCCCGACTACCGGGGCCCCAACGGCTCGCTGCAACGCCACCGCCCGATGACCTTCCAGGAGTTCCGCTACCGCCCCCAGGCCCGCCAGCGCTACTGGGCGCGAGGCTATGTGGGCTGGCGGCACATGGGAAATGCCGAACCCAATAACATCCACCGGCGCCTGGTCCAGTGGGAACGCGAGGGGCGGATCAACGGGATCATCACCCAGAACGTCGACGGGCTGCACCAGCAGGCCGGATCCCGGCGCGTGATCCCGGTGCACGGCGACCTGTCGATCGTGCGTTGCCTGGACTGCGGCCATGCCGAAGACCGGCGGCACTTCGACGCGCGGCTGCAGGCGGCCAACGAAGGGTATCTGGAATCGGTGGAAATCGATCCCGAGGCGGTCAACCCGGACGGGGACGTGGAGCTGCCGCAGTACCTGGTGGAACAGTTCAACATGGTCGCCTGCGAAAACTGCGGGTCGCTGGTGCTCAAACCCGATGTCGTGTACTTCGGCGAGAGCGTCCCGCCCGCCCGCAAGGAGGCCATGGCGCAGCTGCAGGCCGAGTCCACCTCGTTGCTGGTGCTCGGCTCCTCGCTGGCGGTGATGAGCGGCTACCGCATCCTGCTTGATTTCGTGAAGCTGGAGCTGCCTGTCGCATTGATCACCAACGGGCACGTCCGTGGCGAGCAGAAGGCCACTTGGCGCTGGCGGGTGCCGTTGGAACGCGCGATGGCGCAGCTGCTCTAGCCGACGGCTGCATCAGAGTGCGCGCCAAGGCCCACGCTGCTGCGGCTGTACGCGAGCCCACATCGAGCGTGGCGAAGATATTGCTCAAGTGCCGTGGCACGGTTTTCACGCTCAGGCCGCGGGTGCTGCTGGAGTTCGTGTCCTGCTTCTGAGCCGTGAATCTGCGGTCCGTCAGGGCGGCTCACGGGGTGTTGACGCATTGTGCTCCGCTGCGCGGCGTTCGCCCCGCGTCGGGCAGATCAGCTCTTTGCCTGGGCCGGGCGGGTGCGGAAATCCCCAGGCCCGTCAGGGGCTTCGGCTCGGTACCTGACCTGTGCACCTGCGAAGGCCTGAAGGACGAGACGGTCGTTCCGGACGCGCCTTCGGGATCCCGCCGCTCACAACTGGCGGAGCCGCCGGTGAGATCCGCGGCCGGCGGCCCTGCGCCGGGAACGCAAAACCCCCGGGACACCAGCCTGTCGGCCGGCATCCCGGGGGTGAGCTTTGGAAGACTACTTGGCGTAGCTGCCGGTCAGCAGCACCGCGCCGCCGTCCACGCCCTTGGCGCCCTGGACGAAGTCCAGACCCGCGGCGGAAGCGGATGGATCGAGCACATCGACCTCGCCCATGACCCAGGCGCCCATGCCTGCGGCGTTGAGCAGTTCCACCGCGCGGTCGGCCACGGCCGGATCCACGACGGCGACCATGCCCACACCCAGGTTCAAGGTGCGCTCCAGGTCGGCCTGCGGCACGTTGCCCAGCTGCGCGATGGTGGAGAAGACCGCCGGCAGCGACCAGGTCGAGCGGTTCACGCGGGCCATCAGGCCCTGCGGCAGCACGCGGGCCAGGTTGGCCGCCAGGCCGCCGCCGGTGACGTGGCTGAAGCCGTGCACTCCGAAGTTCTCCCCGTCGTTCAGGGCGTCGACCAGATCCAGGCAGGCGCTGGTGTAGATGCGGGTCGGAACCAGCAGCTCCTCGCCCAGGGTGCGGCCGAACTCGGCGACCTCGCGGTCAAGCTCCCACTTGGCGTGGGCGATGACGCGGCGCACCAGCGAGTAGCCGTTGGAGTGGATGCCGGAGGAAGTCATGCCGATGACCACGTCGCCGGCCTTCACGCGCCCCGGGCCCAGCAGCTGGTCGGCCTCGATGACGCCGGTGGCGGCGCCGGCCACGTCGTACTCGTCCTCGGCCAGCAGTCCCGGGTGCTCGGCGGTTTCGCCGCCCACCAGCGCGGTGCCGGCCAGCTTGCAGCCCTCGGCGATGCCGCGCACGATGTCAGCGATGCGCTCCGGGACGACCTTGCCGGTGGCGATGTAGTCGGTCATGAACAGCGGCTTTGCGCCGACCACCACGATGTCGTCGACGACCATGCCGACCAGGTCCTGGCCGATGGTGTCGTGGATGTCCAGCTTCTGGGCGATGGCGACCTTGGTGCCCACGCCGTCGGTGGAGGTGGCCAGGTAGGGCTTCTTGTAGCCGGTGAGGAAGGAGACATCGAAGAGTCCTGCGAAGCCGCCGACGCCGCCGACAACGCCGGGGGTGTGGGTCGCCTTGATCGCGCCCTTCATCAGCTCGACCGCGCGGTCGCCGGCTTCGACGTCTACACCTGCACCGGCATAGGTGATGGACGTGGGCTGATCTTGCGTGCCGCTCATGGCAGAGGGTTCCTTTTCTGTCGTGGACACCGTAGCTGTGCTCCGGTGCGCTTGCAACGAGGTGGGTTGCGGGGGTACTCGGGCGTGGGCTAGAGGGTTGCTTCGAGCTCGGAGTCCGGGCCCGGTTCGCAGCCGGCCTGGTTGGCCGCTTCCAGCAGGTTCTTGCCGCGGCGCTCGGTCGAGGGCAGCTCGATCGGATAGTCGCCGGTGAAGCAGGCGGTGCACAGGCGCTCGCGCGGCTGGCGGGTGGCCTCGATCATGCCGTCTTCGGAGATGTAGGCCAGCGAGTCCGCGCCGATCGACTTGCCGATTTCCTCCACGGCGGCGCCGTTGGCGATCAGCTCCGCGCGGGTGGCGAAGTCGATGCCGTAGAAGCAGGGCCACTTCACCGGAGGGGAGGAGATCTTCACGTGCACCTCGGCGGCGCCGGCTTCGCGCAGCATGCGCACCACGGCGCGCTGGGTGTTGCCGCGGACGATCGAGTCGTCGACCACGACCACGCGCTTGCCGCGCAGCACGGTCTCCAGGGCGTTGAGCTTGAGCTTGATGCCCAGCTGGCGCAGGGTCTGCGAGGGCTGGATGAAGGTGCGGCCCACATAGGCGTTCTTCACGAAGCCGTGGGTGAACGGGATGCCGGATTCCTCGGCGTAGCCGATGGCCGCCGGGGTGCCGGATTCCGGCACCGGGATCACGATGTCCGCGTCGGCGGAGTTCTCGCGGGCCAGCTGGCGGCCCATTTCCACGCGGGATTCGTACACCGAACGGCCGGCGATGGTGGCGTCCGGGCGGGCCAGATAGACGTATTCGAAGACGCAGCCCTTGGGGGTCGCCTCCGCGAAGCGGGTGGAGCGCACGCCGTTCGCGTCGATGGCGATCAGCTCGCCCGGCTCGATCTCGCGGATGAAGGAGGCGCCGACGGTGGCCAGCGCAGGCTGCTCGGAGGCGACAACCCAGCCGCGGTCCAGGCGGCCGAGCACCAGCGGGCGGATGCCGTGCGGATCGCGGGCGGCGTAGAGGGTGTCCTCGTCCATGAAGACGAAGCAGAAGGCGCCTTCGATCTTCGGCAGCAGCTCCAGCGCGGTGTCCTCGAGGCTCTGGCCTTCGGAACCGGCCAGCAGCGCGGTGACCAGCGCGGTGTCGGTGGTGTTGCCCTGGGCGAGTTCGCCGCGGACCTTGCCGCCTTCGGCGAGCTGCTTGATGCGGACCATTTCGGCCAGGTCTGCGGAGTTGGTCAGGTTGCCGTTGTGGGCCAGGGCCACGGTGCCCGTGGTGGTCGGGCCCAGGGTCGGCTGCGCGTTGGCCCAGTGGCTGGAACCGGTGGTGGAGTAACGGCAGTGGCCGATGGCCAGCTGGCCGGTCATGGAGTTCAGGGTGTTCTCGTCGAAGACCTGGGAAACCAGACCCATGTCCTTGTAGACGTTGATGCGTGCGCCATCGGAGGTTGCAATGCCAGCGGATTCCTGGCCTCGGTGCTGCAGTGCATATAGACCGTAATAGGTCAGCTTCGCGACTTCTTCGCCCGGAGCCCAGACACCGAAGACGCCGCATTCATCCTGCGGCCCCTTCTCGCCCGGAAGGAGGTCGTGATTTAGAAATCCATCGCCACGCGCCATGTAATTATTCTCTCATGTTTCTCAGAGGTCGACACCGACCAAATATGTGGTGGGTGGCGGCCAGGTGCGCGGCCGCCTGCCTTCCTGGGAAGGGGAAGGGCTGCCTAGCCTTGTGGTCCGCTGGAGTCGGTGTCCTCGGCCAGAGGAACCGCCAGATGCTTGCTGGATTTGCGCATGGTCACGCGATCAACGATCACATAGACCACGGCGCCGATACCTACGCCCAAGCCGCCGCAGAACATGGCAAAGAACCCGGAGGCCGATGCGCGTGAATATTCCTCGGACGGCTCGCCAATCAGGCCGACAATCAGACCCACCAACGCACCTACGACAAGGAACGTCAAGACAAAAGGCCAGAACTTCGGTGATGCGTGAACCTGGACTTCAATGGGCTGATCAGCAGACGACGGGGTGGCGGGGTGTTGCTCCATACCCTTAAGGGTACTCAATCAGGGGAAGATGTGCCGACAAGTCTGCCCTAAGTCCCGAGGCATGCAATTGCCCACTTTGCAGGGCTTGTGCCCAGTCGAGCTTCCCTGTTGCCAGGCGAAGCCAGAGATCGGCTGGCATTTCGACCACATTCGGCGGGGTCCCGCGGGTATGCCGGGGGCCGGGTATGCACTGAGTCACACCGAAGGGCGGTACGCGTACTTCCACCGAGTTCCCCTCGGCCCGCGAGGCGAGCTCTTCAAGGGTGAAGCGCACCGCCATGGCGAGCACCGGGCGGGACGGCGAGGCTTCGGCCTGCAACGAATTAACCCATTCCCTGAGCGCCGAACGCCCGTCGGCTTCGTTGATGCGCCGCTTGATGGCCATGGATCCGGTTCCTTCGCTCGATGACGGTTTTCCGCCATGTTTGTTCCCGGGCGCGGCGCCACGGCCGCTAGCATCCGGGGAAATCCCTACCTGCCAACTCTAATCCAGCAGCCCGGGCCCCGGGGGCCGGAGGTTCAGGCGTCAAGACATGCCGGAGCCAGCGGTGGTCGAGTTCGCCCAGCGCTCCGACGGAGGCCAACAGGTCCAGTGCCAGCACATCGGTGCCGCGCGGGGAACCGTCGAGCATTTTCAGCGCCACGCTGTATCCGGCAGGGGTTCCCATGGCCAGCACGCCCTCGGCGCCGAGCTTGGCGATGATGCCGGTGCGTTCGACCACCAGGGTGTTGGCTGATCCCTCGCCGCGGATGGCCCAGGGATTTTCGCGGATCGAATGCACGACCTGTTGGGCGTGGACGTCCCGGGACAGCACCAGTTGGCGGAATCCCCGGGCCAGCGACAGCAGCGACATCTGCGGGGCAGGAGCGCCGCAGCCGTCGACGCCCACGAAGCTGATCGGTCCGCAGAATTCCTCCATGGCCGCCAGCGCCGCACGCTGCACCGGGTGCTCGGGCGAGAGGTACGAGCTGGTTGGGGCGCCCGCAAGGACCGCGGCGTTCAGGAAGGCCGCATGCTTGCCCGAGCAGTTGAACGCCAGCCTATTGGCATGCTGCCGGTTCAAGATCATGCTGGTCCGGGTGGCGCCATCGCCCGGCCAGGCGCTGGGGCACTGCAGATCGGCGGCATCCAGCCCCGCGGTTTCCAGCGTTTCCCCGGCGATTCGCTGGTGCCGGAAGGTTCCCAGGTGGCTGGCGCAGGCCAGGGCCGTGCCCTGGGGAGAAAGCTTCGCCCCGGCGCGCAGCGAGCCGATGGCCTGGAAGGGCTTGAGCGCGGAGCGCGGGAAGATCCGCGCCTGCGGGTTGCCCAGCTCGGCCACCGCCTGCCCGGAGGGATCCAGCACCACGGCCACGCCGAGATGGCGGGATTCGACCATGCCGTTGCGGGTGATGCGCACCAGTTCGGCGCAGTCTGAGAACTCGAGGCTGGGATCCATGCCTGCCAGTCTAGATCCTGTACTGCCCGGCCCGGGCGTATGGCGGGGCCCGGTCACACAAGCCTGGGGGAGCGGGCATCTCCGGTAAACTTTGGCATGTGAAGGTACTGGTTATTGGCCCAGGCGGCCGCGAACACGCAATTGTCCGAGCACTGAGTGCAGACCCCTATGTCAATGAGGTCCATTGCGCACCCGGCAACGCCGGCATCGCGCAGGACGTCACCACCCACGCGATCGATGCCCAGGATCCGGCGGCAGTTGTTTCGCTGGCCCGCGAGCTGTCCAGCGACCTGGTCGTCGTCGGCCCGGAGGCCCCGCTGGCAGCCGGCGTGGCCGATGCGCTGATCGAGGCGGGCATCCCGGTCTTCGGGCCGACCAAGGCCGCCGCGCAGCTTGAGGCTTCCAAGGCCTTCGCCAAGGACGTCATGGCCGCGGCCCAGGTGCCCACCGCCATGGCGCATGTCGCCACGAATACCGACGAGGCCGCCCGCGCGCTGGACGAATTCGGCGCACCCTACGTGGTCAAGGACGACGGCCTGGCCGCCGGCAAGGGCGTCGTGGTCACGTCCGACCGCGCCGAGGCGCTGGCCCACGCCCAGGCCTGCTTCGCCGCCGGCGGCACCGTGGTCATCGAGGAATTCCTGGACGGCCCGGAAGTTTCGCTGTTCGTCATCTGCGACGGAAAGCATGCGGTGCCGCTGTCCCCGGCACAGGACTTCAAGCGCATCTTCGATAATGACGAGGGTCCGAACACCGGTGGCATGGGCGCCTACTCGCCACTTGACTGGCTGCCCGAGGGATTCACGGAAGAGGTCATGGAACGCGTGGCCTACCCGACCCTGCGCGAGATGGAGAAGCGCGGCACCCCGTTCACCGGCGTGCTCTACTGCGGCCTGGCCATCACCAAGCGCGGCATCCGCGTCATCGAGTTCAACGCCCGCTTCGGCGATCCCGAGACCCAGGCCGTGCTGGCCCGGCTGAAGACCCCGCTGGGCGGCGTGCTGCTGGCCGCGGCCCAGGGCAAGCTCGATGACACCGAGCAGCTGGTGTGGTCCAAGCAGACCGCGGTGGACGTGGTCATCGCCGCCGAGAACTACCCGGACACCCCGGTCAAGGGCGCGGCCATCGCCGGCCTGGAAGCGGCCAACGGACTGGAGAACGTGCATGTCATGCACGCCGGCACCGCCGGAGACGAGCAGGGCAATATCACCGTGGCCGGCGGCCGCGTGCTGGCCGTCGTCGGCCTGGGCGACGACCTGTCGGCGGCCCGCGCGGCGGCGTATGCCGGCGTGGCCGAAATCAGCTGGCCCGGTGCCCAGTCGCGCAGCGACATCGCACTGAAGGCAGAACGCGGCGAGATTATCGTTGCAAACGAAAGCAAGTAGAGGACTACAGATTCATGGCAGGATTCCAGACCGACGTGCTCGCCCTTGAGGGTTGGGACCACTTCTACTCGGGCAAGGTGCGCGACCTCTACGTTCCGGCGGGCGTCAGCTTCCAGGACACCGACCGCGTGCTGGTGGTGGCCTCGGACCGCATCAGCGCCTACGACTTCGTGCTGACCAGCGAAATCCCGGACAAGGGCAAGGTGCTCACCCAGTTGAGCCTGTGGTGGTTCGAGCAGCTGGGCGACTTCGCCAACCACGTGATCTCCACCGAGGTGCCTGTCCAGGTGGCAGGACGCGCAATGGTCTGCAAGAAGCTGGACATGTACCCGATCGAGTGCATTGCCCGCGGCTACCTGACCGGTTCCGGGCTGGCCGAATACAAGGTGTCCTCCACCGTGTGCGAGCTGCCGCTGCCCGCCGGGCTGGTGGACGGCTCGCGCCTGGAGCCGGCGCTGTTCACCCCCTCGGCCAAGGCCGAGGTGGGCGAGCACGACGAGAACATCTCCTTCGCGCAGACCGTGGACCGCGTGGGCGCCGAGGTCGCCGAAGCGCTGCGCGAGCAGACCGTGGCGCTCTACGAGCAGGCCGAGAAGATCGCGCGCGAGCGCGGCATCATCCTGGCCGACACCAAGGTCGAGTTCGGCGAAGATCCGGCCACCGGCCAGATCACCCTGGGCGACGAGGTGCTGACCCCGGATTCCTCGCGCTTCTGGGATGCCGAGCACTACGCGCCGGGCCAGGCCCAGGCCAGCTTCGACAAGCAGTTCGTCCGCGACTGGCTGACTTCCGAGGCTTCGGGCTGGGACAAGAACTCGGGCGAGCAGCCACCTGCGCTGCCGGAGGAGATCATCGAAAAGACCCGTGCGCGCTACATCGAGGCGTACGAGCGACTGACCGGGCGCACCTTCGCCGCCTAGCCCCGACGCTCAACAGGACAGCCCCGCACACCGTTAGCCCGGTGCGCGGGGCTGTCCTGTTCAGGCAGGCCCGGGAGTCCTTGCCCGCCGGCTACACCAGCGAGTCCAGCCAGGCCTGGTGCAGCGCCGCGAAGCGGCCCTCGGCGGCGATCAGCTCTTCCGGGCTGCCGTCCTCCACGATCTTCCCGTCGTGCACCACCAGCACCCGGTCGGCGATCTGCACCGTGGACAGGCGGTGGGCGATGATCAGCGCGGTCCGGTTGCCCAGCAGGGTCTGCAGGCCGTGCTGCACCGCGCGCTCCGAGGGGATGTCCAGCGAGCTGGTGGCCTCGTCCAGGATCAGCACCGCCGGGTCGGCCAGGAAGGCGCGGGCGAAGGAAATCAGCTGGCGCTGCCCCGCCGACACCCGGCCGCCGCGCTTGTTCACGTCGGTGTCGTAGCCGTCGGGCAGGTCCAGGATGAATTCGTGGGCGCCGACGGCGCGCGCCGCGTCGTGGATCTCCTCCAGCGACGCGCCGGGGCGACCCAGGGCGATGTTTTCCGCCACCGTCCCGGAGAACAGGAACGCCTCCTGCGTCACCATCACCACGTGCCGGCGCAGCTCGATGTTGGACAGTTCGCTGATCGGCACCGCATCGAGTTCAAGGCTTCCGGAGCGCAGGTCGTAGAAGCGCGCGATCAGTTTGGCCAGCGTCGACTTGCCGGCCCCGGTCTGGCCGACCACGGCCACGGTCTGGCCGGCTTCGATCTTCAGGTCGAAACGGTCCATGACCACCGGCCCGTCGCCATAGCCGAACACCGCGTCCTGGAAGACCAGTTCTCCGCGGACCCGGTCGATGCTGCGTGGTGAGCGCGGCTCGAGGACCGTGGGCTCTTCCTCCAGCAGGCCGGAGACCTTCTCCAGGGCCGCGGTGGCGGACTGCAGCGAGGAGTAGAACATGGCGATCTCGTCCATGGGCTGGAAGACGCGCTTGGCGGCCAGCAGGATCGCGACCATGACGCCCACGGCCAGGGTGCCGTCGATGATGCGGAACCCGCCGTAGGCCAGCAGCGCGGCGACCGTGAGGTTGCCGATCAGCACCAGCCCAGGCTGCAGCACCCCGAAGAGGTTGAAGGAGCGCACGCTGTTGTCCCGGTACTGCCCGGCGATGTCCGCGTAGTTCGCGTCGTTGGCGCGCTCGCGGCGGAAGGCCTTGACCGCTCGGATGCCGGTCATGGTTTCCACGAAGGTGGAGATCACCCTGGCCGAGACCACCCGGGATTCGCGGTAGAGCACCTCGGAGCGGCTCTGGTACCAGTGGAACAGCACGGCCACCGGGAGCACCGCGATGCAGACCACCACGCCGGAACGCCAGTCCAGCGCGAAGATGGAGATCAACGTGAAGACGATGAATACGCAGGAGGAGGCCAGCTCGGAGACGCCCTGGTCCAGCAGCTCGCGCAGGGTTTCCAGATCGGAGGTCTGGCGGGAGATGATGCGCCCGGAGGTGTAGCTCTCATGGAATTCCAGGCTCAGCCGCTGGGTGTGGCGGAAGACCTTCTGGCGCAGGTCCAGCAGCATGGCCTGGGAGATCCTCGCGGCGCACTTGATGTACCAGGACAACAGCACGCCGGCCAGGTTGGCGCAGACGATGTAGGCGCCGCCGGTGAGGCCCAGCGCGGCCCAGTTGCCCTGGCGCACCTGGGGCAGCGTCCAGTCGATCGCCAGCGCAATGAGGATCGGCAGCAGCACGCGGGCCGCGTTGGTGAACAGCACCAGCACGATGGTCTGGATGAACAGCTTCTTCTGCGGCAGCGCCAGCGCGGCGAGCAGGCGGAAGGAGCGGCGGCGCACTTCCTTGCGCTCGGCTCCGGTGAGGGTGACGGCGTCCTCATTGGCGACGCCCAGGGGCCTGCTCATCGGGCCACCTCCGATCGGATCTCGGGTTCGTTCTCATCCAGGCTGGCGATCACGTAGCGATAGTGCTCGTTGGTGCTCAGCAGGTTCGCGTGGCTTCCCACGGCGTCGATGCGCCCGTCGCGCAGCAGCGCCACGCGGTCCGCCAGCACGACGGTGGAGGGGCGGTGCGCCACCACCAGCGTGGTGGTTCCGGACAGGACGCTGCGCAGGCGTTCGGTGACCGCCTCCTCGGTGCGCACATCCAGCGCTGAAAGGGGGTCGTCGAGCACCAGGACCCGTGGACGGGCCGCGATGGCGCGGGCCAATGCGATGCGCTGGCGCTGGCCGCCGGAAAGGGAGAGCCCCTCCTCGCCGATCAGGGTGTCCACCCCGTCCGCCAGCTGGTAGGCGAAGTGTGCCTGCGCGACATCCAGCGCCTCGGCCAGCAGGGCCTCGCGCTGCTCGGCGGCCAGGTCCCCGGGGGCTCCCATGAGCACGTTCTCGCGGATGCTGGTGGAGAACAGCGTGGTGTCCTCGAAGGCCACGGCGATCTCGGTGCGCAGCTCGTCCAAATCCCAGTCGCGCACGTCGACCCCGTGCACCTTGACCGTGCCTGCGGTGGCATCTTGCAACCGGGGGACGAGGTTCAGCAGCGTGGACTTGCCCGACCCGGTGATGCCCACCAGCGCCATGGTCTCACCCGGGCGGATCTGCAGGTTGATCTCTGCCAGGATGGGGCGGGCGCGGCCGGCGTCGTCCGGGTAGGCGAAGCGGACGTGGTCCAGCTGCACCGCGCCGGAGTACTGCGCCGGACGGACCGGGGCCTCGGGGGAGGTGATGTCGTTAATCGAATCCATGACCTCGAAATGGCGCTCCAAGGCGGTTTTAGTGCTCAGCGTCATGCCCAGCAGCATGCCCATGGCTTCCACCGGGATGGCGATGACCGCTGCGATGGCGAAGAAGGCGACCAGCGAACCGACGCTCAGGGTGCCGGCGGACACCTGGGCGATGCCGATGACCAGCCCGATGCCGAGGATGGTTTCGGGGATGGCCACCACGGTGAGCAGGAAGCTGGCCAGCGTGCGGGCCTTGGACAGCTCGGTTTCCTGCAGCGACTTGGCCTGCTCGTTGAAGCCCTCGTAGATGTCGCGGCCGCGGCCGAAGGACTTGATCACGCGGATGCCGTGCACTGATTCCTCCACCGCGGTGGCCAAATCGCCGGCCTGGTCCTGGCTCAGCCGGCTGGCCGCGCGGAAGTCGTTGCGGAAGTGGTAGGCCTTGATGGCGATCGGGATGGAGCCCAGCAGGAACAGCAGGCCCAAGATCCAGGAGTGGGTGAACATCAGCGCCAGGCCGGTGATCACGGTGACGGTGTCCACGATGAGCATCATGGCTCCGAAGGCGAGCCAGCGGCGCAGCAGCGACAGATCCGACATCGAGCGCGAGAGCAGCTGCCCGGAACCCCAGCGTTCGTGGAAGGCGACCGGCAGGCGCTGCAGGTGCTTGTAGAAGCCCACTCGCATGGTCATTTCAACACCCGCGGCCGGGTTGAGCACGAACTGGCGGCGCAGGAAGATCAGCAGCGCCTCGACGAAGCCGAGCAGGGTGATGATGCCGACGGCGTACCAGACCTGTGCGGAGGCGCCGTTGACAGCGAGGACGTCGTTGACCAGCTTGGCCAGGACCTGCGGAATGGCCAATGCCACGATGCCCGCGCCCAGCGCGCAGAAGAATCCGCCGATGAGCCTGGGCAGCACCGGTTTGACGAAGGGTGCAAGCCGTTTCAGTGTTCTTGACAGCGGAACGGCCTCAGCGGTTCCACTGCTCTTCCCCTGCGCCACGATTCCCCGCATTCACCCAGATTTTCGACAGAGCTACAGCCTACAACCACTAGTTGGGAGAATTCAATCATTCAGGGGATTGAGAAGTAAATGTTTCATAAAGGAAAAAAAGCTTCGTTCCTGCAGCAAGGAGATGCGGCAGGAACGAAGCTTTTACGGGTCTGGGGCGGTCAGTCCCTGGCGGTCAGCGTCACCAGCACCGCTTCCGGCGGGCAAGCAATGCGGATCGGTGCGAAGCGGGAATGGCCCAGGCCGGCCGAGACGTTCAACGGCACGCTGTTGCCGGCATGCTCCCAGTAGGTCAGGCCGCGGGCGCGCCAGGTCGGCAGGTCGCAATTGGACACGAGCGCCCCGTAGCCGGGGATGCAGATCTGGCCGCCATGGGTGTGGCCGGCGAAGATGACGTCCGCGTTGGCCGCGGTGAATTGGTCCAGGACCCGCTGGTACGGGGCATGGGTCAGCGCGATGCGCACATGCGGGGCCTCATTGCTGGTGGAGGAGCCGCGGGTCCATCCGGCGAAGTGGTCGCGTTCGATGTGCGGGTCGTCCACGCCGGTCAAATCCAGGCGGATGCCTTTCAGCACGGTCGAGTAGGCCTGGTTGGACATGTTGATCCATCCGGCCGCTCCGAAGGCCCGGTGCATGTTCTCGAATGGCAGCGCGTCGCGTTCCGAGGGATTCGGAGTGCCGGTGTGCCGGACCAGATAGCGCAGCGGGTTCTTCGGGCGCGGAGCGAAGTAGCAGTTGGATCCGGGAACGAAGGCGCCCGGCACGTGCATCAACGGCTCCAGGGCGTGCAACAGATCCGGGACGCCGTTCTGATGGCTGAGGTTGTCGCCAGTGTTGATGACGTAGTCCGGGTTCAGCTTGGCCAGGTTCCTGATCCACCGGGTTTTCAGGTGCTGGCCGGGGATCATGTGGATGTCGGACAGATGCAGGATGCGGATGTCGGCGGCACCGCGGGGGAGCAGCTTCAAGGTCTCGTGGCGGACCCCGAACTTCTGGGTCTCAGACATGCCGTAACCGATGAGCGCTCCGCCTACAGCCAGCGTTCCGGCCGCCAGCAGGGCCGCGGTCCCGGCAGCATGGCCCAACGCCGATGCAAAGTTTTTTTGTTCCGCCATGACTTGTCCGTCATCGTCCTTTCAATATGGCTTTTCACAAAGCCTTCATTAAGCCAATCTAAGCCGAAGGGCCGCGTTCAACCAAAGTTGAACGCGGCCTTCACAGCTGCAAGCTAGTCGTCGGACTTCGATTCCTTCTTGGAATCGGACTTGGAGTCGGACTTGGATTCCTTGGAATCCGATTTGGATTCCTTCTCCTCCGACTTCGATTCGGAGCTCGATTCCTTCTTGGAATCGGACTTCGAGTCTTCCTTCGAATCGGACTTGGAATCAGAAGAGTCCTCGGAAGGTTCCTTCTTCACGACTGGCGCCTTGCGTGCCGAGCCGAGCGATTCGTGCGGGTAGTCGTAAACGGCTTCCTGCATGAAGTCCAGCCACAGCGGTGCGGCATAGGTCGATGAGTCAACCATGGACGGAGCGCGCTGGTCGTTGATCAGGGCACCGTGCATGAGGTTTTCTTTGCGGTCCTCGCCCTGGCCCTTCAAGCGGCCGACCCACGAGGCGGTGGAGATGCCAGTGGTATAGCCAACGAACCAGGTGGAAGTTGCGCCGTTGTTGGTTCCGGTCTTGCCGGCGATCGGGACGTTGATGGTTCCCTTCGCCACGCGGGTCTTCGCGATCTTTGACAGGGTGCCGTTCAAGTCGCTGACGTGCTGTTCTTCAACGGCCTGGCTGCAGGTGGTCTTCTTGACCTTGTAGGCATTGCCGTCGCGGTCGGTGACCGAGGTTAGCGCGCGCGGCTCGCAGAACTCGCCCCTGTTGGCGAAGGCTGCGAATGCCGCGGCCTGGCTCAGCGGAGTGATCTTCTCGGAACCGATGATGAACGACGGGTTGACCGGGGTGAAATCGGTAGGCGTGCGGTTCTCGCCCTTGTCCTGGGCCTTGACGCCCAACGCGTTGATGTACTTCGTGATGCTGCAAAGATCGATCTTGGCAGCCTCAGCAACCGTCGCTGAGTTGATCGACCAGTAGAGGCCGTAATCGACCTTCATCTTGCGGGCAAAGCCACGCGATGCGTTTCCGACCTTCCAGGGTGAGTATGTCTGAACGGAACCCTCTGGAAGGCATGACGCCTTCCACTTGTAGGAGCCGGAGTAGTTCTGTCGGCTGGCATCAATCGTGTCCCACATATTGTGCCCCTCGGACAACCAACCCAAAGTCGTGTACGGCTTCATGGTGGAACCGCCCTGGAAGCCGCCGGCTCCGCCGAGCGAACGTTCAACGGCGAAGTTGATCACTGTATTGCCCAGGCCGCCGGCCGGGTCGTACGTGGTGTTCTGCGCCATGGTCAGAATATTTCCGGTACCAGGCTCAACCGAAACGATGGAGGAGAAGACGTCCTCGTTGGACTTGGCCTTGGGATCGATAGCCTTGCGGGCGTCCTTCGCGGCCTTCTTGTTCAGCTTGCTGTTCAGAGTGGTCTTCATAGTCAGTCCACCGCGGTACAGCAGGTTCTCGCGGTCCTGCTTGGTCTCGCCGAATGCATCGTCGGTGAGGATCAAGTTGGTGACGTAGTCGCAGAAGTAGGCGTTGTCATCCGCGGCGATGCAGCCGGACGGGGACTTGCTGGGGTCCAGCTCCAAGTCGCTCTTGACTGCCTTGTCGTACTCGGCCTTGGTGATCGCGCCGGCGCGCAGCATGTTGCCCAGCACCTTGTTGCGTCGATCCAGCGAGCGCTCGGGGTTGTTGATCGGGTTGTAGACGTTCGGCAGCTGCACCATGCCGGCGAGCATCGCCGACTGCTGGAGGTTCAGGTCCTTGGCATCAACGGAGTAGAAGTGCTGTGCGGCAGCCTGCACCCCATACTCGCGGCCCGAGAACAGCACCAGGTTCAGGTAGCCTTCGAGAATCTCGTCCTTGGACATTTCCTTCTCGATGGACACGGCGTACTTCAACTCGCGGATCTTGTCCGCGTAGTCCTTCTGGCCGCTGATGGTGCTCTCTTCGGCACCGGTCAGTTCCTGGTTGTTCACCAGCAGGTTGTTCACGTACTGCTGGGTCAAGGTCGAAGCACCCGAGCGCGAGGAACCGGTGACGTTGCTGACGACGGCACGGGCGATGCCCTGGGGATCGATGCCCTTGTGCTCGTAGAAACGCTCATCCTCAACCGACACGATGGCCTTGCGCATGAACGGCGAAATGTCATCAAGCTTCACCGGCTGGCGGTTCTGCTCGTAGAACTTCGCGATTTCCTTCCCGTCGGAATCCAAGATCGTCGAAGGCTCCGAAATCGGAAGTGCCTCGAACGAGCTCGGAAGCGCGCTCACAATGTTGTTACCGGTGGTCAAACCGGTTTTTGCTATAGCTGCCACGGGCACGATCATGCCGGCGGCGAGCACACCACAAAGGGCACTGATTCCGAAGAATGCGACGATTTTGCCCAAAGTGGTAGCTGTATCAAAAAAGGGTGACTTCTTAGCTGCCATACCCACTAGTTTACAAGGACGCGCTAACGTATCGAGTATGACTAAATGGGAATACGCCACATTACCTCTGCTGATCCACGCGACGAAGCAGATTCTCGACCAGTGGGGAGACGACGGATGGGAGCTGGTTACCGTAGTTCCAGGCCCCAACGGCACCTCTCCGGTGGCCTACCTCAAGCGTCCGAAGCAGTAATCGCCCAACCCCTAAAAAAGGAGTAAAACCCCATGCAAGAAGCCACTTCTTCGCGTGTCGAAGCTCGCCTGACCGAGCTTGGACTGACCCTTCCCGCCGTTGCCAAGCCGGTAGCCGCCTACCTGCCTGCCGTCACCACCGGCAACTACGTTTACACCTCAGGGCAGTTGCCGCTGATTAATGGTGAACTCTCAGCTGTGGGAAAGGTCGGCGCAGAGGTATCCGCCGAGACTGCCAAGGGCATGGCGCAGACTGCAGCACTGAACGCCTTGGCGGCCATCAAAGCCGAAATTGGTGACCTTGACCGCATCAAGCGCATCGTGAAGGTCGTCGGCTTCGTAGCCTCGGCCCCCGAGTTCACCGGCCAGCCGGGTGTCATCAACGGCGCTTCGGAGTTCTTCGGCGAGGTGCTCGGCGATGCCGGGCTGCACGCCCGCTCGGCCGTCGGCGTAGCTGTCCTGCCGCTGGACGCCCCGGTCGAAGTTGAGGTCATCGCGGAATTTGAGTAGTCAACGACGCGACGCTGTAGCGCGGTCCCGACGGGCATTCCCGTCGGGACCGCGCCACGGCGTGGTGCGCCGGCTCTTCGACGTGCCGCTGCACGAAGTCTCTGCGGCGGAAAACTGGTTCGCCTTCGGAACGCGCACTCCGCGCGCCGCCCGCAAGGCCTCCTCGGTGACCTTGGTGCGCGACACTTCCCAAGGCGTGGAGACCTATCTGACATACCGCCCCGGGGGATCCCCCTTGGGCAACGTGGCATTCCCCGGCGGAAGCCACGAAGCCAGCGACAGGGCCGCCTACCAGTGGTTCGGCCCGAGCCTGTCGCAGTGGTCCAAGCGCATGGACGTGCTGGACCAGCAATTGGTGCAGGCGCACGTCGTCTGCGCCATTCGAGAACTTTTCGAGGAAACGGGCATTCTGCTGGCCGGCACCGACGAGCAGTCGGTCATTGAGATGACCGACCCCGAGGAATGGATGACCGCCCGGGAATCCATCGCCGGCCAGGACTTGGGGTTCGATGAGTTCCTGCGCCGCCGCGGCCTGGGGCTGCGCACCGACCTGCTGCGCCCGGTAGCGCACTGGCTCAGCCCGAACTTCGCTTTCCGGCGCTTCGACACCTGGTACTTCGCCGCCACGGTCCCGCTGCGGCAGGAGCCGACGCTGCTGCGCGGCAAGGGGAAATGGGGGCGCTGGTGCGTTGCCAGTCAGGTGATCGCCAAACGCAACAGCAGCGCGCTGGGGGACATGGTCGGCCAGCCGAATACCGTGGACATGAACCTGTCGCAGATCACCTACCCGGCGGTGGAAATCATGCTCGAGCGAATGACCGATGCCAACGGCGTGGTGGCCTACCTCTCCCGTGTGCGCTCCTTCGACCTGCAGCATCCCGATCTGCTGGTGCGCGACGGCACCTACTATCTTGAGGTCATCGGCACGCAGAAGGCAGATTCGGCCAGCTCCTGGCAGGCCACGGCCGGGCACTGAGCCGGCTGCCGGAGACGAAGACAGCGAAGGCCGAATACCTCTGCAGGTATTCGGCCTTCGCTGTCTTCGCTGATGCGGCCTAGCGCGAGCGCTGGCGCAGGCGCTGGATGTCCAGAATCACGACGGCGCGTGCTTCCAGACGCAGCCATCCGCGCTGCACGAACTCGGCAAGGGCCTTGTTCACGGTTTCACGCGAGGCGCCGACGAGCTGTGCCAGCTCTTCCTGGGTCAGCTCGTGAGCGACCAGGATGCCATCGGTGGCCGGACGACCGAAGCGGTCGGCCAGATCCAACAGCGCCTTGGCCACGCGGCCAGGAACGTCGGAGAACACCAGATCGGCGAGGGACTCGTTGGTGCGACGCAGGCGGGCGGCAAGAGCCTGCAGCAGCTGGATCGAAACCTCAGGAGAGTTCAGGATCGCCTTGCGCATGTTCTCGTGGCTCAGACCGGCAAGTCGGGTTTCCGACACGGCGGTCGCCGTTGCGTTGCGTGGGTGTGGATCGAAAAGGGCCATTTCGCCGAACAGCTCACCCGGGCCGAGAACGGCGATCAGGTTTTCGCGTCCGTCGGACGAAGTGCGGCCGAGCTTGATTTTGCCCGAGACGATGAAGTAGAGACGGTCGCCCTGATCGCCTTCACGGAACACCGATGCACCACGGGACAGATCGACCTCGGTCAGTTCTTCGGTTAGCGTGGCGAATACTTCATCACCAAGCGACGCGAAAAGCGGCGCACGGCGCAGTACCTCGATATCCATTAAATCTCCTGTCAACAGTAGTAGGCGCTCACTTCATTGTGCCGTATTCGGTAACAATGTGACAGTTTCCACACGTGGTTTAACCAAGAAAATGTTGAAAATCACGCAGTTTCGAACAAAACTCGCGAATATGCTCGCAGAAATCCATCAGCTTCTAAGGGTACCTTGGATTAATACCGTTTAGATGAATGAAGTGGAGTCTCGGTGCTCGAAGTTTTCGGCTGGCTGGACGCGGTCATTTGCGTTGTTCTGCTGACTTTTTTCATTATCGGACTCCGCCGAGGCTTCCTTCTGACCGTCGGCGACATGCTCGGACTGATCGTGGGCGGCGTGGCGGCGTTCTTCGCCATCCCGCTGGTGTCGACCCTGGCCAGCAATCCGTGGTGGCGGGTGGGGCTGATGGTCGCCACCGCTGCGGTGCTGATCATCATGGGCCAGGCGCTGGGCCGTTTCATCGCCACCAAGATCCGCCACTGGATGAACGTCGATTTCCTGCGCGCAGCGGACCGGCTGGCCGGCGGTGCGCTTTCGATCCTGATTACCGCCACCATTATCGGCGCCCTGGCGTTCTCCGCCTCCAGCATGGGCATTCCCCGGCTGTCCGCCGAAATCGCCAAATCCAAGATGATCGACACGATCCGCGGGCTCACCCCGGATTTCGTCACCTCGGCCATTTCCACGGCCCGCTCGGCCGTGATGGCGCAGACCATTCCCGCGCTGATCGAGCCCTTCGCTCCGCCGGTCGCACCGGTCGAGGACACCGACTGGGAGCCGAACGACCTGCAGCTGGCCTCGGCAAAGTCCGTGGCCAAGATTTCGGGCACCGCGGTGGAGTGCGGTGTGAACCTGACCGGGTCCGGTTTCGTCATCGACGACGACCTTGTCATGACCAACGCCCACGTGGTCGCCGGCTTGAGCGCCGCCACGGTGGAAACCGGCAGGGGCGAGCTGAACCGAGGCAAGGTGGTGTACTTCGATCCCGAGGCGGATATCGCGCTGCTCTACGTGGAGGGGCTTGCCGCCGAACCGATCGACCTGGCCACCAAGGACCTGGTTCGCGGGGATTCCGCGGCGTTCGTCGGATACCCCTCCGGCGGGCCGCAGCAGGTGCGCGGCGCCGTCGTCGCGTCCAAGGCCACCGTCTCCATCGCCAATATCTACGGCGAGGATCCCGCGCAGCTGTCGGTCTACCAGCTCACCGCCGAGGTGGCGCAGGGCAACTCTGGAGGCCCGCTGCTGGATGAATCCGGCGACGCCGTGGGGTTGATTTTCGCCAAGTCCCGGAGCGACGACGAGGTGGGCTTCGCCCTGAGCCTGGAAGAAATGAGCGACGCGTTGAACGCTGGCGGCCACCGGACCACCTCGATCAAGACCGGCGCCTGCATCAGCGACTAGCTCCGGGCCAGTACGGATCCAGGCAACCGCGCCGCCGCTAGCTGCCCAGCAGGTGGGCCATCTGCTGAACGGCCAGGCGGTAGCCGTTGACCCCGGCGCCGATGATGATGGAGCTGGCCACGGGGGAGATGTACGAGTGGTGGCGGAACGCCTCGCGCTTGTGCACGTTCGAGATGTGCACCTCGATGGCCGGAAGCTCCACGCCGCTGATGGCATCGGCCAGGGCGATCGAGGTATGGGTGAACGCGCCGGGGTTGATGACGATTCCCGCGGCGGTGGTGCGTGCCTCGTGGATGGCGTCCAGCAGCACGCCTTCGTGGTTGGACTGCAGGGCCTTGAGCTCGAAGCCCAGCGACTTGGCCGTGCTGCGGGCCAGTGCCTCGACATCGGCCAGCGTCTCCCGGCCGTAGATCTCGGGTTCGCGGGTTCCCAGCAGGTTCAGGTTGGGTCCGTTGAGCAGCAGGATGGTGCGTGAGGCATTTTCAGTCATGGAGTCAATCTAGTACAGCCGGTGTTCCCGGTGCTGTTCCATGACGAAGCCATCCGGATCCAGGCAGCCGCGCGAACCGGCGGTGCCGGCATCAAGCAGTCCTCGAATTCCCGTCCACGGCTCTTGTGGATATATTCAATGGTGGAAAGCCCGGGATCATCAGGAGGTTCGCATGAACAAGCGTGCCAAGCGCATCATCGGCAATATTTCGGTAGGTGCGTTCCTGGCCGGGGTGCTCGGCATTCTGGCGGTGAACCACTTTGATCCGGACTTCCTGAAGAACGACGCCGAGCTGACAGCCGAAGCCAACGCCGGCACCCCGATCGTGCAGGGGCCCATTGTGCCCCAGACGCTTCCCACCGCCAGGGCGACCACTCCCGCCGAGATCGACAGCGCCCGCCAGATCGCCCTTGACCTGGGCCGCTCCGAAGCCACCTGGGACAAGAACTGCGTGTCATGGAACCCTTCCGGGGCCGAAGGCTCCCCGCAGGGCTGGGCCGACAAGGTGGCCGCTTCGTGGCTGGACTCCGCCGGGGCTGGATGCCCGGACGCGATGACCTGGCCGTACTACTATATCGAGTCCTTCGACTCGAACGCGCCAGGGCGGCTGCGCATCACCATGGAGCAGGCAGCGGCCGCAGACCCGCAGATCTTCACCGACACCCCCGGCGACCTTGAATTCATCGCCGAGGAAGTGCTCGACGCGACGCACAAGAAGTTCAAGGACCTGGAGTCGGTCCACGTGGTGGTCGACGGCCACAGCGCCGCTTCGACGGTCGAGGCCAAGGACCGCAGGGAAGCGGCCCGCTAGCGTCGAAGTCCCCGGGCACGGCACAGGCCGCCGTCCGGAGCAGCTTCCCCTGCTGGGAGGCGGGCATCCGGGCGGCGGCCTGTATTCGCGGCCTGGCGGCTACTTCTTCATCGACTGCGCAATCTGCGACATGACGGTGTTGTCCGCCAGCGTGGTGGCATCGCCGACCTCGCGGCCTTCTGCCACGTCCTTGAGCAGACGGCGCATGATCTTGCCCGAGCGGGTCTTCGGCAGCTCCGGAACCACCAGCACGTGCTTCGGCTTGGCGATCGGTCCGATGTCCTTGCCCACGTGGTTGCGCAGGGTCGCCACGACATCCTCGCCCTCGGCCGGTTCGGCCTGCAGGATCACGAACGCGACCACTGCCTCGCCGGTGGTCTCGTCCTTCGCGCCGACCACGGCCGCTTCGGCCACGTACGGGTGGGCGACTAGGGAGGACTCGATCTCGGTGGTGGACAGGCGGTGCCCGGAGACGTTCATGACGTCGTCCACGCGGCCCAGCAGCCAGATGTCCCCGTCGTCGTCCTTCTTCGCGCCGTCGCCGGCGAAGTACATGTTCTCGAAGCGGGACCAGTAGGTGTCCTTGTAGCGTTCCATGTCGCCCCAGATGCCGCGCAGCATGGCAGGCCACGGTTCGCGGATGACCAGAAAGCCGCCCTCGCCGTTGCCCACCGAGTTGCCGGCTTCGTCGACTACGTCGATGCTGATGCCCGGCACGGCGACCTGGGCGGAGCCCGGCTTGGTCTTGGTGACGCCCGGCAGCGGCGCGATCATGTGGGCGCCGGTTTCGGTCTGCCACCAGGTATCCACGATCGGGGTCGGGTTCGCTTTCTTCTCGCCGTTGGCGCCGTTGTTGGAGCCGATGACGTCGCGGTACCACATCCATGCCTCGGGGTTGATCGGCTCGCCCACGGAGCCGAGCACGCGCAGGGAGGACAAGTCGTAGCCGTCAGGGATCTGCCGGCCCCACTTCATGAAGGTGCGGATGGCGGTCGGCGCGGTGTACAGGATGCTGACGCCGTACTTCGTCACGATTTCCCACCAGCGGCCCTGGTGCGGGGTGTCCGGGGTGCCCTCGTAGATGACCTGGGTGGCGCCGTTGACCAGCGGCGCGTAGGTGACATAGGAGTGGCCGGTGACCCAGCCGATGTCCGCGGTGCACCAGAATACGTCCGATTCCGGGTGCAGGTCGAAGGTGTCGCGGTGGGTGACGGCGGTCTGCGTGAGGAAGCCGCCGGTGGTGTGCACGATGCCCTTGGGCTTGCCGGTGGTGCCGGAGGTGTACAGCACGAACAGCGGGTGCTCGGAGTCGTGGCCCACCGCGGTGTGCTCGGTGCCGGCCGAGTCCACGACGTCGTGCCACCACTTGTCCAGCGGGCCGAACTCGGTGGGCTCGCCGTTGCGCTTGACGACCACGACGTTCTGAACGGTATGGCCCGGGGCGGACAGCGCCTCGTCGACGGCCGGCTTCAGCGGGCTCGGCTTGCCGCGGCGCCAGGTGCCGTCGGCGGTGACCACGAGCTTGGCGTCGGCGTCATCGACGCGGCTGCGCAGCGCGTCGGCGGAGAAGCCGCCGAACACCACCGAGTGGATGGCGCCGATGCGGGCGCAGGCCAGCATGGTGATGACGGCTTCCGGGATCATCGGCAGGTAGACGGCGACGCGGTCGCCCTTTTCGACGCCCAGGGATTCGAAGGCGTTTGCGGCCTTCTTGACCTCTTCGGTCAGCTGCGCGTAGGTGTAGGTGCGGGTGTCGCCCGGCTCGCCCTCGAAGTAGATGGCGACGCGGTCTCCCAGCCCGTTCTCGACGTGGCGGTCCAGCGCGTTGTACGCCGCGTTGACCTTGCCGCCGACGAACCACTTGGCCACCGGCGCTTCGGACCAGTCCAGGGTTTCGGTGAAATCCGTGTCCCAGGTGAGGACCTGCCGCGCCTGGTCGGCCCAGTAGCCCAACCGGTCGGCTGCCGCGGCATCGTAGCGGGCCTGGGTGGCAATGGCGTTGTCGCTGAATTCCTTGCTCGGTGCGAATGACCGGGTCTCGTTCGACAGGTTATCCAAAGTCTTGGATTCGCTCACGGTAGTTTGGTCCTTCCAGTTAGACACGTTTAACTCTGTGATCAAAGTTACACGCTCAAGTGTCGGCCTGTGTGGTTTGTGTCACGGATTGGCGCGGGAGTGGGTGAATTCTGCGCCAAGCGGTCATTGGGTGCGTTGAACTGCGTTCCGGCCCGTCCGGGGATACGCCGCGCAAACGGGACGGGATGAGTGAAAACCCGGGCGGTCCGTGGCAGTATCGAAGCGTGGCTGTGAATGTGAAAATTGAAACGGAGCTCGGGCTCAAGCGCCGGGCACGCAAGATGAACCGCCTGCTGGCGGAGGCCTACCCCTACGCGGTGCCCGAACTGGATTTCGAGAATCCCTTCGAGTTGCTGGTCGCGACGGTGCTGTCCGCGCAGACGACCGATGTCCGCGTCAACGCCATCACCCCGGCGCTGTTCGCCCGCTTCCCGGATGCCCACGCCATGAGCCGGGCCGAGCGCAGCGAACTGGAGGAACTGATCCGGGCCACCGGTTTCTTCCGGGCCAAGACCGAATCGCTGCTGGGGCTTTCGGCGGCGCTGGTGGAACGCTTCGACGGCGAAGTCCCGCCGAAGCTGGACGAGCTGGTCAAGCTGCCGGGCGTAGGACGGAAGACCGCCAACGTGGTGCTGGGCAATGCCTTCGGGGTTCCTGGCATCACCGTGGACACGCATTTCGGACGCCTGGCCAACCGTTTCGGATGGACCAATGAAACCGACCCGGTGAAGGTCGAGCACGCGGTCGGCGAGCTGTTCGAGAAGCGCGACTGGACGATGCTCAGCCACCGCGTGGTGTTCCACGGCCGCCGGGTCTGCCACTCACGCAAGCCCGCCTGCGGGGCCTGCGTGCTGGCCATGCTGTGCCCTTCCTACGGCATCGGCGAGGAAATACCAGCCAAGGCGAAAGCGTTGCTTAAGTACGAGCTCGCTCCGGGGCGTGAAGAGCTGCTGAACAAGATGCTCGCCGGAGCCACCCGCCGTGAACTGCGGGCCGAGGGATATGGATTGGACGCATGAGCGCACTGAAAGACCTGAAGCAGGTTGTTGCCGAGCATTCGCACACGATAGGCGCGACGCAAAAACTCCCGGACTCCTGGGCCTTCAAGCAGCTCGACGCCAACAGCGTGCGCCGCGCCGCGATCCTGATGCTCTTCGGCTCTGCCGACGGCCGGGGCTTGAGCCGCGATGCGGATCCCGCCGAGCTGGACCTGCTGTTCGTCGAACGCGCCGAGACCCTGCGCTCCCACGCCGGACAGATTTCATTCCCCGGCGGCGGGATCGATCCCGAGGACGCCTCCGAAACCGACGCCGCGCTGCGCGAAGCCTGGGAGGAAACCGGGGTGCAGACCTCGGGCATCGAGGTGCTGGGGCAGCTGGCCGCGACCGAGCTTCCGGTTTCGAACTTCATCGTCACCCCGGTGCTGGGGTGGTGGCACACCGAATCCGCGGTGTTCCCCGTCGACCCGGGGGAGAGCGCAGGGGTCTTCCGCGTGCCCGTCGCGCACCTGCTGGACCCGCGCAACCGGGTGCTGGGCGTGGTGCAGCGCGGAGGGCGCAAGTTCAGCGCCCCCGCCTTTGAATACGACGGCCGGGTGATCTGGGGCTTCACCGCCATGGTGGCGGACAAGCTGTTCAACGAGCTGGGCTGGACCAGACCGTGGTCGCCCAAGCGTGAAATCCGCATGCTCTAGGCCGGTCCGGCGAGCTTTTTCTTCCGGCTATTTCGCCTCGGCATAGTTCTCTGTAATCACCACGCTGACAGGGAAGTTGACCGACTGGTCCCCGAACAGGGTGCGCCCGGCGAGCGCAGCGGCATGCCTGATGATCTCGGCCAGCTGCGGCGCCCGGCCCTCGGGGCATTCGAAGACGATTTCGTCGTGGACGAAGAAGACCTGGCGGCACTCTTGGCTCCAACCGGCCTGATGGATCAGGTGGCGGGCATGGCCCATCCAGATCAGCGCCCATTCGGCGGCGGTCGACTGCACCACGAAGTTGCGGGTGAAGCGGCCTCGGGAGCGGGCCGCCGCGTCGGCGGCGCGCTGGGAGGCCTCGTCCCTGGTATCGCGCTGCGCCTGCATCCAGCGTTCGTCCGCCGGCGGGCATCCTCGCCCCAGGAAGCTGCTCACCCCGTCGCCGCGCTCGCCGGCGCGGGCTGCCGCATCAACGAAATCCATGGCCGCGGGGAAGTTCTTCTTCAATGCGGCCCCCACGGCCGCGGCGCCTCCGGAGGTACCGCCGTAGATGACCGACAGCATGCCCAGCTTGGCCTCGTTGCGGTCCTTGACCAACCCTGCATCGATGAGCCACTGGTAGAGGTCGTCCTGCAAGCCGGCTTGCTGCAGGTGGCGGTCGCGGGACATGGCGGCGAGGATGCGAGGTTCAAGCTGGCGCCCGTCGGCCACCACGAATCTCCTGCCTGCCGGGGTCCGCACGACCTGGCGGATGGAATGCGGCAGCTGCAGCGCGCCGCCGCCCGACGCGGCCCAGCGGCCGGAAGCGACGGTGCCCAAGACGTAGTGGGGATGGAAGCGTCCATGGGCGACCCATGCATCCAGCCAGGCATCCCCGTGGGTGCTGGCCAGCCGCGATAATTTCTTGTACTCAAGCACTTGGGCGATGGCCGGGTGATTGATCTGCTCCAGTTCCCAGGCCCGGACCGACTGCACCGCGAATCCTGCTCGGTGCAGGGCGCGCAGCAGCTCCTGCGGGGAGTCGGGGTTCAGTCCCGGGGTCTGCAGCGTGTGGCCCAGCTGCTGGGCCAGGGCGGCGAGCTTGGGCGGACGCACGGATTCCGGGACGCGCTCGCCGAGCATCCGGCGCAGCAGCTGCCGGTGTCCCTGCTCGTCCCAGGACAGCCCCGTGGCCTCCATTTCCGCGGCGATCAGTGCGCCCACGGATTCGGCATGGATCAGCAGCTGCAGCCGCTTGCGGGCTGCAGGATCGGTCGGCAGCGCCTGCAGCTGGGCCGCGTACATGTTCACCAGTTCCTGCAGGGACTCTCCGCTGACCGGGGCGGAAAACAGGGTGCCTTGGTCGCCGGCATCATGGGACGGCGGAGGGTTCTCCAGATCGATGTCCGGCAGGCGCACTGCCGCCAGCGGGCTGCGGTGGAGAATACGCTGGGCCAGCGAGAGCACATGGGCCTTGGCGAGGTAGACGTCTGCGGAGGCCAGCAGCTGAAGCCAGGGGGAGGTGCGCAGCATCACCCAGCGAGGGGAATGAACGCGCTCAATCTCGGCCACCGACTGGCAGAGCTCATCCCGGGCAGCGGTCCGGGCCGAAGTGAGCGGCTCGCCGGTGGCGGCGTCGCGCAGCTGCAGCAGGGCGAATCCTTCGGGATCCGCGGCGAGGAAGGCGAGCACGCCAGAATGTCCAGGGGGCATGCTTCCATTGTGCCGTGGCCAGAGTGGATATCCCCAGTTCGCGGACACCGCGAACCGCCGGCAAACCTGCGGTGGCAACCTCGACCCATGAACTGGTTACCCTTTCGCCCGCAAGACCCGGGACCCGGAACCGATGCTCGGTTCGTTCCGCAGTCCCTGGAAGCTCCGCCCGGGGAGCCTGCACCGCACCGTGCTCAACGCCGAGCAGTCCATGGGGGCGACCGCGGGGGACCGGGCTGCGTGCTGGTGAGCGACGACGAGGAGCTGGTGGCGCAATGCGCCCTGATTTCGCTGGGTGCGGCGGTCAGGATTTCCCGGTGTGCCAGCGACTCGCCGCTGATTCGTGACGCCGAGGGGCCGGTGCTGTGGGGTGTGGATGCAATCGGACCGGCGTTGGCGGGCTCTGCCCGGTGCGATGTCCTGGTGGGCGTCGAGGCGCAAGCGCAAACCCTGTGGGAAGCGGCCAGCCAGCTGCCCCAGGCCAGGGTTGCGGTCCTTCCCGGCGCGAGCCAGTGGCTGGGCGAGTATCTGGGGCTGTGGTGCATGAGATCGGGTCATGGGCATACCGTGGCGTTGGGTTCACGGGCGGGCGGGCTGGGTACCAGCACCCTGGCCGTACTGCTGGCCCATGCCGGAACGCTCAGCGGACTGCACAGCCTGGTCGTGGATCTGGACCCCCATTCCTGCGGGCTGTGGCCGCGGATCTGCTCCCAGCCGCCCTCCGGGATCGGCTGGGAGGAATTGGCGGCTTCGGGAGGAGCGTTGGCTTCGCACCAATTGGTCGAGGCGCTCCCGAGCGTCCGGGGAACAGCAGTGCTCACCTGGTCTGGAACTCCGCCACCGGGTCCGGTGGACGGACCCTTGACAGCCCGGCTGTTGACAGCCGCACGGCAGGGGTTCGACTTGCTGGTTCTTGACACCGGGAGGACACCGCATCACGAAGCAGAGACGATAGGCCACTTCACGGACCGGCAGATCATGGTGTGCGATGCGGCAAGCATCCCGCCGCACGGCGACTACGTGCTGCGTGCTGAACACGCAAGAGCACCTGCCTGGGCGGAGAACCGCTCCCTGCTGGGGAGCGTGGCCCATGCGACGTCGATAGAACGGGCCGTTGCACGCGGGGACCTGCTCGATGCCCTCAGGTCCCGACGGCTGAGGCAGCAGCTGGCCGACTTGCGCCTGCTACCGGCAGCCACCGAGGAGACGGGGCTGCGAGGCGCGCCATGAGCCCCGGACGCCATTCGCCATCACCGCCACATTCCGCCCGGCCGAACCCGCTGGACACGCGCATCCTGGAGTCGGTCCGGGACCGTGCCTTGGCCAGCGGCGGAGAATTGGACACCATCTCGCTGGCGAGCGCCGTCCACGATTCGGGCACCGCCCTCGGCGCCCGCGGTGCGACCGAGTCATTGAAAGCCCTGCAGGACGAGGTCGCCGGCCTATCGGTCCTTGAACGATTCGCCCAGCGTCCGGGGATCACGGATGTGCTGGTGGACGGGCAAGGCCAGGTATGGACCGATTCATCCCGGGGACTGGAACTTACGGGATTCCGCTTCGCGTCCCCCGAGCAGGTGCGTTCGCTGGCCGTGCACCTGGCGGCCATGGCCGGACGGCGGTTGGACGCGGCCAGCCCCTTCATGGACATGAGCGTCAAGAATTATCGGGTCCATGCGGTACTTCCGCCCATCGCCACCGAAGGCCCGCTGATTTCCATCCGCGTGAAAACCCGACAGCTGCTCGACTTGGACACCGTCCTCGCCCAGGCGCCTGGTTTCTGGCCCACGGTGCTCCGCGAGATCATGGGACGACAGCTGAATTTCCTGGTCACCGGCGGTACCGGCAGCGGCAAAACGACGCTGCTCCAGGCCATGCTGGCGCAGGCAAGCGACAAGCAACGGCTGGTGATCATCGAAGACTCCCACGAGCTGGTGGTCGACCACCGCCATGTGGTGAGCCTGCAGACCCGCTCGGCGAACGTCGAATCCGCCGGGCAGATAGAACTCCGGGACCTGGTGGTCCAAGCATTGCGCATGAGACCTGACCGGCTGGTCGTCGGGGAGTGCCGAGGGGCGGAGATCCGGGACTTCCTCGCGGCCATGAACACCGGCCACCAGGGAGCGGCCGGCACCCTGCATGCAAACCATCCCGAATCCGTGCCGGCACGCTTGGCCGCGTTGGGTGGCTTGGCCGGGTGGGGGCTGCAAGCCACCTCGCTTCAGGCCGCCAGCGCCTTGGACCTGATCATCCACATGCGTCGGCAGCCGTCCGGAGCGCGCTCGCCGGTAGCGCTGGGAAGCTTGTCCACCGATTCGAACGACCGACTCGGCGTGCGCATGCTGGTCGACATGGGAACGCGGAACCGTCCCGATGCCCGCAGCCTGGAGCTGCTGCGGGAGAAACTCGGCGACGAGGCCTCGGCCGAGGTCGCACGGTGGCACGCGGGCCGTGCCGGGAGGGAGCAATGATGACTGCGGTGCTGCTGTTGCTGCTGGCCGGGCTCTGGCTGTGGTGGACCCCGCGGTCGGCTTCCGGCAGGGCAACGGATTCCGGCCTGCTGGGCAGCTGGAAGCTGCGCGCAGCCTCGGACGGCGCCCAGCAGCAGGAGCTGAGTCGAGACGCCCACGTGATCCGCGAGCTCTCTGCGTTGTTGCGCAGCGGCTTGATGTTCCCGCAGGCTCTCGAAGCGCTGCTGCAGATACGCGCGGAGCCGTGCCCGGTCCTGGACGCACTGCGCCGGCTGGCAGCGCAGGCCAGGTTCCACGGCGAACAGGCCATTGAAATCGAACATTCCGCGGGGCACAAGGACGGCGGGTCGGTGCAACGGCTGTCCTGGTGCTTGGATCTTTCAACGCAGACCGGAGCCCCGCTGGCCGGGGTGCTGGATCAGCTGGCAGAGGATCTGGAAGCGGAGCTGCTGGCACGGCAGTCGTTCGACGCGGCCATGGCCGGCCCCAGGGCTACCACGCGGTTATTGACCTGGCTGCCGGTGGGAGGACTCGGCGCGGGGTTCTTGCTCGGCATCGATGTGGGTTCCACCTTGCTGACCTCGTGGCCCGCGCAGCTGAGCATGGCGGCAGGCGCCGGACTGTGGGCGCTGAACAGGATCTGGTGCCGCCGGTTGCTCGCGGCGACGACGGCGCAGGCCCTGAAATGACTGCAGCGGCTCTGCTCTGCTTGTTATCCGGAATTCTCTTGTGGAATACCCGGGGGTCCGCCACGGTCCGCAACCCGGAAAGGCAAGGGCAAGCCGTCTCGGCCCGAAGCAGGAAGACGTATGAAGGCAGCGAACCCATCGACCTGGTTCTGGACCTCGGCGCGAGCCTGATGGAATCAGGGCTGCCCATGACCACGTTGCTTGACTCGATGGGGCGCTGCATCCCGCAGTGCGCCGCGTTGCGGACCGTGGCCAGATGCCTGGAGATGAACATGGAATGGGAGAAGGCCTGGGAACCGGCGCCACGCTGGCTCGCTCCGTTGCAGCGTTCCCTGGGATTCGCCCATGCCACCGGTGCTCCGGCGTCCGCGCTGCTGCGGAATACCGCCCAGCTGCAACGCAGGGAACGGGCCCAGCATGTCGCCCGATGCGGTGCGCAGTTCGCCACCAGGCTGGTGCTGCCGCTGGGGGTCTGCGCGCTTCCAGCCTTCATCGCCTTGGGTGTGGTGCCGCTGATCATTGCGTTGTTCCCGCATCTTGCCTGATTCCTCGCTGGCAAGTTATGCCCACCTTGCGGCCGGCCGCAACCGCGTCAGGGATAGTACTGCGAGCCTGAAAGCACCATCACCGCCCCAGCCGGGGACGGACTCGATGCAACCCGACCGAAAGGAACCGACATGAATAGCACCCTGAGCAGGCTGCGCGAAGGGCTCGATGAGGAGCAAGGCTCAACCACCGCAGAATTCGCCATGGTCACCCTCGCCGCCGTGGCTTTCGCCGGCCTGCTGATCAGCATCTTGTCCAGCGGCGACGTGCGGGGCATGCTCATGGGCCTCATCAGCAAGGCCTTGAGCCTGTAGGCCATGGACGTCATGGACGAACGCGGCAGCAGCACGGCGGAGTTCGCCGTGCTGCTGCCGGCCATCGCGCTCCTGCTGTCGCTGCTGTTGTGCCTCGGGGTCCTGGGGATGCACCAGATCCAGGTCCAGCAGGCGGCCGGGGCCATGGCCAGGGAACTTGCCCGCGGCGAGGACCCCGGCGCAGCCCGGGCACGGGGCATCCAGCTGGCCGGGACCTCGGCCCGCTTCTCGGTGGACAACGGGGGAGGGTACGCCACGGTTACGGTGGCGAAATCCGTGGACCTGCCGGTGGTGGGGCCGGTCGAGGTTCGGGGCACTGCAAGCGTGGCGAACGAACAATGAGTTGCGCGGAGTTCGGCTCGCAACGGGGAAGCAGCACCGTCGCGGCTACCGCCCTGGCCATCACCGCGCTGCTGTTGGCCGCCGGCATTCTTGCTTGGTCGGCGGTGACCCGAGCGGCGATGCAGGCCGCCAGCGCGGCGGACCTGGCGGCCCTTGCTGCGGCGGATACCGCCCGAGGATTGCGCGTCGGGGATCCCTGCGCCGCCGCCGGGCTGCTGGCCTCGGCCAATGACGCACGACTGGATTCCTGCACCGTCGAAGCCGACGGCACCACCGTGCGTGTTCAGGTATCGGTGGCGATTACGTTTTCCGCGCTGGGAATCGAGTTCCCGGCGGCCTCCGCCCAAGCCCGGGCCGGTGCTCCGCCGCTGACCCGGGACTAGCCGAATCCGTTAGAAGTGGTGCCGCGGCTGGACATCCTCCAGCACGGCGCTGAGCAGCAGCACCGCCCCGGCCTTGTCCAGCGGGTTGTTCCTGTTGCCGCATTTCGGGGATTGCACGCAGCTGGGGCAGCCGCTGCGGCATTCGCAGGCTTCAATGGCATCCCGGGTGGCCCGCACCCAGGTGGAGAACTTCTCGAAGCCGCGCTCGGCAAATCCCGCGCCTCCAGGCTGCGCGTCATACACGAAGATCGTGGGATGGCCGGTGTCCATGTGCAGCGCGGTGGAAACCCCTCCGATGTCCCAGCGGTCGCTGGTGGCCACCAGCGGCAGCAGGCCGATCATTGCGTGTTCGGCGGCGTGCAGGGCGCCGGGGAATTGGTCCACGGTCAGGCCCGCGCGCAGCAGCCGCTGCTCGGTCAAGGTGAACCAGACGGACTTGGTGTGCAGGTCCCGGGCTTCGAGGTCCAGCGGCTCCTCGGAGAGCACCTCGTTGGATGCGATGGATTTGCGTTGGAAGGAGACCACCTGGGTGGTCACGATGACTTCACCGAAGAAGATCTCCAGCTCCCGATGCTTGCTGGTGCGTTCCTCGGATTCGATGGCCACCGTGGTCAGGTCGCGGGCAGTGGTGTAGTAGTCGGGGTTCACCCTGGTCACGACCACCACGTGGTTCTGCTCGTCCAGTTCCTCCACGTGGTAGCTGGCGCCCTGGTGGACGTAGATGGCCCCAGGGTGCGCCTGGTAGTGGCTCTGCGGTGAGTCCATGGTTCCCAGCAGCGCTCCGGTTTCCGCATCGATGATGTCCACCGGCCCGCCGCCGTCGGCGCGGATGGAGAACATCCCGGCCGCGTGCTGCGGGTGGGTCCAGAACCATCCCGCAGGCCGGCGGCGCAGGTAGCCGCGCTGCACCAGGGAATCAAGCAGCGCTTCGGTCTGCGGGCCGAAGATTTCCAGCTCTTCGGGGCGCAGCGGGTTCTCCTGGGCCGCCGCGCACAAATGCCCGCTGAGCACGTACTTGTTCTGCGGATCGAACACGGTAGCCTCGACACCGAGGTCGAAGATGGCCTCCGGGTGGCTGACCAGATAGGTGTCCAGCGGATCTTCGGCGGCCACGAAGAGCGCCAACGCGTCCTGGCCGGAGCGGCCTGCCCTGCCGATCTGCTGGAAGAAGGATGCACGGGTTCCGGGCCAGCCGGCCACCACCACGGCGTCCAGGCCCGAGATGTCGATGCCCAGTTCCAGCGCTGAAGTGGAAGTCACGCCGAGCAGCTCGCCGGAGCGCAGCTTGCGTTCAACCTCCCGCCGTTCCCCGGGGAGATAGCCCGACCGGTAGGCGGCCAGCCTGACCGAGAGCTCGGGAGCGAAATTCTCCAAGTGCTTGCGCGTGAGGGTGGCGATGGTTTCCGCGCCGCGGCGGGACTTGATGAAGACGATGGTTCGCACGTGGTCCGCCATCAGGTCGGTGAGAATTGACGCGCTTTCGGCGATGGCGGTGCGGCGCAGCGGGGCGCCGTTTTCACCGGTGCGGTCGGACAGGGGCGGCTCCCAGAGCCCGATCACCAGTTCGCCGGAGGCGGAGAAGTCGCGCGTCACCGCCGACACCTCGGCGCCGATGAGTCGTCCGAAGGATTCTTCGGGATCGGAGCTGGTGGCCGAGGCGCCGATGAACACCGGATTATTGCCGTAGTGGGCGCAGATTCGGCGCAGCCGGCGCATCAGGTTCGCCACGTGGGCTCCGAAGACCCCGCGGTAGGAATGGGCCTCGTCGATGATGATGTACTTCAGCCGCTTGAAGAAGCGGGACCACGCCGGATGGTTGGGCAGGATGCCGCGGTGCAGCATGTCGGGGTTGGTGAAGACGAAGTTTCCGTGCTGGCGCACCCAAGCGCGGGTTGCCTGGTCCGTGTCGCCGTCGTAGGCGGCAGCCCGTACTCCCGGAACCTTGAGGGCTTCAACGGCCGAGAGCTGGTCGGCGGCCAACGCCTTGGTAGGGCAGATATACAGCACGGAGGCCTGGGCACCGGCGTCGTTGGCGGCAGCGTCCCGGGTGCGGAACAGCGCATCGATGGACGGCATGAGGTAGGCCAAAGATTTGCCCGAGGCGGTGCCGGTGGAGATGATCGTGTGCTTCCCGGCATGGATCAGATCCGCGGCTTGCACCTGGTGCAGCCATGGTTCATTGATGCCCAGCCCCTGGAACGTTGTTTTGACTTCGTCGGCCAGCCAGCCGGGCCACGGTGCGGTGATCTGGTCCTTGGCCGGGACGCTGCGGCGGTGCATCACGGCTTCCGGATCGTTGCTCCGGTCGTAGGGATCAAGCAGGGCACGCACAGACTTCACGAAACTCAGCCTTTCGAAGCCGGAACGGTGGGAAGCGCGGCGCTGGAGTCCGCGGTGTTAAAAGACTATCGCCGTCGCAGCCGGGAACGGCTGCAACGGCGAGAGGAAAGCCCTGAACTCAGGCTTTGAAGTTGACGACCTTGCCCAGGGAAGTCCATCCCAGGGAGGCGTAGAGCTTTTGACCGTCGACCGAGGCGATCAGCAGGCCCTCGTCCACGTCGTGTTCTTGGGCCAGCGAGGCCAGCGCACGCATGACCAGGGTGCCAAGACCCTTGCGGCGGAAGTCCGGGCCGGTGATGATGCGGTCGAAAATGGCGTAGCCTTCGACGGCGGAGACGTGGCCTGAGGCGGCGACGATTTCCTGGTTGTCTTCGGGGTGCAGCGAGACGTAGGCATGGGTGCCGTCGCGCTCAATCTGGAACATGAAACCTTCGGCGGGCAGCGGGACCTCGACGTCATGCACCGCCAGCTCGGTGACCATCAGTACCTCGTCGTCGGCGGCGACCTGCAGGCCGACCTCGGCTGCGGTGGCCAGCAGCTGCTCGACGGAGTCGTCGAACGCAGTCAAACGGCGGTTAGGGTGCTTCTTCAGGGTTTCGGCGACAGCGGCGAGCTCTTCCTTGGAAGGGCCGTAGATAACGTATTCCCAGTCCTCGGTGGTGTCGTGACGCAACGCTGCATGGACGCGTCCCTCATTGCGGGTCTCATAACCGCGGGCTCCCGCCCAGCCGGCGACCCAAGTGCCAATCAGTTCATCGCTTGCGTTTGATGCCATATCTTGACCCTACCTTGTCTTTCCTAGGAATTAGCTGACATTGCGCCAATCGTTGCCTAGTTGAAACGAAAGAATCCCCATTGCCCCCGGAAAAGCGCGCCGGAGAATGTGATTTTGCTCTTTCACCCGGCGTTTCATGCCGTTCAACCACTAAACTTGTGGTGTGGCCATTGAACGAATTGTCTTGTATTACGCATTTACTCCGCTCCCCGACCCGGAGGCCGTCCGCCTGTGGCAGCGTTCGCTGCTGGAACGCTGGGGACTGCGCGGACGCATCATCATCTCTAAAGACGGCATCAACGGAACCGTCGGCGGCGAGCTGAGCGCCGTGAAGAAGTACGTGAAAGCGACCCGCGAATTCCCCGCCTTCAAGAAGATGGACATCAAGTGGTCCGAGGGCTCCGCTGCCGACTTCCCGCGCATCTCCGTCAAGGTCCGCGACGAGATCGTCACCTTCGGTGCTCCGGGGGAGCTCGAGGTCGACGAAAACGGTGTCGTGGGCGGTGGAACGCACTTGCGCCCCGAGGAACTCCACGAACTGGTGGAAGCCAAGGAGCAGTCAGGCTCCAAGGTGCACTTCTTCGACGGCCGCAACGCCTTTGAAGCCCAGATCGGCAAGTTCAAGGACGCCATCGTCCCCGAGGTGGACACCACCCGGGACTTCGTCGCCGAACTGGATTCAGGGAAGTACGACCACCTGAAGGACCAGCCCGTGGTCACCTACTGCACCGGCGGGATCCGCTGCGAGGTGCTCTCCGCCCTGATGGTCAAGCGCGGTTTCCAAGAGGTTTACCAGATGCAGGGCGGCATTGTCCGCTACGGCGAGAAGTACGGCGACGCCGGCCTTTGGGAGGGCTCGCTGTACGTCTTCGACAAGCGCATGCACACCGAATTCACCGATGAAGCGGTGACTATCGGCGAATGCGTGGGCTGCCAGGGTCCGACGAACAAGTTCGAGAACTGCTCGAATCCTTCATGCCGAAATCTGCGGCTGTTCTGCGAGGACTGTGCCCAGGACGAGAAGCTGCGCACCTGCCCGGACTGCAGCATGGCAGCCGATTAATAGGCAAAATACCAGAAGGGCGGCAGGCGACCGGAGATCCGGCGGCCTGCCGCCCTTTGCCGTTCCCGGAAGGGGCGGCATGGATTGCTGCTTATCCGGCCTGGACGGTGGCTTCCGGCCACAGGCCGAGCGAGGCGTCCTTGACGTCGGTTTCCTCGGTTTCATGTTTGTAGACCTTCAACCCGCGGGCCTCGTAGTTCGGCAGCGCGGCCGGACCGTCCAGCGAGCAGGTGTGCAGCCAGACGCGACCCACCGGCGGCAGCCCGGCGGTGCGCGAATCCACCTCCCAGGCCTGGCGCAGCACTTCGGTCAGCAGCAGGCCGCCCAGGCCCTGGCCGATGGCCTGCGGGAAGAGCCCGAAGTAGAAGACCTCGACTTCGCTGCGTCCCTCGGCCACTTCGGTCACCAGCTCCACATATCCCTGCGGTGCGCCGTGGCGGTACAGCACCCAGGTCTCAGAGCCGTTTTTGCGCAGGACGGCGTCCCACTGCTCGCGGGTCGAATCCAGCCGGTCGGCCCAGTTCAGGTCGCTGCCCACGCTGCGGTAGAGGAACTTGGAATACTCTGGCGAGATGTCCTGCACCAACTCGATGCGCACGTCCTGGGGCGTGGGACGGGAGGAAGGCTTGATTTCCTCGGGGGAGAGCAATTGCAGGTAGGTAATCGTGACGTTGGTCATGACCTATATTTTATGCAGGCCGGGCAGGAAAGTTCGCATCCGTTCCCTGCATGGGTACTCGGTAGACTGGTGGGTGTGAATGCCGCCGAATTTTCAGCCCTTGAAGACGCCCCGCAGAGTTCCGATCTGCAACTGCTCGAACGACTCGCCGAAGACCTGACCGCAATCGGGTTCAACTACGGCGACGTCTCGCAGCTGCTGGGCGATGAAGCCACCGCGGCGCTGGCCCGCGACCAGATCCTGCCGGCCCTGCGCGTAATCGAGCGGGATGCTGCGGAAACCGAGCTGGCCTGCGCCTTCCGGATTTTCCAACTGGGCCGGACCGAGGCGGCCGCGGCGCTGAACCAGGCCTTCCCGAGCGTAAAGGTCGACGGCTTGCTGAAGCTCGGGCTGATCGAGCCATGGGCTTCGGGATACCGCGCCACCGTCGCGTTGACGCTGCACTCCTCGGATGCCGACGGCGAGCTGTGGGTGGCCCACGATCTCGGAGCGCACCAGCGTCCCGGCGTGCTGCGCACCGACCACGTGTTGGGCATCGGCCAGGCGTCGCTGACCCTGGCCCAGATCACGCTGCGTGAAAAGGTCGACCGCGCACTGGATCTGGGCACCGGCTGCGGCATCCAGCTCTTCCACCTGCTGGGCCACGCCAACCACGTCACCGCCACCGACCTGTCGGCCCGTGCGCTGGCGTTCACCCGTTTCAACCTGCTGCTGAACCACAAGGTGCTGCAGCTGGATCCGCGCAATCTCCAGGAACGCGTCAGCCTGCTGCGCGGCAGCCTGTTCGAACCGGTGGCAGGGCAGAAGTTCGACCTGATCGCCTCTAACCCGCCGTTCGTGATCACCCCGCGCCGCGCCACCGAGCGCGAGAAGGACCGCTTCACCTACCGTGACGGCGGCATGTCCGGGGACCGCTTGGTCAGCACGGTCATCGCCCAGGCGGGGGACTTCCTGAACCCCGGCGCATCGATGCAGATGCTTTCGAACTGGGAGATTCATCGTCTGGATGATGAATCGAATGAACCATGGGACCTTCGGCTCAAGAGCTGGTTCCCCGAGGACCTCGACGTGTGGGTCATCGAGCGCGAGCAGACTACCCCGAGCGTTTACGCCGAAACCTGGCTGCGCGACGCTTCGCAGACCGAGGAGAGCTCCTCCTACGCCGCCGCCTACAACGCCTACCTGAATGATTTCGAATCGCGGGGAGTGGGGGCGATCGGTTTCGGACTGGTGTACTTCCGCAAGTCCGCCACCGGTACTGCGGCCCTGCGGCGCTTCGAGCAGATCACCCACCCCATCGAGCAGCCGGTGGCAGGCACCCTGCAGCGAGATATCGCGATGGCCGACGAACTGGCCGCGGCGGGAGAGGGCTTCCGCGACTGGCGTCTAGTGGTGGCCGACGACGTCACGGAGGAACGCCACCAGCGCCCTGGTGCCGAGCATCCCGGAGTGATCCTGCTGCGCCAGGGGGCGGGGCTGCGCCGCACCGAACTGTTGGATACGGCGCAAGCGGGTTTCGCCTCCGCCTGCGACGGGGATTTGTCGGTCTCGCAGCTGGTTAACGCGCTTGACTCGCTGATCGGGGAAGGCGAGGAAGACTTCACCGGACGGCTTTATGAAGCGGTGGCCCGACTATTGCGACATGGCCTGCTTCGAAAAATGTGAAACAAGCGCTAAAGTTTTTCGGTATGACAGGGAACACATACCAGGAGCACGCTTTGGCGACGCAGGACGACAAGGGCGCTGTTCCGCAAGTCGTCTCCATTACCGATCCGCAGGCGATCCGGGCCCTGGCTCATGATGCACGCTTGATCGTGCTTGACGAACTTTTCGCTTCGCAGACCACGCGCACCGCCACGGAGCTCGCATCGCTGTGCGATTTGACACCCAGCGCCATGAGTTACCACCTGCGCGCGCTGGAGAAATACGGCTACGTCATCCGTGCAGCCAGCGAGGGTGACGCCCGCGAACGACGTTGGCGCGCCGCGGGTGAACGCCTCGAGCTGAACACCCAGATTGACTCCGCCAACGCAAAGACCGCGTACCTGAATGTGCAGTTGAACGCATTCAGGACACGCCTGAATGACGAGGTGCAGCGCCGCGAGGCGGAAGCGAAGGCGGGCATCGCCCCGTCGCCGGACCGGCCGCCCATGCTGACTAGCGGATTGGTCTTCCTCTCGGAGGAAAAACAGCTGGAGTTCAACCGCCGACTGCTGGACCTCGTCTACGAGTATGAAGCCATGGCCACGGCCGAGGAACGCAGCATCGACTCACAGCGTATGTTCTACTTAATCTCGTTGCTTCCCGAGTACCCGAGCGTCGGGGAGGCTAAGTCCTAGAAATATGTCTGGCGCAGGATCTTTCGATTTTCGGTGTAATATCATCGGGAATTGGGCCTCGCACTGCAGGCTCAATGAGTCAAAGCTGCGCTGGCGGCATGAGGGGCACCCCATTGGGGCTCCGGCATGCCGCGTTGTCTGAAGGAGAGCCGTGCCCGCCAAGGCCAAGGAAAAGACCGGTAAGAAACTCGTCATCGTCGAGTCTCCTGCCAAGGTGAAGTCGATCGCCAAGTATTTGGGTGAAGGCTTCGATGTGGACGCTTCGGTAGGCCACATCCGTGATCTTCCGCAGCCCTCGGAACTTCCCACCGAGCTGAAAAAGACCTCGGTCGGCAAGTTCGCCGTCGATCTGGACAACGATTTCGAGCCGTATTACGTTGTCTACCCGGACAAGAAGAAGCGCGTCTCCGAGCTGAAGGCAAAGCTCAAGGAAGCCGACGAACTCTACCTCGCAACCGATGCGGACCGCGAAGGCGAAGCCATCGCGTGGCACCTGCTGCAGGTGCTCAAGCCCAAGGTTCCGGTGCGCCGCCTGGCCTTCACCGAAATCACCAAGGAAGGCATCGCCCGCGCGCTGGAAAACATGCGCGAACTGGATACCGACCTGGTCGACGCGCAGGAAACCCGCCGCGTGCTGGACCGCCTCTACGGTTACGAGATCTCCCCGGTGCTCTGGCGCAAGGTCGCACGCGGCCTGTCCGCCGGCCGCGTGCAGTCCGTGGCCACCCGCCTGGTGGTGGAGCGCGAGCGCGAGCGTATGGCCTTCATCTCCGCCGGCTACTGGGACATCAAGGGCACCTTCGCCACCGGCAACGGAGAGTCCTTTGCAGCCAAGCTTTCCTCGGTGGACGGCGCCCGCGTAGCGTCCGGCCGCGACTTCGACGACCGCGGCCAGCTCAAGACCGCGCGCACCAAGTTGGCGCACCTGGACCAGGCCTCGGCCGAATCGCTGGTGGCCAACCTGGCCAACACCGACTTCGCCGTTACCTCGGTCGAGGACAAGCCGTACACCCGCCGCCCGGCGGCCCCGTTCACCACCTCCACGCTGCAGCAGGAAGCCAGCCGCAAGCTGCGCTGGAGCTCCAAGCTGACCATGCAGATCGCCCAGCGCCTGTATGAAAACGGCTACATCACCTACATGCGTACCGACTCGGTGTTCCTGTCCAACGAGGCAGTGACCGCGGCCCGCAAGCAGGCCACCGAGCTGTACGGCGCGGACTCAGTCCCGGAGAAGCCGCGCGTCTACAAGGCCAAGTCCGACGCCGCCCAGGAAGCCCATGAGGCCATCCGCCCGGCCGGCGACATGTTCCGCCGCCCGACCGACGTACGCTCCGCGCTGTCCAAGGACGAATACGTCCTTTACGAACTGATCTGGAAGCGCACCGTCGCCTCGCAGATGGCCGACGCCAAGGGCTTCACCGCCACCATCAAGCTCGCCGGCACCGCCAGCGACTCCCGTGTGGCAGAATTCTCCGCCTCCGGAACCGTGATCACCTTCCGCGGCTTCCTGTCCGCCTATGAGGAAGGCAAGGACCAGGAGCGTTCGGAAAACGCCGAAGCCGAGAACGCCGAAGCCCGCCTTCCGCAGCTGTCCGCGGGCCAGCCGCTGGCCGGAGACGAGCTGACCGCGCTGGGCCACGAAACCACCCCGCCGGCCCGCTACACCGAAGCATCGATCGTGGCCGAGCTGGAAAAGCGCGAGATCGGCCGTCCATCGACCTACGCGCCGACGATCTCCACCATCATGGACCGCGGCTACGTCACCAAGCGCGGCGGCGCCCTGGTCCCGAGCTGGATCGCATTCTCCGTCATCCGCCTGCTTGAGGAGCACTTCGCGCAGTACGTCGACTACGACTTCACCGCCCGGCTGGAAGACGACCTGGACGAGATCGCCAAGGGCCAGCGCGCCCGCACCGACTGGCTGAACCTGTTCTACTTCGGCAAGGACAACACCGAGGGCCTGAAGCACGTGGTGGAGAACCTGGGCGACATCGACGCCCGCGCCATCAACTCCATCAAGATCACCGATGACATCACCCTGCGCGTCGGCAAGTTCGGCCCGTATCTGGAACGCGCCCTGCCCGAAGGCGCAGAGGAAGGCACCGAGCCGCAGCGCGCCAACGTGCCCGAGGACCTGGCGCCGGACGAGCTGACCGCGGAAAAGGCCGAAGAACTGTTCGCCAACTCCCAGGTCTCGGAGAAGGAACTGGGCGTCGACCCGGCCACCGGCCGCAAGATCGTGGCCAAGGACGGACGCTACGGCGCCTACGTCACCGAGGTCATCCCGGAGCTGACCGAAGAGGAAATCGCGGCCCAGCCGGTCGAATACTACAAGAACGGCAAGCCGAAGCCGCCGAAGAAGCCGGCCAAGGTCAAGCCGCGCACCGGCAGCCTGTTCAAGTCCATGTCGGTGGAGACCGTGACGCTGGATGACGCGCTGAAGCTGCTGAGCCTGCCGCGGGTGCTGGGCGCGGACGCCGAGGGCGAAGAGATCACCGTCCAGAACGGACGCTTCGGCCCGTACCTGAAGAAGGGCAGCGACTCGCGCTCCATCGAGACCGAGGAGCAGATCTTCACGATCACCCTGGACGAGGCGTTGGCCATCTACGCGCAGCCCAAGCAGCGCGGCCGCCGCGCCGCGGTGCCGCCCCTGGCGGAGTTCGGCGTGGACCCGACCAGCGAGAAGAACATCGTGGTGAAGGACGGACGCTTCGGCCCGTACATCACCGACGGCGTCACCAACATCACCGTTCCGCGCGGCACCTCGCTGGAGGAGCTGACCCGTGAGCAGGCCATCGAGCTGCTGGCGGACAAGCGCGCCCGCGGCCCGGTGAAGCGCACCGCTGCGAAGAAGGCGCCGGCCTCCAAGGCCCCGGCCAAGAAACCGGCGGCCAAGAAGGCCCCGGCGAAAAAGCCGGCCGCGAAGAGCACCGAGAAGTAAACCGAGCACCACCCCGTTGAGGAGCGCACCATGAGACTAGGCGTACTGGATATCGGATCCAATACCGTGCACCTGCTGCTGGTCGATGCGTACCCCGGCGCCCGCCCGGTGCCCTATGCTTCGCATAAGCGTCCGCTGTCGCTGGTGCGCTACCTCAACGACTACGGTGCGATTACCGAAGAAGGCCAGAACGAGCTGATCTCGTTCATCTCGGAGGCTGCCGAGTTTGCCAGCAGCCACCAAGTGGAAGACTTCATGGCCTTCTGCACTTCCGCCATCCGCGAGTCCTCCAACGGCCACGCGGTGCTGGAACGTGTCAAGCACGAGACCGGAGTCACCCTGCTGGAACTGTCCGGCGAGGAAGAAGCCGGGATGACGTTCTACGCGGTGCGCCGCTGGTTCGGCTGGTCCTCGGAGTCCATCCTGAACCTGGACATGGGCGGAGGGTCCCTGGAACTGGCCTTGGGCACCGACGAGTTCCCACAAGTGGCGTTCTCGGTGCCGCTGGGCGCCGGCCGGTTGACCCGCGAATGGCTGCCCAACGACCTGCCGGGCATCAAGGAAGTGCGCGAGCTGCGCAACTACGTGCGCGACGTGCTCACCGACCCGACCACCGAGCTGCGCCAGTACGGCAAACCCACCCTGGCCACCGCCACCTCAAAGACCTTCAGGTCGCTGGCCCGCATCACCGGAGCCGCCCCGAGCACCGAGGGGCCCTACGTCAAACGCGTGCTGCACCGGGACGCGCTGAAGATCTGGACCAATCGCCTGACCGCCATGAGCTGGGCCGAACGCGCCGAACTGCCGGGCGTTGCGGAGATCCGCGCGCCGCAGCTGCTGGCTGGCGCGATCGTGGCCCACGAGGCCATGAGCGCGCTGAAGCTGAAAACCGTGCGCATCTGCCCCTGGGCGTTGCGTGAAGGATTGATGCTCAGGCGTTTTGATCACGTGATGTTCGACTCTACGACCCCGCTCAGTAGTAGCGTTGGGGTAGGGGAAGTTGCCTTGGGCTCCACCGTCCGGCAGATGGCGGAGAAGCAAAACTAGGTATCCTCGGATATAAGCGATCGGCGTCAGCCGGTTCGGTTAGGAGGGCATGACCATGGAAGTACATTCACCCGCGAAAGTCCCGGTGACGCTCTCAAGTGCCTCCGTCTACCCGCTGACGGTCCACGATGCCTTTGCCATGGCCAAGGACCTCGGCTATGACGGCCTAGAGGTGCTGATCACCGGCAACGCGGCCAGCCAGTCGGCGACCGCGTTGCGGGCGCTGATGGACAAGTACCAGCTGCCCATCATGGCGATCCACGCGCCGACCCTGCTGCTGACCCAGCAGGTCTGGGGATCGGCCTGGGCCAAGATCGAGCGTTCGGTCATCCTCGCGCAGGCCGTGGGCGCCGGCGTTGTGGTGGCCCACCCGCCGTTCCGCTGGCAGGGCAGCTACGCGGAGGAATTCGCCGAAGGCGTGCACCGCATCACCGAGAGCACCGGAATGAAGATCGCGGTCGAGAACATGTACCCGTGGCGCGCCCGCGGCCGCGAGGCCAAGATGTACCTGCCGCACTGGAACCCGGTTCCGCAGTCCTACCAGCACGTCACCTGGGATTTCTCGCATGCGGCCATTGCCAACATGGACTCGCGCCAGGCCATGGAGGACCTGGGCACGCGCCTGGCCCATGTGCACCTGTGCGACGGCCTGGACAACGGCAAGGACGAGCATCTGGTTCCGGGTCTGGGAACCCAGCGCGTCTCCGAATCGCTGCAGTACCTGCACGAGAGCGACTGGGAGGGCGTGATTGCCGTGGAGGTCTCCACCCGCAAGGCCAAAAACGCCGGCCAGAAGGAAGAATGGCTGGGCAATACCTTGCAATTCGCCCGGGAGCACTTCAACGTCAGCAAAGATCCCAAGCCAGTGGCAAAATAGCCATATGAGCGAAGCAACCAGCAATCTGAAACTGTCTTTCCTTGGCACCGGTTCCATGAACGGCGCCATCCTGCGCGGCATCCTGGCCTCGGGCCACGACCCGAAGCTGGTCACCGCCACCGTGCGCAGCGAGAACCGCGTGGATGAGCTGCGCGAACTGGGCATCACCGTGCTGGTCAATTCTCAGGACGACGAGGCGAACCGAACCGCCGCCGCGGAGGCCGACGTGATTTTCCTGGGCGTGAAGCCGGTGGGCATCACCGAGCTGTGCGCGGAGATCGCGCCGGCGCTGAAGCCCGGGACCGTGGTGGTTTCGGTTGCCGCGGCGATTACCCTCGCCTCGATGCAGGACAAGCTGCCCGCGGGCCAGCCGGTCATCCGCTCCATGCCGAACACCCCGCTGATGGTGGGCGCCGGCGTGGTGGGCATCTCCCCGGCCGGCACCGTCAGCGATGAGCAGGTCCGGTCCGTGACCGACCTGCTCTCCGGGTCGGGGGACGTGCACGTGATCGACGAACAGCAGCAGAACGCCCTGTCCGCCATTTCCGGCTCCGGGCCGGCCTACGCCTTCTACCTGGCCGAAGCCATGGCCAAGGCAGGCATTGCCCTGGGATTGGACGCCGAGCTGTCTACCAGCATCGCCCGGGCCACCGTGGCCGGCGCGGGCAAGATGCTCTCGGATGCCCAATCGGATCCAGCGGCGCTGCGCAAGGCAGTCACCAGCCCGAACGGCACCACCGAGCGCGCCATCGCCGCCTTCGACGAGGGCGGCATCCCGGCCATCATCGAGGCCGGTGCCCGCGCGGCCGCCGAACGCGCCGCGCAGCTGAGCCGCGAACTGGGTTAGCCCGCACGCTGCGCCGCCCGCTGCCCGGCAGGGGACCCCGCGGGTCTAGGGCCGGGCAGCGAAGCGTTCGAGCAGGTCCACGTGCCCGGAGACGATCAGCATGTCTCGCCGGGTGACCATGGTGTCGGGCACCGCGTAGGTGAAGTCCTCGCCGGGGGACTTCACCCCGACAATGGTGATCCCGTATTTCGAGCGGACCTGGGACTGGGCCAGCGTGAAGCCCTGGGTTTCCTTCGGCGGGTACATCTTCACGATCGCGAAGCCGTCGTCGAATTCGATGAAGTCCAGCATGCGTCCGCCGACCAGGTGCGCGGCGCGGACCCCGGCGTCCGCCTCCGGATAGATCACGTGGTTCGCGCCGATGCGGGTGAGGATCTTGCCGTGGGACGGGGTGATGGCCTTGACCCACAGGTGCTCGATGCCCAGGTCCACCAGGTTCACCGTGATCAGCACGGAGGACTCGATGGAGGTGCCCACGCCGACCACCGCGGAGGAGAATTCCTGTGCGCCGAGCTGGCGCAGCGCGTCGATGTTGGTCGCGTCGGCGGAGACCACATGGGTCAGCGTGCTGGCCCACTGCTGGACCAGTTCCGGGCTGCGTTCAATGGCCAGGACTTCGCGCCCCTGCTTGACCAGGGTTTCGGCGACCGATGCGCCGAAGCGGCCCAGCCCGATGACCAGTACCGGGGCGTTGTGGTCCATGTTCTTGTCAGCCAATGATCGGCCTTTCTTCCGGGAGCTTGTACAGCGTATCGCGATGCCGCATGGTCAGGGCGCTGGCCAGGGTGATGCTGCCGATGCGGCCGGCGAACATCAGGGCGCTGAGCACGTATTTGCCGGCAGGCGGCATCTCCTGGGAGACACCGGTGCTCAGCCCCACCGTGGCGAAGGCGGAGATGGACTCGAACAAGGCCCGCGAGATGCCCACCTGTTCATCGACGGTCACCAGCAGGCCCGTGGCCAGCGCGACCAGCGAGGCGCCCAGGGCCACGACCGAGATGGCCACGCGCATGGTTTCCTCGGGGATGCGTCGGCCGAAGGCTCGGGTCTCGCTGTCGCCACGCACCTCGGCCATGATGGCAAGGAACATCACGGCGATGGTGGTGACCTTGATGCCGCCGGCCGTGGAGGCCGAGCCGCCGCCGGCGAACATCATCGCGTCCGTGATCAGCATGGTGACCTCGTGGATGTCGTTCTGGTCCACCAGGTTCATGCCGCCCGAGCGCATCATGACGGAGGAGAACAGTGCGTGGATCAGCTTGTCGGACATGCTCAGCGTGCCGATGGTCTTCGGGTTGTTCCATTCCGCCAGCAGCCACAGCAGGGAGCCGGCGACCAGCAGGATGGTGGTGACCAGCAACGTCAGCTTGGTGTGCAGGTTCCACTTCCTGGTGTTGAAGCGGTTGGCCAGCAGCACCATGATCACCGGGAAGCCCAGCGAGCCGACGAACACGCCGGCCATCAGCGGCCCGAGGATCCACAGGTCAGTCTCGTAGGGGACCAGCCCGTCGGAATGGGGAGTGAAACCGGCGTTGTTGAACGCGGAGATCGCATAGAACACCCCGTGCCAGATCGAGGAGAGCAGGCTCTCGCCGAGGATGTAGAAGCGCGGGATCAGGAACAGCGCAATCAGCGCCTGCAGGCTGATGGCCGTCAGGATCACGATGCGCAGCAGCGAGCCCACCTCGCCCAGCGCCGAAGCCCCGGAGGTGTTCATCGAGTTCTGCGCCATCAGCTTGGCGCGCACGCCGAGCTTGCGGGAGACCGCCAGCGACATGATGGATGCCAGCGTGAGGATGCCCAAGCCGCCGATGAAGGTGCCGACGATGATGATCAGCTGGCCCAGGAAGGACCAGTGCTCGGCGGTGGAGACCGTGGTTAGGCCGGTCACGCAGACCGAGGACACCGCGGTGAACAGCGCGTCGTGCAACGGCGTGGGCCTGCCGCTGGAGGAAGCGAATGGCGCGGCCAGCAGCGAGGTGAACAGCGTGATCACAATCAGGAAGGCGCCCAGGGTCAGGCGGGCGGGGGAGCGGATGGTGAAGTTGGCGATTGAGGTGCGAATCGCCAGCCACCTGCGGCGCGCCTCGTCGCGCGATTCGCCTGGCTGCCTTCCGGCGCCCGGACCGCTCATGCTGCTCATTGGAATAGGCTCGGTCTTTCCCGTAAAAATGAATGTCTGGAAACCTTACTCCATGTAATTTACGCGTTTGACGGCAACTTCGCCCGTCCAACGGTCGGATCTGGCGGCGCTGGAGCAATCCGGGCGCCATAAATGCATGAGTTGCATCACGATCAGGTAGCCTGAAATTGTGTTAGAGCCCCAGCATGCCCCACGACCAACGATGGTGATGTGGGACGAGAAGTACCTGAAATACAAATTTAGCGACTGGCACCCGATGCATCCGGCTCGCCTGGAGCTGACCTATCGGCTCAGCGAGCAGCTGGATGTCTTGGGCGGGCCCAACGTTAGCATCGAACCTCCAGCGGTTGCGGAAGATTCCGTGATCGCCACGGTGCATGACCAGTCCTTCATCGACCAGGTACGCAAGGTCAGCCTTGATCCCAGCATTGTTGCCGAGGAGTTCGGGCTGGGCACCGATGACGATCCGGTGTTCGCCGGCATGCACGAGGCCGCGGCGCGCATCGTGGGCGGATCGGTCATCGCTGCGGATGCGATCATGGACGAAACCACGGTGAGAGCCGTCAATTTCGCCGGTGGCATGCACCACGCTGCACGCAGCAAGGCCAGCGGCTTCTGCATCTACAACGATGCGGCCGCCGCCATCCACCGCCTGCTCGAGCGCGGGGCCCGGCGTGTGGTGTACATCGATGTCGACGCCCACCACGGCGACGGCACCGAATCGATCTTCTGGGACGACGACCGCGTGCTGACCATTTCCATCCACGAATCGGGCCTGAGCCTGTTCCCGGGCACCGGCTTCGCCAACGAGATCGGCGGACCCAAGGCCGAGGGCAGTGCCGTGAACATCGCGGTCCCGGCCATGACCTCGGATGCCGGGTGGATGCGCGCCTTCCACGCGGTGGTCCCGCAGCTGGTGCGCGCATTCAAGCCGGAAGTGATCGTCTCCCAGCACGGCTGCGACGCGCACCGGGATGACGACATGACCAATCTGAAGCTGTCGGTTGATGCCCAGCGACAGGTGGCCTTGGATATTTCGCAGCTGGCAGACGAGCTGTGCGAGGGCCGCTGGCTGGCCACCGGCGGCGGCGGCTACAACGTCACCGCGGTTGTGCCGCGCACCTGGACGCATCTGACGGCGATCGTGGCCGGCAAGCCGGTACCGCTGCGCACCTACGTGCCCGAGGAATTCCGCCGCTATGTGCTGGAAACCTACGGCCGGGCGATGCCCTACCTCATGGGGGACGACGCCCAGCTGTGGTGGCGCAACTGGGAAGTGGGCTACGATCCCGCCGACCCGGTGGACCGCTCCATCATCGCCACCCGCAAGGAAGTATTCCCGCTGTTCGGGCTGGATCCCTGGTTCGACTAGCGGACAACGCGCCGGCCCGGCGCCAAGGGCCGGTGCGTAGGGAATTGTGCATGGCTGCGGTCATGCGGGGACATATGCCTACGTTGCAGATCGGTCATATGCCGCTAGGGTTATGTCTGTGGCTATTGATGAAGTTTTTTCTGCGTTGGCTGAGCCGACGCGGCGCAGGATTATTGAAGCACTGAAATCTGAACCCAAGGCAGTGGGCGCATTGGTGACCGAGCTGGAGATTTCCCAGCCGACGGTTTCCAAGCACCTGAAGGTGCTGCGCGAGGCGAACCTGGTCAGCATGACGGCGGCCGGGCAGCGGCGCATCTACAGCATCGACACCGAAGCGGTCGAGGTGCTCGTCGGCTGGTGTGCCGAGATCCTGCCGATTCCGGAATCCCAGGAACAGGCCGTGGGAGTGCCCGGCAACGAGGCGCAGGTCGAGCTGGCGGACGCCGCTCCTGCTGCGCAGCATCTGGGCCGGAGTGTAGGCCGCGGGCTGGAACAAGTCACGGGACGAGCCCAAGAATTCTTCGAGAAGCTACCACGGTTCGGGCGCCGCCGGTAGACATTTGACCAGTAGATGGGGTGCCGAGCCTACAAAATGGCTAAAAATTTACGTTACGCGGACATTCCTGTTTTGTAACGTGAAATTTTCGTTCAGATTGCCTTGCATGGCATTCTCGTGTCTGGGGCAGTGACGCCGGGTATCTTGTGGCCCTGTCACGGCCCGTGCCTGCCCCAAGTGATGAGGAGAGAAACTTGGATAAGCACTTAGCGACGATTCGCGACGAAGTCTTCCGCCGCAATCCCGGCGAAGCAGAGTTCCACCAGGCGGTCACCGAGGTTTTTGAAAGCCTTGAAGCAGTATCGCTGAAGCACCCTGAATACGCCGAAGCCGCCATTCTGCAGCGTCTGTGCGAACCTGAACGCCAGATTATTTTCCGTGTTCCCTGGGTCGACGACAACGGCAAGGTCCAGATCAACCGCGGCTTCCGCGTTGAATTCAACTCTGCACTGGGCCCCTACAAGGGCGGGCTGCGCTTCCATCCATCCGTGTACCTCGGCATCGTCAAGTTCCTCGGCTTCGAGCAGATCTTCAAGAACTCCCTGACCGGCATGCCGATTGGCGGCGGCAAGGGCGGCTCGGACTTCGACCCGCGCGGCAAGTCCGACGGCGAAGTCATGCGCTTCTGCCAGTCCTTCATGACCGAGCTGTACCGCCACATCGGTGAATACACCGACGTCCCGGCGGGCGATATTGGTGTCGGCGGCCGCGAGATCGGCTACCTGTTCGGCCAGTACAAGCGCATCACCAACCGCTATGAATCCGGTGTGCTCACCGGCAAGGGCCTGTCCTGGGGCGGCTCGCTGGTCCGCCCGGAGGCGACCGGCTACGGCGCGGTCATCTTCACCGAGGAAATGCTCAAGACCCGCGGCCAGTCCCTTGACGGCCAGCGTGTCATCATCTCGGGTTCGGGCAACGTGGCGCTGCACGCCATCGAGAAGGCGCAGTCCCTGGGCGCCAATGTCGTCACCGCCTCCGACTCGGGCGGGTTCATCGTGGACGAAGCAGGCATCGACCTGGACCTGCTGCGCCAGATCAAGGAAGTCGAACGCGGCCGCATCTCCGAGTACGCGGAACGCCGCGGCAGCAAGAAGGTCAAGTACGTCGACAGCGGAAACGTCTGGGACGTGCCGGGTACCGTGGCCCTGCCATGCGCTACCCAGAACGAGCTGGGGGCCGCCTCGGCCAAGAAGATGGTTGCCGCCGGCACCATCGCCGTTGCCGAAGGCGCCAACATGCCCACGACCGCCGAAGCGACCTCGGTCTTCCAGGATGCCGGTGTGCTCTTCGGCCCCGGCAAGGCCGCCAACGCCGGTGGCGTGGCGACCTCTGCGCTGGAAATGCAGCAGAACGCCAGCCGCGACTCGTGGTCCTTCAGCCACACCGAACGTCGGCTGGGTGAAATCATGGTCGGCATCCACGACCGCTGCGCGACCACCGCAGAAGAGTACGGAATGCCGGGCAACTACGTGGCCGGCGCCAACATTGCCGGCTTCGTCAAGGTCGCCGACGCCATGCTGGCCCAGGGCCTGATCTAGCGCCTTCTACCCGCCGAATCGCCTGCAGCCCAGAGTATCTGAAGTGGAAAACACTTCAGATACTCTGGGCTGCTGTCGCACCCCCGGCAAAAAAGTCGGATTGACCGTGACACGTGTGTGTTTCGTGATGCGAAAGTTATGAAAGTGCGACTAGACTGGTACAAAGCAAACGTGAATCCGATCGCCGGTGTTGATCCAAAGTCGTGTAAGTTCACGTGTGCTAGTCACGCGACGAACAAGAGATCAGCGTCAGGAGAATATCCCGCATGCAGGATAAACAGAATTTTGCAGGAGCCCGTTTCATGACGGTGGCCGAGGTGGCCGACATGATGCGCGTTTCCAAAATGACGGTTTATCGTCTGATCCACGCGGGCGATCTGCCTGCGGTTCAGTTTGGTCGCTCCTATCGCGTTCCGGAAAACGCCGTAGAAACCTATCTGCAGTCTGCGGCGATTGATCCGCAACGTGGTACGGGTTCCCTCGGTCGATAAGCCAAGCGGTGGTCAGAGCATGGCCGAAAAGCGGGTAATCTATTAAGGAACGTTTAACGTCCGGTCAACCTTGCCGTGTGCTTCGGCGCAGGGGGAGCATCGAGGTTGGCGCATTTTAATTAGTTTGTGAGGAACCAATATGGGCTCTGTTATCAAGAAGCGCCGCAAGCGTATGTCGAAGAAGAAGCACCGCAAATTGCTTCGTAAGACTCGCCACCAGCGCCGCAACAAGAAGTAGATCTACTTCGAGCAGCTTGCCGCTTGGCATTCATCGCCACCGCATCAGGATTCTGTCCTGGACGGTGGCGATTGCTTTATCCGCAGAACGCCGTAGGAGCCGCTCTAACGGCCGCTGCGGTCCTTGAACGACCGCTTGGCGGCCCAGATGAATCCGATGACGCCTGCGGCCTTCAGGCTGAACTTGGCGGCGCGCTGCCCGGTGCGGAAGTCGTAGACCTGCCAGCCGCGGCGCTTGGCATAGGCACGCAACCGCGCATCCGGATTGATGCAGACTGGATGCCCCACGGCTTCGAGCAGGGGGACATCGTTGTAGGAGTCGGAGTAGGCCCACGACTTGGACAACTTGATCCCGCGCTCCTTGGCCAGGGCGCGGACCGCCTGGGCCTTCTCCGCTGCGTGGAGGATGGGGCTGGCCAGCGCACCGGTATAAACTCCGTCGACGCTGTCCACCACGGTGCCCAGGGCGCCGGACAGCTTGAGCCGGTCGGAGATGACGTTGGCCACTTCCAGCGGCGTGGCGGTGACAAGCCAGACTTCGCGGCCTACCGTCAGGTGCTGGTGGGCGATGGCGACCGTGCCGCGCCACAGCTTGGGTTCGATGTACTCGTCGAAGATCTCGTTGCCGATTTCCTCGATCTCGGAGACCTTGATGCCCTGGGCCATGAGCAGCGCGCGGTCCCGGATCTGGTGGATATCTCCCAGATGCTCGCCGCGGGCGGCGAAGCGCAGTTGCTTGAGCGCGAACCACAGGATTTCCCGCATGCGGAAGAACCGGTGCTCGTGCAGCTTGCGGGCCAGGAGATAGAGGGAGGCCCCACGAACCAAGGTGTTGTCGACGTCGAAGAATGCGGCGACGATTTCGGGATGCTGCTCGGGTTCGGACGCGAAGGCTGAATCGATGGAAGACATTTGCTCCAGTTTATTTCATCGCGAAGTTTAAGACCCGTCGGGGCTCATGAGAATATGAAGGGGTGAGTACATTGCATGAGATTCAGTTGTTGGTGCGCCAGGGATGCCACCTTTGCGAGGCCGCACGGGCGACCGTCAGCAAGGTCACCAATCGACTGGGGATGCAGTTCACCGAGCTGGACATCGACAGCGATCCCGAGCTGCTCGAACGCCACCATGAAGAAGTTCCGGTACTGGTGATCGACGGACAGGTCAGGGATTTCTGGACCATCGACCCTGTCCGTCTTGAACGTCTGCTCAGCAGCTGATGAATACGACTGCGCGCTACCAGCGCGTCTTGGGGAATCGTACCGATCGGGGGACGCAGCATGTCCGAGCTTGAAGCAAAGGTGCTTCCCGAAGCCACGGTTGCACGCTTGACGCAGTATCTGAGGGCGCTGAACGCCCTTGAATCTCGCGGCCTGGAGCGCACCAGCTCCGGGGTGCTGGCCAAGGAAGCCGGCGTGAATCCGGCGATCCTGCGCAAGGACCTGTCGTGGCTGGGCTCCTACGGCACACGAGGCGTGGGCTATGTGGTCCGCGAGCTTTCGGAACACATCAACAACACGCTGGGCCTGAACCGGGACTGGCGAGTACTGATCCTCGGCGCCGGCAACCTCGGCCGCGCGCTCAGCGGTTATGCAGGCTTCACCACCCGCGGCTTCAAGGTCCGGGCGATTCTTGACGTCTCGCCTGAACTGGTCGGCACGGAAGTCGGGAACCTGCGCGTCGAGCCGCGCAACGATCTGGCCGAGGTGGTGCGCCGCGAGGAAATCAACATTGCGGTACTCGCGGTTCCCGGCGATGCGGCCCAGGACCTGGTCTACGAGTTGGGCGAGCTGGATGTGAATTCCGTGTTGTCCTTCGCGCCCAAGCCGCTGGTTGTTCCCCGCGGCATGAATCTGCGCAGGGTCGATTTGTCCACCGAGCTGCAGATCCTGGCCTACCTGGCAGTCCAACCATAATCTTTTCCGACAATGGCAGAGGCGGCCTGATCCCTCGTGGGATCAGGCCGCCTCTGCGCGTTACGCGTCGCTGATTTAGCGGTAGCCGGCCCGGCGCGCCATCCGGCGTGCAAGGATGTACTCCGAGGACGGTCGCAGCCATGCGAAGACGACACCGGCCACTCCGAGACCGGTAGCCAGCACGATCATCGCGTTCAGCGTGCCCGCCTGGGCATCGCCGAACATGGACACCGTGGCGATGGACATGGACAGCCCCAGCAGCGAGAGCACGGCCAGCACGGTGGCGATGATGCGCATGGCGCTCACACCGCGGCCCACGAAGAAGCCCACCAAGAAGTACAAGGCGATGCTGATGACAGCGGAAGTGATCATGAAGCCGGACATCACGGAGTTGAACTCGGCCATGAACGCCTCGGGGCTGCTGAGCATCTGCTCGACAAACGGATCCTCCGCCAGCTGCGGATTGGCCTGCAGGTCGGACCGCATCTGCTCCTGGAGCAACGACCACTGCGACGTGATCATGTTCGCGAACATGTTCGAATTGAACATGAACCAGGTGGCAATGGCATTGGCGATTCCGGAAAGCAGGATCAGGAGGAAAGCCCACTGCAGGGTCTTGGGCCGCTGCGCCGGAGGCTGGACCGGAGCGTATCCGCCCTGCGGCTGGCCGTAGGGGTCGAAAGACGGTGCCGGGGACTGCGGCTGTCCGTACGGATTCTGTCCATAGGGTGCCTGACCGGGCTGGTTCTGGCCATAGGGGTTTTGTCCGTAGGGATTCGGGTTCGAAGCATCGGACCCGGAAGTGGGGTCGTAGGGCTGGCCCGGCTGGTTCGGATCGTAGTTGCTCATCAGTGTCCTCAAAGGTTGAACCGGCAAGGAGCCAAATTGGCTCCCTCTGCTTGATTCCGTGTGCATTCTCGTACTATCCAGACTAGTCGCCGCGCTTTGTGATGCACCCCATCCGAAAGGATGGTTTTTCCATTTGCGAATCCCATGCAAGCCCTGTGAATCGTTGACGGTGAGCACATTATTCATCTTTTAGGTTGATTCTTTGAGACACTGGAAGCATGCCACTTTCGACTGTTCATTTGCTGCGCCACGGGGAAGTTTTCAACCCGGATCGCATTCTTTATGGTCGAATCCCAGGTTTCGGCCTGTCAGAGCTGGGATTCAAGATGGCCGATGGTGCCGGGGACTACTTTGCCAAGCACCAGTCCTCCGGTGGAAACATCGTCCGGATCGTCGCCTCGCCGCTGGTGCGGGCCCAGCAGACCGCAGCCCCCACGGCCCAAGCGCTGGAACTGCCGATTCTCACCGATGACCGGGTCATCGAAGCGGGCAACAAACTGCAGGGGCTTTCCAAGGTCGCGCAGCATCTGAAGAGCCCGCGCTACTGGCCGTTGCTGGTCAACCCCCTTAAGCCGTCCTGGGGCGAACCCTACGCAGAGCAGGTCGCCCGCATGCGAGAGGCCATGGACTTCCACCGCAAGGCCGCGCTCGACGAGCACGGCGACGGTGTCGAAATCGTGATTGTCAGCCATCAGCTTCCGATCTGGGTCACGCGTCGTTCCGCCGAGGGCAAGCCGCTGTGGCATGATCCGCGCAAGCGCGAGTGCACGCTGACCTCAATTACCAGCTTTGAATTTGATGGAGATGAAATCCTCTCCGTGCGTTACACCGAACCGAGCCCCGAGCTTCTTGCGGGCGCGGCAAACATCCCTGGAGCCTGAAGCAAAATGATTGATCCCGTGCAGAATCCTCGTCCGCTGTCTCGGCGCACCATGCTGCGTACCTTGGTGGCGGCGGCGGCAGTGGTTCCGTTGGCGGCATGTTCCCCCACTGAGGATAATCTCACCGCTCAGGCCAATAGCGGAGACGGAAAGAACTACATCGCAGGCGACGGCGCCGTGCAGGAATACACCCCGGATCGGCGCACCGACGCGGTGGAAATCAAAGCCGAAACCTACCAGGGAACCGCCGTTGATCTCGCCGAGTGGCAGGGCCAGCCGGCTGTCTTGAACTTCTGGTACGCAGCGTGCGCACCGTGCCGAATCGAGGCGCCGCACCTGAAGGAACTTGCCGAGGAATTCAAGGGCAAGGTCAATTTCCTCGGAGTCAACGTCCGGGACGAAGCGGAGGCCGCCATGGCCTTTGAACGGACCTTCGAAATTCCCTACGAGTCCGTCCAGGACACCAGCGGCGACATCCAGCTGGCCATGACGAAGTATGTCCCGCTGCAGGCCGTTCCGTCCACGATCATCCTGGACCGCAATGGACGGGTGCGCGCCCGTGTCATCGGCGCCGTCGAGCCAAGCACGCTGAAATCGCTGATCAGTACCGCTCTGACCGAAGAGTTGTGAGCTGAGCATTGACCGATAATCCATTCGCGGACATCGTCCTGGACGGCTCGCTGCTCCTTGCGGCCCCGGTGGCGCTGCTGGCAGGACTGGTCTCCTTCCTCTCTCCCTGCGTGCTCCCGCTGGTTCCCGGCTATCTGGGTTACGTCACCGGCCTGACCGGTGCAGACCTGAAGGACCACCGTCGCGGACGCGTACTGGCAGGTGTGCTGCTGTTCGTCTTGGGCTTCTCGGTGGTCTTCATCGCCGCCGGAGTGCTGTTCAGCCAGGCCACTGCATGGTTGCGTTTCAACGGCGGTTGGGTCACCCAGATCCTGGGCCTGGTGGTGATATTCATGGGCGTCGTGTTCATGGGTGGATTCTCCTTCATGCAGCGGGACCGCAAGATCCACCGCAAGCCGCCGGCAGGATTGTGGGGCGCCCCGGTGCTGGGTCTGACCTTCGGCCTGGGCTGGGCGCCGTGTATCGGCCCGACGCTGAGTGCCGTGCTGATCATGTCCACCGGCGTGGATGCGAATGTGGGTCGCGGTACGCTGCTGACCCTGTTCTACTGCTTGGGCCTGGGCCTTCCGTTCATCCTGATCGCGCTGGGGCTCCAGCGCGGCATGCAGGCATTGAACTTCTTCCGCCGCTATCAGCTGCTGATCATGCGGCTGGGCGGGGGACTCCTGATTCTTTTGGGTCTTGTCATGGTTACCGGCCTGTGGGGCACCTGGGTAACTGAACTGCAAAACTGGTTTGCCAATGAAGTGAGGTTGCCAATCTAATGGCGAAGAACAAGCAGAAAGCCAAGAACCGGGGCGATGCCCCGGCCCTTGGCTTTGTCGGATTCCTGCGGTGGATTTGGACCCAGTTGACGTCGATGCCGACGGCGCTGTTCCTGCTGCTGATGCTGGCGGTCGCCGCCGTGCCGGGATCGATTTTCCCCCAGCGGTCGGTGAACCCCGAACTCGTCACCCAGTACCTGGACCAGCATCCGGTGGCCGGGCCGTGGCTCGACCGCTTCCAGATGTTCGAGGTGTACTCCTCGGCGTGGTTCTCCGCCATCTACATCCTGTTGTTCATCTCGCTGGTAGGGTGCATCACCCCGCGCATCAAGAAACATGCAAAGGCCCTGCGCACCCCTCCTCCGCGCACCCCGGCCAAGCTGGAACGGCTGCCGCAGTACCACTCCATGGAGGTCATGGAGGACCAGCCGGACACCCCAACCGACGACCAGCTGATCGACGATGCCTACAAGATCCTGAAGAAGCGCGGCTACCGCGTGGAACGCCGCGATGACGCAACCGGCCGCTCGGTATCCGCTGAACGCGGTTACACCCGCGAGATCGGCAACCTGCTCTTCCACATCTCGTTGCTGGGCATCCTCGCGACGGCCGGCCTCGGCCAGGCCTACGGCTACGGCGGCCAGCGTGTGGTTGTCGAAGGCGAGACCTTCGTGAACTCGCTGGTCTCCTACGACTCGTTCAGCCCCGGCAGCAACTTCTCCGCCGACAACCTCCAGGGCTACTCGGTGAAGCTGGACAAGTTCGACATCCTCTTCGACCGCGATTCCAAGGACTACTTCGGCCAGCCGCTGGACTTCACCGCCCACGTGCAGGTCCGCGAAAATCCCGACGCCGAGCCGGTCAAGCAGGAACTGAAGGTCAACCACCCGCTGCGCATCGACGGGGCGGACGTCTATCTGGTGGGCAATGGCTACGCGCCGGTGGTCACCGTGCGCGACGGCGAAGGCAACGTGTCCTATTCCGGACCGCTGGTGTCCGTCCCCCAGGACTCCGTGTACACCTCCCTGATGGTCATCAAGGTTCCCGACGCCAAGCCCGAGCAGCTCGGTTTCCAGGGATTCCTGCTGCCTACTGCCCTGGTGGGCGAGGACAACGTGGCATTCTCCGGCGACCCGAACGCCATCAACCCGCAGCTGCAGCTGAACTCCTACTACGGCGATCTGGGGCTGAACTCCGGCGAACCGCAGAACGTGTACGTGCTGGACACCGAGAAGATGACGGAGCTGAACAGCCGGAACCTCGATGCCGGAGGCATCGTGCTCGGTGCGGGGGACACCTACGAGCTGCCCGACAACTTGGGCAGCATCACCTTCGACGACCTCAAGCGCTATATTGCACTGGACGTGAACTACGATCCAGGCAAGTGGCCGATCGCGATCTTCTCCGGGCTGGCGTTGCTGGGCTTGATCATTTCGATGTTCACCCCCCGCCGCCGCGTATGGGTGAAGCTCAAGAATGAGGATGGCAGGCGTAGTATCGAATACGCGCTCTTGGCCCGTGGTGAGGATCCGAGACTTGAACGTGAATCCGACGAATTGCAGAAAATCTTCGATAAGGCTTGGCCACTGGCAAGCCAGGAACAGGACCTAGGAGCCGTAAATGGGTAGCAACGCTGCACTCGAGCCAATCAACGAAACGCTGGGTGTCTACAGCCAGCTGTTCATGTTGCTGGCAGCCATGGTCTACATGGTCGTCTTCATCTTCTTCGCGCTGGATCTGGCCAAGACGAACAAGTCCATCAGCGAGATGGACGCCGCCGCGCTGAAGGAAGACGAGAAACTTCTGGTCTCCGCCGGCGCCGTGGCACGCCCCGGCCGAGGACGCCGCGGCGAAGACAGCCGTGCCGACAACGTCGGCGAGCACATCGTGACCGACAAGATGGAGTACACCAAGCTCTCATCGAGCCGCAAGATGGCCCGCATCGCCGTGGTCCTGATGTGCTTGGCCACCGCGTTGCACGGCTTCGCGGTCTTCGCCCGCGCCTTTGCAGCGAACCGCGTGCCGTGGGGCAACATGTACGAATTCATGTCCACCGGTGCCCTGGTGGTGTCCGTGGTGTACTTGGTCGCGTTGTTCTTCAAGGACCTGCGCTTCATGGGCAGCTTCATCTCCGGCCTGGTAACCCTGATGCTCTGCGGCGCCACTATCGGATTCCCGACCCCGGTCGGCCACCTGGTTCCGGCCTTGCAGTCGCCGTGGATCGTGATCCACGTGTCCATCGCCGTCTTCGCCTCGGCGCTGTTTGCCATCAGCTTCGCCATGAACGTCCTGCAGCTCATGCAGCATGCACGTATGAAGCGCATTGCCGAGGGCCAGCCTGACAAGATGCCGTTCATGCGCGTAGTGCCGGGCGCCGGCGCCCTGGAGAACTTCGCCTACCGGTTGAACACCATCGGCTTTGCCATGTGGACCTTCACCGTGATCGCCGGTGCGATCTGGGCTGAAGCAGCCTGGGGCCGCTACTGGGGCTGGGATCCGAAGGAAGTCTGGTCGTTCGTGATCTGGGTTGTCTACGCAGGCTACCTCCACGCCCGCGCCACCGGCGGTTGGACCGGCCCGCGCTCGGCATGGTTGTCGATCATCGGCTTCCTGTGCGTGGTCTTCAACTTCACCATCGTGAACATCTTCTTCAACGGCCTGCACTCCTACGCCGGCGTCTAAACGCCGCAACGGCAAAAAGGATCCGGCGGCCCACCATTGGTGGGCCGCCGGATCCTTTTTTGGCGCCTGTTCCAGCGCCGGCCGGGACAACCCGCAAGAGCCGGGACCGGCGGGCACCGCGGCACGACCCGGTGCCCGGGCAGGCAAGGTCCTTCCTGGACCGTCTACACCGACAAGCTGGCTGAGGCAAGAAGCAGGACGAACCCCAAAACGGCACAGGCCCATGGCTTCCACCGCCAGGACACGGAATCGGTGATGTCCTTGTGCTCGCCCGGGGGAAGGGAAGACGCCAGCTTCAGGGATATCACGCTGCAGTCCAGTGTGGCGATGGAAATGTAGGTGGCAACTGCCATGAGTGTTTGTCCTGCACCAGGCGAAGACACGCCGGCAATACTGCCTGCCAGGACGATCAGAACACCAGCTCCCAGCGACAGCATGGCCGCAATGAGCAACCAGGTAATACCGCAATGAGCATCCAGGTAATACCCCTGAATATGGAGGCGGATTCGTTCTTCTGCATCAGTTGTCCTCATATCAATAACCACCGTGGGCGCCTCTTGCCAGCGCGGAGCCTCCTGGGAAGGCGGCACGGTGCGTCCTGTTGCTGGCCGACCCGGATTCTGATCGCCTGCCGTAGCGCCGAAAGCGGGGAGATGGGTGTCCCGAATCGCCGCGGCGGGGAAGATAAACAAAACCCCCGCCAGCTGTACTGGCGAGGGAGAAGGCGCTGACGGCTGCCGGTAGCGCAGCGCCGATGCTAGCTATCGGGAGTGGCGGTGCCGTTTCCGTCTGACTTGTTCTTCTGGTCCTTGGCTTCCTTGGCTTCCTTGGCTTCCTTGGCTTCCTTGGAAGGGCGGTCCGTAGACTGGTTCTTTTTCTGCTCGGCTTCGCGGCGCTTGAGTTCTTCCTCACGTGCGGTCAGCTCCGCGTCGCGCTGCTGCTGGCGGCGCCACACCTCCAGCTGGCGCAGGAAGTCCTCGTCGTCATCGGGAGCCTTGGAACCCTGGACGGTGCTCGTCTCGGCGCTCAGCGGGCGGCCCAGCGTGAACCACAATGTGGCTCCGATCAGCGGTAGGAAGAGGATCACTGCAAACCAGGCAGGCTTGGGCAGCGAGCGTACCTGGTGTGCCTCGGAACGTGCGCATTCGATCAGGGTGTAGATCATCAGTGCAACCGAAATCACTGCGGCGAGAATTATGAAGCGGACCATGACTCCAGTCTAGTGACAATTTTCTTCACAGGTTCATCGGTAAACTTTAAACTATGCAGCTTCTGAAATATACCGTGCTTCGACTGGGAATTTTCCTGGTCGTTTTCCTGGGCCTCTGGTGGGGTCTGAAATGGCCGATCTTTGTGGCGGGCCTTGTCGGCCTGGTGATTGCCTTCGCGGTGTCCTACTTGTTCTTCAACAACCTGCGCCTGCGCGCCAACCAGGATGTGGGCAAGGCGTTCAACAAGACAACCGCCAGCAAGTCCGAAAAGCAGTTGGCCGACGAGGCCGCTGAGGATTCCTACGACGAATCACAGCGCCGCCCTCAGGATCCAACCGCGTAATCCGGCACCGCGTCATCCGACGCCGGACCGTTGGGGAAAATGACAACGCTCCATCCGCCAGGAAGCTGGCGGATGGAGCGTTGAATTTTAAGCGGAGGCTGCCGCGCTCAGCGAAGCCACATGGGAACCAGGATGGCGCCGGCGAAGAGCACGGCGTAGACCATGTTCACGATGCCGGTCTGCTTGAGCACGATCACCAGCTTGGACAGCTCGGCCTGGCGCAGCATGGTCAGGCTGGGCGCCGCCGCCGGCAGGAACGTGACGAGGACCAGCCACATCCACGGGAAGGTACCGGTCACCAGCAACGGCAGCAGGATCGCCACTGCGAGCATCAGCACGTAGGCCAATCGGGCGTTGTGCTCGCCCAGGCGCACCGCGAGGGTGATCTTGCCAACCTCGGTGTCCGTGGGGATGTCGCGCACGTTGTTGGCCATCAGCAACGCGCAGCCGATCAGGCCGGTGCCCACCGCGCCGAGCAGCGCCGTCAGGGTGAACGTGCCGCTCTGGGTGAAGGCAGTGCCCAAGGTGGCCACCAGGCCGAAGAAGATGAACACGTAGACATCGCCCCAGCCGCGGTAGCCGTAGGGGTTCTTGCCGCCGGTGTAGCCCCAGGCGGCGAAGATCGCTGCGACGCCGATCAGCAGCAGCGGCCAGGCCTGGGAAAGGACCACCAGGACCAGACCCAGCACGGCGGCCAGGCCGAAGCAGGCGAAGGCCGCGTTGCGCACGTTCTTCGGCTCGGTCAGCTTCGAGCCGGTCAGCCGCAGCGGACCGACGCGCTCGTCATCCGTGCCGCGGATGCCGTCGGAGTAGTCGTTGGAGTAGTTCACGCCGATCTGCAGCAGCAGCCCGACGCACAGCGCCAAAAGGAAGCGGAACCAGTGGAAGAGACCGGTTTCGCCCACTGCTGCGGCTGTTCCGATGACGACCGGGGCAATGACGATGGGAAGGGTGCGCAGGCGCGCGCCGGCAACCCATTGGGAAAGTGTGGCCACTTTCAGTCCTTTCGGGCGAACACAAAAATCCGTACCCTCTAGTTTCCCGCGAATCGGCGGGCAAGGCGAATCGGGCGGCTAGCGGGCATCGGCCAGCCGGGCCGCGACCAGCCGGCGATCGAACTTCCCGTTGGCCAGCAGCGGCAGTCCCTGCGGGTAGTGCAGCACATATTTCGGCACCGCTTCCTTGCCCAGGGTGCGGCGCACCGCCTCGAAGGCGTCCTCGGTCCGGGTAGGCCCTGAATAGGCCAATCCCACGGCCTGGCCCCACTGGGCGTCCGGCACGGCGACCACCAGCGCCTGCGTGAAGAACTCCTCCAGCAGGCCCTCGATCTTGGCTGCGGAGAGTTTCACCCCGCCGGTGTTGATCACGTCGTCGATGCGACCCTCGATGCGCAGCCGGGAGCCGTCCACGCTGCCCAGATCGTCGGTCAGGTACCAGCGTTGCCCGTCGTGCTCCACGAAGTGCTCGGCGGTGGCCTGCGGGTCGTTGGCGTAGCCGTCGGCCAGCATCGGCCCGGAGACCAGGATGCGCCCATCCTGTTCGCGCAGCGCCACCCCGGGCAGGGCGGTGCCGTTGTAGACCAGGCCGCCGGAGGTCTCCGCCGAACCGTAGGTCTGGAAGATCTTCAGCCCGTGGTGGCGGGCGCTGGCCAGCAGGTCCTTGCTGGCGCGCGCCCCGCCCAGCAGGATCGCATCGAAGCGCTTGAGCGCCGCGGCGGTCCGCGGGGTGGGGTGGTCCAGCAGGCGGGCCAGCTGGGTGGGAACCAGCGAGGTCAGCCGCCGGGCGTCCACCATCTGCTCCGCCGCCGCGGTGAAGTCCTCGGCGGAGAAGCTGCCGTTCTGTTTCATGATGACCGGCTTGGTGCCGGCGAACAGCGAACGGGTGAGCACGCTGAGCCCGGCGACGTAGTGCACCGGCAGGGCCAGCAGCCACTGCCCCTCGAAGCCCAGGAACTCGGCGGTGGCCTGCGCGCTGGAGGCCATCGCGGAGACGCTGAGCACCGTGCGCTTGGCGCGGCCGGTGGACCCGGAGGTGCGCACCACCACCATCGGCTCCTCGAAGCCGGAAAGCTGGGCCGGGTCCAGCCGGTTGAGGACCCAGCCCTCCGGGGCCTGCGGATCGGCCACGACCTCCACGGCCGGGCCGTCCTCGTTCACGGTGGCGGCCAGGGCCTCCAACAGTGCCAGATGTGGTGCGTCCAAAGCCGTCTCCTAGCTCGGGGTCGATGGGTGGATCGGATAGGTGGTGGTGCGCTGCGCGGCTAGAAGTAGTAGGGGTAGTTCGACCAGTCCGGGTCGCGCTTGCCCAGGAACGCGTCGCGCCCCTCCACCGCTTCGTCGGTCATGTAGGCCATGCGGGTGGCTTCGCCGGCGAAGACCTGCTGCCCGGCCAGCCCGTCGTCGGCCAGGTTGAAGGCGAACTTCAGCATGCGGATGGCCTGCGGGGACTGGGCGGCGATGTCCGCCGCGTATTCCAGGGCCACCTCTTCCAGGCGCTCGTGCTCCACGGACTCGTTGACCGCGCCCATGCGCACCATGTCGTCGGCCGAGTACTCGCGGGCCAGGAAGAAGATCTCGCGGGCGGTCTTCTGCCCGACCTGGCGGGCCAGCAGCGCGGAGCCGTAGCCGGCATCGAAGGAGCCCACGGTGGCGTCGGTCTGCTTGAACTTGCCGTGCTGCTTGGAAGCGATGGTCAAATCCGAGACCACATGCAGCGAGTGCCCGCCGCCGGCGGCCCAGCCGTTGACCACGCACACCACGACCTTGGGCATGGTGCGCATCAGGCGCTGCACCTCCAGGATGTGCAGGCGCCCGGCGCGGGCCGGGTCGATGCTCTCGCGGGTCTCGCCCTCGGCGTAGCGGTAGCCGTCACGGCCGCGGATGCGCTGGTCGCCGCCCGAGCAGAAGGCATGGCCACCGTCCTTCGGGGAGGGGCCGTTGCCGGTGAGCAGCACGGTGGCCACGTCTCCGGTCATGCGGGCATGGTCCATGGCGCGGTAGAGCTCGTCCACGGTGTGCGGGCGGAATGCGTTGCGCACCTCGGGCCGGTCGAAGGCGATGCGCACGGTGGGCAGGTCGCGCAGGATCGCGCCGGAGGCGTCGCGTTGAACCTGGCGGTGGTAGGTGATGTCGGTGAAGTCGAATCCCTCGACCACCCGCCACCGGGTCGGGTCAAAGATATCGGAAACCTTGTGGGGCAATGCGGAATTATTCTGGCTACTCACCCTATGAATGCTAGCCGTTTGCCGCGCGTTCTTCAGCACTTCGGCCGCCAGGCCAGCTTTGTTGCGCGTTCGGCGCAAACGACGGCGGCGGTGCTGCCCCAACAGGGGAGCACCGCCGCCATGGCCGGACAGTTCGCTCAGGCGCCCGACCGCGAGCTGTCGGCCGCCGGAGGCACCGCAGCCAGGATGCCGGTGTCGTGGGCATCCGGGATCTCGGTGCCGCGCAGCGAGGCCCCGGCGGTCTCCGGCATGAACTTGATGGCGATCAGGCCGATCACGCAGGAGGCCATCATGTACACGGCCGGGAACAGCAGGAACCCGGTGGAGTTGATGGCCGCCTCGTTGACCATGGCCGCGGTGCCGCCGAACAGCGCCGTGGCCACGTTGTAGGTGACGGCGAACCCCGCGAAGCGCACCTGCGAGGGGAACATCGCCGGGAACGTCGCGGTGATCGTTGCCAGCTGCGGGATGTACAGCAGGCCCAGCACCGCGAAGCCCACGATGGCCCAGGCGAAGGAGCGGCCCATGAGCCAGAACATCGGCAGGGCCAGGACGAACAGGCCGATCACCGAGAAGTACCACATGGGCTTGCGCCCGATGCGGTCCGAGAGCGAGCCGGCAAACGGGATGACGGCCATCATGGCCACCTCGCCGATCAGGATGGTCGCCAGGGAAGCTGTCGAATCCAGGCCCAGCTGGGTTTCCAGGTAGGTCGGCATGTAGCTGAGCAGGGTGTAGTTCACCACGTTCAGCGCGATCACCAGCCCGCCCATGGTCAGGATCGGGCGCCAGTAGGCGGTGAACAGGTCCTTCAGGGAGCCGCCCTGCTCGGTTGCGCCGGATTCCTCCAGTTCCTGGAAGACCGGGGTGTCCTCCAGCTTGCTTCGCAGGTACAGGCCGATCAGGCCCATGGGCAGCGCCAGGAAGAACGGGATGCGCCAGCCGTAGGCCATCATGGCTTCCTCGCCCAGTCCCAGCTGCAGGAGCAGCATGACCGCGGTACCCAGCGCGAAACCGCCCAAGGTGCCGAATTCAAGGAAGGAGCCGAAGAACCCGCGCTTGCGGTCCGGGGCGTACTCGGCCATGAAGGTCGCTGCGCCGCCGTACTCGCCGCCGGTGGAGAATCCCTGGATCATGCGAAGCAGCACCAGCAGCACCGGGGCCAGCACGCCGACCATCTGATAGGTCGGCAGCACGCCGATCAGGAACGTCGCGCCGGACATCAAGAGGATGGTCAGGGCCAGGATCTTCTTGCGTCCGAGCTTGTCGCCCAGCGGACCCCAGACGAATCCGCCCAGGGGACGGACCAGGAAGGAGAGGGCGAAGGTGGCCAAGGCCATCACGGTGCCGCCTTCGGTGGGGAAGAAATGCGCGGTGATGTAGGTGACGGCGACCGCGTAAACGCCGTAGTCGAACCATTCGGTCATGTTGCCCATGGCCGAAGCGGCGGTGGCCTTGCGGACCTCCTTGCGCCCTTCCGCGGTGGACATGTCCGGCCCGATGTCCTTGGTCAGGTCCGGCGAGAATGACGAGTTATCCGTGTTGTCTTGTGGTTGGCTGTTTTCCGGTTGCATTACTGCTCCGATGCGTCTCAGCTTTCCGTCGACCGGATGCCCGGGCAGCCGCTGGAAAACTTTGGCGTCCCGGTTACGGTCCACGATCCGGGCAGGCCCGGAGTCGGTCAAGTAACCGAGGTTACGCCACGTGATCATGTAATTCAACGGTTGACATGGAATTCATTGGATCCTCTCACGGATATATTCGATTGGGTATCACGTGATCAATGGGCAGAGCTCCTAAACAGCAGGGGGTTTCACGTAATGTTTGTGGCGAGCCGAGCTTGTATTATTGAACGAATGGTCAGTAAGTTAGAGTGCTGAGCATCACTACTTTTCTGTCGCAAGGAGCAATCATGGCCGAGGCATTTCTCGTAGGCGGAGCACGTACCCCGGTAGGACGGTACGGCGGAGCGCTAAGCAGCGTGCGCCCGGACGATCTGGCGGCGTTGACCATCCGCCGCGTCATCGACGACGCAGGCATCGACCCGGCGCTGGTGGACGAGGTCATTTTCGGCAACGCCAATGGGGCCGGCGAAGAGAACCGCAACGTAGCGCGCATGGCCTGGCTGCTGGCCGGCCTGCCGAACACCGTTCCGGGCATCACCGTGAACCGCCTGTGCGCTTCGGGCATGAGCGCCATCACCATGGCCAGCCACATGGTCAAATCGGGCGCCGCGGACATCGTGGTGGCCGGCGGCGTGGAATCCATGTCCCGCGCCCCATGGGTCATGGAAAAGCCTGCCAAGGCCTTCGCCAAGCCGGGGGCGACCTTCGACACCTCCATCGGCTGGCGCTTCACCAACCCCGCATTCCTCTCCGGCGAGCTGTCACGCGACGGCAAGGCCACCTACTCGATGCCCGAGACGGCCGAGGAAGTCGCCCGCGTCTACAACATCTCCCGCGAGGACGCCGACCAGTTCGCCGTGGATTCCCACGCCAAGTCCATCGCAGCGATCGAGGCCGGACGCTTCAAGGACGAGATCGTCCCGGTGACCGTCAAGGGCCGCAAGGGCGATACCGTCGTGGACACCGACGAGGGCCCGCGCCCCGGCACCACCGCAGAGGTCCTGGCCGGGCTGCGCCCGGTCGTCAAGGGCGGCTCGGTGGTCACCGCCGGCAACGCCTCGACGCTGAACGACGGAGCCTCGGCCATCCTGGTGGTCTCCGAGCGCGCCATCGAGAAGTACGGCCTGACCCCGCGCGCCCGCATCGTCGACGGGCAGGCCGCCGGCCTGGCCCAGGAGATCATGGGCATGGGCCCGGTTCCGGCCACCAACAAGGTGCTCGCCCGCGCCGGGCTGTCCATCGGGGACATCGGCGCCATGGAAATCAACGAGGCCTTCGCCAGCCAGTCGCTGGCCAGCATGAACGAGCTGGGCGTGGACCCGTCCATCGTGAACCGCGACGGCGGCGCCATCGCGCTGGGCCACCCGCTGGGCTCCTCCGGCTCGCGCATCGTGATCACCCTGCTGGGCCGCATGGAACGCGAACTGGCCGGAGCACAGCGCAAGCTCGGCGTGGCCACCATGTGCGTGGGCGTCGGCCAGGGCACCGCCCTGCTGGTGGAGGGTGTCTAAGCCCATGAGCCTGACCCCCGAAGACTTCACCACCCTGCAGCTCACCGAGACCGCGGACCGCGTGTGGGTGCGCCTGCACCGACCCGAGGTCCGCAACGCCATCGACCAGGTCATGGTCGACGAGCTGCACGCGGTCTGCGCCTACCTGGAACGCACCCCGAAGATCATGATCCTGGCCGGCACCCCGTCCCAGGCTCCAACCGAGGACAAGCCGCGCGGCTCCAAGGGGATCTTCGCCTCCGGCGCGGACATCGCCCAGCTGCGCGAGCGCCGCCGCGACGACGCGCTGGCCGGCATCAACTCCGGCATCTTCGACCGCATCGCCAAGCTGCCGATGCCCGTGGTGGCGGCGCTGGACGGCTTCGCTCTGGGCGGCGGCGCGGAACTGGCCTACGCGGCCGACTTCCGCATCGGCACCGAGGACCTGCGCATGGGCAACCCGGAAACCAACCTGGGCATCATGGCCGCCGCCGGCGCCACCTGGCGCCTGAAGGAACTGGTCGGCGAGCCGCTGGCCAAGGAAATCCTGCTGGCCGGCAAGGTGCTCACCGGGGCGCAGTGCCTGGAGGTCCAGCTGATCACCGAGCTGCACCCGGCCGCCGAGCTGGACGCCGCCGCGGATGCGCTGGCGGACCGCATCGCCGCGCAGGACCCGCTGGCCGTGCGCATCAGCAAGTCGGTATTCCACGCTCCGCGCGAAGTTCACCCGATCATCGACAACCTGGCCCAGGGCATGCTCTTCGAGTCCCAGGCCAAGTTCGACCGCATGCAGGCATTCCTAGACCGAAAGAAGAAGTAAGCATGAGTGAAGCGACAAACTTTATCGACGGCGCACTGCCTGCGAAAATGGGCGTGCTGGGCGGCGGGCGCATGGGCGCCGGCATCGCCCACGCCTTCCTGATCAAGGGCTGCGACGTGTTGGTCGTGGAACGCGACGAGGCTTCCGCCATCGCCGCGCGCGAGCGCGTTGAAGCTGCCGCCGCCAAGTCCATCGAACGCGGTGCCACCGATGCAAACCTCGGTGAGATGACCTCGCGCCTGAGCGTTTCGGTCGACTACGCGGCGTTCGCCGACCGCCAGCTGGTCATCGAAGCTGTCCCGGAAATCTGGGACCTGAAGGTCTCCTCGCTGCAGGCGGTGGAGGAATCGCTTGCGCAGGATGCGGTGCTCGCCTCGAACACCTCCTCGCTGTCGGTCTCTGGCCTGGCGGAGAAGCTCGCACGCCCGGAGAACTTCCTGGGCCTGCACTTCTTCAACCCGGTCCCGGCCTCCACGCTGATCGAGGTCGTCATCGGCAAGCAGACCAGCCCGCAGCTGGTCGACGCCTCGCGCGGCTGGGTTGAAGCCCTGGGCAAGACCGCCGTGGTGGTCAACGACGCCCCGGGCTTCGCCTCCTCCCGGCTGGGCGTCGCCATCGCGCTGGAAGCCATGCGCATGGTCGAAGAGGGCGTGGCCAGCGCCGAGGACATCGACAACGCCATGGTGCTGGGCTACAAGCACCCGACCGGCCCGCTGAAGACCACCGACATCGTGGGCCTGGACGTGCGCCTGGGCATTGCCGAATACCTTCATGAGACCTTGGGCGACCGTTTCGCCCCGCCGCAGATCCTCAAGGACCTGGTGGCGGAGGGGAAGCTCGGCCGCAAGACCGGGCAGGGCTTCTACACCTGGTAGGAACATGATGGAAAGGGCTGCGAAAGCAGCCCTTTTCGCGTTTCCGGCGGGTGGTTCAGGGAATCAGACCGCGGCTTCGGGCCCGCAGCACCAGGTCGAACCGGTTGTCCGCCTCCAGCTTGCGCATGGCCGAGGCGATATAGCTCTTGACGGTGCTTTCGGCCAGGTCAAGGTGCGCGCCGATCAGCGCATTGCGCTTGCCCAGGGCCAGGTGCGTGACCACATCCAATTCCCGTGTCGACAACGGTCCCGGCCCGCCCAGCTCGCGCCGCTGCCCGGCGCGCAGCATGGATCCCGCGGTGCTCAGCCGCTGCGCCAGCTGCGGGTCCTCGACCAGCCGGGCGATATCCCGCAGTTCGGTGTACAGCACCGTCAGGTCCTCCTGGCTCAGCGCCAGGTCCGAGACGTGCGTGGCATGCGCCTCCGACGCAGACAGCACCGCCAGGCGGCGCTCGGTCTCCTCGTGGACCGACAGCTCCCAAGCCAGGCGCCGCGCCTCGCCGGCGGCCGTGGCCAGCATTTCGTCGGTCAGCTGCGAGCGGTCGCGCAGCCCCGCGTAGATCAGCGCCCGCACCTGGTTGTCGACCACCACGGGAATCGCCAGCAGCGTGATGATCCCTTCCACGCCGATCTCGCGGTCGTAGCTGTGGATGATGTCGGGGGACTGGTGGTAGGAGCCGGTGGCGGTGAGTTCCCGCCGGGCCAGCGCCAGCCCGCCCAGACCCTGCCCGGGCTGGATCACCAGCCCGCGCAACACGCCGGTGCGGGTTCCGGAGAAGCTGGTCAGCACGGTGCCCCCGGGGTCCGCGAAGCCGCCGAAGGCCACGGGGAAGCCGGTGCGGGCGGCCAGGGTGTTCAGCGTACGCTCCAGCAGAGCCACCTGGGGTGAAGAATCGGTGGTCAACTGCTACCTCCTTTAGATGGTAGTGATGCGCCTCACTGTCTCTCTAGGATACCTGCAGGAGACTTGGTGACGAAGGTCACCGGCCGACGATCACCTTGTACCGCTACACACATCGGAGTGTGCCCCATGACTGCAACACTGACCCGCCCCGACCTCGATCTGCCGCTGCGCGAAGAGCCTGCCGCCAAGACCGTCATCGCCGATCCGGCAGCCCTCGGCCTGGGTGCCTTCGCCATGACCACGTTCGTGCTGAGCCTGGCCAATGCGGGACTGATTCCCGAAGCCGGCAGCGCGGTCCTGGCGCTGGCATTCTTCTACGGAGGCATCGCGCAGGTCATTGCCGGCGTCATCGAATTCTTCAAGGGCAATGTCTTCGGCGCCACCGCCTTCACCTCCTACGGGATGTTCTGGATGGGCTTCTGGTGGATCGAAACCACCCCGGAAATCGCCGCGGCCGTGGGATCCGTCGGCATGGGCGTCTACCTGCTGGGATGGACCCTCTTCACCATCTACATGACCATCGCCTCGCTGAAAACCAACGGGGTCCTGGTCACCGTGTTCACCGTGCTGTGCACCGCGTTCATCGCCCTGACCATCGGCGCGTTCACCGGCAACCAGCTGATCCACGAGCTCGGCGGCTGGCTGGGCCTTCTCGCCGCGGCGCTGGCCGCGTACGGTTCCTTCGCCGTCGTCACCAACGCCACCTGGAAGCGCGAGGTGCTGCCAATGTGGGCCAAGTAGCCCGCAGCAGCGCAGAACGCTGCCAACGGCAGCCCGCCGTCCCGGATATTCCCGGGGCGGCGGGCTGCCGTCCGACTAGGCGAACATGCTGGCCAGCAGCGAGGTGAACAGTGCCTCGGCATCGCGCGGCAGGCCCTTGGCGGTGAACCAGTCGCACATGTTGACGCAGTCGCGGTGCAGGAAATCCAGGCCCTGCACGTTGCCGGCCAGATCCACGCATTGCGGCACGTCGATAACCACCAGGCGATCGCCAGCCACCAGCAGATTGTAGGCCGAGAGGTCGCCGTGCGCGATGCCCAGCAGGGCAAATTTCTCCATGGCGTCGGCCAGCTGGTCCCAGAGGGCCGGCAGCCGCGGATCGTTGCGGGAGAGCTGCTGCAGGCGGGGCGCGGCGGCCCGCGGGATCTGCGGATCCGCAATGAACTCCATGAGGATTTCGGTGCCGTCGATCTGTACCGGATAGGGGACCGGGATCCCCGCTTCGTGGCAGCGGCGCAGATACGTCCATTCGGCGCTTGCCCATTGCAGGGCGGCCACCTCGCGGCCGTAGCTGGAATTGTTTTTCACCGCACGGTTATCGCGCGAGCGCCGCGCGGAGCGGCCCTCGCTGTAGGCCTGGGAGCGGCTGAACTGCAGATGCTCCCGGCCGCGGTAGCGCTTGGCCGCCAGCAACGCGCTGCGCGCCTGGGTGGCCCGCTCCACGAGGAAGACATCCCCTTCCTTGCCGGTCTTGAGGATCCCGAGCTCGGTATCCAGGGCCGCGGCATCCTCGATGAGCCATGACGGGTAGGGCTTGGGTCCGCGGCAGCCCTTTTCGATGGACGGCCACGTGGAGTAGCGCTGCCCGTCGGCCAGCTCATCCTGGGCGGTTTCGTTCCAGGCGGGGCGTCCGCGGCGGGTTTTCAGTCGGGTGTCGGCCTCGTCGAAGCCGTTGAACGCTAGGGGTGTTGCGGCGGTGTCGCCGCCAGGGTAGTAAGACACAATAAGTCCTTGGTGAGGAGGGGAGATGGCGTTGCAAGGTAACGGACATTCATCGGTATCCCTCCTCGGGTAGACTCATTGGCATTTACCAATGACTAAGACTCTACAGCAGATTGCGAATGTGTTGCAATGGAGACATGAGCCACGCCCCCGAGTACCGCAAGCAGTCGATGGACGTCCACTGGGACGGTGCGATCAACGCCCGCCGCATCTGCGGAGCCTTCTACCGCATGGGACGCCACGAATGGCTCACCGAGCGGGGCTGGCGGCAGCTGCGGGCGGACGGCATCGACAGGGTCATCGACCTGCGCAACCCCGGGGAGATCCGCCGCCGCGAACACGACCCGGTGGTGCAGGAGCCGAGCCTGCGGGGCATCGAGCTGTTCAACCTTCCGCTGGAAGCCCCGGGCAACGAGCGCTTCGAGGCGATCGCCGTCCCGTACATGAACCACACCGGGATGTACCGGCTGGTCTGCGAGGAATTCGGCGGGCATCTGGCCGCGGTCTTCGAGAACCTGGCCGCAACCCGCAGCGGCGCGGTGATCCACTGCTCCGCCGGACGGGACCGTTCGGGCCTGGTGGCGACGCTGCTGCTGGATTTGGCCGGGCGGCGCGAGGAAGTCCTGGCCCACGACGAAGCTGCGGTGCGCGGCATCAACGAATGGCATCGGGTTTCTCCGCGCAAGCACCCCTACGAGTCCCACCAGCCGGCCGGCGAGCTGGACTCGATCATCCGCGGCCGCGCCGAGGAGCTGGAGAAGTTCCTCGACTGGCTCGGCACCGCCGAGGGCTACCTGCTCGGCCAAGGCCTGGGCGAAAACAGGCTTGCCGCCGTGCGGGAGCTGGCGCGCCGCGAAGACCCCTGACAGGGCCGCAGCGGAACTGTAGGCTCGGGGCATGGATGGAAAGCTGCGGCATCATGCCTTGAACTATGTTGAACTGACCGTCACCGACCTGAAAGCAGCCAAGGACTTCTACTCGGCCGCCTTCGGGTGGAAGTTCGTCGACTACGGCGGGCAGTACGCCGGCATCCTCATGCCGGAGGCGGGCACGGAGGAATCCGGGGGACTGCTGCTGGCCGACAAGCCGCGGCCCGTCGGAGGGCCCTTCGTGCTGCTGTATTCCGAGGACCTGGACGCCACGGCCCGCGCCATCGAAGCGGCCGGAGGCTGGATCGACCAGCCGGCCTATTCGTTCCCCGGCGGCCGACGGCTGCATTTCACCGACCCCTCCGGAAACGAGCTGGGCGTCTGGGCTTCCGACTAGAAGCGGGCCCGCCGACGGCGAGCCCGCGTGTTCATGAGATTCAGCATCCCGGGTCAGCCGCTCGCTTCTGCCTTGTCGCGGCGTAACCCGAGCATGGAACATGGAAGCCTAGCGCTTGGGCTTGTCCACCACCAGATTGGTGATGCGCAGGGTGCAGATGCGGCGCTGCTGCGCATCGGTGATGAGCACTTCGTGGCTGGTCATGCGGCGGCCCAGCTTGATCGGGGTGGCGGTGATGGTCACCAGGCCCTCGGTGGCCGAGCGGTGGTGCGTCGCGTTGACGTCGACTCCCACCACGACCTTGCCGAAGGTGGACGCGAACTTCACGGCGGCCCAGGAGCCCACCGCCTCGCCCACGGCCAGCGAGGCGCCGCCGTGCAGCAGCCCGAAGGACTGGGTGTTGCCTTCCACCGGCATGGTGGCCACCACCTTGTCCACGGACTCCTCGATGATGCGCACGCCCATCTTGCGGTCCAATTCGCCCAGCTCAATCGTCCACGGTTCGAGGTTCTGGGCCGGGTGCTGTACTTCGGTCATTTTCACGGTCCTTTACGGGTGTCGTCGATCACGTCATTGCTGTTATGGTTAACACTAATACTGACCGACCGTTCAGGAAGGAATTGCGTCGATGACGACAGCCCAGATTGGTGTAGTCCCAAGTTTCATTGCCGGTCAATGGCAGACCCCAGCAGCTGAGGGAGGCACCGAAGTACTTGATGCCAACACCGGCGAACTGCTCGCCACCGTCACCAAGGACCGCCTCGATGTGGCCGGCGCCGTAGCTTACGGCCGCACCACCGGCCAGCGCGAACTGGCCAAGCTCTCGCTGCATGAGCGTGCGCTGAAGCTCAAGGAGCTGGCCCTGCACCTCAACGAGCACCGCAAGGAGCTCTATGAAATCTCCTACAAGACCGGCGCAACCAAGATCGATTCCATGGTGGACATCGACGGCGGCATCGGCGTGCTGTTCACCTTCTCCGGCAAGGGCCGCCGCGAACTGCCCAACTCCAACGTCATCCTCGACGGCCCGACCGAGTCGCTGAGCAAGGACGGCTCGTTCCTGGGAACCCACATCTACACCGCGCTGACCGGTGTCGTGGTCCAGGTCAACGCCTTCAACTTCCCGGTCTGGGGCATGCTGGAGAAGTTCGCCCCGGCCTTCATCGCCGGCGTGCCGACCATCGTCAAGCCCGCCACCCCGACCGGCTATCTGACCGAAGCGGTGGTGCGCCTGATGCTCGACTCCGGCCTGCTGCCGGACGGCTCGCTGCAGCTGCTCTCCGGCTCGGCCCGCGACCTGATGGACCACCTGGACTACCGCGACATGTTCGCGTTCACCGGCTCGGCGGCCACCGCCAGCAAGCTGAAGGCCCATCCGAACGTCATCGACGGCGGCGTGCGCTTCAGCGCCGAGACCGACTCGCTGAACGCTGCCATCCTGGGCCCGGACGCCGTGGAGGGCACCCCGGAGTTCGACGCCTTCATCAAGGTCGTCGTCAACGAGATGACCACCAAGGCCGGCCAGAAGTGCACCGCCATCCGCCGCAACATCGTGCCGGCAAGCCAGGTGGATGCGGTCATCGCAGCCATCGGCAAGCGCATCGACGAGCGCGTGGTCGTCGGCGACCCGCGCGTCGAGGGCGTGACCATGGGCGCGCTGGCCTCCCTGGAGCAGCTGCGCGACGTGCGCGCCGCGGTGCAGGACATGCTGGACGCCGGCGGCGAGCTGGCCTACGGCGCGCTGGACGCGCCGAAGGTCCGCGTGGCCCCGGACACCGACGCAGTGGCCGAGCAGGGCGCCTTCATGGCCCCGATGGTGCTGCGCTGGGACGACGCCCGCAACCCGATCCTGCACTCCCGCGAAGCCTTCGGCCCGGTCAGCTCCGTGGTCGGCTACGACACCGTGGACGAGGCAGTGGCCCTGGCCGCGCTGGGCGCCGGCTCGCTGGTCGCCACGGTCTGCACCAACGACGCGCAGGCCATGCGCCAGCTGTCGCTGGGCATCGCCGGCCACCACGGCCGCGTGCACATCCTGAACCGCGAAACCGCGCGCAGCACCACGGGCCACGGCTCGCCGGTGCCGCACCTGGTCCACGGCGGCCCGGGCCGCGCCGGCGGCGGCGAGGAACTGGGCGGCGTCCGCTCGGTCAAGCACCACATGCAGCGCACCGCGGTGCAGGGTTCCCCGAACATGCTCACCGCCCTGACCGGCGTGTGGCACACCGGAGCCGCCCAGTCGCTGGCCGGCAGCGGGAAGTTCGGAGGCCAGGCCTCCAACGTGCACCCGTTCCGCAAGTCGCTGGCCGAGCTGAAGATCGGCGACGGCTTCGTCTCGGACCTGCGCGAGGTCTCGCTGCAGGAGATCACCGATTTCGCGAACGAAACCGGCGACACCTTCTACGCGCACACCGATGCGAAGGCCGCCGAAGCCAACCCGTTCTTCCCGGGCATCGTGGCCCACGGCTACCTGCTGGTCTCCTGGGCCGCCGGCCTGTTCGTGGAGCCGGCTCCGGGACCGGTGCTGGCCAACTACGGCTTGGAGAACCTGCGCTTCATCACCCCGGTGGGCGCGGGGGACTCGATCCGCGTGACCCTGACCGCCAAGAAGATCACCCCGCGCGTGACCGACGAGTACGGGGAGGTCGCCTGGGACGCCGTGCTGCACAACCAGAACGACGAGATCGTGGCGACCTACGACGTGCTGACCCTGGTGGAGAAGACCGACTCCACCTACGCCAACTGGCAGGGCTAAGCCCCGTGCGGCGGTAGCGCCTTAAACACAACGCCGGCCTTCGAGAATTCTCGAAGGCCGGCGTTGTGTTGTGCCGAGAAATATCTACTTGTCGTCTGCGGAGTTCAACTTGTCCAGGGCGGCCTTGGCGGCGGCTTCTAGGGCGATCTCTTCCTCGCTCGGCTCGGGCTGCGCCGGGGCGGGCAGCGCGCGCCACTGGTACCAGCCGTACAGCGCGGCCAGCGCGGTGAACACGTACAGGCCCAGCATGCCCAGCATCGGGCTGACCATGAAGTAGACCACGACATAGGAGATCGCTCCGGCGGCCAGCAGGAGCCAGCCGCTGCGCACGCCGCGGGCGATCAGCACGAAGGACGCGAAGATCACCGCGTCGGAAACGTACATGGCCCAGACTTCCGGGGTGGCGCTGAGGTAGCTGCCGTTGAACAGGAAGACATTGAAGTGCAGGGCCACCAGCAGGATGACGCCCGCCAGCAGGCCGACCACGGAGGTCGCGGTCAGCGGGGTGCGGGTCACCATGCGGATGAACTTGCCCTTGAGCTCGAAGCGCGAGAAGCGCCACAGGCCGAAGATCGCCAGCAGAAGCAGCGGGACGCCGTAGAACAGCGCGTAGAGGTCGTATTTCATGGCGCTGATGATCGGTCCGGAGAACACCGCCATGATCAGGGCCCACCAGCCCAGGTCGTTGCGGTGCGCCAGCAGCAGCGCGGCGATGACCACGAACAGGGCGCTGATCGCGAACAGCAGGATCTGCACGCCAGAGCTGGTGCTCAAGGACAGCTGGAAGAGACTATCAATAATTGAATCCACGGTGCTTCTTTGTGTTGAGTTGTATACGGCTCAGCGGGCGCAAAACGCACCCCTACGATGTTAGCCGTGAATCCTGTGAGGAGCACAAGCGCAGGGGAGCCTGCGGGTTCCGCAGCGCCGCGCACTGCCCGCTGCGCGCCGAAGGCCCCGGCCCGCCCGAAAGGGGCGAACCGGGGCCTTCGCCACTCGGGTTCAGGAGGTCTGGTTCTTGGGCAACGCATGCAGGCCGTTGAACAGCAGCGAAATCGCCTGGTTCTCCAAGGTCACCGCATCGATCACGCCGTCCAGCCGGTACCAGTCCACCACGGAGTTGATCATGCCGAACAGCAGGCGGGCCGTTGCGCGGGGCTCTAGGTCCTCGCGCAGCCGTCCCTCGCGCTGTGCCACGGTCACCAGCTCGGAGAGCTCGCGGTCCATCTGGCGCCGGCGCTCCAACGCGGTGCGCTCCAGCTCCGTGTTGCCGCGCAGGCGCAGCAGCAGGGTCACGTAGGAACGCTTGGCGATCAGGATGCGCACCGTGGAGCGCAGGAAGAATTCCAGGCGCTCGTCGGCGGTTCCCTCGTGCCGGCGCACCTGCTCGATCATGGACTCCAGCGGAATGAGCGCCTCGTCCAGCGCCAGGCGCAGCAGATCCTCCTTGGAGGGGACGTGGTGGTAGATCGCCGACTTGCTGATGCCCAGCCGGTCGGCCAGCTTGCCCATCGAGGTTGCATCGTAGCCGTACTCGTTGAACGCCTCGACGGCGATCTGGAGCACGGTTTCCTGGTCGTAACCGGGACGGCCGCGTTTGACCGGTGGGGTCACTGCTTGGGTTGATTGCATAATGCCTCGATTATTTCACGTCTCCGTGGAGGCTAGCTGTTGCGCAGGTCGAAGATGCGCTTGAGCTTGCCCATGGAGCGTTCCAAGGTCTCCGGATCCACCACGTCGATGGCGCAGGAGGAGCCCACATGGATCTTGATCAGCTTGGCCAGGGTCTTGGCGGCATTGGCCACGTCCTCGGCCGAGGCGTCCGGACGGCGCTCGACCTTGACGGCCAGCTGGTCCATGCGGTCCGGGCGGGTGAGCACCAGCTGGAAGTGCGCGGACAGGGCCGGCACCTTCAAGATCAGTTCCTCGATCTGGCTCGGGAACAGGTTCACGCCGCGCAGGATGATCATGTCGTCGCTGCGGCCGGTGATGCGGCCCATGCGTCGATGGCCCGGACGCGCGGTGCCCGGCATCAGGCGGGTCAAGTCGTGGGTGCGGTAGCGGATGATCGGCAGCGCCTGCTTGGTCAGCGAGGTGAAGACCAGCTCGCCATGCTCGCCGTCCGGCAGCACCTTCGTCTCGTCGTAGGCGTCGAGGATCTCCGGGCGGAAGTGGTCCTCCCAGATGTGGCTGCCGTCCTTGCGCTCGCGCGATTCGCCGGCCACGCCAGGGCCCATGACCTCGGACAGCCCGTAGATGTCGCAGGCGTCGATGCCGAACATCTCCTCCAGCTCATGGCGCATCTCCTCGGTCCACGGCTCGGCCCCGAGCACGGCGACCTTCAGCGAGGTGTCGCGCGGGTCCAGTCCCTGGCGCTGCATGGCATCGCCGATGGTCAGCAGGTAGGTCGGGGTGCACAGGATGGCGTCCGGGGCGAAGTCCTTGATCAGGGTGATCTGCTTCTCGGTCTGGCCGCCGGACATCGGGATCACGGTGGTGCCCAGGCGCTCGGCCGCCGCGTGGGCGCCCATGCCGCCGGTGAACAGGCCGTAGCCGTAGGCGTTGTGGACCTTCCAGCCCGGCTTCACGCCGGACAGCCGCAGGCAGCGGGCGCCGAGCTTGGCCCAGTCGTCCAGGTCCTGCTGGGTGTAGCCCACCACGGTGGCGCGGCCGGTGGTGCCCGAGGAGGCGTGGATGCGGGCGACCTCGTGCTGCGGCACGGCGAACATGCCGAACGGGTAGGTCTTGCGCAGGTCTTCCTTTTCGGTGAACGGGAAGATCTTCAGATCATCCAGTTCCTTCAGGTCGTTCGGGTGCACCCCCGCCGCGTCGTACTTTTCCTTGTAGTACGGCACCTTGTCATAGGCCAGGTGCAGGGTTTCCTTCAGGCGGGTGAGCTGGATCGATTCGATCTGGTCGCGGCTCATGGTCTCTTCTGCATCCAGCGGATTCGGCAGGCTGTCGCGGTCGATGTTCTGTGACATGCTCGTACTTTCGTGTGGTGGTGGCGGAAAGGGCTAGCGGCTCTTGGGCTTCGGGACGGTTCGTGATCGTCCGCGGAACTCGGCCACGGTTTCGGTGGCTCCGTCGCGGCCTGGCTGGGTGACGGTGATGTCGTAGAGTCCGCTGCGGCCCTGCTGGGAGACCCGGCGCGCGGATGCGGTCAACAGGCGTCCGGGCATGCCCGGCTTGAGGAAGTTGATGTCCACTCCGGAAGCGACGGTGATGGTGTCTTCCGAACCCTCGGGAGGGTTGCAGCTCAGGGCAAAAGCGGTGTCGGCAAGAGCGAAGATCATCCCGCCGTGGGCGATGCCGAAGCCGTTGAGCATCTCCTGCTTCAGCTCCATGGTGATGACGGCCTTGCCGTCGGAGACCTCGACAACCTCGATGCCCATCCACTGCGTGGCATAGTCATTCTCGAGAATTGCGTGCGGAAGAGGCTTCTCGACCTGTGTTTCGCTCATGGACTTCCTTCGCCGAATTATTTACCGAACGATCATTAGGTAATAACAAAATGTGAGGCAAGTCAAGTTCTGGCGGTGATTCGTCTGCGAAAGGCTGGCTATCGCGGGGAAAAGTCTTAGCGGCTGAAAATCCGTCGGTGCAGGTCAAGGATGAATGGTTCCTTGATCCGGTTGTAATCCATCACCAGCCCCTGCGCCCCGCGCAGGGCGGCCAGCTGTTGCGCCGCCTCGCGCTTGACCTCGGCGTACGCGTCGCGATCCGCCGGATGGCTGCGCAGATGGTCGCGGAAAAGGACCATGCGCAGGAACTCGGGGCTTCCGGCGCTGAAGACGTGGATGTTGCCGTTCGCCAGCCCGGTGCCGGCTCCGGGCTTGAACATGCGGTGCTTGTACCACCCCGGTTCGCGGTGCCAGAAGACCATCCCCGCGGCGCGCAGCTGCGGGACGTAGCGCTCTTCGTCATCGGCGTCCGGCACCAGCAAGGCAATATCGATCAGCGGCTTCGCCGGCAGCCCCGGCACCGAGGTGGAGCCGGTGTGCTCGATGGCCAGGGCCCGGGCGCCCAGGGCGGCGGCCAGCGCCGCGCGGATCTTCTCGAAGTCATCGGGCCATCGGCCATCGGCCGGGGCCAGGTCGATGATGCCGCGCGAGGGGCGGCCGTCGACCTGCTCGTACGCAGGGTCGGTGTCCGGCTGCCGGGCGAGCAGGGGAGCATGGGGCAGCGTGCACAGGTAGCGCCGGGCGCCCGGCCAGCGCGGATCCGCGGCGCTGTCGCTGATGACGCAGCCCAGCGCGCGGTAGAAGTCCACCGCATCGTCATCGGTGGTGGCCCAGAGGCAGCGGCCGTGCAGCTTCTGCAGCCGACGCAGCAGCGCCGAGGCCAGGCCCCGGCGCTGCTGCGTCCCCAGCACCGCGAGGTACTCGACGCACAGGCTGTATTTGTCGTGCAGCCGATAGGCGGCCAGCGCCGCCGGGGTGCCGTCTTTGCCGAAGGCGGCGAGGACCTGCAGCCGCTCGCAGTCATCGAGCAGTTCCTGCAGGGCTGCCTCGTCCACCGGGTCGGCGGCCAGCGCCAGCAGCTCGCGCACGGCGGGATGCTGACGGTACTCGGAGATCTGGATGTGGCGCATGGCCGCCTTTCTGGTGGTGCGCGGCTAGTCCACGATCTCGCGGCAGCCCAGCGCGTCCAGAATGAACGCGTAGTCCCAGGCGCGGGACTTCCAGGACTCGTAGCGGCCCGAGGCGCCGCCGTGGCCGCCCTCCATTTCGGTTTTCAGCAGGATCGGCTGCTCCCCGGTAGTCAGTTCGCGCAGCTTGGCCACCCATTTGGCCGGCTCCACGTAGAGCACGCGGGTGTCGTTCAAGGAGGTGACCGCGGCGATCTTCGGGTAGGCCTGGGCGGTGACGTTCTCGTAGGGGGAGTAGGACTTCATGTAGTCGTAGACTTCCTTGTCCTCGATCGGGTTGCCCCATTCCTCCCACTCCAGTGCGGACAGCGGCAGCTCTGGATCAAGGATGGAGGTCAGCGCGTCCACGAACGGCACCTGCGCCACGATCGCGGTGTACAGCTGCGGGGCCATGTTCGCAATGGCGCCCATCAGCAGGCCGCCGGCCGAGCCGCCCAAGGCCACCAATCGCTGCGGGTCCGCCCAGCCGGTGTCCAGCAGGTAGCGGGTGGCGTCGATGAAATCGGTGAAGGTGTTCTTCTTGTGCAGCTTCTTGCCCTGCAGGTACCACTCGCGGCCCAGCTCGCCGCCGCCGCGCACATGGGCGATGACGAACACCACCCCGCGGTCCAGCACGCTCAGCCGGGGGATGCCGAAGCCCGGATCCATGGACGCCTCGTAGGAGCCGTAGCCGTAGACCAGCACCGGGTTGGGCACGGAGGTGTCCAGATCCGCCCGGCGCATGATGGTCAGCGGGATGCGCGTGCCGTCCGCCGCTACGGCCCATTCGCGGGTGGAGAGGTAGTCCTCGGCGTTGTAGTTGTTCACCGGGGTCTGCTTGCGCAGCACCAGCGACTGGTCCTCCAGCCACAGGTCGTAAACGCGGGCCGGGGTGAAGTCCGCGGTGTAGCCGATGCGGATCAGCGGCGCTTCCAGCGAGGCGAAGGTCGGGGAAGCGGTGAACAGCTCGTCCTCGAACGCCGGTTCCAGGGCCGCCTGCTGCGCGTCGGTCCCCAGGCCGTCCAGGGCGATGAGCTGGACGCGTTCGCAGGTGTCGCGGCGCACCGAGAGCACCAGATGCGTCCCGGTCAGCACGGTGCCCTCGATCTTCACGGTCTGCTGATGCTCGACGACCGTGCGCCACTGCGCGGGTTGGGTCTGCCCGCCGAGCTGGTCGAGCCCGGCCAGCGACACCATGTTGTTCGGCGACTGGTAATCGTGGGTGATGACGGCCGCCCCGTCGGCTCCGGGCAGCAGGTCCACCCCGTGCAGCAGGCGCAGCGAGCGCGGCACGAGCAGCCGGACCTGGGCGGCCGGCGCCGTCAGGTCCAGCACGCTGGTTTCGGCGTATTCGGAGTTGCCGCTGGAGATCAGCAGTTTGGTGCGGTCAGTGCTCAAATCGAAGCCCAGCCACATCCCCGGGTCGTCCTCCTGGTAGACCACGGTGTCCTCGGCGGGATCGGTGCCCAGCACGTGGGCCTTGATCTGGTGCGGGCGCCAGGTCTCGTCCACTACGACGTAGAAGACGGTCGAGGAATCCGGGGAGAAAGCCAGCCCGTAGAACACGCCCTCGATGACGTCGGGCAGCAGGAGGCCGGTGTCCAGGTCCTTGACGTAGAGGGTGAAGCGTTCGTCGCCGGCGGTGTCGATGCAGTAGGCCAGCAGGTTGCTTTCCTCGTTCAGGGCCATGCCGCCCAGGGCGAAGAAGGTCTGCCCCTGCGCCAGCTGGTTGCCGTCCAGCAGCACTTGTTCGGCCTCCAGCGCGGTTTCCGGGTCGATGACCGGCGGGGTCCAGTCGGCGCGCAGGTCGCCGGTCTGCCGGGCCTTGACGCGGCACTGGATGGTGTAGGGCTTGCCCTCGACCGAGCGGGTGAAGTACCACCAGCCGCGGCGCCGCGTGGGCACCGACAGGTCGGTCTCCACGGTGCGGGCCTTGATCTCATCGAAGATGGCCTGGCGCAGCGGTTCCTGGCCGGCGGTCACCGCGTCGGTGTAGGCGTTCTCCGCCTTGAGGTGGTCCAGGACCTGCGGGCTGGTCTTCTCGCGCATCCATTCGTAGTCATCGGTGAAGGTGTCCCCATGGAAGGTGCGGGTGATGGGATTCTTCGCGGCGATCGGCGCGCTGGCGGTAAGCGGTTCTGGAGTCATACACCTATTCAATCCCACCGCTGCGGTCTTTGGCAGGCCGCTAAGCTCAGCGCGGACATTCCACCGGCCCTGCCTCGCTGACTCGCGCTAATGGGTGGAAAAGGTTCCGACATGCGCGCATTGGTCATAGGCTAGCAAGCAGAGTGAATCAATCTGCCCCATGGGTTACTCGCCCCTACATCATGAGAAAGCGATTGAGATAAGTGAAAAACAACCACACCCCGACCCGGACAGGTCGCCTTACCCGGTGGATCGCCGGCGCGGCCATCGGTCTGATGGCGTTGGTCGTCGGAGCCCCGGCGTCCATGGCGCAGGGGGCCGAGAGCGTCGAGGGCCAGACCTACGTCATCGGCACCGACACCACTTTCGCCCCGTTCGAGTTCCGCCAGAACGGCGAGCTGACGGGCATCGACATGGACATCCTGCATGCCATCGCCGAGGATGAGGGCTTCAAGGTCGAAGTCCGCTCGCTGGGCTTCAGCGCAGCGCTGGCGGCGCTGTCCGCCAACCAGGTCGACGGCGTCATCGCCGGCATGTCGATTACCGACGAGCGCAAGCAGATCTACGACTTCTCCGAGCCGTACTTCGAATCCGGCGTCCAGATGGCAGTGGCCAAGGACGACGAGGACATCAAGGGCTACGAGGACCTCAAGGGCAAGACCGTTGTCGCCAAGACCGGTTCCGAGGGTGAAACCTACGCCAAGTCGATTGCTAAGCAGTACGACTTCACCGTCAAGTCCCTGGACCAGTCCGCCACCATGTACGAGTCGGTCAAGGCCGGCTCCGCCGTCGCCGTCTTCGACGACTACCCTGTGCTGGCCTACGGCATCGCCCAGGGCAACGGCCTGAAGACCGTCACCGACAAGGTTCCCGGAGGCTCCTACGGCTTCGCGGTGAACAAGGGCCAGAACACCGCGCTGCTGGCGGCCTTCAACGACGGACTGGCCGAGCTGAAGGCCAACGGCGAGTACCAGCAGATCCTGGACAAGTACCTGGCCGACCCCACCGTCAACACCCCGGGCAACTTTTTCGACCTGGCGGTCAAGTCCTTCCCGGCCTTGATGACCGGTCTGGGCAACACGCTGGGCGTCACCGCGATCTCCTTCGCGATCGCCATGGCGCTGGGCCTGCTCTTCGGCTTCTTCAAGATCTCCGGCAACATCGTGTTGCGCGGCATCGCCACCACCTTCGTGAACATCTTCCGCGGCACCCCGCTGCTGCTGTGGGCGTTCATGTTCTACTTTGGCCTGCCGCAGCTGACCGGATGGGACATCAGCGTCTGGACTGCCGGCATTCTGACCCTGTCGCTGAACGCCGGCGCCTACGTGGCCGAGATCGTGCGCGGCGGCATCCAGTCGGTGGATCCGGGACAGCTGGAAGCTGCCCGTTCGCTGGGCCTGGGCTACGGCAAGTCCATGCAGAAGGTCGTGATTCCGCAGGCCTTCAAGATGATGACCCCGTCGTTGATCAACCAGCTAATCATCAGCCTGAAGGACTCCTCGCTGCTGCTGGCCATCGGCTTCGCCGAGCTGCTCTACCAGGGCCAGCAGATTTACGCGGCGAACTTCCGCGTCACCGAGACGCTGCTGATCGTGGGCGTCATCTACTTCATCGCCATCATGGCCCTGACCAAGTTGGCCAACTATGCCGATAAGAGGTTCAACAAGTGAGTACCGCAAGCGAGATGAACTCGCAGGTAAAGATCCAGGTCACCGACCTGCACAAGTCCTTCGGTTCCAACAACGTGCTCCAGGGCATCGACCTGGAGATCCGCGAGGGCGAGGTGTTGTGCGTGATCGGGCCTTCGGGCTCGGGCAAGTCCACGCTGCTGCGCTGCCTGAACAAGCTGGAGGACATCACCTCCGGCACGGTGGTTGTCGACGGTTTCGACGTGACCGACCCGAAGGTGGACATCAACGAGGTGCGCCGCCACGTGGGCATGGTGTTCCAGCACTTCAACCTCTTCCCGCACATGTCGGTGGCTGAGAACATCATGCTGGCCCCGGTGGAGCTGAAGAAGATGAACCGCACCGAGGCCCGTGCCAAGGCGCTGGAGCTGCTGGAGCGCGTGGGGCTGAAGGAGAAGGCCGACGCCCGCCCGGCATCGTTGTCCGGCGGCCAGAAGCAGCGTGTGGCCATCGCCCGCGCACTGGCCATGTCCCCGGGGATCATGCTCTTCGACGAGGCTACCAGCGCGCTGGACCCGGAAATGGTCGGGGAGGTGCTCCAGGTGATCAAGGAGCTGGCCGACTCGGGCATGACCATGGTGCTGGTGACCCACGAGATGGGCTTCGCCCGCGAAGTCGCCGACCGCGTGGTTTTCATGGCCGACGGAGTGGTGTGCGAGCAGGGCAAGCCCGAGGACCTCTTTGGCAACCCGCAGCAGGCCCGCACTCAGGACTTCCTGTCCAAGGTGCTGTAGGCGCCTGAGATTGGATGCGGCATCGTGCCGCAGCGCAAGCCGCCCGGAAACGAACAAAAATCTTGTTCATTCCCGGGCGGCTTTGCCATGTGCGGAACAGATCACAGGAACGACATGGAAAATTATCATTGAAGCTTCAAGTTTTAAGGCTAGAGTCGAACCCGAGTTGTTGCGAAGCCGCTCATTCCCGTAGATCCACTGATGGAGATTGAAATGACCACCCGAAACAACCCGACGATGACCTCTGTCGCGCTGCTGGTGCTGCGCGTCGTGCTCGGCTTCATCCTGGCCGCCCATGGCTGGCAGAAGTTCTTCCAATACACCCTGGACGGCGCCACGGCCTCGTTCGAGCAAATGGGCGTCCCGCTGGCTTCGGTGGTCGCTCCGGCCGTGGCCACCCTTGAACTTGCCGGCGGCATTGCCCTGGTCCTCGGTGTGTTGACCCGCGTCGCCGCGGCGCTGCTGGCCGTGGAGATGCTCGGGGCGTTGTTCCTGGTCCACCTTTCGTCCGGAATTTTTGTCGACAACGGGGGATATGAGCTGGTGGCCATCCTGGCGGCCGCGGCGGCGGCCCTGGTGCTGGCCGGTCCGGGGGCGTACTCGGTTGACCGCTTCCTCTTCGCCCGAAAGGCCGCTGTGGCGGTGCCGAGCGTCTAAAGGGTAGTGAACCTCGGCGCCCGAAAGAGCATCTTTCGGGCGCCGGTTTGTTTAAGCGGGCGGCCGGTTGGACGGAGCGGTTGTGCGACGTCGGTTTTGGTGGTGATGTTGACGTGACCGAACCCACTCTGACATACTGAACGAACGGTCAGTATGTAAATATCTTTCAGTGAGGTGAACCCATGGCCCCGACCACACCGCAGGAGCCGGGACTGAGTGCCGTCCCAAGCTACGAAGAAGAGCAGGCACAGGCGCGCTTTGACGCCCTGATCGGCAAGGACTCGCGCATTGAGCCGCGCGACTGGATGCCGGATGCCTACCGCAAGACCTTGACCCGACAGGTTTCCCAGCACGCGCACTCCGAGATCATCGGCATGCAGCCTGAGGCCAACTGGATCACCCGCGCTCCATCGCTGAAGCGCAAGTCGATCCTCATGGCCAAGGTCCAGGACGAGGCAGGCCACGGCCTGTACCTGTACTCCGCAGCGGAAACCCTGGGCACCGGACGCGACGAGCTGAACGACCAGCTGCTGACCGGTCGAGCCAAGTACTCCTCGATCTTCAACTACCCGGCACGCTCCTGGGCGGACATGGGTGCCATCGGCTGGCTCGTGGACGGTGCGGCAATCGCCAACCAGGTCCCGCTGTGCCGCGCATCCTACGGCCCGTACGGACGCGCCATGGTCCGCGTGTGCAAGGAAGAATCCTTCCACCAGCGCCAGGGCTTCGAAATCCTGCTCTCGCTTTCTCGCGGCAGCGAGGCGCAGAAGAAGATGGCCCAGGATGCCATCGACCGCTTCTACGAGCCGGCGCTGATGATGTTCGGCCCGCCGGACGAGCAGTCCCCGAACTCCAAGCAGTCCATGGCCTGGAACATCAAGCGTTTCTCCAATGACGAACTGCGCCAGCGCTTCGTCGGCATGATCGCCGAGCAGGTCAAGGTCCTCGGACTGACCCTGCCGGATCCCGAACTGCGTTACGACGAAGAGACCAAGCAGTGGATCCACAAGGATCTGAACTGGGATGAATTCATGGCAGTAATCAAGGGCAACGGCCCAGTCAACGCGCAGCGCATGGAACGCCGCCGCGAAGCCCACCGCGAAGGTGCTTGGGTTCGCGAAGCCGCCGCCGCATACGCCGCCAAGCAAGTACAAAGTGAGGTTGCCTAACATGAGCCAACAGAGCAATTGGCCCCTGTGGGAAGTATTCGTCCGTTCCTCCCGTGGACTCTCGCACGTCCACGCAGGTTCGCTGCACGCACCGGACGCCCAGATGGCAGTGCGCAACGCCCGCGACCTGTACACCCGCCGCAATGAGGGCGTGTCCCTGTGGGTTGTGAAGTCCGAGGACATCATCAGCTCCGATCCGGATGAGAAGGATGCCTTCTTCGAATCCCCACAGGGCAAGGACTACCGCCACGCGACCTATTACAAGGCCAGCGAGGGAGTGAAGCACCTGTGAACCACGACGAACTGGATGCCGAGCTCGACAGCTTCGGCGACGCGCTCGCTTCGGCCACCCGCGTCACTCCGGGCAACGCACTGCGCCCGGAGGACATCGCCGTGGGCGGTGCCAAGCCGAGCGAGGACGTGGCACGCTACGCACTGACCTTGGGCGACGACGCACTGATCCTCGCCCAGCGCCTGTCGCACTGGATCTCTCGTGCACCTGAGCTCGAAGAAGACATCGCCCTGGGCAACATCGCTCTGGACGTGCTCGGACACGCCCGTTCGTTCCTGACCTACGCCGGCCTGGCATGGGACAAGACCGAAGACGACCTGGCCTACTGGCGCGAAGAAGACGACTTCACCTCGCTGTGGATCGTCGAACAGCCTAACGGCCACTTCGGCGTGACCATCATCCGCCAGCTGATCGTCTCGATCTTCCAGCACCTGCTGTACTCCAAGCTGACCGAATCCGCCGACGAAACCCTGGCCGCGATCTGCGCCAAGGCCGTCAAGGAAGTCGACTACCACCGCGACCACGCCATCCAGTGGACCGTCCGCCTGGGCCTGGGCACCGAGGAATCGGCCGCCAAGATGCGCCATGCGCTGGAAATCCTCTGGCCGTACGTGGACGAGATGTTCCAGGATCAGGAACTGCACCGCAAGCTGGACGGCATCGCAGTGCTTCCGTCCTCGCTGCGCGAAGACTGGGACAAGGAAATCACCGCTGTCCTGGCCGACTCCGGCCTGGAAATCCCGAAGACCGGTCAGGCCATGGCCAACGGCCGCGGCGGAGAGCACTCCGAGCACCTCGGATTCATCCTGGCCGAAATGCAAGTCCTTGCCCGCAAGCACCCCGGTGCGAGCTGGTAGCCACCACACCAACCCTTTCGCCCGCTAAGGGGGGAGCAGTCTTGAGCAACCTGATCACCAACACCGAAGATCTGTTCGCCATCGCCTCGAAGGTCACGGATCCAGAGATTCCCGTGCTGACCATTGCGGACCTCGGCATCCTGCGCGACGTCCTGCAGGACGAGGATGGCGCAGTCCATGTCGTCATCACCCCGACCTATTCGGGGTGCCCGGCCATGGACGTCATCACCGAGGACCTGTACCGGGTCTTCCACGAGGCCGGCCACGAACAGGTCGACGTCCGTTTGGTGCTCACCCCCGCCTGGTCAACCGACTGGATGACCGAGAGCGGCAAGGCCAAGCTGGAAGCCTACGGCATCGCCCCGCCCACCGGGCGGGGCCATGCCGGACGCGTGACGCTCGGCATGAGCGTCAAGTGCCCGCGCTGCCATTCGCTGAACACCCGCGAGCTGGCGCGCTTCGGCTCGACTTCCTGCAAGGCGCTCTACACCTGCAAAGACTGCCTGGAACCCTTCGACTACTTCAAGGTGCTCTCATGACCGACCAAACCACATCAACTCGTCGCCGGGCGTCCTTCCACCGGTTGACCGTCTCCAACGTCCGCCGGCTGACCAAGGACTCCATCGAAGTCACCTTCGCCATTCCCGAGGAACTGAGCGCGGAGTACGACTACGTTGCAGGCCAGTACGTGGCGCTGCGCAAGGAAATCCCGAACGCCGAGGGCGAGCTGCAGGAACTGCGCCGCTCCTACTCGATTTGCGCCGAGCCGACCGGCAGCGAGATCAAGGTGGCCATCAAGCGCGACCTTGGCGGCCTGTTCTCCACCTGGGCCAATGAAAACCTGACCGCAGGCGACCAGATGGACGTGATGAGCCCGGCTGGTGCCTTCATTTCCAAGCATCGCCTGACCGAGATCAACGATCCGTCCAAGATCGACACCGAGGCCCAGGACCGCTTCGTAGCCGTGGCCGCCGGCTCGGGCATCACCCCGGTGCTGGCCATCGCCCGCACCATCCTGGCCGCGAACGAGAACACCCGCTTCGACCTGATCTACGCGAACAAGGCAGCCATGGACGTGATGTTCCTGGAGGAACTGGCGGACCTGAAGGACCGCTACCCGTCCCGTCTGGCCCTGCACCATGTGCTCAGCCGCGAACAGCGCATCTCGCCGCTGCTTTCCGGACGCATCGATTCGGAGAAGCTCTCCACGCTGCTTGACACCGTGGTCCAGGCCCCGAACGTCGACGAGTGGTTCCTGTGCGGCCCGTTCGAGCTGGTGCAGCTGGTCCGCGACCAGCTGACCGGCATGGACATTCCGGCCGAGAAGGTCCGCTTCGAACTGTTCTCCACCGGCGAGCCGAGCAAGCCCCAGGGCCACATCGGCCGCCCGGTCAAGGTCGAGGAGGACGAGGACAGCTACGAGATCAGCTTCACCCTCGACGGCCTGCAGGGCGAGGTCAAGTCCCCGGTGCGCGCCAACGAGACCGTGCTGAACGCCGCCCTGCGCGTCCGCCCGGACGTTCCCTTCGCCTGCGCCGGCGGCGTATGCGGCACCTGCCGTGCCAAGGTCACCAGCGGCACCGTCACCATGGCTGAGAACTACGCCCTGGAGCCTGACGAGGTGGAGGCCGGCTACGTGCTGACCTGCCAGTCGCACCCGACGACCGAAAAGCTCAGCGTCGACTTCGACGCCTAGAAACGGCAGGATGACTTCATGATCGAACTGACGATTGCCGACTCCATCGCCCGCGTGGTGCTGAACGCGCCAAAGAAGATGAACTCGCTGGACGAGGCGGCGCTCGCCGAATTGTCCGAGGCCTATGACCAGGCTGCGGCGGCCGTGGAAACCGGAGAGGTCCGCGCCCTGGTGCTTTCTGGCGAAGGCCGCGGCTTCTGCGCCGGACGCGACATCTCCGGGGTCAACCCGGCCGATGACGACGTCATCGGCTACCTCGAAGGCAAGGTGCAGCCGCTGCTGGAGAAAATGTCCAGCTTCCCGGCTCCCACCTTCGCCCTGGTGCAGGGCGCCTGCCTGGGTGTTGGGCTTGGCCTGGCAGTCGCCACCGACGTGGTGTACGTGGCCGAGAACGCGAAGATCGGTTCGCCGTTCGCCAACCTGGGCGCAACCCTGGACTCCGGGGGACACTGGCTGTTCACCGAACGCCTGGGTGCCCACCGCACCCTTGACATGATCTACACCGCCGAGCTGATTTCCGGCGCCGAAGCGGTGCGCTCGGGCCTGTTCTCCCGCGCCTTCCCGGCCGAGGAACTGGCTGAGCGAGGCGAGGAGATCATCGCCAAGGTCGCCCAGGGTGCAACCCAGGCCTTCGTCGCCTCCAAACAGCTGGTGGCGGAAATCCGCGACCAGCGTGTGGGCCTGTGGAACTCCATGCGCACCGAGAACCGTGCGCAGGCAGCGCTGTGCGACACCACGGACTACGCGGAGGGCTTCAAGTCCTTCCAGGAAAAGCGTCCGCCGGTGTTCACCGGCAAGAAGTAAACACCTGTTGCCAAGCGCCCGCCAGAATCAATCTGGCGGGCGCTTGGTGTATCCAGATCGGCTTGAACATACGTCCACGGCGAAAAGCCATGGACGTTTTTGCGATCTGTCCAAGATCAAGGCGCATTCGCCACAGATTGGTCGAGCAGACTTCCGGACGGTGGCTGCAGCAACGGCCTCCGAATGAGTTTTTTGAACGCAGTCTGCGCGTTGGATATGCATCCTTCAGCCCCGTAGTAGTAGATAACGAACCAAATGGTTCGTTAGTATGTGTGGGTGAATTCAATTTCCTCTGCCCCGCTGCGTGCCGGACGCAAAGAGTGGTCCGCACTGGTCGTACTGATCCTCGCAGTAACGCTGCTGGCCATTGACGGTACCGTCCTCTACATGGCAGTGCCCGCCCTTACCGCCGATCTCGCGCCAACAGCGACACAAATCCTGTGGATCGGCGATATCTATTCCTTCGTATTGGCCGGCTTCCTGGTCACCATGGGCAACGTGGCTGACCGGATTGGGCGCAAGAAACTTCTGATGATCGGCAGCGTGTGCTTCGGGCTCGCTTCGGTTCTCGCGGCATTTGCGCCTAGCCCCGAAATCCTCATTGCAGCCCGCGCGCTGCTGGGCATCGCCGGAGCGACGATCATGCCCTCCACCTTGTCGATCATCCGCAACCTATTCCATGATCCGATCCAGCGCTCCCGCGCTATCGCCATCTGGTCGGCCGGAGCCATGGCAGGCGGCGCTGTAGGCCCGCTGGTCGGGGGCGCCTTGCTTGAACACTTCTGGTGGGGCTCGGTCTTCCTCATTAATGTCCCGGTCATAATCCTGATCGTCGTTCTGGGTGCCATGCTGCTGCCCGAGTCCAAGAATCCCGATGCAGTGCGGATCGACCTCGTCTCGGCGGTCCTCTCGGTCTGTTCCATCGTGCCGGTGGTCTACGCCATCAAGCATGTAATCAGCGACGGGTTTGACTATCTGGTGCTGGGTACCTTGCTGTTCGGATTGGCCGCGGGCTTCCTGTTCATTCGCCGGCAGCGGGGTCTCACCACACCCTTGGTGGATATTTCCCTGTTCAAGATTCCTGCCTTCAGCGGCGCAGTGGCTTCCAATGCGTTGGCAATTTTCGCTTTCTTCGGGCTACTGTTCTTCTTCTCGCAATACCTGCAGTTGGTGCGCGGTTATTCGCCATTATGGGCAGGCATGGCTGAAATGCCAGCCACCATTGCCTCATTGGCAGTCGTGCTGCTGGTCGGGGTAGTGCTATCCCGACTGGGTCTGGGCCGCGCTATCGCCGCAGGTTTGCTGATCGGTGCACTCGGTCTGGCGGCGCTGGGCCTGAGCGAAGGGATGCCGGGCTACATGGGTCTGGGCATTTCACTGGCTATCATCGGCTTAGGCACCGGGCTGGCCATGACCCTCTCGACAGATGCAGTGGTATCGGCGGCGCCGCCGGCACGCGCTGGTGCTGCATCCTCGATTTCCGAGACCGCGTATGAAATGGGTATCGCCTTGGGTATCGGCGTGCTCGGGTCGCTTCAGACGGCGATCTACCGAGCGAACCTACAGATACCAGAGGGCACTCCGGACCCGCTTGCCGAAGCCATGAACGAGTCCTTGGCAAGCGCCGCAGGAGCGCTGGGCTCGTCCGACGCCGAGCTGTTGGCAGTGGCCCAAGGCGCTTTCACCCACGGTATGCAGATCACCGCCTACATCGCATCGCTGCTGCTGGTCATTGCAGCTTTCATCGCCTGGCGGCTCATCCCCTCAACGCCGATCTCCAAGGAGGAAACCCGTGCCGAGCACTGAACCAGTCACCGGGCGTGATGCTACCCGGGATAAGGAACGCACACGACGGGCGCTCATCGATGCGGCCACCGCACTTTTTTCTACTCACGGCGCCGGAGTGAGCTTGGCTGACATCGCAGCCCGGGCCGGGGTGTCCAAAGGTGCATTGACCCACCACTTTGCCAGCCGCAGCGCGCTTGAAGAGGCAGTGATGACTGACGGCGCGCAGCAATTCTGGGATGAGGTTCACGCGCATATCGACCTCGCGGAAAACCGCCCCGGAATGCTTATGCGTGGATATATCAGGGCGCTGACAGGGAACAGCGCGATCATGAGGCAGATCTTCTCGCCAACTTACCTGCTCCAAATCATGGGCAATGAGCAGGTGGCCCAGAATCTCATGGAGCAAGATGCCGCGTCTTGGCGTGAAGCATTTGCCGCGGACGGACTGAGCCAGCCCGCCTCGCTCATGTTGCGTTTTGCCGCGGAAGGGATAGCCATGTCAATGAACTCTCCATACATAACCGCCGAGGAGTTGGACGTAACGCGTCAGTATTTGCTGGGGCTGGCTGAGAGCGGCAGACCCAGCCTATTGGATCCTTCTCGGCCGCCAGCGGATACGGTGTGAACTGACAGTCTCCAGCCTGCATCCCACTGAACGCCAACGGCGATGATTGAACCTGGAAATGCTGGGTCGCGTCGAACCAGCTGGTAACGGTTTAGCCACGATTGCGCCGGAGGCGCCGCCTTAGAATCGATGCAGGGGCCAAGTGGACCCGCAGTCCAGTGCGAACCGTTCATTTTGATCCCGCACCCGGTCGCCGATCTCCGAGATTTCGTGAACAACCGGGACAACCACCTGAGGAGCAAGTTCGGCGAACCCGAGCGCGAGGCCGAGATGTGGCGCCATAGGCCAAAATGCAACTCCGCGGCAGCGCAGGTTTCTCCTCTCTGCCGTATGACTGGCATGACTTCGTCCCCGCGAACCTCTGGGACGAAGCCTCGGGAATTCAGTTTGAACTGGCTGAAGAGCTCATGCTCCCGGAGGAGGCGGACCGGGTGTTTCCAGACATGCCCACCCTGCTATGCATGCGCGGCAAGACACGCCCGACGCTCTTTGCTGCCGAGGCCCAAACCGTCATCGTTGATCCCAAGGAGTTCATTCCGGGCATACTCGAAGAGGCGAACTCTACTATTCAGTGGGTTGAAGCCAACAGAGGAAAGGACGAATCTGGGAATCTCCAGCGTATCCATTCAATTCGCGAAGATTTTCGTGACTGTGCGCCATACCTCTGGGGAGTTCAGGCGCGCTGGCCGCGTTGCACCGATAGCAGGCGCTTTTTGGCAACGACAAAATGTCCGCTGGATCTGATCCGGCGGACGTTTTGTCTTCGGGTGGTTTGCCCGCTTAGCGGGTGTCGGTGTCCTCGAAAATCAGCAGCGTCTGGGTATCCAGCACCGTGGGAAGTGCCTGCAGCTCCTCGAACACCACCCGGCGCAGATCAAGATTGTCCTTGGCGCGTACCAGCAGGATCACATCGAAGTTTCCGCCGACCAGACCGATGTGGTGCACCTCCGGGATCGACGCCAGATGGTCGCGCAGTTCCCGCCAGGAGTGCTGGCGCAGCTTCAATGTCACGTAGGCACTAGCCTTGAGGCCTGTTTTCACCGGGTCGATGACCACCGTGTAGCGGGTGATCACCCCGGCATCCTGGAGCTTGGCGATTCGCGAGTACGCGTGGGCTCGGGAGACATGGACTTTCTGCGCGACGGTGGTGACCGACTGCCGGCCGTCGCTGGTGAGTTCGGCCAGGATTGCGCGGTCGACATCATCCAGTTTCAGTTCCGCATCAGCGGCCATCTGTACTCCTTGCAAGCGGGTCGGACGAGTCATCGTCAAACTCATTTTCTTGATACGAATCGTCTACGAGTATACGTATCCCATGCTCAACTTTCCATGATTAGCGCCGGGAGTGGATACAGATTGCCACTGATACGCATAATTGGTTGCAAATGATGTTTTGGTGAAGCCAGTCACAGGTATGGGTGACGCAGGACCTTCGCAGTACTACGAAAGGTGGGAGAACATGAGCACCGACGCACACGCGGATCGCATGACTGAAGTCAGCGACAAATTCGGGATCACCCCGGAAGACTACATGCTGCCGGCGCGGCACATGATCAACCTTCTGGATCCGGATGGAACCCTCCGTCCGCAGGACAAGCAGGGCACCGAACCGGGCCACGAGTACCCGCTGCCGAGCCCCGCCCGGCTCATGGAAGCCTATTCCGCGCTGGTCACCGGCCGCCGCGTCAACGACCAGAACTCCGCCCTGGTGCGTCAGGGCCGCATGGCCGTCTACCCGTCCAGCCACGGCCAGGAAGCCTGCCAGGTTGCCGCCGCACTGTGCCTTGAAGAGGGCGACTGGCTGTTCCCGACCTACCGCGACACCGTGGCCGTGCTGACCAAGGGCGTCGCGCCGATGGAAGTCATGACCAGCTTCCGCGGCGAATGGCACTGCGGCTACGACCCGAAGGCCTACAACTGCGCCCCGATGGCCACCCCGCTGACCACCCAGCTGCTGCACGCGGTGGGCGTCGCCCACGCGGCCAAGTTGCGCGGGGAAAACACCGTTGTGGTCGCCATGTGCGGCGACGGCGCCACCAGCGAGGGCGACTTCCACGAAGCGCTGAACTTCGCCGCGGTGTTCAACCTCCCGGTGATCTTCTTCGTGCAGAACAACAAGTACGCGATCTCCGTGCCGTTCTCCCAGCAGTCCGCCGCCCCGTCCTTGGCCCACAAGGCCGTGGGCTACGGCATGGCCGGCGAGCGCGTGGACGGCAACGACCTGATGGCGCTGATGTCGGTCATGACCCGCGCCGTGCGCCTGGCCCGCGAGGGCAACGGCCCGCTGCTGGTCGAGGCCCACACCTACCGCATGCAGGCCCACACCAACGCGGACGACGACAAGCGCTACCGCGAGGACTCGGAGGTCGCTGAGTGGAAGGCCAAGGACCCGGTCATCCGCATCCAGTCCTACCTGGATGACGCCGGGCTGCTGACCGAGCAGGCCGCCGCCGATATCTCGCAGAAGGCGGAGGCCGTGGCCAAGACCCTGCGCGACGGCATGAACCAGGACGCGGACACCGATCCGCTGGAACTGTTTGAGCACGTCTACTCTTCCAAGACCCCGCAGATGGCCGAGCAGCAGGCGCTGCTCGCCGACGAACTAGCCCGTGAGGAGGCCTAGCATGACTACCACCACTTCGCGGGTGAACCCGAACGTCTCCGATGCGACCGCCCGTGCAGCGGCCAAGGCCGCCAACGAGAACCAGCCGGTCACCTTCGGCAAGGCATTGAATACCGCGCTGGCCGATGCCCTGACCGCCGAGCAGTCGGTGGTCATCTTCGGCGAGGACGTGGGAACGCTCGGCGGCGTTTTCCGCATCACCGACGGGTTGACCGCCCGCTTCGGCTCCGAGCGCTGCTTCGACACCCCGCTGGCCGAATCCGGCATCGTGGGCATGGCCATCGGCATGGCGATGAACGGGATGCGCCCGGTCATCGAAATGCAGTTCGACGCGTTCGCCTACCCGGCCTTCGAGCAAATCGCCTCGCACGTGGCCAAGATGCGCAACCGCACCCAGGGCCGCCTGCCGCTGCCGATGGTCATCCGCATCCCTTACGCCGGCGGCGTGGGCGGCGTGGAACACCACTGCGATTCCTCCGAGGCCTACTACGCCCACACCCCGGGCCTGAAGGTCTTCACCCCGGCCACCGTGGCCGACGCCTACCTGATGCTGCGCGAAGCCATCGATTCCGAGGACCCGGTGGTCTTCTTCGAGCCGAAGAAGCTGTACTGGTCCAAGGAACAGGTCAACCTCGAAGAGCTGGCCCAACAGTACGAGTCCGGCAAGGCGGCGCGAACCGAGGGCAAGGCGCGTATTGCGCGCGCCGGATCCGACGCCACGCTGATCACCTATGGGCCGAGCGTGTCCACCTGCATGCAGGCCGCCAAGGTCGCAGCGGAGGAGGGCATCAGCCTGGAAGTCATCGACATCCGCACCATCGTTCCGTTCGACGACGAATCGATGGCAGCTTCGGTGCGCAAGACCGGTCGTGCCATCGTGGTGGCTGAAGCCCAGGGCTTCGCCTCCGTGGCCAGCGAAATCGTTGCCCGCGTGCAGGAGCGCTGCTTCCATTCGCTGGCGGCCCCGGTGCTGCGTGTGACCGGCTTTGACATCCCGTTCCCGGCGCCAACGCTGGAGAAGTACAACCTGCCAAGCGTCGAGCGCATCCTGGATACGGTCGACCAGCTCCAGTGGGAGGCCTAAATTGAGCATTAAGACGTTCCTGCTGCCCGACCTGGGTGAAGGGTTGACCGAGGCGGAACTGGTGCGCTGGATGATCGCCGAAGGCGATTCGGTCATCGTCGACCAGCCCATCGCCGAGGTGGAGACCGCCAAGTCGCTGGTGGAGATCCCGTGCCCGTTCGAAGGCGTGGTCTCGACGCTGCACGGCGACGCCGGTCAGATGATGCTGGTGGACGAGCCGTTCATTTCGGTGAACACCGCAGGCGACGAGCCGGAAGCCGCGGCCCCTGCGGCCACCGAGCCCGCCGCTGAACCGTCCTCCGAGGGCGCGCTGTCCTACCGCGAAGAGGAAATGGCCGGCGCCCAGGCGCCGGAGGAAGCCGACGCCGACGAGGCCAGCGGCAACGTGCTGATCGGCTACGGCACCGGTGCCTCCAAGCCGAGCACCAGTCGCCGTCGCCGCCCGCGTGCCGGCATCACCACCGCGGCCGCGTCCAGCGAGACCTCCACCCAGGCCGTGCGGGTCATCAACCCGCTGGTGCGCAAGCTGGCCCGCGAGAACTCCATCGACATCCACGCCGTGAGCGGCACGGGCCCCGAGGGCCTGGTCCTGCGTGCCGATGTCCAGGCGCTGATCGTCCAGGGGCAGCCAGCCGCAGCTATTGCCGCTGCACCGGCAGCCCCGGTGGCCGCTCCTGCGTCGGCCGCTGCACCGGCACCGGCCACACCGGCCAAGGCCGCTGCTGCCACTGCCGCTGGAGAAGACAAGCGCACCGGCCTGCCGGTGGCTTCCAGCCAGGTGCTCGCCGGCGTGCGCAAGACCATTGCCGCCGCCATGAGCACCTCGCGCCGGGAAATCCCGGAAGCGACCGTGTGGGTGGACGTGGATGTCACCAAACTGCTGAAGCTGCGTGGAAAGATCAAGGAATCCGAGGGGCAGGCGCCGAGCATCATGGCGCTGATCTCCCGCTTCGCCGTGGCCGGCCTGCAACGCTTCCCCGAGCTGAACAGCCGCATCGACGTGGAGTCCGACGGCTCGCTGCGACACACCATCTTCGACGGGGTCAACCTGGGTTTCGCGGCCCAGACCGACCGCGGCCTGGTGGTTCCGAACGTGCGCGATGCCCACAAGTTGAACGCCAACGAGCTGTCGGCCGAGTTCGCCCGCCTGGCCGGGGTAGCCCGCGAAGGCAAGGCCGGGGTCTCCGACCTGTCGGGCAGCACCTTCACTATCAACAACTACGGGGTGTTCAACGTGGACGGCTCCGCGGCGATCATCAACTACCCGGAAGCGGCCATCCTCGGCCTGGGCCGGATCGTTGAGAAGCCATGGGTGGTCAACGGAAAAATCAAGGTCCGTTCCATCTGCGAACTGACCCTGAGCTTCGACCACCGCGTTTGCGACGGCGGCACCGCTGCCGGCTTCCTGCGCTACGTGGCCGACGCGATGACCGATCCGAAGAAGGCCCTGTCTACCCTGTAGACGGCCTGGCGCGGGCCCCGCTGCCTGGGAACATTTCCCTGGCGGCGGGGCCTTTTCCGTCTCCTCCGGCCGAGCGTGCGTTTCGGGGGATTAATTGGCAAGTCAAGGGACATTTCCTAGACTTGAACATGACTTATCCGGCGGACGGCCCGACAACGGGCGGCCCGTCGATGCCGAAAGGGGCAGATCATTTCCAGCGAACGCGTTGAGGCCAGAAACCGCACAGCATTGCTTATCCTGCTATTCCTGCCCATCGCGGTGATCGCGTTGACCCGGACGCTGCTGGGGGATTCCCTGCCCAGCATTACCGCAACCCACTGGTCGGACAGTGCCTTGCCGGACGGGTTCACCGACAGCGCGGTGTTCTTTACCGCCTCCATGACCTTCGCAATCCTCGGAAGCCTGGTCGGGTGGGTTTCGCTGTATCTGACCCGTAAGCCCATGGTGCTGCTGGGGCTGCTCTTCGTGGGAAGCCTGACCACCTGGACCAGTGCAGGGGTCTACGTTTCCAGTTCGGTGCCTACCGCGCTCGCCGGGGACCCGACGCAAGCCGTGGCAGGACCATGGATCTTTGCCAGCATCGCTGCGACCCTGGTCAGCCTCGTGCCGCTGTGGATCTGCGGAGTCTTCCAGCAATACCAGCTCAACCGCCAGAACAAACGCCGCGACCGCCTGGCCCAAGCCCGCGGGAAGCAGCCGGCGACCGCGGTCGAGACCTCACCGGTGGTTCCGGTCGAACCCGGGCAGGAGTTCAGCGAAACCATGAATGCCCCGGGCTGGTTGTGGTTGCTGGGGATTTTCATGGCGGGAATGGGCGTTTTCATGATCGCCATGAACGCCAGTGGAGGAGGCGACACCGTCAGCCTGGTCATGGGCATCGCCTTCATTGTTCTGCTCACCCCGCTGGTCTTCGGATTGGCCAGGATCCGTGTGACGATTGCCGGCGGCAGGCTGCGCGTTTCCAGTGCCGTATTCGCTTTCCCGCTGCGCACCATCGATGTCAAGGACATGGAATCGGTGCTCGCCGAGGAAATCCAGCCCATGGAATGGGGTGGCTGGGGATGGCGTTTCTTTCCCGGCGGGTCAGCCGTGGTGATGCGCCGTCATGAGGGCCTGGCGGTTGAATTGAAGGACAAACGCCGCTTCGCGGTCACGATCCCGCGTGCCGGACAGGCCGCCGCACAGCTGAACGCATTGATCAACCAAGGACGCTAACCGGTATCGCGGCGAGTCAGCTGCGGGCCGGGCCGATGACGGCGGAACGCAGCACCAGTCCGGAGACCAGTGACGCGGCCACCACATGCACAATGCCGAGCACCGCGTAGGCCACCAGCAGCTCCTGCGGCACCTTCTGGATATGCGGGTGGGGGAGCAAGTAGGACAAGACCAGCACCAGCGCCCAGACGGCGAGGCTCATGATGCCAAGGCTGCGCGACCAGCTGGTGGTGCTGACTTCGCCGCTCAGCGGCTGGATTCGTTGCAGCACCGCGCTTGCGAGGACCATCCAGAACGCTGCGACCATGAAGCCTGCGGCGATGTCGCTGGGACGGTGCCAACCGCACACCAAGGTGGCCACACCGGCGGCCGTGGCGAAAATCCACGCGATGGGCTGGACCACGGGCCGCAGCTTGGGTGGAGAGACCAGATACATCAGTCCCATGGCTGCGGCTGCTGCCGTGGTGTGCCCTGAGGGGAAGGAGTTTCCCGACGTGCCGAAGTTGAAATCCGGGCGGACCAGGATCAGGTGCTTCAGGATTTGTGTTGTGGCCATGGCGGCACCGGCCGCAGCCACCGCAATCAGCGCCCGGAGGAATCTCCGGTCGCGGATGACCCGGTAGAGCAGGAACACCGTGGCGATGGCCCCGCAGATCAGCGGCAGGAAATCCAGGAACCGGCGGACCGGGTTGCCCGAATTGGTGGACGGCCACCACTGGGACCACACGGTGAAACCCACCTGGTCCGCCCACTGCCCGGCGCGCAGCTGGACAAAAAAGACGTACTCGACAATGAACAACGCCAGCAACAGCAACCCGCCTGACCACCACTGCACGTGGCGCGGCTTCAGGGTGGCGGAATGGCGGCTCATGTATCTAGCCTGTCATAACTCACGTGCTCCACGGCATGCTTTGGGCATGTAACTATCGCCACCTTGGCTAGGCTGGGAATATGAACTTTCCCCTGCCTGCCTTGGAAGAAATCCTCGCCCACAGCCACGTAGTCCAGCTGCCGATGCAGGTGAAATTCCGCGGTGTGACCCGGCGCGAAGCGCTGCTGATCGAAGGGCCTGCAGGCTGGGGGGAATTTTCCGCCTTCCTGGAATACGGTCCGCAGGAGGCATCCCGCTGGCTGGCGGCCGCGATCGAGGCCGCCTACCAGCCGTTCCCGCAGCCGTTGCGGACCAGCATCCCGGTCAATGCCACGCTGCCCGCCGTACCAGCCAACGAGGTCGGGCGCGTGCTTGAACGCTACGATGCCCCGCATACCATCAAGATCAAGGTGGCCGAGCAAGGGCAGAGCCTCGACGAGGACCTGGCCCGCGTGGCCGAAACCCGGCGCTTGTACCCGCAGGCTGCGCTGCGCGTGGACGCGAACACGGGATGGGACATCCCTACCGCGGTCGCGGCACTGGCCCGGCTCAGCGACTTCGACCTGCAGTATGCGGAACAGCCGGTGCCCGGCATCACGGGACTGGCCGAGGTGCGCGCGCAGCTGCGGTCCGCAGGAATCCCCTTGAAGATCGCCGCGGACGAGGCAGTGCGAAAGCACACCGACCCGCTGGAAGTCTCCCGACTGGGCGCCGCCGACCTGATGGTCATCAAGGCCCAGCCGCTGGGAGGCATCCAGGCCGTACTGGACATCGCCGCACAGGCCGAGCTGGATGTCGTGGTCTCCAGCGCCTTGGATACCTCCGTGGGCCTGGCCCAGGCCGCCGCGCTGGCCAGCGCCCTGCCCGAGCTTCCCTACGCCTGCGGGCTGTCCACCGGGACGCTTTTCGCGGACGACGTGACCGACGAGCCGTTGCTGGCCACGGCCGGGTACCTGCCGGTGCGCCGCGTGAAGCCGCAGGCGCACAAGCTGGCCAAGCTGCATCCGGGGCAAGAACGTGAAGCCTGGTGGCACCAGCGGGTTCGGGACTGCTACGCGCAGCTGCAGGCGGAGTAGGGACGCCACCCCGGGAATTATTCCTGCGTTAACCTTCCGTACGGCTTTTGACCACTTCCGGATGAAAACCTCGAATCGCTTCACCCCCTGAAAAGCGAGCCATACCGAGGAAGTGACGGATCAATGAATCCCACCCGTACCCTGCTGCCGATGCTTGGCCATACCCGCGGCGGGCGTTCCGCGGCGACCTGCCACTTCAAATGCGGGGATGCCTGCGTCAAGCCGGATTGCAACAACTCATCCAACGCCTACTTCCGCGACATCGCCGATTCCGCGCTCTCACGCCGCCAGATGCTTGGCCTGGGCGCCATCGGGGCCTCCGCACTGGTTGTCGGCCCGCAGCTGTTCGGCACCCCCTCGGCCGTTGCGGCGGAAGTGGCCGTCGCCGGAAAACACGGTTCCAACGGCGGGAAGCTCGGTTTCCAGGCCATCGCGCCTGTCTCGCGTTCGGTGGACTCCATGACCGTGCCCGAAGGCTACGACTGGCACAGCATCATCCGCTGGGGCGACCCGCTGTTCAAGCGCTCACCGGAATTCGACGCGCAGAAGCAGACCGCACGCAAGCAGGCCGAGCAGTTCGGCTATAACTGCGACTACCTGGACATCATCGTCGACAAGTACTCCGGCCGCACCGGCGTGCTGGTCGCCAACCATGAATACACGAACGAAGACATGATGTTCCAGGCCGACTGGTTCGAGGCGAACAAGGACGAGGCCCGCCGCATCGCCATGAACGCCCACGGCTTCAGCGTCGTTGAGGTTTCGCGCAAGAAGAACAACAAGAAGTGGACCTACGTCCAGGGCGGCGAACGCAACCGCCGCATCACCGCGCAGACCGAGTTCACCGTTGACGGGCCGGCGGCAGGCAGCGACCTGCTCAAGACCGCAGCGGACCGCACGGGCACCAAGGTCCTGGGTACCTTGAACAACTGCGCCGGCGGCACCACTCCATGGGGCACAGTGCTCTCCGGGGAGGAGAACATCGACCAGTACTTCCGCGGCCGGGGCACCGCAGAGGAAGCCCGCTACGGCATTGCGGCCAAGGCCACCGAGCGCGGCTGGGAGGACACCGACCCGCGCTTCGGCCTGCACCACGAAGGCTTCGAGAACGAGGCGAACCGCTTCGGTTGGGTTGTGGAAATTGATCCGCAGAATCCCAAGTCCACCCCGGTCAAGCACACCGCCCTGGGGCGTTTCAAACATGAGGGCGCTAACGTGCGCATTGCCAAGAACGGCAAGGCCGTGGCCTACTCGGGCGACGATTCGCGCTTCGAATACATCTACAAGTTCGTTTCCTCGGCGACCTACCGGAAGAACGACCGCCGCCACAACATGACCCTGCTCTCGGACGGCGACCTGTACGTGGCGAAGTTCGCCGGCAACTCGCCGATTGCTCAAATCGACGGCAGCGGCGCACTGCCATCGGACGGCGCATTCGACGGCACCGGCACCTGGCTTCCGCTGGTGCGCGGCGGCAAGTCGATGGTCGAGGGCATGAATGTGGCAGAGGTGCTGGTGTACACCCGGCTGGCCGCCGACAAGGTCGGCGCCACCAAGATGGACCGTCCCGAAGATGTGGAGCCGAGCCCGGTCTCCGGCAAGCTGTACGTGGCGCTGACCAACAACTCCGATCGAGGCAAGGCCGGGAAGGAAGGCGCCACGGAGCAGAACCCGCGCGTGGCAAACCGCGACGGGCACGTCCTGGAACTGACCGAAGCGGGCAACGACGCGACGGCCACGAAGTTCACCTGGAACATCCTGCTGGTGGCAGGCGACCCGAAGGTCAACTCCTCCACCTACTTCTCCGGCTACCCGGCGCAGAAGGTCTCCCCGATTTCCTGCCCGGACAACCTGGCCTTCGACTCGGCCGGCAATCTGTGGATCTCCACCGATGGGGCCCCTGGCACCATCGGCTACTCCGACGCGCTGCACAAGGTGACGTTGACCGGCAAGGACCGCGGACGCGTGGAGCAGTTCCTCGCGGTGCCCACCGGGGCCGAGACCTGCGGCCCGGTCATCCATGACAAGGACGGTTCGGTGTTTGTTGCGGTGCAGCATCCGGGCGAGGGCGGCAGCTTCGCCCAGCCGGCGTCGTTGTTCCCCGACTTCGTTGCTGCTCCGGGCAAGGTGAAGAAGGGCCAGTTCTACGGTCCGCGGCCCAGCGTCGTCCAGGTCTTCAAGGACCACAAGGGCAACAACGGAAATGGCCATGGGCATGGCCGCGGGAACGGCAAGCACTAGCCGTAGCCAGTGACTGGCGGGCAGCGGCGGGAAGCACCGGGCTTCCAGCCGCTGCCCGCCTCCCGGCACGGCTCCTGCATTCCAGACAGCCGCCGACTCGATAGACTTGGAAGGATGCTTTCCGGCCAAGACTAGAGGTGACTGAACGCGTGAGTGCGCAGCAGGATGGACAGCGTGCCATCACCACGGCCCGCGAGGTGCTCTCGGCGCTGATTGCCGCAGGAATCAGGGACCTGGTGATCTCTCCCGGTTCACGCAGCGCACCGCTGGCCTACGCCGCGGCCGAAGCAGAAGCCGCCCGGAAGCTTCGGGTGCATGTGCGCATCGACGAACGCTCGGCCGCGTTCATGGCGCTGGGCCTGACCCAGGCCACCGTCGCACCCACGGCCATCGCCGCCACCAGCGGCTCGGCCATCGGCCAGATGCTGCCCGCCGTCATGGAAGCCAACCACACCGGCACACCGCTGCTGGTCCTATCGGCTGACCGGCCGGACGAGCTGCACGGAACCGGCGCCAGCCAGAGCACCCGGCAGAAAACATTGTTCGGCGAACACGTCCGTGCGGCGCTGAACGTCCCCGCCGGGAACAGCCCTGCAGCTGCACTGGATGCGGCCCTGGCCGCTCTGCGCGGCAATGCGCAGGCACCTGCCGGCCCGGTGCAGCTGAACCTGCAATTCCGCGACCCGCTGACGCCGGAAGACGACTCCCGAGTGGAGACGCAGGCCTGGACCGGCATCGAGCCGGGGGACTGGACGGGCGCAGGGGCCCAGCTGTCCGGAACCGCTTGGCCGCAGCCCGGCGAGGCCGCCGCGCGGCGCACAGTGGTTGTCGCGGGCCACGCTGCGGGACCCGAGGCGCAAGCTTTCGCCCAGCAACTGGGGCTGCCGCTCTTTGCCGAGCCGTCCTCCAACGCGCGCTTCTCGGCCCACGCCATCCGCCACTACCGCCCGCTGATAACGGTAGGGCTTGAGCGCATCGACCGCGTGGTGCTGTTCGGGCGCCCCACGCTCAGCCGCCCGGTCGGCCGCCTGCTCGCCGCAGCGCACATCGAATCGGTGATCTGGGAACCAGCCCCGGCCCCGTGGTACGAGTCCGGGCGCCGGGGCGAAACACCGGTGGCAGATCCCCAACAGCTCGTCGACTTCGCCGGCACCGCGCCGGCAGGCTGGCTGGAAGGCTGGCAGCAGCTGGATGCGCAGGCCCAGCCGATCCGCGCAGCACTGCAGGAGCCCGGAACACTGGACGGGGCCGGCGTGGCGGAGGAAATCTGGAACGCAGGCATCCCGCAGCTGCTGCTGGGGTCCTCGAACATCGTGCGCGACTTCGACCTTGCGGCGGATCCCGGCGCCGCGGGAGCCGGCACGTGCCATGCGAACCGCGGATTGGCCGGTATCGACGGGACCATCTCCACGGCCCTGGGCCTGGCGGCGGGCAGCGGGCAGCGCACCCTGGCGGTCATGGGAGACATTACCTTCGCCCATGACGCCGGATCGATGCTGTGGAGCACCGGCGAGCAGAAGCCCACCGTGGACGTCGTCGTCTACAACGACGGGGGAGGAGCGATCTTCTCCACCCTGGAGCACGGCCAGGTGGACGAGTCCCGGCGCTACGGCAGCAGCGTGGAGCGGCTGTTCGCCACGCCCCAGCAGATGGACCTGAGGGCGCTCGCCGAAGGCTACGGCTGGAGCTACCACCGGGTGTCAACCCGCGCCGACCTCGGCTCGCTGCTGTCAGCCGGCACCCGCGGGGAATTGCGGCTGATCGAGATCCCGGCGAGCCGCCAGGCACTGCGTGCGCACCACCAGGAACTGAACCAGCGCCTTGGCGAGTTGCCCTGGCCGCTGGACTGATCCCGGCCACAGGCCCGGATACGACGAAGCCCCGGCAGGCGAACTGGCTGATGGCCAGGATGCCTGCCGGGGCTTCGGCAATGCTCGAACCTCGGACTAGATATCCACGTGGGTCGGGTCCAGCACGCGGCGCAGGAAGTCCTGGGTACGCGGCTGCTGCGGATTGCCGATGACCTCGGCCGCACGTCCTTCCTCCACCACGACGCCGCCGTCCATGAAGACCACCCGGTCGGCGACCTCCTTGGCGAAGGCCATCTCGTGGGTCACCACCAGCATGGTCATGCCCTCGCTGGCCAGCTTCTTCATGATGGCCAGCACTTCGCCCACGGTCTCCGGGTCCAGCGCGCTGGTCGGCTCGTCGAAGAGCATCAGGGTCGGTTCCATGGACAGCGCGCGGGCGATGGCCACGCGCTGCTGCTGGCCGCCCGAGAGCTCGTCCGGGTAGCGCGCGCCGAAGTCGCCCAGGCCCACGCGTTCCAGGTTCAGCTTCGCGGTGGCCTGCGCCGTGGCCTTGTCGCGCTTGAGCACCTTGATCTGGGCCACGGTGCAGTTCTCCAGCACGGTCAGGTGCGGGAACAGGTTGAACTGCTGGAACACCATGCCTACGTTCTGGCGCATCTTGTCGAGGTTGACCTCGGGGTCGGTAGCCTCGAAGCCGCCCACGTGGATGGTGCCGCCGTTGGGCTGCTCCAGCAGGTTCACGCAGCGCAGCAGGGTCGACTTGCCCGAGCCCGAAGGACCGATCAGGCAGACGACCTCGCCGGGCTTCACATCCAGGCTGATGCCCTTGAGCACCTCGTTGCTGCCGTAGGACTTGCGCAGGTCCGTGATCTCCACGCCGGCGGCGCGTTCTGCCATCGAGTTGTGTGTCGTGGTCATTGTCGGTCCTTTCTAGCGCTTGGTCCGAGCCGAGCGGGATTCAAACTTCCGGGCTACCAGGCTCAACGGGATCGTGATGACCAGGTAGAACATGCCCGCGACGACGAGAGGAGTGAGCCCGGCGTCCAGGGACTGGATGCCGTCGCGCCCGAACTTCGTCAATTCGTATTGGGTGATGGACATGCCCAGGATGAATGCCAGCGAAGAGTCCTTGGTCAGCAGAATCACTTCGTTGGTCATCGGAGGCAGGACGATCTTGAACGCCTGCGGAATCACGATGGTGACCATGGCGCGCCAGGCCGGCATGCCCAGCGAACGCGCTGCCTCGGTCTGCCCTTTGGGCACGGCCTGCAGGCCGGCTCGCAGGGTTTCCGCGATGTAGGCAGAGGAGACCAGACCCAAGGCCAGCATGATGTTCACCGGTTGCGGCCACAGAGTGCCAAAAGCCTGGGGCAGGCCGAAGCCGAAGGCCAGCAACACGAGGATGGCTGGGATCCCGCGGAAGAATTCGACGAAGGCGGTGGCGAACCAGCGGTAGGGGGCGAAGGACGCCATCTTCATCAATGCCAGCAGCAAGCCGGCGACCAGGCCGAAGGCGAAGGAGATGACGGTGTAGAAGATCGTGTTTTTGAGTCCGACGATGATCATGTCCGGGAACATCGGTCCCAGTTCTTCGAAGGAGAAGAAGGCATAACGCGTCTTGTCCCAGTCCAGTGCCAAAACCAGTGCAACGATGATCGCGATGAACAGCACGATCTGGATGGTCTTGCTCAGGCGGGCGCGCTGACTTGTGGTCATTGCCATGGTGTACCTCTCATAAAGGTCGCGGGGGCCGTAGCGGCGCTGCTTGAGCGCATCAGCTGGGCCCCCGCGGAGAAATGGTGCATTAGCGTCGCGGGCTTACTGCTCGCCGAACCACTTTGCCTTCAGCTTGTCCATCTCGCCCGAGTCAGCCAGGCGCTTCAGGGTGCCGTCGACCAGGGTCAGGGTAGCGTCCTTCTCCAGCGGCACGCCGATGCCCAGCTGCTCTCCGGTCTTGAACTCGGCAACCACTGCGAAATCCTTGTGGTCCTTGATGGAGTAGCGCATCACAGACTGGTTGCCCAGCAGCCCGGAGACCTGTCCGGCCAGCAGTGCCTGGGTCTGAAGGCCTGCATCCTCGTAGCCTACAACCTGGGTCAGGCCCTGTTCCTTGGCGTACTTCTCGCCGGTGGTGGCCTGCTGGACGCCGACCTTCTTGTCCTTGGAGGTCTCCAGGTCGGTGATGCCCGAACCGTTCTTGGCGACCAGCACCAGGTCGTCATCCAGGTAAGGAGTGGAGAAGTTCATCTTCTTGGCGCGGGCCTCGGTGATGGACAGCGAGGAGATGGCGATATCGCACTGGGACTTGAACAGGCCTGATTCGATGGAGTCGAAGCTAGCGTCGATGACATTCAGCTCGGCCTTGGCATCCTTGGCGATCTCGGCGGCGATATCCATGTCGAAGCCGACGATCTTGTCGCTGTCCTTTTCCTTGAACTCGAAAGGAACGTAGGGGATGTCGGAGCAGACGGTCAGCTTGCCTGCGGTGAGGAAGCTGGGGCCGCCCGCGGCGTCTGCCGAAGGTTCGGCCGAACCGCTGTCGGAGCCGCAGGCGGTCAATGCCAGGAGAGCTACGGAAGTTGCTGCCAGGGTGGTGGCAAAACGTTTTTTGGTCAGACGCATGGGATCTAAACCTACTTTCGGGTAATGCGAGTGGATCATTGCGTACGCACAATCATAACCACGCTACAACGAGGATGAGATTCACCTCACACACGTGTCGGTGAGCGTAAGTAAAACTTGTGCTCAAATTCCGACCATTACCTGACCTGCCATGGGACGAGAGGCAACGCTACTCCGCACCCAGCGCCTGGCGCATTGGGCGCATCTTCGCCCAGGACTCGGCTAATTCGTCTTCGGGCACCGAGCCGGGAACGATTCCGCACCCGGCGTAGAGGCGCATGAGGTTCGCGTCCTCCAGGATGCCGCCACGCAGGGCGATGCCGAATTCCCCGTCGCCGCGGGAGTCCACCCAGCCCACCGGACCGGCATACGGTCCGCGGTCCAGCCCTTCCAGCTGGCGCAGCACCGCACCGGCCTGCTTGGTGGGAGTGCCGCACACGGCGGCGGTCGGGTGGAAGATCTCCGCAATGTCCAGGGCGGAGGGGAGTGCCCCGCGCTCGTCCGGGCGCAGTTCGGCGCGCACATCGCTGGCCAGGTGCCAGACGTTGGGCAGCTGCAGGATGAACGGCTCGTCGGGGGACTTCATGCCGTGGGAGATCGGGTTCAGCGCTTCGGTCAGCGAGTCGATGGCCAGCTGGTGCTCGTGGCGCTGCTTGGGATCGTCGAAGAGCCGGAGCTTGGCGAAGTCCGGCGCGTCGGCGCCTTCGGTGGCACGGTCCAAGGTGCCGGCCAGCACGCGGGCTTCGGCCAGCCCGTTGGTGACACGCACCAGCATTTCGGGAGTGGCGCCCACCAGCCCGTCCACCGAGTAGGTCCAGCAGTTGCCGTAGCGTTCGGTCAACGCGTTGACGACATGGGACAAATCAATCGGCATGGTGCTGCGGGCCAGGATGTCGCGGGCCAGCACCAGCTTGGAGATGCCGGATTCGCTGAAGGTGCCCAGGGCTTGGCGCACCGCGTCCAGGTAGGCTCCGGCGGTCAGCTGGCCGCTGGTCAATTCGATGTCGCCCTGGCTGGTCGGGGCCAGAGCCGCCTCGTCCATGGCCGCCCGCGCGCGTTCCAGCGCCGAGTCCAGGGTGAGGCCTGCCAGCTGTTCGGCGCTGCCGGTCACCGTGATCCACGATTTCTCGTCATCTTGTCCCAGCACGATCTGCGGGATCACCAGTCGCGAATCGAAGGCGCTGGTGAAGGAGAAGGCGAAGGAGCCGAAGGCGATCAGGCCGCTGCCGGGCCGGTTGATCGGATCGGTGATCTGGGCCTGGGAGAGAAGCTGGGCGAACCAGGTGCGCGCGTCGATGAAACGCTGCTCGCCGCGGGTCGTCAACCGCGCGGCGGTTCCGAAACCCACCAGTCCGCGTCCGCGCCGCGTCCAGACCATGCTGCCGTGGCGCAGGGAATCGGAAATGAGATGCTCGGAGGCACCTTCGTACTCGAAGGTGATGCTGGTTAACGCAGGCGCCGACGCGTGAAGGCCGCTGGCGCCGAGAACGGACGAATCTGCAGACATGATAGGGCTAAGCCTACCGCGCAATGACCACCGGGGACTGGAGGTGGTGTCCGCTGTCACCACGCCCGCCGCCGCTGTGACTTTCAGCGGGTTGAGCCGCGCCATCGCGCGCGACCCGGTAAACTCGGTGTTGACCAGTTTCGCGGCCCATTGCCATGCCATAAAACACGGCAAGCGCCGGCCTGCGAGCGTTCAGTGGAACGCATCGGATAGAGTGAAGTGATGTTTGTGCGCCACCAGCGCGGGCAAGCAGTCCTCGTTCAACGCGATGACCAACCCGATGAAAGATAAGTAAGCCGTAAAACAGTGACTGATTCCAAGAGCAACTGGACCGCAGCCGGACACGAGGTGTCCGACTCGATTGAGCTGAATCCTGAAACCGCAGTGCTTGCTGCGGCCATCAATCTTCCCTCGGGCTTCGCATTAATCGCCGAGGATCCCGAATTCGGACCTGCCATTTCCATGGGCATGGCCAAGGTGGAGAAACTGCTGCGCGATGCGCTGGCCAACTCCGATCCGTTGATTGATGCCTCCAGCCGGCACCTGGTGGAAGCCGGCGGCAAGCGCGTTCGCCCGCTGCTGGTGCTGCTGACCTCCCTGCTGGGAGACGGCGTCACCGACGAGGTGATCAAGGCCGCCGCCGTGGTCGAGCTGACCCACCTGGCAACCCTCTACCACGATGACGTGATGGACTCCGCGCCGATGCGCCGCGGTGCTCCCACCGCGCACGAGGTCTGGGGCAACTCGGTGGCCATCCTGGCCGGAGACCTGATCTTCGCCCGCGCCTCGGTGTTCGGCGCCGACTTGGGACCGGAAGCCGTCAACTGGCAGTCCCGGACCTTCGAACGCCTGTGCCTGGGCCAGCTGCACGAATCGATCGGCCCGCGCGAGGGCGACGACGCCATCGCCCACCACATCCAGGTGATCAGCGACAAGACCGCTTCCCTGCTGGCGACCTCCGGCGCCTTCGGCGCCCGTTTCGGCGGCATCCCGGAATTCATCGAGGTGCTGCGCGAGTACGGTGAAAAGGTCGGCGTGGCCTTCCAGGTCGCCGACGACGTCATCGACATCGCCTCCAAGGAAGCCGACTCGGGCAAGACCCCGGGCACCGACCTGCGTGAAGGCGTGCCGACCCTGCCGGTGCTGCTGCTGCGCCAGGCCGCCGAGCACGGCGACGCCGAGGCCCAGGCCGCCGTCGAACTGGTGGACTCGGACCTGACCAGCGACGAAGCGCTGGCCAAGGCCGTGGAAGCCGTCGCCGGCCACCGATCGATCCAGGACGCCTGGAATGTGGCGCGCCGCTGGGCCGATGACGCGATCGAGGTGCTCGCACCGCTGCCGGAAGGCACCGTGAAGAGCGCGCTGATCTCCTTCGCCGACGCCGTGGTGACCCGCGAAGCCTAGGCCCGGACAACTAGCCAACGAACGAAGTCCTGCACTTCCCGGAAGGGAAGTGCAGGACTTTCTTGGTCTAGGCCCAATACCGTTTACTTAGGTGTTTTTGGAACCTTCTTCAACGGCCAGTTCGACATCTTCCGCTTCA